>NZ_JARUXP010000003.1:168559-853166 GCF_031451315.1 Caballeronia sp. LZ032
GTTCGAGAACACCGCTAATGAGCGATGGGTGTATCGATATGATGCGCTCGGTCGGCGTATTGGCAAGCAGGCGGCGGATGTCAGGCCGGAGGTGGGGCACAGGCATCGCGATGAGGGAGCGCGGACCTGGTTCCTGTGGGACGGCGATGCGATGGCCGGCGAGGTGCGGCAGACGGCGCTTATCGAGAGCGAAGCGCGGTTTTATGTGTATCGGCAGGAAGGCTTCGAGCCTCTGGCGATGCAGGTCGATGATGGGGCTTGTAAGCGGATTTACTTTTATCAGAATGATCCGAATGGTGCGCCAGTCAGGTTAAGCAGCGCGGACGGTGACATCGTTTGGGAAACGCACTACAGTGTTGCGGGTGGGATCGATTGGTGCGAAACGCGGAAGGTCGAGCAGGCGATTCGGTTGCAGGGGCAGTACTTCGATCATGAGTCGGGGTTGCATTACAACCGGTATCGGTACTTTGATCCCGGCACTGGGCAGTTCATCTCGCAGGATCCGATCGGACTAGATGGTGGAGAAAATCCATATCAATTTGCGCCCAATACTTTTGGATGGGTAGATCCATTAGGGCTGAAGTGTGGAAAATCACTCTCGCAACGATTGTTTGAAAGTAGGTTGTTCGGAATCACTTCTAAGCTGCTCGGGCATAGTGCGGCTACGGCTGATCGATCGCATGGTGTGTTAAATAAGCCGGGTGGCCTGTTTAAATTTGGTTGGTCGAGCAATCAAAGTAAAAGCAATGGTTGGGGGCAACAACTAAGAATCGGAATTGGAAGCAAAAAGTCCCAACCAAATCAGGCGTTATTTCACGTCTATGTTCCGGGAACGTTTGTGCCGAACGTTAATGCCAATCCTGTTATTCAGGCCGCACAGAGGGCAAGAGGGCGATGAAGATGTCTGATTTCCATTCGAACATTGTCTGGAAGATTGAGATAATTAATTCGATCCTCGAGAAGGTTCACCTTAAAAGGCTTGGTGATAGAGATTGTGTTTTTATCCCGCAGACAAGCGACAGCTATTTTGCTTCGTATTTACTTGATAAAAATCCGTTCGTTAGACTGGCAATCGAAATTGGCATGGATTATGTTCAGATTGGGATTGATAGGATAGCAGAGGCGATTGTGTGGAATGACTTAAATATCAAAGCCGATCCAAGGTCATTTGAGGATGAAATTTATTCGTTATTATCTGGTGAGTTTAATGTGAGGCATTGTGGGCAAGGGTACACTCGCGTCAAAATTTTTAGAAAAGGGGTTTTAGTAAAGGATATTAAGTATGTGAGTGGTCTGTTTAACTGGTTTGGTTGTGATTCAGAACAATACCCCCCTTTGTGTGGCGTTTAGTTGGGATGGTTTATTTCTTAATTTAATTATATGGGCCGCAAAGGCGGCCCCTTTGCATGTTTATTCGGCGGTAATCACAAGCCTACCGTGGCCAACGTTAATCTTGACGCGCTGCCCAGGGCTGAATCCGGCCTGCTCGATCCATCGTCCGGCGAGCTTGAGCCACGGATAAATCGGCGGTTCTTTGCGTTGCCAATGCGGCTTCTTCGAACGGCTGTCGCGTTGGATCTGCTGAACGGTCACGAAGCGTTCCGTGACGGATGGGCTTGCTTTAAGATTGGCGTCAGCCATAGTCAACTCCCTCATTGAGTTGGTTGAGGTCAGCGAGCCGCCTGGGTTGCCGCCCGTGCGGCTCGCGCTTTTACTGCGTTTGCTATCTCGCCATCAGCTTGCTCATCTGCGAGCGTTTGACGAGACTGTCCATCAGAACGATCAGCGCCTGCTGGTCTTCGTCCGAAAGCAAATCCATCTGTTCGTAAAGCTCATGCAGCCGCGGGTTGTGAATGCGCGGCTCGGTGGGCGGTTCAAGCCCGACGAGGGCATCGACGCTGGTTTGCAGCGTCTGCGCGATCCGGACCACTGCGTCGAGCTGTGGCAACGAAGCGCCGCGCTCCCATCGGTTGTAGACCCGTTTGTCCACTGAGAGCAGTTCAGATAGACGGGTCTGCGTCATCTGCCGTGCTTCGCGAGCAGCGCGCAGGCGAGCGGCGAACTCTTCCATGTTGATCTCACAAAACCAAAGCTGAAGGGAAAGTGGTCATTGTAAGAACCCCATGTAGAGCGAACGCCTGATGTCTATATTGTAGTCCAAATATAAATCTACGACAATGTCCATTGAAAGGTTTTAGACGGAGGCGGATCGATGGCGCGCATCGCGGAAGCAGAGCTTGAGCGGCTAAAGGCGGAAGTGTCGGTGGAGCAACTGGTGCGTGCGCAGGGTATCGAGCTGGTGAAGTCGGGCCGTGACTGGCGCGGGTGTTGCCCACGGCGTATCACTTGTATCTGCCGGGGCCGCGCCGGGGCGTGTTCAATGCGGAAGGCGTGCGCGGTCAGAAGGAAGTGATCGTGTGTGAGGCGATCATCGATGTGTTGACGTTCTGGTGTGCGGGGTTCCATAACGTGACCGCGGCGTTCGGCGTGGATGGCTTCATGGATGAGCATGTGGCGTTGTTCAAGACGTCGGGCGTTGAGCGGGTCATCATTGCGTTCGATCGTGATGCGGCGGGCGACGCGGGCGCATTGAAGCTTGCCGAGCGGTTGATGAGCGAGGGCTTCAGCTGCTATCGGCTGAAGCTGCCGCACGGGTTGGACGCGAACGAGTACGCGCTGAAGGTGACGCCGGCGGCGAAGAGCCTGGGCATGTTGATCCGTAGCGCCGAATGGCTCGGGAACGGGAAGGCGCCTGATCGCGCATGGGCGCCTGTTGCGAGCGCGGTCGTGAAAACCACTCCCTCTTTAGCCGCTAAAGAAGAGGTCGAGCTGGCGAGCGCGCCCGAGCTGGCCGCGCCGGCGGCGTTGCCCGCGACGGTTGAACCTGCTGCGCCGTCGCTCGATATTGGTCTGCGCCAACAACTCTTCGATTCCCGCCTCACCGAGTCGTTTGCGCCAGCGCGTTAGGCTCGACGGATCGATGGGTGGCTCGGTCTGCAGAAACACTTCGCCCGTGAAGACTTGCCAATAAGGGTTTTCGACCCACTGCCACACAACCTTTTCATCGGACAGGTCAAACGTGTGTTGAAGATAGAACAAACCAGCAATCAAGCGCGGGGATGTCGCGGAGCGTCCGGCAACAGACACGAAGCTTGCACTCATCGTCGTGCCGAGATGCGCCCAGTCGATCAACCCGGCCAGGCGCACCAGTGGATGCCTCAAATTGATCTGCTCAAGCAGCGGCTGGCGGAAGAAGTCTCGCTCTGTCACACGCGCTTTCGGACCCATTCGAACCTCATCGGAATTTGCAGGCTTGCACGCGCTAATATGCCTGTATCCTTCAATCCCGGTAATCCAGTTTCGCCCTTAACAGCTCGTCAGCAAGGGACTTCGAGATTTTTAAGGATCGACTGATTACAATCCACCGTGTTCGACGTTGATTCTCACGCGCTGCCCGGGGCTGAACACCCGGCCTGCTCGATTCAGTACCCGGCGAGCCTGAGCCACGGATAAATCGGCGGTTCTTTGCGTTGCCAATCACGCACAGTCGATCCGCTCGGGCGCGTGTTGAACATCCGTTGCGATCCGTTGGGACGGATCGTGAGTCGCATCGCGGCGCGCAGCTGAGAGGACAAGCACGATACCCGTTTCCCGACAAACCAGTCCCTTCTCCGCAACTTCCGACGCTTCAGATACATTCGCCTAAGGGTTAACGATCCCGGCAGTTCAGATTAATCGTGTATTCCCTGCTCCAGCCGCTTCATAAAATTACGCATATAAGAAAAGCTTTGAAGGCAGAGCGCGTGTTGGTTTGAGAGGCGAGCCAACTAGGGATAGCGCCCCGCATAGGCGGGGCGCGCGTCCTGACGGCAACTGCGGACTCACTTCAAAGAAGCACGCAACGTCTCCGCCGCCGCGACCATATTCCTGAGCGCCGGAATAACCTCATCCCACTGACGCGTCTTCAGCCCGCAATCCGGATTCACCCACAGGCGTTCCGCCGGAATCCGCTCTGCCGCCTTCCTCATCAGATTGACGATATGTTCCTGGCTCGGAATGTTCGGCGAATGGATGTCATACACACCCGGCCCAATCTGATTCGGATACTTGAAGTCATCGAAGGCATCGAGCAGTTCCATATCCGAACGTGACGTCTCGATGGTAATCACATCCGCATCCATGTCAGCGATCGAGGCGATGATGTCGTTGAATTCCGAATAGCACATGTGCGTGTGAATCTGCGTTTCATCCTGTACGCCATTGGCCGTGATGCGGAACGATTCCACCGCCCAGCGCAGATACGCGTCCCACTGCGCGCGCCGCAACGGCAAACCTTCGCGAAGCGCCGCTTCGTCGATCTGAATCACACGGACGCCGGCCCTCTCGAGATCCAGGACTTCCTGACGAATCGCGAGCGCCAACTGCTGGCATGACACCGAGCGAGGTTGATCGTCACGTACGAAAGACCAGTTAAGGATCGTGACCGGACCGGTCAGCATGCCTTTCATCGGCTTGCTGGTCTGCGAGGCCGCGTACCGCGTCCATTCCACCGTCATGGCCTTCGGGCGGCTGATATCGCCGAACAGGATCGGCGGCTTGACGCAGCGCGATCCATACGACTGCACCCAGCCGAACCGACTGAACGCATAGCCGTCCAGCTGCTCGCCGAAGTATTCGACCATGTCGTTGCGTTCGGCTTCGCCATGCACGAGCACATCGAGCCCGAGCGCCTCCTGTTCGCGCACCGCACGGGCGATTTCCTGCTCCATCGCCGTGCGATAGCTCGCGTCGTCGAGTTCGCCGCGCTTGAACCGGCTGCGCGCCTGACGAATCTCGCCGGTCTGCGGGAACGATCCGATAGTTGTCGTCGGGAATGCGGGCAGGCCGAGAATCGCGGCCTGCTTCTTCGCCCGTTCTTCGTAGCCGTGTTGACGCTTGCCGAGCGTCGCGTCGATGCCTGCAATGGCTGCCTTCACCGCCGGGTTATTGACGCGCGGAGACCGACGCCGGCTTTCGATGGCGGTTGCGTTCGCGCCAAGTTCATCGGCGACGGATTTTCGGCCATGATTCAACGCGCCGGCCAGCACTTCCAGTTCCCCGAGTTTCTGCAGCGCAAAAGCGAGCCACGACTTGATCTCGGTATCGAGTTGAACTTCCGTGTCGAGGTCGACCGGCACGTGAAGCAGCGAGCAGGACGGTGCGATCCACAACCGATCACCAAGTTGCCGGTGCAGCGGTTCGAGCCATTCGAGAATCGCGTTCAGGTTGCTTTTCCAGATATTGCGTCCGTCGATCGCGCCGACGGACACCACCGCCGTGTCCGGCAGCTCAGCGGCGGCGGCCTCGATTTCTTTACGTGCGTTGATCGCATCGATATGCAGCCCGTCGATCGGCAATTGGCACGCGAGCGAAAGGTTCTCCTGCAACTGGCCGAAGTAGGTGGTGAGGAGCACTCGCACGCGTCGGGCGGACAGTGCATCGTAAGCAGTGACGAACGCAGCGCGCCATGCTTCGTCCAGTTCGGTGACGAGCGCCGGTTCGTCGATCTGCACCCAGTCCACACCTTGCGCCGCGAAATGATCGAGCAACGCGGCGTAGACCGGCAGGATGCGCGGCAGCAGTGCGAGCTTGTCGCTGTCGTCTTTCGCCTTGCCGAGCCACAGATACGTCACCGGCCCGATGATGACCGGCTTCACATTCACGCCCAGCGCGCGCGCCTGCGAAACCTGTTCGACCAGACGTGACGTATCGAGTTTGAAGTGCGTGTTCGCATCGAACTCGGGGACGATGTAGTGATAGTTGGTATCGAACCACTTGGTCATCTCGCCGGCGGCGACGCCCGCGCAGCAGGCGGCGTGCGCTTCAGCACCCGCCGCCGAGCGGCCGCGCGCAACGCGGAAGGTGTTGTCCAGCGTGTCGCCGTGGAAGTCGCGCACGCGTTCGGGCAGATTGCCAAGCGTGAAGCTCATGTCGAGCACTTGATCGTAGAACGCGAATTCGCCGACGGGTACATAGTCCAGACGCGCCTGTTGCTTCCAGTGACGTTCACGCAGCTGCGCGCCGACCGTTTTGAGTTCATCGAGCGACGACTCGTCCTTCCAGTATTTCTCGAGCGCGAACTTCAATTCGCGTCCGGCGCCGATGCGCGGAAAACCCAGGTTGTGTGTCGTGACCATCGCGCGTGTCGTCCATGAAAGTGGCGGTAGCGACGATGATAGAATTTCCGATGTATGAATAAAAATGGTAAGTTTTCATACAATGATCAAATTCGTTCATGGAGCACGTCATGCTGGAACGCAGTCATTTGCTCGTCGTGCGTGAGGTCGAGAGGCAAGGTTCGCTGACTGCCGCAGCGGAGGTCCTGAATCTCACGCAGTCGGCGCTGAGCCACACGGTCAGGAAGCTCGAACAGCAATTGGGCACGGCGGTCTGGACGCGTGAAGGCCGTTCCATGCGGTTGACGCAGGCGGGGCACTACCTGCTTGGTCTGGCGAATCGGCTGTTGCCGCAGTTCGAGCATGCCGAAGCGCGCATGAAGCAGTACGCACAGGGCGAGCGCGGCACCTTGCGCATCGGCATGGAGTGTCATCCCTGCTATCAATGGCTGCTTCGCGTGGTCTCGCCGTATCTTGCGAGCTGGCCCGACGTCGATGTGGATGTGAAGCAGCGTTTCCAGTTCGGCGGAATCGGCGCGCTGTTCGGCTTCGACATCGACATCCTCGTGACGCCGGACCCCTTGAAAAAGGAGGGTTTGCGCTTCGTGCCGGTGTTCGACTACGAACAGGTCCTCGTGGTCCCGGAGGACCATGCGCTGGCATCGGCGGACTACGTCACGCCGGAACAGATCGGGTCCGAAGTGCTCATCACCTATCCGGTGGAAACTGACCGGCTCGACATCTACACGCAGTTTCTGACGCCGGCCAACGTCGTGCCGCGGCGGCACAAGGTGATCGAGACGACGGACATCATGATGCAGATGGTAGCGAGCGGCCGGGGCGTCGCCGCGCTGCCACGCTGGCTCGCGGAAGAGTATGCGGACCGGATGCCCATTGCGCCGCTCAAGCTGGGCCGGAAGGGCATCGCGAAGAAGATCTATCTCGGCATGCGCGAGTCGGACCAGGGCATCGACTATCTGGCGGCATTCGTCGACCTGGCGCGCGGGGCCGACGGCGCGCACGCACGCATGCGGGCGTGAACCTCGGCTTCACGCGTCGATGTGAAAGCTCACCACCTCCTGCACCCGTTCCAGCGCAAGCCGTAACGTCTCCACATCCACCGATCCCAGCGCCAGCCGCAACGCATGCGGCACGTGCGCCGTCGTGCAGAAAGGCTCGGCCGTCGATACCGAGATCCGTTCCTGTATCAGCGCCTTCGCGATGCGGTCCGCGCGGACGTCTTCCGGCATCGGCAGCCAGATGAAATAGGACGCGGGATGCGCCAGCCGTTTCAGGCGGCTCAACGCGCGGGCCGCCACTGTCTGGCGCATCGTGGCATCGGCGCGCTTTTCCGCTTCGAGTCGCTCGACCGTTCCGTCTTCGAGCCAGCCACAGGCCAATGCTGTCATTACGCCAGGCGTGTTCCACGTCGTCACCCGGATCGCGCGTTCGATCTTCGACACCCGCTCGCGCGGGGCCACGACATAGCCGACACGCAATCCCGTTGCCACGCTCTTCGAGAAGCCCGACACATACACCGTGATGTCCGGCGCGAGGGCCGCGAGTGGGGGCGGCGCGTCATCGGCGAGAAAGGCATAGGCGGCGTCCTCGATGATGAACAGCCCATGCTTGCGCGCGATCGACACGAGTTGCCTGCGTCTGCTCGCCGTCATCACCCAGCCGAGCGGATTGTGCAGCGTGGGCATCGTGTAGATGGCGCGGACGCGACGCCGCTTGCAGAGCGCTTCGAGCGCATCGGGATCGGGTCCGGCGCCGGACGCGGCGAGCGGTGCGAGTTCCAGCCGCTGCGACTGCGCCAGCAACTTGAAGCCGGTATAAGTGAGCGCGTCCACCGCTACCACATCGCCGGGCTTGAGCAAGCCCATGACGGTGGTCGCCAGACCATGCTGCGCGCCATCGACGAGCAAGACCTGCTCTGCGTCGATCGAAAGTCCGCGGCGTTCGAGATGGCGCGCGACGCACGCGCGTTCGTGAAGCCGTCCGGCATGCGGCTGATAGCGCAGCAAGGCCTCCAGATTCCCCGCAGATGCCAGTTGCCGCAACGCCGTGCGCAGCAATTCCGTCTGCCCCGCAAGCGCGGGATAGTTGAAGTTCAGATCGACCATGTCCGAGGCGATGGCGACCTGATCGATGCCCAGCCCGTTCGGCAGGCCGGCTTCCTTCACGAAAGTACCGCGCCCGGTCTCGCCGCTGACGAGTCCCATGGCGTCGAGCTCGGCGTACACGCGCGTGGCCGTGACGATGCCGAGTCCTTCGCGCGCGGCCAGTTCACGATGCGTCGGCAGACGTGTGCCCGGCTTAAGTTGGCCCGATGCGATATCTTCAGCGATGCGGTCGACGATCTGTTTGTAACGTGCAGGCTGTGGCATGAGACGCGTCCGGAACAGGATGTATCCATGACAATCATTTGATTGTATTCATGGCTGACCGTAGCATGCCTGAACTATCCCCGCCATGAAAGGTTGTCGCCATGCACATCGCCATTCTCACGTTCAATGGGTTCAACGAACTCGACTCGCTGATCGCGCTCGGCATTCTGAATCGCATCAGGAAGCCGGACTGGAAGGTCTCGATTGCGTGTCCGTCGGCGGAAGTGACGTCGATGAACGGCGTCGTCATCCGGGCGCAGGCCACGCTGGAGGAGGCGAGCGCGGCGGATGCGGTGATCGTCGGCAGCGGCAGGCAAACGCGCGACGTCGTGGCCGATGCCGCATTGATGGCGCGCATCCGCCTCGACCCCAGCCGCCAGTTGCTTGCGGCCCAGTGCTCGGGAACGCTGATCCTCGCGAAACTCGGCCTGCTGAACGATGTACCCGCCTGCACCGACCTCACCACGAAGCCGTGGGTTCAGGAAGCCGGCGTGCGCACGCTCGATCAGCCTTTCGTCGCGAACGGCAATGTGGCGACGGCGGGAGGATGTCTTGCATCCCAGTATCTGGCAGCCTGGGTGATCGCGCGTCTGGAAGGTGTCGATGCGGCATGCGCCGCGTTGGATTATGTCGCGCCGGTCGGCGAAAAAGACGAATACGTCGAACGCGCCATGAAAAATATCCTGCCGTTCGTGGACGCTGCCGCGCCCGTGTGACGCAGCGGAATTCGTGCACTGCAAAGCCCGTCGCCATGCGCGCGACGGGCATTTTCATGCTGCATCCGCGCATGAAGCAAATCTCCATCGAGGCGCAGAACCGTCCGGGAAAGTCCCGAGAGAAACATCAGACGTCTGATGTACATTTCAGTGACTGCCAACCGAGAGACCTTCATGCGCCTGAGCGTCGAGCGTTCGATGAGCGACAAGATCCAGGCGTCGCTTCTCGACATGATCCATGAGCGCAAGCTCAAGCCCGGCGATCAGATTCCCACTGAAATAGAGCTTTGCGAGCTGCTCGGCGTCGGCCGGTCCAGTCTGCGCGAGGCCGTGGCGCAGATGATCTCGCACGGGCTGCTGTCGCGTCTGCAGGGCAAGGGCACCTTCATCAGACAAATTTCGCTGAAGCTGCACGGCGGGCTCGATGATCTGATGTCGGTGACGGACATGATCCGCAGCGTGGGCGCTGTGCCGTCGACGAGCCGCAAGCAGATGGAGCATGTGGCGGCATCGGAGAGTCTGGCGGAGAAGCTCGGCATCCGGCCCGGCGATCCGTGCGTGCGCATCGAGCGCGTGCGCCGCGCGGATGACGCCATCGCCGCGTACTGCATCGATACCATCCCGAAGCACGTCTTCGACGGCGCGGAGGGCGAGTTGGGCGAATCGCTGTTCGGCATGCTGGAGCGCACCGGACGCCGGCTGTCGCACACCCACACGTCGATCCAGCCGACCATCCTGACGCCGCGCGACCTGCCGGAACTCGGCGATGGTTTCGGCCTGTTCCTGCTGCTGGACGAAGTGGATTTCGATCAGAGCGGCGAGCCGCTCTGCTACAGCAACGACTACTACAACACGAGCATCTTCAAGTTCGATCTGGTGCGCAAGCGTCGTTGAGCGCGCGTGCCGGAGCACATCGGAGGAGGCACCGATGGAGTTTGAAGCTTTCACGGCGCAGGAACTGGCCGCGTATCTGGGCGGCGTGCCCGACGTGCGCGCGCTGCTGGGCGATCCCGCGGATCTGGATGTCGCGGAAGTCGGCGACGGCAATCTGAACTATGTGTATTTCGTGACCAACACGAAAACGCCGCAGCGCAGTGTCGTCGTGAAGCAGGCGCCGCCGTTCCTGCGTCTGGTCGGCAAGACCTGGCCGCTGTCGTGTCAGCGCATGGAGCATGAAGTCGCCGCGTTGCGGCGCTTCGGCGCGCTCTGTCCGCAACATGTGCCGAAGGTCTATCACGCGGACAGCACGCGCTTCCTGATGGTGATGCAGCATCTCGCGTCGCATCGCATCCTGCGGCAAGGCCTGATGGACGGCACGGTCTATCCGATGCTCGCGCAGCATCTGTCGGCGTATCTCGCCCATACGCTCTTTTTCGGCTCCGATCTCTTTCTCTCGGCCGACATCAAGAAGCAGGCAGCCGGCGCGGCCATCAATCCGGAACTGTGCAAGATCACCGAGGATCTGGTTTTCACCTTTCCGTTCGAGGCGCATCCTTCGAACGTCTACAGTCCCGCGCTGCCGCAGGCGGCCATCGAACGGCTAAGGACCCACGAACCGCTGCGCGCCGCCGCCGCCGACATGAAGTGGGCCTTCATGAACCACGCGGAAACGCTGCTGCACGGCGACCTGCATACCGGCTCGATCATGGTGAACGCGGAAGACACCTTCGTGATCGATCCCGAGTTCGCGTTCTATGGCCCAATGGGTTTCGACGTCGGTGCGCTGCTTGCGAACCTGCTGCTCGCGTACTTCTCGCGCGACTGGCACGGACGTCTCGACGGACGCGATCCGCTCGAATACCAGGAATGGCTGCTCGACCAGATGACGCGCATCTGGAACGGCTTCAGCGCGCAATTCGTGGCGCTGTGGCGCGATCACGAAAGCCGCAGCAAGCGGCCGTTCATCGGCGGCGGCGCGGACGGCCGCGCGGTCGCGGCCTATCGAGCGCACTTCATGCGCCGGCTGCTCGCCGAGTCGCTCGGCTTCGCGGGCTGCAAGATGATCCGGCGCATCGTCGGCATGGCGAAGGTCGCGGAGATCACGCGCATCGCCGATGCCGAAGCGCGGGCCCGCATCGAGATGCGCTGTCTGCGTTGCGCGGAGACCTTGCTCGTGCAGCGCGCGGCGCTGGGCGACATCGAACAGGTCGCGACGCTGGCGCGCGAGCTCCAGCGCGATGCGGTGTCAATGTAACGGCGGCTCGTTTCGCACAGGTTTCGCACAGGGAGACTTCATGGATTCGCAGCGCTTGTTCAGCACGCTTCCCCCGACGATCGAATGGCGCGACGGCGATCTGCTGCTGCTCGACCAGACGCGTCTGCCGCATGAGATCGTGGTGGAGAACGTGGCGGACGTGCAGTCCGTCTGGCGCGCCATTCGCGAGTTGCGCGTGCGCGGTGCGCCGGCCATCGGCGTGGCGGCGGCATACGGGCTGTGCATCGCGATGCGCGACTCGACCGCGTTGCCCATCGCGGAGTTTCGTGCGGCGCTCGAACGTCAGGCGGTGTGGCTCGAATCCGCGCGGCCCACGGCGGTCAATCTGAGCTGGGGCTTGCGGCGCATGCTGGACCGCGCCCGCGCGACCGACGCACACGATGCCGCGACGCTGTATCAGGCTTTGGTCGAAGAGGCGCGCCGCATCCACGAGGAAGATGTGGCGCTGTGCGAAGGCATCGGCATGCATGGCATGGCGCTCATTCGCGAAGGCAGCGGCGTGCTCACGCACTGCAATGCCGGTGCGCTTGCGACCACCGGCACCGGCACGGCAACCGCGCCGATCTACGCGGCGCATCGCGCGGGACGCGCCTTCAAGGTCTACGCCGACGAAACGCGCCCGCTGTTGCAGGGCGCGCGCCTCACGGCGTTCGAATTGCAGCAGGCGGGCGTCGACGTGACGCTCATCATGGACAGCGCGGCGGCGTCGATCATGTCGCAAGGACTCGTCGATCTGGTGATCGTCGGGACGGACCGCGTCGCGGCGAACGGCGACTTCGCCAACAAGATCGGCACGCTCGGCGTCGCCATCGCGGCGCATCACTACGGCATTCCGTTCTATGTCGCGTGTCCGTCGTCGACGCTGGACCTGCACACGGCCGGCGGCGCGCGTATCGAAATCGAGGAACGCGCGGCAGAGGAAGTCACGCATCTGGCCGGGCGTCGCGTCGCGCCCGACGCCATCCAGGCCCGCAATCCGGCTTTCGATGTCACGCCGCATGCGCTCGTGACCGGCTTCATCACGGAGCGCGGCATCGTGAAGCCGCCGTTCGAGCACGCGCTGCGCAGTCTGTTCGCGGCCGAGGGGAATGCCGCATGAGCGCGATGCAGGAAGTCGCGCTGCGGCAAGGGATCGTCGAGACAGCGCTCGAGATGGAACGGCTGGGCATCAATCAAGGCACGTCGGGCAACGTGAGCGCGCGGCATGGCGACGGCTTCCTGATTACACCAAGCGGCGTCGCCGCGCGCGAGCTGGACGCAGGACAGATCGTCCGCTTGCCGCTCGACATCGCCGACGACGCCGACGTGTTGCGCACCGCGCGGCCGTCTTCGGAATGGCGCATTCATCGCGACATCCTGCGCGCGCGCGGCGACATGCATGCCGTCGTCCACACGCATTCGATCGCGGCCACCGCGCTTGCCATTCACGGCCGCGAGATTCCCGCGCTGCACTACATGGTGGCGGCAGCAGGCGGCAACTCCGTGCGTTGCGCGCCCTATGCGGTGTTCGGCAGCCAGCAACTGTCGGATCACGCGCTGGCGGCGTTGCAGGACCGCCGCGCGTGTTTGCTGGCGCATCACGGCGTGATCGCGTTGGGAACGGACCTGGCGCGCGCGGTCTGGCTCGCGCATGAAATCGAAGTGCTCGCGCGGCAGTATCTGCTGGCGTTGCAGATTGGTGCACCGCCCGTGCTGTCGGATCAGCAGATGGAAGAAGTGCTGGAGAAGTTCAAGACTTATGGCAGGCGCAGCAACGAAGCTCGCTGACGGCAGCACGGAGCAAAAAAGCCAGCGCAGCGCTCACCGCAACGTCATCGCATTGAACCACTCGTACAACGGAGACAACCATGGCCTGGAGTTCAGCAAGATTCGACAGTTGGGGCACGTTCGGCAAATCCACGGGCGCCGTCGTGCTGTGCGCGGCCGCCGCGCTGACCGGATGCTCGAAGAGCGACAACTCATCGTCCACGAGCAGCACCAGTTCAGCGGCGAGCGCGAGCGCGCCCGCCAGCGCACCCGCGAGCGCGGCGGCGACGAGTTCGGCGGGCGGCAAGCCGAAGATCGGCTTCTCGATCGCGACGCTCAACAACGCGTTCTTCGTCGGCCTGAAGGCGGGCGTCGAACGCGGTTCGAAGGAGCAGGGCTTCGAGCTCGTGCAGACCAACGCGAACGGCGACGCCCAGCAGCAGGTCAACGACGCCCTCAACCTGCTGAGCCAGGGCGTGACGGCCATCGTGCTGAATCCGATCGACTCGAAAGCGATCATCCCCGCCGTGCAGAAGGCGAATGAAATGAACGTTCCGGTGTTCACGCTGGACCGCGGTTCGGATGGCGGCAAGGTGACCTCGTTTGTCGCGTCGGACAACGTGGCGCTCGGCCAGACCGGCGCGAAATGGATCGCCGAGCAACTGAAGAAGCGCTACGGCGAGGAGAAGGGCAACGTGGTGGACCTGATCGGGCTGGTCGGCACGACGGCGGCGACGGACCGTGAGAAGGGCTTCAGCGAGGAGATCGCCAAGTATCCGAACATCAAGGTCGTCGCACGTCAGGAAGGCGCGTTCGACCAGGAGAAGTCGCTCAACGCGATGACCAATATCCTGCAGAAATTCCCGCAGATCGATGCCGTCTTCGGCGCCAACGACGACAACACCGTGGGCGCGGAAAAGGCCATCGACAATGCCGGGCGCTACAAGCCGCTTGGCGACAAGGAGCATATCCTCGTGATCGGCGCCGACGGCACCGCGCAGGCGCTCTCAGCGATCCGCGCGGGCAAGCAGGACGCCACCATCTCGCAGAATCCGATCATGATGGCGGCTAAGTCGCTGCAATTCATCGCGGATTACAACGCGAAGAAGGACGTGCCCGCGAACTACGCGTGGCCGACGATGCTGATCGACAAATCCAACATCGACTCGGATGAAGTGAAGAAATACGGGCTGTGGTCGGAGGAAGTGAAGCAGTAAGGGCAACCGGCGGCCGTGTGTCCTTCCGGGACATGCGGCCCGCACACGGAATGCGGATCATGACAGTCGAAACACAGGCTCACGCGCGTACCGCCGCCACATCGGCCAAACCGTTGCTGCGCATGCAGGGCATCGTGAAGAGCTTTCCCGGCGTGAAGGCGTTGCGCGGCGTCAGCCTCGAGCTGCACGCAGGGCACGTGATGGCGATCGTCGGCGAGAACGGCGCGGGCAAGTCGTCGCTGGTGAAGACGCTTTCAGGCGCCTACGAACCCGATGAAGGCACGATCGAGATCGACGGCATGCCGCTTGCGCGCGGCACGAACGCCGCCATCGACGCGGGCGTGGCCGTGATCTATCAGGAGCTTTCGCTCATCAACGACATGACGGTCGCGGAGAATCTGTTCCTCGGCCGCATGCCCGCGCGCAACGGTTTCATGAGGATGCGCGAAGCGAACCAGATGGCGCGTGAAGCGCTCGCGCGCGTCGGGCTGGACAACGTGCCGCCCTGGATGCGCCTCGGCGATCTGCCGCTGAACAAGCGTCAGCTGGTGGAAGTCGCGAAGGCGATTGCACGCGACGCACGCATCCTCGTGATGGACGAACCCACCGCCGCGCTGCAAAGCCACGACATCGCGAATCTGTACGCCGTGGTGCGGCGGCTGCGCGCGGAAGGCATGGGGATCATCTTCATTTCGCACCATCTGGAAGAGGTGTTCGAACTCGCGGACTCGGCGGTCGTGATGCGCGACGGCGCGACGGTCGGCGCGCGCCCGATGTCCAAATGGACCGAGGCCGATCTCGTGCAGGCCATGGTCGCGCGCAATCTCGAATCGTTCTATCCGTGGGAGCCGCGTGAATACGGTCCCGTGGTGCTCGAAGTCCGCGATCTCGCCAGCGCGCCGCTGCTGCGCAACGCGAGCTTTGCGGTGCGCGCGGGGGAAATCGTCGGCATTGCGGGGATCGCAGGTGCGGGGCGCACGGAGTTGCTGAAGACCATCTTTGGCGCGCTGCCGGTGACAGGCGGCGAAATCCACGTGCGCGGCAAGAAAGTGAGCAATCACTCGCCGACGCAAGGCGTGCGGCATGGCCTCGTCTACACGTCGGAGGACCGCAAGCTCGAAGGGCTGGTGCTGGAGGCGAACATCGAGGAGAACATCGCGCTGTCGAGCCTGAAGGCGCTGGCGAGCGGCGGCTTCGTCAGCCGCGCGAAGAAGCGCAAGCTCGCGCACGAAGCCAGCGCGCGTTTCGGCGTGCGAGCTTCGTCCGTGTTGCAGATCACCGGCACGCTCTCCGGCGGCAACCAGCAGAAAGTGATTCTCGGCCGCGCGACGGCAACCAGCCCGTCCGTCATCATGCTCGATGAACCGACGCGCGGCATCGACGTGGGCGCGAAGTCGGAGATCTACGCGCACATGGTGACGATGGCGCGCGCGGGCGCGGCGGTCGTCATGGTGAGTTCGGAGCTGCCGGAACTGCTCGGCATGTCGGATCGCGTGCTGGTGATGTATCGCGGCACTATCGTGACCGAGATTCCGCGCGCTCAGGCGAACTCGGAAACCGTCATTCAGTGGGCAACGACAGGAGCAGGCGCATGACCTCCACAGCAGCCGATCGTGCAGATTCCGAGGCGCTCTCGCGCCGCGTGATCCGCCAGTTGCGCAGCGGCATCGGGCCGTTGTTCGCGGCGCTCGTCATCATATGCGTGGCGCTTTCCATTGCATCGCCGGAATTTCTCACCACCAGCACGCTGACCAACATCATGGTGCAGGTGTCCGTCGTGGGCATCGCGGCGGTGGGCGGCACCTTCGTCATCATCACGTCGGGAATCGATCTGTCGGTCGGCTCGCTCGTGGCGCTGAGCGGCATGGTCGCCGCCACCGTGATGGCCGGCTCCAGTCCGGGCGCGGTAGGACTCGGCGTCGCGGGGCTGTGCGTGGCGCTCGCCGTCGGCGCGGGCGCGGGCGCGCTCAACGGCCTCGCGGTCTCGTGGCTGCGGCTCGTGCCGTTCATCGTCACGCTCGCGGCAATGGCCATGGCGCGCGGTCTCACGCTCGCCATTTCCGATGGCCGCACCAAGTTCGATTTTCCGAGCGCGTTCACGCTGTTCGGCGCGAAGACGGTCGCCGGCCTGCCCATGCCGATGGTCGTCATGCTCGTGGTCTTCGTCATCGGCCACGTATTGCTGCGCAAGACGACTTTCGGACATCAGGTGTTCGCCGTCGGCGGCAATCAGGAAGCGGCGCGGCTCGCGGGCATCCCGGTGCGGCGCGTGGTGTTCTTCACCTACATGCTGGCCGGCGTCACGGCGGCGATCGCGGGCATCGTGCTGGCCGGGCGGCTCAATTCCGCGTTGCCTTCCGCTGCAAATGGACTCGAGTTGCAGGTCATCGCGGCCATCGTGATCGGCGGGACTTCGCTCGCGGGCGGGCGCGGGTCCATTGTCGGCACGTTCATCGGCGTGGTGCTGATCGGCGTGATCAATGTCGGCTTGTCGCTGCTCGGCGTGAATCCGTTCTGGACACAGTTCATTCAAGGCGGCGTCATCTTCGCCGCCGTGCTGCTCGATGCCCTGAGCCAACGGCGCAAGCCCTGAACACATTGGAGACGCCCACCATGAAGAAAATCATCAACCAGCCGGACGTATTCGTCGACGAGATCATCGAGGCGCTGCTGCTCGCCCATCCGCACTGGATCCGCGCCGCCACCGCCGATCAGCGCGCACTGGTTCGCGCCGATGCGCCGGGCAAGGGCCGTGTCGGCATCGTGACGGGCGGCGGCTCGGGCCATCTGCCGGGCTTTCTGGGTTACGTAGGCGAGGGCTTGTGCAGCGGCGTCGCGGTGGGCAACGTGTTCTCGTCGCCGTCGTCCGAGCAGATTTTCGAAGCGACCAAGGCCGTGAGCGGCGGCGCGGGCGTGCTGTATGTGTACGGCAACTACGGCGGCGACGTGCTCAACTTCGATCTCGCGGCGGATCTGGCGGAGGCTGAAGGCATCGACGTGAAGACGGTCGTGCTCACCGATGACGTCGCCTCCGCACCGAAAGACCGCGCAGCCGACCGGCGCGGCGTCGCTGGCATGGTGTTCGCGTTCAAGTGCGCGGGCGCGGCGGCGGAGCGCGGCGATTCGCTCGACGACGTGACGCGCATCTGCGCGAAGGCCAATGCCAACTGCCGCACGATGGGCGTCGGCCTCTCGCCCACCATTCTCCCCGCCGCCGGAAAGCCGACCTTCACGCTGCCCGAAGGGGAAATGGAGATCGGCATCGGCATTCATGGCGAACCGGGCACGCATCGCGGCAAGCTGGAATCCGCCGATGCGATCGCCGAGCGCATCACCACGCAGATCACCAGCGATCTCGCCGCTCCGAAGGGCTCGCGCGTCGCGCTGCTGGTGAACGGGCTGGGCGCGACGCCGCTGGAAGAACTGTATCTGCTGTACCGGCGCTCGGCGAAGCTGATCGCGGATCAGGGGCTGAAGATCGCGCGTTCGTATGTCGGCGAATATGTGACGAGCCTGGAAATGGCGGGTGCGTCGATCACCCTCATGCTGCTCGACGACGAACTCGAAGCGCTGCTCGACGCCCCCGCGCGCTCGCCTTTCTTCCGCGACGGCACCGAATCCTGAAGGAGCGATCCATGAGTGTGACGAGCCAGGAGCTTCGCGACATCCTCACGCGCACGCTGAACGCGCTGCCTGCCCATGCCGATGAGCTGCGTGATCTCGACGCAGCGCTCGGCGACGGCGATCTCGGCATTACGGTGCAGTCGGGATCGGTGGCCGTGGTGAAGGCGCTGGCCGCGCTGCCCGCCGAAGCGACGCTGAACGAAACGCTGCTGGCGGCCGCAAAGGCGTTTTCGACGGCGAATCCATCGACGTTCGCGGCGCTGATCGGCGGCGGACTGCTCGCGGCGGCGAAGACGGTGAACGGCAAGGACGCGTTGAACCGCGATGATGTGCTCGCGATCGGTCAGGCGGTGGCCGGTCGCATCATCGAGCGCGGCAAGAGTCAGGTCGGCGACAAGACCGTGCTCGATGCGCTCGTGCCGAGCCTCGACGTGCTGGCCGCGTCGCAGGGCAGCACCAGTGACGCGCTCGATGCGATGATCGCGAAGGCCGACGAGCAGGTCAACGCAACGGCCGCGATGCAGTCGAGGAAAGGCCGTGCGGCGTGGGTGCAGGAGCGCAGTGTCGGTCATGCCGACCCTGGCGCGACCGCGTATCTCCGCTTTCTCCAGGCCTTGCGACAGACACTTTCAGCCTGAGCACGGGCAAACCTAAGCGCGCTTCTTCTTCAACACGACTTCGCCCTTGCCCGAATGCACGACCTTGAGTTTCGTGCGGGCGAGGGCGAGCGCTTCTCCCTGCGTGCCGACACACGGACTTGAGCCAGGCAACGGCTTGCGCGCGCTTTCTTGCAGCGCGAACACCGACATCATGCCGATCACCGAGGCCGCCATCAGATAGTAGGCGGGCATCAACAGGTTGCCGGTTGCATCGACGAGCCATGCCGTGACCAGCGGCGTCGTGCCGCCGAACAGCGATACCGAAACATTGAAGCCGATCGCCAGCGCGCCGTAGCGGATGCGCGTCGGGAAGAGGGCGGGCAGGGAAGAAGGCATGACGCCGGTAAACGTGGACAGCAGCGCGCCGAACATCAGCAGGCCGAGAAACACGAGAGAAGGCGCACCGGTGCGCACGAGCAGCAGCGCCGGAATCGAGAGCGCGAACAGGCCGATACACCCAGCCATCATCACGGGCCGGCGGCCGAGACGATCGGAGAGATGGCCGGCGCACAGCGTCATCGGGATCATCAGCAGCATGACGAGCAGCACGAGCAGCAGGCCGCGCGTCTCGGCGAAATGCAGCGTCGCCGACAGATAGCTCGGCAGATACGAAAGCGCCATGTAGTCGGTGACGTTGAAGATCAGCACGAGGCCGACGCATTGCAGCATCGGCTTGCCCTGATGCGACAGCAACTGCAGGAACGATTCCTTCGGCCGCGAGCGCTCGTCCTTCTCGCGCGCCTGCGCCTCCTTCTTGAACGCAGGCGTTTCCTCCAGCCTCATGCGGATGTACAGGCCGACCA
Organism: Caballeronia sp. LZ032; assembly: GCF_031451315.1. Classification (NCBI taxonomy): domain Bacteria; kingdom Pseudomonadati; phylum Pseudomonadota; class Betaproteobacteria; order Burkholderiales; family Burkholderiaceae; genus Caballeronia; species Caballeronia sp. LZ032. Next base: position 188,085 of record NZ_JARUXP010000003.1, read on the forward strand.
GACCCAGCGGCCCGGCGATCATGAACGGCACGCGCCAGCCCCACGAGAGCAGCGCATCATGCGGCAGCAAGGCGGTCAGCAGGGCGACGGTGCCCGCGCCGAGGATGTAGCCCATCAGCGTGCCCACTTCGAGGAAGCTGCCGAAGAAGCCGCGCCGCGCATCGGTGGAGAACTCGGCGATGAAGGTCGCCGCGCCGCCATATTCGCCGCCGGTGGAGAAGCCCTGCACGAGCCGCGCGAGCAGCAGCAGGACGGGCGCGAAGATGCCGATCGACGTATAGGCCGGAATGAGGCCGATGCAGAAGGTGCCGGCGGCCATCATGATCATCGTCATCGCGAGTACGCGCTGGCGGCCGATGCGGTCGCCGAGCGGGCCGAACACCATGCCGCCAATGGGCCGCACGAGAAAGGCTGCCGCGAAGGTGCCGAAGGTTGCGATCAGCTGCGCGGACGGACTGCTCGACGGAAAGAACACCTGGCCCAGCACCACGGCGATATAGCTGTAGACGCCGAAATCGAACCACTCCATGGCATTGCCCAGCGCCATTGCGCCGACCGCGCGTTTGAGCAGCGCGTGATCGACGACGGTAATGTCGTCAAGCGTGACGGGCGGTGACGGCTGCGAGGCGGCATGACGCGCGTGCGTGGGGCTCACTAGTCTCACTCCTTTAGTGCAGGCTAGGGAGTGTGCGGATCATCGCGCCTGACTGCCTTCGCTCACGCGTCTGGAAACCGGCGGAAAACGACACGGCTGCATGGCGGTGTCGGAGACGCGCGAACAGGGCGGCTTCAGAGCGTCGTCGTGCCGCCGACACATGGAGCATGCGGCGGCCGCGTGCGCTGACGCGCTCGCCCTTTCATGACGGGCTTTGCGGGCATCTGCCGCGCACACTGGCATGGGCCATGCACTTTGGGGCGCGTGACGTTATCGATCCGCGAAGGAAGCCGCCATGAAACCCCAGTTCATCATCATTCTTCTCGCCGCGAGCGTGGCATGGTCCGCCGTGCCTGCGTTAGCCGGCGATTGCAGCATGTCGAAACGCGTCTGCCGGGTTTCACATGCGGACCGATTCGCCGGTGCCAAGGCGTCGCCGCACGCGGTGCGCGGCGTCGACGCCCATCGCACGCAGCCCGGAAAGCACGAGCAGCGCGACAGCATCGACGCCTGGTATCGCGGAGGCTGAACTCCCCGCGCGGCGCTCAATCGAGCGTGATGCCGTCGAAGCGGTGTCCGCCAAGCGGGCTGATCAGATAGCCGTGAACGCGCTTCGAGATCGGCTGGAAGATGTTGGCGTGCGCGAGCGGCGTGTACGGCACCTGATCCTTGAACACCACCTGCGCTTCCTCGTACAGCTTCGTGCGCGCGTTCTGATCCGTGATGAGCCGGGCCTTCGCAAGCAGGTCGTCGAACTGCTTGTTGCACCACTTCGCCATGTTGCTGCCGTGCACCGCGTCGCAGCCCAGCGTGGTGCCGAGCCAGTTGTCAGGATCGCCGTTGTCGCCGAGCCAGCCGTAAAGAATGGCGTCGTGTTCGCCGTCGGTCTTCGCGCGCTTGTTGTACTCGGCCCATTCGTACGTCACGATGTTCGCCTTCACGCCGATCTTCGCCCAGTCGGACTGGATCAGCTGCGCCATCAGACGCGCGTTCGGGTTATAGCCGCGCTGCACCGGCATGGCCCACAGCGTGATCGTGAAGCCGTCCGGAAAGCCCGCTTCCTTCAGCAGCGCCTTCGCCTTCGCGGGGTCGCGCGGCGCGTCCTTCAGCGCCTTGTTATAGGACCATTGCGAGGGCGGCATCGGATTGGTCGCCACCGTGGCCGCGCCTTCGTAGACGGTCTTGATGATCGCTTGCTTGTCGATTGCCATGTCCAGCGCGCGGCGCACCTTCACGTTGTCGAGCGGCTTGTGGGTCGTGTTGTAGCCGACATAGGCCACGTTGAAACCGACGCCCGACAGCACCGTGAGTTTCGAGTCCTGTTTCGATGTGGTGATGTCCGCGGGACGCGGGAACGACGTCACCTGGCATTCGCCGCTCGCGAGCTTCTGCTGACGCACGGCCGCGTCGGGCGTGATCGAGAAGACGAGCTTGTCGATATGCACGTCCTTGCGGTTCCAATAAGTCGGATTCACTTCGTAGCGGATGGTCGAATCCTTCTGGTAGTCGCGGAACACGAACGCGCCGGTGCCCACCGGCTTCTGGTTGATATCTTCCGGCTTGCCTTGCTTGAGCAATTGCGCCGCATACTCGGCCGAGACGATCGACGCGAATTCCATCGCGACGTTGCGCACGAACACCACGTCCGGCGTCTTTAGCGTGAAGCGGACCGTGTTGTCGTCGAGCTTCTCGACCGAGGCGATGTTCTTGTCGTAGCCGAGATCGGTCAGATAGGGAAAGCTGACCGGATGCGCCTTCTGGAACGGCTCGTTCGGGTCGATCATGCGCTTGAACGTGAACACCACGTCGTCGGCGTTGAAGTCGCGCGTCGGTTTGAACCAGGGTGTCGACTGGAACTTCACGCCGCGTCGCAGATGGAAGGTGAAGGTCTTCGCATCCGGCGACTCGTCCCATTTCTCGGCGAGGCCGGGCGTGAGATCCAGCGTGCCGCGCTTGAATTCGACCAGCGTGTCGTAGACGGCGTGAGCGCCCGCGTCGAAGTCGGTGCTGGTGGTGTACTGCGCGGAATCGAAACCGGCGGGGCTGCCTTCGGAACAGAACACGAGCGTCTTGCTCGCAGCCGATGCAGCCTGTGAAGACAGGGCGAGCGCGGCAAGGAGGGATACGGCGAGAGTGCGTCGTCTGTTGATCATTGTTCTTGTTGCCCGGAAGAGTTGGCTGGCCGCCCTGCGGCGGACGCGAACCCTACTCTACCCGAGCCGACTTTTTTTCTCGCGACGCGGTTCTACAAGGTCCGCAAAGCGAAACGCTTGAGCTTGCCGGTTTCCGTGCGCGGCAAGGCCGCGAGGAAGGTCACCAGACGCGGATACTTGTAGGGCGCGACGTTGCGCTTCACGAAGGCCTGCAACTCGGCGGTGAGGGCATCATCGCCGATGAAACCCGGATTGAGCACGACGAAAGCCTTCACGATCTGGCCGCGCGTCTCGTCCGGCACGCCGATCACGCCGCACTCCGCCACGGCTTCGTGCTTCATCAGCACGCTTTCCACTTCGGGCCCGGAGATGTTGTAGCCCGCCGAGACGATCATGTCGTCGGCGCGCGCCTGATAGAAGACATAGCCGTCTTCATCGATCACGACAGCATCGCCGGGCAGGTTCCAGCCGTCGCGCACGAAGTTCTGCTGACGCGGGTCCGACAGATAGCGGCAACCGGTCGGACCGCGCACCGCGAGCTTGCCGAGGGTGCCGGGCGGCACGGGCTGCATGGCGTCGTCGACGGCCTGCACGACATAGCCAGGCACCGCGCGGCCGATGGCCTGATCGCGCACCTCCGCGCCCGCCGACGAGATGAAGATATGGATCATCTCCGTGCCGCCAATACCGTCGATCATCTCGATCCCGCTCGCGTCACGCCACAGAGCGCGCGTGGAGGCAGGCAAGGCTTCGCCGGCGGAGACGGCTTTTTTCAGGCTCGATATATCGAAGCGGCCGATCAGCGGCGCCATCTGCCGATAGAAGGTCGGCGCGGTGAACACGATGCTGGCCTTGAAGCGCTCGATGGTGTGCAGCAAGGACTCGGGCGTGAGCTTTTCCAGCAGCACCGTGGATGCCCCGGCGCGCAACGGAAAGCACAGCAGCCCGCCGAGCCCGAACGTAAACGCGAGCGGCGGCGTGCCGCAGAACACATCGTCGGGCGTGGGCTTGAGGATATGGCGCGGGAACAGGTCGCACATCGCGAGCACGTCGCGATGAAAGTGCATGCAGCCCTTCGGCGCGCCCGTCGTGCCGCTCGTGAACGCGATGAGGCAGACATCGTCGGCGGCGGTGTCGCAGGCGTCGAAATGATCGGGCTTCGATGCCGCCAGCACCTCCAGCGCGTCCGGGGCATCGTCGTGGAAGGTGAAGACTTGCGTGAGCGTGGCGCAATGATGCTCGCCCGCCTCGCGACAGCGCGCGAGTTCTTCGGTGAGGCGCACGTCGCAGAGCGCCGCCGAGATGCGCGCCTTGTCGATGATCTGCTTCAGTTCCTTCGCGCGCAGCAGCGGCATGGTCGGCACGACGACCAACCCCGCTTTCAACGCCGCGAGGAACGCCACCGCCATCTGCAAGGTATTCGGTCCGCGCAGCAACAGCCGGTTACCGGGACGCAGGCCCATTTCATCGACGAGCACATGGGCGCTGCGATTCACGAGCGCATTCAGTTCCCGATAAGTCGTCGCGTGCGGCGCGCCGTCTACGTCCGACCAGATGGCGGGACGCTCGCCATGACCGGCATCGATGGCCCGGTCCAGCAGTTCGGTCGCGCAATTCAGGCGCGGCGGATAAGCAGTGTCGGCATTGTCCAGCAGAAGCACGGGCCATTGATCCTGAGGCGGCAATGAATCGCGCGCGAAGGTATCGACGTGTGCGGACGGTTCCATGGCGCGCTCCGTTCAGTCGGGAATGACAGCCGTTGCTTCGATTTCCACGAGCGCATCGTCTTCGATCAGCGCGACGACCTGCACGGCGCTCATCGCGATGTCGTAGTCGCCGATATGCTCGCGAAACGCCGCACCGATCTCCTTCGCCGCCGCGAGATACGCGCGCTTGTCGGTCACGTACCAGGTCATGCGCACGATGTGGTCCGGCTTGCCGCCTGCCTCGCGCAGCACGGCCGCCACGTTGCGCAGCGCCTGCGCGGCCTGCGCGCCGAACTCGCGGCTGACGAAGCGCGCCTGTTCGTCCCAGCCAATCTGGCCGGCGATGTACACCTGCGTGCCACGCACCGCGACGCCGTTCGCATAGCCGCGCGGCTTGATCCAGCCCGGAGGCAGAAGCGTTTTCTTCATGTGTCCGATTCCTCCTGCAAGGCGCGGCTCGTGCCCGGCGCGAACTGTTCGATGGCGCGGGCGATGTCGCCGGGAATGTCGATTGAACGGCCATCGTCGAGCGAGGTCGTCACGAGAACCTGTCTGGAGCGGAAGCGCACTTCGCCGTTGCACTGGCACACGATCCCGATGCGCACCGAACGCTGCCCCACCGAATCGACACTCAGCGAGAGCGTCACGGTTTCGCCGAGACGGCTGGGACGCGAGAATTCGCAGTTGAGCTTGACGATGGGCAGCCCGACGCGGCGCACCGAAATCATGTGCGCATACTCGATGCCGAGCGCGTCGTCGAACCAGTCTTCGACCAGCGCATTCGTCATCACGAGGTATTGCGGAAAGTAGACGATGCCGGCCGGATCGCAGTGCGCGAAGCGGATGCGTACCGGCATCTCGAAGGTGGGTGTCATCGCGTGCTGTCTCCCTGCGCCTTCAGCAGATCGCGCCCGACAATCAGTTGCTGGACCTCGGTGGCGCCCTCATAGATGCGCAGCGCGCGAATCTCGCGATACAGCGACTCCACTGCCATGCCGCGCTTCACGCCGAGCCCGCCCCACAGTTGCACGGCTGCGTCGATGACCTGCTGCGCGCCTTCGGTCGCATGCCATTTCGCCATGGCGGCTTCGCGCGTGACGCGTTCGCCCTGATCGCGCAGCCAGGCCGCGCGATAGACGAGCAGCGCGCTGGTATCGATGGTCAGCGCCATCTGCGCGAGCTTCGCCTGCGTCAGCTGGAAGTCGCCGAGGGTCTGGCCGAACATCTGGCGTGATGTTGCGCGCGCCAGACCTTCTTGCAGCGCACGCCGCGCAAAGCCCAGCGACGCTGCCGCGACCGAAGTGCGGAAGATGTCGAGCGTGCGCATCGCCAGCATGAAGCCTTCGCCAGGCGCGCCGAGCATCTGGTTGCGCGGTACGTTCAGCGCGTTGAAACGCAGCCGCGCGAGCGGATGCGGTGCGATCACGTCGATGCGCTCGGCAATCTCGAGCCCGTCGGTGTCTGCATCGACGATGAACGCGCTGATGCCTCGCGCACCCGGCGCTTCGCCTGTACGCGCGAACACCACATAGAAATCCGCGATACCGCCGTTCGAAATCCAGGTCTTCTCGCCGTTCAGCACGTAGGTGTCGCCATCGGCGTGAGCTTGCAGCGACATCGCGGCTACGTCCGAGCCGGCTTCGGGCTCCGACAGCGCGAACGCCGCCAGCGCCGTGCCGGCTGCGACGCGCGGCAAGTAGCGCTGCTTCTGTGCATCGGTGCCGGCGAGCGTGATGGCGCCCGAGCCGAGCCCTTGCATCGCGAACGCGAAATCCGCCAGGCCGTCGTGCTTCGCGAGCGTTTCGCGCAGCAGACAGACGGCGCGCGTATCGATGGCATCGCCCGACGCGCCGTAAGCCGTGCCGCCGATGCAGTGCCTCAACCAGCCCGCCTCGCCGAGCATGCGCGCAAGCTGCTTGCAGGCGGTGTCAGGATCGGCGTGATCGATGTGCTTCAGATGCGCCGATGCCCATGCATCGGCCTCGCAAGCCAGCTTACGATGACGGTCCTCGAAAAACGGCCACGCGAGCGCGCTGTGCGGATCGACGGTCAATTCAGTCTCCTTCGAACACGGGGCGGGACTTGGCGGCGAAGGCGCGGTAGGCGCGCTCGAAGTCGCGCGTGCTCATGCAGATGGCCTGTGCCTGTGCTTCGGCTTCGATCGCTTCGTCGATGCCCATGTTCCATTCCTGATGCAGCATCTTCTTCGTGATGCCGTGAGCGAAGGTCGGTCCCGCGACGAGATCCGCGGCGAGGCGTGCCGCTTCATCGCGCAGGGAATCCGGTTCGCACAGGCGGTTGTAGAACCCCCAGGCATGCGCTTCCTCGCCCGACGCCGAGCGGCCTGTGAACAGCAGTTCCGACGCGCGCCCCTGCCCGATGATGCGCGGCAGGATCGAACACGCGCCCATGTCGCAGCCCGCAAGCCCGACGCGCGTGAACAGAAACGCAAGCTTGCTGCGCGCGGTGCCGAGCCGCAGATCCGATGCCATCGCGAGAATGGCGCCCGCGCCCGCGCAGACGCCGTCCACCGCTGCGATCACCGGTTGCGGGCAATGGCGCATGGCCTTGACGAGATCACCGGTCATGCGCGTGAAGAGCAGCAGCTCGGGCATCGGCAGATCGATCAGCGGCGCGATGATGTCATGCACGTCGCCGCCGGAGCAGAAGTTCTCGCCCGCGCCCTGGATCACGACGGCATGCACGTCCGTCGCATACGCCAACTGGCGAAACAGGTCGCGCAGCTCGGCATACGATTCGAAGGTCAACGGATTCTTGCGTTCGGGCCGGTTCAGCGTGATCGTCCCGACACCGCCCGCCACGCACCACAGGACATGTTGCGCGCGATACCCCGCGAGTTCGATGCGGTTGCCGGCGAGAAGCGCTGCGGCGGCGGATGAGCTCATCGATCGCTCCTTCATTCCTTGAATGTCTTCAACAGATGCTGCTTGAGTTTGCCGAGGCGCTGATGCGTCTGCGACTTCTCGTTCAGTTCGAGTCCGCCAAACATCTCGACGACCCATTGCTCGTGAGCGGCAGCCATCTTGTCGAACGATGCGCGGCCTTGCGGCGTGAGGCGAACGCTGATCGAACGGCGGTCGTCGGGATCGGCGTAGCGCGACACGAGCCCTTCCTTTTCGAGCTGATCCGTGATGCCCGTCACGTTGCCACCCGTGACCATCATGCGGCGCGACAACTCGGTCATCCTGAGCCCTTGCGGATGCCGTTCGAGCTGCGCCATCAGATCGAAGCGCGGCAGCGTGGTATCGAACTCGGCGCGCAGGCGCTTGCGCAGTTCGGCCTGGACGAGGTTGGTCGTGGTCAGCATGCGCAGCCACAGACGCAGGCCCATGTGGCTGTCCGCGCCAGTGCTCATTTCGAGATCGACGACATTGTCCGCCGGCTTTTCGACGCCCTTGCGCGGGGCTTTTGCGTCGCCGGCGGCGGGCGCTTTTCGGTTGCGTGCGGCTTGCGTCACGTGACTTCTCCACCGGAAACGGAAATGGACTGGCCGTTCATCGAAGCCGATGCGGGCGCGCAGAGCCACAGCACGGCACTGGCGACTTCCTCGGGCTGGATGAAACGGCGTTGCGGATTGTTGCGCATGAGCGCTTCGCGTGCGTCCTGCTCGCTGCGCGAGGTCTTCGACATGATCTGGTCGAGCGATGAACGCAGTAACTCTGTCTCCGTATAGCCGGGACAGACGGCGTTGACCGTGACGCCCTTTGTCGCGACTTCGGCGGCCAGCGCGCGCGTCAGGCCGATGACGCCGTGCTTCGCGGCGCAATAGGCGGCGACGTAGGCATAGCCGGTCTGCCCGGCCGTGCTCGCGACGTTGACGATGCGGCCGAAGCCGCGTTCGAGCATCGATGGCAGCACGGCGCGGGTACAGAGAAACACGCCTGTGAGGTTCACGTCGAGCATGCGTTGCCACAATGCAGCATCGGTTTGCGCGAAGGGTGCGGCCTGGGCATGGCCCGCGTTGTTGACGAGCACATCGACCGGGCCATGGCGTTCCACGGCACGCGCGAAGGCAGCGGCGACTGCGGCTTCATCGGTCACGTCTACCGGCACGCAGGCTGCGTCCGCGTCACTGCGCATTGCATCGCGTTGCGCTTCCAGGCGCGCAAGGTCGCGGCCCATCAACGTGATGCGCGCACCGGCTTGCGCCAGCGCTTCCGCGCATGCAGCGCCTATGCCGCTGCCGCCACCGGTTATCACCGCATGTTTGCCGTTCAGAGAGAACATTATCAGACGCTTCCTTCGGCGCGTTGTGCGCGTTCTTGCGGACTGAGACTCGCATGCTCGGCGGCGCTGGCACGCTCGCGCTCCAGATTGCGTTCGAGTTGCGATTTCGCGGCGGCATATTGGCGAGGCCACGCGATATCGAAATAGCCGATCTTCGCGGCTTCGGTCAGCGTCCACGATGGATTGGCGAGATGCGGGCGCGCCACCGCGCACAGGTCGGCGCGCCCGGCAGCGATGATGCTGTTGACGTGATCCGCCTCGGAAATCGCGCCCACGGCCATCGTGGCGATGCCTGCCTCGTTGCGGATGCGGTCGGCGAAGGGCGTCTGGAACATGCGCCCGTACACCGGCTTCTCGTCCTTGCTGACCTGGCCCGACGAGACGTCGATCATGTCGGCGCCCGCCGCCTTGAATGCGCGTGCGATCTGCACGGCATCGTCGGGAGTCGTGCCGCCATCGACCCAGTCGTGCGCCGAAATGCGGACTGACATCGGCTTGTCTTGCGGCCAGACGGCGCGCATCGCGCTGAAGACCTGCAACGGGTAGCGCAAGCGGTTCTCGAGCGAGCCGCCGTATTCATCGGTGCGACGGTTCGTGAGCGGCGACAGAAAGCTCGACAGGAAATAGCCATGCGCGCAATGCAGTTCGAGCCAGTCGAAGCCCGCTTCATCGGCCATGCGGGTGGCGCGCACGAATTGCGCCTCGATCTCGCGCAGGTCGTCGTGCGAGGCTTCGCGCGACCACTGGCTCACGTCGCGCAGATACTGCTGCGGCGATGCGGAGACGAGCGGCCAGTTGCCGTCCGGAAGCGGTTGATCGATGCCTTCCCAGGCCAATCGCGTCGATGCCTTCGCGCCCGCATGACCGAGCTGCATGCCGATCTTCGCGTCCGACTGCGCATGCACAAACGCGACGATGCGCCGCCACGCCGCAAGCTGCCCGGACGTGTACATGCCGGGGCATCCCGGCGTGATGCGAGCCTCCGCTGACACGCAAGTCATCTCCGTCATCACGAGCGCGGCGCCGCCCATGGCGCGCGCGCCGAGATGCATCAGGTGATAGTCGCCCGCGATGCCATCGACGGCGGAATACTGCGCCATCGGCGATACGACGATGCGGTTCTTCAGCGTGACGCCGCGCAGCGTGAAGGGCGTGAACATCGGCGGGACGGCGCGCTGGTTCGTGTCGCGCACGATGCCGGAGCGTTCCGCGAGCCAGTGTTCGAACGACGCGAGATAGCGCGCGTCGCGTTCGCGCAGGTTTTCGTGCGAGATGCGTTGCGAGCGGGTCAGCAGCGAGTAAGCGAATTGCTCCGGCTCGAACGACGCGTAGCGGTCCACGTTTTCGAACCATTCAGTCGAATTGCGCGCGGCGTTCTGGATGCGCAGGACATCCACGCTGCGGACTCGGGTGTAGTGATCGAGCGCGCCTTCGAGATCGCCGTCACGCCTGGCGAACGCGGTGTCGATGCTGTTCGCCAGTTCGATTGCATCTTCCAGCGCGAGCTTCGTGCCCGAGCCGATGGAAAAGTGCGCGGTGTGCGCGGCATCGCCCATCAGGACGACGGGTGTGCGCTCGCCGTTCGCGTCCTCTCGCCAGTGAACCCACTCGCGATTCACGACGCGCGGGAAGCGTATCCACTGCGCGGAACCGCGCAGATGCGATGCGTTGGAAATCAGCGGATGGCCGTCGAGATAGCGGGCAAAGAGCTTCTCGCAGAACGCGATGCCTTCCTCCTTGCTCATATCGGCAAGGCCTGCCGCGCGCCAGACGCGTTCTGGCGCTTCGACGATGAAGGTCGAGGTGTTGTCGTCGAAGCGATACGCATGCGCCTGGAACCAGCCCCATTCGGTCTTTTCGAACGCGAACGTGAAGGCGTCGAAGCATTTGTTCGTGCCGAGCCAGACGAAGCGGCAGTCGCGCAGGTCGATATCCGGCTGATACGTGGCGGCGTATTTCTGCCGGATCGCGCTGTTGGCGCCGTCGCAGGCAATGATGAGATCGGCTTCGTAGTCTTCGTCGTTCACGACGTGCGTTTCGAAGACGAGCTTGACGCCGAGTGCTTCACAACGCGTCTGCAGGATATTGAGCAGACGTTTCCTTCCGATGCCGCAAAAGCCGTGACCCGACGAACGGACCGTGCTGCCGTTGATATGGACTTCGATGTCGTCCCAGTGATTGAAGGCACCGAGAATGGCTTCGGCGCTGGGAGCGTCGGCGGCGCGCAGATTGCCCAGGGTTTGATCGGAGAAGACGACGCCCCAGCCGAAGGTGTCGTAAGGGCGGTTGCGCTCGACCACGATGACCTCGCTGGCGGGATGCCGGCGCTTCATCAACAAGCTGAAGTAAAGCCCAGCCGGGCCGCCGCCGATGCAGACAATGCGCATGCCGGGTTCTCCAGTTCGCGTTTGCTCGTGGAGATAATTTAGAGTCGAATAGTTTAGATGTCAAGTAAATCGAGTTGTGAGCGACCGTTGCGGATCCGCTCGAGGAGAGCGTTGCAGGCGTGTCCCTTGGGTTATCGCGAAGGCGCGTGCCGGGGAACAGGATGACTTGTGCGCCGATGCCAACGAAGTCATCCAATGCTCTGCGGTGGAGACTTGCATCAAACCCATGCAGCGCCTATACAGAGATATCGTTCCGGAATGCGTGGCCGTGAGAACGATAGGGCGCGTTCTGCAGATGGATGTCGCCGATGAGATCGACGCCGGATGTCACCGGAACCAACCCAACACACCTGTCGACATGACCAAAGTCTTCAATGCATCAGCCGCCGATAGCGGGCTGAGTGTCAAGGCTTACTCGGGCGATCATTGCGTTCTGCTCGCATTCAGTCTGGCCGATGACCTGACTGAACGCCTGGCGGGATTCGCCGTTCAACGCTCATCTTCGGCGAGAGAACATTGGACATGGCTCGGCAACCGTCTGAATTTTGCAGGCGCCTATACCGATCCGGACGTATCGCACGATCATAAATTCTTCCCTTCCAATACGGCGCCGTTTCAGAAGTTCTGGTGGATCGACTTTCCGCCGGAAGACTCGAAAGGAAGTCTGCGTTATGAGGTCATCGTCAGACGTTTCAAGGACGGCAATGATGACACGTCGATCGAACTGGTCGATGATCAGCGCGTCAAGCTCGAAATAGAAGTGGCTCCGTTCCGAAGCGGTCTGATCGAAGTGGCTTTCACGCGCGGTTATCTGTCATCCCAGGCCTACGCGGACAAGTTTCACAATGCGCCCTTTCAGCGCCGGCAGAGCAAGGGAAAATGGAATTTTGCCACCGCCCCATTCATCGAACAGTGGACCTGGCTTGGCGGACATGCACGTCAGGCGATTATCGACTTTCTGAACGACTGTCATACCGACACGACATGCACGCTCGATGCATGCGTCTATGACCTGAACGAGCCTGACATGATCAATGCGTTCGCGTCGCTAGCGCAAGCCGGACGCTTACGCCTGCTTGCCGACGATGCCAGACTTCACGGTCCAAAGTCCGCACACGGGCAGGCGTTCGAATTCATTCGCAACTCAGCGGAAGCGGAGCATCAAGCCAATTTCAAGCGTGGCAAGTTCGGGCGCTTTCAACATAACAAGGTGTTGATCAAACGGGATGCGTCCGGGCAGGCGATACGAGTGCTGAGCGGGTCGACGAATTTCTCGGTCACCGGACTGTATGTCAACGCAAATCATGTTGTCGTGTTTGACGCCAGGGCGGTAGCCGCGAAATACGCAGCGGCGTTTCAGGCAGCATTCGACACCGGAATGGACGCCTCCGCGTTCCAGAAAGCCGACATCGCGCGCAGCGAGTTCAATATCGATGACGCCAGCTTACCTGCGATCGCGCTGTCCTTCGCGCCACACGCGCATCCGACGTCTTCATTGGAGTCGCTTCTGTCTGCCTTGAAGGACGCCGAGAGTTCCGTTATCTTCGCCGTGATGGAACTCGGCGGAACGAGCAAGGTGCTGGAAACACTGCGTGAGCTACACAACTCGCACACCGTTTTCTCGTACGGCATCTCCGATAACGTCGAAGCCGTCGACAATACGGTGAATGGAACGACAGTCTATACGCCTGATCGGGGTGGCGAGCTTGTCTATTCGAAGGAGAACCCCGAGAAGTTTCCGCCGCCGTTCAACGCCGAGCTTGAGGTGCGCAACGCCGTGGCCCACATTGTTCATCACAAGTTCGTGGTGGTCGACTTCAACAGCGCTCATCCCGTTGTGTTTGGCGGTTCATCGAATTTGGCCGAGCTTGGAGAAGAGCTGAACGGCGACAACCTGTTCGCGATTCATGACAAAGCGATTGCCACCGTTTTCGCCATCGAAGGTTTGCGTCTGGTGGATCACTATGCGTTCGCGGCGGCACTCAAGCGCGCCGAGGCGGGTGGAAAAGCCCCTGCGCCCTTGTGCCTGAAGAAGAACAGCGAAAGATGGTATGCCTCGTACTATCAAGAGGGCAGCATCCGGCAAACGGAGCGTTTGCTCTTCACCCGCTGACACGCACTCTCGTGCTCAGTCCAGCCGTTCCCGCGTAACCAGCCCGCTCGCCGCATCCCACTCTTTCGGCGTCATCCTCTTTACCAGCACGCCGATCGTCCAGATATGCCCTTCCGGATCTTTGGCACGATAGGTCCGCTCGCCGTAGAACTGCGTCTCCGGCTCCGCAACGATAAGGGCGCCTGCTGAACGGGCGTGTTCGCAATGCGCGTCCACGTCCTCGCCCTCCGCGAGTTGCACATGGACGGACTGCGTGTTCTTGCCGTCGATGGAACGCGGGCTGCGATGATCGTCGCTCCATTCCCGGCCGATCATGACAACCGAGTCGCCGAAGGTCAGCTCGCCGTGCACGAAGTCGTCACTGGCGTCGAGGATCACGAAGAGCGGCTCGAATCCGAATGCCGCTTCGAGAAAGCGAAAGCCGAGTTTCGGATCGCGGTAGGACACCGCGCTCGACAAACCTTTGAGGCGATAGAGTTCATTCATGTCGCTGCTCCCGGGTGAGGGTTGAATGAAAAGCGTGAACGCCTGCTCATTCCATGCCTCACGGCCGGGGCGCTTCGCCGGTCAACGCCGTGCGTAATCCCTTGCGGAACACAACGATGAGGCGAGGGCGAGCTTCGTTTCATCCTCGCCACGAAGACGCGCGAGCCAGCGGTTCGCGTCCTTCGACATCGCCGTGATGGGGCTCGTCAGACGTTGCAGCATGGCTTGCCCTTTGGTGACCACCTGCACGTTTTCCATCATGCCGCGGTCTTCATGATCGAGGATATGGCAATGCATGACGAACTCGCCCGTGTAATCCTCGTAGACGGTGCGCATGGTGAGCGTATAGCCCGCCTTGATGAACAGCGTGTCACGCACCACGCCCTTGAGATGGCAATACTCGGTATCGGTGCCTTCTCCGGAGTTGCAGTCGCCGTTCGCATCGAAGATGGACGTCGTGCCGTTCTTGATGTCCATGATCTTGAACTTGTTGATATGGATGTGGAACATGTGCGGAGCAAAAGGCGACGCCGTGATGTTCCATTCATCGGTCGTGCCGAGTGTACCCGTTACGGGAATGCTGGCGGGATCATAGCCTGCGCCATTGATGGTGAAGCCCGTCGGAAGCGTGATGTCGAACGTCGCATTGTTCACCTGTTCGATCGGACCATCCACTTCGGCGGTCGGCGCAAAGGCGGTCAATTGCAGCGAATTCAACTGGCTCTTGACCGTGGACGGCAGGAGCGGATTGGCCGCGACAAGCTGATTGCGGATATAGACCCAGTACTTCGAGTGACTGCCTTCCGTCGTGTTCGGGATATTCACGCCGGGACCGACCCGCGCGAGCGACAACAAGCGCCGATCCTTGACCTTGGTCGCGGTCGGGCGGAAGTTGATGGTCTGCGAACTGGGCGCGGCTTCATCGAGAACGCAATAAAGTCCCGGCGATGGAAACGCCACGAGCACGTCGCTGCGATAGCCGGGATTCATCGCGTTGACGTCTTTTTCCAGCATGTTCGTCATCGTGATGCCGTCTTCGGCGAATTCCAGCTGCTTGACGACCTCACCGCTGCACACCTGATCGAGCGTGATGGTTTGCGATGCCTTGGTGTGCGAGTTGGAGAGTGCGTTGGCGGCCGTGTTGGTGGCGGCGTTGACTTGTGCCGCGCTCAGCGAAGTCGAGTCCGCCACACCGAGCACCGCGAGGTTCGCACGCACGATCTTCACGTTGATCGTGTCGCGATTGCCGCCATGCACCATGCGGAAGCGGCGCACCTCGCCCGCCGGCACGAAGGTCAGCGCACTCGGAAAGACCGGCTGCACCACGCCGTTGATCTGCGTGTAATGCCCCGAGACGATCCACGATGAATTGGCGCCGGGTGGCTGGCCCACGCGCGTATCGAAGATAAAGCCGAGTTGATTGTTATAGCCGCGAATCTGCCCGATCTTGCCCGCCGGGCAGGTCCACTCGCCGGTCGTGGGATCGAGCAGGGGCGTGGTGGAGGTGGCATCGGAGAAGCACGCGTACTCGATCTGCTGGAACAGCAAGACATGTTCACGCAGCGGCAGCGGGAGCAGACGGCGCTTGAGTATCGTGTCGATATCCGCGCTGCCCGCCTGGGTGCTGCGCGCCTGCCGCGAGCCGCGCACGATCAGCACGCCGGCCATGCCGCTCGATACGTCGATTGCCGTCGAGCCATGCAGGTGCGCGTGATACCAGAACGTCCCCGACGGATGATCGGAAGGAATCTTGTACACGTACTTGTGCTGATACGCGCCCAGCGCAGGGTTGGCCTGGACATCGGCTTTCGGATGGACCGTGAGCAGCACGTTGTCGGCGGGGTCCATCGGCGAGACATGCAGGCCGTGCGTGTGGATGTTCGTGTCGTTGAAGCAATGCGGCGTGATGTGCTCGATGCCCGGAATGGTGCTCGCCGGGCAGGTATCGGTCGGATTTTTCGGAAGGTTGTTCGTGAAGTTGAGCGTGAGCGTCGACCCGGTCTTGATGCTGATGGTCGGTCCCACCGGACAGCCGTTGTACGAGCGCATGTTCACCGTATCGAATGCGTTCGTGGACGGGTTGTAAAGCTGATACGTCGCCATTTGCGCCGTCAGGGAAACGCTTGCGGTGTTGCCGGATGGATTCAGCCCCGCTGCGCATTGCAGACGCTGGATAATCGAAGCGAGTCCGTTCGAAGTGGATACGACCGTGTTGTCGGCCGTGCTGTCGGCGGTATCGTCGACATCGGTGAATGAACGTGCGTTCAGGTTGGCCTGGGCGAAACATAACCCAGGCATCACCGCAAGCGCGAAGATCAGAGCGTGGCATGCCTTGACCATCGATGGAATGGCATTCATAACCTTCTCTCCTCGTTGCGATTCATTGCGATCGCTCATCCGCGCAAAGGGAGATTAGGTAATTACAAAATCGGTCGCGCGGCTATCGATTCTCTAACGTGGGGTAACGCACATAGCATTTTCAGGCACCGGAACGTGGCCATGTTTTCACTTTTTTAGTGCCATCTTCCTTGCGCGTGCGTTGTCCTCATCAAGCTTCTCAACTACCTCCCCGGTAAATCTCGCGCATCTCCGCAGCCTGGGCGCTGTTCTGGAAGTCGGCCTGTTCGCGCATGACCTGCTCGCGCGTGAGGGGAGCGGGCGTGTCGGATTGCATGGATGTTGCCGTCGAGGGGGCGGGCTGATCCGTCGCGGACTGGGCCAGGCACGATCCTGCCGTGACCGTTGCCACCAGTGCGATACCGGCGGCGATGATTCGATTGCATTGCATGATGTTCTCCCGGGACGTTTGCTTCGTCAGCCTGATTGGCCCGTGCCGATCAGGTGCTGTGAAGTGTCGGTCGATGCCGTCATGCTTTAAAGACACACAGGTAGGCGTATCGAGTTTCCGGTAAAGAAAGATGTAGATATCCGCAATCAGGAAAGCTCGTTCGGATCGCTACATGTGTATATGTCCCTTCGAATCGCATGCTGCTATTCTGATTTGATCGGCATGCAGCAGCATTCGCGGACAGTGGAATTTCTGACCGGGCATCGTCATGAAATCGTCAGGTTTCGGGGTGCGCAAGTTCAGATCGGCGGCTCAGGAACGGGCGTTCAGGAAAGACTATGCGCGCCGTTTCTCTGCGCAGCGTCTGTTGGCCATTGCCATCTTTACCGCGTTGTGGATTCTGTTTTCCGTCATCGATTCGCGACGCCTCGACGTGCTCGATCCCGCGCATCTGCACCATGCCGAAATCCTGCTGTTGAGGACAGGCGGCGCAATCGGCATGCTGATTCCCGTCGTGCTCTGGACGCCGCGCGCACTCGACGAACGCTGGGCTGTCGGCTTGCTGAGTCTCTGGACATTCAGCAGCTGGTTTTCCGTCGTGCGCTTGCTGGAGATCTATGTCGGCAACTTTCCGTGGCGTGAAGCCTATTCGATCCTGACGCTTACGCTGTTCATGGTCTTCACGGCTTTCAGGCTTCGCGCGATCACGGCGGCGTGGCTCATAGGAACCTGTGTCGCGGCCTATCTGCTGATGCTGCTTTTCGCACCTCCCGACGAGAAGCCCGGCTGGCATCCCGAGGCAGCGCTGGGTCACGGCGTGGTCATCGTCATGACTTATGTGATCGGCGTGATCGTGAGCATTCCGCTCGAACGCGCGGCACGGCGCGAATTCATCTATCGGCGTAACCTGCGCGCGGCCCGGGCGCGTGTCGAAGCGGCCTCGCGCGCGGTCAACGAGCAGAATCAGCGCATGCAGGCGTTGCTCAAGGAAAAGGAGCGGTTCTTCTCAGCGGCCTATCACGACATCCAGCAGCCGCTCGCCGCAATCAATCTCTTCATACGCAGTGCGCGAGCCCGGATCAAGGACGGAGAGGCGGCAGAGCGGGATCTCGCGGTGGTGGAGGAAACAGCTTCCGACATTCTCGGCATGTTCAAGGACATCCAGGACTACAGCGAGCTGGGGATGTATGTGCCGCGACTGACGCCTGTCAGCACGCACGACCTGCTGACCGAAGTGGTCGAACAATTCCGCGAGGCGGCGCGTTTGCAGGGAATCGGCCTTGCAATCAGCGCGCGCCGGCAGCATCCGCCCTTCATCGAAACCGACCGCCTGCTGTTCAAGCGCGCCCTGTCGAATCTGGTGTCGAACGCAATCAAGAACACGAAGTCAGGCGGCGTCGTGCTCGGCTGGGTACGGCTCGGCGACCGGCTGCGCATCGATGTGCGCGACACGGGAATCGGCATCGCGCAGGTGCATCGCGAGGCGATCTTTGCCGAGTATTTCCAGATCAACAATCCGGGTCGCGACCGCTCGAAGGGACTGGGGCTGGGGTTGTCGATCGTGCAGCGTGTAATCCGCATCCTGCCGGGACATGAGATGAGCTTCGCCTCGGTGGAAGGGCGCGGGTCGCGCTTCTCGCTCTACGCAAAAATATCCGAAGCGAAGCCCGCGGCGTGCGCGAGCGAGACGGCCATCCCAGCCAACGCGCCCGATCTCGACGGCCTCTACGTGCTGCTGTGCGACGACGAACCCGCCGTGCTCGAAGGTCTGCGGCGTCTGCTGTCGAGCGCGGGCGCACGCGTGGATGCGGCCGAATCGATGGCGGGCTTCGAAGCCATCCTCGCCGATGACTCCCGCATCCCCGATCTCATCGTGACCGATATCCGCCTGCGCGACGGCGTCACCGGCACGGACGTGGCGCAGCGGATCCGTCGGCACTTCGCATGGACGGGCACGATCCCCGTTGCGTTCATCACCGGCGAACTGCTGTCCGATCACGTCCTCCAGGACTTCCCGCAACCGTTCCTGCTGTTGCGCAAGTCGTCCGCGCCTGCGGCTCTGCTGGCGTCGATCAGCGAATACGTCACGGCCCGGCGGCGGGTCAATGTCGATCTGGCGAAGGATGCGTGACCGGCGGCACGCCGAGCGTGATGCCCTTGTCGGCCATCATGACGATGAGTTCGGTCCGTCGCCGCACGTCGAAGTGCGCCAGCAGGTGGCTGATGTACTTGCGCACCGTGATGTCTTCGAGTCCCATCTTCGCGGCAATGGCCTTCGACGGCAGACCGCGTACGAGCCATGCAAGCGTTTCGAATTCCCTGGGCGTGAGTCCGAAACCTGGCGCGTCCCACGGCGCGTGTGCTTCCTGCACTGGCGGCTCCGGCTCCTGACCGGCTTCGAACGCGCGTCTCATGCCGGCGATGCTCACAGCCGGCAGGAACACGCCCCCTGAGAGCACGGCGCCGATCGCGGCATGCAGCGCCGAAGGCGAGGACGACTTCGGCACATAACCCATCGCGCGCAGTTCGATGCAGCGGCTGACCGTCTCCACGCGTTCATCGGCGGAGATCACGACCACGGGCAAGGCAGGCCGCGCGTCCTTCAGGCGGACGAGGCCCTCGCAGCCGTGGCCGTCAGGCAGTTCGAGATCGAGGAAGACGATGTCCGGATGATCCTGCGTCGCGAGCTGCATGCCTTGCGCCAGGGTGCTGGCATGCAGCAGCTCCACATCGGGAAAGCGCTCCGTGACGAGCAATGCGAGCCCGGCTCTGAAGAGTGCGTGATCGTCGATGAGCAATACGCGCATCGCATCGTCTCCCGTTCACACGTGCGAGTTATCCCGAAGCTCAAAGCATGGTACACGCGCTTGGCGGTGCCGGCAGGACGATGTGCTGGTCCATGCCGCATGCAGATCGGGACCAGGACGTCGCTGGTCCGCCGCCGCTGTGCCGAAATCGTTATCGGCGCGGGTGTGTTCGACCAAGACCGCGCAGTGGCCCTTGCTTATGATTTTCGCCATGAAAACACTCTCTCATATCGACATCGTCGATTCGCATACCGGCGGCGAACCCACGCGCCTCGTGCTCTCCGGCGGTCCCGATCTCGGCCGGGGGCCGCTCGCAGAACGGCTCGCGATCTTCCAGCGCGACTTCGACCGCGTGCGCGAAGCGGTCGTCAACGAGCCGCGCGGCTCGGACGTAATGGTCGGCGCGCTGCTGTGCGAACCGCACGATCCCTCGTGTTCGGCGGGCGTGATCTTCTTCAACAACGTCGGCTATCTCGGCATGTGCGGTCACGGGACCATCGGCCTGATTGCCTCGCTCGCGCATCTCGGCAGGATCGCGCCGGGCATGCACCGGATCGAGACGCCGGTGGGCGTGGTCGAAGCCGAACTGCACGACGACGCCAGCGTGACCGTGCGCAACGTGCCCGCGTATCGCTATCGGGCCGACGTGGCGCTCGATGTGCCGGGCGTCGGGCGCGTGCATGGCGACATCGCGTGGGGCGGCAACTGGTTCTTCCTCGTCGCCGATCATGGCCAGGCGCTCGATTACGCACGCGTGGAAGCGCTCACCGACGTCACGTGGGCCATCCGTGCCGCGCTCGAAGCGAACGGCGTGACGGGCGCAGACGGAGCGGTCATCGACCACATCGAACTGTTCGCGGATTCGCCCACGCCCGGCATCGACAGCCGCAATTTCGTGCTCTGTCCCGGCAAGGCCTACGACCGTTCACCTTGCGGCACGGGCACGAGCGCCAAGATCGCGTGCCTCGCGGCGGACGGGCTGCTCGCGCCGGGCGTGTCGTGGCGGCAGGAGAGCATTGTCGGCAGCGTGTTCGAGGCAAGTCATGAGCGCGACGACACGCTCGCGCCGGGCTTCATCCGGCCCAGCATTCGCGGCACCGCGCACGTGAACGCCGAAGCGCGGCTGATTTTCTCGAACGACGATCCGTTCGCATGGGGCATCCGCACATGACCATGAGTGCCGGGTCGGGGCTTCGGCATCCGGATGTGATCGTGGTGGGCGCGGGCATTGTCGGGGCGGCGTGCGCGCATGAACTCGCGCTGCAGGGCGCGAATGTGCTGGTGCTGGATCGCGCGGGCATCGGCGGCGGCGTGACGGCGGCGGGTATGGGCCACGTCGTGGTCATGGACGATACGCCGGCCGAGTTTGCGCTCTCTTCGTGGTCGCGGCGCTTGTGGCTCGATCTCGCGCCGCGCCTCGATGCGCGTCAGGCGTTCGTGCGTTGCGGCACTGTCTGGGTGGCCGCCGACGACGAGGAATACGACCTCGCCGCGGAACGCCGGGATGCGTTGATGCGTCAGGGTATCGCGTGCGAGATGCTCGACGCACGGCAGTTGCGCGACGCGGAGCCGTTTTTGCGGGACGGCTTGCGCGGCGGCATGATCGTCCCCGACGATGCCGTGGTCTACGCGCCCTCGGCGGCCGCGTGGCTGCTGGGCAATGTATCGGACATGGGCGCGTCGTCGGGGCATGGAAGCATTGCTTGCCGGACTGGCGCGCAGGTCGCGCGGCTTACTGGCGAAGGCGTGATGCTCGCCGATGGCGAACAGCTTCGCGCGGGCGCAGTGCTGCTTGCCAACGGCCTGCAGGCCACGGAACTGCTGCCCGATCTGCCGATGCAGGCCAAGAAAGGGCATCTGCTCATCACCGACCGCTATCCCGGCACCATCCGCCATCAGATTCTCGAACTGGGCTACATCAAGAGCGCGCACAACACGACGGGCACCTCAGTGGCGTTCAATGTGCAGCCGCGTCCGACCGGGCAGTTGCTGATCGGTTCGTCGCGACAGTTCGACAGCGTCGATCCGGCCATCGAGCCGGCCATTCTGGCGCGCATGCTGCGGCGCGCAAGCGAGTATCTGCCGCAACTGGCGACGCTCAACGCGATCCGCGCGTGGACCGGTTTCCGGCCCGCCACAAGCGACGGTCTGCCGCTGATCGGTCCGGCGGATGGTGCGCAGACCGTGCCGCTGTGGCTCGCGACGGGTCATGAAGGGCTCGGCGTGACGACCGCGCTCGGGACCGCGAAGCTGATTGCCGCGCAGATGACGGGCGCGCAGGCAGACGTGGCGATCGATGCGACGCCTTTCCTGCCGTCGCGCTTCGGCGATACGCGTTCCGTGCAAGGGGTCAGCGAGGGAGTCGCGCATGTCTGAAACGCAGTTGGCGGTGCTCATCGACGGACATCGTGTCAGCGTCGCGCGCGGCAGTTCGGTCGCGGCGGCGGTGGCGCTTGCGGCCGGCGGCGCGAATGCGGTCACGCGACGCTCGGTGAGCGGCGCGGCGCGGGGTCCGCTGTGCGGCATGGGCGTATGCCAGGAATGCCGGGTCACGATCGACGGCGTGCGGCACAGACTCGCCTGTCAGACGGTGTGCGCACAGGACATGTCGATCGAGACGGGACTCTCACGGAAATGAAGTACGACATTCTGGTTGTCGGCGCGGGGCCGGCGGGATTGCAGGCGGCACGTGTAGCGGCCGAGGCGGGCGCGAAGATCGCGCTCGTCGATGACAATGCGTTGCCCGGCGGCCAGATCTGGCGGCAGGGACCGAACCATCCCGCGAAGGGCGCGGCGCGAACGGCCATCGATACGCTCACGCGCTCCGGCAACGTCACGCATCTCGGCGGGACTCGCGTGGTGCAGGGATTGCCCGAGCGACAGCTTCTCGTCGAGGATGCATCGAGCGGCTACCGGATCGGCTATGAAAAGCTGATCGTGGCTACCGGCGCACGCGAGCGCTTTCTGCCGTATCCCGGCTGGACGCTGCCGGGCGTGACGGGCGCGGGCGGATTGCAGGCACTCATCAAGGGCGGCGTGCCGGTGCAGGGCGAGCGGATCGTGATTGCCGGAACCGGACCGTTGCTCTGGGCAGCGGCAGTGACCGCGCGGGAGCAGGGCGCGCAGGTGGCGGCCATTGTCGAGCAAGCCGCTCCGGGTGACGTGAGACGCTTCGCCATGGGGCTGGCAGGCACGCCTGCGAAGCTCGTCCAGGCGTTGCGCATGCGCTTCGATCTGCGCGCGACACCTTATTACTGCGGCGCTCACGTTGCTGAAGCGGAAGGCCAGTCACACATCACGCACGCGCGCATTCGGCGTGGCAATGAAGACATAAGAATCGCATGCGACCGGCTTGCGTGCGCATACGGTCTGGTGCCGAACACGCAGACCGGACTGGCGCTCGGTTGCGAACTGATGACCACGATGGACGGCACGACTGCCTTGCAGGTCGACGAATGGCAGGCGAGCTCGGTGCCGCATGTCCTTGCGGCAGGCGAATGCACGGGCGTGGGCGGCATGGAGCTCGCCGCGCTCGAAGGCCGGATCGCGGCGCATGCGGCGCTCGATCAGCGCGACCACGCGCAAGCACTGTTCGGTCAGCGCGCACGCTACCGGCGTTTCGCTCGACGCCTGCACGAAGCCTTCGCGCTCGATCCGTCACTGCGCGCACTCGCGGCTCCCGACACGATCCTGTGCCGTTGCGAGGACGTCCGCTTCGGCGAGGCGGCGCAGTATCGGACGTGGCGGGACGCGAAGTTGCAGACACGCTGCGGCATGGGTCCGTGCCAGGGCCGGATCTGCGGCGAGGCCGCTGCGTTCTGCTTCGGCTGGGGACCGGAAGGACAGCGTCCGCCGTTCTCGCCCGCGCGCATCGAGACCTTGCTCGAAGCATGATGCGTGCGATGACCGAAGGCGTAATCGCCGCGCCAGATGCTGCTGAAGACCCGGCTCGATGCCGCGTCGCGACTGCTTGCCAGCGACGACAGCATCACCGGCGTCGCCACGCAGTGCGGCTATATCGACCACAGCGCCTTCACGCGTCAGTTCAAGGCGACGGTGGGCATCACGCCGAGTCAGTATCGCGCGCTGCTGCGCACCGCCGAGCGTCGCCAGGGGCCACGAAGGCCACGCGCCACTGTGCCGATTTCGTCTTTTCGTGGCGCGAATGCACGCAAGCCGCAGGCCTTTTGATTGGCGATACTTCAGATCATGGCCGAGGGCATGAAGCCGCCGCCGAAACGTCACGCGGGCACGCCCTCCATGCAGAATCATTCAACGCCCAGAGGAAGCACATGAGCAAGAACATTTTCACGGGTGCCATTCCGGCGCTCATGACGCCGTGCACGGCCGAGCGCACGCCCGACTACGACGCACTCGTCGCGAAAGGGCGCGAGCTCGTCGGCCTGGGCATGAACGCCGTCGTCTACTGCGGCTCGATGGGCGACTGGCCGCTCCTGACCGAAGCGCAGCGCCAGGAAGGCGTGGCGCGCCTCGTGGCCGCCGGTGTGCCGACCATCGTCGGCACGGGCGCGGTGAACTCGAAGGAAGCGGTGTCGCATGCGGCTCACGCAGCCAAGGTCGGCGCACACGGGCTGATGGTGATTCCGCGCGTGCTGTCGCGCGGCGCATCGGCGGCTGCGCAGAAGGCGCATTTCTCCGCGATCCTCGAAGCAGCTCCCGCGCTTCCGGCCGTGATCTACAACAGCCCGTACTACGGTTTCGCCACGCGCGCTGACCTGTTCTTCGAACTGCGCGCGAAGTACCCGAATCTGATCGGCTTCAAGGAATTCGGCGGCGCCGCGGACATGCGTTATGCCGCCGAGCACATCACCAGCCAGGACGACACCGTCACGCTGATGGCAGGCGTCGATACGCAGGTCTTCCATGGTTTCGTCAACTGCGGCGCCACGGGTGCGATCACCGGTATCGGCAACGCGCTGCCGCGTGAAGTGCTGCTGCTGGTGGACCTGTGCGGCAAGGCGGCGAAGGGCGATGTCACCGCGCGTCGCCAGGCGCGCGAACTCGAGGCGGCGCTCGCCGTGCTGTCGTCGTTCGACGAAGGAACCGATCTGGTGCTGTACTACAAGTATCTGATGGTGCTCAACGGCGACAAGGAATACACGCTGCACTTCAACGAAACCGATGTGCTCAGCGAAGCCCAGCGCCGCTATGCCGAGACGCAGTATGAGCTGTTCCGCAAGTGGTTCGCGGGGTGGTCGAAGGAAGTGATCGCCTGACGGGTAGCCAGCCCGCTGCCGAACGATCCCGGCACGGGCTCAATCCGGAAAGGGCAGTTCGACCTGCCCTTGCGCGCGATTTTCAAAGACGTTCAAGGTCATCGCGACCAGCGTGTAGTAACCGAGCAAGCCGGTCAGGTTGACCACGATCACATGGCCGAACCGCGCAACGGTCCGCTCGTAGGTCTCATCGGACACCCGGCGCGTCTCGTTCAATTCCCTTGCGAAGGTGTGGATCAGGCGATCGTCGTCATCGTCGAAGGCCGGAGCCGTTCCCTGGCGAAGCGCTTCGGCTACGTGGGCGGGCAGGCCGGCCTTCAGCGCGATCGGATGGTGAATGTGCCACTCGGCCTGCGAGCGCCAGTGCGCCGCCACCTCCAGAATTGCCAGCTCCGAGAGCCGCAACGGCAACCCTGTTTCATAACGGCAGAATGCGCCGAGCCGCTGCGCGTGGCTGGCCAGCGCCGGACTGTGGATCCAGCTCAGGAAAGGACCATCCAGATTGCCGCGCGGACCGTTCTCGATCTCGTCGAGAACGGCGCGCTGTGTTTCGCTGGCGGCGGTCCGGTCGAACGCGGGAAGACGTTTGCATATCATGGAGCGGTTTTCCTTTGATGGCCGCACGGACGACGCGTCAGTGCATGGGCTCGCCTTCGAGCCGATGCGTCGGCAATTCGCCGGGCGATGCCGTGCGGCCGGCGGGCAGTGCGAAGCTTGCGATCAAGGCGATGCCGCAGGCCCCGATCACGAAGTAAGCCGGCGCGGCGAGCGAGCCGGTTTCGCGAATCAGCATGGTCGCCAGCAAGGGCGCGAAGCCGCTGAACACGAGCACCGACGCGTTATACGAGAGCGCGATGCCGCTGAATCGTACCTGGGTGGGAAACTGGTCGGCAAGCACGGACGCCCAGGTTCCGCTGGCGAGCGAGAACACCACGCCTGCGAGCACGAACAGCACCATCAGGTTGACCGTGTGGCCGACGAGCGCCTGATAGAACGGATAGCTCAAGAGCACAAGCAGCGCGGCCGAGGCACGCAGGAGATGGCGGCGCGGCACCTTGTCTCCCAGCCAGCCGGCGGCGAGCAGCCCGAACGAGCTGACGATCAGATAGGCATTCTGCGCGAGCGCCGCGGTCTTCGGCGCATAGTGAAGCTGCTGCACCAGATAGGCCGGCATGTGTCCGTACAGGATGCCGTTGACGCCGGCCATCACCGCGATGGTGAGCGCCGCGGCCGTGACCGCCTTGCCGTGATGCCGCAAGGTTTCGCGAAACGGCTGCCGGTTCACGGCGCCATGCATTCTCCTGAACTCGGGTGATTCGTCGAGATTGCGCCGCATCCACCACGAAGCGATCCCGCACACTCCGCCGAACAGGAACGCGACGCGCCAGCCGTACGCTGCTGCATCTGCGCTCGACAGCACCGTCTGGATGACGAGATTGACGATCGTCGCGAGCAGCACGCCCACGTTGACGGCGCAGATGATGATGCCTGCGGCAAGACCAGCCCGTCGCGGCGCGGCCTCCACCGCATAGGTGATGGCGCCGGGCATTTCCCCGCCGACGCAGAAGCCCTGGATCATGCGCAGCACGATCAGCGCGATCGATGCCGTGATGCCCCAGCTCTGGAAGTTCGGCAACACCCCGAGGCAGAGGGTCGCGGTCGTGACCACGATGATGGAGCCGATGAACACCGGGCGGCGGCCGAAGCGGTCGCCCCAGCTGCTCAGCACGATGCCGCCGAGCGGGCGGATCACATAGCCGATCGCCAGCACGGAAAACGCGGCCAGCATGCTCAGCAGCGCGGACGCGTTCGGGAAGAACTGCGCCGCGATGTGATGGGCGAAGAATCCGTACACAATGAAGTCGTAGAACTCCAGCGAGCCGCCGAGGCTCGCGATGAGGATCATCTTCCACTGCGCGCGCGACAGTCCCGGCGCGGGCGCGCCGCCGGTCTCGCCGATGGGATTGCGGGTTGTCTCCATGATTTCTCCGTAAGACTGGCTTCTGTGTCCAATGCACGACGTGCACAAAATGCGCGATGCGTTCAGGCGTGTTCCATGCGATACCGCGGCAAAGCGCGGGCGAGCAGACCGTCCACGGCCTGCAGGTCCGGTGCGACGCCGAACACGTAACGGTCGGGCCGCAGCAGCACGGCGACCGCGCCTGTCGCTGCGAGCCAATCGCGCACCGGAGCCGCGTTGCTCTCGACGAGCACGAGGTCCGCCTGCGCCGCCGGTTCGTGCAGATCCGGGCAGGCGGCGAGCACGCCCGGCAGCGCGACCAGCGCGAAGCGATAACCGACCGTGTCGTCGAGCAGCCGGCCGTCGTCGAGGCGAGGCTGCGGCGCGACGTGCCCTGCAGTGCCCGATGCGTCCTCCTGCCACGCGCCGGGTCCAAGCTGCGGTTGCGGCGTGACGAAACGGCGGATGGCGTCGGCCATGTCGCGGTCCCGGGCATTCGCCAGATCGGGATGCGTCATCTGGATCACGGCGCCGAGTTGCACGGCGGTTTCGATGAACTCGCGCACATGTGGCGAGCGTTCCGATTCATAAGTGTCTAGCAGGGATTCGGATGCTTCGCCGCGCAGCACGGCGCCGAGTTTCCACGCGAGATTCGATGCATCGCGAATGCCCGCGGCCATGCCCTGTCCCATGAAGGGCGGCGTCTGGTGCGCCGCGTCGCCTGCCAGAAGCAAGGCGCCGCGCCGCCAGCCGCGAGCGACGACGGAATGGAACGTGTAGAGCGCCGAGCGTTCGAGCCGCGCATCGGCAGGCGTGACCCAGCGCGCCAGTTTGTCCCACAGCCAGTCGGAGGAAGAGAGCTGCGCGGGGTCGTCGTCGGGCATCACCATGATTTCCCAGCGACGCCGGTTGCCAGGACCGCGCGTGTAGGTGCACGGGCGGGCCGGGTCGCAATACTGGATCGAGTAGTCGCCGAGATCGGGGCGGGGCGCGTCGAGCATCACGTCCACCACGACCCAGCGTTCGTGCGATTTCAGATCGGTCAGTTCGGTGCCCATGAAGCGCCGCGCAATGGAACGTGCGCCGTCGCAGCCCACTACATAACGCGCAGTGGCGCGGCCGAACCTGCCGCAACTCGTGTCCTCGAAGCGCAGCTGGATCCCTTCGGCGGTTTCGTCGAGCGCGAAGACCTCGTGACGCAAGCGCACGTCGGCGTTCGCCTGCCGCGCCAGACGGTCGCGCAGCGCGTTTTCGAGTTCGGGCTGATGAAACTTGTAGCTGGCGCACCAGCCGTGCGGTCCGATGCAGGTCGGACGCTGCCAGTCGATCAGCAACCGGCCCTGCGCGTTCACGAACTTCATGCCCGGACCGACGAACAGATTGGGCAGCAGCGCATCGGCGATGCCGAGGGTCTGGAAGACGCGCATGCATTCACCGTCGAAATGCAGCGCGCGAGGCAGCCCGAAGATGTCCTTGTCGCGCTCCAGCACGAGCACCCGCAAACCCTGGAGCGCGAGCAGGTTGCCCAGCGTGGCGCCGGTCGGTCCGAGGCCGATGATCGCGACGTCGTACTCGCACGTATGCGTGGGGATGATTTGATCTGCCATGTTCAACTCCGCCTGAAGAGACGCCGGGCGCATTTACGCTTCGTCCGCGACCGGATTGGACAGCACGCCGATGCGGTCCACTTCCACTTCCACGACATCGCCCGGTTTCATGAAAAGCGGCGGAGTCCGCTTCGCGCCGACGCCGCCCGGCGTGCCGGTCACGATCACATCGCCGGGAAAGAGCGGCGTGAAGGTCGAGAGATAGGCAATCTGTTTTGCGATGCCGTGAATCAGCATGTCGGTGGTCGCGCGCTGAACTTCCTGTCCGTTCAGGCGGGTGACGAGCGTCATCAAGGTGTCGGGGCCAAGCTCGTCGCTCGTGACCATCCACGGGCCGAAAGCGCCGGTGCGGTAGAAGTTCTTGCCCGGTCCCCATTGCGTGGTGTGGCGCTGCCAGTCGCGCACCGAACCGTCGTTGTAGCAGGCATAGCCCGCGATGTGATGCCACGCGTCCGCTGCGGCGATGCGCCGTCCACCGCGTCCGATGATCACTGCAATCTCGCCTTCGTAGTCGAACTGCTGCGACTCGGGCGGACGCAGCATCGGTTGTCCGTGTCCAACCTGTGAGGCCGGCAGGCGCATGAAGATCACCGGCTGTTCGGTGGTCTCGCGATTCGTTTCCCGCACGTGCTCGGCGTAGTTCAGGCCCACGCAGAAGATTTGCTGCGGATTGGGAATGACGGGCAGCAGGCTCACGTCAGAGAGCGTGTAGTCAGGCGCACCGTCCTGCGCGGCGCGCGCCGCCTCGCTCAGTGCGTCGGCGGCAAGCAGCGCCTTGAGGTCGGCGAAGCGTCCGCCGAGACGCGCGCCCAGATCGAAGACGCCCTTGTCCCGCACGATGCCGAACGAGGAACCCTGCAAGGTCGAGAAGCTGACGAGTTTCATTGATGCTCCAGTGATAAAGAGGTTGGCTAAGCTGCTGGGCTTGTCGAAAAAAACTTGTGCAATTATCGTATTTTGAGAATAAACTGGATTTACCAAGCGAGACAACGTATTTTTCTTAAGGGTTTATCACTACTGGAGACGAAGATGGATGGGATCAAGCAGAAGCGGCCGGGACTTTCACTGAGCCACATGGGCTTTTACGTGAATGATCTGGCACGTCTCGAAGACTTTTATGCGCGCGTGCTGGAGTTCACCGTGACCGATCGCGGCACGTTGCAGACACCGAACGGCGAAGTGCGGCTGGTGTTCCTGAGCCGCGACCCGGCGGTGCATCACCAGATCGTTCTCGCGAGCGGACGGCCTGCGCATCTCGCGTTCAATCCGATCAACCAGATTTCGCTGGAGGCGGACAGCCTCGCCACGCTCAGGCGGTTTCATCGCCGGTTCAAGGAGGAAGCGCTCGAAGACATTCATCCGGTGACGCACGGAAACGCGGTGTCGATCTACGCGCGCGATCCCGAGGGCAACCGCCTGGAGTTGTTCATCGACACGCCGTGGTATGTCGACCAGCCCATGCGCGTGCCGGTCGACTTCAGCCTGCCGGATGCCAAACTGATGGCGGAAGTCGAGCGTCACGCACAGACGCTGCCGGGCTTTCGTCCGCGCAGTGTCTGGCAGGCCGAGATGGCGAAGCGCATGGGACTGGTGTGAAGGCGCGGCGCGCAGGGGCAGGGACGAAGGCAGCGCTCGCTATAATCCATTCACGTCCACGGGATCCCTTGTCCAGATGTCGAGCATCACCAGACTCTTATCCATCCTCGAACTGTTTTCGGAAGCCAGGCCGTTTCTGTCGGCGGAAGACGTCGGGGCGGAACTCGATTGCTCGATTCCAACCGCGTACCGTTATGTCCGCGAGCTCGTCGATGCAGGCCTGCTCGTGCGGTTCGCGGGAGGCGACTATGGCCTGGGTCCGCGCATCATCAAGCTCGACTATCACTTGCGCATGTCGGATCCGCTGCTGGCGGCGGGTCAGCCGGTCATGCACGAGTTGAGCGAGCACACCGGTTTCGACATTGTGATGTCGCGCTGGTACGGGAACGAACTCGTGGACACGCATCGGGAAACGCACGATGCCTCGCTGGATCTCCGCTACGGCCGCGGGCGTCCGCGCCCGCTGTTCCTGGGCGCGGCGTCGAAGGCCATCCTGTCGACCTTTCCCAAGGCCAAGCTCGCGGCGCTGTTCGAGCACTACGCCGAAGACATCGCGCAAAGCGGCCTCGGCGATTCGCTCGACGCGTTTCGCGGCGCGCTGCTCAAGATTCGCCGGGCAGGCTTCTATTTGTCGAGGGACGAACTGGAGACCGGCGTGTCGGCAGTGGGCTCGCCGCTGTTCACGGACGATTCGGGCGAGGCGGTCGCCGCGCTTGCGGTGATCGTGCCCACGCAGCGTCTGGAGTTCGTGAACCTGGAGCGCATCGTCGAATCGGTCAAGGAGGCGGCCGCGCGGATTTCACAGCGCACGCGCGGCGTGATCGAGAGCCGGCAGGGCGCAGTGGAACAGCAGACTCGTAACCGCGTTTCGACGTAGTATCAGTCGAACCCGTTGACTGGAGCCCTTTCGTGAACACGACCATCAAGGCCATTGCATTCGGCATCGCCCTCCTTCCTGTGGTGTGCCACGCGCAGGCAGGCGGCTGCGACGCCAAGCGCCGTTCACTGGAGCAGGAGATTGCCTATGCCCAGGCGCATGGCAACAAGCAGCGCGTCGATGGACTGGAAACTGCGCTCGCGCAAATGAACGCGAATTGCACCGATGCCTTGCTCAAAGACCAGGCACAACGCAAGGTGACGCAGGCTCAGCAGAAGCTGGCCGAACGCGAGCGCGATTTGCGCGAGGCGAAAGCGGACGGCAAGAGCGCGAAGAAAATCGCCGAGCGTCAGAGAAAGGTCGATGACGCCCACGCGGATCTCGAACGCGCGCAGGCGGAAGCGGCGCAGTAACGTCCGCTGCCGGCGCCTGACGAGGCGATCGCTAATCGGGCGTCTTCATATCCAGCTCGAAGTGCGGCGCGTTGCGGCTTTCAAGCAGATGCAGGAAGCGATCCTGCGTCGCTCGCGCATGCGCAGGGAGATACTGCACCAGGGCCGCGCGATCCTTGCGTTTCACGATATCGATGATCTGCTCGTGTTCGCGCAGGTTCAGATCGAACTGTGCGTTCTGTTCGTCGGGCGTCGCTTCGGCTTCCATCTTGTAGAGATGCACCAGCAGCCGCCTGACATGACGGTGCGTCGATTGCGCGAACTCATAGAAGAAGCCGTTGCGCACGGCCTGATTCATCCGCATGTGAAAGCGCTCGTTCAGCGCGGTGATGTTGAGGAACGCGCGCGCTTCCACCTGCTTCACATACTGCGCCTGGATGGCTGACAGGTCGTCGGCCAGTCCCGGTTCGAACCGCATCAGTTGCGCGAGGATGTTCTCCGCCAGTTGATGCGCGACCAGAATCTCGCCGATCTCCTCGAAGTCCAGCTTGCGCACAAAGGTCCCGCCGCGATTCGGCAGGATATTCACGAAGCCTTCCGCCACCAGCCGGTTGACCGCCTCCCGCGCGGGCGTGCGGCCGAGCATGAAGTCGTTGAGCAGCATCGGTTCGTCGATACGGCTGCCCGGCGGAATCGACAAGTCGATGATGCGGGACCGGATGGCGTTCACCGCGGCATCGGTCTGGCTCATCGACGCTTCTCCCGCCGCGCCGTCGACGGCGTCTTCCGGCAAAGCCTGCACCTTCTCTTCACCCTTCTTTCGCATGGTGGTCTTACGCGCGCTCTTCGCCGTTGCGGCACGTGTTCTGGGCATGAACCTGCTCTCCTGCGACAAATCGTCGGAATTTACATATACGGCAAGTATATAGAAATTCCGTATCGACCCGGAATCCGCGTCATGAAAGCCTTCGAGCGAGCCAGAAGTACGTTATTTTGAAAAGTATACGCCACGTATATTAGCGTGCTATGTTTGCTCCAACGGTGCTTCGGAGCGGCCTTCGAGGTGCGCTTGAACGCCGCTTCCACGACTCGAAGGACAGGGACATCGCATGACAGAAACCATTGAAGGCATCGAAACGCTCGTCGGACAAAAGGTCCGGCGCGACATCAGCCGTCTCGTGGCATTCGCCAGGGGCAACCTCGCCCGCGCGGCCGAGTCCATCGCAACGCATGCCTCGCCGCATGTCGGCATCGTGTGCGGATTCTTCGTGCGCCATGCCGAGCCGCCCTCGCCGGAAACCGACGGACTCAACGGCATGGCGCAACTGGCCGCGGGTCTCGTGGAAGCGGGCATTCGCGTGACGGTCATCACCGACGCGCCCTGCGCCAAAGCCGCATGGGCCGTGACGAAAGTGCTGCCGGGCAAGGTGGGCCTGGAAGTCGTGGCGGTCGACGATTCGGCCGTGCGTGATCTCCGCGCGCGGCTCGAAGCGGCGGAGCATCCGCTCACGCATCTGGTCGCCATCGAACGCTGCGCGCTCGGCTCGGACGGACGCGCGCATCGCGAGCACGGATGGGACATCTCCGACGACACCGCCGCGCTCGACTATCTCTTCACCGATGAAGGCTGGACCGCGCCGTGGAAGACCATCGGCATCGGCGACGGCGGCAACGAGATCGGCATGGGCGTGTTGCCGAAGGAGATCGTCGAGCAGGACATTCCGAACGGGCCGCTGATCGCCGCGCGCACCCCGGCGGACTATCTGATCGTGTCGGGTGTCGCCAACTGGGGCGCCTATGGACTGCTGGGCGCGATCGCGGGCTTGCGGCCCGAACTCGCTACGCGCCTGCTGACGCACTTCAACGGCGCCTTCGAACATCAGGTGCTGGAGGCCGCGGTGCAGATCGGACAGGCCATCGACGACAGCCGTGTGGACCGTCTCGGGCAGTTGCAGATGACGATCGACCGCCTGCCGCTGGAGGATCACGTGGCGATCATCGACGGCATCAGCGCGCTGGTCGCGCGCGGCGCGGCGTCGGGCGTCCCGGTCTGAGGCAACGCTCATGCGACCCGACCCGTCCATTGTCCTGCTGCATGCCACGCCGGTGGCGATCGAACCGGTCGTGCGGGCGTTCGCTTCGATGTGGCCGGAAGCGCGCCTGTCGAACCTGCTCGACGACGGCCTGACCACCGCCCGCGCGCAGTCCGAGGAGTTGACGCCGGCGCTCGCGCAGCGCTTCGTCGATCTGGTGCGCTACGCCCATGCTACCGGCGCCGATGCAATCCTCGCGACGTGTTCGGCGTTCGGGCCGGCCATCGAGGCTGCGGACCGCGCGTTGCCGGTGCCGGTCTGCAAGCCGAACGACGCAATGTTCCAGGATGCGCTCGCATGCGGACGCCGGTTCGCGATGCTCGCCACGTTCGCGCCCGCGTTGCCGACGATGCAGGCCGAGTTCGCGGAGGAGGCCGCGCGGCTCGGCGTGGAGGCGACGCTGGACGCCTTCGTCGTCGCTGATGCAATGACGCGTCTGCGTGCCGGCGATGCGGACGCGCACAACGAACTCGTGGCGCTTGAGGCCGCGAAGCTCGAAGGCTACGACGCCGTGTTGCTCGCGCATTTCTCGACGTCGCGCGCGCTGGAGCGGGTCAGCGCGGCGGTTCGCGTGCCGGTGTTTGCTGCGCCGGAAAGCGCGGTGCGGCGACTCAGAAGCCGTCTCGGACTGTAGGGGAGATATCGACATGACGAACCCGACTCGTTCTCGAACGCCGCTCGTGCTGATGAGCACGCTGGCCGTGCAGGGTGCGCTGGCTGAAGAAGTGCTGCCGGCGTTCGAAGCGCAATTCGGCTCGAACGTGGAGCCTGTCTTCGACCCGACGAATGTCCTCATCCAGCGCATCGCGCAGGGCGAACGCGCGGACGTGATGATCGCGGTGAGCGCGTGCATCGACGACCTGATTGCGCAAGGGGTGTTGAGCCCGCATGGCGCGCGGCAGATCGTGCGCACGGGCATCGGCGTGGCGGTGGCGCACGACGCGCCGCTGCCGCCGCTTGCCACGGCCGGCGATCTTCGTCATGCGCTGCTCGACGCGCGTTCCGTGGCGTACTCGCGCACCGGCGCAAGCGGCGTGTACTTCGCGGACTTGCTGGAACGCATGGGCATCGCGGAACGCATCAATGCAAAGGCGACCGTGATCCCGAAAGGCTTGACGGGCGAATGCATCGTGCGCGGCGAAGCGGACCTGGCCATCCAGCAGCTGAGTGAACTGGCGATCGTGAAGGGCATCCGGATAGCCGGCCCGTTGCCCGACGAGGTCCAGTCCCATACCCGCTTCTCCATCGCAGCGTTCGCGAACGCGACGCGGCGTCCGGAAGCCGAAGCCCTGTTGAACTGGCTGGATGCGCCGCTTGCCCGCAGCGCCTATGTCCGCCACGGCCTCGAATGTCTCGACCGATCTTCATCGGAGCGTTCATCATGAACTATCACTTCGACTTCAGTTTCCTGCACGAGTACTGGCGCGATCTGCTCTACGGCGTCTGGCTCACGATCCGCATGACGCTGATCGCCACCTTGCCCGGCTTCGTGCTCGGCATCGTGATGGCTGTCGGGCGTCTGCACGGAAGCGCGGCCGTTTCACGCGCGATCCGCGCCTATGTGGAAGTCATCCGCAATACACCGCTCGTGCTGCAGGTGTTCTGGATCTTCTTCGGACTGGCCGCGATCCGTCTGCATGTTCCGGCGTTCGGCGCGGCCATCGTCGCGCTCGTCGTCAACGTCAGCGCCTATACCGCCGAGATCATGCGCGCAGGACTGGAAGCCGTGCCGCACGGGCAGATCGAAGCGGCCTCTTGTCTGGCGATGTCGCGCCGCCAGGTGCTGTGGCACGTCGAGATTCCGCAGGCCATCGAGAAGATGTATCCCGCGCTGGTGAGCCAGTTCATTCTCATGTTGCTGGCCACGTCGATCATGTCGCAGATATCGGCGGAAGAACTGACGGGCGTCGCCGATCTCATCCAGTCCATCACCTTTCGAGGCTTCGAGGCGTATGTCGTCATCGCCGTCGCCTATCTCGCGCTGGCGAGCGCACTGCGCTGGCTGCTGCTCGCGGCAGGCGGTGCGCTGTTCCCGCGCCTGCGCATGACCGGCGCGCGGGGAGCACGCTCATGAGCTTCTTCAATCTCACCGATGCGCAACTGGCCTTCATGCTGAAGGGCGCGCTCTCCACGCTGGAACTGTCGGTCGCGGGCGCGCTGGGCGGCGCGTTGATCGGTCTGCCGGTGGCGCTGATGCTGGTGTCGTCGCGCGGCGTGGCGCTGGCGCTGAGCCGCGCTTACGTGCACATGCTGCAGGGCATTCCCTTGCCGGTGGCGATGTTCGTCGCGTACTTCGGCATCGGGCTCTTCGGCTTCGATGTGCTGCCGGTGATCGCGGCCTCGATCGCGCTCGCCATCAACGCCGGTGCCTATCTCGCGGAGATCTGGAAAGGCGCGATTCTCGCCGTGCCCGCGACGCAATGGGAGGCGGGCGAATCGCTGGCGCTCTCGTACCTGCAGCGCATGCGCTATGTGATCCTGCCGCAGGCATTGCGCATCTCGGTGCCGCCGACGGTCGGCTTCATCGTATCGCTCATCAAGAACACGTCGTATGCAGTGGTGATCGGCATGGGTGAGCTGACTTATTCGTCGCGCATGGTCAACAACACCACGTTCGAACCGTTCCTCATCTTCACGCTCGCGGCCGGCGTGTATTTCCTGCTCTGTTATCCGGTCGCGCGCATCAGCGTGCATCTGGAGCGTGCCGGCCGCTTCGGCGCGCGCTCCACGGGAGACTCCACACAATGAACACCATGGTCAGTTTCCGCGGCGTGCGCAAGGCGTACGGCTCGACGGAAGTGTTGAAGGGCATCGATCTAGACGTGCAGCGCGGCGAGGTGATCGCGCTGATCGGCCGCTCCGGTTCAGGCAAGAGCACGGCGCTGCGCTGTGTGAACGGTCTCGAGCGCATCAGCGGCGGCTCGCTCGAAGTCTGCGGACACCGGCTCGACGCTGCCGAGGTGGATCTGCGCGCGTTGCGGCTCGATGTCGGCATCGTGTTCCAGAGCTACAACCTGTTTCCGCATCTGACCGTGCAGCAGAACATCACGCTCGCACCGCTCAAGGTCAGGCGGACCGGACGCGCGGAAGCGAACGAACTGGCGGCGCACGTGCTGGACCAGGTAGGACTCGGCGCGCGCGGGGCGGCGTATCCGCATGAACTGTCGGGCGGTCAGCAGCAGCGCGTGGCCATTGCACGGTCGCTTGCCATGCAGCCCGCGGTGATGCTTTTCGACGAAGTGACCTCGGCCCTCGATCCGGAACTGACCGGCGAAGTGCTGCGCGTGATGGAGCGGCTGGCGCACGACGGCATGACGATGCTGATCGTCACGCACGAAATGGCCTTCGCGCGCTCGGTGGCGCGCAAGGTGGTCTTCATGAACGACGGCGTGATCTGGGAGCAGGGCGGCGCGGAGATGCTTGCTTCGCCCCGTTCGACCGAGCTTCAGTGTTTCGTCGGCAACGGCTTGTAGTTCCTGTTTATCTCTCTTCCAGAGGCACATGAAATGACCTTCAAAAGCAACCTCAAAGGCCTGTTGACGCTTGCG
Organism: Caballeronia sp. LZ032; assembly: GCF_031451315.1. Lineage (NCBI taxonomy): Bacteria > Pseudomonadati > Pseudomonadota > Betaproteobacteria > Burkholderiales > Burkholderiaceae > Caballeronia > Caballeronia sp. LZ032. Next base: position 224,738 of record NZ_JARUXP010000003.1, read on the forward strand.
CTGGCCTTATGTGTGACGACCGGCGTGGTTCGGGCGGACACGCTCTCGGACATCAAGTCGCGCGGCACGATCAACGTGGGCATCGACTTCACGCATCCGCCCTACGGCATGATCGACAAGAACGCCGTGCAGACCGGCACCGACCTCGATATCGCGCGCCTGATCGCCAAGGACCTGGGCGTAAAGCTCAATGTCGTGCCCGTCAACGGACCCAACCGCATTCCGTTCCTGCTGACGGGCAAGGCGGATATCGTGATCGCTTCGTTCTCCGTGACCGACGAGCGCAAAAAGGTCATCGGCTTCAGCCGCGCCTACGCAACCGAGCCGATCTTCGTGGTTGCGCCCGGCAAGAACACGCTCAAGGATGTGACGAGCCTGTCCGGCAAGACGGTGGCGACCGCGCGCGGCACGACCGCCGACCTCGATCTCGTCGCGGCCATCAAGGACAAGAACGTCAAGGATGTGAACATCGTGCGCTATCTCGACGAAGCGACGGAACGCACGGCGGTTTCATCGGGCCAGCAGAGCATTTTTGTGGCCGCGCTGGCGGATGCGCTCGCCGTCAAGCAGGCCAGCCCGGACGCCAACTTCGAGTATCAGTTCCAGGTGGCGGAAGATCCGCTGGCAATCGGCCTGAAGAAGGATGACGCCGCCATGCAGGGATGGCTCGATTCCTGGGTCGCGAGCAATCTGCAGAACGGCAAGCTCAACGCGATCTGGAAGCAGTACTTCGGCATCGATCTTTCACGCTCTGTCTATTGAGGGCCGACGCCATGACAGCTTCGAATGCACAGGCGCCGAGCACGCTGCTCACGCCGGTGAGGGTAGTAGGAACGCTCGCGTTCGTCAGCGGGCAATTGCCGCGCGAACAGGGCGAATTGAAGTACCGCGGCAGGGTGGGCGATGCCGTGAACCTGGAAGACGCCGAGTCCGCTGCGGCGCTTTCGGCGCGCGCGTGTCTTGCCGCGCTCGAACGCGCGTTGGGTTCGCGTGAACGCATCGCGGCCATCGTCAAGCTGACGGGCTTCGTCGCCTGCACGAGCGAGTTCACGGCGCAGGGCAAGGTGATCGATGCCGCGTCGCGCGTGTTCATCGACGAACTCGGCAGCACCATCGGCGCGCACGCGCGCAGTGCGATCGGCGTGCAGCAATTGCCGCATGGCGCGCCGGTGGAGATCGAGCTGATCGTCGCATTGCGCGAGGCGGCGTGATGACGGTCGCGAGCGAAGCCGAGCCCTTGCGATTCTGCGCGAACCTCAAGTGGCTGTTCACTGAACTGCCTTTCATCGAGCGCTTCGAGGCGGCGGCGAAGGCGGGCTTCGCCGCGGTGGAGTACGCATCGCCGTATGAATTCGATGCGGCCACGCTCCGCGCGAAGCTTTCCGCGACCGGCCTCGAACAGGTGCTCATCAATACGCCGGCGGCCATGCCGGGCCAGCCAGGCGCCAATGGCTTCGCGTGCATGCCTGGCGAACGCGAGCGCTTTCGCGAGGGCGTGCAGCGGGCGCTGCGTTATGCGGCGGAACTGCGCTGTCCGCTCGTTCATGTGATGGCGGGTCTCGTTCCCGCAGACGTGTCACGCGACCAGGCCGGCGCTACGTTTCGTGAAAACCTGCGCTGGGCGTCCGATGCCGCGCAAGACAGCGGCGTCACGCTATTGCTCGAATGCCTCAATCAGACCGATGCGCGGGGTTACTTCCTGCGTGACCTCGATCATGCGAGCCAGATGATCGAAGAGAGCGGGGCATCGAATGTGCGCCTGCTGTTCGATGCCTATCACTGCCGCATGATGGGACAGGATGTGGTGGAGCAGTTCGCGCTCCACGCGCGACATATCGCTCATGTTCAGTTCGCCGATGTGCCGGGTCGCCATGAACCCGGTTCCGGCGACATGCCATGGAAGGAACTGACAGCGTGCATTCGCGGTCATGACTATGATGGCTGGATCGGTTGTGAATATCGGCCGCGGGTATCGACACTCGAAGGTTTGGGATGGCGGACTGCGTTTCCTCGGCGTGCGTAGTGGCGGGGTACATGAACGTACGTGCCTTGCATTGCTTTTCTGTCTGCCGTAAAAGTTCGATATCCACGCCGAGGCTGCGCGGGACACAGTCCATCGTTTCAATCGAGCCCGTAAATTTCACAATATGCGCGCTAGTCTGCGCATAGTCAGACCGCACCCGTTCCGCCGCTCTGCATCTTCAAAGCTTCACGCAACGCCAGCACAACAGCGGATCGCAATTCTTCGTATGAAACCCGGTGCGCAAACGTTTCAGCGCGTGCCCGATTGTTGCTTCCGGTCTCGCCGCGCCACACACACGTGGGCAGCCTCAGAACTGATGAATACGTCATCCAGGGAGTTTCGATGGAGAGACCCTCCGCCAGCTCGCCGCGTTCGCCTGAACTTGCGCCGAACGCTTCCATGCCCGTTTCGTCCGGCAAGGCCGGCACGTTCATAAACGATTTACTGTGTGGAAGCAGGCCGCTGTCCGGCCGTGCTTTCTGGGGCATCTGTATCGCGATCGGGCTGCTTGCGCTTGCCTTGCGTCTGATTACGCTGGGCAGCCGCTCATTGCAAATGGACGAGGCCTACAGCGTATGGTTCGCTGCGCGGCCATGGTACGAGCTATGGCACGTCGTCCCGCTGTATGAGATTCATCCGCCGATGTACTACTCGCTGCTCAAGATATGGATCGGCTGGTTCGGCGACTCCGAATTCTCGGTGCGTGTGCCATCGGTCATCATCAGCACGGCCACCGTACTGGTCGTCGCCTTGAGCGGCAGGCTGTTGCGCGCGGGTCCGGTGATCGAGCGCGCGGGGCTCATCGCGGGGCTGCTCATCGCGGCCAACAAGGGCAGCATCCTCTATGGCGAACTGGCGCGTCCCTACGCGTTCGAAGCCTTCGCGGCAACCGTTGCCATCCTCTGTTCCGTGATCGTGCTGAGGGAACTCACCGACAGCCGCGCACCGGAAGAAGGCAATGCTGCACCTCAACGAGGACGATTGCTGCCCGCGCTGGTGGTGCTTGCGCTTGCCGCATGCGGGACCTTGTGGTCGCACAACACGGCGGTGCTCGTTGCCTTTGCAGTCGGGCTTGGCATGCTGGTCGCGACGCTCGGCTGGGCGCGCGGCAACCGCCTCATGGCGGCCTTGATCATCGGGGCGCCATTCTTGGTGGCGCTGGCGCTGTGGTCGCCTTACGTCCACTTCCTGATTGCCGCAACGAAGTATGTGCAGTCGTCGTTCTGGGTCAAGCTCGAATGGGTCGACTTCCTCAAGGCATGGTCGCTGGCGGCCGGCGCGCGGCTCACGCTGCTGCCCGTGTTGCTGCTCTGTGCCGGGGCATGGCTGATCCTGTGGCGCACCTGCCGCGCCGTGGCGGTGCATGTGGCGATCGTCCTGCTGCTGCCCTTCGTGTTCATCGTCGCTTATAGCGTGCTCGTACGGCCCATCTTCATGGACCGCCTGTTCGAGTGGATGGCCGCGCCCATCATGTTCCTGACGGCGCTCGGCATCGTGTGGGCGTTGCCGCGCAACCGCATTCGCCTCGGCGTGCTCATCCTGTTGTTGCTGCTGTCCGGCGTGCAGGCGGTGCAGCTGTATCGCGGCGTACAGGAAGACTTCCGCGCAAGCGTGGCGGATGTCGCGAATCATCGCCGCAGCGGCGACCTGCTGATTGTCAGTCCGAATGAAGTCGACGTGGCCGTGCAGTATTACGCGAAAAATTATCGCGACTTCCCAGACGTGCTCGTCATGCCTTCGGCGTTTCCCGCGATCGGACTGAAGCGGCCGTACATGAGCAATGTCGCCGCGCCCGGGATCATTCCTGAGGATCGCGAGATTGTCAGGGCCGCGCTCGCGACGCACGGGCGCGTCTGGCTGATCCAGCGCAATCCCGGCGGCTTCGATCCCGACTCCGTGGTGCGCAACGAAATACTGTCGCTGCGCAAGCCGGTGCAGGTTCACGACGAGCATTCGCCTGAGCTGCAGCCTGAGCTGTTCCAATGACTTGACGGAAGAATTCGAGTTATGTGCGCTGGCGCACATAACTCGTGCGACATCCTCGCTATCTGCCGACAGAGGTTAGCAAAACGCGTGTGCGGGAATGAGGATTGCAAATGTTCGCACGGCGTGAATCGCATCTGCGCGATGAACGTTTTCATTTCATGGGTGTCTTGTAAGACAGCCCATCAGGACGAGCCAGTATCGCTGATGTCACTGCAACGCGAGGCAGCCTGAAGTCTTTGCAGGTTCGCCCTGTCACCGAATCGCACGCGCGCGCTTCTTTCAGCGCTGCTGATGATCGGTCATCAGCCACGGTAAAGGAAAGTCATGAACACTCCTGTTTTCGAGGCCGTCCGGCTGGACGATGTCCTGCTGAAGCCCGATCCGATCGATCCCGCGTGGATCATCGAAGGACATCCGGTGGCACGCAGCGGCCAGTGGTCGCGCAGCCGCGACACGACCACGTCGTCGTGGGTCTGGGATTGCACGGCCGGCCGCTTCAGATGGTATTTCGATGCCGACGAAACCATCTATGTAATCGAAGGCGAAGTGATCGTCACGTCGGAGGGGCAGGCGCCGCGTTCACTGCGGGCCGGAGACGCGGCGCTGTTTTATGCAGGCACCTGTTCCGAATGGTATGTGCCGAAGTACGTGCGCAAGCACGCGATCCTGCGTCCGCATATCTCGAAGCCGGTGTTGCTGGCGCTCAAGATGAGCCGCAGGCTCAGGCGCAGGCCGAGCGGTTATCTGCCTCGTTCATCGCTCTGAACGAAGCGGCCTTGCAAGCGAACAGGCCGGACCTTGTACAGGTCCGGCCTGATTCATCACTCGAAACGCCTCAACGCAAGCGTCAGAAGTTGAACTCGGCGGACAACAGCACCGTGCGCGGCGCGGCATTCGTGATGTACGTGCCTTGCTGGATCCAGTAGCGGCTGCCGAACAGGTTCTCGATGTTGGCGCGGAAGATCACGTCCTTGCTCGCAATGCGCGTGCTGTAGCGAAGGCCCGCGTCATAGCGCGTCCACGACGGCAGGCGCAGCGTGTTGGTCGCGTTGTAGTACTGCGCACCCGTGTGGATGATGCGGCCATTCACACTCAGGCCCGGCACCCACGGCAGATCATAGTCGGCGCCCAGGTTGAGGGCGAACTTCGGCACGCCGGCCGGATCGTTGCCGTCGTTCGCGCCGCCAGCGGTGCCTTCGAGCTTCGGATCGTAGAAGGTCGCGCTCGCCATCATGCGCAGGTTGCGGAACACTTCGCCGTACGCCGCGAGTTCGAGACCGCGCACCTTGGTGCGGCCGTCGTAACCGTAGACCAGCGTCGTCGGGTTCAGCACGCCATTCGGCTGCGAGATCTGGAAGACCGACACCGAGGTCATCACGCGTCCCCAGTCCGCCTTCACGCCCGCTTCGTACTGGTTCGACTTGTACGGCGCGAAGACCTGTCCCACGTTCACCGCACCGGCGGGCGCGCTGCCGCCGTTGGTCAGCCCCGACGTGAAGTTGCCGTACACCGAGATGTTGTTGAGCGGCTTGAACACGATACCCGCGAGCGGCGTGATCGCTTGCTGATCGATCGTGCCGGTGCGCGAGCCCGACGACACATCGTAGTTGTCGAGGCCGATGGTCTGACGGCGGAAGCCGCCCGTGATCAGCAGACGGTCATTGAACAACGACATCGTGTCGATGACCTGCTGGCTGTTCAGACGCAACTGCGCGCTGCGTTGCGCGTCGCCGCGCGGCGTGGTCATCGGCGGGAGCGGCGTCGGGTTGTACAGGCTCGACGGCACCGCCTGGGCGGCTGTTCCGAGCGCGTAGAAGTAGCCATCTTCCTTGTTCAGGCTCGTGATGCCGGTGACCAGCGTGTGCTTCACGCCGAAGGTATCGAAGTGGAAGCGCAGGCCCGCATCGATCGTCTTCGTGCGGTTATAGGCGTCGTAGTAGCCGTTGCGAACCGAGAAGTTGCCCGCGTTGGTCATGCCGCTCGCCGCCGGGAAGTTCTGCGCCGACGTGCCGTAGTGTTCGCCCGCCGCGCCATAGACGGTCACGTGCGGGTTGATGTCGTATTCGAGGCGCGTCATGACGGCCGAATCGCGCAGCTTGAGCTTCGAGCCGGGATAGAGGTTCGCATAGCCCGACGGCACCGCCGGCACCGCGGTAGCCGTGCCCAGGCCGATCTGCGAGCGGAGTTCGTCCGTGTTTTCGGAGACGTTGTAGGCATCGAACGACCAGCGCAGGTTCTTGCCGCGATAGTCGAGGCCCACGGCGCTGTCGCCCTGCAGCTGATTGCCGTGCGCGATGCTCGTCTGCCCATCCTTGATCTGGCCGTTCACGCGAATGCCGAACTGGCCTTCATCGCCGAAGCGCCGGCCCACATCGGCTGCGACACCGAACTGTCCTTTCGATTGATACAGCGCGGTGAGACGCGTGAGCGGGGTGTCGTCGGCACGCTTGGTGACGATGTTGATCGCGCCGCCGACGCTGCCCGACGGTCCCATGCCGTACATCAGCGAACCCGGACCCTGCAGCACTTCGACGCGGTCCAGCAGGTTCACCGGCACGCGCGCCGCCGAGACCATGCCGTAGAGGCCGTTCAAGGCGACATCGGTGGCCTGCACCGCGAAGCCGCGAATCTCGAACACGTCGCCGAAGCCGCCGCTGCTTTGCTCGGTACGCACCGACGCGTTGTTCACGACGACATCGCCGATCGTGCGTGCCTGCGTGTCCTGGATGAATTGCTCGGTGTAGTTGGTCGTGTTGAACGGCTGGTCCATCACGTTCGACGTGCCCAACACGCCGATGCCGCCGCCTCGCGCCACCTGGCCGCCGGCGTAGGGCGCGGGCAGATCGCTGGTGGTCGTGCCCTTCACCACGACGGCGGGCAAGGAGGCCGGCTGAACTGACGAAGCGGCATCCGCGCTTTGCGCGTGAGCGATGCCCGCTGTTGCCGAGGTGGCGATGAAACCGAAGAAAAGATGCTGGACGGCGCGGGAAACGGCGGTGCGTCGGCAATTCGACGCCTGGGTTTGGCGATGAGACATGACGTGCTGGATCTTCTGGCTGGAGGGGTGAAGGCGACGCAACGTGGAACGTTCCGAATGAGAATCGTTCGCAAGTGTAAGTTAAGCGTTCACTGGAGGAAACGGTTTGTTACGAAATTTCTGCAGAGCAAGGATTTAAGTCGGAGGAAAACGTTTGCGCGCGGAACATCTGTTGCGCCGTAATTACACGCGATGTAATTGGCACGCCGCGCCCGCCTCACTACTGTGTGGTCATCGCGCGGCCATTCCGGCTGCGCTGGCCAACAGGAGAGATTCATGTCCAGCCACATCATTCACACGACAACATCCGCACCGGTGCGATCGCGGCCCGTGCTCGAGCAACTGCAACAACGCTTCGGCCTGATTCCGAACATCGCGGGAGCGATGGCGGCATCGCCGGTATTGATCAACGGCTTTCTCGGGCTGTTCGAGCGCGTGCATGCGAGCAGCCTGACCGAGCCGCAGATCCAGACGCTTCTGCTGACCAACGCCGTGGTGAACGCCAGCGAATGGCCGGTCGCGTTTCACACGGCGCTCGCGCTGAAGGAAGGCGTGCCGCCCGCCGATGTCGACGCCATCCGCCACGGCGCCTTGCCCGGCGACGCCACGCTGGCGGCCCTGTCAGGGCTGGCGCGCGCGCTGATCGAAAGGCGTGGCCGGATCACGGCGCACGACCAGGAACGCTTTCTCGCAGCGGGCTTCAGCGACGAGCAGATACTGGAGGTCATTGCGGTAGTGGCGGCATCGACGATCACGAACTACGCGGCCAGCGTCACGCAGCCGCCGCTCGAACCGCAGTTCGAAGCCTTCGCATGGCGTCAAAAACAGGAGATCCGATGAACGACACGCGGTCCGACCGCCCGGCGCCGGTCTCCGGTCTCGGCGACCTGCTGCGCTACTGGCGCGACGTGCGCGGCGTGAGTCAGCTCGATCTTTCGCTGGACGCAGGCATTTCGCAGCGGCAGATCAGCTTCATCGAAAGCGGACGCAGCGTGCCGGGCCGCGACACGCTGCTGACGCTCGCCCAGACCCTCGACGTGCCGCTGCGCGAGCGCAATGCGCTGCTGCTCGCAGCGGGCTATGCGCCGATGTATTCGGAAGCGCCCTGGAGCGCGCAGGAGATGCACGGCGTGATCCGCGCGCTCGAACGCGTGGTGCGCCAGCACGAACCGTTTCCGGCCATCGTGATGGACCGGCACTGGAACGTGCTGATGACCAATGACGCCGCGCCGCGCTTCTTCGGCTGTTTCATCGACATGGCCGCGCGCAAGGGGCCACGCAACATGCTGCATCTGATGTTCGATCCGCACGGCATGCGGCCGCACCTGATGCAGTGGGAAGACCTCGCGCGCAGTCTGCTGCAGCGTGTGCAGCGCGAGTCAGTGGGCCGCGTGCTGGACGCGGGCACCATGCGGCTGCTGGATGAACTGCTGGGCTATCCCGGCGTGCCGCAGGACTGGCGGACGCATCACGAGCCATCCGCGACGCCGGGCGCGCCGGCCATGCCGGTCATTCCGATGGTGTTTTCACGCGGTGCGCGCGTGCTGCGCTACTTCTCGCTCGTCACGACGGTGGGCACGCCGCAGAGCGTGGCGGCGCAGGAGTTGCGCCTCGAATGCATGTTCCCCGCCGACGAGGAAACCGAGGCGCATCACCGGCAACTGCTGGCCGATGATGCGCATCATCGCGGGAAAACTACCAGCGCACGTTGAACGTGCTGCACAGCTCGTCGATAGCGGATTGTTCGAGCGGTTCAGGACGCGGCGTGGTCATGAGCCACAGGCGCGCGGTTTCTTCCAGTTCTTCCAGCGCCCAGGACGCGTGCGAGACGCTGCGTTCCCATACCACCGGACCGAGGCGCTCCAGCAGCACGGCGCGCACCGAAGCCGCACGCGCCGCGATTTCAGCCGCCACCTGCGGATCGCCCGGACGCCGATAGCGCACCAGCGGCACATGTCCGACCTTCATCACGTAGTACGGCGTGATGGGCGGCAACACGTCTTCATCGCTCCACACGCCCGCGAGCGTCAGCGCGACGAGCGAAGTGGAATGGGTATGCACGACGCCGCGCGTGTCCGCGTTGTTCGCGTAGATGCGCCGATGCAGTTCCAGCGTCTTCGAAGGCCGGCCGCCGGAGACGTGCTGGCCTTGCGCATCGACCTTGGCGATCTCGGCGGGGTCCATGCGGCCGAGGCAGGCGTCGGTCGGCGTGATGAGCCAGCCGTCCTCGCAGCGCGCGCTGATGTTGCCCGCGCTGCCCACCGTGTAGCCGCGCGCATAGAGACTCGCGCCGACCGTGCAGATTTCCTCGCGCAGCGCCGCGTCGCTGCCGGTGTTGATCATCGCGCTGCTCATGAACGTTTTCCCTCGGCATAACGCAGCGCCTTCGCGAAGAAATCGCGTGCGCCGAAATTGCCCGACTTGAGCGCGAGCACCAGCGGCGTCTCGCCCAGTGCGACCGTCACGGGCACGCCCGGATCGATCGGCGGTCCGATCTGCAGCATGTTGACGTCGAGCGCCTGCACCACCGCGCCCGAAGTCTCGCCGCCCGCCACCACGAACTTGCGCACGCCGCGCGCTTTCGCTTCACGCGCGATGGCCGCGAGCGCGTCTTCCACGAGCTTGCCTGCCGCCGCGACGCCGAGTTCGCGCTGCACTTCGCCCACTTCCTCGGGCGCGGCCGTCGCGTAGATCAGGACCGGCTGTCCGGCGTGGCTGTCGATGAAAGCGAGTGCCGCTTCGACCACCGCCTCGCCGCGCGCGAGTGAACGCGGATCGACGCGGAAAGCGGGACGCGCGGCTTGCCATTCGGCCACCTGCGCATTGGTCGCCTTCGACGCGCTGCCGGCCAGCACGAGCGCCGGGCCGCTGACGGACGGCAGGTCGGCGGCCTGTTCGTTCGGTTCGATCAGCCCCGCGCGGCGGAAGTTCTCCGGCAGCCCGATGGCGACGCCCGAGCCGCCCGTCACGAGCGGCAGGTCGGCGCAGGCTTCGCCGAGGGTACGCAGGTCGGCGTCGGTGAGCGCGTCGGCGATGGCGAGGCGCACGCCGTCCGCACGCAGCCGCGCGATGGCTTCACGCACGGCCGTGGCGCCGGCCGCAACAGTGGCGCTGCCGATCAAGCCCACTTTTGATTGCGACTGCCGCTGCAACACGCGCACGAGGTTGGGATCGCGCATCGGCGTGAGCGGATGGTTTTCCATGCCCGACTCGTTCAGCAGCGCATCGCCGACGAACAGATGCCCGCGATACACCGTGCGCCCGTTCTCCGGAAAAGCCGGGCAGGCGATGGCGAAGTCGTCTTCGCTGCCTTGGGCCGCGAGTGCGCCGAGCAGCGCTTCGGCGACCGGGCCGATATTGCCCGCGTCGGTGGAATCGAAGGTCGAGCAGTACTTGAAGAAGAACTGGCGGCAGCCTTGGGCGCGCAGCCAGTCGAGCGCGGCGAGCGATTGCGCGACGGCGTCCTGCGCGTCGATGGTGCGCGATTTCAGCGCGACCACCAGCGCGTCCACGTCTTCGGCCACGGCGGATGCGGGCACGCCGATGGTCTGGATCGTGCGCATGCCGCCGCGCACGAGGGTGCTGGCGAGGTCAGTGGCGCCGGTGAAGTCGTCTGCGATGCATCCCAGTACGGGACGGCGTGTGCGTGTGTGCATGGTGTTCCCTCCGTGCATCGATTGTACGGCGCGATGATCGATTCGTGTTAAACGGTGTTAAAAAAATTGACGTGAGTGGTAAAGAGCGTTAACGTCTGCGGTATTCGACGTAGACGTTGTCCGCGTTCCTTTTTTTCCTTTATTTCCCCGTCGTCGGCGGAAAAATCTGCCGGCCACGCCTTTTTGCGCGGATCCCAAGATGAATTTCGAGCTTCTCTTCGCCTCGCCGTCGCCGGCCCAGACAGTCCAGCCGGTGCGCTACGCGCTGACCGGCGCCAAGGGCGGTTTTGCCCGCACGCTGCTGGCGCAGACGCGGCTGATCGAGCGGCTGGTGCCCGCCGCGCTGTGCGATCTCGACGTTCCCGGCCTGCGCGCGATGTGTATCGAACTGGGCTTCGCCGAAGCGTCGCTCGTCGAATGCACGGACGCAGCGAGCGTTGCCGCGCTCGCGCCCGGCCAGATCGCGCTGGTTGCGGATGTCGCGCTGCTGGCGTCGTCGGAATGGGACATCCTCGTCGAGGCGACCGGCAATCCGTCGGTGGGCTATCGCGTGGCGGTGGCGGCGCTCGAAGCGAAGCGCCACGTCGCGATGGTCAGCAAGGAGGTCGATTCGGTCGCGGGCGTCGCGCTCGCGCGGCTGGCGGAGCGCCAGGGCGTCGTGTACACGACGGCGGACGGCGACCAGCCGTCGAACCTGATCGGCTGGGTGACGTGGGCGCGCGTGCTGGGCCTCGACGTGGTCGCGGCGGGCAAGTCGAGCGAATACGATCTCGTGTTCGATGCCGACACCGGCAACGTCACGCAACTCGACCAGACCTTCCCCGCGCCGGAACTCGCTGGCCTGATGACGCTCGGCGACGACATCGCCGCGACGCTCGCCGCGCGCCGCGAGGCATTGCGCGGCCGCAAGACCTCGGCGACGGCGGACTATTGCGAAATGAGCGTGGTCGCGACCAACACGAATCTCGTGTCGGATGTCGAACTGCTGCATTACCCGGTTGCGCGCACCACCGAACTTGCGGACATCTATGCGCTGCGTGAAGACGGCGGCGTGCTGTCGCGCAGCGGCGTCATCGAAGTGTTCAACATGCTGCGCCGTCCCGACGAAGCGAGCTTCGCGGGCGGCGTGTTCGTCGTCGTACGCACCTTCGACGCGCCGACCTGGGAACTGCTCGCGCAGAAGGGCCACGTGGTGAGCCGCAACGGCCGCTACGCGTGCATGTATCTGCCGTATCACTTCATGGGCGTCGAAACGCCCATCTCGCTGCTCGATGCCGTGCTGCACGGCCGGCCCTCGGGCGCCGCGAAGCCGGCGCAGTGCGTCGTGCTGGCGGGCCGCGCGAACGTCGATATCGCCGCGGGCTCGGTGCTGCACATGGGCGGCCATCATCACGACGTGACCGGCGTGCAAGCCGTGCTGCTCGATCGCAGCCGCGCGCCCGGCGACGTGTCGCCGCTCTATCTCGCGGCCCACACGACACTGGCCCGCGATGTGAAGGCAGGCGAACTCATCACCATCGCCGACCTGCGCAACCCGGACGAAGCGCTGCTGCGCGCGTGGGAAGAGGGCTGCGAATAGGCGTAGCGGGCTACAACACACACTGAAACAGAAGGAAGGGGAGACCATGCGGGGAGAATTTGGAACGATCACGATGGCGGTGATCGCGATCATCGTGCTGATCGTATTGATTGCGCGGTTCAAGCTGAGTCCGTTCATCGCGCTGACGCTGACGGCGCTCGGACTCGGCCTTGCTGCAGGCGTGACGCCGGAACATGCCATCGACAGTTTCACGAAGGGCTTCGGCGGCGCGCTCGCGCGTACCGGTCCGGTGGTCGGACTGGGCGCGGTGCTCGGCGGCATCATGATCGGCACGGGCGGTGCGGACCGCATCGCCAATGCGTTCGTCGGCAAGCGGCCGCTGTGGCTCGCGCCGTGGACGGTCTGCGCGGCGGCGCTGCTGATCGGCATGCCGCATCTGTTCGACGTGAGCTTCATCATGCTCGCGCCGCTGGTCTATACCATCGCGCGCCGCACCGGCAGCCATCTGCTGTATATCGGCTTGCCGCTCGCTGCCGGCCTGTACGTGTCGCACGGTCTGCTGCCGCCGCATCCGGCGCCGACGCTCGCCGTCAACGCGTATCACGCGAACACCGGCCTCACGCTGCTGTACGGCCTGATGATCGCGATTCCGGCGGCCATCATCACCGGTCCGCTCTTCACGACGCTCGCGCGCCGCTTCTTTGGTCCGGCGCCGGATCTCGCGAAAGGTCCGGGCGGCACGCGCACCGACACGGAAAGCACCGGCGAAGTCTCGCTTGCCCTGTCCGTGCTGTGCCTGCTGATTCCGCCGGCCTTGATGCTGATCGGCACGCTCGGCATGGACTACAGCGTGAAGGGCACCGGGCAGTACGTGTTCTTCCAGTCGCTCAACGACCCGATTCTGTCGCTGCTCGCCGCGGTGATCTTCGCGTTCTTCGCGCTGGGCATCAAGGGACGCTTCCCGCTGGCGGACATGCAGAAGATGATCAGCAAGGGCATCGCACCGCTGTCGGCGATCCTGCTGATTCTCGGCGCGGGCGGCGGCTTCAAGCAGATGCTGACGTCGATCCATCTGGACACGATCATCGTTTCTCATACAGCGACGTGGGCCGTGAGCCCGCTCGTGCTGGCGTGGCTGATCGCGGCGCTGCTGCGCGTGTGCGTCGGCTCGGCGACGGTTGCGACCGTTGCGGCGTCGGGCATCGTCGCGCCGCTGCTGATGTCGCATCCGGGCGTCTCGCCGGAACTGATGGTGCTGGCGACGGCGTCCGGCGCGGTGATGTTGTCGCACGTGAACGACTCCGGCTTCTGGCTCTTCAAGGAGTATTTCCAGCTGACGGTGGCGCAGACGCTGCGCACCTGGACGCTGATGCTGTGCGTGCAGTCGCTGGTGGGACTGGGCGGCGTGCTGCTCATCAATATGTTCATCGGCTAAGATAGGCGACCCGCCGCGCGCGCAGTGCGTCACGCGGGACGCCCAACCCAGAACCCTTCATGTCGAGCCAAGCCAAACCCGATCCCGCCGAAGTCCCGCTGATTCCCGATCAGCGGCGCGAGGCCATGCTGCGTCAGCTACGCCGGGACAAGGTGCTCTCCGTGCATCAGTTGATGGAATCGTTCAACTGTTCGCACATGACGGTGCGGCGCGACATCGCCGCGCTGGAGGAAGCCGGCTTCGTCTATACGGTGCCGGGCGGCGTGCGCATTGCGAGTCACCTGAACACCGAGCCGAGCCATCAGTCGAAGGCGGTCGTCGAGCAGCCGCAGAAGCAGGCCATCGCGCGCCGCGCCTGTGAAGGTCTGCGCCCCGGCATGTCCATCTATCTCGATGCCGGCACCACCATGCTGTCGTTCGTGCCGCATATCGCCGAACTCTCGAACATGACGGTCGTCACCAACGACTTCGAGATCGTGCGCGAACTCGCGAGCGCGCAGCATGTGAACGTCATCCACATCGGCGGCCAGCTCGATCACAAGAACCTGTCGAGCGTCGGCACGCTGGCGGCGGCCACGTTGCGTCAGGTCGTGCTCGACGTGGCCTTCATCTCGGCAAGTTCATGGGATCTGCGCCGCGGCGTGACCACGCCCTCGGCGCCGAAAGTGGAAGTGAAACTCGCGGCCATGGACGCCGCATCGCGCACCGTGCTGACGGTCGCGAGTTCCAAGTACGGCACGGTCGGGCTGTACAAGGTCGCGAGCCTGGAGCGCTTCGACCAGGTGATCACCGACGACGGCCTCGCCCCCGCCGCGGCGACCGGCATCCGGCAATCGGGCATCGATCTCGCGCTGGCTTCGGTGGCGTGACACGCTGCGTTCGTCGGATTCTCTGCTTCAATGCGGCCTGGCGCGCTCCGCACGCCTGAATAACCCCACTACAATGAGCGCCGCACCCGGCGCGTCAATTCTCATTCGAATGGCCTGAGGAATCGGGCGGACCCGCCGCGCATGGCGACAGCGTTCGCCCCCTTCCTGGAGCGTCCATGTTCGGTAACTTGCGTATCGAAAGAGGCCCTGACTGGCAGGTCCACGTCTCCACGGACAGCTGGATGGTCGCGACACTGCTGGTCGTCGCGCTGCTGCTGGGCATCCTGCTCGCAAGCACCGTCTGCTATTACCTGACGCGCTGGATCATGCTGATGATCGTCAGCCGGCTCGCGCGCAAGGAAGGGCGCAAGTGGCTGGTCGCCGCGGAGCGTCATCGCGTGTTTCACCGGCTCGCGCCGCTCGTGCCCGCGGCGATCGTGTTCTGGGCGGCGCCGCTGCTCACCGGGCTGACCTTTCCGATCATCCCGGCGCTCGGGCAGCCGCTCGCCATCCTCGCTGCATGCTTCATGGTCGTGACGCTGGTGCGCGCCGCGCTCGCGCTGCGCGACAGCATCGAGGAACGCTACAGCCACTTTCCGTCCGCGAGCGAGCGGCCCATCAAGAGCTTTCTGCAGATCGCCACCATCGTGGTCTATCTGGTCGCGCTGATCGCGATCGTCTCGATCGTGCTGGAACGCTCGCCGGTCTATCTGCTGACGGGCCTCAGCGCGATCACCGCGCTGCTCATCATCATCTTCCGCGATTCGCTGCTGGGCTTCGTCGCCAGCATCCAGCTCGCGGCGTACGACATGCTGCGCGTGGGCGACTGGATCGAGGTGCCGGGTTTCGTCGCCGACGGCACGGTGATCGATATCGCGTTGAACACCATCAAGGTCCGCAACTTCGACAACACCATCGTGATGTTGCCCAGCCAGGTGCTGCTGGCGAACAGCGTCAAGAACTGGCGCGGGATGACGGAAGCAGGCGCGCGCCGGTTGCGGCATGCCATCCATTTCGATGTCGATACGATTCGCTATCCCGACGATCGCTTGCTCGCGCAATTGCATGAGGCGTTCGACCTTCCGCTCGCCGTGCCCGACGACGAACGCCGCACCAATCTCGGGCTGTACCGCCGCTATCTCGGCGCGTGGTTCAGGGCGCATCCGGCGGTGCGGCGCGACATGCCGGTGGTGATACGCCAGGTGCAGTCGGCGGCGCCCGTGCTGGCGCTGGAAATCTGCGTGTATCTCGCGGAAATCCGCTGGGAGCGCTACGAAGCGCTTCAGTCCGACATGCTCGATCACGCCTATGGCGTCGTCCCGATGTTCAGCCTGCGCTGCTGGCAACCGGACCGCGGCACAGCCGTAATGCAATGAGCCAATGCTCGTTTAACGGGTCGACAGGCATGAATGCGGCAGTGCGGCATTCCGGATTCAATGATATCGATTTAACTTTCTCGATTAAAAGATTGAATCGAGTCCGATTAACTGGAATACGGACTGCTTCCACAACATAAATTGCCGATTGCCTGCATTATCGCGGGTTATTTTTTCTGCCTGTTGTCTTTTGCTCAATCCTTTCGCGCCTGAAGAAAACGGGGATGCAAAAAGAATGAAACCCGATAATTGAAAGCGAATTGCGTCGGACGATTTCGTTTATCGAAACAATAATAAGGTTTGATTGATATGAACATTGCTTTCAGGAGAATAATTTTTCTGCCGAAGGCGTGCGTTGAGAGACAACTGAGCTTGGAGGCGAAAGAGAGGGTGGCCTATGCTTGCGCTTAGCCGTTAAAGAGAAGCTCGACGAAGGATGAGTCCTGGCTTTTTTTGAAGCGGGTGTGAGACAGGAGCGCCGTAAGCCTGAGGAACAGCGCAAACGTTTCCAAAACCCGTGCTAAAAGGACCACTTCGTCGGCTCAAAACCTGAGAGAACTGCGTGCGCCTGAAAACCGCTCCCGCCACACCGGGAGCGGTCGACAATGCACGCAAGCCGGAGCTGACGATGGCCGTCGAATACAGCTTTGCAAGAAAAAATGATCTGGTCGCATCTTCGCGCTTCGGTTGGTTTAACTCCTTTCCCCTATTCATCGCTTTCTCCCTGGCGATAATCGCCAGCCTGGCGAGCACTGACGCGCAAGCGCTCTGTCTCGGCACGACTTCGGTGTCGTGCACAGGCGCGAATGGCGCCTTTGTCGGCACGACGCCGCAGCAGACGGTGACCGTCCAGTCCGGCGCGACGCTCACTCCAGGACTCGGCACGGCGCTCAGCATGTCCGGCGCCAATCCGACGCTCGTCAACAACGGCACCATCGATCCCTCGCTGCTCGGCGTCCTGAGCGTGCTGGCGACGGGCGCGGTGGTGGGCAACGCGTCGGCGAACAACGTGAGCGTCACCAATGCCGGCACGATCAGGGGCACGACGGGCCTGCTCGGCGTCAATCTCGCCGACCTGACCGGCCTCGCGCTGGTCGCGCAGAACGGCACGGGCGGCACCACGACGATCAACAACAGCGGCACGCTGGGCACGACGGCGCTGCTTGGCGTCACCCTGATTCCCAACGACGCAGCCACGGTGGCGTCCTACGGCGGCGCGCGCACGGACTTCACCAACACCGGCACGATCAACGGACGGGTCGCGTTTCAGGCGCCGACCTCGGGAGCGGGCAACACCTTCACCAATGGCGGCACGATCAACGGCAGCGTGTCGATGGGTGCGGGAACCACGAACACGTTCACGGCGCAGACGGGCTCGTCGGTGAGCACCGCGCCCGGCGCGAGCCTGAACGTGCTGGGTGTCGCGGGGCTGTCGCTGGGCTTTGCGGTGCCGGGCATCGTGGACGGCGGCGCGGGCGGCAACAACACGCTCTTGCTGACGCAGGCGGGGGGCGGTCCGACGACGGGCACCATCAATACGTCGAACTACATCAACTTCCAGCATCTCGGCTTGAACAGCGGCACCTGGACGCTCAACGGCGCCTCGACGGTGCTGGACACGACGCTCCTCGGCGGCTCGACGGCCATTTTCAATGATGGCGGCGCGTTCGGCACCGGCACGATCACGTCGACCGGCGGCACGATCCAGGCGGGAACCGCGGGCCTGACGGTCGGCAATGCGGTGACGCTCGGCACGGGCGGCCTCACGGTGCAGGGCACGAACGGCACGACGCTCTCGGGCGTCATGTCGGGCACAGGTGGCCTCACGAAGAACGGCACAGGCACGTTGACGCTTTCGGGCGCGGACACCTACACCGGCGGCACCAGCATCAACGCCGGCACGCTGGCGCTGGGCGCGGGCGGCAGCCTGGCGCCGGCCGGCGCCGTGACGCTCACCGGCGCGGGGGCGGGCTTCAATATCGCGGGGGCGAGCGGGCCGCAGACCATCGGCGGGCTGAACGGCGTGGCAGGTTCTCTTATCGGACTCGGGGCGAACACGCTGACGTTCGGCGATGCCAACAACGGCGCCTTCGGCGGCACGATCAGCGGCACAGGCGGAATCGTCAAGAGTGGTACGGGCACCGAAACACTGACGGGCGCGAACACCTACACCGGCGGGACCACGATCAACGCCGGCAAGCTCGCGCTGGGCGCGGGCGGCAGCCTGGCGCCGACCGGCGCGGTGAATCTCGCGGGCGCGGGCACGTCGTTCGACTTGAGCGCCGCGTCGGGCGCGCAGACCATTGGCGCGCTGAGCGGTATCGGCGGAACGTCAGTGCTGCTGGGGGCGAATTCGCTGAGTCTCGGCGGCGCGACCAGCGCGGCGTTCGGCGGCGCGATCAGCGGCACGGGCGGCATCACCAAGACCGGCACCGGCACCGAAACGCTGACCGGCGCGAACACTTATACCGGCGGCACGACGATCAGCGGCGGCACGCTCGCGCTGGGCGCGGGAGGCAGCCTGGCCTTGACGGGCGCGGTGAATCTCAACGGCGCGGGCGCTGCGTTCAATATCGCGGGCGCGAGCGGCCCGCAGACCATCGGGGCGTTGAGCGGGATCGGCGGGACGTCGGTTGCGCTCGGCAACAACGGGCTCACCTTCGGCGATGCCGGCAACGCCACGTTCGGCGGCGCGATCAGTGGTGCGGGCGGCATCACCAAGGCGGGCACGGGCACCGAGACGCTGACCGGCGCGAACACCTTCACCGGCGGCACCACGATCAATTCCGGCACGCTGGCTCTGGGCGCGGGCGGCAGTCTGGCCTCGACCGGCGCGGTGACGCTCGCGGGCGCAGGCTCGGGCTTCAACATCGCCGGGGCGAGCGGGCCGCAGACCATCGGCGCGCTGAACGGCGTGGCGGGCTCGACGATCGGACTCGGCGCAAACACGCTGGGATTCGGCGATGCCGGCAACGGCACGTTCGCCGGCACGATCAACGGCACGGGCGGCATCGTCAAGAACGGTACGGGAACCGAAACACTCACTGCGGCCAACACCTACACCGGCGGCACGACGATCAACGCCGGAACGCTCGCGCTAGGAGCGGGCGGCAGCCTGGCATCGACGGGCGCGGTGAATCTGGGGGGCGCGGGTGCATCGTTCGATCTCAGCGGCGCGACCGGCGCGCAAACGATTGGCGCGCTGAGCGGAGTCGGGGGAACCTCGGTGGCATTGGGCGGGAACGGACTCACGTTCGGCAACGGCGCCAACGCGATCTTCGGCGGCTCGATCGGCGGAACGGGCGGGATCACCAAGGCGGGCACGGGCACCGAGACGTTGACGGGCGCGAATACCTACACCGGCGGGACGACGATCGGCGCCGGCACGCTGGCGCTGGGCGCGGGCGGTAGTCTGGCGTCGAACGGGGCGGTTACGCTCACGGGCCTGGGTTCGGGCTTCGACATCAGCGGCGCGAGCGGGCCGCAGTCGATTGGCGGTCTGAACGGCGTAGTTGGATCGACGATCGGTCTCGGCGCCAACACGCTGGCATTCGGCGACGGCAACAACGGCACGTTTGCCGGTGCGATCGGCGGCACGGGCGGCATCGTCAAGAATGGCGCGGGGGTCGAAACGCTGAGCGGCGCGAACACCTACACCGGCGGCATGTACTTCCGGCTCCAAACGCCCGCCCAGCTTAGATTGTTCAAAAATCGTTCACTATTTGTTTAAAATTAGGTAGGGCCAATGCGTACCTTCACAGGCTCTGCTCCACGCACGTCCGCATAAAGGTCGGCCATCGTGTCTGACTTGTGTCCGAGCAACGCCTTGGTGTCGACGTTGCCTTGCTCGATGTAGAGACGCTTGCTGAGACTACGGATCTCGTGAAAACTCGGCGCGCCTTTTCCCTTGATGCCGGCCAATTTCCGGGCGGCGGCGAAGCGCGTGCTGATCGTGCCTCGCTGCACCGGGTCGCCGACGTTCGTCGGCCCCTGACGGCGCACGTGATGGATCAGATATTTGCTTACAACCCCGGTTGAGCGACAACGCGCGATAACATCCGAGAGTGACATTCCGATCGCGTCGAGCCGCAGTTCAATAGGAATGGCGATGCGCGCACCAGTCTTGGACCGCTCAAGTATGGCCATATTCCCTTTCACGAAGGCGCGTTCCCACCGGGCGACGGTAGATCTGTCTTGGGCAGACACGAGCGCTAGCAGCATAGCGTTCTCCAGCCAGGGTGCCACGTCGCCTGCCTTTGCGCGGATCGAGTTGAACGCTTCGAGCGTCAGCCTTTGGCGCTGAACTTTGATGCGTGCGCGATCCGTGGCTTCTGCGGGGTTCTTGTCCATCCACCCAAGAGCCATACCCCGCCGGCAAATCGCGCGCAGTCGGCTTCGAATGTTCGCGGCCCATTGCATCTTCCCTGCAGCCTCGAACGACTCCAAGACCTCGGCGATGTGCTTCGTAGTCAGTGCCGAGCACGCAATGTCGCCAAGGCGCGCCTTGATGGCACGGTCCAGATACTTGCGCTGGTCGATAGTTGCCTTCGCCACGCCGGCATTCGACATCTTTAGCAGCAAGTCAGCTACCGTCTCCCCCGTGTCATTCATGCGCTCGACAAGCCGCTTCCCCGGCGCAAGCTCCTTGAGCTTTGCATTCGCTTCGACGACCTCGAAGATAGCTTGTTCGACCGGCATATAGCCGAGCGTGATGCTCTTTTTCGTCCTCGGGTCGCGCCAGACGTAGTATCCCGGACGAGGTTCGTGCAGATTCGCGGGCCAATTGGCCCGGCGGCGAATGCGAGGCCTAGCTGCCATAACCAAAAGCCCTGTGGACGAGCCGCGGGGTCTCGATCGCGTTGCGGAAAACCGCCTTTTCGTCGACGTAATATGCGCGGCCGACTTTCTCTGGCGCTGGAAAGATCTTTTTGTCCCGGATCCATTGCCGGGCCGTGCGGATCGCGGGAGGCGGATCGAATTCGCGCCTCAGCCATTCGTCAAGCCTAATCTTCATCTCGCTTCCCTCAAAATAGCGCACCACGCGCATTGAATTCGTTGAATTGCTTCTGCATTTCACTTCCTAAAGTTTTGCCCAAGCGTGCCGATACAGTGGCCATGAACAAGAGCCAAGCAACCCATATCCTTGAATCCTCCGACCAGGATGCCGAGACCATCATCGCGGCTCAGTTCGGTGAATACGACGACGACAACAGCGTGCATCGCCATGCGCATCAGGCCGTCTTCGAATCGCTGGTGAAGGCCCGCGCTCCGGGATACACGCACATCGACCTGCTTGCGATCCTCGAGCCGCCGTTCGAGCAACTCAGACCATCACGCCTGCACTGACGCTCACTTGATCTCGATGTTCGGCACCAGTACTGCCGGCTTCCAGACCGCCTTGTAGTGGTAGTCGCTCACGGACGCATCCTCGAGCTGCTGGACAACGTAGGTGACGTTGCGCGACAGCCCGAGGAATTCCTTGTGGAAGCGGGTTGGGCCGGTCTTGCACACGACCGACAATTCCCCGGACTTGTCCTGGTTGCCCAGCGAGCACAGCCCTTCGATGGTCAGCATGATGGTGTCGCTCTGCGTGTTGTAGAACACGATGCGGCGCTGGATCTGGAAGTTGTCGGCAGCCTTGGACAGGTTGCTCGAGGCGATGTCTGCGTCATTGCAGCCAGCGAGCACGGCCATGCAGGACGCGGCCAGAATCAATTTTTTCATCTCAATTTTCCCCTTTGATCGGCGCGCGCGGTGCTGCGCAGCGCTCGAAATAGAACACGATTGGCGCTTCCAGAACGTGGAGCATCCCGAACCTGAGCGCGTGCCGAAAGGTGGGCGAGTTGTTCGTCAGCACCTGGATGGTCCGCGCCAGCTTGCCGCGCCAGTTCTCCAGCGACATCGCGTGCTTGTCGATGTTGCAGGGCGGGCACGCGGGCATGTAGTTCGTCAGTACATCGCGATCGGGGCGCGTGGTAGCGCCGGCTCGCCACTGCGCGCCGCGGGCGGTCTGGACGATTTCCAGCTTGCGCAGCGACGGCTCGACATGGTCAACGTGCCAGCGCTCGGAGAGCTCGGCGCCGCAGTACGCGCACCGGCCGCCGAACATCGTGCGCACGGCCTCGCGGTCCGCCTTATTCAGTCGGGCCATCATGCTTCTCCTTGGCAATGGCGGCGGTAATGCGTCATGCCGACTCCAGCATCAGGCCTAGCTGGCGTAGGCGATCGCGCTGAAGCTGCTCGTACTCCGGATTCAATTCGCAGCCGATGAAGCGACGGCCGAGACGCTGCGCTACCTGTCCTGTCGTGCCGCTGCCGAAAAACGGATCGAACACGACGTCACCTGGGCGAGACCCGGCGAGCACGCACGGCTCGACGAGAGCTTCCGGG
Source organism: Caballeronia sp. LZ032 (assembly GCF_031451315.1). Classification (NCBI taxonomy): domain Bacteria; kingdom Pseudomonadati; phylum Pseudomonadota; class Betaproteobacteria; order Burkholderiales; family Burkholderiaceae; genus Caballeronia; species Caballeronia sp. LZ032. The sequence goes on from NZ_JARUXP010000003.1 coordinate 247,050, forward strand.
AAGGTCGCGAAGTGCGCTCCGTCAAACGACTGCGTCGGAATCGTCCAGACCGAACGCTTGTTTCGCAGGTCAGCTCCGCCGGCCTCGCGCACCTTTGATGCGTAGTCGACGAGCCCGGCCTTCGTTCTGTGATGCTCATCGCCGCTTTCGTAGGCATCCGCGCCGCGATGCGTCTTGTTGCCCGGCCCCTTGTACCGGCCGGTCATTTCGCGATGGCCGCCGTCTCTCGTATCCCATCCGGACGGGACACGCTTCACGCGCTCGCGGCCGCGTTCTTCCGCGTCAGTGCCGAATCCAAAGCCAACGCCGCGGGGTTCTAAGCCGGATACCGCCTGTTCCTTCACGGCCTCCGCGTCGTAGAAATACTTCTCGCTCTTCGAAAGCAGGAACACGTACTCATGCGCCTTGGTGCAACGATCGCGCACGCTCTCCGGCATGGGGTTCGGCTTGCTCCAGATGATGTCCTGCCGCAGATACCAGCCCGCGTCCTGCAGCGCGAACGCCAATCGCCACGGCTGGCCCATCAGGTCTTTCGGCTTCAGATCCGTGCGCCAGCGCGAGCCGGTACCGGTGACGCGCTTCTGCGCTTCGGTGATCTGCCGCGCGCTGATGATCGAGCGATCGGACATCTGGCCGTTGCGCCCCTGCGCGCCCCATGATCCAGCGTATGCATCGCCCATGTTCACCCACGCGGTACCGTCATCGGCAAGCAGCTTGCGGCACAGTTCGAACACATCGACGAGCGTGTCGATGAACTCGCGCAGCGTCGGCTCGTGACCGATCTGGCCATCGACGCCGTAGTCGCGCAGGCCCCAGTACGGAGGGCTCGTTACGATCGTCTGCACCTTCCTGCCTTCGGCGATCATCGCGCGCATCGTGTCTCGGCAGTCGCCGAAGTGGCATTGATCGATCCATCCCTTCATGCTGCAACTCCAGAAATTTGCTTTTCATGCGCGAAGTTCGCGACGATCAGTGCTGTGGCCAGGTCTGGGCAGACGCTGTTGCCGATCATCCGGACCTGCGAGGTCTTCGACAGCGGCTTGCCGTTGAACAGCGGATCGAGCACGTAGCTGTCCGGGAAGCCTTGCGCGCGCGCCAGCTCGCGGGGCGTGAGCATGCGCATGCCGATGTCGACGATCGCGTAGTCCTCGCCGCGGATGGTGACCAAGCCGAACCGGTCGTGCGTGGGCACGGTGTGCAACGGCTCGCGCAGGTCGACGCCGTCTTTCTCGTTGCCGTAGTACTTCACCAAGAAGGCGCGCACCTCGGCGTGGTGCATGCCGCCGGCGCTGATGGTGTGCAGCGGTTCGTCCGTCGGCTGGCCGTCGCGGCATGTGCCGCGCAGCTTGATCAGATTCGACGTCACGAGCGCGTGATGGTCGACGGTCGTTACCGTGCCGGCCGGTACGTCGATGGGCGTGCCAGTGACGCCGCCATAGTGCTTCGCAAGGAAGGCCGCGACGAGCGCATGTTTCGCGCCGCCGGCGACGATCGTGCCGAGAGGCTTGTCCAGGCCCGGCACGCGCGGCGCTTGGCCGGGCCGCTCGCCGTATCCCGTCTGCACGAGCGTGGGCACGATCACCGCCTGCTCGCCGCGGTGGGCGCCGGTCACCGTCGCCAGCGGGAAATCGATGCTCGCTGTGCGGTCGGCGCCGTGATGCGTGAGATGGACGATGAACGGGTCCGCGCTGTTCACGACGAACTTCATGATGCCGCGCGCGATGCGCCGCAGCGTTGCGTCCTTCAGCGGGCGCGTGCGCTCGAAGATCGACGGGCACGGGATCGACCAGTCGATGCATTCCGCCGCGGTGCGCCACGGCTGCAGCTTGCCGGACTTCACACCGGCGCTCGCCGGCGCGCCGTGCGTCGGGGCCGGCCAGACGATCGGCAGGTGGTCGCGCCGCGCGACGAGAAACAGGCGCTTGCGGATCGTCGGCGCGCCATAGTCGCAGGCGCGCAGCTCGCGCCACTCGACGCGGTACCCGTGGCGCTGGAGCGCGTTCACGAACGAGCGGAACGTGCGGCCGCGCTGCTTCGAATCCGGCCGGCCCTCGGGCGTGAGCGGGCCCCAGTGCTGGAACTCTTCGACGTTCTCCAGCATGATCACGCGCGGCTTGACCTTCGCCGCCCAGCGCAGCGCGATCCACGCCAGGCCGCGAATCTTCCTGTCGACCGGCTTGCCGCCCTTGGCCTTCGAGTGGTGCTTGCAGTCCGGCGACAGCCAGACGAGCGCCACCGGCTGATTCCCTGTGATCTCGTCCGGGTCGACGTCGAACACGCTCTCGCAATGGTGCGCGGTGTGCGGGTGATTCGCCGCGTGCATCGCGAGTGCCTCGGGATCGTGGTTGATTGCGACATCGACCGGGCGGCCGAACGCGCGCTCAAGGCCAGTGCTCGCGCCGCCGCCGCCGGCGAAGTTGTCCACGATCAGCTCGCTGCCGAGGTCGAGCGGCAAAGAGATCAGGTCACGTTTCATGCGTGTTCTCGTAATGTGTTATCCGGCGACAAGCGCCGAAACTTGGTAAGTCGACGTGATACGATTTGCTCCTAAATCCGGAGCCTGCTATGTCACGCGATCCGATCAGAGTCGGCACCCTCGAAATTCAAATCTCCGTACAGCCGTTACGGGACGGTGGTTTCACATACACAGTCGTCGAGATCGAACATGGCGGCGCGCGTAGAGTCGAAAGCCGGTTTGACAGCCACCTTCGCTTCGAAACCGAGGAAGAGGCATATGAAGGCGGTGCCATAGACGCACGTCGACGCGCAAAGAGAGTTGACGGCTAGCTGGAACAGACCGTCCGATCGTCGGTGCTGAACACCAGCTTCCCCACCGCGAGCAGGGAATGAGTACTCAAGACAGTTTTCATTCGCTCCTTTTTGAGCTCAGAAAGGAGGGCCGCTCGGCCGAAGAGATAGACGAGTTCAAGTCTCGGTGGTGGCTGTCGGGCAACATCGCCTGTCCGCACTGCCTACTCGATCGACGTAGCGAGCAGCCGCTTTTCAAGATCACGGGTACCGAGGGCAGTTCGTATGCGCTCGTGTGTCCGAGTTGTCGTCGTCGGTTTGCAGTGAATGTCGATTGAACGTGTGGTCTGTCCATTCGATTTTGCTTTTCTCGCCCATGCTAGGATTCCGCGAAATCTTGGAGACAGACATGTCGACTCATAAATACAAAGGTCACACGATCGATGTGTGGGTCAAAAAGCTGGGTAGTCGCTACGACTGGGAATTCAAAGCGGGCGATCTTCCGCTTCGCAGAAACTCGGGTTTCTTCGCGCCCTCCGAGGCCGTTGCGGAGGAAGAGGCACTGTCATTGGCCCGCCGTATGCTCGACCAGATGATCGAGAGGGGGCACGGCTAGACGCGTCGGAATTCGACGACCCAGACCCACGGATTGGAGGCCCATGACACATCGCCGTTGATGTCGCGCCAGAGACGCGCGAAGCCTTGACGGTAGGTGGGCTGGCCAATGTTCACCGTCTCGCCGTCGACATCCAGCCACGCCGGCGGCGCGCCTTCGGCTTGGGCGTCGTCCTCGGTGATCTGGTCGAGGCGCTCGACGCGCACGCCGGTGACTTCGAGGGTGATGCGCGACATGGCGCCCGGCATGTGGATAGCGGGCCGCTTGCGCAGCTCGTAAGGCTCGATAAAGTCCGGGTCGTCCGACTCGCCCCAGCCCCACGCGGCAGCGTTCGCGCCTGCCTCGGATTCGACAAACACCGGCCCGACGTATCCATTTCGCCCGACGTCGTACGTCGTCTCGCGCAACCACAGGCGGTCGCCGGGCTTCCCATATCGGCAGCGGATGTGATTGCTTACGACGTTCGCGGCGCTGCACCAAGCCCATTCGCCGGTGGGCTCGTCGGCGCCGCGCGCTTCATCTTTCCCGCGAAACTGGAAGATGTGATGCGCTCCGGTCGGCTTCACGACGCGCCGCGTCTGCGTCTTGCGACCGTCGAGCAGAGCGCGCACCATCGGGCCGCTGAAAAGGATCGGACGTTCTTTCATGCTAGGATTTCCTTTCAACGAACTTGGGGTGAACGATGGCCACGCCGAACGAACAAAGCCTTGTTGCCGGAAAGCTGATCATCGTCGCGTTGGTTCCCGGAAAAGGCGAAGCGACAATCTCAGTTGGGAAGTCACGTCCCGCGAAGGTCCGCATCCAATCTTTCTTGGATGCGGGCCTTGACGAGCGAGAAGCTTTGAAACGGGTAATGGAGATTGCATCCATCGCCGTGCAAGCGGCCGCGACCTGACGGCGGTTCTAACCCAGACGGCAGGACATAAGGCCAGCCCGCTTTCTCGTTCTTTAGCCGGAAGATCTATTCGGGCGTGCCGAGCAGGATCTTCGTGGCCGTCTGCTCTTCGAGCTGCGCCCAGACTGCGCGGAACGCGGCTTCGAGCACCTTGTGCGGGCGGATCAGCTCGTACCAGATCTTCAGCACGCCATCCTTGATGCGGTACTTGATCCGCGCGTCGATCGAGTACGGCGCGCCATTCTCGAAGACAGGGATGCTGAGCGTGATCTGTGACGGCATCGCGATCTTGTTGCCAGTGGCGTTCACGTCTTCCTTCCAGACGAAGTTCGTGCTCCCGTCCTGGAGGCGCGCTGCCGACACGAAGTTGCCTTCCTTGCTGGCTTCGAAGTTGAGCGCGATGCTGAGCATCGTCGAGCCGTCCGGGCTGATGATGTCGGGCAGGTTGTCCTCGATCAGTTCCGCGAGTTCAAGCTGGCCCATCGGCTGGCGGTCTTTGCCGGTCCACGTCTTCCACTCGCGGGAGGCGGGCACCGGGAACTCGACGCGGTACGCGCGCCAGTTGGCTCCATCGTGCGCATCCTTGAGCGACCCATACGCGCGGTGGTCGTCGATCACGCCGAGGATGCGCGCCGGGTCGAGCGACGCGTAGATGAGGCTCTCGGCGCGCTTCTGGCGGTTGAAGTACGCGATGAAGCTTGCAGCGTCGCGCAGCTTCACGGTGCCGGTGGCACGCGCGGGGCTTTCGTCGCGTTCGAAGATGTGCTCGAGCTTGTAGCCTTCCGGCACGACCGCGTACGGCACGCCATCGGGCAACGGGCTCTTCTGCGGACCTGCGAGCGCGGTGCCCGCACCGAGGATTGCTGCGACATCTCGTTCGTCGTGGAATGCGTTGATCATCTGCTTTTCTCAGTGGTGGATGGACGTGTTGCTCAGCCGTGGGCGGCGGAGCGGGAATCGGCGAGCGAGATGCCGGGCAGCTCGGTCTGGCGCTCGCTGTGGCGTGACAGGTTGTTCTCGACGGTCGGAAAGAAGACTTCAGCCGATTCCTTCTCGCGCGGCAGGGTGGAGATGACCTTGCCGGTCACCTCGAGCGCGTCCTGGACTTTGGCGAACGGCTTCACCTCGACGGTGATCGTGATCTTTCCTGCCTTGCCGGTGTCGCGGACCATCGCGACGAGGGTGTTCAGTTCGTTCGTCGCTTCTTCGACGACTGCGCCGCCGCGCAACTCCATTAGCGTCTGCGTGAAAGCCTTCTTCATCCGATCCTCCGATCGTGTGGTTGAATTTGTTGGCCGTGACTCTCCGGCCTGTCACGCCTGGCGTCGGTGGCGCGCGGCGTTCTGTTGGGGTTTCAGTTCCCTGCCGGCCACTGGATGCGGTTCTTGCGCTGCTCGATGTCAGCCAGGCGTTCATCAGCGCCGCGCACCAGCAAATACGCCATGGCCGCGCAGATAAGCAGTCCTATGCAGATTAAAAACATGGTGAGCCTTTTTGGGAGGGTGATTCAGATGCAGCGCGTGTGAGCGCAGCGTTCCATTTGAGCGTTGCGGTGCGACGTTTCTGAGTCGAGGGCGAGGAATACGGCCACGACGATGAGCGTCACGCCCCAGATCTGCCAGAGCTTCATTGCCACAGAGCCTTGGCGGGCACTGCCACGCAAAGGAACCAGCAGAAGCCGACTGCGATGAATGTCGCGGTGGCCATGCCGATCGTCTTGTAGATCGTCTGCACGTCTTGCAAGCGCTCGACGTCGCGAAGCAGGGCGTTGTCGTTCAAAACACGATTCATGTCGATCTCCTTGTCTTACCGCTGCGTCATCGCGTGGCGCACTGGTGAGACATCCGGCACTCTCGTGGCCGGTGGCCGGCGGATTCCTCCCCTGCGGGTCTCCGCGCGCTGGCACTCTTAAAGAACGATCGCATTCCGCCCAGGCGGTGCGCGGCCTCGTCAGATCGACACCAGCCAAATGCCACTCACTGTCGCCAGGATGCCTACGACGAGACCGACGCTTACCACTGCCAGCTTCACCATGACTGTCTCCCTAATGGCGGGTGAGCGCATGGGGGTATAGTAGTCCGACTGCTTTTATAAGTCAACAGTCCAACTAATAATTCGCTAGGGTAATTTGTAACAAGGGAGGGAAGGGAAGTGTTGGTTGTGTTCAGGCAACAAAAAGCCCGCGCTCGGCGGGCTTAACCTGCGAAGACGCAGGCGTTCTCAAGTGATTTTATGTTGATGCCGGCTCTGTTTGCCAGTTTGTTGCCCTCGGAGGCAAACTGAATTTACGCCCAAGTAGCGTGGGCGCAAATTGGTGAACGTCCGGACTAAATACTTCCATAAAAGCGTCGTTATCCCTCCGGGTAGGGGGCGCAGGCAAAAAAAATCCCGCCAAGGGAAGCCGATGGCGGGACGTGGCTACCCCGTGAAGGGTAGAAAGTTGGGTGTCGCGAAGTCAGTATATAAAGCGGATCACAGAAGGCAAGGTCGAAAGACAAGAAAAAGGCTGCTGGGCTGAGGCCAGCATTACGGTGAACTTAGGCTAGCAGCCGCAAGGACCCGAGAGAGTCGGTGCTCGCCTCGACGACATTATCTGAGGGTCGCATCACAAATTTACCCAGTGCTCTGTTGATTACAAAGCTAACAGTAACCTTTTGTAAATCGTCACTTACCCTCGAAACCGCCGCCTATCATAAGAGAAATACGAGCGGAGGTCGCCATGATAAGGATCGGCGGTTATTACGTGAAGTGTTCGACCGAGGATTACAACGGCGCCTGGAGAGCAATAGTGGACTTCTCACACGTACGCAAGCACGCGAATGAGAGTCCAGTGGCGGCGCGGTATTCGGTGCCCGTGATTCTCACTACGCCGACAGCCGCAGAGCTCGCCGCACTAGCATGGGCGCGCCGACTGGTCGAGACAAGTTGGGAGAGCATTGATCTGGCGATTGAGGGGGTGCAGCTGGACAGCGCAGCGGCGGTGGATGATCCACAGCAACATGCACAGATACCGCTGCCTCTCTAGATGCTTTCGTTGTCTATCTGTGCGAGCAGATCGGTCAAGATAGCCATTTGACTTGGGATTAGGGTGGCAGAATCGAGCAAGTCGGTTATGCGTCGGCGCCAATATGCTCGGGGCAATGTCGGATTTGGCTCACGAAGTGCGGCCGAGACGGCAAGACGCAGATGACTGACCTCCGCGTCGGTCATCAAAAGCTTTGGCTTCACCAGCAGGGGTACCAGCTTCGGTTCCATACCCCTTATATCGGCATGGAATTCGCGTTGTAAAGAGCGCGTGGACAAAAAGTGGGCAGGCGTGCGATTCGCCAGCGGCAGGCAACAAAAAACCGCTGGAGCGGATTTGGATGGCGCGGGCAGAAGTTACTTCTGGGCTGGCGCGGCAGCCGGAGGTGTGGTCGTCGTGGAGGTTGGAACCTGGATTACGATCGGCGGGCTCGATTGTGTTGGCGCGGCGGGTGGCGTCATAAATCGGCTTGCGATGCCGGTCGCGATGACGGCCCCTACAACCCACAAGATAATTTAGTTTCGGCTCTGGACGGGCGTGCATCGACCCCGTCATCCGTCGCGAGGTCAGGCAGCTTCGCTTCGATAATGGCAACAGCGTGTTCGAGTTGTTTCAGACGATCGTCCATGCCGCCATCATTGCCGTTCCCACTGCCCCCGTCAACCGGCCTGTGCACCGTGGTGAACTGTCGAACCTGACCCATCAGCTATTCCTCAATCGAGCGATCACGTTCAGGCGGTTGTAGAGCCAAAGGTATCCGCAAACCGCGCATTCTACGGTCACGACGGGAAGCGCGGATGAAAGGATGCCTGTGCCCTTCGCACAAGCGAGGGACGTGCATGCTGCTCCATTGTCATGCACGATCATCCCAGGATCTTTCGTATGGCATGATGGGCATTCCGCGATGTGGATGCCCACTTTTTCCGCGTATTCCGCGAAGACGGTCGCATCGATTGGCCGGTCAGTATCCATACGCAGAGTTCAAAATGGGCATCGCAGACAGCACCGCTCACTCATCTAGCAACGAAGAGACGTCTACTGTGGTAGCCACGATCGTACCGAGGAGCTGGTCAAGGAACGTCCGGAGTTCCGGCGTAAGGCCTGATTTATTGAGCTTTGCGGAGATTTCGTCGATGTGCGCTTGGATCTCGCCGAAGCCGGCTTGGTAGGTGCGGAGTGCCTCGAACATCTGCGTTTTGGTCCAGCGAAGTTCGTCGTTCAACACGGTCAAGCCTCAATGTTTCAAAAGGAATTAAAGATAGCGATGCGCAGCCTGCATGAACCTGCTCGACTTCTCTACACGTGCGGCACAGAGCTGCCCTTCGACATGAGATCGACGATGCAGATGAGCGCGGCGAGGATCGTCCCGCCGGCGAACAGGCGAGACACGCTGCGTCGGCCGCTGTCGACGACGACGACGATCATGCGGGTAATGATGTAGAGGCCGATCATGAGGCCTATATCCGGAATCATCTCAACCTTTCCCTCGTTACATTCGTTGTTTGATTTTTCTCGCGGGCACTGGGTGCGCCACGTAGTAGAGCCAAGTGATGTCAGCTTCTTTGAAAAGCAGTGTTCCAGGCTCGTTGTACGACGCCAGCGTGATGCCGCCTCGTCGTGAAATCAACCGCTTCAACATCGTTTCGCCGGTTGCCAGCCGCACAAGTACGTCGTCTTCCAACTCAGGCTCGGTGCCCGGCTCGACGAGTGCAAACTCGCCTGGGTTGTACCGCGGTGACATCGACGTGCCGACGATAGGCGATAGAAAAGCGTGCGGATCCGTTGTCGCAATTTCCGCGAACTCGTCTGTTGCTCCCACTGGGTAGTCCCCGTCAGTCCAAAGTCTCTCAGGCATTCCGCCCTGCGCGCGCCCAACAACAAATACGCGCCGGACGTTCCAATTGTCTACGGAATACTGGAGAGGGACCGGGACGTTTCCCGTCTCGGTTCTCATCTGTAAGTTTCCAGTATTCCCGCCTTGGTGCGTCGTCGATGGACTGAACTGAACACCGTTTTCAGCGTTCTTTGAAGAATTGACGTCCCCCGTTTCTTTTGCTAAGGGGAGCAGGCCTTTGTCTCTTAATTCACTCGTCAATTGCGGACTGATCTCCTCCGGACGAACGTCAAAGAGCTTCGAGAAGGCCATGAGTTTGTCCGGGTTGAGAGGGATCTTTCCCTTCAGATATTGACTGAAGCCGCTTTGACCAATCCCGAGCTCTCCGGCGGCCACTTCCTGCGACTTCTTTAAGCCGGCGGCCGCGCGCTGATCCTGCCAACGATGAAAAAGCTGATCGAGGCGTTTCGCATCTTTTAGTTGGGACGGGGTGAGTGGTTTCGCGGGCATGGCGGAAAGATATAAGTATGGCTAATATTAATCAAGCAGTCAGGCTGTTGACAATAGTTAGCAGTCGGACTAATATGACTGCATGAACGGACTAATCACACTTCGCAAGCGTCTCGCGCTGTCGCAAGCCGAAATCGGGGCGGCGATCGGCATCACTCAGTCGACGATCTCGCAGAGCGAGCGCGGTGACATCACGCTGTCGGTTGAGGTCGCGAAGCGGCTCGTTCAGTTCGCTCGAAGCAAGGGCATCAAGGCCACGCTCGATGAGATCTACATGACGGATGCGGAGGCTGCGTAATGGGAATCAAGTGTCTGTATGCACGGGTCGTCCTGTGGCTGATTCGTCCGGCGCTTGACGTCCGAGCCAAGCAGCAGAAGGTCGACTTGGACCTACATCGACAGGTCACTCTTTCGGTACGAGAGTCAATTTTTGAGTCTCGTCGCCGCTTTTGACGTGGTCGATTGCAATCCTCAAGGACCGCTTGGCTTGCTCGTGAGTAGGTTCATCATCGGACAACCCCTCGAAAGCCGCGCTCAATGCCTTGGTAAGGACGCGGCGCATGTCAGGCAACGGACCATCCAAGTAGTTGAGAAGCGCGCCCAATACGTAGTGGTTGGCAACAGCAACGTCAAGTTCTGAGTAGTCGTTCATGGGGTTTCCGTTCAGGTCAGCTTCAAGGTGTGGGAGCCAAGATTCTGCCAGAGGACGGAGACCCCACCAGCAACAGGAGAGAGTGGTGCAAGTAGCGCTTACGGCGGCGGTACAGAAGGAGATTCGAGCAATGGCAATCGACATGCTGCGTGATGGTCACAGCGTGGAGCGTGTCCGGGAGGCGATGAAGAATGCGGCCGTGCTGTTCCGCGAACTGCAAGCGGACTCAGCAGGACCAGCCAAAGCAACGAAGTAAGCGGCGCCGCGTCTGCGGCCGGTTTGGATGGATGGCCTACCGGTCTGACATTCGCAGTACTAACGGCGCAATGGTCTCTCGCGCTTGTTGTCATTTTTGTTCTACCCCGTCAAACGTGTCGTTTTTGTTTAGACGGATAGTACTTACCCTTAAGGGAACGGTCATGCGAATCGAATCGCAGAAAACGAAGTTGGCGATCCTGTCTGACCACGTCGAGGCGTGGAAGGCCCGCGTAGGCAGCCGCGAATCGGTCGCGCTGCTGATTGTCGAAGCGCACCGCGCATGGGGCGGCGACAAGCTGCCGAAGCTTGACTTCGACATGTCGGGAGACGCATTCACTTGCGCGAAGAATGCCGCGGATCGCATCTTTCGCTGGCTCGACGACCGCACGAAGGACGGCAACTTCATGCCGGCTAACTTCGAGCGCTCAATCCTTGCGGCGATGCCCGAAGACCTGCGCATCTCGTATCTGAATGAGTGGCTGGGTCAGATCGACGTGACAGCCCGGCAACGCTCGTCTGCGGGCGAACTCGACGTGAACCCGCAAGCCATCGTCCAGGCCATTGTCCGCGCAAATCACCGCACCGAATCCGACGCGGCCGACCTGCTTGATGGAATCGATCCCGGCGAACTGCCGCGTCTGCACAACAGCCTGGTCAACGACGTCACTGTGAAGAAGACGCTGATCGGGCAGGTCGAGTGCGCCATGCAGCGCACCGGCGAGGCCGTCGTATCCCTGTTGAAGAAGGTGTCGTGATGAGCGCCAGTCCCGATTTCATCCCCACGCCGTATCCCGAATGGCTCACGGGCTGTTTCTACGACGGCCCGCAGGCCACAGACGCTGATCGTGCTGCCGTCCAAGCTCGCCCGGCGGACGCGGCTCGCCTGATCTGTCTCGTGTGCGGCGAGGCCGTTCGTGAGGACGGTCATCTTCCCTGTGGCCACGACAGCATCTGAGGTCACCATGCAAGCTTCGCAAACCCAAATCGATGCCTTCCATTCGCTGTCGACGGATGACGTCAGCGCGTCGAAGCGCAAGATCCTCGATCTCTTCAAAGGCGATCGCCGAGTTCTGCTCACGCGCGACGAGATCGCCGCCCGCACGAACATGCAGGTGTCGACCGTGTGCGGCCGCGTGAACGAGCTCGTGATGGCCGAAGCGCTCGCTGTGCGCGACTCCGCGCGTCGCCCTGGCCGTCGCTGCCGCCAGCAACTCATCGGGTTGCCGGCTGAGGTGGATGCGTGAAGCTCTCAGATTTGCTCCGCGAGATCGGTCGCCCGATCGCCTATCACCCTGGCCTTGCGCCGAAGCTCGGCGGGGTAAACGCGGCCGTCCTGTTCGGTCAGCTTTTCTATTGGCAGGCACGCACGCAGAACCCGCTCGGCGTGTTCAAGACGGCTGATGAGTTGCAGGAAGAAACAGGTCTTTCGTACGAAGAGCAGCGCAACGCGCGCAAGGCTCTGCGCACGCGTGGCGTACTGGTGGAAACGAACAAGCGACTCGAGCACAAGCTGTATTTCCGCATCGATGAAGATGCCCTCGAAGCCCTTCTATCGGGCGCCGCGCCGAAACGGGAAAAGTCCATTTCCCGAAATGGGGAAAGTCCATTTCGGGAAACAGGGAAAGTCCAGTCCGCCGACGAGGGAATCCCCACTCCGCCGACACGTGAAACCCTCGACCGCGGAGAGGGGAAAGACCATGTCGTTATTCAGACAAAGACTACTGCAGAGACTACAGCAGCAGCAGCGCACGCGAAGCCGCCTGTGGATAACTTTGCCGCTGCTGCTGCCTGTGATTCAAAAAGCGAAAGCAACCCCGAGCGCGATCTCACGGATTTGCTGATCGCGCTGGAAGCGCAGCGCGGCAAAACCCTGACCATCGATCGCAGCAAGGATCGCGTCCATGTGCTCACGTGGGTCGGCAAGGGCGCCAATGCCGAGCATCTCCGAGAAGCGCATCGCCGCGCCGCCGCGCGCCGCGATGAAGACGGCGACGAGCGCCCGACCTATCCCGCGTTCGTTTCTCCGTTCGTCACCGAGGTTCTGGCGCCTGCCGCCGTTCCCGCATCGACCGTTGCTGCGCACGTTGGTGAATGGTTCAAGTCGCCCGAGGGCGTGGACGCGAAGGGCAAGGAACTCGGTCAGCGTGAGCGCAAGCCCGACGAGGACTGGCGCTACTACCGGGTGCTCGTGGTCCGTGCCGCGAAGGATCGGAAGGCCGCTGAGCACGTGCTCAACGATGCGCAGCGTTTCAACTCGGTCGACCTATATCAATTCGCGCGCCGGATGTTCGGAGATGCGCTCATGCCTGTGGACGACTACGCGTCATGAGCAAGAACTCACTCCGTTTCCCTGAGAGCGCGATTGCGGATGGCCGGATGGGCACGTCGACCGTATGCGAGCCGTGGCCAGCTCGGCAATCGAGCGAGCATTCGTCAGCCGCGCCGTCGATACCTCATCGCCAAGCCGTTGCGCCCGCGAAGAGAGCGCTTCACGCGCTCGGCCGCCTTCGTGATGGCGAAGAGAACGCTACAGAAAAGCGGTATGCCGCGCACCTGGAGCAGCGCAAGAGCGCAGGCGAGATCCGGTGGTACCTGTTCGAGGGCATCAAGCTGAAGCTCGCGCCGAAGAGTTTCTTGACCGTCGACTATGCGGTCATGGCGGCGGACGGACAACTCGAAATGCATGACGTAAAGGGCGCGCGCGCGATCTTCAGCGATGACGCGAAAGTGAAGATGAAGGTCGCCGCGGACAAGTTTCCGTTCGTGTTCAAGGTCGCGTTTCCGAAGAAGCAGCGCGACGGCGGCGGGTGGGATGTGGAGGAAATCTGATGGGCAAGAAATGGACCGACCGCGAAGACGCGATCGTTAGAGAGATCTGGGACGGCGAGAAGCTGGTTAAGGAAAGCCTGCATCTGTTGCCGACCCGAACGGAGCGCGCGATTCTGGTCCGCGCCCAAGCGTTGAATCTCGGCCGCCGCACCGGCCGGGCGGCGTTCGCGCGCTCCGCGACCTATAAAGCGCTCAAGTCTCTGCTTCAGGGCGGTGCTGTGCTGTCGTCGCCGGATGTCGCCGACAGGTACGGGTGCTCAGTGAATCACGCCGGATACTTGCTGAAGCATGCCCACGTGATGAAGCTCACGCATATCGCTTCATGGCGCCGCGCGTACCCCGGCGGCCCTTACATGCCGGAATACGCGTGGGGAGGTGCGTCCGACGCTGAGAAGCCGGACCCGAAGTCGCAATACGAATACAACCGGACCCGCTACCTGAACAAGCGCTTGAAAGAAGGAAAGACGATCGGCAACGTGTTCGCTGTAGCGATGGCGCAGGTGATGGGCGATGAGCTGCCGCCGATCAAAACGAAGAAGCCTGTCCATGGAGGCTACCGTGCGCGGGTCTTCACGCAGGAGGCCGCGTGAAGATCGGGGAATGGATCATCTCGCGCATCACGCGGCGCGCGCCGGACGTGGTGATCGGCGGGCACGACAACCCGTATCTGCTTCGCTGGTGGGTCATCCCGCGCAACCGCTTCTTCAACGTCTATCTGCATCGCTTCCTGCGCAGCGATGACGACCGTGCGCTGCACGATCACCCTTGGACGAATCTGTCGATCCTGTTGCGCGGCACGTACACCGAACACACGATCGCGCCGGGCGGCATCAACGTGCGCACCGAGCGCACGGCGGGCCAATGGAAGATGCGGCTGTCCGGCACGTTCGCCCATCGCATCGAACTGACGCACGGCGAGTGCTGGACGATCTTCATGACCGGCCCGCGCTATCGGCACTGGGGTTTTCACTGTCCGGAGCATGGCTGGGTGCACTGGCAGAAATTCACGGCACCGAGCGACTCGGGTGCGATCGGCAAGGGGTGCGACCAGTGAAGCGCACCGCGCTGCAACCGAGCAAGAAGCCGATGAAGCGCTCGCCGTGGCCGCTCGCTGATCGCGCGACGGCGCTGCGCCGCTCGACGCTGAAAGCGCGCGTGAAGAAGCCGACCGTCGAGGAAGGCTCGAAGTATCTGGCGGCGTGCCGCGGCGAGTCCTGCTATCTGCGCGTGCTCGGCGTGTGCATCGGCCGCAACACGGTCGTGCCATGCCATTCGAACCAGGCGCGCCACGGTAAGGGCATGGGCATCAAGGCGAAGCACGAGTTCACAGTGCCCGGCTGCCAGGCGTGCCATGCATGGATCGATCAGGGGCTGGCGCCGCGCGAGGAGAAGTTCCAGCAATGGGATGTTGCGTACGCGAACTGGGAGCCTGTACGCGCCGCGAAGATGGGATTGACGGAGAAAGCAGCGTGAGAACGATCGAGCCGATGCGGCTGACTATTCGGGTGCCTGTGGCGGGCGTGGTGACGGAGAAGTGGGCGCGCGGCCGCATGCTCATGACGACCGAGCAGTTGCCACTGATCGCAATGGTTCACGGCATGCGCCGCGTGCGCAAGCTGGATCACGGCGGCAGGCAATACATGTTCATGGCGCTGGCCTACATCCAGGTGGGGTACCGGCGCGAAATACCGGAGCGGGACCGGGTGACCGACGAATACGCGTGGGTCGAATGCCTCTACGCGATGAACTGCAGCCTCAAGTCCGTGGCGGCCTACGCGATCGAGACGCTCGATGCGTTTCGCGAAAGCAACGATTACCAGTGGCTCGCCGCAGATGCGCCGACGCCGGCAACGCGAGGAGACGCAGCATGACGCCAGCCCGATTTCATGCAGCAGTCTGCGGCCAATCTGCCATCGCGAAGAAGGTTCTGGAGATGGTGCCGATACAAGAAGCGTGGTCGCGTTCAGAGATCGCGCTCAACTTGCGGCGAGTGACGAAAAGCTCGCCGGATGTCGCCGTGCTCGACGGCTGTCTGGCCCGCCTGAAGGATGCGGGCCTCATTCGCGAGAGCCAGAAGGG
Source organism: Caballeronia sp. LZ032 (assembly GCF_031451315.1). Classification (NCBI taxonomy): domain Bacteria; kingdom Pseudomonadati; phylum Pseudomonadota; class Betaproteobacteria; order Burkholderiales; family Burkholderiaceae; genus Caballeronia; species Caballeronia sp. LZ032. The sequence continues at coordinate 262,496 of NZ_JARUXP010000003.1, forward strand.
CAAATACCAGCGGATCGAGATTCGGGAAAAGGAGGCAACAGACGTGTCGACAGCAAAGCGGGAAGAACCTTTCGTAAAGGCCATCGAGCCGAGCAAGTCGCCGATCGACATTCTGTCGGGGCTGTCCGAGCGAGTGCGCAAGATGGCTACAGACCTCGTGGAGTTGGCATCCGACATCGAGACGGCGGCGTTGACGATCGAGCAGGGCAACGCGGAGAGCAATGCGAACCTCGAAAAGCTGCGCCAACTCCAGGCGCTGCTCAAGAGCCTCGCATAGGAGCCGAACGTGATCAAGATCCATACCGGACGCACCAACACCCAGACGCACCGCGCAGTCCTTGAACCTGCGCAGATCAAGCGCATCCTCGCTGAACATGTGTGCGCCGCCGCAGGCGTGCCGCGCGAGAGTGCCGGCACGAGCGTTTCGGTGCAACTCAGTAGCCGCATGGGCAACTACGGAACGGAATACGAGGCCATCGTCACGATCACCGTCGATTTCGAGAAGCTGCCCAGCGCTGCGGAGGTATCCAGTGATTCCTGACAACTTCGATCCGCTGTGGGTGGCGCTGGGCATCAAGCGCCGTGACTGGAGCCAAACCAGCCAACCGAAAGGAAACTGAACATGGAACGCACACAGCATCCATCGAACAACGCCGTGCTCGGCGCGCCGCAGGGCTGGGATCAAAAGCAGCTTCCATGCGGCGCCCTGCCTATCACGCGCATCGCACATGAGGGCGTTGAACACGTCGTGTCTTTCTGGAAGCCTTCGCCTGCCGAACTTGCCGACCTCAACAATGGCGGTCTCGTCGCCTTGTGGGTTGTCGGCACGACGCATCCGCCTCTCTCGATCGCAGTGGAGCCGAAATGACCGAACGGCGCGTGGAAGTGAAAACCTTCGAAGTCGACTATGCATGTGACGTGGACGGCTGCGACGGCCTCATGCGTCCGACGGGCATGTCGTTGATGTCACACCCGCCGAAGTTCACGCACGCCTGCACTGTTTGCGGCGCGCGCCGCGCATTCGACGTTCGCTATCCGGCGCTGGTCTACAGGCGCGTCCAAGCGGGGGCCGGCCAATGAACGTCGCTCAACTCGCCGGTGCGCAACTCGACTACTGGGTGGCGAAGGCCGAGGGTATGCAAGCCGAAGTGAAGCACGCCTGCGGCATGGACTGGTGCCAGGTCGACGTGCAGTACGTCGGCTTCATCCAGTATCAACCGTCCGAGAACTGGCACATCGCCGCGCCGATCGCCGAGCGCCAGCGCTACGTGACATACCCGCGCGTGCGCGAGGACGGAAAGATCGAATGGCTGGCGGAAGCGCAGTTGAATCCCGAGTTCCACGCCATGTTCGCGGACGAGTCGCCGAAGGTGGCCATCTGTCGGCTGCGCGTCGCGGAAGCGTTCGGTTACGAGGTGAACGAGTGAGGCGCTTCGAGTTCATGGATCCGGCCGTCGTCCTTGAGCGCAAGCAGGACGGCACATGCCTCGGATGCGCGGCGCTGGATCTCTCTCGCTGGGGCGGCACGCGCAAATACGTGTGCAGCCAAGGAAATCAAAAGGCGTCGACGGAATGGACCGCGATGCGTCGATGTAGAAAATACGAATCGGAGGATGTATGACGGAGCAAGAACTCACAACCCGCCAAAGCAATGCCGCCGACGACAACATGAATCGGTGGGTCGAGTGGTGCCGCACGCGCCGTTTCTTCGCGCCGCAGGTGAAGCAGAACGTGCTGGCCAGGCTGCAAGCGCCGCGCGTGCTCAGCGCTGGCGAGCCCGACTCGTTCCTCGAAGCGGACATGCCGTACCTCAACATGGCAATCCATGCGCTGTGCGAGCAGGGCGGACATGAGGACGAGGCCGAGTGCTTCCTCGGTATCTACTGGTTTCGCACGAATATCAAGGCGCTTGCGGCCGAGCGGCAGTGCGCGCGCGGCACCATCTACAATCGCGCGCGCCGGTTCGCGGTCCGTGCGCAGTCGCTGAGCCGATCGATCCGGCGCGTGCACGAGCAGCACATGGGTGAGACGTGTTCAAAAATCATTGAACAAAATAGTTGTACTACCGGTTGAACACTTTGGGCTAAAATCACGCCCTAATAGATAGGCTGCGTAACTGCCTCTAAAGCCCGGACGGTTCGCCGCTCGGGCTTTTTGCATTCAACAGCGGGTGTAAGCCACCGGTAGACAGCGAGTCTCATAAGCTCGAAGCATGCGGTTCGATTCCGCACCCCGCTACCAACAACGCCATGAACCGACCGAAACTGCAAACCCTCAAGCCGCGCCTGCAACAGGCCGCTGGCCGAGTGGCGACGATGCAGCCAGGTTCGTGGCGTACGGACAAGTCGAGCAGCACGCAGCGCGGCTATGGGTACAAGTGGCAGAAGGCGCGCGGCGCGTTCCTCGCCGCTCATCCCTTCTGTGCTTTCTGTTTGCGTGACGCAGGCATCATGGCGACGAGCATCGAGGCGATCGTACTCGCATGCACCGAGCGCCGCATCGCATTGCCGTACGCGTCAGTCGTTGATCACATGGACCCGCACCGCGGCGACATGCATGTCTTCTGGGACAGCAGCCGCTGGCAAAGCCTGTGCGCGCGGCACCACAGCAGCGAGAAGCAACGGCAGGAAGCGCAGGGCTGAGCGAGACGGCTGGCATGGTTTTTACAAATTCATAAAAATCTTATTTTTTTAAGCGAAAAAGCATCGCGAGGGCTACGGACTGCCTCATATATGAGCAGACCCTCACACTTTCGTGAAACTGTTGCGTGAAACCAACGCGCGCGGACGACTTCGCACCGAAGTGGTGCGAATTGTAGAAATTTCCGTTGTAAAGGTGGGGGTGGGTCGAAAGTTCACAGGTAATTTCGTCCTAGACCGCCCGTTCCCTCACGCGCAGAAAATTTCCCCTTTTTGGAGTTTTGTTAATGGCTTTAACAGCGAAGAAACGGCTGTTTGCCGACGCTGTTTTGGCCGGCAAGTCCAATAAGGACGCGGCTGTCGAGGCCGGATACAGCGTAAAGACGGCCTCGGCCGCGGGTTCGCGCCTTGTTAAAGACCGGGACGTAGCCTCGTACCTTGCCGAGCGTCGAAAGAAGGGGGCGGCGAAGGCACCGCGTGCGCAGAAAGCTGCGGCGGCGGCCGAAGACGCCTCGGGCTCCGCCGAAGATGAGGCGATGGCGGGCGCCGCACTCGCGGCCGGGTTCGACCTGACCGCGATGACTCACTTCTCGGATCCGAAGCAGTTCCTGCTCGCTGCCATGAACGACGGTCGGACCGAGCCGCGTCTGCGCGTGACGGCCGCGCAGGTGCTCATGCCATTCGTGCATCAGAAACTTGGTGAGGGCGGGAAGAAAGAAGCGCGCGACGAGGCCGCCAAGAAGGTCGCGAGCCGGTTTGCGCCGGGTGCGCCGCCTAAGCTGGTAGCGAATGGCGGCAAGAAGGTCTGAGCATGGATTGGACGACGGCGTGTCCAGACTGGGAGTCCAGGCTGGTTGAGCGCCGTTCGATCATTCCGAGGCCGATCTTTCCGGCTCAGGCAGAGCATGCGCTGGCGATCTTCAAAGAATTGCGAGTCGTCGACCTGCCGGGAAAGCCCACTTTCGGCGAATGCAGCGAGCAGTGGGTGTTCGACTTCGTTGCGGCGATCTTCGGCGCGTACGACGCGGAGAGTGGCGCGCAGCTGATACGCGAATTCTTCCTGCTGATCAGCAAGAAGAACACGAAATCGACAATCGCTGCCGGGATCATGCTGACCGCGGTGATCCTCTGCTGGCGCGACGAGGAAGAACACCTCATCCTCGCCCCGACGAAGGAGGTCGCGGACAACAGCTTCAAGCCGGCCGCAGGCATGGTGCGCGCGGACGACGAGTTGGCCGCGCTGTTCCACATTCAGGATCACATTCGGACGATCACGCACCGCGTGACGCGCGCTTCACTGAAAGTGGTGGCGGCCGACACGGACACCGTCTCGGGCAAAAAATCAGGGCGAATCCTCGTCGATGAGCACTGGTTGTTTGGCAAGAAAGCGAACGCCGAAAGCATGTTCATGGAAGCGACGGGCGGACAGATCTCGCGTGACGAAGGGTGGGTTATCTACCTGACGACGCAAAGTGACGAGCCGCCGGCAGGCGTCTTCCGCGAGAAACTGAACTATTACCGCGACGTGCGCGATGGAAAGATCATCGACCGCAAGTCGCTTGGCGTGATCTACGAGTTTCCGCAGAAGCTGATTGCGTCGAAAGGCTATCTCGACCCGGCGAACTACTACGTCACGAATCCAAACATCGGCCGCTCTGTGAGCGCTGAGTGGCTTGAGGACCAACTGCGGAAGATTCAACACAAGACGGACGGCAGCTTCCAGCAGTTCCTTGCAAAGCATCTGAACGTCGAGATTGGCCTGAATTTGCGAGCCGACCGATGGGCTGGCGCCGATTTCTGGGAGAGCGCCGCGTGCGCGCCGCGCATCACGCTCGAGCAGCTCATCGAGCGCAGCGAAGTGATCGATGTGGGGATCGACGGCGGCGGCCTTGACGACTTGCTGGGTCTCGCCGTGATCGGCCGTGAGCGCGATACCCGCCGTTGGCTGCTCTGGACGCATGCGTGGGCGCATCCGTCCGTGTTCGAGCGGCGAAAAGAGATCGCATCTCGGCTACACGACTTTGAGAAGGAAGGCGACCTGACGGTCGTTGCGCAGATCGGCGATGACGTGACTGACGTGGCCGACCTCGTCGCGAGCATCGAGCGCGCGGGGCTGCTCGACCGTGTCGGCGCCGACCCGGCCGGCATCGGCGGCGTGCTCGACGCGCTGGTCGAGGCGGAAGTGCCTCAGGACAAGGTCATCGGGATCTCGCAGGGCTGGAAGCTGTCCGGTGCGATCAAAACGGCGGAGCGGAAGCTCGCTGAAGGCGTGCTGATCCATGGCGGGCAGAGCCTGATGGCCTGGTGCGTCGGGAATGCGCGCGTCGTGCCCGTCGGCAACGCCGTGAACATCACGAAACAGGCCTCCGGGACGGGCAAGATCGACCCGCTGATGGCTACGTTCGACGCTATTTCCCTGATGGCCCTGAATCCTCAGGTAACTGGCAACGACTGGACCAACGACATGATCATGGTGGGCGTCTAATGGCACGAAAGCCGAAAAATGCGGGCCCGGGCCGCTTTCGCGCAGCTCTGGTCAGCTGGCTTTCCGGTGGAACGATCGACCTGACCAACACGGAATTTTGGAACGATTTCTACAACCGTCAGTCGGCAGCCGGGAAGGTCGTAGGCGTCGACGCTGCGCTGCAACTGTCGGCTGTATGGGCATGCGTGCGATTGCTGGCGGAGACAGTTTCCACGCTGCCGATGGGGTTCTTCCAGCGGCTGAGCGATGGTTCGCGCGTTCCGGCGGTCGACCATCCTCTGTACACGTTGCTCCGGGTGCGGCCGAACAGCCAAATGACCGCAGCGCGGTTTTGGCTGTCGGTGATGGCGAGTCTTTTGTTGCGAGGCAATGCGTACGTTGAGATCAAGCGCCTCGGCGCCCGGATCGTATCGCTCGAAATCCTGTTGCCGCAGCGCATGGTGGTCAAGCAGCTGACGAACGGCGAGCTTCAATACGTCTATAACGACCTCGACGGGACGCAGCGCACGCTGAGCGCGGTGCAGGTGATGCATATTCGTGGCTTCGGCACGGATGGGCTGATCGGTCTGTCGCCAGTGGCGTGCGCGCGCGAAGTGCTCGGCCAGGCGACGGCGGCGAATGAATATGCCGCGAAATCCTTCGCGCAGGGAATGGCGGCATCGGGCGTTCTGGCAGTTACCGGCTCGCTGAAGCCTGAGCAGCGCGAGGCGCTGAAGAAGTCGCTCGCTACGTTCCAAGGTTCGACCAACGCTGGAAAGGTGATGGTTACCGAAGAAGGCGCGAAGTTCGAGCAGATCAGCATGAGCCCCGCCGACGCACAGATGCTGGAGGTGCTGAGCTTCGACATTGAGGAAATCTGCCGGTGGTTTCGCGTGCATCCGACGATGGTCGGGCACACGGACAAGGCGTCGTCGTGGGCATCGTCATCCGAGCAAATGAATCAGCAGTTTTTGACGTACACGCTGCGCTTCTGGCTCGAAAACATCGAGCAGGAGATCAGCGGCGCATTGCTGACGCCGCTTGAGCGCAGCAAGTTCTTCGCGGAGTTCAACGTCGAAGGCCTGCTGCGCGCGGACAGCGCGGCGCGCGCCCAGTTCTACGCATCGGCGCTGCAGAACGGCTACTACAACCGCAACGACGTGCGGACGAAGGAAAACCTTCCCCCATTCCAAGGCGGCGAAATCTTCACTGTCCAGTCGAACATGATGCCGCTGGATCAGCTTGGCAAAGCAGCACCTGCACCTACGCCCGAACCAACCGGGAAATAACACATGAGCCTGAAACGACTTCCCACCGCCCCGAGCATGGCGGTGCGTCCGAGCGCGCGCTCGGAACTTTCGGCGCGTGCCGTGGAGCAGTGGGATAGCGGCATTCGCGCGTCCGCAAGCGACGACGCTGCGACCATCAGCATCTTCGACGTCATTGGTCAAGACTGGGACGGTTCCGGCGTGACAGCCGCGCGCATCAGCGCGGCGCTGCGCTCGATTGGCAACAACCCGGTCGTGGTCAATGTCAATTCGCCGGGCGGCGACATGTTCGAGGGTCTGGCGATCTACAGCCTGCTGCGTGAGCATCCCGCGCAGGTCACCGTGCGCGTCCTCGGGCTGGCTGCTTCGGCCGCTTCCATCATCGCGATGGCAGGCGATGAGGTGCAGGTCGCGCGCGCCGGCTTCCTGATGATCCACAACGCGTGGGTGGTCGCCATCGGCAACCGAAACGACCTCATCGCGATGGCTGAAACGCTCGCGCCATTCGATGCGGCCATGGCCGACATCTACGCGGCGCGCACCGGCCTGAAGACGGCTGAAATCGAAAGCATGCTCGATGCTGAGACATGGATCGGTGGGTCCGACGCAGTCGCGAAGGGGTTCGCTGACGGCCTGCTGCCCTCGGACGCCACGAAGAAAGACACGAACGCAAGCAGCCGCGACAGCATCGCGGCGCATCGCATTGATGCATTGCTCGCAAAGCAGGGTGTGCCGCGCTCGGAGCGTCGGCAACTCATCAAGGAAATCAAGAGCGGCACGCAGAACGCTGTCGCTCCCGGTACGCGTGACGCTACCGAAACCGTGTCGGCCGATGCAGCCGACGTAATCGCCCGACTGAAGCTCGCGCTTGCGGCTTTCTGAGGCGTCACAGACCACTGGAGTATCGAATGGATAAGGAACTTGAAGAACTGTTAGGCACCGTCACGGCGAAGCTCAACAAGGTGTCCGGCGAATTCTCGGCGCAGGCCGAAAAGGCGCTGAAAGAAGCGAAGGACGCAGGCTCTCTCTCGACGGAAACGAAAGCTTCTGTCGATGGCCTCGCCGTTCAGTTCAATGCGCTGAAGGGAACCGCCGACGAGATCAAGGCGCGCCTGGGCGAAGTCGAACAGCAGGCTGTGCGCAACGCTGGCCCCGCCGCCCGCGAGATGCCGAAGAGCTTCGGCCAGCAAGTCGTCGCGAACGAAGGCCTCGATCAGTTCAAGGCACGCATCGCCGGCAACGAGCGCGCGCGTTTGAGCATCCCCGTTCAGGCCGCACTGACGAGCCCCGGCGTCGCCGACGGCGTCGTGCAGCCGCAGCGCGACACGACCATTGACGTGGCGCCGAAGCAGCGTCTGTTCATCCGCGACCTGATCACGGGTGGCCGCACGACCGCGCCGGCGATCTTCTGGGTGCAGGAAACCGGCTTCACGAACAACGCCGCTGTTGTGCCGGAAAACACGAAGAAGCCGGAATCGACGATCGCCTTCGCGACGAAGATCACGCCGGTGACGACCATCGCCCACCTGTTCAAGGCGTCCAAGCAGATCATGGATGACTTCGCGCAGTTGGCGAGTCTGGTCGACGCCGAGATGCGCTATGGCCTGCGCTATGTCGAAGAGCAGGAAATTCTGTTCGGCGACGGCACGGGCGCGCACCTGCACGGCATCGTTCCGCAAGCTTCGGCGTTCAATCCCGCGTTCGAGGTCGCGAACGGCACCGGTATCGACGATCTGCGTCTCGCGATGCTTCAGGCGCAGCTCGCGCGCTACCCGGCGACGGGCTTCGTGCTTCACTTCATCGACTGGGCGAAGGTCGAGCTCACGAAGGATTCGACGGGCCAGTACCTGTTCGCGAATCCGCTGCGTCTGGCATCGCCGACGCTGTGGGGCCTGCCGGTCGTGCCGACGGAAACGGCCGCGTTCCAAGGCAAGTTCCTCACCGGCGCGTTCCAGGCCGGCGCGCAGATATTCGATCGTGAAGACGCGAACGTCGTGATCTCGAGCGAGAACAACGACGATTTCGAGAAGAACATGCTGACCGTGCGCTGCGAAGAGCGTCTCGCGCTGGCTGTGAAGCGTCCGGAAGCGTTCGTGTATGGCGCGTTCTCGGCCGCTGCCGCAGGCTAACTCGTCGCAACCTGATCCCGGCGGCAGGCCCGCTTGCCGCCGGAATGGAGACAGCCATGAAAGTGAAGACGAAGCGCCCGGTGTTGCACAACGGCGAGATCAAGACCGAGTTCACGACCAATGAGCAGCACGCTCGCGAACTGGAAACCAAGGGGCTGATCGACAAGGTGCCTGCAAAGGCCGACGACGAGAAGGCGGGCGAAGAAAAGCCTTCCGCGAAGCCGAGAGCCCGCAATGGCGGCTGAGCTGATTCCGGTTGCGACCGCGCTCGCGCATCTGCGCGAGGACGCGGGAGTCGCTGACGATCTCGTTGCGCTGTATCTGAGCGCGGCAATTCGAACGGCGAGCGAGTATCTGAATCGGGAGCTGTTCGCGAACGCCGAAGACATGGCTGCCGCCGTTCTTGCCGGCACGGCGGGCACCGATCCGATCGTGATCAATGATGCGATCCGGGCGGCGATCCTGCTGATCCTCGGCCAGTTGTACGCATATCGCGAGGATGCGGTGATCGGGACGTCGTCGAGCGTCATGCAGTTGCCGGTCGGTTCGAAGCAACTGCTTCAGCCGTTCCGAACGGGGCTCGGCGTCTGATGCGCGCGGGCGATCTGAACCGGCGCGTGCGCATCGAGCGCAACGGCGGCGGCTTCGACGACATCGGGCAGCCGATCGAAGGCTGGGCCGAGGTCGCGACCGTATGGGGCAACGTCCGCATGCTGACCGGCAAGGAAACGCTCACGTCGGACGCCGATGTAGGCACCGCGTCGGCGAGTATCCGGATCCGGTACCGGACGGACATCACGAACGGCATGCGCGCCATCGTCGACGGTGTCGTGTTCAACATCGGCGCGCCGCTGCCGGATCTCGCCGGCCGCGAGTATGTCGATCTGCCGTGCACAACGGGGGCGAATCTTGGCTAGCGCGGAATCCGTCACGTTCGGCGCGATCAAGGCGCTTGCCGGCGGCCGTGTGTATCCGGACGTTGCGCCCGCTGGCGCGGCGCTGCCTCGGATCGTCTATCAGGGCGTCGGAGGCGTTGACGAAACCACGTTCGACGGCGCCGACACGCTGCAGAACAGCCGCATGCAGGTCGTCGTTTGGTCGACGACGCGCGGCGAGGCGGCAATCATCATTCAACAGGTTCGTGCTGCGCTGACTGCCGAGCCTGTTCTCGGCGTGCCGATCGGCGCGCCGGTGAGCGTCTATGAGGACGACACGAAGCTTTACGGCAGTCAGCAGGATTTCTCAATCTGGTATCAGGAGTGAACCCATGACCAGCACCGCAATTTCGTCGCAAGGCACGAAGATCTCGAAGAACACCGGCACGACGCAGACGCCGGTCTGGACCGCGGTCAAGAACGTGTCGAACCTGAACGGCTTTTCCGGCTCGGCAAGCGACATCGACGTGACCGACTTCGACAGCACCGCGAAGGAGTACCGCCAAGGGCTCCAAGATTGGGACACGGTGTCGTTCGACATCAATGTCAACATGAAAGAAGCTAGCCACGCCGCGCTGCTTGCCGACAAGCGCTCGGGCGTGGTCGCGCAGTATCAGGTGATGCTGAGCGATGGCACGACCATCGAGTTCGAAGGCTACGTGAAGTCGTTCCCGATCACCGCCGGCGTCGACGCTGTGGTGAAGGGCACGGTCGCAATCAAGATCTCCGGCGACATCGATGTCACGCCGGCGACCGCTTAAGGAGCGCTTGCGCATGCTGACGAAAGAGCAACTCCTGTCGCTGGGACAGCCGACCGTCGAAACGGTCAATGTCGAAGGGCTCGGCGAGATCCGCGTCAAGGTGATGGACGGGTTCGCCCGCGACGCCCTGCAGAAGACGCTGCAAGAGCAGGGCACGAGCGACAGCGTCTACTTCTCTGCGGTCATCGTTGCGACGGTCGTCGACGACAAGGGCGAACCGATGTTCACCACTGCCGACCTCGATACGCTGCGCGGAATGAGCGCCGAGACGGTGCGTCGAATCGGTCTGGCGTGCACAAAAGTCAACGCTCTCGGAACGTCGCAGGCGCAGGAAGCGGAAAAAAACTCAGACGCCATCCAGAACGACTCTTCTGGCACCGCCTAGCGCTCGCGCTCGGCATGTCAGTCGCGCGAGCGCAACGCGAGATCAATAGCGTTGAGTTCGCCGACTGGATGGCTTTCTACAACATCGAGCCGTTTGGCGAGCGCATTGCGGACATTCGCATGGGCATGCTGGCGGCAACGACAGCCAACATCCACCGCGACCCGAAAACGAAGGCGTTCGAGCCTGCCGATTTCATGCCGTGGGTGAAGCAGCCAAAAAAAGAAATCCTGTTCGACGATCCGAAGGACCAGGCGCGATTCGTCGCTCTGGCTCTGTTCGGCATCGACATTGGGCAAGCGAAAGGCAGGAAATTCAAGGTCAAACGGAGATCCGGTGGCGAAAAAAATTGAGATCGTCAATCCGACCGCGCTCACCGACTATCTCGACCGCGGGCGCGCGCGTCATCCATTCCGAGGTACGCCTGCGCGCGCCGGTCGGCACGCCATACGAGCGGAAGAGCACGCAGCACGTGCCCGGTACGCTCAAGCGATCGATCCTGATCGCCTACGACAAAGAGGAATCGATCGCAGGCCACCTCGCGATTTATCTCGTGACCTGGTCGAAGGATGCTTTCTACGGGCGATTCGTCGAATTCGGCACGTCGCACTCGGCGGCGAAGCCTTTCCTTCGCCCGGCCTTCGAGGCGACGAAGCGGGCCGCGGCCGATGCCGTCATCGAAGTGATTCAGAAAAAGGCTGAGGAGGCCGCGCGTGGCGAATGAAACCGTCGTTAAGGTAGGGGCCGACTCGTCCGGCTACACCGCCGAACTCGACAAGGCACGCAAATCCGCTACTGCGTTCATGAACACGCAGTCGGAGATGGCGCAGCGCGCCGCCGTTGCGCAGGACGCGATCGCCGAGGCGACTGCGAATGGCTCGGATGCCAGCGCGCGCGCGGTGAAAGCTTTCACCGATGCGCTGCTGAAGAACGCTTCCACGGCCGGCAAGTCGCGCGCCGAGATCCTCGCAATGCGAGCGGCAAATCTCGGGCTGTCCGACTCGGTCAAGCCATACATCGACCAGATTGCGAAGGCATCGGAGCACACGCACAGCTTCAGTCTGGAATCGTCCGCGGCAAAGCGCGAGTTGCTCGTGCTCGGGCACGAACTGTCGCAGGGCAATTACAAGCAGTTCGCCGGCTCCCTGCTGGTGATGGCAGAGGCGACGGGCGCATTCAACATGCTACTCAACCCGGTCGTGCTCGGCGTCGGCGCGTTCGTCGGCGTGCTGGCGATCGCCGCGCATTCGACGTTCGCCGCGCGCGAGCAGCTGGCGGCCTATGGTGAAACCGTCGAGAAAATCTCGAAGCAGACGGGCCTGTCCACTGACGACGTCCAGAAGTTCGGGTTCGCAGCGAAGACGGTCGGTATCGAGACGAAGGATGCAGCCGAGGCGCTCGCCGATCTGACGAAGGCGCAGAACGAAGCGCAGCACGGCAATAAAGACGCGGCGGCGGCATTCGCGGCGGTGGGCGTCTCGCTGAAGACGCTGAAATCGGCGTCGCCGGAAGACCTGCTCGCGCGCGTCGCGGACGCGTTCTCGAAGAGTGCGGACGGCGCTAGTAAGGCTGCGGTCGCCAACGAACTGTTCGGGACCGCCGGCAAGAACCTGATTCCGTTGCTGGACCAAGGGTCGGCTCGGCTTGCGCAGCTGGGAGCCACGGCGACCGACGTCGGCGCCGTGCTCTCTGCGAAGACGATCGCGCAACTGTCCGCTCTTCAGGAGCAGCTCGAGCTGTCGCACGCGAAGATGGACGCGTTGACACTCGCGGCGAAGACCGCGCTGCTGCCCACAATCATCAACCTGACGGACGCCCTCGCCGACAACGTCGCGATGAAGCCGCTACTGAACGACTTCTACGCTGGCGTCGCGATCATCATGAAGACCGCGGCGAGCGCTGTAGCGACGCTCGTCGCGGCGTTCGAGGAAACATCGGAGGTCGTCGCCACGCTCGTGACGGTGGTGGCTTACGGGATGACGGGCCAGTTCAAGATGGCTGCGGCGTCCGCGCAGGCCGGCTACGACAACCTGAAGAAGCAGGGGCAAGGCTACGCTGACTTCATGTCGCGGCTCTGGTCCAATACCACTCCGGGAGGAGATTCCCACGGCGCCGCGCCCACCGGTCAGATCAACTTTTCGAAGGGCGACAACGCGCCGAAGGCCTATCAGGAAAGCCGCGCCGACTCGTTGATGGATCAGGCGAAGCAGGCACAGGCGACGCTTGAGGCCTCGCTCAATGGGCAGGAAAAGTTGACCGGCTGGGCGGCGAAAGAAGTCGAGTTGCGCGCGGAGATCGATGGCCTCGCCGGCAGGACGCTGACGAAGGCGCAGCAGAGTGTCCTCGCGCATCAGACCGAGCTTCTGGCTCAGTACAGCCTAAACGCGTCTCTTGAGAAGCAAATCGACCTGAGAACGCGCATCGACAAGCTGAACACCGAGGCGTACGAGACCAACTCGAAGATCCAGGACCAGAACGACGCGCTGTCGGCGCAGCACAAGATCCAACTCGACACCATGACGCTCGGCACGAAAGAGCGGCAGCGTCAGATCGAATTGCTGAACATCGAAACGGAGCGGCAGAAGGAACTTGCCGACTGGCAGAAGAAGGCAATCAACGAGCGGCTCGACGGTACGCCGCAGGATACCGAAGAGCGGGCGTCAATCAACAGCCGATTCGACGCCCGCCGCGACGAAACCACAAGTTTCTTCGATCGAAGCGATTTGGCCAGTCAAAACTGGGTGGCCGGCGCGAAGGGCGGTCTTCAGGACATCATCGACAAGACGAACGACTTCGCGTCGGCCGCGAATAACACCGCGCAGAACTCGATCGCCAGCCTGGGCGATGCGGTCGCCGATTTCGCGACGACCGGCAAGCTCAACATGGGCGACTTTGTGAAGGCGGCTATCGGCAGCCTGATCAAGCTCGAAACCGAAGCGCTCATTGCGAAGGCGATTCTTGCGTCATTCAACTTCTTCGGCGCGGCCGGAAGCGAGGCTGTTGGCGCCTCGGCAACGAGCACGCCAGACGACCTCATTTCAGGGTATGGGCATGCGACCGGCGGATACATCGCCGGACCGGGCACGGGCACGAGCGACAGCATTCCTGCGCGTCTCAGCAACGGCGAATTCGTGATGACCGCTGCGGCTGTGCGGCGCATTGGAGCTTCGAATCTTGACGCCATGAACAACGGCGCTGCCGTGCACAGCGTTGCGCGTTTTGCTTCGGGTGGCTTGGTCGGAGCAGCGTCTGGCGTCTCGCCGAGCGCTCGCGCCGGCGACATCAACATCGACGCGCCCGTGACCGTGCAGGGCGGCGCGGACGCCGGCGCCAACGCTTCCGGCGCTGCCGACCTCCAGAAGAAGATCACCGCTGCGGTGCGCGCGGTCGTCGTGAACGAGCGGCGCCAAGGCGGTGCCTTGTGGAAGATGCAGAACGGGATCGCGTAATGGCTGACACCTTCATCTGGAAGCCGACCGTCGCAAGCACGTCGGGAACGACGACGCTGAAGACGCGCAAGGCGCAGTTTGGCGACGGATACGCGCAGCGTGTCGCTGACGGCCTGAATAACGCGGCGTCGAGTTTCAGCCTGCAGTTCGTCAACGACGCCGCGACCATCAGCGCGATCCTCGCGTTCCTGCGCGCGCACGCGGGCGCAACTGCGTTTCTGTGGACGCCGCTGCTCTGGACGGCGCCCGGGTTGTTCACCTGCGAATCCTTCTCCGAGCCGACGCGTGACGGCGCCGTCTACACGATCACCGCGACGTTCGATCAAACCTTCGCACCTTAAATCTCGATGGCTACTCTCCAGAAAGTCAACCTCGGCACTCCGCCGACGGCGGTTGACGGCGACACCGTGCGCGGCGCAAACACGAAGGCCAACGCCAACGTCGACGTGCTGAACGCGCAGGCTGCGCTGACCAGCGCGGCGGCCACGATCACGACCGCCCAGGCGCTGACTGCGGCGCACGTCGGCAAACGCGTGAACATCAGCCTCGCCGCGGCCGGAACGATCAACGTTCCATCAGCGGCGACGATGGGCCTCGACGGCGTCGTGCATTTGCGCAACGTGGGCACGACGCTCGTCACGCTCGCGGTGGCGGCCGGTTCCGGCGATACGATCGCGCTTACGAAGCTTCGCGCCGGTGAGGCGGTGGATCTAGACTCCGACGGCGTGCACGCCATCGGCTGCCTGCTGCGCGGTCGCTCCTCGGCCGACGACGAGGTCGTAGCAGGCGCGCTGACGGTCGGGGGAGTGGTGTCGGCGACTGGCGCAATTTCTTCGGGCGGCGCGATCACCGCTGGCGGAACGGTCACTACGGGTGGCACGCTTGCCAGCCCCTCAGTCCAAGCGTTCACCATCAACGGTACGGAGCGTGCGCGGATCGACGCGAGTGGCTTCCTGCACGTCAACGAAACGACCGGTTGGATCGGAGCGCCGCTTTCCGTCCGCGCCACGTCTGTAGGTACTGCATGGGCCGTTTCCTCGTACGGCGCATATCAGTCCGGCGGTGGTTGCTACCTCGGCCGGGTCGAATCGCCTCAGTCGGGATTCGCTGGCTGGTTCTTCGGAAGCACGCAATGCGGCTCGATCACGACGCCAAACGGCGCGAGCACGAGCTACAACACGACTTCCGACTATCGCCTGAAGCAGAACTATGTGCCGATTCCGGAAGCCGCATCGGCGCTGAGCAGGATCAAGTTCTACCAGGGCGAATTCAAGTCTGTTCCCGGTGAAATCGCGCACTATGTCATCGCGCATGAACTGCAAGAGGTTGTTCCCTCTGCCGTCACTGGTGAAAAAGACGCCATGGGTGACTGGTATGCCGTCTATCGCGACGGATACGACCCGACGGATGTCCTACCGGAAGACATTGTCGGAGCGGAGCAGGAGATCGTCCCGCAGGCGGTGGATTACTCGAAGCTGGTTCCGCTGCTTGGCGCCGCGCTGCAGGAAGCGCTGGCGCGCATCGAGGCGCTTGAAGCCAGGGCAGCGGCATGACGATCGTCGCCGACATCCAGCAGCTTGAACCGGGGCGCCTGGTCGAGCTGTTCGAAGTCGACTGCACGTCGATCGACGGCGACCTGCTGCGCTTTCAGGGACATCTGCAAACCGCGTCGATCTTCTGGCAGGGGAACGAATACAAGCCGTGGCCGATTCAGGCGACCGGCTTCGAACACACGTCTGACGCGCAGCAGCCCGAGCCGAAGCTGACGGTCGCGAACGTCGACGGCACGATCTCGGCGCTGTGCGTGTATTTGGCCGACCTGGTCGGCGCCAAGGTGCGTCGCCGGTGCACGCTCAGCAAATACCTCGACGCGGTCAATTTTCCGGGCGGCAACCCGACGGCGGACCCGACCGAGGAGATGGCCACCGAGCTCTGGTACATCGAGCAGAAAAGCAGCGAGACGAACGTGCAGGTCGAGTTCACGCTGTCCAGCGCGCTCGACTTTGGCGGCCAGCAGCTGCCGGCGCGCCAGATCGTCACCATCTGCCAGTGGCAATACCGCGATGCTAATTGCGGTTACACGGGCTCGGCGTACTTCGATGCGAACGACCAGCCGGTGGGCGATCCCGCGCTCGACCGGTGCAGCAAACGGATCAGCGGCTGTGAATGCCGCTTCGGCGTCAACGAGCCGCTTAGTTTCGGCGGCTTCCTCAGCGACACCCTTTCCTGATGAACGAAGAGACGAAGAAAGCGATCGCGGATCACGCGCTCGCGGAACACCCGCGCGAGTCGTGCGGGCTCGTCGTGTTGCACGACGGGCTCGAGCGCTACGTTCCGTGTCGCAACCTTTCGGCCGCGCCCGGCGAGCACTTCGTGATGTCGCCCGAAGACTATGCGCTGGCCGAGGACATGGGTCCTATCGCCGCGGTCGTGCATTCGCATCCGGGCGCCCCGGCCCGGCCCAGCATGGCCGACAAGGCGATGGCCGAGAAGAGCGGCGTCAACACGTGGGTAATCGTTTCGGTGGGCGTCCAGCTTGACGGAACCATCGCCGTCGAAGGCTGGTGCGAGTTCGGTCCGAGCGGCTACGTCGCGCCGCTCATCGGCCGCGAGTGGGCGCACGGAACGCTCGACTGCTACAGCATCGTGCGGGACTGGTACCGGCTCGAGCGCGGCATCGACCTCCCGGACTTCGAGCGGGCGGATCGCTGGTGGGAGGACGGCGCGTCGAGCCTCTACATGGATCACTTCGCCGAGGCGGGCTTCGTCG
Source organism: Caballeronia sp. LZ032 (assembly GCF_031451315.1). Lineage (NCBI taxonomy): Bacteria > Pseudomonadati > Pseudomonadota > Betaproteobacteria > Burkholderiales > Burkholderiaceae > Caballeronia > Caballeronia sp. LZ032. The sequence goes on from NZ_JARUXP010000003.1 coordinate 279,293, forward strand.
ACGTCGGTCAGGACGCCGACCTACAGCCGGGCGACGTGTTGCTGATGCAGATCCGCAGCAAGAACGATGTCCCGAACCACGCGGGCGTCTATCTCGGCGGCGGGGTGATGCTGCACCACATGCACGGCCGTCTGTCGGGACGCACGGTGTGGGGCGGCATGTGGGCGCACGCGCTGCGCACGGTGCTTCGTTACAAGGGAGAAGCGGCATGACCGAGAAGCTCCGCACGATTCGGCTGTATGGCGTGCTCGGCGCTCGCTTCGGCCGCGTGCATACGCTCGCGGTGTCGTCGACGGCCGAGGCGGTGCGCGCCCTCGGCGTGCTGCTGCCGGGCTTCCGCAAATTCATGCTGTGCGCGAAGGACAGTGGCCTGACGTTCGCTGTCTTCAACGGGCGCCGAAACCTGGCAGAGGAAGCACTCGAGCATCCTGTTGGCGATGAGGAAATTCGCATCGCGCCGGTCCTCATCGGCAGCAAGTCGGGCGGCCTGTTTCAGACCATCCTCGGCGCCGCGCTTATTGCTGTCGCGGTCGTCAACCCTGCCAGTTTCTTGACCGCGCCCGCGGCGGCGTCGCTGCTCGGATTGGGCGCGTCGATGGCGCTTGGGGGCGTCGTGCAGATGCTCAGCCCGCAGACGAGCGGGCTCGCGAGTTCGAGCGGCGACAACGGCACATCCTATTACTTCAACGGCCCAGTCAACAGCACTGCGCAAGGCGACGCGGTTCCGATCGTCTACGGTCGCATGCGGGTCGGGTCGAAGCGCATCAGCGGTGGAATTTACGCAGAGGATCAGGCCTGACATGCGCATTCAAGGTGCAAAAGGTGGCGGATCGGCAAGCACGCCGACGGAGTCGCCGGACAGTCTGCACTCGACCGCCTATGCGAAAGTGCTCGACGTCGTCTCTGAGGGTCCCATTGTCGGACTGGTCAACGGCCTGCAGTCCGTCTTCCTCGATGACACGCCCATCCAGAACAGCGACGGATCGACCAACTTCACGAACTACACCGTCGACTCGCGTCTGGGCACGCAGGATCAGACCTATATGGCCGGCTTCCCGGCCGTCGAGAACGAAGTAGCCGTTAGCGTCGCGCTCACGTCGGATACGCCGTGGGTCCATCAGATCAAGAACACGCAGCTGACGGCCGCGAGAATTCGCTTCGGCGTTCCAGCGCTTCAGCAGTCAAATGCAACGACCGGCGACGTCACCGGTTACCGGATCGAATACGCAATCGACGTAGCGACGGACGGCGGGGCATACGCGCAGGTGCTTGACGGCGCATTCGACGGCAAGACGACGTCGCTTTACGAGCGCAGTGTGCGCATCGAGCTTCCGGCTGCGACGACAGGCTGGCTCGTGCGAGTCCGGCGCATCACGCCGAACGCACACAGTTCGCTGATCGCTGATACGGTGAACATCGAGGCGATCACCGAGATCATTGACCGCAAACTGCGCTATCCGATGAGCGCGCTCGTTGGTCTCTCGTTCGATGCGCAGTCGTTCAGTTCCGTGCCGACCTGCTCATACGACATCAAGGGCGTCATCGTGCGGGTGCCGACGAATTACGACGCCGACCTTCGGACGTACGCCGGCACGTGGGACGGAACCTTCAAGACGGCGTGGACTGACAACCCGGCGTGGATCTTCTACGACCTGGTGCTGAACGGCCGCTACGGGCTCGGCAAGCTCGTCGATGCGTCGATGCTCGACAAGTGGAACCTGTATCAGATCTCGCAGTATTGCGACGTGATGGTATCGGACGGGAAGGGCGGGCAGGAGCCGCGATTCACCTGCAATGCCGTGATCCAGTCGCGCGCGGATGCCTACAAGGTCCTGCAGGATCTCGCGACGGTATTCCGTGGCATTGCCTACTGGGGGCCGGGTCAGGTCGTCGCGAACGCTGACATGCCGCAGGATCCCGAGTACGTCTACACGGCTGCGAACGTCGTCAATGGCGCCTTCGAATACGTTGGCTCCGCGCGCAAGACGCGCTACACCACCGCGTTGATCAGTTGGAACGACCCGGCAAACAGCTATCAGCAGGCCGTCGAGTACGTGCCAGACGAAGACGGCATGGCGCGCTATGGCGTGATGAAGGCCGAGATCACGGCGTTCGGCACGACTTCACAGGGGCAGGCGCATCGGCTCGGCCTGTGGACGCTCTTGACGAGCCGGTACGAAACGAACACGGTCTCCTTCCAGGTCGGTCTCGATGGCACGCTCTGTCCGCCAGGCACGGTTATCGCCGTGGCCGACCCGGCGAAGGCAGGGCGGCGCACCGGTGGCCGGATCCGCGCGGCAGCCGGGCGCGTCGTCACGCTCGACAAGGCGCCGTCGATCGCCGCCGGCGACACGCTGACCGTCATCCTGCCGACCGGGCTGGCGCAGAAACGGACCGTTCAGAGCGTGGCAGGCGATGCCGTCACTGTTTCCGATGTCTTCACGACGCCGCCGACAGCGGGCGCCATCTGGATGGTGGAGAGCGCTGACCTCGCGTCGCAGCTGTTCCGCGTCGTGAGCGTGCAGGAATCGGACGACGACGGCCAGATCACCTACACGATCAACGCGACGCAGTACGAGCCCGGAAAGTACGCGGCGATCGACAACGGCGCTGCCATTCAGGTACGCCCGATCACCGTCATCCCGCCGTCGGTGCAGCCGCCGCCGGCGAACGTGCGCGTGTCGACCTACTCGGTGGTCGATCAAGGCATCTCGAAGACCATCATGGTCATCGCGTGGGACGCCGCCTCGAATGCAGTGAACTACCTCCCCGAGTGGCGCAAGGACAACGGCGACTGGGTCTCGGCAAACCAGACTGGCGGCCTGCAGGTTGAGGTGAGCGGCATCTACCAGGGCACGTATCTGGCGCGCGTGCGCGCGCAGAACGCCCTGGGCGTGACGTCCATCCCGGCGTACGGCGTCGAAACCCAGTTGACGGGGAAGACGAGCCCGCCGCCGGCGCTGGTGTCGCTCACGACGACCACGCAGGTCTTCGCCATCCAACTGGACTGGGCTTTCCCGGCCGACGGCTCCGCGGGGGACACGGCATACACGGACGTCTGGTACAGCAAGACGAACGATCGCGACACCGCGACCCGCCTTTCGCTCTATCCGTATCCGCAGGCTCGCGCGAATCTGATGGGGCTCGCTGCGGGCCAGTCGTTCTATTTCTGGGCGCGCCTGGTCGACACGACAGGCAACATCGGGCCGTGGTATCCGACCACGGCGCAGGGCGTGCTGGGGCAAAGCAGCAGCGACGCGACGGAGATCCTCTCGTATCTGACTGGCCAGATCACGGCCACGCAGCTCGCACAGGATCTGCTGTCCGACATCCAGGCAATTCCTGATCTTCAGCAGACTGTCGAGGAGACCGCGGCCGCGATCACGCAGGAGTCGCAGACCCGCTCGGATGCGGATAGCGCGCTGTCCGAGCGCCTCGACGTCGTCAGCGCGCAGGTGCTGTTGCCCCCGCTGGCGGGAAGCACCGGTGACTACGCAGGTTCGACGCAGATCTACGCAGGCGTGTGGTCCGAGCAGAGCGCGCGCGCTGAGGCGGACCTTGCCCTTGCGAAGAACGTCGAGACAGTAACGGCGCAAATCACGTCGAACAATTCGACGCTGATCGCCGCAATTCAAACAGAGACACAGGCGCGCGTCGACGCTGACAGTGCGCAAGCGTCGCAGATCACGACGATCCAGTCGACGGCGAACGGTGCGCAGGCGCTCGCGCAGACCGCATCGAACTCGTACGCGGACATCAACGGCCGCGTTGCGGCGTCGTATCAGATCAAGACGCAGATCACCGCGAATGGCCGCACGTACATCGCCGGAATCGGCGTGGGCGTCGACAACACGAGCGGCACCGTCGAATCGCAGGTGCTCGTCGCTGCGAGCCGCTTCGCAGTGCTCGACCCGAACGGATCGGCGGTCAGCGCGCCGTTTGTGATCCAAGGCGGCCAGACGTTCCTCAATCAGGCGTTCATCGGCACCGGCTGGATCACCAACGCGATGATTGGCGACACAATCCAGAGCAACAACTTCGTGTCCGGGCAGCAGGGCTGGCAGATTAACAAGGCGGGCTCGTTCGAGATCAACGGCACCGGCGGCGGCGGCCGCAATCTGCTCAACGCGAACGGCCAACAGGTCTATGACCCGGCAGGCACGCTGCGCGTGCGGCTTGGATACATCCCCTGATGGCCTACGGACTTGAGTGCTACGACTCAGCCGGTAACCCCGTGCTGAAGGTCACGGATCGCATCACGCGGTTCGCTGGGCAGTTCGACACCGGCACGGCGTCAGGATCGCTCTCTGTGCCGGTGTTCTCGAACGGAACGCCCTGGTTCACCGTTCGCGACATTGATCCGTTCTCGCAGTCGACCGTGCCGCCGTCCGTGTCGATCAGCGGAAGCACGATCAGTTGGACGTTTCCGGCGACCTCCTATCCGAACCGGTCGGTCCGTGTGCTGTATGGGGTGTTTTGATGGCTGACTTCGGCCTGCAGGTGCTGAATGCGTCGGGCAACGTCCAGATCGACAGCACCTTCAAGAATCTGGGTCTGCGCGAGAAGGGCACGGTTGTTTCCGGCGGTTCGCCGTCGGGTGGCACTGGTTGGTATCTCGCGACGCTCACCGTGAGCGCGGGCATCAGCCCGCTGATCGCGTGGCGCTCGTCCGGCAAGTGCTATCTCCGCTACTCGACGGTCTCTGGAAGCAGCATCACCTACTACTTCCATTGCCAGGGCGCCGGTGTGAGCGTGCAGTACTGGATCTTCGACGATCTGGCGACTGCAACGCTGTCCGGGAACTATGGGCTGCAGGTCTTCAACAGCGCGGGCGGGCTCGTCTTCGACTCGCGCACGAAGTACATGCGGGTGGTTGATACGCTGAGTTCGCCCGGCGGCCTATCGGGTGAGCCGATGGACACGGGCATCACGCGCAGCTACGCGGGGACGCCGGCTGTGGTGCAAGGACAGCTGCGCTACATCGTCCAGAACAACGGCACGGGAACGGGCAATCCCGTCACTGTCATCAGCGTTTTGACCCTGCCGGCGGTGTCGTTCTCGGGGTCCAGTGTCACGTGGAAAACAGACAACCCAGCGACATCAACCTTCACCGGGCAAACGGTCCCTGAGAGCCAGATGCACCTGCCATACGATTATCTGGTTCTCGACGTCTCGAACATCTAGGAGAGCAGCACATGGCAATCATCATCGACTACGTCACGCCCGGCACTGGCGCGACGGCGGCCTATCACGTCGTGCAACAGGTGACCATCGACTATCGCAATGCGCGCAGCGCCGCGCAGCTCGAGTCGTTCGTGAGCAAGGAGACGTACGACGACGGTAAGCAACCGGTGTTCAGCCAGTCGATCGAGTTCGCTGAACTGCCGACGGATGGCGTCGCCCCGCGCGCGTATGCCGAGCAGAAGATCGTCGCGGCAGCCGATGACAAGACGTCGCCGACCGCGGCGCGGCAGTACTTCATCGGCGCCCAGATCGCCGAGTAAGAGCAGGCCAAATAGGAGCGAGCCGCCTTCGGGCGGCTTTTTTATGCCCGGACGACCGGCGTGAGTACGAGGAACGACATGTCTTTGCCTGAATGGTCACAGAACACGGGAATGGGCGCGCTTGGCGCGCTGGCGTTCCGGTGGATCTGGCAGGAGGTGCGGAGCCGCCGCAAAGACATTCAGATCGATCAGTCAGAGGCGCTCGCCCTCAAAAACATGAGGGACGAAATCGCGCGTCTGACGGAGCGTATCGATTCGCTGGAGAAGAAGCTCGACGAGCGCGATGTGGAAGTCGAAGCCGAGCGGAAGCTCCGGCGCATCGCGGAGAACGAGCTCGACCAGGAGAAGCGGCGCAGTGCCGCGCTCGAGGATCGAATCGCTGAACTGGAGAGCGAAATTGCCAAATCTTAGTCAGTGGTGGCGCGCGAGCAAACTGCTCATCGCCGTTTGCCTGCTGGTGCTCGTCGCCGGCTTCGCGGGCGCGCAATGGCAGTCACGCGCGGATGCGGACGAGCGGGCCGTGCTGATCAGTCGGTTTCCGACCGTTCGCGCGGACGAACGCAGGGCATGCGAGCGCGAGTTCACTGCCAAGGTTGCCGGGCTCGAAGGGATGAATCAGCAGGCGACCCAGGCGCTGAGCGACATCCGCGCCCAGATGGAAGACACGCACGAGGTCGTCGCGTACACGCTGCGCTTCCTCGGCGACCGCGCGAAGGTGACCGACGCGCGGCAGGCGGCGCTAATCAAGCAGGCCCGGCAGGCCGCGGCGGCCGCCACGGTTGCGGCACAGAAAACCGAAGCCGTCGAGCAGAAGGTCACGGTCGCGACCGCGAAGGCTGTCGAGGCCGCGAGCACGGCGAAGGCCGTCGACAAGAAGCTGGACACCGCCGTGCAGCCGCCGCTGCCGCCGCAGCCGTGGGTAGGAAACCGCCGCTGATCTTCTCGTTATCGGTATTTCGATAACGGCAACAGTTACCACTCCGCCCGGCCGCGCGCCGGGCTTTTTCATTTCTGGAGGGCACATGCCTCTCATCCCATTCACCCGCTGGCGGCTGACGCTGGCCACCGGGTGGCAGAAGCTGCACACGAAGGGAACCGTCATCGCGGGCGCCGCGTTCACTGCGCTCGCCGGCGCAGGCCCGCTCATCTCGCAGGCGTGGTCCGGCATGCCGCGCGAACTGCGCGACGTGATCCCGCAGAACGTGCAGCAGTGGATCGCATACACGATCTTCGGGCTGACGTTCATCGCCATCCGTTACACGTCGGTGCATCGCGCGCCGAAGGAGGCCGGCGATGGAACTCAGTGACGTCATCCGCGCGGCGGTCGCGCCGGCACTCGCGATCTTGCCGTATCAGATGGACACCGGCGAAGCGCGCGTCATGCTGCTGAGCATCGGGCTGCAGGAATCGCGCTTCGCGACGCGGCAGCAGATGGGCGGCGGCCCGGCGCGCGGCTTCTGGCAGTGCGAGCAGGGCACGCAGGCGAGCCGCGGCGGAATCTGGGGCTTCTATCTGCATCCGTCGAGCCGGTATTGGCTGAGCGTGCTCTGCAAGGCGCGCGGCGTTGCCTTCGATCCGGTTGCGATCTACGGCGCGCTCGACAAGGACGACGTGCTCGCCGCCGGCGTCGCGCGGCTCGGCCTCTTTACTGATCCGAAACGGCTGCCGGAGATCGACGACGCAGTCGGATCGTGGGCGCTGTACCAGCGCGTCTGGCGCCCTGGCAAACCGAAGCCCGAAACGTGGCCCGCGCTCCACGCGCAGGCCGTCGTGGCTGTCACCGGAGAAATCGCATGATCGAACTCGTGATGAAGCTTGGGCCGTGGATCGGCATGGGCCTCGCCGCGGCGTGGGCGTTGTTCACGCACATGAGCGCCAAGACGAAGGTGGTGGACGCTCAGCTGCAGGCGCAGGCCGGCGTGGCGGCCGCGAAGGCGATGCAACAGGTGGCAGAAGACAACCTCAACGCGCGCAAGACGGCCGATGTACAGGCGGACGCCGATGTGGCAAAGACTGCGGCCACGGCCGCGCAGGAGCGAACCGATGTGGAAAACTCTCAAGCTGCTCTCGACGACGCTGCTGCTCGCGCTGAGCTTCTCAAGCTGCTCCACGGCTCCGGCGCCGACAACCCCGGTTCAGGTCAAGGAAGTGCCGGGACCGACCCGGGTCGTGGATAACTCCTGCCTGTACTTCAAGCCAGAGACGCCGAGCGATGCCGACGTCATGGCGATGTCGCGGCCTTTTCTCGACCAGGTGACCGCGAACCTGAAGATGGGCGCCAAACACTGCGGCTGGAAGCTGGGCGAGAAATGAAAAAGCCCGGCGCGCGGCTGGGCAAGCCGTAAAAAAGGGCCCGCCACGAGGGCGGGCGTTAGTTCCCGCGAGCTCAGGGACAAGTGAGCCCACCTGCAGTCTCCGACAAGAGATATGTGCGGTATGTTTGGATGGCCGCAGATAGCGCGAGGCGAACTGCCAATAAAGTTTGTAGGTCGCGGACCTGCGTCTTTTTGGCGAAGCAGCTCCTGCTTCAACCTTCGAACCGATCCAGTACTGGCCCCGACCGTCCGGCCTAACAATGATGTCGGTCCGATCATAGATAACAGCCGTTGACGTCTCTGTGGGTGGACAGAATCTAGACTATGATTCTGTTTCCCAAGGCGAATGGAGCGGGTATGTCTAAAGCACCAGCTGGACCGTGCGAGGCTGCACTCGTCGCTGAGACAACGGCGGACGGCATGCTGTTCTTCCTGACGAATCGAGACAAAGAGTTTTTTGCTCGCTTTGTGCGGTCAGAATCTGACGGCCTATGGACGTTTATGTTGATGAGCCGAGGTGGGAAAGTCGGGACGTTTGGCTACCGGCCTCCCTCGCTCGTCCTTTCCGTCGAGGGCGTTGTAAGAGTTTTCAATAAAACCCCGCACGGGCAGGAATTTCTTCATAAGGCGTCGCGGGAAGCGTTGGCGGCATCGCTTCGGGCTGCGCCAGGCAGTCTGGACCTGTCGCGGCACGACAGCGCTCCTTGATCGCCCCGTCGGGCCCACCAGTGCGCTCGGGCGAATAGTCACGGCAGATGGAATTTGTGAGATGCGGAATTTGTAATGGCTTATGGACGTTCAAGCACGGATTACGTCATATCACCCCGGGGACGACGGGCCACAGGGCAAACATCGGTTCGAGTTCGAAGTCAGCGATTCTCAAAACGAGCCATTTCTGAATTCGATTACTCTCCAAACAGCGCAAATGCTGGCGACGGAGTTGATTTTAACGACAGCGTTCGGGCAGATGCTTGCGGCGATAGTGAATACCGGAGAGGGATACTTCGAAGCGTTGGTTGGGCGGATATTCAGGCACCTCTAGGGAACGCGTAGGAGGGTGAATTTGTCGCTGCCTAATGCTGTTGGGCATGGATCGCATAGCTCGTACGAATCTTGCGGAGTCGTATGCAGACCATGACCGCCTGTACAGGCTACTTCAAAATGCCTACCCGCTCTCGTTATCGCCGAAATCGCCGACCGAAACCGGCCTCGCTGAATTATGAAAATATGATGGAGGCTACAGTCCTCAATCGACAGAGGGTCTTCGAGGAGCGGACGCAAATGTATGACGTGTTAATCATCATCGGTGTTGGGATTGCCATGCTGGGCTTGCCATCGGTCTTCCTGATGTTTTGGATTCTCGGTACGTGAAGCCGAAACGTAATCGAAAATAGGCATTCAGAGGCGTAGGGGAGCGCGTTGCTATGCCGACAACGCGGTCACAAGAACGTGACGATACTCGCAGCGACATCCGAGCCCTTCCTTAACTGGCATCGATGAGACGAGGGTCGCCGCAAAAATCGACTGATAGCTTGTGGCCCGCGTTGGCGAGAAAGTCGCTAGTGCAGTCCACCAAAATTATTCAGTTATAAACACCTCCACTCTCGGAGGGCCAGCGAGTTGGAACGAGTGGATGCGGCAAGCACGAACATCCATCAATAGCTGTTCGATCACGTCGGACTGATCCAGTCGCCCCTCAACTTCGACAACGCGCCGGCCTTGCGCCTCTTTGCGCAACTCACGCTGCAATTGCAGCAGCCGACTGAGCGCGCGACGGCGCGTCATGAAGATCCGTTCCATTTAAGCGAATCCTTACAATTCGCTAAGATATTATCATTGATGTATCCCCTTTAATGTAGCCCCGTCAGAGGTCAGCAAAGCCGCACAGCCCTGCCGTGCGTTCGCGCTTTGCGTTGAGCCTAACAAGTCTAAATTTAAAAAGCGCTCTCGTAAGATCGTACAATTCTTGCTATGAAGGGAGTACTGACAACAATCGCCCATCCAGGCCGCACGGATATGGCTGTTCGTTCTCGCTATCGTCGCTTCCGTCGATCGAAGCCAGCGTCCATGAATTACGACAACATTGTTGAGGCCTCGGTCCTCGCCCGCCAACAGGCTTTCGAAGCAAAGATGCAGAAGTACGACCTATTCATTCTTTCGGGAGTCGGCATTGCCATACTGGGACTTCCAGCCGCGCTCTTTCTGGTCTGGCTTGTGACGGAGTAGGGCAGATGCAACTTTACGAAGTGCACGAGGGGGCAACTACATGGTGACGAAATTCCGCCGCCGTGAAGCGGACCGTGCCTCTCTTACCTACGACCGCCTCGTGATGGATCCGACGCTGGAACGATGGAAAGCGTTCGAGCAGCGACTACATGGATTCGATGTTGCAATCATCATCGGCTTAGGGATCGCTGTGCTTGGTTTGCCGGCCGTGTTTTTGATCCTGTGGGTTCTCCGTACCTAACGTAGGTGGAGAGAAACGTGGCTCAAGCGTCAGCGGCTCAGCGCCAACTCCAGTTCGTCCCGATGCTTCTCGACATACTCTCGAGCCCATCTCACGGACTCATACTCCACCGCCAGGCTGGAGCCCGCGATGATGGGGCTAACGAGTGAAGTCCTTGGTATCTCGCCGGAGTGCTGATAATCATTGATGCGCGAGAAGTGAAGGATGCAATGCCATCCGTAGGCTTTTTGCTCCGGAACGCATTCGACAAAGTAGGCACCGGCTTTATACATGGACGGTCTCCGATGTAAGTGGAGTGCGTCCAGCAATCGTCGCACCGAAGCTACGCTTCGTCGCGATGCCTACGATTTGGCACGTCGCCGACCGCCGGCTGGAAGACGCCGAGCTCGGGCCGCCCCGCGTAGAGCGGGCACCACGTCGACGTCGCCGCCATCCCTACCCCTTCCGAATTACTGTATGGATGTACAGTATTGCGCTAAGCGCTACAAAAGCGCTTCGGCCGTTATCCTAATGGTTTCCGTCGTGGATCGCGTGTTTAAAACTACACGTAAGTATCTGATTCTATTCGAACGAAACGGTCATATTTTGTTCCTTTAGAAACGAGCAAAAGGGTCGGTAAATGCCTAATTGAATTGCTTTTTTCTTCGATTGTGAGGACATACACCGGCGGCACGACGATCAACGCGGGCGGCATTGCACTGGGCGCTACCGGCAGTCTCGCTCCGACAGGCGCGATCGATCTCGCGGGAACGGGCGCATCGCTCGATCTGAGCAACGCAGGCGGTGCGCAGACAATCGGCGCGTTGAGCGGCGTCGGCGGGACGTCGGTGCTGCTGGGCGCGAACCCGTTGACCTTCGGCGACGCCACCAACGCCACCTTCGGCGGCACGATCAGCGGCACGGCCGGCGTGACCAAGAACGGCACAGGCACCGAAACGCTGACCGGCGCCAACACCTTCACCGGCGGCACGACGATCAACGCCGGAACACTCGCGCTGGGCGCAGGCGGCAGTCTGGCCGCGACCGGCGCGCTGAATCTCGCCGCGAACACCGGCTTCGACATCAGCGGCGCCAGCGGACCGCAGACCGTCGGCGCGTTGAACGGCGCGGCGGGTTCGGCTATCGGCCTGGGCAACAACACACTCGCATTCGGCGACGTCGCCAACGGCACCTTCGCGGGCACGATCAACGGCGCGGGCGGCATCGTCAAGAACGGCGCGGGCACCGAAACGCTCACCGCCGCCAACACCTTCACCGGCGGCACGACCATCAACGCCGGAACGCTCGCACTGGGCGCGGGCGGCAGCCTGTCGCCGACCGGCATCGTCGATCTGGTGAACGCGGGCGCGGCGCTCGACGTGAGCGGCGCCACGACGGCGCCGGCAATCGGCTCGCTCGCGGGCGCGGCCGGCACCAACGTGACGCTCGGCGCCAACACGCTGCAACTCGGCGACGCGAACAACGCCACCTTCGGCGGCACGATCTCCGGCACCGGCGGCCTGGTCAAGACGGGCGCGGGCACCGAAACCCTCACCGGCGCCAACACCTTCACCGGCGGCGCGACGATCAATGCAGGCACGCTCGCGCTGGGCGCGGGCGGCAGCCTCACGCCGACAACCTCGGTGACGCTGACCGGCCCCGGCGCGGGCTTCGACATCGGCGGGGCGAGCGGACCGCAGACGATCGGCGCGCTGAACGGCGTGAGCGGCTCCGTCGTGGGCCTCGGCAACAACACGCTCACGTTCGGCACCGCCGCCGACGGCACCTTCGCCGGAGCAATCGACGGCGCGGGCGGCATCGTCAAGAACGGCGCGGGCACGCAGACGCTGACCGGCGCGAACACCTTCACCGGCGGCACGACGGTCAATGCCGGCACCATCGCGGTCGGCGCGGGCGGCAGCCTGGCATCGACCGGCGCGGTGAATCTCGCGAACGCCGGCACCGCGCTCGATGTGAGCGGCGCAGGCGCGCCGCAGACCATCGGCGCGCTGAGCGGCGTCGGCGGCACCTCGGTCGCACTCGGCGGCAATACGCTGACCTTCGGCGATGCCGGCGACGCCACCTTCAACGGCACGATCGGCGGGACGGGCGGCATCGTCAAGCAAGGCACGGGCACGGAAACGCTCACCGCGGCGCAGACCTTCACGGGCGGCGCCAACATCGGCGCAGGCAGGCTGGTGCTCGCGGGCGCGGGCGACCTCGCCGCGGGCAGCGCGGTCAATCTGTCGGGTACCGGCGCCGATCTCGACCTGAGCGCCGCGAACGGCCCGCGTACGATCGGCGCGCTGAGCGGCGTCGGCGGCACTGCGGTCACGCTCGGCAACACCGCGCTGACGCTCGGCGACGCCAACAGCACCACTTTCGGCGGCGCGATCAACGGCACCGGCGGCGTCACCAAGGACGGGAGCGGCACGCTCACGCTCACCGGCGGCAACACCTTCACCGGCGGCACCACCGTGAACGCGGGCACCATTGCGGTCGGCGCGGGCGGCAGCCTGGCATCGACCGGCGCGGTCAACCTCGCGAACGCCGGCACCGCGCTCGATGTCAGCGGCGCGGACACGCCGCAAACCATCGGCGCGCTGAGCGGCGTGGGCGGCACCTCGGTCGCGCTGGGCGGCAACACGCTGGCCTTCGGCGATGCGGGCAACACCACCTTCGGCGGCACGATCGGCGGGACGGGCGGCATCGTCAAGCAAGGCAGCGGCACGCAGACGCTCACGGGCGCGCAGACCTTCACCGGCAACACGACGATCAACGCCGGCACGCTCGCACTCGGCGCAGGCGGCTCGCTGGACAGCGCGAGCATCGTCGATATCGGCCAGCCCGGCGCAACGCTCGACGTAAGCGGCGCCAGCACGAATCCGACGCTCGGCGGGCTCTCGGGCGTCGCGGGCGGCAGCGTGCTGTTGGGCTCGCACAGCCTGAATCTCGCGGTCAACGGCAATTCGGTCTACGGCGGCACCATCAGCGGCACGGGCGGCATCGTGAAGACAGGCACGGGCTCGCAGACGCTCGACGGCGCCAATACCTTCACCGGCGGCACCTCTCTCGCGGGCGGCACGCTCGTGCTCGGCAATACCGGCGCGCTCGGCTCCGGCGGCCTCAGCGTCGATGCCCCGTCGACGCTGGATACCTCCACGGCGCTCACCATCGGCAACGCGGTCACGCTGAACACGGGCGCGACCTTCGGCGGCAGCAACGATCTCACGCTGACCTCGCCGGTGACGGGCGGCGGCGGCATCACCAAGGACGGCGCCGCCAACCTGACCCTCGCCGGCAACAACAGCTACGGCGGCGGCACCACGCTCAACAGCGGCTCGATCACCGCGAACACCGGCACCGCGCTCGGCAGCGGCATTGTCACGCTCAACGGCGGCACGCTCAACACGGGCACCACGCAAGTAGCGATCTCGACCCTCAACGGCGTGTCCGGATCGGCGGTCAACGTGGGCACGGGTGGCATCGCGGTGGGCGGCGGCGACTACGGCGGCACCATCGGCGGCGCGGGCGGCGTGACCAAGACGAGTCCCGGCACGCTCACGCTCACCGGCGAGAACACCTACACGGGCGGCACGACCATCAACAGCGGCACGCTGCAAGTGGGCAACGGCGGCACCAGCGGCAGCATCACCGGTCCAATCAACAACAACGGTTCGCTGGTGTTCAACAGCTCGGGCAACGTGACCTATGGCGGCAGCATCAGCGGCAGCGGCACGGTGACGAAGGTCGGCGACGGCACGCTGTCGCTGACCGGCAACAACACGAGCACTGGCCCGGTGGCGGTGGGCGGCGGCACGCTCGACGTCGCCGGCGCGATGCCCGCCGCACCCGTGACGGTCGGTTCGGGCGGCACGGTGTCGGGCAGCGGCACGGTCGGCAGCGTCGTGGTCCACGACGGCGGCACGGCTGCCGCGACGACGCCCGGACAGGCGCTCAACGTCGCCGGCAACGTCACCTTCGAACCCGGCTCGAACTACAACGTCGGCGCGAATCCGCAGCAGCAGAGCGGCAAGATCCTGGCGGGCGGCACGACGACGATCCAGGGCGGCACCGTCAACGTGCAGGCAGGCGGCGGCAAGTGGGGGCTCGACAACAACTACACCATCCTCACCTCGCAGGGCGGCGTGAACGGGACCTTCACCAACGCGACGTCGAACCTGGTGTTCCTCACGCCGACGCTCGGCTACGACGCCAACAACGTGTATCTGTCGCTGGTGCCGAACGGCGTGCTGTTCCCGTCGATCGCGGCGACGCCGAACCAGCGCGCGGCGGCCACGGCCATCGCCCAGCTCGGCGTCGGCAATCCGGTGTTCGACGCCATCTTCCTGTCCGATGCGCCGAGCGCCCGCTGGGGCTTCGCGACGCTCGCGGGCGAGATCTACGCAAGCACGCGCAGCATGCTGGTCGACGACAGCCGCCTCTTGCGCGACGCCGTCACCGACCGTCTGCGCCGCGGCCTCTCGCCGGAGGACGGACCGCTGGCGGCGCTGTCGTCATCGCAAGGCGCGATGTGCGACGACACCTCGACGAACGCGGCCGGCACGACGCATCGCGGCTCCAGCGCGGCCTGCGCCGAGCGCGCGCCGTGGCGGCCGACGGTCTGGGCGCAGGGCTATGGCGCGCATGACCGGCTGAACGGCCCGAGCGGCGTATCCGATGTGACGCAGACCACCAGCGGCTTCTTCGCCGGCGTCGATACGGCGGTGAACGATCACTGGCGCGTGGGCGCGGCGGCGGGCTTCGGTCACGGCTCGATCAGCGACGACCTCAACGCCAGCGCTTCGGTGGACAGCTATCACCTTGCGCTGTACGGCGGTGCGCAGTACGGCCCGCTGGGCGTGCGCATGGGTGGCGGCTACTCGTGGAATCATGCGGACACGGATCGCACGATCGGCTTCTCGGGCTTCAACGCGAAGGAAAGCTCGGGTCAGACGACCAGGATCGGACAGGTCTTCGGCGAGGTGGGTTATGGCATCGCGGCGGGACCGGTCGCGGTGGAACCGTTCGCCGCGCTCGCTTACGTGAACGTGTCTTCGGACGGCTTCGAAGAGAGCGGGCCGGCCGCGCTCAAGGGCGACTCCGACAATCAGGGCATCACCTATTCGACGCTCGGCGCACGGGCCGCATGGCGCTTCTATCCCGGCGCACGCGGCATGCTGACTGCACGTGCGATGGCCGGCTGGCGGCATGCGATGGGCGATACCACGCCGGTCTCGCGTGTGGCGTTCGTCGCGGGCGGCAGCGCGTTCGACGTGACTGGCGTGCCGATCGCGCGGGATGCCGCTGTGGTGGAACTGGGCGTGGATGCCGCGATCACGAAGAACCTGAGCTTTGGCGTGCAGTACTCCGGCCAGTATGGCGGCGGTGCGCAGGATCACACGCTGACGGGGAATTTGCAGTGGAAGTTCTGATGAGCGGCGCGCCCTGGGTCTCGCGAGGGCGCGCTGTGTCGAGCCTGGCTTTTCTTCGGGAAGCCCAGCTGGCAGGCGCGCTTGCCCTACAGCGCCACTTCCGGCGGCGCCTGCCGGAAGAACTTCGTGATCCAGCACAGGTAAGCGATCCCCACCACGAACCAGACTGCGCCGAGCACGAGCGCCCGCGTTTCCAGGCTCGCGAGCAGCCAGATATCGGCGATGGCGCCAATGGCCGGAAACACCAGTCCGCCCAGCATGCCGATACGGCGTTCGCCATGATTCCCTGACAGCCAGATGCGGATCACGCAGAGATTGACGGCCGTGAACGCGAGGAACGCGCCGAAGTTGATGAACGACGTCGATGTCGCGACATCCATCTTCAACGCGATCAAGCCGACCACGCCCGCAATCGCGATGTTGAACGCCGGCGTCTTGAAGCGCGGATGCACGAACCCGAAGATGCGTCGTGGCAGGATCTCGTCGCGTCCCATCGCATACAGCAGGCGGCCGACGCTCGCTTGCGCCGAAATGCCCGAAGCGAACTGCGCGAGAATCAGCCCTGCGAGGAACACGCTCACGAAGAGATCGCCGCCGATCATCTTCGCGACCTCGAACGCCGCCGAATCCGTATCCTTGAATTCGACGCCGGGGTGCGCGAGCTGCATCGTCCAGGCGGCAATCACGAAGATGGCGCCGCCGATCAACGCAATCAGCACGATGGCGCGCGGCATGTTCTTCTTCGGTTCGATGGTTTCCTCCGTGAGCGTGGACACCGCGTCGAAGCCGAGATACGAATAGGCGGCAATCGCGGCGCCCGCCATCGTCACGCCGAGCGGCACATGCGGCTTGAAGAACGGCTCGGCCATCGCGATGCCGCCCGGCCCGGCAACCGCTGCGGCGTAATGCCAGCAGAGCGCGACGAACAGCGCGACGATCACGAGCTGCACGATCATCAGCACGATGTTGAAGCGCGCCGCCAGTTCGATGCCGACGATGTTCAGTCCGCTCGTCAGCACGATGAACGCGACGATCCACACCCACGACGGCACATGCGGGAACGCGGCGTTGAGATAGGCCGCGCCGATCAGCCAGATCACCATCGGCAGGAAGAAATAGTCGAGCAGCGTCGCCCAGCCGATCATGAAGCCGAGATGCGCGTTGAAGGTCTTGCGCGTGTAGGTGTAGGCCGAGCCCGCCACCGGAAAGAGCCGTGCGAGCTTGCCATAGCTCAGGGCCGTGAAGACGATCGCGATGAGTGCGAGCAGATAGGCGAGGGCGGCCGTGTCGCCGCTGGCTTTGGCGAGCACGCCATAGGTGCCGTACACGATCAGCGGCGCCATGTAGGCCAGGCCGAACAGCAGCACCGACGGCAAGCCGAGCGTGCGTTTCAGATGCGTGGGTTCGGAAGATGAAGTCTGCATGGTGTCTCCTGGCCGCGGCGGCGGCCGGTGGTGTTGTGATTCTGTGATTCGACCAGCGTGTCGTGCGGTCAGCCTGCTTTGCGGGCGCGCGCGTCGATCAACAGCGAACGGGTGCCGTCGGCTTCCTGGACGGCTGTCAGACCAAGCGCAACGCGCGCGTCATGGTGGTAGTTGTAGTGCTCGCGGCTGGCTTCGAGTCGCTTCAGGTCGATGTCCGTTTTCGTCACGGTCTCCGCGCCGCCCAGTTCGACGACGGTTTCGCCGAAAGGATCGATGAGCGCGGACAAGCCGGGGAACGTCAACGCTTCATCGCCCGAGCCGCAGCGATTGACCATGAGCGCGAACATCTGGTTTTCCATCGCGCGCGCGGCGATGGCGCGGCGATGCACCGGACCGAACGGATCCATGTTGCCGTTCGTCACGAGCAACAGGTCCGCATCCAGCGCGCCAATCGCACGCGCGGTCTCGGGAAACTCGATGTCGTAGCAGATCAGCAGGCCCACTGTGAGGCCGTTCCACATGCAGGTGGAGAAGCGGTCGCCCGGCGTGTAGATGCCAATGTCCGACGCCCACAAATGCGTCTTGCGATAACGCAGCGCAATCTCGCCGTGTTCGTCGATGAGGACTGTCGTGTTGTGCAAACGCGCGCCTTCGCGCTCTGTGAATCCCACCGCTGCGGCCACGCGGCGTTGACGTGCGGCGTCGCGCACCGCGGTCAACGCGGGGCCGTCGAGCGCCTGCGCCAATTGCGCCACGTTCTCGCGCACCGGAAAGCCCGACAGCGTGGTCTCGGGAAACACGATCAGCTTCGTGCCGCCGGAGGTGTCGGCGTTCGAGATCGTCTGCACGACCTTGCGCGTGTTGTGCGCGAGATCGCCGTCGATCAGTTGCAGTTGCGCCAGCTCCACTTGCATTGCCCGTCTCCTTTCATATCCCTTTCAGACGCGCTGAACACGCCGGATGCGTCGCGCCATGTGATGATTCGCGCCTGGACTGCCGGCGTCACGGCCGATTATCAAGGTAATATTTTTGGCGAGAAATTACCCATCCGGGGTACCCCACAGGAGCACTGCATGGAGCTGGAATGGCGGGATCTCGCCTTTCACCGGGAGATCGGCTCGGCCATCGAGGCCCTCGACGGCCCGCAATTCTGGGCGCGTCTAACACGCGTGCTGGAACGGCACGTAGCCTTCGACAGCTGGGTCGCATTGCGCTTCCTGCGCGATGACTTGCCGCACGTGCTGGCCGAGCAGGCCTTGCCCGACGGCAAGATCGACGTATTGTTCCAGCACTATCTGTCGGCGATGTATCAGCTCGATCCGTTCTATCTCGCCGCCTTCGAGATGCGTCAGTCGGGCTTCTACACGCTCGCCGACGTCGCGCCCGACAACTTCCGCATGACCGAGTATTACCAGCGCTACTTCAAGCGCAATATCGTCGGCGATGAAGTGCATTTCAACGTGTACATCGGGCAGAACGAGACGATGGGTCTGTCGCTGGGCAAGACGAGCCGGTATGACGATCGCGAGACCGCGCTGCTCACGCTCTATGCGCCGTGGGTGCTGGCGCTGATGCAGCAGCGCGTGCGCTTCGAGCGAGAAGCGGCGCACGAGGCGCATGCGCCCGTGGAAGGCGATGACCAGCACATGGCCGCGCGCTTCGGCACGCTGGGCAGCCGGAGTGGGCGAAGCGTGCTGACGGCGCGCGAGACTGAAGTGGCGATGCTGATCCTGCGCGGCTTTTCCTCACGCGCGATCTCCGAGAAACTGGCGATCTCGTTTGAAACCGTGCGGGCGCACAAGAAGCATATCTACGCGAAGCTCGGCGTGAATTCACAGTCCGAGCTCTTTGCGATGTTCTACGAGTCCGACATGGATGCGAAGTGAGTCTCGATGAATAACCCCTTGCACACGACACCCGTCGCGCAGGCGCAGTTGCGCCTGCAACAGGCGCGCCGCCTGCTCGCGATTGCCCAGACGGGACTTCACTATGCCACCGGCGATTTCGACCGCGAGCGCTATGAGGAAATCGCGCAGATCGCGCATGCGCAACTCGCGGAGCTGGCGTCGATGGACACGCAGCACGTCGCGCAACTCTTCGCCTTCGCGTCTGGTTATGCCAATCCGAAGCTCGACGTGCGCTGTGCCGTATTCGATGACGAAGGGCGCATTCTGTTGGTGCGCGAGCTTGCGGATGGCAGGTGGTCTCTGCCGGGCGGATGGGCTGATATCGGTGTATCGCCGGCTGCGAACGCGGCCAAGGAAGCGCGCGAGGAGAGCGGCTTCACCGTCGATATCGTGCGCCTGCTTGCCGTGTGGGACATGAATGCGCATGCGCACCCGCCGTCCGTGTTCCATATCTGGAAGCTGGTGTTTCTCGGGCGGATTGCGCAGGCCGGCGACATCATCGGCAGCGAGACGAACGAGACCGGGTTCTTCCCGCTCGATGCCCTGCCGCCGCTCTCGCTGGGTCGCATCCTGCCCGAGCAGATCAGGCGGCTCGATGCATTGCGCCGCAGCGATCAGGTGGACTTCGACTGAAGCGCCTGCGCGCCCGGACCCACTCTGTGGATGTTGGCGGCGTACACCCAGTCGCGGGCGTGGTGCGCGATGAAATCAATGAATGCGGGCGGGCCGCTGCAATAGATCTGCGTGTTGGCGCGTGCGGGACTGAGCGCATGCGTACACGCTTGTTCGAAGAGCGCATGAGGCAGATCCACATGACGATGCACCTTGCCGTGATGACGCAGGGCGTCGATCTCGTCGTGCTGCGCGCTGCGGTCCGCGGACTGCAGGAAATGATGCAGCTCGAAGCGTTGTCCGGCCACGGCGAGCCGCCGTGCAATGCCCGCTATCGTCCGGGTGCTCGTGCCGCCCGCAAACAGGATGGAGCGCGTGTGCTGCTCCGGAATTGCGGATGTGCCTGCCGGACCGGCGATGACGGGACTGAGGTTGTCGCGCATGTCTTCTCCATGAATCGTTCGTTGGTGTGCCACGAATCGAGGCGGCATCGACGGCAATGCGCCTTCTGACCGAGAGTAGGTGCAGGCCGCGACGGCAACAAGGCGCTCGGCCGAATGTCTGTCATATAGGCATGCTGATAAGCGGACCCCGCGTTTCATCTGACCGAATAGGTCCAGTGCGGCGTCCGGTCAAGCGCTAAAAACCGTGCGTTTTCGCTTCATCGGTCCGTGAAGTCTGCCTACACTACGTGCTTAGGCTCACGTCCAGGGGAAGCGATCATGTCTCTTCAGACACATGGCTATGACGTCCTGCACAATCCGCGCTTGAATCACGGGACGGCGTTCACGCTCGAAGAACGCAAGACCTGGCGCATCGAAGGGCTGTTGCCGCCCGGAGTCAGCTCGCTCGAATTGCAGATTGCGCGCACGCATGCCGAGCTGTCGCAACTCGATAGCGACCTGCAGCGCTACCTGTTTCTCTCCGACATGCAGGCCCGCAACGAAACACTCTTCTATGCGTTGCTGATGTCCGATCCGGCCAGCTACATGCCGATCGTCTACACGCCGACAGTCGGGGAAGCATGTCAGAAGTTCGATCAGATCTTCAGGGCTACGCGCGGCCTCTACCTTCCGATCCATGCGCGCGGCCGCGTGAGGGAGTTGCTGGGCAACTGGCCGGAAACGGACGTTCGGTTCATCGTCGTGACGGATGGCGAGCGCATCCTGGGGCTCGGCGATCTGGGTGTCGGCGGCATGGGCATTCCGATCGGCAAGCTGGCGCTGTACACCGCCTGCGCAGGCGTGCCGCCGATGCATTGCCTGCCCGTCATGCTGGATGTCGGCACGAACAACCAGACATTGCTCGAAGACCCGCTTTATCTCGGCCTGCGGCAGGAACGCGTACGTGGCGCCGACTACGATGCGTTTCTTGACGAATTTGTGAACGCGGTCCAGGACGCGTATCCGAAGTGCTGCATCCAGTGGGAGGACTTCGCGAACTTCAACGCCGTGCCGTTGCTGGCGCGCTACAAGGACCGGGTCTGCACCTATAACGACGACATCCAGGGCACCGCGGCCGTCGCGCTGGCCGGCATCTATGGCGCACTGCGCATCTCCGGACAGAAGCTGACCGAACAGCGCTTCCTGTTCCTCGGCGGCGGATCGGCGGCGACAGGTATTGCCGAACTCGTCAGCGAAGCCATGGCGCTCGAAGGCCTGGACATCGACGCGGCCCGGGCGCGCAACAGCCTCTTCGACATCAACGGACTGATGGTCCGCTCGCGCACGGATCTCGCGGCGTTCCAGCAGCCCTTCGCGATCGATCACGAACCGCTCGACAGCTTCGTCGACGCAGTGCGCGCGCTCAAACCTACCGGCATCATCGGCGTGAGCACGGTGCCCAAACTGTTCAACCAGCCGGTTATCGAAGCAATGAGCGAGATCAACGAACGCCCGATCATCTTCCCCTATTCGAATCCGACTTCGCGTTCCGAGTGCACTGCCGAGGAAGCGTATCGCTGGTCGAAAGGGCAGGCGATTTTCGCGAGCGGCAGCCCGTTCGGACCGGTCGAGATCGAAGGACGGCAGTTCGTGCCGGGACAGGGCAACAACGTGTACATCTTTCCCGCGATGGGCATGGCGGTCTTCGCCACCGAAGCGACGCGGGTGACCGAAGACATGTTCATCGTCGCGGCGAAGGCGGTCGCCGAGCAGGTCAGCGATGAAAGTCTCGGCAAGGGCTTGATCTACCCGCCGCAGAGCGGAATCTTCGAGGCGTCGATGCACGTGGCCGCCAAGGTGGCGGAATACATCTTCGAGCAGGGACTCGCGCGTGTGAAGCGGCCGGACGATCTGCTGGCCCACATGAAAGCGGTTGCCTATGTGCCGGCGTATCGGCCGCTGTTGTAGGGATTCACCGCGCCGCAAACGCAACGAGCGACCGCCAGGGTCGCTCGTTGCGTTTCGAACTACGCGGGATCTGCGGATCCCGCGTCATGCATTACATCGGGTGGGATGCAACGAAGTTCTTGTAGGCCGTGTAAGCCGGCTTTTGCGTCTTGCCGTCGCCGCGCAGCAGGCCGAAGTTGCCTTCGCTGTCGTCATACAGTTCGAACTGCTGGATCGACTGGATGTTGTACTTCGACGCCACGCTCTGGAACTGCGCCATCATCGTGTTGCCCGACATGTAGTTCGCGATCTGCTGATCCGAGCCGTAGTTCGGACGGACGCCGAACTCGTTGATCCAGATGGGACGGCCAAGCGACTTGAGCACGGCCAGCATGTCGTAGCAACCCGAACCGCCGCATGCGTGCGTCATGTCGCCCTGATCCGAGTACCAGTGCCACGCGGTGATGTCCCAGCTGACGGTCGGGTGACCGTGCGTGCCGTCCGGCTGCGAACCGTCGAGCAGCATCTGGAAGAACGAGTAGTGCAGCCAGGTGCCGTTGATGATGATCTTCGCCGAGCTGTTCACCGACTTCACACCTGCGATCAGGCCGCGATACACGCCACGCGCGACGACGAACGGCTGGTTCTTGTAGTGCTTCCAGTTGGTGCCGTCGACATTGCCGTTGAGCGCCTGCGCTTCGAGTTCGTTGGCGACTTCGTAGTATTGCCAGTTGTAGGTCTGCGCGACCTGGCGGCCCAGCGTATAGCCCGCGTTGTAGGCGTCCTGCTCGTTGTTGTAGTTGGCGCCGAGCATCAGCACCGGATAGACCGTCACGCCGCCGGCGGCCATCGTCTGCGTCATCTTCGCGACGACTGCGGCCGATGCCACGTTGTACACGTCGTTACGATAGATCTTCGCGCCGAGGTCCTTCAGCTGTGCAAGCTGGGTTGCGACCGGCGTGCCGTCGTAGGCGCCGCCGTTGGTGTTGCGGCCATTCACGCCGTAGAAGATGGACGAGCTGGTCGCAGCCTTTGCGGTGGATTCAGGCAGGTCGCTGGCCTTGGCGGTGGCGGCTGCGTCGAGGGCGGAATCACCGCCGCCGCCGCATGCGGCGAGCAGAACGCTGGTGAGGACGGCGGTCGCGACGGCCGTGATCTTGCGTGCGGAGAAAACGTTGAAGCGGCGAACGGAGGTTTGGTTACGAGTCGTCATTGCGATCAGCAGGGCTAATGGGTGAGCGCAACGATCGTGAATTCATACACGCTTGATGGACCTGTCTGTGCGCAATTCGAAACTGCTTTGAATCGCATCCATCCGTTCTCATCGTTGAGATGACATTGATTAGTCATCCGGAAGATAAGCGCACCAGTCCTGTCAGCCGCGCTCATTGCGCTGGCGGACGGTGGGGTGCGACACGGATTTTTTACCGACAAGATCCAGTGCGTGACACGACTAGCGCTCTGGATGGCAGAGTCGAGCAAATGAAAGGGTCATTCGCCCGGTTAAGCCTCGTGAAATAACATCAGATCATTTTCAAGGCTACGTCGACGGAACTGGTACAACGTTTGCGCGTGTCCGGTAAAAAAAGCCGATTTCTCGGAGGTTCTGTCCCGGTTCAGCAAGCATTGCCGAAAACCTGATCAACGGAACGAACTTTATCTTCTTATGAGATGAATGTAAACGCTTGTCTCAGTAAAAAAATCTTTTGTCGTACTTGGGATGCAGCAAGAATTGCAGTGACATGCAAAACGTTCACCGTAGAAACCCTGATCGCGAACGCGCGTGCGAAATGCAAGGAGTATTGAATAAAATTTACCGGGTAGAAATTGCGACCAGCCTCTCTCGCTATCGGCGTCGTTGGTTATCGCATAACAGGTATTCGAGCATCCCCAACACGCCAGTACTAAGCTCGGAATTCGTCGTTTCGCAAACCGCGAATCGACTACGGCAGCGCCATCGAAACTGGCGTGCTCAGCATGATCTCCCTCCTGCTCGAAAGCTCCGGCATGGCCGAATTCATCTCGGCCGTGTGCCGGGTCGCGTTCGTCCGTCCGGGTGACATCAACGCTGAATCCGCTTGCCTCGCGGCGCAGACAATAACGAAGAAATGGCGGGAGACAGGAATGGTCGATAACAAGGATATCCGGCGCGTCGCATGGTCGAGCGCGATCGGCGCGACGCTCGAGTGGTACGACTTCTTCATATTCGGATCGGCGGCGGCGCTGATCTTCAACAAGCTGTTCTTCCCGGCCTTCGACCCCGTCGCGGGCACCATCGCTTCGCTGGCGACCTTTGCGGTCGGCTTCATTGCGCGTCCGCTGGGCGGTATCGTGTTCGGTCATTTCGGCGATCGCATCGGCCGCAAGGCGATGCTCGTCATGAGCCTCACGATGATGGGCGGCGTGACCTTCCTCATCGGCCTGTTGCCGACGTATGCGCAAGTCGGCGTTGCCGCGCCGATCCTGCTGACGGTGATGCGCTTCCTGCAAGGCTTCGCCGTCGGCGGCGAATGGGGCGGCGCCACGCTGATGGTGATCGAACATGCGCCGGCGAAGAAGCGGGGTGCGTTCGGCAGCTGGCCTCAGTGCGGCATTCCCGCCGCGTTGTTGTTGTCGACAGGCGTCATGGCCCTCACCACGGCGATGTTCTCGAGCGAGCAATTCGCCGCGTGGGGATGGCGCATTCCATTTCTCGTGAGCGGTGTGCTGGTGGTGTTCGGCATCGTGCTCCGGCGCAGCGTCTCCGAATCACCCAGCTTCAGGAAGCTGCAGAAGGCCAATGCGAAGGATCGTCTGCCCATCGCAACCGTGCTCCGGACCGAGAAGCGCAAGACGCTTTGCCTGCTGGCCGCGCAAGCAGCGGAGAACACGAGTTTCTATGCCATCGCGGTCTACTCGCTGGTGTATCTGACGCAGGATCTGCACGTGCCGCGACCGCTCGCCTTGCGCGCGCTGATGATCGGCGCGTTACTGCAAACCGTCACGCAACCGATCTTCGGCGCGCTCTCGGATCGCATCGGCCGCAAGCGGGTTTATATGGGCGGCATGATTTTCATCGGCCTGTTCATCTTTCCCTTCTATGCCATGCTTCATACGGCCAGCTATCCGATGATCGTCGCGGCCATTTCGATTGCGCTGATCGGACAGGGCAGCACGCAAGCCACGCAGCCCAGCCTGATGGGCGAACAGTTCCACGCGGCGATCCGCTATAGCGGCGTGTCGGTGGCGTATCAGTTCGCCACCGTCGTGTGGAGCGGTCCCACGCCGATTCTCGCCGCGTTGATGGTGGGCTGGGCGGGCAGCTACTGGCCGCTTGCGGCGTATATCGCGCTGGCTTCCGTCATCTCGGTGATCGGCATCACGCAACTGCGCGAGGCCGCCGGTCAGGAACTGGGCGCGGCGGAACCCGCGGCCGTCGAGGACGACGCCGTGCAACGCGAAGCCGCCGCTGCGTGAGCACAACCTTCATCAGGAGACAACCCACATGATTCGATTCAGGATCGGCAAGATCACGGCGACGCTCGTCGAAGAGATGGTGGATCACTCGTTCAACTTCCTGAAGTTCTTTCCGCTGGCGACCGAAGAGGCGCTCGCCGAAAATCTCTCGTGGATGACGCCGGGCCACTATGACGCGGCCTCGGGGCGCCTGTTGCTCAGCATGCATTCATGGCTCCTCGATACCGGCAAGCACAAGATCCTCATCGACGGCTGCGTCGGCAATGGCAAGGACCGGCCCGGCCGGCCCGACTGGTGCGGACTCGACACGCCGTTTCTCGATCGGCTCGCTGCCGCCGGCGCGACGCCCGAAGAGATCGACTATGTGCTCTGCACGCATCTGCATGCCGATCACATCGGCTGGAACACGCGGCTCGTCGGCGGGCGCTGGGTGCCTACGTTCGCGAACGCGAAGTATGTGTTCTCGCGGCGCGAGCACGCCTTCTGGGAAGCGAAGTGCGCAGCCGACGCAGGCAAGGGCGGCCCGCATCTGATCGCGTATCAGGACAGCGTGCTGCCGGTGATCGAAGCGGGGCAGGCGATGATCGTCGACGACTACGCCGAGCTCGCCGGTTGCCTCACGCTCGAACCGGCGCCGGGACACACGCCGGGGCATGTGGCGATCTGGGTCAAGTCTGACGATGCACGCGCCGTGATGACTGGCGACATCATCCATCACCCGGTGCAGGTCCGGTATCCGCAATGGAGCTGCTTTGGCTGTATCGATCCGGTGCAGTCGGCGCAGACACGCGAGCGGGTCTTGCAGGCAACCTGCGAGCATCGCGCATTGCTATTGCCCGGGCATTTCATGGCGCCGCATGCGGGCTATATCGACGAGGCGCGCAACGGCTTCGCGCTGCGCTGGGCCGAACCGGAAGCCTGATGAATGCTAATGCGCGTCGATGAACGCGACGACATCGGCCAGCACCGGAGAGGGCTTGCCCGGTTTGGCCGAGAATGACTCGACGATCGTCACGTGCCCGAGCCCCGGGTACTTCTTCAACTCCACCTTGTCGTGATGCGCGCGCAGGACATCGGCGAAGCGGTCGCTGTTGCGCGGATCGACATCCTTGTCGTCGGTGCCGGCAGCGAGGAACATCGGCGGCTCGTTGCCGTCGACGAAGGCAATCGGAAGCGCCTGTGAACGCAACGCGGCAGGGAAGATCTCGTCCATGTGCGGGTCCGTCGTCGGAATGACGGCGTACGGTCCCGCCAGTCCGATCATGCCGGCAAGCGAGCGATTCGAGAGCCCATGCGCCGCCAGATAGCGCGGATCGGTTGCGAGCATCGACGCCATGTGTGCGCCGGACGAATGTCCCATGACGAACAGGCGCTGCGGATCGCCGCCGAATTCATGCGCGTGATCGTGCGCCCAGCGTACAGCCGTGGCGGGATCATCGAGGAAGCTGGGAAAGACCGTGTCCGGATACAGGCGATAGTCCGCCGCGACGGTCACGACGCCATGTGCGGCGAGCGCCTGCGCCACGCCATGCGAGTCCGAGCGATGGCCGCTCTGCCACGCGCCGCCATAGAAGTACACGACGATGGGCCGCTTTGAACCGGCATCGGCGGCCGGGGCGTATAGATCGAGCCGCTGGCGGCGCGCGGCGCCATAAGGGATGCCGCCCGCTTCGTCGTGTTCGCGCGCACGCGGGGCGATGACGCCCACTGCGCAGGCGGCCAATGCCGCGGAGATGAATCGTCGTCTGGTGATGACACGCATGGTGCTGTCGACCCGCAATGGTTCCGGTACAGCCGTCATTAGACGATGTCTCGCGCGGCGCTGTACGTGCGCAAGACATCGCTCACACAATATGTCCGGATCGGAAGGAGGATCGAAGCGCCCGATACGCGCACAGTGTTAGGTATCGCACCGAAGCGTGGCGCGTGAGGCAAAAAACGACAAGTCCCGGTGGACGGCTGCGCGCCGTGCACCGGGACTCTGCTCACATGAAGCTCAGGCTTAGTGCGATGCCTGAACAGCCGCCTTCATGGTCGCGTAGATGGCCTTCTTCTGGCCGCTGTTGGTGAGGATGCCGTAGTCGCCGGTGGGATCGTCATAGAGCTCGTACCACTGGAAGCCCACCACGCCATACGTGTTACGCGCCGCGTACAGCTCAGGAATCGTCTTCGTGATGTAGGCCTGCGCCTGCTGTGTCGTGAAGTCGAAGTTCACGCCGATTTCCGTAAACATGATCGGCAGGTTATAGGCGTCGTGAAGGATCTTCAGCACGTTGTAGTTGGTGCCGTCCTTGCCCCAGGTGTTCTGCGGATCAAGGCCGTCCGAATACCAGTGCAGCTGGATGATGTCGGTCTTCACCTTCGGATGCCCGGTTGAACCGTCCGGCTGAACGCCCGTCAGCATGCCCTTGTACCAGCCCAGATAGAGGAAACCCGCCGATGCCGTCGCGATGACCTTCGTCTGTCCCGCCGTATCGACCGAACGCCAGCCGTCGTAGTAACCACGCAGCGCGCCGCGCCAGATCGGCCAGGTCGTGTTGTCGTAGTCGGAGACATTGACGCCGTCGTTCGCGATGCGCTTGTTGTGAACGTCGAGATCGTATTCGTTACCGAACTCCACCACCGGCACGCCCTTCAGCTTCGTCGCCGCGTAGGCCGCCATGTTGTAGGCGTAGGTGTAGGCGCTCGATTCCGTCGGCGTCTTGCCGTTCAAGGTCGGATCGTCCCAAGGGTAGGCGTCGATCAGCGGCATCACCGTGACACTCGAACCGAGACCGGGGATGACTTTCTCCGCCAGCGTATCGATCTGATCGTAGCCGTGCACGTCCTGACGAATGCCGGTGAGACCGAGGTCGACCATCGTCGCTGCCTGGGTGCTCAGCGGAGTCTGCGAATAGACGCCGCCGTAAGCGTAATGCTCGTTGACGCCGAAGAAGGGCATGCCCGGCGCGCCCGACGTGGACGTGCCCGTGGACGCCGCGGTTGTCGACGATGCGCTCGACGGCGCCGATGCGGCCGTCGAAGACGATGCAGGCGAAGAGGCTGCGGTCGAACCCGAGGCCGAGCCCGTAGTGGTGCCTGACGTGGTGCCCGTCGATGAACCCGTGGACGTGGCGGGACGCGGGTCCGCCGACACGACCCAGGTGTTGTTCTGCCAGACCCACCATAGCTTGTTCACGTTCTGCTGATAGATCTTGCCCGCGTACCAGAGCAGCGCGATCACGTCCTGCGAGAAGCCGGCTTTCACATTCGCGCGATAGATGACGCCGCTTTTCACGGTCCACACGGCGCCGCTGGAGTCATTGAGCGACGTGGCGGGCGGAATGACGGTGCCGCTCACGGAAGCGGGATGCCGGTTGATATCGATGACCGTGGCGGGATCAGCGCTGTTGGCGACGCTCGACGGACCACCGTTGTCACTCCCGCCACCGCAGGCTGACAAGATAAGCGCACCTAAGCAGTACGCATAAGCACTCGTACGGAGATTTTTCATTTCTTTTAGATCCGGAAATCGTTGATTGGAATCGCCGGAGAAAAATGTCCCCACTGCTTTCGAATGGCCATTCGAAGCAGTCGGAAAAGTGGCGATCGGGCTAGACGTTCGCGGGAGAAATGCGATGCGAAACGCGCTTCAGTCGGTTTGTTGGCGACTTGAAGAAATGTTACACAGCTGAATCAAGATGAGTATGACGTAAGAAGTAACTTCTTGTAACCAAAATGGACGACGCGAAAAAATTGCATGTCATTCCATAATATGAATGCAATTGGATGCCGCGCAGGGGCTTGCAATACGGCTTTTGAGTCGTCCCCGATATCTTTTATATTGGTTATACAAAAGAGGATGAGCGAATGCGGTAAATCTGGCAATGGCGGTTTTGTATCGCCGAAGAAACATGCTTGTGAAACTTTGACGACAACCATCACTTCTTTTGGCAGGTAATCGCGCCAGGCCAATATGCTGGCCATCTGTCGATTTACCCTTCGATGAAACGTCGTCGATATATCTCCAACCTGTCCTGAGAAGAGGAAATCACCATGGCTACCGGAACCGTTCAATTGCACCGCGTCTTGCGCACTCCGCCGGAACGCGTTTATCGCGCGTTTCTTGAACCCGACGCCATCGCGAAATGGCTGCCGCCCTATGGCTTCACCTGCCGGGTTCATCAACTGGATGCGCGTGTCGGCGGGACGCACAAGATGTCGTTTCATCAATTCGGCACGAGCAACGGCCATTCATTCGGCGGCGAGTATCTGGAACTCGTGCCGAACGAAAAGCTTTGCTATACCGACCGTTTCGACGACGCCAACCTGCCTGGCGAAATGCGCGTCACGGTGACCTTGCGACAGGTGTCGTGCGGGACCGAACTGAGGATCGTGCAGGAGGGCATTCCGGAAGCGATCCCGGTGGAGATGTGTTATCTCGGCTGGCAGGAATCGCTGCTGCAACTGGCGAGACTGGTCGAGCCGCAGATTCCGGAGTGACAAGCGCGTATTCCGATTGATGTCGCGGGTGGCGGTTTTTATTCGAGGGCGTCAGCGGGTTACGATGCGTGAACCTGTCAAAGGTGAACGCAGGCAGGCCCGCCTGTGGCACAACGAGAAACCGCAGCCATGCAAACGAACCGGATCGTCCTGACGCTGTACATGGACGAAGAAACCGCGGCCGCATCGGTCACGGCGAGTCTCTTGCACCGGCTCCAGCGTTCGGTCGATCACATCGTGATCGAGCGAAGCGTTGCGACAGGCGAGCCGTCGCGCACGGCAACCATGCTCGTTGCCGTGCTCGGCCCGCGGGACATCATGGAGTTCGCTCATCAGCTGCACGACTGGCTCGCCCGCAACGGGTCCGCCGAAATCGCGATCGGCGCGAATCCGATCACGCCATGCCGGGGGCTGACCACCGGGCAATTGCACATGCTTCTCGCGAGTGCCGTCGAGGACGAGCACGCGCCGCGCTAAGGCATCCGGCATTCATCTCCAGTAGCCGACACCATAGCGCGGTCCCCACCAGCCCGGATGTCCCCAGTACCCGACCGCGACAGGCGGCGCATAGACAGGCGGCGGCGCGTAATAGGCGGGTGGCGGCGCATATACGGTCGCCGGAGCGTAGGGCGCATAGGGAACGTAAGGAGACACGGGCACGACCGCCGGCGCCATCACGACAGGCGCGACTGGCATGCCGATACTCATCCCGACGAAGACATGCGCCTGAGCCGCGCTGATGCACCCAAGGCTCAGCACCGTGGCGGCGATCACATAACCGGTCTTCTTCATGATGGTTCTCCTCAGAACGCGGTGCGGCTTGAGTGCGCATCGGTTGAGGATGATTCTCGGCGTCGTGAATGAGCGGCGAATTAGGGCAGTGCGCGGCCTTCGCGCAGCCTGTGCGGCATCGTGCAGTCAAGCCGAAAGCCTGTTTCGATGGCGCGCATCGCATTTGACGAGTCAGCTTTCCTACTATGACCAAGCAGGCCTGAAGTGCATGAAGAAGCGTATTCAACACAACAACCTCTTCCAAGGAAAGCCATGAAGCCAGCCTATGTTCTGATGACCCTGACGTGTGCCCTTGCCGCTCAATCGGTGTTTGCGGACGACCAACCCGTCGCGCCCATGAAGATGACCTGCGAGCAATTCACCCAGCTCGATGACGCCTATCGCCCCGCGCTCGTCTACTGGGTCGCGGGCGTGGACAAGCTCGGCATCAAGGAAACGGACAGAGTCGTGGTCGATACGGCGCATCCGGTCGGCGAGATCGTCGCCACGGAATGCAAGAAGGATCCGAACGCGCCGTTCGTGAAAAAAGTGCGGTCGATGATCAAATCCAACCAGATCTCGCTCTTCGACCATCACTGAAGATCTGCGGCGGGCATCGCGGCATGGCCGCGATGCCTTTGCACTTCATGACTCGAGCGGCACGGCACTGACGCACTTGAGTTCGTCGAGACAGACGCTGGACTTGACGCCGCTCACGCCGGGAATGCGCATCAACGTGTCGAGCAGGAATTCCGACAGTCCCTTGAGATCCCGCGCGATCACCTTCAGCATGTAGTCCACGTCGCCGGCCACGGCGAAGCACTCCTGGATCTCGGCCAGCCGGCTGACCACGCCTTTGAATTTGGCCAGATCGCGCACGTGGCCACGCTCCATCGTCACCTGAATGAAGGCCACCACGCCGAAGCCGAGCATCTGGGCATCCAGACGCGTTTCATAGCCCCTGATGACGCCCAGCTCCTCGAGGCGTCGATGTCGCCTGAGTGTCTGCGCGGGTGAGAGACTGATGGCTTCGGCCAGTTCGAGATTGGAAATGCGCCCGCGCGCCTGGAGCATGGCGAGCAGGCGCAGGTCGATGCGATCGATCTCGATGGTCTGCAATTTTCTTTCTCCCCTGGAGCAAACGATGAAACGTGCATGCACGAAAACCGGCTGCGACGCTGCAAATGCGAAATCATAGCGTGCCGCCGCCCGGCGCCGGACCCACGCCGCTCGATGCCCTGCTGAATGAAATCGTGCGGCGCTACCGGCTGACGGAGATCGGTCCGACGTCGTGGCCGCTCGACGCAGCGCAACCGGCGACGACGCTCGCCCTCGACATCGAGCGCGCGCGTGAGGCGAGCGCACGCGGCGAGGCGCCCGACGCCGCCTGTCGTCTGCGTTTCCTGCATACGCTTGCGCGCCTGATCGGCGATGCCATGCATCCCGATTCCGGCGATGCCGCATTCCAGGCCCTGGTGCTGCGCCATTGCTCGGCCTGGGTGGGCGAATACGCGTCGCTTTCGGCGCAGGCCGCTCAGGACCGCAGACGGATCCGCACGGAAGTGGCGGCAATCGCGCATCCGGCGAAGCTGGACCGTACGCCGGCGGGTGTCCGGCGAACCTTGCTGGCGCACCTGCATGCGGCAGCTTCAGTCGCGCGTCCAGCCGAATTGCAGGACGCCGTGAAGGCGTTGCTGGACCTTCCCGACGTCGCCGCCGACGCTTCCTTGCACGAGGCGCTGGCGCGTCTCCAGCGTGGTGCCCCGCTCGAACGGCTCTTCCGTCTCGAAACGCTGGAGCAGGATGAGCGCGTGCGCCGCTACCGCGCGCTGTGGGACCGCCAGGGGCCGGCGCCGGGCAGCGACGAGGCGGCCGCACGCGGCGCGCGATCGCGAGCGCGCGGGGCGAGCGCGGAGGCGTCGGCGGCGGACGCCCTGCGCGCGCTGGCACGGCGGCTCAATCATCTGGAAGCGGGGAGGGCGGAGTATGGCGTCGTGACCTCCCTGCGCGTGCCGGCCACGATTCCCGGCAGCGCGGCGCACGCCAAGAGCGAGTGGGATGCCGTGCTGTTGCGGCGCGCAGCGCCGGGCGCGGCGGCTTCGGCCTGGGATGTGTGTCTGCTGGTGGAGGCGAAATCCTCCGTCGATGCCGCCGCGACCGATTTCCCGCGGCTGCTGCGCGGCGTGCGGCTGCTCGCGTGCGCCGAAGCGGACATCGAGTACGCCTTTGGTGCGCGGGAGGGCGAAGTGCGCCTGCGCGGCGCGTCGCTGGCAGCGTTGCGCACGGATGAAGCCGCATTGAGGCGTTCAATCCTGTATTGTTGCGATGCGCCCGCGGAGCCTGCGCCGCGCCTGCTGAACGCGGCGGGCCGCATGCAACTCCTGACCGCTCCGGCGAGTCTGAGCTTTGCGGCGCGGCTGGACGAAGGCTTCCTGGCGGAACCCGCCGAACTGGAACCTGTATGGAAGGAGTTGCTGTCCTCGCCCCGCTGGGCTACCGTGCTGAATCAGTACCCGATACTGCGTCAGGTCCGGGAGTTGATGGTTCATCCGCATGATCTGCTTGCCGTGGCAGGCGCTGCGGCCGGCGGCCGCTGATTGCGGCACGCCGGGCGGCGATAATGCCGTATTGCCGATGAACCGGCCACCCGATACGCACCAACTGAAGGCATGTGGACTGCTGGGCTTCATGTATTTCACCGTAAGCGCCAGCAAGGCCATTCCTGTTTAATTACCGATCGAGCTTGCCATGTCAGAAGCTGTTACAAATCCGCAAAATGATTTCCTGAACGCGTTGCGCAAAGAGCGCAAGCGCGTCGCTATTTTTCTTGTCAACGGGATCAAGCTGACGGGCCACATCCAGTCGTTCGATCCTTACATGGTCTATCTCAGCTCGACAGCCGGCGCGCAATCCATCTACAAGCACGCCATTTCCACCATCAGCGAAGATCACGACCGTCCGCATCGCACGGATCGCCCCGAGCGCCGTCCGCACGGGCCGGCCCGCTGAGCGGCGCGGCTGCTTCCTGGCTTTGCATCCCTTCCCGTTGCGCTGACCGCGTCGCGAGCCCCGATTGCCGGGGCTCGACCGAACGCGCGTTCCAGTGCACGATCTCGCGCCGGATCCGGCGCGATACAATTTCCTTTCTCGAAACAGGCCGCGGATGAAATTCTGATCGCTGAGTCAGGGTTTGTCTGTGTCCGTTAGGAAATCATATTGTGCGGCAGGAAATCTACACTGATTCCCCTGAAACGGACGGCGCGCGCTTCGGCATCGCCGTGTCAGGTTCAACCGCATAACGAGGGAGAGGGCACGTGGCATTGCAAGAAGACGGCACGCTCAAACGCGGCCTGAAAAATCGTCATATTCAGTTGATCGCGCTCGGCGGGGCGATCGGCACCGGATTGTTTCTCGGCATTGCGCAGACCATCAGGACGGCGGGTCCGTCGGTGCTGCTCGGTTATGCCATTGCCGGCATCGTTGCGTTTTTCATCATGCGCCAGCTGGGAGAAATGGTGGTCGAGGAACCCGTCGCCGGTTCGTTCAGCCATTTCGCCGACAAGTACTGCGGCCAGTACGCAGGCTTCCTGTCAGGCTGGAACTACTGGGTGCTCTACATTCTCGTGTCGATGGCCGAGCTTTCCGCCGTCGGCATCTACGTCCAGTACTGGTGGCCGGGCATGCCCACGTGGATCTCGGCGCTCGTCTGCTTCTGCGTCATCAACGCCATCAACCTCACGAGCGTGAAGTCGTACGGGGAACTGGAGTTCTGGTTCGCGATCGTGAAGGTGGTCGCGATCGTCGGGATGATCGGCTTCGGCGGCTATCTGCTGCTTTCCGGCAGCGCAGGCCCGGAGGCCAGTGTGTCGAACCTGTGGCGCCACGGCGGTTTCTTCCCGAACGGCGTCTCGGGGCTCGTGATGGCGATGGCCGTCATCATGTTCTCGTTCGGCGGACTGGAACTCGTGGGCATCACGGCGGCGGAGGCGGACGATCCGTCGCACACCATTCCGCGCGCCACCAATCAGGTCATCTACCGCATTCTCATTTTCTACGTGGGCGCACTCGGCGTGCTGCTGTCGCTATATCCGTGGCAGAAGGTGGTGACCGGCGGCAGCCCGTTCGTGCTGATCTTCCACGCGATGAACAGCAATCTCGTCGCGCACGTGCTCAATGCCGTTGTGCTGACGGCGGCGCTCTCGGTCTACAACAGCGGCGTGTACTGCAACAGCCGGATGCTCTACGGCCTCGCGCAGCAGGGCAATGCGCCGCGCGCGCTGCTGCGGGTCAACGCGCGCGGCATTCCGCTCGCCGCGCTCGGCGTCTCGGCGCTCGCGACGGCCGTCTGCGTGCTGATCAACTACCTGATGCCGGGCAAGGCGTTCGAACTGCTGATGGGCCTCGTGGTGTCCGCGCTGATCATCAACTGGGCGATGATCAGCCTGATTCACCTGCGGTTCCGTCGTGCGAAGGCGCGCGCCGGCGAAACGACCACGTTCCGCAGCCTCGGCTATCCGCTGACCAATTATCTGTGTCTCGCGTTCCTCGCCGGGATTCTCGTCGTGATGTGCATGATTCCCGACTTGCGCATGTCGGTTTATCTGATTCCCGTGTGGCTCGCGGCGCTCGGCGTGGGCTATGTCGTGCGGAACCGGCGGACGCGGACGGGGCTGGCGGTGTCGCGCTGAAGCTTCATTCGCGCAGGCCCATGGCGCGCAGCAGCGCGTCGATCTGCCCGAACGCGTCCTGCTGCCACTGGTCCGGCGTGCGGTCGCCCAGCGCTCGCGTATCTTCGACGAAGCGCCTCACGCAGGTCGGGCCGTGCGCCTCGAAGGACGCGAATTTGTCGGCGATGTGAGCGAAGCCCCGCGCGCCGCTCGCATGCTCCAGCAGCGGCCGGCACTCGGCTGCCAGCGCCTCGATGCCGCCGGCATAGTTGCGCACGCAATAGTAGATGTCGTACGCATCCTTCTGCTTGTAGCGGCCCGCGAGCGCATGGCCTTTCATGGCCAGCAACGCCGGGATGGAACAGACGGCAATCTCCACGCGGTTCGTGCCGCCGTTCGGCATCGGTCCCGCCACCGCCACCAGTTGATAGAAGCGCATGGCCAGGTCGGCGCCGTCGGCGCGCTGCACGGCGAAGTCGCTGATCAGCGGCGGCACGTTCTTGACGATCTCGGCATCGCGCGGCATCAGAAAATCGACGATGACGTCGATCGCTTCCCCGCCGTCGCGCACGGCAACCTGCCGCACCAGCTGGAAGCGCCGCAGCCCGGCGCGCTGGCTGTAGCCATGACCTTGCAGCGTGCCGACGAGCGTGGCGTATTCGCCGTCGCCGAGCGCTTCCGCATCGAGCCCGACATCCACGTCGAGCGTGCCGACGTGCGGCATGTCCTCGTTGGCCAGCAGCAGCCACGGCACTGCGCCGCCGATGATGGCGAATTTGCCCTTGAAGCTGCCGAGGATCTGACCCATTTCGATCAGCACGGACTTGACGGCGGCGGTGGTGCGGTCGTCGTAGTCGGCGGCCGATTGCGGTTCTTGGGGAGGTGTCATCGGGACCATGGAAGTTTTTCCTGGCGCAGGTGGTCGGCGGCCTCCGCGCCGCGTTCGCCGGCAATGGAGAGGTCGAGCCAGGTCTGGACGGGGCTGGTGCAGATGGCGCCCGGCGCGGGCTCGATGGTATCGGCCAGCAGCGCCGGATCCTTCGGCAGAAGGATGCTCACGTTTTCGCCCTTCAGGACCGGCGCCAGCTTGAGCGCGGCTTGCAGCGTGCGCAGGCCGTCGTCATCGGCGAAAAAATAATGGGTGCCGGTGCGGCCGTAGGGCGCCAGCCATTGCGCCGCCGAGAAGGAGGCGAAGGCCGCATGCCCGGAAGCGTCCGGGGCGCGCAGTGCATTGCGGGCTGCGTCTTCGAGCGCGCTGCCGTGCAGCGGCGTATAGAAGCGCAGCAGTTCGCCGGCCGGCGCGGTGTAGCTGTCGCGCCATGCGTCCAGCAGGGCGGCCGGCGCACAGAGCACGAGTCCGTCGTCCGAGGTGCGCGCCCATTCGCGGTCGAGCAGGCCGTTGCGGACATTGCTGACATGCCCGAGGCTGACGCCCGACAGGTCCGCCAGGTCGCTGACGCGCCACGCTCGCTCCGGCTCGCGCAGCATGACCCGCAACACTTGCGCGGATTTCGGCCTGAACAGGGACTTGAGTTCGCGTTGTTCCGCCTGCGGCTTGTCCGCCACGATGCGTTCGATGAAGACGTTGCCGAACGCTATCCGGGTGTTGCCCTGCAGGTCCAGATAGCCTGCGTGTTCCTCGCTGCACATCTGCCTGACTGCGGGCGAAATATACGGGGCGATGAACACAGGTGTGGCGCCCGGCGGATGGCGCGCGACATGACGGCGCAACTCCAGCAGCGCGGCGCGCGCGTAGCGCGGTTGACCGCTCGGCTTGAGCACGCAGATGAGCGAGTGCCGTTGGTCATTCGCCGTGATCCGGAAGATGAGGTCCGGTTTCCAGTCGTCGAACTCGGAAACCGTGTCGATGCCTTCAACCCTGAGCACGGGGACGCGCGCGAGCACGTCCCGCAAGGCCGATTCGGCTTGCTGCAGACTGGGAGCGGATTCTCCGGTGGGAAGGGGGTCTTTCATCAAATAGCTTGGTTTCAGCATTTGTTGAAAGTACCATATTTACTGAAAATCAGCCAGTTTTCACTGTTTTGGCTAGTTTCAACATTTGCTGAAATCAGCCAATTTACTGAAATTCAGGTGCAAGGCCTATTGTCGCTCGTGGGTGGGTTGGCCTGACACGCGCCGTTTCGCCCGCACGAAGCCGCGGCGCGCGCACTCAATGAATCGACGAAGGGTGTTTCGCGAGCGCGGTCACCTTGACTGTCATGTACGGAAACAGCGGCAGCGCCGAAAGCAGGGTGTGCAGCTCGTCGTGCGAGTCGACGTCGAAGACACTGTAGTTCGCGTACTCGCCCACCACGCGGTGCAGTTGCTGCCACTTTCCGGAGCGCTGCAGTTCCTGCGAGTATTCCTTCTCGCGCGCCTTGATGGAATCGGCCGTGGCTGCGGGCATGTCGTGCGGCAGGTGCACGTCCATTCGTACCAGATAAAGCATGTCGTTTCTCCGGATGGTTGAAGACATCCCCGCCGGTCGGGCCGCGCGCGGATGCCGTGGTGATGGAGCCGTGTTCAGGCGCGCTTGTCGCGGCGATAGAACGCGAGCTTGTCTTCGTCGATCTGCAAGCCGAGGCCCGGTCCTTCCGGCAGATGCAGGTCGAAGTCGCGGTAGTGCGGGCGCGCGGTGACGATGTCGTCCTTCAGCAGCAGCGGTCCGAAGAGTTCGGTGCCCCACGCAAGCTGCGGCAACGCGCTGAAGCCGTGCGCCGAAGCAATCGAGCCGATGCTGCCTTCGAGCATCGTGCCGCCGTACAGCGAGACGCCGGCCGCGTCCGCGATGGCGGCGGTGCGCAACATGCCGTAGATGCCGCCCGATTTCGCGATCTTCAGCGCGAACACATCGGCGCAGGCGTTGCGTACCAGTTCGAGCGCGTCTTCCGGCCCGGTCACGGCTTCGTCGGCCATGATGGGCACGATGAAGCGCGCCGCAAGCCGCGCCAGCGTGTCGCGCTGTTCGCGCGGCGTCGGCTGTTCGATCAGGTCGATGCCCGCCGCCTGCAGCGCTTCGATGCCGAGCGCCGCGTCGGTCTCGTTCCAGGCCTGGTTCACATCCACCGTGACCTTCGCGCGATCGCCGAGCGCCGCCTTGATCTTCGACACGTGCGCCACGTCGTCACGCACGCCGCGCCGGCCGATCTTCAGCTTGAACGTGTGATGGCGGCGCTCGGCGAGCAGCATCTCGGCTTCCTCGATGTCGCGCCCGGTGTCGCCGCTCGCGAGCGTCCAGAGCACCGGCAGCGTCTTGCGCACCGCGCCGCCGAGCAGTTCATTCAGCGGCACGCCGAGGCGCTTGCCCTGCGCATCGAGCAGCGCGGTTTCCAGCGCGCACTTGGCGAAGCGGTTGCCGCGCGCGACCTTGTTCAGCCGGAGCATCGCCGCGTTGATGTTGGTCGCGTCCTGACCGACGAGCGCCGGCGCCAGATAGGTATCGATGGTCAGCTTGATGCCTTCGGGACTCTCGTCGCCATAAGACAGCCCGCCGATCGTCGTGGCCTCGCCGATGCCTTCGATGCCGTCGCTCGAACGCAGGCGCACGATGACGAGGGTTTGCTGCTGCATCGTCGCCATGGCGAGCTGATGCGCGCGGATAGTCGGGAGATCGACCAGGATCGCTGAGACGGACGTGATGTGGGCGTTCATACCTGAAATGTCGGGAAGGGAGGGTTGCTGAAGTATTGCGCGCCCGATATTCGCCTGTCCAAGACCATCGACGTCTAGTCTCATACCCTCGAGGTATGAGCGTGTCACGTACCCCGGTCGGTGCGCGGGGTGTAGTCGATGCGTTCCTCCTCATACAGCCGGTAGATGAGTTCGAGCATCTCGCGGATGTCGCGCGACTCGTCGAGCGCGCGCATGCTCATGATGATTGGCGAGACGAGCGTCGGATCGTCGAGTTCCTGATAGCTGACGTCGTCGCGCTTGAGACCGTAGACGCTGCTCGGCACCACGGAAATGCCTTCGCCCGCCGCGACCAGACCCAGCGCGATCTGCAACTCGCGCACTTCGTAGGTCTTGCGCGGCGCGAGCCCGCGGTCCTGAAACGCGGACAGCACCTGATCCGCGTAACTGGGACGCGGCGCCTTCGGAAAGATGATGAGCGTTTCGTTGATGAGGTCGCGCAGTGCGAGCACCGGTTTGACCAGCGACAGCGGATGACCCA
Source organism: Caballeronia sp. LZ032 (assembly GCF_031451315.1). Lineage (NCBI taxonomy): Bacteria > Pseudomonadati > Pseudomonadota > Betaproteobacteria > Burkholderiales > Burkholderiaceae > Caballeronia > Caballeronia sp. LZ032. Next base: position 318,813 of record NZ_JARUXP010000003.1, read on the forward strand.
CCGGCAGCGCGACGATCATCTTTTCCTCGCGCAGGATCACGCGGCGAATGTTGGCGTCTTCATGCCGGATCCGGCCGAACCCGACGTCGATGCGCCCGTCCTTCAGCGCGCGGATCTGGTCCATCGTCGACATCTCGTGAAGACTCAGTTCGACGGTGGCGTTTTCGTCGCGGAACCGGCGGATGATCTTCGGCAGCATGCCGTACAGCGTCGAACCCACGAACCCAACCGAAAGACTGCGTTCGATATTGCCCACGCGCCGCGTCATCGATTCCAGCTCGGAGGTCTGCGCCAGCAACTGCACTGCGTGGGAATAGAAGAACTTTCCCGTCTCGGTCAGCTTGAGCGGACGCGACGCGCGTTCGAACAGCTGCACGCCGAGCGTTTCTTCGAGCTGCTGGATCTGCCGGCTCAACGGCGGCTGGGCGATATGCAGCCGCTGCGCCGCGCGCGTGAAGTTGCGCTCTTCCGCCACCGCGACGAAATAACGAAGATGCCGCAATTCCATTTCGATACCTCCTGGATATAGCCCAATACTAAATCAGTGTTGGACCGGGCGTTCTGGCGTCGACTATTCTGCCTTCACGCTCTGTTTCAGCACCCGATCATACCTTCCGAGCATATCTGTGTCGGCGCTGGAGCAGGGGTTAACCCCACTAAAAACAGCGAGACACAGGAGCAGACATGAACGTCAAAGTGTTCGATACGAAGGAAGTGCAGGACCTGCTGAAGGCCGCTTCCAATCTCGGCGGTGAGGACGGCAATGCCCGCGCGAAGCTGATTACGCATCGCTTGCTGGGCGACCTGTTCAAGGCCATCGACGACCTCGACATGACGCCCGATGAAATCTGGGCCGGCGTCACCTACTTCAACAAGCTGGGCCAGGATGGCGAAGCCGCCTTGCTGGCTGCCGGCCTCGGCCTGGAGAAGTTCCTCGACATCCGCATGGATGCGGCGGACCGCGAAGCCGACATCCACGGCGGCACGCCGCGCACGATCGAAGGCCCGCTGTACGTGGCCGGCGCGCCGGTGCGCGACGGCGTGTCGAAGATCGATCTCGACGCCGATGCCGACGCCGGCCCGCTCGTGATCCGCGGCAAGGTGACGGGTCCCGACGGCAAGCCGGTGGCGCACGCGGTAGTGGAATGCTGGCACGCGAACTCGCACGGCTTCTACTCGCACTTCGACCCGACCGGCGCGCAAAGCGACTTCAACCTGCGCGGCGCGGTCAGGACCGGCGCCGACGGCGTCTATGAGTTCCGCACGCTGATGCCGGTGGGCTACGGCTGTCCGCCGCAGGGCGCGACGCAGCAACTGCTCGATGCCCTTGCACGTCATGGCAACCGTCCGGCGCACGTGCATTTCTTCGTCTCCAGCGACCAGCATCGCAAGCTGACGACGCAGATCAACATCGAAGGCGATCCGCTGATCTGGGACGACTTCGCCTACGCGACCCGCGAAGAACTGGTGCCGCACGTGGTCGAGAAGAGCGGCGGCGCGGCGCTCGGACTGAAGGACGATGCGTACCGCGAGATTGACTTCGACATCCAGCTCACCTCGCTCGTGCAGGGCAAGGACAACCAGCTGGTGGAGCGTCCGCGCGCAAGCGTCGCGGCTTGAGCGCCTCGTCTTGACGCGGCGGCGCGCGGACTGCGCGGCCGCCTTCCTACCCCGAATCAAACTTCACCGATGCAAGGGCTTCGTTCACTGAAGCCCGCATAGGGAGAGCACTCATGTCCGCCATCAACGACCGCGCCCGGCAACTGGACGATCTGCTGCAGACCGCCGTTCAGGACGACAAGGAAAGCGGCGTCTACCGCTGCCGCCGCGACATCTTCACGAACGCCGACCTGTTCGATCTCGAGATGAAGCACATCTTCGAGAGCAACTGGGTTTATCTGGCGCACGAAAGCCAGATTCCCGCGAACAACGACTACTACACGACATGGATCGGCCGGCAGCCGGTGGTCGTGACGCGCGACAAGACCGGCGAACTGCATGCGGTCATCAACGCCTGTGCCCACAAGGGCGCGATGCTCTGCCGCCGCAAGCACGGCAACAAGGGCAGCTTCACGTGCCCGTTCCACGGCTGGACCTTCTCCAACACCGGCAAGTTGCTGAAGGTGAAGGACGAGAAGACCACTGAATATCCGGTGCAGTTCAACAAGCAGGGCTCGCACGATCTGCGCCGCGTGCCGCGCTTCGAGAACTATCGCGGGTTCCTGTTCGGCAGCCTGAACCCGGATTCGATGCCGCTCGAAGACTATCTCGGCGAGACTCGCGTGATCATCGACCAGATCGTCGATCAGGCGCCGGACGGGCTCGAAGTGCTGCGCGGCAACTCGTCCTATATCTACGACGGCAACTGGAAGATGCAGATGGAAAACGGCTGCGACGGCTATCACGTCAGCACCGTGCACTGGAACTATGCCGCGACGATGGGCCGCCGCAAGGTCGAAGGCACCAAGGCCGTCGATGCCAACAGCTGGAGCAAGTCGGTGGCGGGCGTGTACGGCTTCGAGCACGGCCACATCCTGCTGTGGACCCGGACGATGAATCCGGAAGTGCGGCCGGTGTACCGGCATCGCGAGGAACTCAAGGCGCGGGTTGGCGAAGTAAAGGCGGACTTCATCGTCAACCAGACCCGCAACCTGTGCCTGTATCCGAACGTGTTCCTGATGGACCAGTTCAGCACGCAGATCCGCGTGGTGCGTCCGCTCGGCGTCGACAAGACCGAGGTCAGCATCTTCTGCTTCGCGCCGAAGGGCGAAAGCGCGGAGCAGCGGGCACTGCGCATCCGTCAGTACGAGGACTTCTTCAACGTCACCGGCATGGGCACGAGCGACGACCTCGAGGAATTCCGCGCATGCCAGGCCGGTTATGCGGGCACGACTGCGCTGTGGAACGACCTGTCGCGCGGCGCGCCGCTGTGGATTGAAGGCGCGGACGAGAACGCCAGGCACATGGGCCTCAAGCCGCTCATCTCGGGCGAGCGCAGCGAGGACGAAGGGCTGTTCGTCTGTCAGCACGAGTACTGGGTCGAGGTGATGCGCGACGCGCTGAAGAAGGAGCAAGCGGAGGTGCCGGCATGAGCTTCGATTACCAGACCATCTGTGCCGCGCTGTATCGCGAGGCGCGCTTTCTCGATGACCGCCAGTGGGACGAATGGCTCGGCTGTTATGCGGAAGACGTGACTTACTGGATGCCCGCGTGGGACGACGACGACCAGCTCACCGACGATCACGAAAGCCAGATCTCGCTGATGTACTACCCCGACCGGGGCGGACTCGAAGACCGCGTGTTCCGCATCAAGACGGAACGCAGCGGCGCCTCGTTGCCCGAGCCGCGCACGAGCCATAACGTGACGAACGTGGAAGTGCTGGCCGAGCGCGGCAACGAAGTGGACGTCCGCTATAACTTCGACACGCTGAATCACCGCTACAAGATCACCGACCATTTCTTCGGCACGATCTTCGTCACGTTCCGCAAGGTCGACGACATTCTCTTGATCGCGAGAAAGAAGATCGTGCTCAAGAACGACACCATTCGCCAGGTGCTCGACGTGTATCACGTCTGAGTTCCGCGATGAGAGACAGCACGCAGGAGGCAACATGACCAGCTTCAACATTGCACTGAATTTCGAGGACGGCGTGACGCGCTTTGTCGAATGCAAGGCGGGCGAGAAAGTGCTCGACGCCGCATTCCGCGCCCGGATCAACCTGCCGATGGACTGCTCCGACGGCGTCTGCGGCACCTGCAAATGCCGCGCCGAAAGCGGCCGCTACGATCTCGGCGACGAGTACATCGACGACGCGCTCACCGAAGACGAAAAGGACAGCGGTCTCGTGCTCACCTGCCAGATGATTCCGGAGAGCGATTGCGTGATCGCGGTGCCGGCATCGTCGACGGCCTGCAAGACCGGACAGAGCACGTTCGCGGCGACGGTCACGAAGATCGAACCGCATAACGACGCCGCCGTCGTGCTCGAACTCGATGTGGACGCCGCAGCGCCCGTGTTTCTCGCGGGCCAGTATGTGAACATCGACGTGCCTGGCAGCGGCCAGCATCGTTCGTATTCGTTCTCGTCGGCGCCGGGTGAAACGAAGATCAGCTTTCTCATCAAGAAGATTCCGGGCGGCGTGATGAGCACCTGGCTCGAATCCGCGCAGGCAGGCCACAAGGTCGAACTCACCGGACCGCTCGGCAGCTTCTACTTGCGCGCGGTAGAGCGGCCGCTGTTGTTCCTCGCGGGCGGCACCGGGCTGGCGCCGTTCCTGTCGATGCTGGAAGTGCTGGCGCGCGCGGAGTCGCAGCAGAAAGTGCATCTGATCTACGGCGTGACGCGCGATCTGGATCTGGTGCAAGTCGAAGCGATCGAGGCCTTCACCGCGAAGCTGCCGAACTTTACCTTCAGCACCGTGGTCGCCGACGCGGCGTCGGCGCATCCGCGCAAGGGCTGGGTCACGCAGCACATGCCGGCCGAGTCGCTCAACGACGGCGATGTGGACGTGTACCTGTGCGGTCCGCCGCCGATGGTCGATGCCGTGCGCAAGCATTTCGACGACAACGGCGTGAAGCCGAACAGCTTCCACTACGAGAAGTTCACGCCCAACGCCGCGCCGGTGACCGCATGAGCACGCCACGTTTCGACGGCAAGGTGATGGTCGTGACGGGTGCGGCGCAGGGCATCGGGCGCGGTGTGGCGTTGCGCGCGGCGGCGGAGGGCGCGAAGGTGCTGTTCGTCGATCGCGCGGATTTCGTCGCCGAGGTAGCAGCCGAGGCGCGGGGCGCGCAGACCGCGGGCTTCGTCGCGGATCTCGAAACCTACGAAGGCGCTGCCGCCGCGATGGCGTTCGCGGTGCGCGCGTTCGGCCGTATCGACATTCTGATCAACGGTGTGGGCGGCGCGATCCGCATGCGCCCTTTTGGTGAATTCGAGCCGGCGCAGATCGACGCGGAGATTCGCCGTTCGCTGATGCCGACGCTTTACGCCTGCCACGCGGTCCTGCCGTATCTGCTCGATAACGGCGGCGGCACCATCGTCAACGTATCGTCCAACGCTACGCGCGGGATTCGCCGCGTGCCGTATTCGGCGGCGAAGGGCGGCGTGAATGCAATGACGCAGGCGCTCGCGATGGAATACGGCGAGCACAACATCCGCGTGGTGGCCGCCGCGCCGGGCGGAACCGAGGCGCCGCCGCGTCGCGTGCCGCGCAATGCCGCCGGCGATAGCGAGCAGGAGAAGACCTGGATGAACGAAGCGGTGCGGCAGGTCAAGGAATCGACCTTCTTCAAACGCTACGGCACGCTGGACGAACAGATCGCTCCGATCCTGTTTCTCGCGTCCGATGAAGCCAGCTATATCACCGGGGCCGTGCTGCCGGTGGCGGGCGGCGACAACGGCTGAATATCCCGAGCCGATAAGCTTGCAGCCGCTTAAGCAAAAGCACTACAAGAACACTAAAACTTTGCTTAGCCGCGCTCAGCCGCTTCGCTTGGAATTCCGTCAAGCAAGGCAAGTTCGTCTTAGCGCAGGATATCGCCGGCGCGATGCCCTGCCTTGACACCCTCTATGAGAATGACCGCGCCGCGCGAATGGTTGGTCCTGAGCGGCAGGATGACCCGATAGGCATCCGATCCGTACCACGCGCGCGCCTCGGCCAGCGACGGAAACTCGATGATGACCAGATCGCCTCGCCACTGCCCTTCGCGCACATCGGGCGGCGCGCCATGCACGATGAAGCGGCCTTCGAACGGTGCGAGCGTGGCATCGATCTCGTCGAGATAACGAATGATGTCGTCGTTCATGACGACGTCATGAAGATGCGCAACGGCATAAGCGGACATGATGGACACTCCATTAAGCGGGTATGTCCATGTTCGCGGTAAGACTGAGCGATGTCGATTACCTGACAGGTAAAAAGCGCTCTTTCGAAATGCGGCATTCCTCATACCATGCACAAGATTTTTGAATCCCTTCGACAAACAGTAGCGGAGTCCCGATCATCTTTATTATTCTTTAGCCTTCGCAGGCAATAATCGCGAAAGCATCGAGCTTGACTTCTCAAGAACCGGAGGTTCGCAGATGAAAGGGCACTCGACGTTTGGCGTGATGGCAATCGCTTTCGCACTATTGCTTGCCGGATGTAGCGGCGGCAGTTCAAGTTCCGATTCGGGATCTTCCACGGGCGGTGCATCGCCGGCATCGAATCCCTCTTCCGCGTCGAGCCCGACGGGTGCGTCCACTCCGTCCGGCGCCAGTTCGCCTTCGGGCGCGAGTACGCCTTCCGGCGCCAGCACGCCCTCCGGTGCCAGTTCGCCTTCCGGCGCCAGTACGCCGACAACGACGCAGCCATCAGCATCCACCCCCGCCGACGTCACTACCTATCACAACGACAACCTCCGCACTGCCCAGCAATTGAACGAAACCCGGCTGGCGCCCGCCAACGTCAACGCCAACACCTTCGGCAAGATCGGCTTCTATACCGTGGACGGCGCCGTCGACGCGCAACCGCTCGTCCTCGGCAGCGTGCCGATTGCAGGCGGCACGCACAACGTGCTCTACGTCGCCACCGAGGCGGGCAGCGTGTATGCGTTCGATGCCGACACCGGCACCGTGCTGTGGCGCGTGACGACCTTGCCGACGGGCGAAGTGCCCAGCGACGACCACGGCTGCAACCAGACCACGCCGACCATCGGCATCACGTCGACGCCGGTCATCGACCGCACGCGTGGACCGAATGGGACGATGTATGTGGTCGCGATGTCGAAGGACACGGGCGGTGCATATCATCAGCGGCTCCATGCGCTCGATATCGCCACGGGCGCCGAACTCTTCAACGGCCCCGCGGAAATCACCGCTTCCTATCCGGGCACGGGTTCGGGAAGCGTCAATGGCGTCGTGCCGTTCACGCCGGGACAGTACATCGAGCGGGCTTCGCTGTTGCTGCTCAATGGCGTGGTCTACACGGCCTGGAGTTCGCATTGCGATGCGCTGCCGTACACCGGCTGGGTCATCAGCTATAACGCGGACACGTTGAAGCAAGCCGGAGTATTGAACGTCACGCCGAACGGCGAAATGGGCGGCATCTGGATGAGCGGCGCCGGTCTTGCATCGGATGGCACGTCGGTCTATTTCCTCGACGGCAACGGCACCTTCGATCCCACCACCAACGCGCAGGACATGCCCAACAAGGGCGACTTCGGCAATGGCTTCCTCAAGGTCTCGCCGACGCCGACCCTGCACGTCGCGGATTACTTCGAGCCTTCGGATACGGTGGCGCAGTCGAACGCCGACCTCGACCTCGGCTCGGGCGGCGTGCTGCTCCTGCCGGACCTCAAGGACATCAACGGCAACGTGCGGCATCTCGCGGTGGGCGGCGGCAAGACGCGCGCGCTGTTCATCGTCAACCGTGATTCGATGGGCAACTTCGACTCCAACGGCGACCATATCTACCAGGAGCTGTTCTCGACCATCTTCGGCCCGATGTTCAGCGCGCCCGCGTTCTACAACAACACGGTGTACGTGGGTCCGGCCGGCGATCATCTGAAGGCGATCCCGGTGGTCAACGCGGTGTTCGCGACCACGGCGTCGAGCCAGAGCTCGCAGACCTGGAGCTTCCCGGGCCTCGCGCCGGTGATCTCGGCGAACGGCAATACGAACGGCATCGTGTGGGGCGTGGAGAACGGCACGGCCATCGGCATCCTGCATGCCTATGACGCGGGCAATCTCGCCACGGAGCTCTACAACAGCAATCAGTCGGGTACGCGCGATCAGTTCGGCAGCAACAAGTTCATCTCGCCGATGATCGCGAACGGCAAGGTCTATGTCGGCACCAAGACGGGCGTGGCCGTGTTCGGCCCGCGTTGATGATGGCGCGATGAACACAGGCGGGGGCTGCATCGATATAAGATCGCAGTTTTCCCACCTGTGGAGCGCTTCATGCAATTGACCCGTCTTCTGGTCCCGACCTTCGTGCAGACGCTGAAGAACTTGTCCGCATGGCTGGACAAGGCCGCCGGGCCCGACAAGGACAAGAGTGGCGAAGCGGCCGCCGGCCTCGACATGCTGATCACGCTGCGTCTCGCGCCCGACATGTTTCCGCTCGCCGCGCAGGTTCGTTTCGCGTGCTTTCAGGCCCAGGAACCGGTGTATCGCTTGCGCGGCGAAGACGTGCCGCAGGCGTTGCGGCAGGTGCGGGAGGAAGGCGTGAAGTCGAACGAAGCGCCGGGCACCTTCGCCGACGCCAAGGCGCGCATTCAGGAGGCGGTGTCGTTCCTGTCGCTGCTGACCCCGGATGCGCTCGATGACGCCGCGAACCGCCCGATCGCGCTGGATCTGCCGAACGGCGTCATCTTCGACATGACCGGCGAGGAATATGCGCGCGACTGGTCGCTCCCGCAGTTCTATTTTCATGCGGTGACTGCTTATTCGATCTTGCGCAGTCACGGCGTCGTCCTTGGCAAGCCGGATTACGTCGCGCACATGTTCCCGTATATCCGGCCCGGTACGTTGCCGCAGTCTTGACGCCTCGGCCGTTTCGATATCACGCGTACGCCGAAGATTGGGCACAATGCTTGCCTCTGAGCCTGTGCTTTGATTGAGCCCGATCCCTCCGCATGAAACCCGCCGACCCCGACGTCTCTCCCGCCCTCGAATGCCGCCGCCTGACCAAGACCTACGAAGGCGGGCGCGTGGTGCTCGATGCGCTCGACTTCGCGCTCGGCGCGGGCGAATTCGTCGCGGTGATGGGCGATTCCGGCGTGGGCAAGTCGACCTTGCTGAACCTGATCGCGGGACTGGATCACGCGGACCGCGGCGAGGTGCTGATCGACGGCTCGGTGATCTCCAGTCTCCCCGACGACGCCGCCACGCGCCTGCGCCGGCAGAAGCTGGGCTTCGTGTTCCAGGCGTTCCACGTGTTGCCGCATTTGACGCTGTTCCAGAACGTCGCGGTGCCGTTGCTGCTGAACGGCGCATCGCCCGATGCGGCGCATGCGATGCTCGCGGCGGTCGGTCTGGCGGGCCGCGACGGCGACATGCCGCGTCAGCTGTCCGGCGGCGAACTGCAACGTGTGGCGATTGCACGGGCGCTGGTGCATCGGCCACGTTTGTTGTTGGCCGACGAACCCACCGGCAATCTCGATCCGCAGACGGCGCATGAAGTGCTCGGGCTGTTGCGTGCCGAAACGCAATCGACCGGCGCGGCGACCGTGATGGTCACGCACTCGGAAGCGGCGGCGGCCTTCGCCGACCGCGTGGTGATCCTGCGCGACGGCGCATTGCACGCTGCAACGCTGCAGCGATGAGCGGCGCCAGGATGAAGCACGGCTTCGACACGCTCGCGCGCTGGCTGCTCGCCGCGCAATGGCGCAGTCATCGTGGCCGCGCGCTGGTCGCGGTGCTGACGATCGCGCTGGGCGTCGGCCTGGGCTATGCGGTGCAACTGATCAACGGCGCGGCCTTCAACGAGTTCTCGGCCGCCGCGCGCAGTCTCTCGGGGCAGGCGGACTTGCAAGTGCGCGGCGCACAGCCTTTCATCGACGAGCAGATCTATCCGCGGCTGGCGACGCATGCGGGTGTGGCGGTCGCGAGCCCGGTGCTCGAAGTCGATGCCGCCGTGCCCGGCAAGAGCGCGCCGCTCAAGCTGCTGGGCGCGGACGTGTTTCGCGCGCGGCGCATTGCGCCTGATCTTGTCGGTGTGCCGTCGCCGCAAGCGCCGCTCGATGTGCTCGCCGGCGACGCCATCTTCCTCTCTTCCGCCGCGCAGACCTGGCTCGGCGCACGCAATGGCGCGCCCGTCGAATTGCAGAACGGCACCGCGCCCGTGACGCTGCGCATGGCGGGCGGGATCGCGCGGACGCGGCCCGGCCAGCGCATCGCCGTGATGGACATCGCCGCTGTGCAGACGCATTTCGCGCTCGAAGGCAAGCTCTCGCGCGTGGATCTGCAACTGGCGCGCGGCGTGGACCGCGAGGCATTCCGGCAGACACTGCAACGCGAACTCGGCGCGCGCTTCGTCGTGACGGAAACGAGCGATGTCGAAAGCCGCACGGACCGGCTCTCGCGCGCGTATCGCATCAACATGAACGTGCTCGCTCTCGTCGCGCTGTTCACCGGTGCATTCCTCGTCTTCTCGACCCAGGCGGCGGGTGTCGTGCGCCGTCGCGCGCAATTTGCGTTGCTGCGCGTGCTCGGCATGACGCGCGCGGCGCTCGTGCGGCAGATCATGGTCGAAGGCGCCTTGCTCGGTGTTGCGGGCGGCGTGCTCGGCATTGCGCTCGGCTTCACCGTCGCGGCGCTCGCGCTGCGCTTCTTCGGCAGCGATCTCGGCGGCGGATACTTCCCGGGCGTCGAGCCGCGCGTCGCGTTCGAACCGGTCGCGAGCGGGATTTTCCTGGCGCTCGGCATCGGCGTCGCGCTGGCGGGCACGCTCGCGCCGGCGCTCGAAGCGGCGCGCACGCGGCCCGCGCCCGCGCTCAAGGCCGGCAGCGAGGAAGCCGCGCTGACGCCGCTCGGCACGCCGTGGCCCGCGCTCGCCTGCCTCGTGCTCGGCGCGGCGCTCACGCAGGCGCCGCCGCTGTTCGAGACGCCCGTCGCCGGTTATGTGGCGGTCGCGCTGCTGCTCGTCGGCGGCATTGCGCTGATGCCGCGTCTCACCGCCAGCGCCTTCCGTCGCGCGCCGCGTTCCCGCAGCGCCGTCGCGACGCTCGCGCTCGCGCGCCTCGCGAATGCGCCAGGACAGGCGTCCATCGCGATGGGCGGTGTGCTGTCGAGCTTCACGCTGATCGTCGCAATGGCGATCATGGTGACGAGTTTTCGCGTGTCGGTAGAAGACTGGCTGGCGCATCTGCTTTCCGCCGATCTCTACGTGCGCATGGCCTCTGGCGGCGACACCGGCGGCCTCGATCCCGCGCAGCAGGCACAACTGGCGGCGGCGGACGGCGTCGCGCATGCGGCGTTCACGCGCACGTCGAAACTGACGCTCGACGCCGCGAAGCCGCCGGTCGTGTTGATCGCACGCGAACTCGATGCCGCCGATCCCGGCGCGACGCTGCAAATGACCGGCGCCGTGTTGCCGACGTCCGCGTGGCGTGCCGACGAAACGCCGGTGTGGGCCTCGGAGGCGATGGTGGATCTGTATGGATATCGCGTCGGCGAACGTGTGACGTTACCGGTCGGCGGGAAGGACGCGCGTTTTGTCGTCGCGGGAATCTGGCGCGACTACGTGCGCCAGACGGGCGCATTGCAGATGCGCATCGGCGACTATCGCAAGCTGACGGGCGACCTGACCGCGACGGATATCGCCATCACGCTGCACGCCGGTTCGAGCGCCGCGCAGGTGATCGGCGCGCTCAAGCGGCTGCCGTTCGGCGGCACGCTCGAGTTCTCCCAGCCCGGCGAGATTCGCGCGCGCACGCTCACCATCTTCGATCGCAGCTTCGCGGTGACCTATTTGCTCGAGGCGGTGGCGATCGTGATCGGCCTGTTCGGCGTCGGCGCAACCTTTTCGATGCAGACGCTCGCGCGGGCACGCGAGTTCGGCATGCTGCGCCACGTAGGCGTGACGCGCGCGCAAATCCTGGCGCTGCTCGCCTCCGAGGCCGGCTGGCTGACGCTGCTCGGCATCGCGCTGGGTTGTCTGCTCGGCTTCGCGATCAGCCTGATTCTCGTGTTCGTCGTGAATCCGCAGTCGTTCCACTGGAGCATGTCGCTGCATGTGCCGTGGACGCCGATTGCGGTCATCGCGTGCGTGATGCTGGCGTCTTCCTGCGCGACGGCTGTGCTGTCCGGTCGACGGGCGGTGTCGGTCGATGCCGTGCGCGCCGTGCGGGAGGACTGGTGATGCGCGCGTGGATCGCCGGAGGGTTGCTCGTCGTGTCGAGCGTATGCGCCGGGCAAGCGGCGTTCGCACCCGTCGTGCCGGGGCAAGGGATCGACTGGCCGCGCGACAGCGGCGCGCATCCGCCGTATCGCACCGAATGGTGGTATGCAACGGGCTGGCTCGACACGCCGGAGCATCAGCCGCTCGGCTTCCAGATCACGTTCTTCCGCTCGAATACGGGCAAGGGCGGGACGGACAGCAAGAGCGCGTTCGATCCGGCGCAACTGATCGTCGCGCACGCGGCGCTGTCCGATCCGGCATACGGACGGCTCGTGCATGACCAGAACATCGCGCGGCAGGGCTTCGGTCTGGCGTATGCGCGTGAGGGCAACACCGACGTCAAGCTCGACGGCTGGCGCATGACGCGTGCGGCGGACGGCAGCTACGCGGTCGTCGCGGATGCCGCGAACTTCGCGCTCAAGCTCACCTTCACGCCGACACAGCCGCCGATGCTCCAGGGCGAGCGCGGCTATTCGCAGAAGGGGCCGTTGCCGGAGCAGGCGAGCGACTACTACAGCGAGCCGCAACTGAAGGTGACGGGCAGCGTGGTGCGGCCGTCCGCCGATGGCCGCGCGCGCGCGGCGACCGCTGTGACGGGGCGCGCGTGGCTGGATCACGAGTGGTCGAGCACGCTGTTGTCGCCGGATGCCGCGGGCTGGGACTGGCTCGGCGCGAATCTCGACGACGGCGCCGCGCTGATGGCGTTCAAGGTCCGCGCGCGCGACGGTCATGCGATCTGGGCGCATGCCGCGCTGCGCGACCGCGAGGGCCGCACGACGCAGTACGGGCCCGGCGACGTGGAATTCACGCCGCTGCGGCAGTGGCGTTCTCCGCGCACCAGCACCGTGTATCCGGTCGCGATGGACGTGCGTGTCGGTGCGCTGCACTGGCGGCTGAATCCGCTGCTCGACGATCAGGAACTGGACTCGCGTGAATCGACTGGCGCGCTTTATTGGGAAGGCGCGGTGACGCTCGACGGCAACCCGCACGGGCACGGGTATCTGGAGCTGACGGGCTATGCGGGGGCGATCGGGATGGAGAAGCGGTGAGGGCGGCTCGCTCGATGTGACAGGCCGGATCGAGCCGCCGTCGCTCACACGCCCGGACTTTTGTCCGGCCGCACGTCGAGCAGATGCATGGTCTGCGTGGCGATAGCGACGAACGGCGGCCCGGCCACCGCGCCGCCGAAGTGCGAGCCGCGCAGCGGCCGGTCGATCGATACCGCGATGACCACGCGCGGCGCCTTCGCCGGCACGATGCCGACGAACGACGCGCGATACTGATGCCGGTCATATCCCTTCGACGTCCACTTGTACGCGGTGCCGGTCTTGCCGGCGACCGTGTAGCCCGGCACGGCCGCCTGCGGCGCGGTGCCGTCCTTGCTGACGACGCTCTCCATCATCGTGCGCACTTCGCGCGCGACGCGCGCCGTGAACACGCGCCGGCCTTCCGGCGGTTGCTGGTTCGCGTCGCGAAGGTGGATCGACGCGCGCACGAGACGGCCATCGTTGGCAAAACTCGTATAGGCCTGCGCCAGTTGCAGCAGCGACGCCGACAGCCCGTAGCCATAGGACATCGTCGCCTGCTCGATGCGCCGCCAGTTGCGATACGGCCGCACGCGGCCCGACGAAACGCCCGGCAAACCCGCACGCGGCGCGTGCCCGAGTCCGAGCGCGCGGAAGTTGCGGTACATGTCACGCGCCGGAATCAGCAGCGCGATCTTGGTCGTGCCGACGTTGCTTGACTTCTGGATGACGCCCGCTGTCGTCAACGTGCCGAAGTTCTTGTCGTCGTGGATCGTGCGGCCGTCCAGGCGCAGGCGGCCGCCGTCGGTCGGCACGACGGTGTCGGGCGTGATGCGGTGCTGTTGCAACGCGAGCGCGATGGTGAGCGGTTTCATCACCGAGCCCGGTTCGAAGATGTCGGCGACCGCGCGATTGCGGACCGCCATGCCGGTGCGGCGCGTGCGCTGGTTCGGGTCGTAACTCGGCCAGTTTGCCATCGCGAGGATTTCGCCGGTGTGCGCGTCCAGCACGATCGCCGAACCCGAGCGCGCGTTGCTGCGCTCGACCGCGCTTTTCAGCGCCTTGAAAGCGGCATACTGGATCGGCCGGTCAATCGACAGTGTCAGGTCCCGGCCGTTCTGCGGCGGCGTGGTGTCGAGGGTATCGATGACCTGACCGCGCGCATTGCGCAGCACGCGGCGATGGCCGTCCGCGCCGCGCAAAGTCGTTTCGGCGAAGCGCTCCAGACCTTCCTGGCCGGTGCCTTCCGTGCCCGTGAAGCCGGTGATCTGCGCGGCAATTTCGCCTTCCGGGTAGTAACGCCGGTAATCCTCCTGCATCGACAGACCGGGAACGTCGAGACGCATCGCCCGGTCGGCGATATCGACGGGGACTTCGTGCTTCAGGTACGCGAAGCCGCGACGGGCCGCGTAGATCTTCTCGATGTCGGCCGGGGCGATGTCGAGCAGACGGGACAGCGCATCGATCTGCTGTTGCGACACATGCTCCTCCATGTTCGATGCGTCGACGAACAGCGTGCGGGTCGGCAGGCTCACGGCGAGCGGGCGGCCGTTGCGGTCCAGGATGCGTCCACGGGAGGCGTGCATCGGCCAGTCGCGCACTTGCCGCATGTCGCCCTGACGACGATAGAAAGCGTCATCCACGCCCTGCACCCAGAACGCCCGCACCGTCAGCGCCACAAACAAGGCGGCGAATGCACCGCTCAACGCCCGCGAGCGCCAGCGCGGCGGCGGTGTCAGGTTCGTGGTCTGGATGTCATGCCGCGCAATCCCGAGGTACTTCCGTACTTGTGGTTTCATGCCGCGATTATGCGGGATCGCGCTTTCGGGTGTCGAATTGAAAAGTCTGCATCCGGCGTCATCCGCCGGCAATTTCATGCAAACTTCGTGCAAAAGGTTTATTAAGGGGCAGCTTAAGTTTGGTTTAAGAAAGCTCTTTTAGTCTCGGCCGACCTGAACGTGCCGCGCAACGTGGCCGAACTCATCGCCTTTCATTTCATGCCCGCTTGCCGTTTCGCTGCGCTTTCCCCGACGATCCGCCTGTTTTCGCGGCAGATCGAATAACGCGCGCAAGCGTTCACGCCGCCCGCGGTCAAGACCGCGCCTTTTCGTTCCGGGTGATGCCCTTGCATCGCCCGTCCCCTTTTCCGCTGATGCCCTTCTCTCCCGCAACCGCCTTGCCCGGCAAGGCAGGACGAGTCTTTTTCATTTGCGCCGTCGGTTCGATCTGTTCCGTCGTGATCTGCAATTCACTCGAACACGCGCGTTCATCTTCATCAACGGTTCTCGACGATATGCCGCCCGTGTCAGTGCGGCAAAGCGCCGCTCCGGCGCCTGCCGCGCCACCGGCACCGGTCCGCACGACCGAAAGCGCCACAGTCAACCAGACCTTCTCGCAGGCCGCGCAGAGTCTGGGCATCGATGCGGCAACCATCGCGACCCTCACGGACGCCTTCGCGGGCAAGGTCGACATGCGTCGCGATATCCGCAAGGGTGACACGCTGAGCGTCATTTACGACCGCAAGCCGGGCAATGAACAGGCGCAGCAAGCGCCGCTGGCCGTTCGGCTGACTACTGGCTCGTCGTCGCACGATGTGTTCCTCTATCGCGATCCCGAAGGCGAGGCGCGCTACTACTCGAAAGACGGCAACAGCACGACACCGGGCTTCTCGCGTTATCCGATCGCCTTCACGCGCGTATCGTCGGACTTCTCGCTGCGCCGGCTCGATCCGGTCACGCATCGCTGGCAAAGCCATGACGGCGTGGATCTCGCCGCGCCCATCGGTACGCCAGTGCATGCGTCGGCGCAGGGCACGGTGACTTTCGTCGGCAGGCAGACGGGCTATGGCAAGGTCATCATGCTCGACAACCCCGCGCCGTATTCGACCGTATACGCGCACCTGTCGCGTTTCGCGAAGGGCATCCGCAATGGCGGGACGGTGAAGCGCGGGCAGGTGATCGGCTATGTCGGCGAGACGGGCTGGGCAACGGGCCCGCATCTGCACTATGAAGTCCGCATCAATGACATCGCGATGAATCCGCTCACCGTGGACCTGCCGAGCGATGATCGTCTGCGCGGCAAAGAGCGTCGGCGTTTCGCGAAGGAAGCAGAAAACCTGAGCGCGGAACTGAGCGGCTGATTCCCGGACGTCCCGCTCAGGCGACCAGTCCGACCGAGCGCGTCGCCGGCTTCGGCTCGCGCCGGCTGGCCGCGACCCAGCGGTTCTTGCCGGCGCGCTTGGCTTCGTAGAGGGCGTTGTCGGCGTCGCGGAGAACGCCGTCGAGTTCATCGTGATGATGATCGAACATCGCAATGCCGATGCTCACGCCGATGCGCAAGGCCAGATCGCCGTCCGTGTGGAACGGTTTCGACAGCTCGCGAACGACTGTGTCCGCGAGCGTGAGCAAATCGTCGCGCGGCGGCGTGACGATCACGAACTCGTCGCCGCCAAGTCGCGCCACCAGCGCGCCTTCCCCCGAGAGATGCCGCAGACGGCGCGCCACCAGCGCGAGCAGCGTGTCGCCGACCTCATGGCCGTGTGCGTCGTTGACGGCCTTGAAGCCGTCGAGATCGAGATAGAGCAGGGCGGTCGGCGCACCGTTGCGCGCCCGGCCCGACTCGCGCGAACGCGCCGCCTGGAACAGGCCCGCGCGGTTCAGCAGACCGGTCAGCTCGTCGTGACGCGCGCGGCGGTCGTTTTCCTGCTCGGCTTTCATCGTCGAAACGAGCATGCCGTTCAGGCGCCACGCGGCCGCGCTCATCGCGAACAGGTAGAAGGGAATCTGCAGCAGCGTGAGCCAGAGCGTCGGCTCGCCGGCCAGCACGGCGCCAAGACAGCACGGTCCCAAGGACAGGAAGATCATCACCGCCACCAGACGCGGCGCGGCGAAATTGCGGAAGCAAATGCCGCCGACCATCGCGGCAGCCGAGAGGAACGAGAGCGTCGCGGCCACCCAGTCGCCGGACAACACCGAGACCAACGCGCCGTAGCCGACCGTCGCGCCCCACAGCGGCGCGAGCAGGACATAGGTGTCGGTCAGCGTGGACTTGCCTTCGCGTGCGCGTCGGCGCGCGATCACCAGCACGACCAGCCGGATCAGGCAGACGGCGATCTCGAGTGCGAGCCAGATGTGGAAAGCGGTGGTCGGATGGCGGCGGTCGAGCACCCAGGCCACCGCGACCGTGTTGAGCACGCCGCCCGCGAAAATCGGCAAGGTGCCGAACAGGCTGCCGACGAGCGCGACACGGATCGCGCGGGGAATGTCGGCTCCCGCGTGCAGCAACCACGTGGCCGCACGTCCGCGCGGCAATGTGAATACCTCGGTCTGATGGTCCATGTTGGATTCCGGCGTGGTCCGGCGAGGGCGGGACACTCGCGGAAAATCGGACCACATCGCAGATATCGGACGTCGAAGTCCCAAACTTTAGTGAGGAACACCCGCGCGCGCGGACTTTTATACTGACGGCTCCGAACGACAACTTCCCTCACTCCACATGGCCCTCATCAACTACATCACGCAGATCCAGTTCGATTTCGGCGCGGTGCGCCTGCTTGCCGGCGAGTGCGAGCGCATCGGCATGCGCCGGCCGCTGATCGTGACCGATCGCGGCATTCGTGCCGCCGGCCTGGTCGATACGGTGCTCGCCGCGCTCGGCGCTTCACAGCCCGCGCCGGTGTTCGACGCCACGCCGCCGAATCCGAACGAGGCCGCGGTGCGCGCCGCCGTCGCGATGTACAAGGAGCAGGCGTGCGATGGCGTGATCGCGGTGGGCGGCGGTTCGTCGATCGATCTGGCCAAGGGCGTGGCCGTCTGCGCGACGCACGAAGGCCCGTTGCAGAGTTTCGCGGTGATCGAAGGCGGGCTGGCGCGCATCACGGCGAAGACGGCGCCCGTCATCGCGATTCCGACGACGGCAGGCACCGGCAGTGAAGTCGGCCGGGGCGCGATCCTGATTCTCGACGACGGCCGCAAGGTCGGCGTGATTTCGCCTTATGTGGTGCCGCGCGTCGCGATCTGCGATCCCGAACTGACGCTCGGCCTCCCGCCGATGATGACCGCCGCGACCGGCATGGACGCCATCGCGCATTGCCTCGAAACCTTCATGGCGCCGGCCTTCAATCCACCCGCCGACGGCATCGCGCTCGATGGACTCTGGCGCGCGTGGCGTCACATTGAACGGGCGACGCGTGACGGCGCGGACCGCGTGGCGCGCTGGAACATGATGAGCGCGTCGATGCAGGGCGCGCTGGCGTTCCAGAAGGGTCTGGGCTGCGTACACAGCCTGAGTCACTCGCTGGGCGGCATCAATCCGA
The DNA here is from genome assembly GCF_031451315.1 of Caballeronia sp. LZ032. Taxonomy (NCBI): domain Bacteria; kingdom Pseudomonadati; phylum Pseudomonadota; class Betaproteobacteria; order Burkholderiales; family Burkholderiaceae; genus Caballeronia; species Caballeronia sp. LZ032. Next base: position 337,037 of record NZ_JARUXP010000003.1, read on the forward strand.
AGCTGCACCATGGCACGCTCAACGCCATCTTTCTGCCGGCCGTGATTGCGTTCAACCGCAGCGCGCCGACGATGCAGGATGAAGGCAAGCTGGAGCGCCTCGCGCAGGCCATGGGCCTGACTTCCGGCGATCAAGTCGGCGATGCCGTGCGCGAGATGACCGCGACGCTCGGCCTGCCGCGCGGTCTGGCGGAACTCGGCGTCACGCGCGATCTTTATCCGCGAATCATTGCCGGTGCGTTGAAGGATCACAGCCACAAGACGAATCCGCGTGAAGCATCGGAAGCTGACTATACGGCGATCCTCGACGCTTCGATGTAGGGACAGGGCGCGAGCCCTTGCATGACGGCGCTGGTGCGGCATTGCAACAAACACTTAAGGGAAAACCCTTAACTCTGTTACAATGCCGCAAAGTTTGAGGAACAGATCATGCGCCGCCATCACCAAGTCATCGAAAAAGTCGCCTTTACCTTGCTCACGCTGTCCGCTGTCGTCGATGCAAGCTACATCACCTGGGAAAAGCATCCCAACTTCCGCGAAAACGTCACCGAAATCGTCAAGCTGAGCGCCGATCTCTCGCTGGCAAATCCGGGTGTCGGCGAACCCACGCCGCTCGTGCCGCTGGCGTTCAACTAAGCTGCTTCCCACCGGCGCGACTTTTCTCGTCGCGCCCACTGCTTCAAGTCCATACCGGTTATTCGGCCCGCCGTCGCACGGCGCGCGCCGGCTGCCTTATGCTGGCGGCTTCTCGTGCCGTCGCCGCCCAGCATGTCTTCCGCTCTCCATTCCGACGTCGTTCTCGCCGACCCGCTGCGCCGCTTTGCGCGCGCGATCGGGCAGATCGTCCTTCAGCGCAACGCCGCGACCGGCGCGCTCCTCTTCCTCGCGGTGCTCAGCGCGAGTCCGCGCCTTGCATGCGGCCTGCTGATCGGCACGCTGACCGGGAATGTCATCAGCGCGATCATCGATAACGATGACGCGCCCGTCTTCCGCGACGATCTCCACGGCTTCAATGGCGCGCTCGCGGCGCTGGCGGCGTTCGCGTTCATCGGCGATGTCTCGCAGGCGGGCGCCGTCGCGATCGTCGCGGCGATGGGCGCAACGCTGCTCGCCCACAAGCTGTCGCGCGTCCTGGCCCGCTTCGACTGGCCGTTTCTATCGAGCCCAGCGATCCTGGTGACGTGGTGCTGGCTGCCGCTGTTCAGCGGACGCGGCGACACCGGCGCGATCCCGCAAGTCGCGGCAGGCGTCGTGCCGATGCTCGAAGCGGCCTTCGCGGGACTCGCGCCGATTACCTTCGCCACCGGCGCCATTGCGGGCGGACTGATCGCGGCCGGACTACTCGCGGCGCGGCCGTCGCAGGCGGGATGGGCGCTGACTGGCAGCGCGCTCGGCGCCATGTTGCACGGACTGGGCGGCGCGGGCGATGCCGTCGTGCTGTCCGGCGCGTGCGGTTTCAACGCCGCGCTCGCCGCGCTGGCGGCGGCGCCGCTCGGCAGGCGCTATGCGCTGTTCGCGATCGTCGCGGCAGTGTTGATCGAACGGCTGATTGACTGCGCCGGCATCGCCGCGCTGACCGCGCCCTTCGTGCTGGCGTCGTGGCTGACGATCGCGCTGCAACGCCGCCTGGTCCGTAGCACTCAAGCAGGAGACTCGCATGTCATTCACCCACACGCCTGAACACAGGATCGCGCAGGACAGCCCGCGCAGTGCCGCCGAAACGGCCGCGCGCGTCGATCTTGCGGCGGCCTATCGGCTCGTCGCGCTCAATGGCTGGGACGACGTCGTCTACACGCACATCTCGGCGAGCGTGCCGGGCGAGCCAGGACGCTTCCTGATCAATCCGTTCGGGCTGACGTTCGATGAAGTCACAGCATCGAATCTCGTGAAGATCGATATCGACGGCAATGTGATCGGCGAGAACGTGCATCCGGTGAACGTGACGGGCTTCGCGTTGCACGGCGCCGTGCACGCGGCGCGCGAGGATGCCGTGTGCGTGATGCACCTGCACGTGCGCGAGGCGATTGCCGTCTCGGCTCAGCCCCATGGCTTGCTGCCGGGATCGCAGCATGCGATGCGCTTTCATGGCCACCTCGCGTATCACGACTACGAAGGCCTGGCCTTCTCGCCTGCGGAAGGCGAGCGGCTGGTGACGAGCCTCGGCGCGCATCGTGCGATGCTGCTGCGCAATCACGGCCCGCTCACGCTCGGGCGGACCGTCGCCGAGGCTTATGTGCTGATGGATATGCTCGTCAAGGCATGCGATATTCAGCTGCGCGCGCTGGCGGGCGTCAACAAGATGATCGTGCCGACACCGGATGTCGTCACGCGCACGGCAGCGCAACTGCATGATGACGACGCCATCGAGGGCGCGCTCGAGTGGCCCGCGTTGCTGCGCAGGCTGGACCGCATCGACGCGTCGTATCGCGACTGAGAACCCAGCAAAGGAGAACATCGCAATGCCGACATTCAACATTCAGCTGTTCGAAGGCCGCACGACGGAGGAAAAGCGCAAGTTTGTCGAGGCGATCACGCGCACCACGTGCGAGACGCTCGGCTGCGAGCCGGGTTCGGTGGATATCATCCTGACGGATGTGAAACGCGAGAACTGGGCGACCGCGGGCAAGCTCTGGTCGGAGCAGTGAACGCGGCGCGCATGCGGCACGAGGCCGCATGCACGCGCGACACGATTACATCGAAGCCTTCACGGCGAGACGGAACTTGTGCAGCAGCGGTTCCGTATAGCCGCTCGGTTGTGTGCGACCTTCGAACACGAGTGCGCAGGCAGCCTTGAACGCGAAGGAACTGTCGAACGCGGGGGCCATTGGTTGGTAGACCGGATCGGCCTCGTTCTGCTGATCGACGACCGCGGCCATGCGTTCCAGCGTCGCCTTCACCTGCTCTTCGCTGACGATGCCGTGACGCAGCCAGTTCGCAATGTGCTGGCTCGAGATACGCAGCGTCGCGCGGTCCTCCATCAGGCCGACATCATGGATGTCCGGCACTTTCGAACAGCCGACGCCCTGATCCACCCAGCGCACCACATAACCGAGAATGCCCTGCGCGTTGTTCTCGATCTCGTTCGTGATGTCCTGTTCCGACCAGGTCGGCTTGTCGACGACGGGAATCGTCAGCAGGCCGTCGAGCAGTTCGTTCTTCTGCCCTTCGTAGTCGTGGCTTTCGAGTTCCTGCTGCACCTGTTGTACGTCGACCATGTGATAGTGCAACGCATGCAGCGTGGCGGCCGTGGGCGACGGCACCCAGGCGGTGTTCGCGCCCGCGCGCGGATGCGCGATCTTCTGTTCGAGCATCGCGTGCATGAGGTCGGGCATCGCCCACATGCCCTTGCCGATCTGCGCGCGGCCACGCAAGCCGGTGTTCAGGCCGACGAGCACGTTGTTGCGCTCATACGCGTTGATCCACTTCGACGACTTCATGTCGCCCTTGCGCATCATCGGGCCGGCTTCCATCGATGAATGCATCTCGTCGCCCGTGCGATCCAGGAAGCCCGTGTTGATGAACGCGACGCGCGCGCCCGCTGCCGCAATGCAGGCCTTCAGGTTGACGCTGGTGCGGCGCTCCTCGTCCATGATGCCCATCTTGATCGTGTTTCGCGGCAGGCCGAGCAGCTCTTCAATGCGCGAGAAGAGTTCATCGGCGAAGGCCACTTCGGCGGGGCCGTGCATCTTCGGCTTCACGATATAGATGGAACCCGTGCGCGAGTTCATCTTGTTCTTCAGGTCGTGCATGGCGCCGAGCGTCGTCATCACGCCGTCGAGGATGCCTTCCGGAATCTCCTTGCCGTCGCGGTCGAGCACGGCGGGATTCGTCATCAGATGGCCGACGTTGCGCACGAACAGCAGCGAACGTCCGTGCAGGCTCAGCGTCGAGCCGTTCGGTGCGGTGTATTCGCGATCCGGGTTCATGCTGCGCGTGAAGCTCTTGCCGTTCTTCGTGACCTGCTCGGCGAGATGACCCTGCATCAGGCCGAGCCAGTTGCGATAGAGCTGGGTCTTGTCGGCGGCATCGACGGCCGCGACCGAATCCTCGCAGTCGATGATCGTGCTCACCGCCGCTTCCATCAGCACGTCCTTGACGTGCGCGGCATCGGTCTTGCCGATCGGATGGTCCGCGTCGATCTGAATCTCGAAGTGCAGGTCGTTATGCTTGAGCAGGATGGCGTGCGGCGCCTTCGCATCGCCCTGATGGCCCGCGAACTGTTCGGCGTTGGCGAGCCCGCTCTTGCTGCCGTCCTTCAACGTCACGACGAGCGCGCCCTGTTCGACGCTGTACTTCGTGGCATCGGCATGCGAGCCGTGCGCGAGGGGCGCGTTGTCGTCGAGAAAGCGGCGTGCATAGGCGATGACCTTCGCGCCGCGCTTCGGATTGAACTGGGCGGTGCGCTCGGCGCCGTCGGTGTCGTCGATGGCGTCGGTGCCGTAGAGCGCGTCATACAGGCTGCCCCAGCGCGCGTTGGCGGCATTCAGCGCATAGCGCAGGTTCGACAGCGGCACGACCAGTTGCGGCCCGGCCTGCTCGCCGATCTCGCGATCCACGTTGGCGGTGCTGGCCTGCACATGCGCGGGCGAGGGGACGATGTAGCCGACTTCTTCGAGAAACTTGCGATAGCCGCGCAGGTCTTGCACGGGGCCGGGATGGCTGCGATGCCAGTTGTCGAGTTCGGTCTGGAGACGGTCGCGCTCGGCGAGCAGCGCACGGTTTTTCGGGGCGAGGTCGTGAACGAGCGCATCGAAACCCTTCCAGAAGGCGGCGCTGTCGACACCCGTGCCAGGGATGGCTTCTTCATCGACGAACTTCGCCAGGCTTGCGTCGACCTGCAGACCGTGTTGTTGGATCATGTCGTTCATGGGCACTCCGGCTGAGTTGCTGTGACTCTGGGGTTTGGGGTGGGCTGGTTGTGTATGGTAGCGCGTCTTGGGGGAGGATCGAAGCGGGGTGACGGGGGAGGGGGTGTGCCTGGCGGCATGCCCTTTTGAAGATTCGACGCGAGGAGAGTGCCCGACGCGTCTCCCGCTAGAGTTTGAGTTCGGTGGCGAGCAACTCAAATTGTTTGCCGAGCGCGGGAAGGTCATCACGGGCAGTGACCCAGACGATTCCGAGGTCGACCTTATGGTATCCGTGCGAAAGTGCATTACGCATCTCGTACGCGGATTGGAACGGAACTTCGGGATGCTGTGTGACGAAGGCCGGAAAGTATTTGCAAATATTCCTGCAGGCTTCACCAACGACTTCGATGTTGCGTATGACTCCATCCTGAAAGAGTTCATCCGCGAGAAAGTCCGTTTCGTCCAGATCGTTGATGTATCGACTGATCTATCCGATGGCCGTGAGCACATGACCCACGTATTCCGCAGGCGTCGAGGCGTCCCGGCTCATACCGGAATGGCTCCCGCGATGATTGCGTCACGCGTCCGGTCCGGCAGTGCGCCGGGTGTTAGAACGTCGACCTTTACGCCAAGAAGCTGGCGCAACTCATGGCGTATCGCGCCGATATCCAGCAACGATGTCTTCGGTGTGGGATCAATCAGCAGGTCCAGGTCGCTTCCTTCCGTGTCCTCGCCGCGCGCGACGGAGCCGAAGATACGCGCGTTTTTCGCGCGATGCGCCTCGACGACGCGCCGAATGTCATCGTGATGTCCTTGAATGGCGAGCGAAGGTTTCATAAGCGGTCTTGTCCGGGGAGCGAGCCGGCGTGAATGAAACGAAGCGCCACGCGATCGGGCGCCTGTGTATTCGAGCGCAGTCTAGCATAGCGCCTTTGCCCGCCAGCGGCCCTTGCCGGGCGCCCGACACGGCGCCCGGCAACGCCTCCCGACCTTATCCCCCCAACAAATCCTCGATCATCACCGGCAGCTTCCTCACGCGCACGCCGGTCGCGTGATACACCGCGCCGGTGATCGCTGCCGCGATGCCCGCCAGTCCGATCTCCGCAATACCCCTCGCGCCGAGTTCGTTGAACACGGTATCGGGATAATCGAGAAAGGTGACGTCCATCTTTGGCGTGTCGGCGTTCGTCGCGACCACGTAATCCGCGAGACTGCTGTTCACCGGCGCCCCGCTGCGCTCGTCGTACACCGTGTGCTCGAACAGCGCCATGCCCACGCCCATCACCACCGCGCCCTCGATCTGGTTACGGCCCGCGCGGGGATTCAAAATCTTGCCGCCATCGATCACGGTCACCACGCGGCTCACGCGCAGCCGCGCCGTCGACGCATCCCAGGTCACTTCGGCGAAATGCGCGCCATACGAATGGATCGACCATTTCTTCTTGAGCGGATCGTTGAAACCGCCTTTCGCGCTGCCGCTGCCCGACGCCGCATGCAGCTTCGCCGCGTCGAGAATCTGCGCATACGGCACGCCGCTACCGGGCGGCTGATCCTTGCGATGCACGTGCCCGGCCGTCATCGCGAGTTCCTCGGGCTTCGCGCCGTTGAACGGCGAGCCTTCGGTCTTCGTGGCATGCGTGAGCAGCGTCTTGATGGCGCCGCGCACCGCATCCGATACCGCCGGAATCACCGAAGCCGTCGCCGCCGATCCACCCGACACCGGCCCGAGCGGCAGCGCCGTATCGCCGAGACCGACTTCGATCTTGCCGAGCGCAATGCCCGTATGTTCCGCGACCAATTGCGCGAGGATCGTATAAGTGCCGGTGCCGATGTCCTGCGTGCCGCACGCAATGCGCGCGGTGCCGTCGGCGCGCAGGTCGACGGTCGCGTCCGCCGAGAAGCGCAAGCCCGGCCAACTGCATGCGCCCAGGCCCCAGCCGAGCGTGAGGCCGTCACGCTTCATCGAGCCGACTTCCGGCGTGCGCTTGCTCCAGCCGAACTTCTCCGCGCCGGTGGTCAGGCATTCCACGAAGTGTCGCGATGAAAACGGCAGGCCGCTGCTTTCATCGACCTTGGGCTCGTTGCGCAACCGCAGTTCCACCGGATCGATCTTTAATGCGACAGCCAATTCGTCCATTGCACTCTCGAGCGCATACAAACCCGGCACCGCGCCGGGTCCGCGCATCGACGTGGGCGAGCCGACGTTGCGCTTCACCGTGCCACCCGTAACGCGCAGGTTCGGCACGCTGTACATCGACGGCGTGGCTTCGCCGCAATCTTCCGCGTACTCGTCGGCAAGCGCCGCGTGATTCACGAAGTCATGCTGCAAGGACACGAGCTTGCCGTCCTGTGTTGCGCCGAGCCGGACGCGCTGCTGCGTGGTCGGTCGATGGCCTACGTTCTGGAACATCATCTTGCGCGACAGCACGAGCTTCACGGGCCGTTCGAGCTGCCGCGTCGCGGCCGCCGCGAGCAGCGAATGCGGCCACATCCACAGCTTGCCGCCGAAGCCCGAGCCGAGATAGCGCGAGATCACCCGCACCTTCTCCTTCGGCAGGCCCAGCATCTGCATCAGCGCGCCCTGATGATTCGAAACGGCCTGGCTCGTCTCATAGAACGTATAGCCGTCGCCGTCCCAATGCGCGACGGTGGCGTGCAGTTCAATGGGGTTGTGCGTCTCGACCGGCGTGACATAGGTCTCGTCGATCTTCACCGGCGCGCTGTCGAACGCCATGTCCGGGTCGCCGCGTTCGCTGTGCGTGTCGAGCTTGCCGCCGTCATCGAGCGCGGCGCTGACGTCGTGCGGCGTCCTGTCGTAACCCACTTTGACCGCTGCTGCTGCGGCGCTCGCGGCCTCGAAGGTATCGGCCACGACGAGCGCCACATACTGCCCGTAATAGCGAATGATGTCGTCGTCGAACGGCGGCCGGTTTTCATCAACCATACCGGTCTCGATCGAACCGCCCGCGAGCCGATAAAAGCGGCCGATATTGCCGCGATGAAGAATCAGCTGCACGCCGGGCATGGCTTGCGCGGCGGCGAATTCGAGCGACGTGATCCTGCCGCTCGCAATGGTGGCGCCGACCGGCACGGCAATCAGCATGCCGGGCAGATCGACGTCGGAGGTATAAGTCGCGCGGCCGCAGACCTTCAGCGGTCCGTCGATGCGCGACTGGGGCCGTCCGATGACAGACGGCGTGGTGTCGGGCGCAGTGGACATAGTCAGGTTTCCTTGGTCGGGTTCAGGACGCTTGCGTGACGAGCTTGAGCGTATGCACGATGCAGCGCTTCGAGAGCTCCACCTTGAAGCCGTTCTCGCTTTGCGGCTTGGCATCGGCGAGCGCGGCATCGGCGGCGCGGCGGAAGGTCGCCTCGTCGGGCGCCGCGCCCTGCAACACCTGCTCCGCTTCGCGCGACCGCCACGGCTTCGTGCCGACGCCGCCGAGACCCACGCGCGCATGTTCGATGCGCCCGTCCTTCAGCGCGACCACAATCCCCGCCGACGCCAGCGCGAACTCATACGATGCGCGATCGCGCAGCTTCAGATACGCCGACCGCGCGCCTTGCGGCAGCGGCGGCACGGTGACGTGCGTGATGAGATCGCCGGCGTCGAGGACGTTCTCGCGATCGGGCGTCGTGCCCGGCGTCAGGAAGAATTCGTCGACGGGAATCGCGCGCTTGCCGCCCGTGCCTTCCACGTGAATGGTCGCTTCGAGCGCCTGCAACGCGACGCACATGTCCGACGGATTGCTTGCGATGCACGCTTCACTCGTGCCGAGTATCGCCATCATCCGGTTGAAGCCCTGCATGGCCGAGCAGCCGCTGCCCGGTTCGCGCTTGTTGCAGGGCGAGGCGGTATCGCGGAAATACACGCAGCGCGTGCGCTGCATGATGTTGCCGCCGGTCGTCGCCATGTTGCGCAGCTGCACCGACGCGCCCGCGAGCACCGCCTGCGACAGCACCGCATAGCGTTCGCGGATCAGCGCGTGATGCGCGAGGTCCGAATTGCGCGCCGTAGCGCCGATGCGCACGCCGCCATCGTCCGTTGCCTCGATGGCATCGAGCGGCAGGCGGCTGATGTCGATGACGCGCATCGGCCGCTCGACGTTGAGCTTCATCAGGTCGAGCAGGGTCGTGCCGCCTGCGAGAAAGCGCACTTCGGCGCCTTGCTGGGCCGTATGCGCGAGTGCGCCGCCATTGATCGCGTCGCGCATGTCGCGCGCGCGGGAGAGCTGGAACGTTTCCATGATGCTCTCCTTATTTGGCCGGGGTCTTGGCGACGCGCACCGACTGGATCGCCGTGACGATGTTCTGATAGGCGCCGCAGCGGCACAGGTTGCCGCTCATCGCTTCGCGCACGTCCTCGTCGTTCGGACCGATGGGCTCGTCGAGGAGCGCGACCGCCGACATCAACTGGCCCGCCGTACAGTAGCCGCACTGATAGCCGTCGCATTCGACAAAGGCGGCCTGCAGCGGATGCAGCGCTTCCACTTCGCCGATGCCTTCGATGGTCGTGACGGTGTCGCCATCGCACGCGGCGGCGAAGCACAGGCATGAGTTCACGCGGCGTCCGTTGACATGAACGGTGCACGCGCCGCACTGGCCGTGGTCACAGCCTTTCTTCGTGCCGGTCAGATGCAGATGGTCGCGCAGGGCGTCGAGCAATGTCGTGCGCGGGTCGAGCGACAGCGTGTGACTATGGCCATTCACGGTGAAGGTGACGCTGGCAGGGGCGGCGGGAGTCCGGACCGGCGCCAGTGCTTCGGTGCGGGCCGAATTGGGCGTGTCTGCGTGAATGGTCTTGGATTGGGGGACAGGGTGTTGTGGCATCGAGCATTCTCCAGGGGTAGCGCATGGAAGCTGCACTGCATGGCTAAGACGGTCCGGGCAGGCGGCAAGGCGTGAGAAGGCGAAGATGGAGCGAGAGCGTGACGGCGCGCGTCAGGCGGAAAGCGGACAGCCGGGGAAGAGTCTGCACAGGGCGCGCAGGACTTCATATGCCGCAGGGACGCGTGTGAAGACGCTCAAGCCAGTATAGGCAGCGGACGCGAAACTTTCTTCATTGCAAGCTTCCATGCGCTGCCGGTCTTGCGCAGGCGCACGAAGCATGCCCGAAGCAGCGCTTCAGTGCGGGAACACGGCGCGAACGAAGAGATAAAAGAGGTAGACGCCGACCGTCGTGAACGCGACGAGCGCCACGAGGACGAGGAACAGGCGCACAGTCATCTGCATGGCGTCAGTCCAAAAAAATGGCCGCTTGCGCGGCCGGAAGGAGGGGTGGATCGGTCAGACTTCAGGCTAACGGCGCATCCTTAAGTCAGACTTAAGTGCGCTGCCATTTCGGGCGGGCCGGGCCATTCTCCTTCCTTTGCGAACTCGATGCAGCAGACTTACCTCAATGCTTCGCTATAGCGATCGCGCAGCGGAATGATCGTCAACAGCGCCACCGCGCTGCCGAAGATCACGTAGTAGCAAATCGAAAGCGGGTCGCCGGTGCTCATCGTGAGCCATTGCACGATGGCCGGTGCAAAGCCGCCGAAGATCATCACCGCGACGTTGTAGCTCACCGAGATGCCGGTCGACCGCACGCTGGAGGGCAGCAGCTCCGAGATGAACGCCGGATAGCAGCCCTGGAAGATGCCGAGGTAGGTCATCAACAGCGCCTGGCAGACGATCAGCATCGGCAGGCTTGGATGCGCGGTCAGCACCGCGAAGATCGGATACGCGGTGAGCAGCGACAGAGCCAGCGCGGTCAGCATCAGCTTCTTGCGGCCGATACGGTCCGACAGGCGCCCGAAGAACGGGCAGCACACGAGATACACGAGCGCACCGATGGTCGAGCTGATGAGGCCGTCGGTGAGCGCCATGTGCAGCACGCGGGTGGCGTGGGTCGGCAGATAGAGCAGGAAGATATACGTGCCGATGGTGCCGAACACCGTCAGGCCGAAGCCCGCGAGCACGGAGGTCCAGTGCTTGGTGGCCGTGTCGCGGATGGGGCTTGCACTCAGCTCGTTCTTCTGCGCCTTCTCGACGAACACGGGCGACTCGTCGAGCTTCGAACGCAGATACAACCCCACCGGCACGATCAGCAGACCGACCACGAACGGCACGCGCCAGCCCCAGCTATTGAGATGCTCGGGGCTCAGCGTGCGCGTCAGCACCGCGCCGAAGAACGAGCCGGCGAGACTCGCGGCCGCCTGCGCGACCATCTGGAAGCTGCCGAAGTAGCCGCGCTTGTCGGCGGGCGCGTATTCGACGAGAAAGGCCGTCGCGCAGCCCACTTCGCCGCCTGCCGAGAAGCCCTGGATCAGCCGGCCCAGCAACATCAGCAAGGGCGCGGCGATGCCGATGGCCGCATAGGTCGGCGCGAACGCGATGATCGCGATGCCGACCGCCATCAGCGAGATGGTGAGCGTGAGCGCCGACTTGCGTCCGACGCGGTCCGCCACGGCGCCCAGCACGATGCCGCCGAGCGGCCGCGTCAGGAAGCCGACGCCGAAGGTGGCCCAGGTGGCGAGCAGCGAGATGGTGGGGCTGGTGGCGGGGAAGTAGAGCTTCGAGATGATGACGGCGAAGAAGCCGTAGACCATGAAGTCGAACCATTCGAGCGCGTTGCCGATGGTCGACACGACGATTGCTCGTCGGCCGGACAGGTTGAGCGCGGCGTTCTGTTCGGCCGCGTGGGCTGCAGGAAGTACGGTGCTCATCGAATGCACTCCGTGGGCGTGGGGCGATTGATCAAATGCCAGACTTTATTGGCCGACGACAGCCGTGTATCCGGCCTGCACCGGGTAGGCGAGCAGGCCGCTGCAACCCTCAAACATTACGCCTGGCTGAAATAAGAAAATATAGAATTTCTGAACTGACACTCAAGGAAACCTGATTGAACGATCGGGTTTGTCCCTAGCCACGATGAGCAACATCCGCTTTCTGCGCACCTTCATTGCCGTCGCGCGCTACGGCTCCTTCGCTGCCGCCGCCGAAAAGGTCGCCCTTACCCAAGCCGCCGTGAGCATGCAGATGCAGTCGCTCGAAGACGATCTCAAACGGCCGCTGTTCGATCGCGTGGGACGGACCAACCGCCTGACGAGCATCGGCAAGCAGGTGCTGCCGCAGGCGGAGCGCATCGTCGCGCTCTACGACAGCATGCGGCACACCGGCCTCGATGACGAGATCGCCGGCTCGGTGTCCATCGGCGCCGTGGATTCGGCCATGGGCGCGCTGGCATCGGTCGTTACGGAATTGAAAGGTCAGTACCCAAAGCTCGATGTGCGTCTCTTCACCGGCAAGGCGCTCGCGCTCGCGCCGCAAGTGGAGGCCGGCGAGATCGATGCGGCCGTGATCGTCGAGATGGCGGGCAAGACGCCGGCCAGTCTCAACTGGACGCCGCTCTATTCGGAGCCGCTGGTCGTGATCGGCTCGCCAGGCGGCACGGCTTCGAGTGCCGCCGAGATGCTGGCCAGCCGGCCGTTCCTGCGCTTCGACCGCGCGCAGCGCACCGGCGCGTTGATCGAGCGGGCGCTCAGGCATAACCGGCTCGTGGTGAACGAGTTCCTCGAACTGAATTCGCTGGAAGTGATCGTGGAACTCGTGCGGCAGGACGCGGGCGTGTCGGTGGTGCCGCTGCTCGAATACGGCTCGTGGGCAAGCGACCCGGCCTTGCGCGTGATGCCGCTTGCACGGCATACGCCGCGCCGTGTCGTCGGCATGCTGGAGCGCAAGATCCACGACCGGCATGCGGTGATGAGCGTCGTGCAGGAACGCATCAGGCTGCGTTCGCATGGCGCCATGCCGCTTGCGAACGGGACATGACACCCAAGCTTTGCTTAAGTGACGGACAAGAAATATCAGCTTTCCCTGTGAATTGCGGCCACTGACAATGCTCGGGCAAAGCCGCATGTCCAACCATCACTGAAGAGGAACGCATGTCGATCATTCCCGAGATCGCCGCAAGCCGCGCAGAGATTCAATCCATTCGCCGCGATATCCACGCGCATCCTGAACTCTGCTACGAAGAAGCCCGCACTGCCGAGCTCGTCGCGCGCACGCTTGAAAGCTGGGATATCGAAGTGACGCGCGGGCTGGGCAAGACGGGCGTGGTCGGCGTGTTGAGGAAGGGCAGCGGCAAGCGGGCCATCGGCTTGCGCGCCGACATGGACGCGTTGCCTATCCCTGAACTGAACACCTTCGGGCATGCGTCGCGCCATGAGAACAAGATGCATGCGTGCGGTCACGACGGCCACACCGCCATGCTGCTCGGCGCCGCGCAATATCTCGCGAAACATCGGGACTTCGACGGCACGGTGGTCTTCATCTTCCAGCCCGCAGAAGAAGGCGGCGGCGGTGCGAAGGCGATGATCGAGGATGGTCTGTTCGAGCGCTTCCCCGTCGATGGCGTGTTCGCGCTGCACAACTGGCCCGGCATGCCTGCGGGTGAATTCGGCGCGCGCGTCGGCGCGACGCAGGCGTCGAGCAACGAGTTCGAGATTCGCATCGAAGGCGTCGGCGCGCATGCCGCGATACCGCACGACGGCGTCGATCCGGTGTTCACGGCCTTGCAGATCGGCACGGGCTTGCAGAGCATCGTGACGCGCAACAAGCGCCCGGTCGATGCCGCCGTGCTCTCGATCACGCGCATGCAGGCGGGTCACGCGATCAACGCGATACCCACCACCGCGACGCTCGCCGGCACGGTGCGCACGTTCTCGACCGAGGTGCTCGACCTGATCGAGACGCGCATGAAGGAGATCGTCAGCGCGACGGCGGCGGCGTATCGCTGCAAGGCCGAAGTCAGTTTCCTGCGCAACTATCCGCCGACCGTCAACACCGAAGCCGAAACGCAGTTTGCGCTGGGCGTGATGCGCGACATCGTTGGAGCGGAGAAAGTGAACCCGAACGTCGATCCCACCATGGGCGCCGAGGACTTCTCGTACATGCTGCTGGAGCGGCCCGGCTGCTATGCGTATATCGGCAATGGCGTCGGCGCGCATCGCGAACGCGGGCACGGCATCGGTCCATGCATGCTGCACAACAGCAGCTACGACTTCAACGACGAACTGCTGCCGCTCGGCGCCACCTACTGGGTGCGGCTCGTGCAGGCGTTTCTCGCGCGTGCCTGACCAGGAGAGCGCACATGTTTTCATCGACCTATCGCGAGGCGCGACAGCGTTTCCTCGACACGGCTGCCGAACGCGGGCTGGCCGTGGATACCCGCGTGCTGGCGGGCGTCGCCGGACTCGAAGGCGAGCTGCTGGCGACGGATGTCGTGCGCATCGGGCCACGCTCGGCGCGGCGCATGCTGGTGCTGACCTCGGCGACGCATGGCGTGGAGGGCTTCTGCGGCTCGGGCGCGCAGATCGCCCTGATGCGCGACGACGGACTCGCTGCATTGATGAAGCAACTCGATGTCGCGTTGCTGCTCGTGCATGCGATCAATCCCTATGGCTTTTCCTTCCTGAGCCGCACGACGGAAGGCAATGTTGATCTGAACCGCAACAGCATCGACTTTGCTGCGCCCTTGCCGCAGAACCCGGGATATGCGGAACTGCACGAGCTTCTGATTCCGGCAAGCTGGCCGCCTGACGAGGCCAACGTGCAGGCCATTCGTGGCTATATCGAAGAGCGCGGTGAGTGGGCGTATCAGCAGGCAGTGACGACGGGTCAGTACACGCATCCGCAAGGCCTGTTCTATGGCGGTGCGGAGACCGCATGGAGCACGCGCACAATGCGCGAACTGCTGACGGAGTACGGCGAGGGCTGCGCATCGATCGGCTGGATCGACTTTCATACGGGACTCGGGCCGAGCGGTTTCGGCGCGAAGATCTGCGTGGGGGATGTGCCGCGCGCGCGTCGCTGGTGGGGCGCGGACGTGACGAGCCCCGCGGACGGCACCTCGATTGCGGCGGATATTGCCGGACCGCTGCTCGATACCTTGAGGCAGACGTGTCCGCGTTCGGCCAATGCGTCGATCGCGGTGGAGTACGGCACGGTGCCGCTCACCGAGATGCTCGACATGCTGCGCGCGGACCAATGGGTGAGGCAGCATGCCGATGCACCCGATGCCGTGAAGCACGCGATCCGCCAGCAGATTCGCGCGGCTTTTTATATCGATGACGATGTCTGGCGCGGCAAGATCCTCGGACAGGCGCGCGCGGCGGTGTTGCAGGGGCTGTACGGTCTGTCGCGCGAGGCCTGACCACGTTGGGGTCGCACTTATGGTGCGGCCCCGCGCGTCACAGCGACATGCAGCCCGCCAGGATCACGCGCCAGCCGGGCTGTTCCGGCTCATGTTCGGCACGCTGTCCGTAGATTTGCAGGATCAACTGGCCGTCCCTGGCGAATGCTTCGAAGCTCGTGACGTAGCCGCAGTCGGAAGGCTTGCTCACGATCCAGCAGCGTTCTATCTGCTCATGCTCCACGTGCAGACGATCTTGTTTGTTCATGACGTTGAGGTACTGAGCGTCCTTCATCAGCTTCTCGACCTTGCCCGTCGATATCTGCACGCAGCCCGCATTGCTGACGAAGATCGCGAGGCTCACGTCCCGCAGCTTCGATTCCGTGAGCACTTCCATCAGTGAATCGGCGGCGACTTCGCGCGCCAGATCGGACTCGACGCAGCGATAGAGTTCCTGCCGGCTCTTGCCGTGCTTGCGCATCAGCAGATAGAAGTCGTGCGGATCGGTCATGGCGCGCCATTCTTCGCTGATGGATTCATCGGACGCACTGGGAAGGCCATGCGGCATGGCGCGAGGAGAAACTGATTCAACGCGCGCCGTGACGCTCTCGTCCGTGCATCGATGCCGCTCCACGAGTGCCTTGAACGCCTGCGTGTTCGTACCCTGCGTCGCATAGATCTTGTGCACCGCCTTGCCGGCTTCGTCGAAGATCTGGATGGACTCGAGCGTGCGGTTGGGCTTTTCATCGCGCAGGAAGAAGAAGTGCTTCCAGTGACGGAAGAAGATTCGCAGATCAAGACCGCCGGGATTGAGAACCAGACCCGCTTCGGCCGACACGCTCATTTGCCGATAGCCGTTCAGATACTGATTCGTGAACGCGCCCGTCTGAACGCTGATCGCATGTTCGTTTCTCGTAATGCCGCGCACTTCGCCGCAGGCTTCGAGCGCCGCGATAAACGCCTTCACGTCAGGCACGCTCAGCGCAATGGCGTCCATGCCGACGCGTGCGCGCATCATCGTCAACTCGTCGATCTGCATATCCCGGGCGATGTCATACGCATACTCGTTTGGGATCCTGTCTTTCACTGCGTTGATGATTTCGTTCATTGTCTCTCCTTGGTCATGACGGATGACAACGAGATTACGCTCAAGGACGTGACTGAGGGTTTCATTCAGCGCCTTGCTTGACGAAACTTAAAAGGCTCGCGCTAAGTTGCTTAAAGACAAGAAAAGAAGTTTTTTCGAAATGTCTCAAACCTGCTTAATTGCTAAGCAATCTGCTATTGCTCGTCATTGCGAAGGGCATAAGAATGAATGGCTGAAAGGAAGTTGATAGATGAACTTCTTTAAGCGGCCGCAAGGTCTTCCATTCCCGTCTGGAGCAACTCATGCAGCTCATTTCCCGTCTGATTCGAATCCTTTCCGTGACCGCTACGGCGGGCTCGGCGCTGATGGTCCTGTCCACCGCTCATGCCAATACTCCGGCTGCCGCCGACGTCGCCGCGCAAGCCGAGCCCCAAGCCCACACGCTCGACATGAAGGCAACCGTCGTGAAGGTTCACGCTGATACGAGCAGCGTCGAGGTGAAGGGTCCGAAGGGGCGCGTCGTGGTCATCGACGTGGATCCCGCCGTTGCGGACGTGAAGAAGCTCAAGGCCGGCGACGAGGTCCACGTGTCCTATCGCGGCGCCCTGCTGATTTCCGCAGATCCGGTGGATCCGAAGGCTGCCGAGTCGCGCGTGATCGCCGACGAAACCGCGCCGGCTTCAGGCGGTGTCGTTGTGAAGAAGCATGGCGTGCAGGTGGTGGCGGTGGTCCAGAAGATCGATGCAGCCGCGCGTGAAGTCACCCTGGCCGGTCCGAAGCACACGGTCACGGTGCAGGTGGCGCCCGACATGCCGCTCGACAAGATCAAGGTCGGCGACCGTGTCACGGCCACCTATGTCGCGGCCACCGCCATGAACGTCACGCGCGGGGGGCACGTGGTCAAGTAAGCGTGTGAGGGCGCGTTGCAGCCGGCGTCACATGTTGGTCCAGGACGAGCACCAGCCGCGTCCGGCCACGAGCTTGTCGCCGAACAGCGTGCAGTCACCCCATGCATCCGTCGCCTTGCCCTGGAACAGCGAGCAGTTGGCGCAAGTCTGGTCCGCCGCGTAGTTCGCGTACTTCTTCTTGTCGACCTTCGCGGCGTTTTCCGTGTAGCCGACGGCTACCGCGGCCGGGTCGGATTCGCTCAAATGGGCGGCATCGGCCCGGACACGCGTGAGCCACAGCGCGGGCAATGCACCTGCGCCGGCAATCATGAAATTACGACGGCTAATGGGTTTCATGGTGAACCTTGGTTTGTGTGGGGAGGTTCCTGCGCGCCAGTTTTTCCAGTCTTTTCCAGCACTTGGCGGCAAGCGTTTGCGAATCATACGGCCGGTCTTTTTTTTGTGAAGGCCTTGAAGCCATTCTCATGTAACGCCCAGGCTACGTCGCTTGATCCGCATGCTGCTAAACCTTTGCGCGCCGCTGCCGTAATCAGGCCAGAACGCGTTTGCAACTGCGTGAATCATGCCCGCGGCAGGCTTGCCTGCGGATCAATTCGAAGGAGAAGAACCGTGAGTGGAATGGACTGGATGATGGCAAGCGTGTATCTGACGGGACTCGTCGGCAGCACGTTGTTCATGAGTGCGCTGGCGCGGCGCAGCCTGAATCGGGTGGAGGAACACGGCCACTAAGTCTTTCAGTTTGCTTGTATCAAGCTTCTTCGTTATCTGAATACCGCCTTTGCGCAGGCGGCGCAAGACGGCTGAAGGGATAGTCCCGCACAAGCCCCAAAAACAAACACGCCGGGCGATCGGCTCGAAAGCCCATCGCACGGCGCGTCATTCGACTGCTTCCGGCGTCTTAATGAAACAGCTTGACGGCCTGCGTCAGGGTATTTGTCACGCCCTATGCAAGCGGGATCAGTACATAAGCCCAGAACAGCACCAGCAGTCCCTTGTTCGACGAACTGCCTTGCTGGATATCGTTACGCGAATTCATTGCGAATCTCCTTTCTTCAGTCTCAGCTCGCGGTCTGCGCCGACGTGTTCATGTGATGCTTTTCGTGCACGCGCGTCACGAGCAGATTGCAGACGAAACCGATCACGAGCAGGACGGCCATGATGTGCAGCGTCATCGTGCAGGCATCCGCGCCGGTAACGCCGTGAACGACCTGACAGGCGCGCACATAGTTGACCAGCACTGGACCGGCGATGCCCGCCGCCGCGACTCCGGCAGTTCTTGTGGGCTCGGTTGAAAACTATCGGTGAGGTCCCATTCGGGATCCAGATTTGACGGTGGTTTCATGGGCTTACCTAAGAGTTGTCTCATTTTGAACCGCGCTAAATTCGTTCGCCGACGTGCATCATGATTGTCGAGGATGGTTGAAGCATCCACTTGGCATGCGCCTTCTTATGAATTTCAAAAGATGGTTGCAATGCCTTCATTCAAAGCAATATGACCGGTTGGAATGTTCGATGTACGCACATCGGCATGGAAATCAGCGAAACGGCTCTTGACGCATGCCACAGTAGTCCAATTCATTGACGGAGCATATCTCGTGAGTTCAGACAACAGTTACCCAGGCGTTTATATCGAAGAAGATGCAACACCCACGTTGTCGGTTTCGACGCTTCCCACCGCAGTTCCGTTAATCAATATGGATAGCAACCTTACGGAAATATTGAAGTTCAATAATATCCTGGATCTTTACGAGAAATTTCCGCCATATGCAACGTACGACACTGCCCTAGCTGGTTTGCGTGCCTACTTCGAATGTGGGGGAGGGCCTTGCTATGTCACTGGATGGAAGACTTTCATAGATGCCATCAAGACCTTGGGGAATCGCATCACGCTTGTGGTTGGCAACTACCACGGAATCAAAGATGAGGTGTATACCCTGCTCGAAGATCGCAGCAAATGTCTATTTGCCATCCTCGATGGACCCGCCGTCCACATTAAAAAGAGCGATCTCAATACGTACCAAACGAGTGCTTCCGCCGCAGTCTACTATCCCTATCTCAAAGTTGGATGGACCGATGTTGACGTGCCTGCAAGTGCTGTCGCCGCAGGGCTCTATTGCAAGAATGATCGAACACGAGGCGTGTGGAAGTCGCCCGCCAATGTTCCATTGCCGTCGGGGTACACACCGAAGTACACCGTAACGGACACGATCCAGGCCGACTACAGCACCGGGAAGGCCGTCAACATGATTCGAAAAGTTGACGAACGAGGTTCGGTGATCTGGGGCGCCCGCACCCTGGACGATAGCGACGACTGGAGATATGTCTCGGTGCGACGTTTGTTCAATAGTGTCGAGCGCGACTTGCGATACGCACTTGGTACGATGACGTTCGAACCAAACAGCCCACTGACCTGGGAGAAGGTGCGCTCCGCGGCAACGAGCTATCTGCATCGACTGTGGAAGCAGGGCGGTCTGGCTGGTGCTTCCGAGAATGAGGCATACTTCGTGCAAATCGGCAAGGGAGTCACGATGTCTGACGAAGACATCAAGCAAGGGAAGATGATCGCGAAAATCGGGCTTGCCGCCGCGCGACCAGCCGAGTTCATCGTGCTGCAATTCACGCAAAACATGGCACAAGCTTGAGGGACCGTGCGTTTCACATGTTGATGCTGGTTGAGTTTTTTGAAACATCGACGCGATGCATCTCAACGTTGCTCGCAGAAGCGCGGTGGTCGCATCCTGTGAAGGGAAGCGGCCGAGTGCATTGGCAAATGACGGAATTGAGCATGCAGGCTCTGCTTTGAGTCCGTCCCTGGAGCACCTGTCTCACCCCAGTGCGCCAGTCAATCGAAACGGCGCGACGCCCCGACTCCCCTTCGCTCATCGCTTTAGACGGTTCGTGATATTGTGGAATTCAGTTCGAGCGTGTCGCAGGTCGGGGCCGAACTCGGCGCAACGGCGTAGACCGTGCGCAGGTTCGTTCGTGGCAGTGGATGACCACTTGATCAAGCTCCGCTCATCGCGATGACGTCTTGGCGAGCTGACGGCACCACTACCACTGGCATCGCACTCACCTCTTCATCGGCAATGTCGTACGAATGGCAAGAATTCACAAGGCGACAAGCGACCTGTTGAAGCTTCACCACCAAGTCGCATCCGGCGAGACGGACAGCCACACGCCATTCGTCCAGCACGCCTTGCTGCTTTCCCAACCCCGACGGTAAATCGCCGCACTTCCGATATCGCAAGAGCTGACCAAGCTCCGCAGTCGACACGATCGCGTCCGGTTCCCGGAATACGGAATCACCGTCGACCAGGGTGGGCACGCGGCCCGTCAGATTCATGGCGAGATAGCTGACCTCGTTGTTCGGCGGTATTGGAGGCGGGCGTCGATGCGGTCCGAGGGAAGATCCAGCTCTTCAAGGCATCACAGGACTTTCTGCACGTTTACCGAGATGGCTCAGCACTGGCATGCTGTTGGAATACCTTCTATGCGGGTCATCCGGGCAGGAGGGGCAAAGGCTGATCTGAGGAATCAAGCGACACTGAAACCAAAACGACGCGCGGAGCGGACGGCTACACCGAATCGCGTCCGAGCATCGCGTCAGAGAAGCTGATTCGCGCGCTGCTGTTGCAAGTGCCGTATTCGATTCGAAGCGAACGCATTCTGACGGAGCAAATCTTCTATGACATGCTGTTTCGCTGGTTCACGACAAAGCATCGCTCCGGTGTCGCGACTCTACCGTTTCGCCTGCGCGTCGGTGCTGATTCATGCGTATCGTTGCTACGTTTCTCGCCATACCAGTTCTCTTGAGAACTGCCGCCACCATCAGCCGACGAGTCGTTATCCGATCCGCTCCGATCCGGTCCTGGGCACGAAGCTCTTGTGCCCAACCCAAGCCTGAACGAGTGTGTCATCGACACCGAAATGCTCTCCCGACAGATGACCGCGCACGCGTGTGGTCTCCACCGTCACGTTAAGCAGACTGGCCGTATCGAGGTCTGAGGCGCGTCGACCAATTCCTTGTGTTGACTCAGGCACCCTACAACCTGACGCGTATGCGAACGCTGGCTGCTCGGGCGGTATGAAAGCAGACTCGGAGAGGAATGCGAGATCAGCAGCACCTGAATCAACAAAGTTCGGCGTCGTTTTCAGTTGGGGCTCTACGTCGCTGCCTCGTTCGAATGAGCGGGCGCGCGTTCAAAAAAAGAGATCTTTGAACAGCCCGCCCAGCCTTTCAGTTTTGCCTGTACCAAGCTTGTTCGTTATCTGAATACCGCCTTTGCGCAGGCGGCGCAAGACGGCTGAAGGGATAGTCCCGCACAAGCCGCAAAAACAAACACGCCGGGCGATCAGCTCGAAAGCCAATCGCCCGGCGCGCCATTTCAAAGCTTGCAGCGTCTTAATGAAACAGCTTGACGGCCTGCGTCAGGGTATTCGTCACGCCCCATGCAAGCGGGATCAGTACATAAGCCCAGAACAGCACCAGCAGTCCCGTGTTCGACGAACTGCCTTGCTGGATATCGTTACGCGAATTCATTGCGAATCTCCTTTCTTCAGTCTCAGTTCGCGGTCTGCGCCGACGTGTTCATGTGATGCTTTTCGTGCACGCGCGTCACGAGCAGGTTGCAGACGAAACCGATCACGAGCAGGACGGCCATGATGTGCAGCGTCATCGTGTAGGCATCCGCGCCGGTGACGCCGTGGGCGACCTGATAGGCGCGCACATAGTTGACCAGCACCGGACCGGCGATGCCCGCCGCCGCCCACGCAGTGAGCAAACGTCCATGAATGCCGCCGACAAACGCTGTACCGAACATGTCCGCGAGATAAGCGGGGATGGTCGCGAAGCCGCCGCCGTACATCGACAGGATGATGCCGTAGGCGAGCACGAACAGCGCGATGTTGCCGGCGGTCGCGAACTGCGGCACGAGGAAGTACAGCACGGCGCCCAGCACGAAGAACACGAAGTAGGTGTTCTTGCGGCCGATCCAGTCGGACGCCGACGCCCACACGAAGCGCCCGCCCATGTTGAACAGCGACAGCAGCCCGACGAAGCCGGCCGCCGCGCCTGCGGTGATCGACGTCTTGAAGCTCTCCTGGATCATCACCGAAGCCTGGCCGAGCACGCCAATACCCGCCGTGACGTTGAGGAACAGCACGAGCCACAGCAGATAGAACTGCGGCGTCTCGAGCGCCTGGTCGATATGCACGTGGTTCTTCGTGATCATCTTGCTGGCGGTGACGGGCGGCGTCCAGCCGGCCGGCTTCCAGTCCGCCGGCGGAATGCGGATGGCGAGCGCGCCGATCGTCATCGAGATGAAATAGAGCACGCCGAGCACGAGGAAGGTTTCCGCCACGCCCGCGCTGGTGGCGCTCTTGAAGTAGTTCATCAGCGCGACGGAGCCGGGGGCCGCGATCATCGCGCCGCCGCCGAAGCCCATGATCGCCATTCCGGTGGCCATGCCGCGGCGGTCCGGGAACCAGCGGATCAAGGTGGAGACCGGCGACACATAACCGAGCCCCAGTCCGATGCCGCCAATCACGCCATAGCCGAGATACAGCAGCGCGATCTGATGCAGATAGACGCCGAGCGCCGAGACGAGGAAGCCGCCGCCAAAGCAGCAGGCCGCCGTGAACATGGTGCGGCGCGGGCCGACCTTTTCGAGCCACTTGCCGGCGAAGGCCGCCGAGAGGCCGAGGAACACGATGGCGAGCGAGAAGATCCAGCCGAGCGTGGTCAGCGTCCAGTCATCCGGCGCCGACTTGGTGATGCCGATGATCTTCGTGAGCGGGGCGTTGAACACTGAGAATGCATAGGCCTGACCGATGCACAAGTGAACAGCGAGCGCGGCGGGCGGCACCATCCAGCGCGAGAATCCGGGCCGGGCGATGGTCGCCTCCTTGGAGAAGAAAGGTGTCGGGCCGTGGGCGGCCCCTTGATTGATTGTGCTGTTCATGGTGGTCTCCGTGGCGCGTCATGCAAGCACGTGCGCGCGCATCGTTGCTGAGGTGCGTGCGCCGGGGTCGCCGGTGCAGCAGCCCGCCGTGGTTCATGCAGGCGCGCGATGCGGTTTGCATCCTGCGGCTGCAAGGCATTTCGCGTCACAAACATGCTGCAAGAGCACATATGCATGCGGCGCTTTGCCACGGCTGGGCATGAACATAGACAACTGTGAAAGGCTTTGCAATATGAACACTCGTGCCATAAGCGTTTGCCCTCAGCGCAGGGCACGTTGTGCATGGGCCGCTCAGCACCGGCCGGTGTGGCGCATCGCTACAGCCGGGCGCAGCTGTTCTGAATGTGAACAACGCCCGATCTCCCGTACAAACCCTGAGCACATCGTGCTGAGCCGCATGCCGGTGCGGTCGGCGAACCCGCCATGCGTGCGGCGGGCTCATGGCACGGAACTCGCAAACCAGAGCGACCGGCGCCGGCCAAGGGCTGTGCCGGCTCGTTCACGTCGACATGCGAGGAGCACACAGAATGAATCACGCGGAGATGCAGTTCCTGAGCACGGAGTACCCGTACAAGAAGCAATACGGCAACTTCATCGGCGGCAAGTGGGTTGCGCCAGCGGGTGGCGAGTACTTCGACAACATCTCGCCGATCACAGGCGAGCCGTTCACGTCGATCCCGCGCTCGCGCGAGGCCGACATCGAAGCCGCGCTGGACGCAGCGCACGCCGCCAAGGTGGCGTGGGGCAGGACGTCGGTCACGGACCGCTCGAACGTGCTGCTGAAGATCGCGGAACGCATGGAGCAGAACCTGCAGCGCCTCGCGGTGGCGGAATCCATCGACAACGGCAAGCCGCTGCGCGAGACCATGGCCGCCGACATTCCGCTGGCCATCGACCATTTGCGTTACTTCGCGGCGGCGGCGCGCGCGCAGGAAGGGGGCATTTCGGAGATCGATCACGATACGGTCGCGTATCACTTTCATGAGCCGCTGGGCGTCGTCGGACAGATCATTCCGTGGAACTTCCCGATCCTGATGGCGATCTGGAAACTCGCGCCCGCGCTGGCCGCAGGCAATTGCGTGGTGCTCAAGCCCGCCGAGCAAACGCCGGCTTCCATCCTTGTGCTGATGGAAACCATCCACGACCTGCTGCCGCCGGGCGTTCTCAATGTGGTCAACGGCTTCGGTCTGGAGGCCGGCAAGCCGCTCGCATCGAACAAGCGCATTGCGAAGATTGCCTTCACCGGTGAGACCACGACGGGCCGTCTCATCATGCAGTACGCGAGCCAGAACCTGATTCCGGTCACGCTGGAGCTGGGCGGCAAGAGCCCGAATATCTTCTTCGAGGACGTGCTGAACGCCGACGACAGTTTCTTCGACAAGGCGCTCGAGGGCTTCACGATGTTCGCGCTGAATCAGGGCGAGGTGTGTACGTGTCCGTCGCGCGCGCTGATTCAGGAGTCGGTTTATGAGCGCTTCATGGAACGCGCGCTGAAGCGTGTTGAGGCGATCTCGCAAGGCCATCCGCTCGATACGAAGACGATGATCGGCGCGCAGGCTTCGCAGGAGCAGCTGGAGAAGATTCTTTCGTATATCGATCTCGGCAAACAGGAAGGCGCCGAGTGCCTCTCCGGCGGCGAGCGCAGGAGCTTCGACGGCGAGCTGAAGAACGGCTACTACATCAAGCCGACCGTCTTCAAAGGCCATAACAAGATGCGCATCTTCCAGGAAGAGATCTTCGGACCGGTGTTGTCCGTGACGACCTTCAAGACCGAGGAAGAGGCGCTCGACATTGCCAACGACACGCTCTATGGACTGGGCGCCGGTGTATGGACGCGCGACGGTACGCGGGCCTATCGCTTCGGCCGTGCGATTCAGGCGGGACGCGTGTGGACCAATTGCTATCACGCCTATCCGGCGCATGCGGCGTTCGGCGGTTACAAGCAGTCGGGCATCGGGCGGGAAAATCACAAGATGATGCTCGATCACTATCAACAGACGAAGAACATGCTCGTCAGTTATAGCGACAAGCCGCTCGGCTTCTTCTAAAGCCTTTCCAGCAGTCTGTGAGGCCGCCGCTGATTCCAGCGGCGGCCGTTTTCAAGAACGGGGACATCATGAGCGAACAGGACGTGCAGCGCGTGACGGCGACAGCGGCCGCGATCGAGCTGATCGAGAGGCTCAAGGCCGAACATGGCGAGGTATTGTTTCATCAATCTGGCGGCTGCTGCGACGGCAGTGCGCCGATGTGCTTTCCGGTCAACGAATTCATGGTCGGAGGATCCGACGTGAAGCTCGGGGCGATCGGCGGCGTGCCGTTTTACATGACCGAATCGCAGTATGAGTACTGGCAGCATACGCAGCTCATCATCGATGCCGTGCCGGGGAATGGCGGGATGTTCTCGCTGGAGCGGCCTTCGGGATTGCGGTTTCTGACGCGCTCGCGCTTGTATAGCGATGACGAGAATGCGTGGCTCGAGAGACATCCGGTAGAAAAAGTGGAATAGACACGACGATGCGTATCGTCGTTTGTGCTTCAGCGCCGGAAGCGACTCCTCACAAAACGAACGCGCACGAAACAATTCCGCTTGCCAGCGATGCCTCGTCCGATTGAAAACTATCGGCTCGGGTTATCGCTTCCTGTTTGATGACTTCGCACTCAATGCTCTGCATCAATAAAGTCATATTCTGATGCAGGCTAACGGCATATAACTTCCCGACTTCACTATGGGCGTCAGGCGAACTCAGGCCCGCCAGGCGCGTGAAGCATTGCGCTTCTGGTGACGAAGTTCGCGTGCGAGGCTCCGCATTGCAGGCATGAACTTGCTCCCGGTGAGGTTCTTCTCGGGTCGAGACCTGTTTCATCTTCTACATCAAAGAACGAGATGTCGCAGGCGGTGCCGTCAAGGCTGGGCGTGTTGCGCCGAGCCTGCATTTCCCGAACAGGAGAGGGTTCATGGCTGTGACTACAAGCTTTCCCGGTGTCTATGTAACGGAAGATCAATCCCCGGCATTATCGGTCGGGACCGCTTCGACCACGGTTCCGCTGTTCAGCATGCACTATCAGTTTTCCGGCACGGCGGTAAGGTTCGAATACTGGCTCGATGTCGTCAATTATCTCGGAACCGGTATGGATCTTGAGGATGCCGCAACAGCGGGACTTCGGGCTTACTTCGATGCAGGCGGCGGGCCTTGTTATGCTGTCTCACACGACTACCTCGAAAGAGAGGCTGGCAAACTGTCCTCAACAGTCAATCTGATCGTCGAGAACAGTTTCGACATTCCCCCTGAATTCCAGGATCTGAAGCCAGACGATGGGATCTTCCTGATCCTGGATGGACCCAAGGACGAACTCACCACCGCAGACCGCCCGACGCGCTATGGCAAGAATGCACTGGCGGCCGTCTACTATCCCTGGATCAGAGCGAAGTGGACCAAGGCTGACATAGCGCCAAGTGCGGTCATGGCAGCGCTTTACTGCAAGAATGACAAGAACCGCGGAGTATGGAAAGCGCCCGCCAATATGCCATTGCCCGCAGGTTTCACACCGAAGTACAAAGTATCCGATGATCTCCAGGGGCAGTACATGTCAGCGCCGGCGATCAACATGATTCGTACATTTCATGATCAGAACCCGGTTGTCTGGGGCGCACGTACGCTGGATGAGACCGACGAATGGCGATATGTGCCGGTACGGCGTCTGTTCATCAGTGCCGAGCGCGATATTAGAGCCGCGATGAACGCCCTGATGTTCGAACCCAATATGCCTAACACCTGGGAGAAGGTGAGATCGGCTGTCACCAGTTATCTCCGCAGCCTCTGGCAGCAGGGTGGTTTGACGGGCGTCTCCGAGGAAGAAGCGTTTTTCGTGCAGATCGGCAAGAACGTCACGATGTCGCAGGACGAAATCGAGCAGGGAAAGATGATCGTCCGTGTCGGCATGGCAGCGACACGGCCTGCGGAATTCATCATCCTTGAGGTTACGCAGAACGTGCAAAGCGCTTAAGGCCTGCGTACAAAGCAGCTGTTCATTGCTTGCGGGCGGGCACGTACATGGAATGACGTCCCTTGGCACGCATGACGCTCGCCATTGACCGATGTGGAAAATGAAAGATGAATGAGACGACAACTTATCCCGGCATCTATGTCTGTGAGAGTGCTTCATCGACGGTCAGCGTGACTCGCTCGTCATCGACCATACCTCTGTTCTGCATGGGCAGCGACTTCTCGACTGAACCAGTTCGATTCGATAACTGGTTCGATGTCGTCAATTACCATGGCGGAAACATCAAGACGAACGATCAGAAATCATGGGCGCTTCGTGGCTATTTCGAATGCGGCGGCGGCCCTTGCTACGCGATCGAGCCTTTTCATGTGCTGGACGGAGTAAAAGCACTGAAAAGGAGAATCACCCTGATCGTTGCACTTGCCAATGACCTCACTTCGCAGATTCAAAGCATCCTCGATATCGATCCCACCCTCTTCATCATCCTTGACGGGCCCTATGAGGAGATCACTGCGGCAGGCTTTGACGCCGGCTATGCAGCCACGTCCCATGCCGCGATGTACTACCCTTATCTGCGCGCAAGCTGGACGACGAGCGATATTCCAGCGAGCGCGCTGGTTGCTGGTCTCTATTGCCGGAACGACGCTACCCGAGGAATCTGGAAATCACCTTCCAACCTCCCTCTGCCTCGGGGCTATACGCCAAAGTTCAAAGTCTCGGACGACATCCAGGGGCTATACAACCAGGGAAAGGCCATCAACATGATTCGTTCGTTCGGCGACGAGACGCCCCTCGTCTGGGGCGCGCGTACGCTCGACGATACGGACGCCTGGCGCTATGTGGCCGTACGCAGGCTGTTCAGCAGCGTCGAGCGCGACCTGCAGAATGCAATGGAGCAGATGCTGTTCGAGCCAAACACACCTCTGACCTGGGAGAAGGTCCGCTCGGCAGCCGTCAGTTATCTGCACGGATTGTGGAAACAAGGCGCACTGGCTGGCGCGTCGGAGGATGAAGCCTACTTCGTACAGATCGGCAAGGAGGTGACGATGCTGGATCCCGACATCGCGCAGGGCAAGATGATCATGAAAATCGGCCTGGCCGCCGTGCGGCCCGCCGAGTTCATCGTTATCCAGTTCACGCAGAGCATGCCGGGCGGCTGACACTCACTCCCAACACGGCGGCCGCTTTTCAATGAACGCCTGCATGCCTTCGAGCGTGACGTCGTCCATCATGTTGCACGCCCTCGTTTCCGATGCAAGCGCAGAGGCGTCCTCGATGTGCCGCTCGATCCGGTGGTGCGAACAATACGCCGCCCCGCCGTTTCGTGCTCGATTCTGTTCCTAACATAGTCATATTTTGATGTGGGCCGAAGGCACATATCGGCTTGCTGTCACTATAAGCGTCAGGCGAGTTGAAGCATGACAGTACTGCGGAGCGTGTTCTCCGTGCAAGAGCCCGTTTCATTTTTCACCTCAAGCTGCGAGAGGTGGCGGGTGGGACGTCGGTGCTCAGCGTACCGCGCTGAGCATACATTCACCAAGCAGGAGAGAGTCCAATGAGCGTCACTACAAGCTTTCCCGGTGTCTATATAGCAGAGAGCGATTCCCCGACATTTTCGGTCAGCACCGCTCCGACCGCGATTCCGCTATTCAGCATGAACGCTGATTTCTCAAGCACTGCGGTCAGGTTCGAATCCTATATGGAGGTCGCGAGATATTTCGGAGCGGACCTGGATGTTAAAAGACCCGCCATCGCGGGACTTCGCGCTTATTTCGAAGCCGGTGGTGGACCTTGCTATGCCGTCTCACACGACTACCTGGAACAGGAGGCAAGTTCTCTGGGTTCGACAATCAGTCTTGTAGTCGCGAATGCCTTTGACATTATTCCGGAATTCTCTAGCCTGGATGTGGCCGATGGACTCTTTTTCATTCTGGACGGTCCAGAGGAAGAACTCACCATTCAAAGCCGCCCGACCAATCTTGGCTCGAGCGCGCTGGCGGCAGCTTACTATCCTTGGCTCAAGGCGCGATGGACCGATGCTGATATTGCGCCAAGCGCGGTCGTTGCAGCACTCTACGGTCAGAACGATCGAACCCGGGGTGTATGGAAAGCACCCGCCAACATCGCGTTGCCTGCAAGTCTCAAACCCAAGTACCAGGTTACCGATGATCTCCAAGCCGAGTACATGTCAGCACCGGCGATCAACATGATCCGCACATTCCGGGATCAGAATCCGGTCATCTGGGGCGCGCGGACGCTGGATGAGAGTGACGACTGGCGCTATGTGTCGGTACGGCGTCTGTTCCTCAGCGTCGAGCGGGACATCCGGAAAGCAATGAACACGCTGATGTTTGAGTCAAACGTCCCACATACGTGGGAGAAAGCAAGATCCGCTGTGACGAGCTACTTGCGGAGCATATGGCAGCAGGGTGGTTTGATGGGCATCTCCGAGGAAGAAGCGTTTTTCGTGCAGATCGGCAAAGGTGTGACGATGTCGGACACGGACATTGCGCAAGGCAAGATGATCATGAAGATCGGACTGGCCGCTTCACGACCGGCGGAATTCATCATCCTGCAATTCACGCAGAACCTCGAAGGCGCATGAGTCCCCGCCTGGTGATTCAACCGCTCACTCCCAACGCGGCGGCCGCTTTTCAATGAACGCCTGCGTGCCTTCGAGGGTGACGTCTTCCATCATGTTGCACACCATCGTTTCCGATGCAAGCGCATACGCGTCCTCGATGCCGTTCTCGAGTTGCCGGTAGAACAAGCCCTTGCCGGCCGCAACCGCTTCACGCGGTTTCGCCGCGATGTTCGCGGCCAGCTTGCGGACGGCATCATCGAGATCGCCCGGCGGGGCCACGCGGTTCACGAGACCGCGTTCCCGCGCCGTGGCGGCATCGATGAAATCGCCGGTCACCAGCATCTCGAACGCTGCCTTGCGCGACAGGTTGCGCGACAGCGGCACGCTGGGCGTCGCGCAGAACAGCCCGAGGTTCACGCCCGATACCGCGAAACGCGCATCGCTCGACGCCACCGCCAGGTCGCACATGGCGACCAATTGACATCCCGCTGCCGTCGCAATGCCGTGCACGCGCGCGATGACCGGCTGCGGCATCTGCTGAATAGTCAGCATCATCCTGGTGCAGCGTGCGAAGAGGGCGCGGTAATACTCGCGCGAAGGCTCGGCACGCATCTCCTTCAAGTCATGCCCCGCGCAGAACGCGCGGCCTTCGCCGGCCAGCACGAGCACGCGCGCCTCCGACGAAGCCACTTCCCGCAACGCGTGTTCGAGCGCTTCGAGCATGGCCTCGGACAGCGCGTTGAAGGCTTCCGGCCGATTCATCGTGAGTGTGACGACGCCCTTGACGCCGTACGCGTCCTGTTCGATTCGCACCAGTTCGCTCATTGATCCGCTCCTTCAGAGATTGAGCGCCGCAACTGATCCGGCGCGCTTGCGCAGTTCGAACTTCTGGATCTTGCCGGTCGAAGTCTTCGGCAGCTCGCAGAATTCGATCGCGCGCGGCACCTTGAAGCTCGCAAGTCTCGACTTGCAATACGCAATCAGTTCCTCGGCACTGACCTGCGCGTCCGCCTTGAGCTCTACGAACGCGCAGGGCGTTTCGCCCCAGCGTTCGTCCGGTTTCGCGACGACGGCCACCGCCAGCACGGCCGGATGCCCGTACAGCGCGTCCTCCACCTCGATGCTCGAAATGTTCTCGCCGCCCGAGATGATGATGTCCTTGCTGCGGTCCTTGATGCGCACATAGCCGTCCGGGCAGGCGACTGCGAGATCGCCGGTGTGGAACCAGCCGCCCCGGAACGCTTCTTCGGTAGCGGCCGGGTTCTTCAGATAGCCCTTCATCGCGATGTTGCCGCGGAACATGATCTCGCCGATGGTCTCGCCGTCAGCGGGCACCTGTTCCATCGTATGCGGATCGCGCACGGTCACGGCGTCCTGCAAGTGATAGCGCACGCCTTGCCGGGCATTGAGATGCGCGCGCTCGTGAACATCGAGCGCGCTCCACTCGGCTTGCTGCGCGCATACAGTGGCGGGGCCGTAGACCTCCGTGAGCCCATACACATGCGTCAGCTCGAAGCCCATGCGCTCCATGCCTTCAATCATCGCGGCAGGCGGCGCGGCGCCCGCAACCATCGCGTGCACGGTCTGGTCGATGCCGGCCTTCCATTCATCCGGCGCGTTGACGAGCAGGTTCTGCACGATCGGCGCGCCGCAGTAATGCGTGACGCCTTCGCTGCGGATCAGGTCGAGCACGCCTTTCGCATCGACGCGCCGCAGGCACACGTTCACGCCCGCGCGGGCGGCCACGGT
The DNA here is from genome assembly GCF_031451315.1 of Caballeronia sp. LZ032. Lineage (NCBI taxonomy): Bacteria > Pseudomonadati > Pseudomonadota > Betaproteobacteria > Burkholderiales > Burkholderiaceae > Caballeronia > Caballeronia sp. LZ032. The sequence goes on from NZ_JARUXP010000003.1 coordinate 368,350, forward strand.
CCATGGGAAGCACCAGCCGTTGCAATGGAACATTGGCAGGGTCCACAAATACACGGCGTGTTTCGGCATGTCCCACTCGAGGATGTTGCTGAGGGCATTCGTATACGCGCCCCGATGGTGATACACGACGCCCTTGGGGTTGCCGGTCGTGCCCGACGTGTAGTTCAGGCAGATGGCGTTCCATTCGTCCGGGGGCGGCGACCATTCGTAAGCGGGATCGCCGCTCTCGAGCAACGCTTCGTATTCAATTTCGCCGATGCGTTCGCCCGCGCCGGTGTACTGCGGATCGTCGACGTCGATGACGAGCACGCTCTGCGGCACGTCCTCGAGCGCACGGCGCATGACATCGGAGAACTCGCGGTCGACGAGTACCGCCTTTGCTTCGCCATGCGTCAGCATGTAGCCCAGCGTGGCGGCGTCAAGGCGCGTATTGAGTGTGTTGAGCACGGCGCCCGACATCGGCACGCCGAAATGCGCTTCGACCATTTCGGGCGTGTTCGGCAGCAGCGCGGCCACGGTATCCCCGAAGCCGATGCCACCTGCCGCAAGCGCGGAGGCGAGCCTTCGCGTGCGCGCATAGGTCTCGGCCCAGGTGCGCCTGAGGTTGCCATGCACAACGGCGGGGCGTTCCGGATAGACCGACGCAGCGCGCTCGATGAACGAGAGCGGCGTGAGCGCCGCGAAGTTGGCGGCGGTTTTGGGCAAATGGTCTTCGTACATGCCGGTGGACATGGTCTTCTCCCTGTGCGCAATGGTGCGGGTGAGTCAGTGTCACCCTTCTTGATTAGCTGGTTGTTATCATGCCCGCGAGTGGCATTTTCCTGATGACCAGGTCGCTCATGGTTTGCCCTGATCAGGCGAGGTCATCCAGCTTCACGGCGAAGCCGCGCTGCACGCCCGGGCGCGCGAACAGGGCGTCGTACCAGCGCTTCACGTTGGGAAAGTCGCCGAGAGAAACCTCATGGCGCTCATGGCGCCAGGCCCAGCCGAGGATCGCGAAATCCGCGACGGACAAGGCGCCCGCGACGAACTCCACCTGGCCGAGACGGGTATCGAGCACACGATAGAGGCGGCGGGTTTCATCCGAATAACGCTTCAGCCCGTAACGACGATCACTTTCCGGCTCGACGGCGCGAAAATGGTGCACTTGCCCAGGCATCGGGCCGAAGCCGCCCATCTGCCACATCAGCCATTCGAGCACCGGCACGCGATGGCGCAGGCTTGTCGGAAGAAACTTGCCGGTCTTCTCGCCGAGATAGAGCAGGATGGCGCCGGATTCGAAGACGCTGATTGGCTTCTCTTCCGGACCGTCGGGATCGACGATCGCCGGGATGCGGTTGTTCGGGCTGATGCGCAGGAAGTCGGGCGCATGTTGTTCGCCCTTGCCGATGTTCACCGGCCTGACGACATACGGCAGCTCCATTTCTTCCAGTGCGACGCTGATCTTGCGTCCGTTCGGCGTGTTCCAGGTATGCAGTTCGATTGTCATGGCGTTAGTCCCGGGACAGGTTCAACTGAGGGCAGGCGCGACGTAACGCTGGAACCCCGCGCGCTGCGTGACGCCGATGTACCAGCGTTCGAGATCGGGTAGCGCCGGACGCACCAGTTCGGCGATACCGAACCAGCGGCGCGCATACGCGCCGATGACGATGTCCGCGAGTGTAAATGTGCCGCCTTCGAGATAGTCGCGACCCTTCAGATGGGTGTTGATCACCCGCCAGAGCTTCTCCACGTCGCTGGCCGTGACGGCGAGTTGCGCGGCGTTGCGCTCAGCGGCGGACGTGCGGATGTAACCCCAGAAGAGCGGGCGTTCGGCGGGCTGCAACGTCGAGAGCGTCCAGTCCAGCCAGCGGTCCGCGCTCGCGCGAGTCTTCGGATCGGCCGGACAGAGTGTGCTGTCCGGCCCGTATTGCATCGCCAGGTAGCGCAGGATCGAGTTGGATTCCCACAGCACGAAGTCACCGTCCACCAGCGTGGGCACGCGGCCGGTCGGATTCATCGCGAGATACGCGGCTTCGTCGTTGCGGCCGAACTGCATGCCGGCGTCGATGCGGTCAAACGGAATCTTCAGTTCCTCGCAACACCACAAGACCTTCTGCACGTTGACTGAATTGGCTCGGCCCCAGAGTGTGATCATCGGATGGATCTCTTTGAGTGGAGAAGTGTCGTTATCTTAGCTGCGTTCGGTTCCGGGCGTTTTATCAGCGCGGAAAGGGCGTTTTGACGATCGGTCCACCCCCGCAGCAGCGACCGGGCGATCGCATTCTTCATGCGCGGTCTCCTCGCAATAAGTTATCCCTTGTCTTTTTCATTTCCCGTGCTCTGAGCACGCCAGAAGCAATATGGAATGAGCGAAAGTGACACGTTCCTTTCCAGTGGAACCTTCAAGGAAATGATGCCTTTCTCCATCGGTTTATATCTATCTGAGCGCGCCGGATAATCAATGTCATAACCCCTTGAAATTCAATTGGCTACCCCTTGGAAGTCACATTGTAATGAGCGTTAAGAACCTGCTGCTGGTGGATTCATGATTGGCCCGGTACCAACGATCACTCAGCAGAGTGTGAGGCGCGTCACGAAAACAGGAGCTTGAGCAAATGGCGACAACTTCGGCACAAATGGCTTCGTCGTATCCCATCCCGACTTATCGATTCATCGTGTCGGTCGGAAGCGAGGATATTCCCTTCAATAACGTATCCGGTCTCAACATCACGTACGAGACGATCGAATACAAAGACGGTCTCGGCAACTGGTACCGGATGCCTGGCCAGCTCCAGACGGTGGATATCACGTTAAGGAAAGGCGTGTTCCCCGGCGATTCGAGGCTGTACGATTGGATCAATCAGATCGCGCAGAACAAACTCGAAAAGATGGATCTGACGATCAGCTTGACCGACACGAGCGGCACGACTCCCCTCATGACATGGACGGTCGACAACGCTTTCCCGAAGTCGATGACGTCGCCTTCGCTGGACGCCACGAGCAACGAGATCGCGGTTGAGGAGCTGTCTCTGATGGCGGATCGCGTGACGCTCAAGATGGCGTCCTGAGCAAGGAGCTTCCCATGACAGTTGTTACGAGTTATCCCGGCATCTATATCCAAGAAGACGCGTCGCCGGCGCTGTCGGTCAGTCAGCTTGCGACTGCGGTGCCGCTTTTCTGCATGAACGAGGACTTTGGCACAAGCGTCATCCGCTTCAGCAGTTATCTCGACATGGCGCAATTTTTCGACGGCAAGCCGAATTTCGAGGACGTGAGTGTGTCGGGCCTTCGCGCTTACTTCGAATCGGGAGGCGGCCCCTGCTATGCGGTGTCATTCGAGAGCGTTGTGCAAGCCGCGAACCTCTGGCGGGATTCCATTACGCTGGTCGTGGCCAATGGCCATGACATCAGCACTTCGGTGGGCAGTCTCACGGATCCTGCTGCGTCGCTGTTCGTGGTTCTGGACGGGCCGAGGACGGAGATCACCGATGAAAAGCAGGCCGACGGTTACACGGCCACGTCATACGCTGCCGTGTACTACCCCTGGCTGACCGTGGCATGGAGCAAGACGGACATTCCGCCAAGCGCGGTCATGGCCGGCCTCTATTGCAAGAACGACCGGTCCCGCGGCGTGTGGAAGGCGCCTGCCAATCTGGCCTTGCCAGGGGGCTACACGCCAAAGTTCATGGTGAACGATGATCTGCAAGGCATGTACAACACGGGCCGCGCGATCAACATGATCCGCACCTTCAACGATACGGAGTCGCTCGTCTGGGGCGCCCGAACGCTGGAGGATTCGGACTACTGGCGCTATGTGTCGGTGCGCCGGCTGTTCAACAGCGTCGAGCGGGACGTCAGAAGCTCGATGAACTCGATGGTCTTCGAGCCCAACACGCCGCCCACGTGGGAGAAGGTGCGTTCCGCCATCAACAGCTATCTGCATGGTCTGTGGCAGCAGGGCGGCCTTGCCGGTGCCTCGGATGAAGAAGCCTATGTGGTGCAGATTGGCGAGGGCGTCACGATGTCGAAGGACGAAATCAAGCAAGGAAAAATGAAGGTTCTCGTAGGACTGGCTGCGGCCAGGCCGGCGGAATTCATCATCCTGCAATTCACGCAGAACATGGCTTGAGCGCTGGGCATTCGTTGTAGCCGGATTCACGTTCATCGAGGGAAAGATTCCAATGACCGAAGTTGTCTCTTATCCAGGCGTATATATATCGGAGGATTCTTTCCCTTCGATCTCCGTGAATCATTCGGCTACTGCAGTGCCGGTTTTTGCCGGCAACGTGAAGAAGGCTGACAGCACCAATTTCAAGGAATTCGAATGCGTTGGCGTGAGCGCGTGGCTCGATTTCAGCTCCATCGCCAAGGTCAACGCCAGCACGAACGTGGCCTTGACCTCCACGGCCGACGCGACGCTCGCCGGCGCCGACTCGAATGACGACACCAGCTGGCGCTACATTCCCGTGCGCCGCCTGTTCAACAGCGCCGAGGCGGACATCAGAAAGTCGATGCAGGCCATGATGTTCGAACCGAACACCGCGCCGACCTGGGAGAAGGTGCGCGGCGCCATCGACAGCTATCTGTTCTCGCTCTGGAGCAGCGGCGCACTTGCCGGCACCGCGCCGGAGGAGGCGTATTTCGTGCAGATCGGCAAGGACGTCACGATGAGCGACGCCGATATCGCCGCCGGCAAGATGATTGTGAAGGTCGGCATGGCAGCGGCCCGCCCGGCTGAATTCATCATCCTGCAGTTCACACAGGACATGCCGGCCTGAGCCACTGCAACGACGTGCGCGCATCTGAGGAGAGTGTTTCCATGAATGGCATCGAACAGCCCGGCGTGAGCTACAGCGCGGAAGTCCTGACCGGTGAGCCTCCGCCGGAGGACACCGCCGTCCCCGTCTTCATCGGGTACACCGAAAGCGGCCCGCAATGGTCCCTCACGGCGATCGATTCGCTCGCCGATTTCGAAGCGGCATACGGCGGCCCCGCGCACGAAGGCTTTGCGCTTTGTCACGCGGTCCGGCATTACTTCGACAACGGCGGAAGGACGGGCTACGCGCTCTCGCTCGGTCTGTACTCCAGCCTGACCAATTTGGGCCGCGACGCATTGCTCAACGCATTGTCGGATGAGCGCATTGTCCAGTGTGTCCTCAAGGAAGAGCGCATCACGCTGGTGTGCATGCCGGAAATGATGCGCCTGTCCGAAACCGACACGGATGGCTGGGCAGCGGCGTGGTCCGCGGTATCGGAGATCGTCCGGGTGCGTCGCGGCGTGTTCGGCATTCTGGACACACCGGAAGATCCGGCTGTGGCGCGTGCGTGCCTCGACCGCTTCGTCACGCAACAGGCGGATGCGGCGCAATGGACTGGCGCGTACTGGCCGCGCTTGCTGACAGACTACGTGGACGATGCGGGCGCCGCCATCACCGTTCCGGCCTCGGCCGCTGTCGCAGCAGTCATGGCGGCAGTGGACCAGGAATACGGCATCTGGTGTGCACCGGCCAACATCGCGCTGTCGCGTGTGGTGAAGCCGACGCGTCCGTGGCTGCAATCCTCTGGCTTGTTCCAGACGAACGGTGCGTCGATCAACCTGATTCGTAGCTTTCCCGGCGGCAGCGTCCGTATCTGGGGCTGCCGCACGCTGATCCAGGACGCCGGCCCGGCCTGGCTGTACGTTCACATCAGGCGAACCCTCTCATGGATCGAAGCGCAGGTCGCGCAGATCGTCAAACCGTTCGTGTTCGAACCGAACATCCTGTTCACCTGGATCCGCATGCGCGGCATGGTGCATATCTGGTTGCGGGAGTTGTGGCTCGACGGCGGACTGTATGGCGAAGAGGAGAGCGACGCCTTCTTCATCCAGATCGGACTTGGGGAGACCATGAGTCAGGAAGATATCGACCAGGGGCGGATGGTCATGAATATCGGCGTGGCGGCCGCCTATCCGGCCGAGTTCATCGAGGTGAGCATCACGCTCGATACCCGGTCGTCGCTCGTTTCCTCACTGGAGAGCAAATGATGGAACAGCGCTATTTCGAACCGTCAACGGCGCATCATTTCTCGGTTCTTTTCGCACTCAACCGGATACCGATACCCGACGTCCTCGACATGAGGTTTCAGAAGGTCCATGGCCTGTCGCGCGAACTGAACGTCATGACGCACAACGAAGGCGGTGAAAATCTGCGCAACCAGTATTTCACCGAAAAGCTGTCGCACGGCTCGCTGGTGCTCGAGCGTGGCGTCATGGCGCTGACGCCCCTCACCGCCTTGCTGAGCGCTCAGTTCGCGAGCGGCAAGATCATGCATCTGAGCGCCGTCATCACGCTGTTGCATCCCGGCCTGATGCCGCTCACGAACTGGCTGGTGACCAAGGCAGTGCCGGTGCGCTGGCAGACTGGCGACCTCAACGCGCACGGCAACGAAGTGCTCATCAATACGTTCGAGCTGCGTTACCGCGACATGATTCCTCTGGGAGTGAAACTCTGATGCTCGAAATTCGCGAGTTGATCATTCAGGCCCGGGTCACGGCCGAGGAGCCTGGCAAGCCAGGCAGTGAGCAGTCGTGGCGCGATCCGAGCGAGCGCATGATCGAGGTCATTGCGCGCCGGGTCGTGGAATTGATGCGGGAACGTGAACTGGAGCGGCTGCAATGAGTTTTCTGTCGAGACGACCCGTCAAGCTCAAGCTCGAATCCTACGACAACCGGGACGCGCAGGGTCTGCCGCTGCAGTTTCAGGCGATGTACAACCCCGATTCAGTCAGCCTCGGCTATCACACGGACTTTGCAACGGACACCTTCATCAACACGAACTGGAAAAGCAACCGGTTCGTCCAGACCAAGCCCGGCGGGCTGTCCATCGAACTGCTGTTCGACGCGAAGATGCCCGGTAACCGGCAGGACATCGACGGGAAACTGCACAAGCTGCGCAAGCTTTGCTATGACGTCGATGAGACGCGTTGTGAACCGCGCTATATCAAGGTGATCTGGGGCAAGATGAAGTGGAGCGGCTCCGGCTATTTCTTCGGGCGCCTGCAAAGCCTCTCGGTGCGCTACACGCTCTTCGAAAAAGACGGCACGCCGCTGAGAGCCACGGCGACGCTGCAACTCGCCGAGGATCAGAGCCTGAGGAATCAGGCTGCGGAGGCACTGAAGAAGTCGCCTTCGAAAGCGGTCGCCATCGCGAAGGCTGCGTCCTCGCTGGCCTCGATAGCGAAGAACTTGAAGGGCAAGATGAAGAAGAGTCCCGGCTATCTGAAGATCGCCAAGGACAACAACCTCGACAGCATCGATGGCTTCAAGGCCGGCGACAAGTTGAAGGTCGAGTCAGGCAAGGGGAGCCACTGATGCGCGCGAGCCCTTCCGTTAGCGTTCTGGTCGGCACAGCGCGCCTGCCGCTCAACGGGCTCAGTCCCGAGCGCGTTGAGGTCCTGCATCGCATCAATAGCGTGCCCAGCGCGCGCGTGGTGCTGACGGTACAAGGCAATCCGCTCAGGGACATCTTCGAGGACGTCGAGGCGGAGGTTGCCCGGTGCGCGGCGGGTGAACCTGTCTCCCTGATGTTGCTGGACGCCCAGGAGCGCGAGCATCTGATCTTCAAGGGCGTGATCGAACAGCAGACCATGAAGGCTGACCGGGAGCGCACCGAATTGACGCTGAGGCTTCGGCACGACCTGGAGAAGCTGCGCAATTCCCACCGGTCGCAGGTCTTCCAGAACATGTCGCAGGCTACCGTGGTCGGCAGCCTGCTGGCCGCGCAGCAGATTCCCGCGACCATCGCCGATATGGACCTGCGGTGCGAGCAACTGGTTCAGTTCGGCTGCTCGGACTGGCGCTTCATCCGTGAGCGTCTGAGCGCCAGCGGCGTATGGGCATTTCCGTCGCCGGAGCGCGTCGTGATCGCAGCGCCGGGTATTGCCTTTCCCACGCTCATCATCCGGCAGCATGCCTTGTTCGACTCTGATCACGTGCTGATGGAGGACGCAAGCTGGAGTTTCAGTGAACGAGCCCAGCCGGAGAAACTGAAGACGTCCACTTGGGACGATCACGAACAGCGTCTCGACACCGTCAGCGCCAAGGACGTGTCGCTCGGCACCGGCGCCTTCGACAGCGCGCGCGGCAACACCATCAACCGCGAGCCCTGGCAGTTCAGCCGTAGCGCGCCGCTCGGGCTGCAACGGACGACGGCGCTTTCGCACGGCCTGATGTTGAGCCTGCAAGCAGGACGGGCGAGCGGCGAGTTCAGGATCAACGGCACGGCTGAAGTCGACCTTGGCGATACGGTTTCAATCGAGGGATACGGCAAAGCTTTCGACGGCGATGGAATCGTCACCGCGGTCCGGCATCACATCGACAGAGAGGCAGGCTGGCGCACTACGCTGACGCTCGGATGCGACGACATGAGCAGCGAGGACGTGCCGCCCGCGCAGATCAATGGATTGCACATTGGCGTCGTCAAGAGCTTCAAGAAGGACACGGGCGGCATGAACCGGTTGCAGGTTCATCTTCCCGTCCTGGGCGACAACAGCGACCCCTTGTGGGCGCGCCTCGCCAAACCCTATGCAAGCGACATGAGCGGCTTCTGCTTCTATCCGGAACCAGGCGATGAAGTGATCGTTGGCTTTCTCGATGGCGATCCGAGTTTCCCTGTGATTATCGGCTCGATGCATAACCCGAAGAACCGTGCGCCGATCGATCTGGACGCGAAGAACGACGTTAAGGCGCTCATCGTCGGCAAGCAGGGCATGTCGTCGCAGCTGCTTTTCGATTCCGGCGAACAACGCGTTGACTTGAGTTCTCCGCAAGAGCAGCTTGTCTTCAAGAAAGGTTGCAAGCTGATGTCGGGAAGCGGGCTTGCACTGACGAGCAATCAGCTGAAGCTTTCGGGGGCGAGTTCAGTGTCCGTCGAGAGCATGTCCGTCAACTTCGACCAGAAGTCGACGCCGCCCAAGAAGTCCTAGTTATCCAGAGGTGATTTGCATGATTGACGACTCTGTACTGACCAGCATCTATGGTCGTGGCTGGGCGTTTCCGCCGGCGTTTTCGCTCGAGGAGGGCGTGGTCATGTCGGAAGGCGTCGAGGACGTCAGGCAAAGCCTGCGCATCCTTTTCGCCACGGAACCCGGCGAACGGATCATGCGGGAGGAATATGGATGCGCGCTGTATGACGTCATGTTCAGGAACATCGACAGCGAGCTGACCAGCGAGATCGAGCGGCGAGTAGCGGATGCCGTCCTGAGTTACGAGCCGCGCGCGAACCTCACGGACATTCTTGTCGTGCAGGCAGAGAGCAATCGAAGCGCCGTGGAAGTGGGCGTGACGTATCGGCTGCGCGGTAGCGAGATCGATGAAACCATGTCCGGAACGCTCGACCTGAATCAGGCCATGCGGGGAGACTTCCTGTGACGACGCCAATCGTTTGTGATGGAGATCAGCTGATGTTCGAGCCGATGTTCGGGCCGCGCCAGGTGGTGCTGTCGGCGCCGGCCTCGATTACGGGGACGGGCGTGGCCATGATCGGCAAGCGGCGCATCTGCGTAACTGGTGATGAAACGCGTGCGCAATGGACTGCGCAGTATTTCATGCCTGGCTATGCGCCCGGCACGGGCACGGTGCGGATCCTGATGCTGGATTCCAGCCAGAGCGCGCCGTTTATCAAAGGCCGCGCGCCCGTCATCCTCAAAGGGATGCAATTCACGGCGCAGTTCACGCCGACCGTGCCGGCCGTTCTCTCGTCGCCGCCCGGGACGCCGGATTCGACCGCGCCCAGCACTGGGCGAGGCGTTTTCATGCCGCGTCAGTGGTTCGGGTGCGCGTGATGCAAACAGGGTGAAGCGGTAAAGAGCAAGGAGGATGTCATGGATAAGACGACGGTGAACGGGCTAAGGACAGGACATGTCGGACATTAGTCATCTGATGAACAAACTTGTTCCAATTGGAGCGAGCGAACGCTTCCGTCTCGATGGACGAAGCGACGAGCGTGTGCTGCAGCAGTTGAAGGACTATGCGTCTCTGATTCCCTTCGATGCATCGCATAGCTGGGCGGATGTGCTGTTCACAGCAGGCGTGACGCCGGCATCGCTGGCTGAAATATTCAGCCAGCCAAAGAAAGCTGACGGCGAGTTGGGCCCGCAGCAGGCGTTTATCCTGGCTTTCATGCAGATGCTCAAGACGCCGCGCGCGCTGCTCAATGCATTGCCTTATGCGCATCGCGAGATGTACTACCGGGACTTGCTGGGTCTGACGGAAGCGTCGGCACGCGCCGATAGCGTGGCGCTCGGTTTCGCGCTCGCCAAGTCGGCTCGCGAATGTTTTCTGTCGGCGGGCACGCTGTTCGACGCCGGGGAGATCGATGGCGTGAAGCTGAGCTATGCCCTCGATCGCTCCTTGCTGGTCAATCCAGGCGTCTGGACGGACCTGCGCTGGAAGATTCCCGGCGACGGCAGCGCGGCGTTGACGTGCATTGCCTTCGACCAGACGCAGGGCGAATGGAACGCCGATGGCGTGCGGCTGTTCGACCCGGAAGCCACCCAGACGCCGATGTTCGAGGGCCGCCTCGTGGCGTCGGGCGCGCTGGCCGCGCCTGCGGGAAAGCGCACCTTCAAGGTTACGTTTGAAAAAGCCGTGGACGAGAAGGTTGTCGCGTCCGCCGAGGTCAGCGGCGAGAATGGATGGTTGCCCTTGAGCTTTTCCTCGCTCTCGTCCGACAAGCTGACGATGACATGGTGGCTGGGCGACGATCAACCGGCCATCGTCGCGCCGGAAGATCTCGATGGCCTGAGCTTCGACACAGCGGTCCTCCGGCTCGGCAATGAGAGCGGCGCCCAGGTGCCGGCCGTGACGAAGCTGAGTTTGGTCGTGGAAGGCGACAGCGCGCTGGCTTACGGCACCGACAACGGCGCCGCTCCGCTCGATGGCGCGAGCTACCCGTTCGGCACGCTCCCGGTCACGGGCGCGGGTTTCAATCTTATTGCGCCGGACTGGTGCGGACAGGCCGCGGCCGCGACGCTCACCGTCACGCCTCGGTGGGTGGGTTTGCCGGCGGCGGGTTTTGCTACGTGGTACACGGGCTACGATTCCCCGCCTGCAAGCAATACCGACTTCAAAGTGCAGGCTCTTCTGATGTCAGGCGTGCAGCGTGTCTTGCTCTCATCGAGTCCGAGCGATGCGACCAAGACCGCGCCGCAGTCATTGTTCACCGGTGCGGGCAATGTATTGCCGGTTGCGGCCGCGCTGACGGTCGCGGTGCCGGCAGAGCTGGCCGCGCTGAGTGAGGCTACATCCAATCCCACCGACTGGCCGCGCTGGATCCGCTTCGAATTGACCGGGCGCGATTTCGGTCATCAGGTCTATCAGAAGCTCGCGGGCAGCAAGACGCTCAACCCGCCTTACACGCCGCAGATGAACGGCGTCGCAATCGAGTGGAAGATGGACGTCACGGACTTTGCGCAGTACGTGCTGACGCCCTTCGGCTATGACGGTTCGCCGGACGCGGGCTCCAGGGAAGCGTCGCAGGCGTGTCTTTATCTCGGCTTCACGGATGGAACGCCCGGCGAGACCATCTCCCTGTATTGGGAACTGGACAGTCCGCAGGCAGTCGAGCCGGAATGGCATTACCTGAATCAGCAAAACGACTGGGTGAGTCTGGCCGATACGCTCGTGGACGGCACGAACGGTCTGCGCGACAGCGGCATCATGAATGTGATCCTGCCGCACGATGCGTCGGATTCCGCCGCCCAGATGCCTCCGGGACGGTACTGGCTGCGTGCGCTGGTGGCTAAGCCGATGCTGGATATGAGCGGGGCGAAAGTCGAGGGGGATGCTGATCCCCTGACGGAGCCTGCTGTTCAAGCCTCAACGGACGCGGATACCGACTCAACTCCGAAGCACGAACCCGATTACGCCTACGTGTGGCTCAAAGGCATTCTGGCAAATGGCATGACCGCGTCGCTCCATTCGCCGGAGAGCGTACCCGCGAGCCACTTCCTTGCCCCGCTCGCGGCATCGACGATCACCCGGCCGGTGGAGCCTGTCGCTGAGCTGTCGCCGGTGGTGCAGCCTTGGCCTTCGAGCGGCGGCAAGGCAGCGGAGACGCCGGCGCAGTTCATGTCGCGCAGCGCGGAACGTCTGTTTCATCGCTCGCGCGCGCTGACGTGGCACGACATGGGCTCGCTCATCAAGGCCCGGTTCGACAACGTGTTCGAAGTCGCAATCCCGCCAGTGGACAACATCACCGACCTTCCCGCACCCGATCCCCTGAACCTGCTCATCGTGCCCAACACGGAGCGAAAGGATAACGACGATCCCTTGCGGCCGCGCCTGAGTCAGTCACACCTCAATGCAATTCAGGCCTATGTGCAAGGCATGGCTTCGACGTGGGCCAGGATCGCAGTCGTGAACCCGACTTACCGCGATGTGCTGATCACCTACGACATCTCTTTCAACGTCAATCCGGACTACGGCTATTGCCAGATCCAGGAGCAGCTCGAACGCCGTTACATGCCGTGGATGCAGGGCGGTCAATCCGGCCTCACGCTTGGCACGACGCTGGACTTCTACGGCATGGTTGCCTTTATCGAGGCGCAGCCGTTCGTGACGGAAGTGGTGAACATGACGCTCGACGGCGGCTGGGCGTCAATTCATGCCGCGACCAACGAAGTGCTGATCCTGACCTGGAAGAGCGCAACGCAAACCATGCCGGCGGTGGCGAACCATGGCAGGAGGAATAATGCAGTCGAAGCCTGATGTGTTTGAACTGGTGCAGGACGACATTCATTTTGATGCGCTCTGGGAGCAGGCGCAGCAGACCGTCGAGCAGTTCGGTGGTCAGGTCTGGACCGATACGGGCGATCATGACCCTGGTGTGACCTTCCTGCAGGGTTATGCCTACGGCGCGTCCGACCTCGGTTACCGGCATACCTTGCCGCTGGTTGATCTGCTTACGCCGCCGCTGGCCGAGCAGACCGAGGGCGGGGGCGTATTTCCGCTGGAGTTTGGTCCTCACCAGGCGCTGACCTGCGGGCCGATCACGCCGGAAGACTACCGCCGCGCGCTGCTGGATCTGACGGACAGCACCGGAAGCTACTTTCTGTTTCGCAACGTGCAGTTGCTTCCGCTCGATTCGGATGGTACTGATGCCCGGCAGCAGGACTATCGCTATTACTATTCGCCGCAAACGCTCGAGTTCAGCTTCAAGCAGCCGCAAGACAAGGCAGCCGTCAGGTACTGGCTTCGCGGAAATTATTCCTTGCGTTTTGAGCGGACACGCGAAGGGCTGCGCAATCCGAGTGAACCGAATAACCAGTTGAACGCGTTTTTGACTGACAACCGGAACTTGTGCGAAGCGGTTACGCACACCGTTGATCAAACATGGCAGAAAATCAATCCGGTAGCCGAGATAGAGCTTCAGAAACATGTGCAGGACTACGCGGCTGTCTTCGCGGAACTCTACCGCACGGGTGAAGATTATATTTCGCCGTGCGTGTCACATGAAACCGCCGAGACGCTGGAAGGCCGGGGCGCTTCAGCGGCTGAAATCTACAACGGTCCCGCTCTGTCCCATGGCTGGCAGAGCCGGCTGCCTCCGGCAACGGATTACACCGTCCCGATTTCAGTGAACCTTAGCGGTCTCGCAGCGCGCTGGACCCAGGTCGCGGGGGTCAAGAGCGTTCTGTCGATAAGAGAGGGGGCACACAGTGATCCCGGCTGGGGGTGGACGTCTAATGCAGGATCCTATCCGCTGCTCTGGGGCGACGACCCGCTGAGCGAGATCACGAGTTCCATCAAGCTGATCACCGCCGACGGCAAATACGTGACGGCAACGAAAGCCGAGATCGAGGCGAAGCTGACACCGACGCCGGTGGAAGACAACCCGCCGAAGGTGCTGCCCTACGGAAAGCCGCGCGACGTCGCGCAGTATCACCCCGTCACCGACAAGATGCCTGCCTGCTACAACCTGCAATTGCCGCCTGGCCTGGGCGGCCCTCAGGCGCTGTACCAGTTTCTGCTGCCCTTCGAGCAAGCGATGTCGGACAGTTGCCGCCTATTGGCCATGCTGCCGAACTTGCTCTCGTTTGTCCGAGAAGGCGAAACGACGTGGGGTGCGCAATGGCCCTACGCCGAGGGCAGCGCGGCCGATGTGGCGCACGCGTCATACAAGGCCGGCTTGGTCGAGCACAGCGCATCCATGGCGGTGGACGGTGCCCAGGAGCGAAAGCTGACCGATCATCTGCTTGGCTACTTCGGCACTGAAGCGGCATCGCGGATGCTCGACACGACCGAGAGCGAGTCTCTGACGATTCAGCAGTCCGCGTTGAGTCAGATCACCACGCTGGCCTATCAACGGGCGAACATACGAGTCGATCAGGTGTCCGCGTTGCAGAAGCGAATCGCCGCGCGCATGGGATGGGGGCAGGCACTGTTCGACGATGATGTCGACATGGGCGAACTGCCGTTCTATCTGGTCGAGCATCGCGCGCTTATGCCGCAGCTTCCACGGCCCATCTACGACAGTCCCATGAAGCCGAAGAAGCTCACGCTCTCCGCAGACAACCGGAAGCTGACTGTCGATTGTGGCAACGCCAAGCCTATTGATCAAATGGTGGTCGGACAACTGGTCGATTTCGCCTACCCCGACGCGAGCGGTACACACACGGTGCAGGGTGTGATCGTGGATAGCTACGATTGGCACGCTTATACCTTCACAGTGGATCTTGTGGATAACCCGCATCTGCGGGTCGTGCTCGAGCCTGTCCTGGCGGCACAGGACAAGCAGCAACTAACGTGGAAAAACGCGGCGTCGTGGCTGAAGGAGATCGTCTATCCGCTGCAATACGAACCCGGGACACCAGAGACTCCGGGCCAGGAAGTCCAGTTGACGATCCCGCCGGACTTCCCGTTTCCTGCCTGCCTCCAAAAGGGCAGCGCGTTCTCGATCGATTCGATTACCCAGTTAGGTCTGGAACCGTGGTCGATGAAAGCCGAGGTCGTGAGTGTGGACCGAATTGCCCGAACGCTGTCGATCAAGCCCGCAGCAGGCGAGAAACAAGTGCTGCCGGCTGTATCGAAGCAACAGGGCTATGCCTGGCATGCGCTCGACATCGGCGACCGCTTCTCGATGATCGTGAGCCTGGTGCTCAACCGCAACATGCTGCCGGAGAACGGCGATGTCCAGGCGACCGAAGCGTGGATCAAGCGCTGCGTCCAGGCTGAATTGCAGGCGCATATCAGACTCATGATTCACTGGCTCGATTCGGACGAGAGCAACCCGCAATCGTTCGGCAGCTTCGCGTTGAGCTATGCCGCGTGGCAGAACGGGAAAACCGTGGCCAGTACGTCCACTTTTCAACTTCTCTGGAAACTGGGCTTGGGGCGGCCGCCTGCCAGCCTGAGCACCGGCATCGGCGCTGTGCGCATTGCTACCCCCGAGCAGAGAACTGCTGTGCTGGGACCCGATGGGGATCAATGGAATCTGGACGTGCTCTTGAGGCAAGCGCTGTTTTTTGTTCCAGACGACGTCTACCGCAAACGCAGTCAACTCAATTGAGGCTTAACGCACCATGGAAAACGAAACGAATCAATTGCCAGGCGATTCAGTCTCCGACAGCAACGGGACGACCACTGCCGAGCTGAAGGCCCGGTTTTCAGCCGGATCGGTACCCCTGGACACGGATTTCGCTGCACTGATAGACATGGCCGAGTGCGGGCGCAGGGCTATCGGTAAAAGTGCTGATCAGACGAACAATACGATTGGAGCAGGCTTGCAGATCGCCGCGGATAGCGATGCAGCCAACAAAGGCAAGCTGTCCGTGAAGCTTGGCGGAGGCCTTCAGTTCGACGCCGGCAGCATCAGAGTAGGCGCTGGAAGTGCGCTTTACCTCGGAGGCAACGAAGTCAACGTCAAGGTGGGTGTGGGTGCCGAAATTGTCAACGACTCCGTGAGCGTGAAGGCCGACAAGTACATCAAGGTCAGTTCGTCCGGCGTGAGGGTCGATACCGACGCATTGCTTCCGCGCGGCATGATCATGATGTTCTGTGGAAGCACGGCGCCAGAAGGATGGCACTTCTGCGACGGCTCCAAGGTAACTGCCGCCGATGGCACCCAGGTTCAGTTGCCGGACCTGCGGAAGCGCTTCGTGCTGGGGTCCCAGACGCTCGGTGATTCCGCTGGTTCGCATAAGGGTGGTGCAAGCTGGTCGGATTCAGGCTTTCAGGCGACAACGACCACTGATGCCTGCAACGTGGGCGTGAAAGATCATTTGCTCACGCAACATGAAATGCCTGTCCATAAACATGAGTTTATTGATAGCAATAAAATGCTTATGAGCGTAGTCAGATCCAACTCGGCGTGGGGTGGAGACAAGGAAGCGACGAGTCACGATTATGTCTATGCCTCCTATGACACCAGTAAAGGCGATTTCACAATGTCGACCGCAGGATGGAGTGAACCCATCAAGTTCGATGTCACCGACCCCAAGCACGGCCACACCGTCACGGTCAATCCGCCGTACTACCAACTCGCCTACATCATGAAGGTGTAGCGAACGAGCCATCAGCGGCCGATTAAACGGGGACATCATGCGTACCATCATCCAGAGCGTCTCGCTAATCGTGGACACACGCCACGATATCCACGCCACGGTGACGGACCATTGCGCGAGGCTGTTTCGCGGCTCGTTAAAAGAGGATATTTCCAACCTCGTGAATGAGTACTTTCATCGCGAGGCCGATATCCAGATCGCCGAGTTGCATCTGGATATCGGAACCATGCGGCGCGACGAGATTGACACGGTCATGCCGAAGCGGATTCTTGCGGAATTGCAGCGAGCGCTTGCGGAACATGTTATTGCGGAACAATCTCCTGCGGCCGAGTCCGTGGAATTTGACGAAATGACCATTGCCCCGGATGACGTCTTCGCTTGCGAAGGAGAGCAGCCTTCGCTAACCGAAGCCGAGCCAAGCGCGATCGATTCGCCACGGCCCGATGTCCTTGGGCAAAAACGCACGTTGCAATCCCACTCGGTCACTTTGGCTTTGCTCGAACAACACCTTGCGTCGTTGGGCCAGGACGAGCCGTCCGAGCGCATCCTCACCTGGCTGGCTCCAGCGTGCCTGCATCGCGAATCGCGGCAGTTCCTGCTGGAACGCGCCAGGACGATGCCTGAAGCGGCTCATGCATTGGAAGTGCTGCGGGGCGAAACGGAGGCGACAGAGCTAGCCATCTTCCTCAAGGCTCTGATCTGGCTTGGAAACAATCCGTCCTTCGCTCATTCAAGCCAGATTCCCGAGTTACCGGACATTCATGAACTGAAGGGCGCGCGCTTAAGCGAAACACTCGCATTCATGGAAAAGTCCTCACACGCGGAAATACGCAGCTGGCAGGCCAAGCTATGGCGCCATGAAACCGTCCGCGCCAGCCTGCGAAAAAGTCTCACGCAAGCGGAAACGCGACGGCTGGAGCGCCTGGCGCGCGCCTATCCCGAACGCCGCATCGCACAGCGACCCGAAAACGAAAGCGCGACAACAAAAGTGCAGTCCGTAGCCGGCGCAGGCCTGATCGTCCTGTGGCCTTTGCTGCCCGATCTTCTTCGCAGTCTGCACCTCTGGGACGGCGAACGATTCGCAAGCACTGAAGCGCAGGAGCAGGCAGCCGCATGGCTCGACTGGCTCATCTGGCAAGACGCCGGACTCGCGCTGCGCACGCATGGCTTTGCTCGCCGTCTGTGCGGCCTGGCAAGTCTCACCGATGAAGAAGACAACGACCCACCCGAGCCCCCGGAAGAACAGACCAGGACACTGCTCGAAAACTGGCTGTCCCAGCTGCCGATGAAACTGCCAAATTGGAAATCCCTTCAGCCGGAAGACATTCGCGCGCTGTTCCTGCAGCGTCCAGGTCAACTGTCCACGCAAGGCCCCGTGCCCGTGCTGACGATAGAACCGCAACCCTTCGACATCCTGTTGCGGGATCTGCCGTGGCCCTTGTCCACCGTCGTCCTGCCGTGGCTCCTGAAGCCGATTGAAGTGAACTGGCCGATACCGAACCTCGACACGAGGATGTTCTGATGACTTCACCGCTCATAGTCGACCCTGTGGAACGGCAGCGTTCCGCCGATGCCTGGAATAGCCTGATGCACGAGGTCGAGCGCATCGACTTGTTGTTGCAGCGTGAATATCACGTGCGCATGGAGCGGATGTGGTCGGGCGACGTGTGTCTTTCGCGTCAGGATATCGAGGCGCGACTCGACGCCCCGCGCGGCATTCCGTGCTGGATGGAAGCGGAAGATCTGGCAAGCGAACGCTCCTCCGGCGCGAGCGTGCCGTCCGAAGCTGACGCGCCGCTCGACCAGCTGGTGGCGCGCTTCGGTCTCGACCGGTTCGAACGCGAGATCATCCTGCTCGGCGTGCTGCCGCATCTGGACACGCGTTATCAGACCATGCTGGCGCTGCTGCAGGGAAAGGGGCGTCACTATCCCACCGTCGAACTCGCGCTGAACCTGTTCTGTTCATCGTGGGCCGAACGCCATGCCGCGCACAAAAGCTTTCTGCCGCAAGCGCCGCTGCATGAACATCAACTCCTGGTACCCGTTCATCCCGGCGATGCCGCGCGCGATGGCTGGGGCCGCACGCCGCTCTGCACGTCGCTGGAGGTGTTTCACTTCCTGCAAGGCAATCGTTTGCAACCGACGGACCTGCAATTGTTCTGTCGATGGGAACAAGCGCTCTCCGCGCAAGCCGGCGATGCACGCATCACCGCGCTGATCGACGTCCTGCGCAACGCGATTTTCGACAGTTCGTCGCCGGCCGTGGTGACGCTGCGCGATGCCGCCGAGAGCGAGGTAGTCAGTGCACTCGCTGCATACCGGTGCGGCGCGCTCATCATCGATGTGCAGCGCCTGCCGACGGAAGAGGAGCCCGCGTCTTTCCGCTTCGCTCAGGCCCTGCGCAACGCGCGCCTGCATGATCGTGCAGCGGTCATTCGCGGTCTTGAAGGCGCGGCGGCAGCGGTGCGCGACACGCTGCTGGCGCAGCTCGCGGCCTGCGCGCGCGGCGCGGTGGTGCCGATTCTATGTCTGGAGGACCGTCGCGCAAGCGTGCTGCGTCTCGCGGGCGTCCCACACGTCACCTTCGACATGCCGCCGCGCACGGCACAGGAACGGGCCGCGGCGTTCGTCGTGCAAGTGGGCGACGCAGCGATCGACGCACTGGCTCTCAGCCGCCGCTTTGCCTTCCAGCCGGACGAACTCGCGCAGATCGGCTGGGAAGCATCGTTCTATCGAAGCCGGCGCGCGCCGGATGCGGAAACCAGCCAGAGCGACTGGACCGAAGCACTCCGCCATCGCGCGCGGCAGAACTTCGGCAACCTGGCGACGCGCGTCGAACCGCAGCGTACTCCCGCTGATCTCGTCGTCACAGCCGACATGCGTCTTCAGCTTGGCGAGATCGTCGCGGCGGTACGGCATCGTGAAGCCTTGCTCGAGCGAGGCTTCCTCGAAAAGATTCACTACGGCACCGGCATCAGCGCGCTGTTCCATGGTCCCTCCGGAACCGGCAAGACGATGGCCGCGGAAATCCTCGCCGGACAGCTTTGCACGGATCTCATCAAGGTGGATCTGTCGAGCGTGGTGAACAAGTACATCGGCGAAACGGAAAAGAATCTCTCGCGCATCTTCGATATGGCCGAGGCCGACGCAGGCGTGCTGTTCTTCGACGAAGCCGATGCACTGTTCGGCAAGCGCAGTCAGGTCAAGGACGCACACGACCGCCACGCCAACATCGAGGTGTCGTATCTGCTGCAACGCCTCGAAGCCTTCCCCGGTCTCGTGATTCTCGCGACCAACAATCGCGGCCATCTGGATGAAGCCTTTATCCGGCGCTTCACCTTTGTGACACGTTTCGTCTATCCGGACCCGGCGCTGCGGGAAGTGATGTGGCGCGCCATCTGGCCGGCGCAGATGAAAGTGGATGAGAGCATCGATTTCGCGGATCTGGCCAGACGCATCGACGTCACCGGCGCAAGCATCCGCAACATTGCCCTGCTGGCGGGATGGCTCTCGATGTCCGAGGACTCGCCGGTAGTCAGGAAACATCACATCGAGCAGGCCAGCCTGCGTGAACTCGCCAAATCAGGGCGCTTGAAGATATAAGGAGCATGCACATGGCAGACATCATCGCGTCCGATACAACCATCCTCAACCTCAATCAGGCTATCTATGATGCGCTGGTCGAGTATGTGCCCATCGACCTGGATTCAGGCGTGTCGATCATCTTCGATCTTCCGAATGCCGACAATCCGCCGTCGGAGCCCACGCTGAGCGTATTCCTCTATCAGATCTCCGAAGACCTTCAGATGCGTACGTCTCCGGGACGCATGACTTCCTACAATGCGGAGACGAAGCAGTCCACCGTCGCGCCGGGATGGGTCAATGTGTGCTGCAACTACATCATCACTTACTGGGATATCGGTCAGACCGAGAAGATCAGCCCGGGCAGTCCCGGCAGCGCGCCCGACAACCCGTCACTCAAGGTGATGAATCAGGTCGTCAACGCGCTCATCAACAATCAGGAGATCGGCGGCATGCCCGGCGCCTATGCGCGCATGATTCCGCCCAAAGCCGAGTTGAACAGTCTCGGCAACTTCTGGCAGTCGCTCGGCAACAAGCCGCGCCTTTCGCTGAATCTCTCGGTGACGGTGCCCGTCGTTCTGACTGACAAGCAGAAGACGGTCGCAAGCGTGCAAGAGACGGAAGTCAAATCGCAGCAGCCGCCGTTCGACGAGGCGGTCTGACGGCAGAAGGACGTTCGGCGATGAGCGTCGCGTTCATGGATCCAGCGGAGGCTACCGATGCTCGCTTCAGAAGCAAACGTACTGCGCAATCGCAGGCCGTCAGGGCAATCCCGATCCTCGAATGCGTGGATCATCGAACACGGGGAAGAGGACGCATGCGAGCCCGCGGCGGCGGGCGCCAGCGAGAAGCCTGAAGCTGCGCTGGCGGGCATGCTGGAACGCTTGCTCGTCCCCACGGTGATAAAACTTGCGGGAGGGGTATTCCGGCAGGCGTTCGTCGCCAATCGCACGCTGGAGCAACTGGCGGAAATCAGGAAGAGCAACGCGCCGTGGGATCAGCAGCTGCTTCAAGCCGCGCGGCTCTCGGCGTCATTCGACGAATGGCTGCCGCCTTCCATCGGGCCGCGCATGAAAGGCATGATGCAGAGCCTGGAAGATGCTGTGCATCTCTGGCAAGCCTCCCGGCGGGTGCTGGCCGCCCTGCAAGCGCTCGATGATCCACGACGCCCCTGGATGCAAAGGGCCGAAGACTGCATCGACGTGCTCGACCTCCATGCGCACCGGTTGCCTTCCGCTGTTCAGCGCAGGCTCGGCACGTTAAGACGTGTGGTTCAGTATGGAAAGGCCGTCCGTGAATTGCGCCGTCTGTTGCAGTCGACGCCCGAGCAGGTCTTGCACGAGGCGGGCGGCTCGCGCCTCGGACTCGATGCGGTCTGCGATGAACTGGCCGGGCAGTTGCCTCCCGTCCTTGCACGTCGGCTCAACGCGCGCCGTGAGGGCAGCGACGCGCTGACGTTCTGCCGGACGGAGACGGAGCGCGCGTATCTCGCCTTCGAGCAGGTCAGTCAAAGCAGGAGCTGGCAGGAGATTTTCGCGGCGGTCGGCGGCTGGCTGGAGAGTAACGCGTCCGATGACGTCGACGCGCTCACCACGATCAAGCAGCAACTCGATGCCTTCCGCGTGGGCTATGACAAGGTTTGCGCGATCTTGTCTGACTCGACGAACTTCGAGTTGCGTTTGATATGTCTGGCCGACTATATCGCCCGCGTGGATGACCGCGTCTTGCGGGCGTTCCTGGCAGAGCGGTTCCATCCGGCCATCGACGCATTGACTGGCGTGTTGCGGACAGGCGCAGCCGCGAGCGAGTTTTTTCGGGCGTTCTCGGCCATCTACCGCAATGACCTCCCCTGGCAAGGCAAACTGCAAGCCCTGCGCTGCCTCATGGAGGAGTTCGCGTGCAGCGGTCTGGCCGGCTGTCCTGTTTCGGTGCAGGAAGTCTTCAAGCGCCTGACTGAAGTGATGGACGTCGTGGCGGAGCTTGCGTCTCCCACACAAGCGTCCGGTCTACGCGAGGTGACAGGGCGCGTTGCATCCGTCGTGCACCGGATCGAACGGCTTTTGCCCGCCTTGGAATCTTCATTGCCCGACGGCGCGATGGCGCAAGTGGACGGCATTGTCCGCGCCGTCGGATGGTTGACTCGACAAATCCAGACGCTGACCGAGCTTCCCGGGGACGCGACCTTGTCCGACTACCTGGGGCGAGCGTTCCGGGAGGGCGATGCGCCGCCGTGGCTGCCGCCCTTCATGGAACCGCTGTCGGCGCTCGGGCGCCAGCTTGGCGACGTGCTGCGGGCCAGCGAGGACGCGCACTGCCCGGCTTTCCCGCGTGCGGGGCCGTTGAGCGAACAACTGAACTGGATTTTCACGGCGCTTCAAAGCGACCGGCTCACCGATTCGGCGTTGAAGCTTCTGCCCGCTCGCCTCACGCCGGTGGTGAGCCTGAGCCGGGCGTTGCTGCTGCGCGTGAACGCGTTTCCGGCTGAAGCCTCAGTGGTCGAACGCGCCAGCTGGCTTGTCTCGGAGCTTTCCGGACCGGATGTCCGGGCGCTGCTGAACGCCCCGGAATGTTTGCGGGCCGGGTTGTTGGGCGAGATCATCGCGGATGAAGATTTCCAGAAGTGGCTCGACATCCTGCACCGAATCATGAAGGGAGGGTCGCAAGCGCGCTGGTCAGGCGGCTTGATGGCGGCAATGCGGGAGCACTGGCGAACCATCGGCTCCGCGCTGTCTTCGGTTGCCTTGTGTTACGTTCCGGGCGGCCCGTTCATCAAGCAGGTAAGTTCATGGGTACACCGGGTCCGGCCGCAAGAGGACTGGATGGCGACCGCGGATGACTTCATCAGGATCGTCGCAAGCGATATCAACGAGGATGTGTCAAGCGGCCGTTTTGCGATGCTCCGTCTCCTTCCCGGAGCGACGGCCGAAGGTCTGGGTCATGCCGCCATGGCGGTCCGGCATTTCTCGCTGTATTCGGAACAGTGGGACTGGACGGCCCTGTTGCAGGACTATTGCAAGGACTCCGCCCAGCGATCGCTCTTCGATGCGTTCTTGCTGGTACGCCTGACCTGGTCGCTGCATCGGCTGGCGACTTCGGAGCCGCCGGGCCGGGATGCATCCCTCCGGAGTCTGCAGCGCGACGTCGAACATCTTCGTTTGCTGGGCTGGCGCGGCATGACTTCGCTTGCGCAACTGCTGCCGCTGGTTCCCGACCTCTGCGCCGTGCGCGCACGGATTCATGTCGAACCATCGAAGGCCCGCAACTGGTTCGATTGGGCCGCCGCCGTGTGCGGCGCCCTTGCCGACGATGACACGCCGTCGATACGGCGGCTCAGGCAGAAGCTTGAAGAAGGCACGGAAGCCTTGCTGGCGAATGCGCTCCAACAGACCCTCGCATCGTTGTCAGGCGAAGTGTTCGTGGAACCTTCCGCGGGCAATGACGATGCCATGCGTTTGTCGGTCATTCCTCCGCAACTGGCACAGCGGTGTGCAATCGCGGGAGAGGAGGATCAGGACGGCTTTGTGATGAGCGGGGCACACCGTTATGTCGTCGACGATGGCCGGCTTTTTCTCGTGCACTGGGACAGCGACGAGCGTGCCTATGCGGTCGTGTCCGGAGAGCGTGTCAATGATCGCGCGGCAGGTCCTCCACTGGTGCGGGTCATGGGCCGATGGTGGGTGAGGCCGCGCCTCGCCAAGCTGCCAGGCGGAGGGCTGTTGTCCCGCTGGTTCTCGACCACGCTGACAGCGAACCCGACAGCGGCCCCGCTGCCGACCGAAGCGGCCGACGCCGTTCTGGACATCAACGCAGATCATCACGATTCTCCCGACGCATTCATATCCAACAACCTCGAATACTGGACTGAAGACGGGCAGATCAGGCTGCGCGATTTCGTCATCGCGTCCGGTGAGAGGGCGCAGTCGGGCGGCAGGTTGGGCTGGGCGGTCGGCCTCTCGGGCGCATTCCTGCTGCTCCTGACCTCCGTCTATGTCTGGAGGGCGTTTCGCAGGGGCGCGGTGCCTGAGCCGTCACGCCGGGCCAATGACGGCAGCGCCAGCGGACAGGCCGAAAGCGAAGCGCTGGTGATGGAAGGCGCGCCGGCGTCAGAGAGGGTTGAGCGGGTCGGGAAGCAGACCGCGGTGGACATCGAACAGCCCATGCTCGACCCCGAACCCATTCCGGATGCCGTCCCCGATGCTGTACGCGACGAACACGCGGGTTGGCGTCCGACGCGTGGCGAACTGACGGCGCTCGCGGTGCTCGGCAGTGCGTCGCTCGGCATGATTGGCTGGGCCTCGTTCAGCGCGTGGCAGAGCCGTCGCCCGGAGGCGTTGGTGGCCCCGGACGACCTGGATGCGGGACGTCTGCTGACGGAGCGCGACTTTGAGATCGTCGTGGATGCGCCATTCGCCATGCAGGCCGTCGAACTCGCCGGACGCGGACGGCGAAGCGCGCCCCCCGCGCGCGGCAAATCCTCGATCCCGCCATGGCCGCTGCCGAGGAATGCGAAGATCGATCCCGATTTGAGTGCGGAAGTATCGCTGCGCTTCGATGCTAAAGACAGCTATATGCCACGCAGAGGAGACTTCGGCGCCATGCATATGGACGGTGTGTATTGGGACGCTGCGGGAGTGAGGGCCTATCTGTTCGTGTCGGGTCGTTACTGGCCCTACACTTATGACGGCAAGCAAGGCGCCTATCACGAAGCGACGATCCATCCCGTGAACAAACCGGAGACATTCCTCGACATCAGGAGGCTCGACGGCGGCGCATGGTTTCTCGCGCTTGGCGCCACATTCGCGCAAGCCGCTGTCGTTCCACCAGGCACAAGCCGTCTCGGTAAAGATGTTGGCGCCACGCTCAGGCGATGGGACGCTGAAGAATCCTTCAAATATGCCGAGCAAGCCGCCGGTTGGGAGGGCCAGGTCTATACAGACTGGGACGGCACCTATCTCTATGCAAACGGCAGTTTCTGGCCGGCCGTGGTGCTGCACGAGAACCTGCTTCGAGTGACGCAGGAGAAGCAGACGGCGGGACCGTTCCTGTATCTCAAGCGCGAGGAGCCGGGCAGCTTGTGGAGGTTTGCGAGGGTCGTCAAGCCGGAGCATCTGCCGGCCAAGCTTGCGTTCTCTCCGGACCTCGTTGCGCGAGCGAAGGCCACGCTCGCTGGAGAGCCGTGGACGTCGGCATGGGTGGCCGACGAACCCCCGGGCATGTATCGCAAAGCAGGCTCAGAAGCAAAGTACCTGCGGATCGACGACAGCCTGTATCGATGCAGTGAAGTCGGAACCGAGCGGGTCAACTATTTCCCGGAGGAAATTCTGACCCTCGTATGGCGGCTCGACGTTGACCTGGCGACCGCGACGTCGGCTCCGTTGCTTGCCGGTCAGGACACAAGCGGAGCCTGGCATTCGATATTGAACAATGGGGTTGACGGGTACTGGGCAGAAGAGCGCGTCGGGGCGTCAAGGGCGCTCGGGCTACTGTTGGCGGCCGCATCCGCCGCGCCGCAAACGCCCGATCTCTCGCAATTGGCGCCGGTATCTCCGGGTCTCTATGCCATGCTGGACTGGGGGCGGTATCTGCGTGTCGGAGGCAGACTGCATCGGTGCTGGAGAGTCGATCTCAATCCGAGGGCATTCGCGGATGGGGCTCCCGAGACGGTGATGCGGGTCGCGGATTCCAATATTGCAGGTTATGTCGCGGGTCGGGGCTGGGGGCTCTTCAGCACGGGAGCCAGCGGCAAACTTGAGCTCGTTCGGGACAAGGAAGATATCGCTTCAGGCTTTGGCGCGCTCCCTTCGGTCAGTGGCGAACTGACGCGGATCATCGACACGTTCGATACGGCGCATGCGCTTCATCACGATGGCGTTGGCATGGGTCGTGAAGGCGTCGTGTATGCAGAGTCGGGACAGCTTTGTATCAGCGTGAATGGTCGCTATTGGCTGTTCATGCTGCTGTCGCCGCAGATGGGGATCATCTTCGGCGATTCATCGGGGCGCGCGTCCTGTGTCGTGATCATCTCGGACGGCCAATGGCAGCTCTATGGCGGCAGTGTAGCTTCCCTCGGCCTGCAGGATCTTCTCGAAGTCGGCACGTTCCATGGATTCAGTGCATCGCTGGAAGTCGCCGTCGGCGGCATTGGACCGCATACCTGGTCGCAGACAATCGAACTGCTCGATAACGCGGCGGATCATGCGTTCCATGGCAGTTACCTGAAGCCCGCGAGCGGCGAATTCCGTCGGGCACTCGGTTTGAAATACCAGGTTGCCTACCTCAAGTCGATCTCGGACTCCTCAGGCAGCTTGAGAACGACCGTGCCCGCCCCCGACATGAGCAAACTCAAACAGACGTGGGATGCCGAGACCATCAAACGCTACTGGCCGCTCTTCCAGGCAGATCAGGATGCGCTTTCCGATCCCGATTTCACCGAGTCCTGCGCCGTGCGCGGCCTGACGCCTGAACAAGTCAGTGAGCAAGCAGAGAGATTGCGCGTCGCGAAGGCGGATCTGGCCGCGCAGAAAAAGACGGTGGATGCGCAATTCGGGTCGGCTGAGTGGGAAGAGACGATGGCCGCCATCGGGATCGAGATGGCCATAGGCAGCATAATGAGAGCGACCGCGGTCAACAACTGGAACAAGAAGAAAGTCACGCGCATTTATTGGCAGAAGGAACAAGCGCGTGTCAACGCGCTTCACGACGAGATCGAAAAGCTTGTGCTCGACCAGGATGCACTGACCGATCTTTATTCCGAGAACCGCTTCGTCGAAGGCGTTGCGCTTGGCTTCGAAAGAGAAAGGGTAGCGCTCGAAGCACTGAAATCCCAGCCGCCGACAGGCCGTCACTGGCGGTATGGGCTCATGTACAGCGATCTGATAGCGGAACTCACGTACGAGATGATCCTTGAGTTCTCGCAAAACAGCGAGAGCGAACAGTTGCACGTCATCGACGCTGCCCGTCTCTATCTCCAGCAGCAGTTCTCCAGCATGGACGAATATGCGGCCTTGATAGGAAAGCTGTCGTCGGTGCCTTCCGGGCAGCGCACTTTTACCTGGCGCGGGGACTATCGCGACATCGTCGCCGCGCAAGAACTGGCCGACAAACTGATCAATACCTGCATGAAGGATGTCGAAGACGAAGAGCGCGCGGAAGGCACACGCGCCATAGCCGCGACGCTCTACCATCTTGTGAAGACGGGGGACGAGCCCGCTTCCATCGATGTCATGCTGGTGGGAGCGATTCTCGATGAGTTCGAAGCGGCATCGAGAAAGTTCAATCCGCTGTACGTTCCCAAGCGTCCGGAAGAATTCTTCTCGCTGTCGCAGATCAAGCCGAATACATTGACAAACGGAGATGCCGCCTATTATCAGCAGTTCGTCGAATATGAGAAAAGCGGTTCGCTCGACTACGAGGCCGCATGGATCGCGAATTTCACGCTGCTGAAAGTGCCATTGCAGATCGACGACTTTTATTCGATCAGGCAATCCTATTTCGTTGATAACGCCGTCGAAGGCACAAGCGACCTCCTGATCAAGCTGAAGAGCGGCAAGTGGATGCTGACGCGTTACCATGGCGACGGGCTGGGTGATCCGCGTGACACCTGCGAGCTTCAAACCTACGAAGAGATGGCGATGCTTCCATACTGGTACGAACTTCCGTATATCGGCGACGGGTACGGATGTTCAGCAAGCTGGGCAGTATGGGACATCGGCATCGACATACCCGAGAACCAGCTGGAAGCTGGGAGCGCTGTGCCGTTGCGTGCAGAAACGGGGCTGGTGCCGGAGTTGGTTCGGCTTACCCGTAAACATCTCGTTACGTTGAAACAGGGTTTGAAAGCGTCGTTTTACGCACCGGAACTGTGGCAGCTTTATGCCAGTCTTGTGCCTTTTTGGGACACCGGGCATGGCTTGGCGCTTGATCCGGAGCACAGCGTCAGGGTTGAACAAGTATTGTCAGACGTCATGGCAGTCGCCATTGCGGTTATTCCCTGGGGGGCAGGGATGGTCAGCGCAGGAGCGAAAGTCGGCTTCGAAAAGGTGGTCCTGCAAGGCTTGCGATACGGTTTGAGAGGCCGGGGGCTTTACAACTATGTCGCCCTCAAGGTATCCCCGACGCTTCCTGAATTTTTCCGGACCTCGTTTCTCCTGCTAACCCGGATGTTGATTGAAGCCTTCAGCCCCGTTCCGCTTCCAACATTTTCTTCGTCCTTCCGCGTCAAACCCGTGAAGTGGAGCAACGTCGCAGGACCAGGAAATCTCTCTTTCGTTCGCAATCCGGGTGCGCTTGTTCCCGCGGCGGCAAACAGCCTCGCTTTCACTCCATTGAGCGACGCTTTCCAGCTGTCGTCGAGGCAGGTTCCAGCAGGCGAGTATCTGCGAGCGGATCTGCGTGGCAACCGGTTGGGGGCGGACCTCGCGGCGGGTCCGTCGCGCGGCCAGCTTGCTCCAGATGCGGACGTGGGCCTTTCCATCGTCAGGGAGCAAATCGATCAGGTTGCTCCGTGGAAGTATGTTGTGAAATCCGGTGGGAAGAAATATGGATTTGTCTTCGATCAAAAGCTGAAACAGTTTCGCCTCGTTTATCCAGACGACTGGACCCGGCCCGGGCCTCTCGTCTCCTACACCGCCGATGGATGGCGGCAGGCGCCGATGCTTGGCGCGGCGCGTGACGCCTCCGAAAGCAAGGCTATCCTGCTGACGGAGCGAGGCTTGAGCCAGGTGCGTGCGCGCGTGCTCAGAGGCAACGTGCGCGCCGGACGAAAGTCGGCACGGGAATCGCTGACCGTTGGCCTGAAAGTCCTCCGGGACCCGGCCGAGCGCGCTTCGGTGGACAGACTCCTGGACATGTTCATGGGACAGCATTCGCCCGCATTGAAGACTGAACTGGAATCGAGAATGCAGAACTCCCTTGCTGCGCTCAGGCGCTTGCGAAGCTCGAAGGATGTTTTTTACAGGATCAAAGATGAAGAGGTTAGCGCATCGGTCATGTCGGTCCCGGCTGGCGAAGGCTACACAGCGCCGCAAGTTGTCCGTATCTCGTGGTACGGCAAAAGAACTACAAGTTCCGCAATCGATTTCGGAGAGCGTCAGCCTTATATGATGAATGTCTATTCCGACGGAGTGCAGCTGTTGCAGGACCATCATCATCAAGCGTATCCACAAGCTTTTGCGCGAACCATGATTCATGAGAGCTTCCATATGGTGAACGATACCCACATTGACATGTATGTTCAGACCGGCAGTCGCGGTTATCATCTTGAGCGATTGGTCAGCAACGCAGCGGGCTTTCTGAGAACCAGCGATGCCGCTGGGAACATGGTCGACCTGCCGCTCGATCAGGTGGCGACGCTGCCGAAATACGATGGAATGGTGAGGTGGATGCTTCCGTACGCCGCCGAGAGCTTCGCGCCCTTTGCGGTCACGTACAAGTTCAAGGACGCCGGCGGCCGCCTGGACGTGGCGAGGGTGCAAGAGGCCTATGGCGACAAGTCTGAAGTGGAAGATGTCCTGCGTCACGTGAGAGATTCGATTTCGCCCGCGATGAAGGACAATCCCGATAGTTACAGCTTTGTCGTGCTCGGGCTTGAAAAGATCCGCAAGCGGCCCGTTGACTTCCGGAACTTGCTGGACGACCTGGATTACGTTCTGGAACATGGGCCGAGCCGGGAGAACGCGCTTATATGGCCCTGGTGACAGGTCGCGACCCCGCCATGAATCCGGATTTGCTGCATCGCAAAACCAGATCGCCCGCGTGGCGCCTCATTTGTGCGCGCTTCCCTCTTCCTCGTTATCACTGATTCATCCGCCGCACTCCCCGGTGTTACTGTTCATCGGCAAATCCTTGATTGCTGCATGTGTCTGGCTTGCGTCGCTCCACAAATCGAAAACAACGCGCTTCGCGCGGCAACCGGCATCGTCCGCGATTCCGGTCGACAGGAGGCTGATGATGTCCACGATCAAGACGTGGCGGGAATCCCGTGCCGCAGCTGCCATGAGCGCATTGATTGGAGCGGGCCTGGGCATGTCGCCGGGCGCGCATGCAGCGGGGGAGCCGATCAGGATCGGCGTCATCAGCGAGGAGTCCGCGGTCGCGGGCGCTTCCATCAGCAAGGCCGCGCAGCTCGCGGCGGAAGAGATCAACGCCCATGGCGGCGTGGACGGCAGGCAGATCCAGATCATTGCCTACGATGACCACTCGTCGGCCTCGGACGGCGTGCGTGCCTTTCAGCGCGCGGCCAGTCAGGACAAGGTGGTGGCGATCATCGGCAGCTATATCAGCGAAGTGGCGCTCGCGATGGAGCCGTGGTCCGCGCGCCTGAAGATGCCCTTCATCACGCCGGGCGCCGCGAGCAACGAGATCTCGAAACGCGTCCACGATGATTACAACAATTACAAGTACACCTTCCACGGCTGGATGACGTCGGCATTCATCGCGCAGTCCATCTGCGATTTCTCGCACGATGTGCTGGTGGGCGAGTTCAAGATGAAGACGACGGTGGTGATGAGCGAAGACGCGGCCTGGACCAAACCGCTCGACGAACGCTTCCTCGAATGCCTGCCGAAAGCCGGGCTCAAGGTGCTGGACCATATCCGCTTCAATCCGGACACCTCGGACTTCACGCCGATCTTCAACCAGATCGAAGCGAAGCATCCCGACACGATCACCACGGGCATCAGTCACGTGGGCGTGCAGCCTACCGTGCAATGGCATGACCAGCAGGTGCCGATCCCGATGACCGGACAAAGCTCGCAAGCTACGACGACGAGCTTCTGGAAGGACACCAATGGCGCGACGGAAGGCGTGATTACCGCATCAGCGGCGGCGCCGGGCGTCGCCATGACGCCGAAGACCGTTCCCTTCGTGGACTCGTACCAGAAGCATTTCGGCGGCGTGTCGCCGGCTTATGACGGCTTCACGAGCTATGACCTCGTGTACATCATCGCTGATGCCATTCACCGCAATCAAGGTTCGACGGACCCGGACAAGATGGTCGGTGCACTTGAGAAGACCGACTATGTGGGCACAATCGGACGCTGGCAGTTCTATGGCAAGAACGATCAGTTCACGCACGCGCTGAAGTACGGCGAAGGGTATATCACCGGCATCAACCTGCAATGGCAGAACGGCAAGCAGGTCGCGATCTGGCCGAAGTCGGTAGCGAACGCCAAGGTCAAGTTCCCTGCCTTCGTCAAGGTGCAGGCAGCAGCGAACTGACGTCCTCCCGAGCGGGCGGGCACGAGCATGCACGTCCGCTTTTTTGGGTCTTTCGCGGGGACCGGTTCCACCTGAACATCGATCCGACAAGGACCGCCTATGCTTGCGCTGCAGATCCTCATCGACGGTTTCGCGATCAGTTCGCTCTATGCACTCGGCGCGCTCGGCTTCACGCTGATCTTCGGCGTCTCGGGCGTGCTGAATCTCGCGCACGGCGGCGTCATGCTCATCTCCGCGCTGCTCGGCTGGGCGCTGGCGGGCGAGGCCGGCCTCGGCACGTATCTCGGCACGCCGCTCGGCGTGCTTTGCGGGATGATTGCCGCCTACATCACATACTTCATGGTGGTGCGGCCCATTCAGCGCTCCAGCGCGATTCCGCGCGAGGAGAAGGAAATCTTCGTGCTTACCGGCACGCTGCTGTGGGGCATCATGATCCAGCAAGGCATGGCCTGGCTGTTCTCCGACAACCCCGTCACGATGCGCCCGCTGATTCCCGGCGTCGCGAGTCTGGCGGGCGTGCGCGTGCCCTATAACGAGATCATGATCGCCGTGGTGTGCTGGGTCGTGATCGGTCTGCTGTGGCTGTTCGTGAACCGCACGAAGGCGGGCAAGGCGCTGCTCGCGGCGTCGATGAATCCGCGCGGGCTCACGCTGCTCGGCTTCGAACTGTCGCGCATCTATCTGCTGGCCTGGACGCTGTATGGCGTGCTCGCGGGCGTGGCCGGCGTGCTGCTGGCGTCCTTTCTCGGCGTCAGCACGAACAACGCCGGGCAACTCACGGCGAGCGCGTTTTCCATCGTTGTGCTGGGCGGCCTCGGCAGTGTGTCCGGCTCGTTGCTGGCGGCTTATGTCGTCGGTTATCTGGAGACCGTGACCGCGTATCTGATCGCGCCGACATTGCGTCCCTTGCCCGCGCTGCTGTTGCTCGTGCTGGTCGTGTACGTGCGGCCGCAGGGCTTTCTCGGGCGACGCTGATCATGAAGATTTTCGGAGGCTCGCGTCTGATTGTCGTCGCCGTTGTGCTTGCGGTGATCGCCGCGACGCTGCCGTGGTGGCTCACCGGTTATATCCTCGGCGTGCTGACGGTGGCGTACTACTTCGGCGTCTTCGCGATGTCATGGGACCTGTTGTTCGGCTTTGCGGGCGAAGTCAACTTCGGACCAACTTTCCTGATCGGCCTCGGCGCCTATTCAGCGGCGATCCTCAACGCGCATGTCGCAGCGCCCATTGCCATCTGCGTGATCGCCGGCGGTCTCGTTGCACTGATTGGCGGTCTGCTTCTAGCCGTGCCCGCGCTGCGCCTGCGCGGTCCGTACTTCGGTCTCGTCACTCTGGTGGCGGTGCTCCTGCTGCAAAACGCCATCGTGATCTTCGCGGGCATCACAGGCGGTGAGATCGGCATGATGGTGCCGGACGTAATGTCCGTCGATGCCAGCACTAACTACTGGATCGCACTCGCCTTCCTGATCGTCTGCGCGATCATCCTGTTCGGACTGTCGCGCTCGGCTATCGGGCTGATCCTGCAGGCAAGCGGTCAGGACACGGTCGGCGCGCAGGCGCTCGGTTTCAACGTCGTCAAGCACAAGCTCGCAGCCTTCTGCATCAGCGCGGTGTTCTCGGGCGTCGCGGGCGCGATGCTCGTGTTCTATCAGGGCACGGCTTCGGTCAGCACCGTGGTCGATATCGGCATTGGCGTGCAGATCATCATCGCGGCCGTGCTCGGCGGCAGGCGCACCATTCTCGGCGCGGTGCTGGGCTCGATCTTCCTGATCGTCGCGGGCGAGTTCCTGAGGCCACTCGGCCAGATCAATACGTTCGTGGTCGCGGCCGTGGCGCTGGCGGTCATCCTGTTCTTTCCCGATGGCCTGCTCGGCAACCTCCTGCGCGTGAGGGAACGCGAATGATCGACGACGAGAACCGCGCGCCTCTGCTTGCCGTGCACGGACTGACCAAGCGCTTCGGCGGTCTGATCGCGGTAAAGGACATCAGCTTCGAAATCCGGCCGGGGGAGATTCTTGGCCTGATTGGACCGAACGGCTCCGGCAAGTCGACGGTCATGAAGCTCATCATGGGCATCGAGCGACCCAATGCGGGCTCCATCAAGGTCAATGGTGTGGAGATGGCCGGCTGGCTGCCGCATCGCATTGCGCGCGCGGGCGTGGGCATCGTGTTCCAGCATTCGCGGCCGTTGCATCGCCAGACCGTGCTGGAACATATCAAGCTGGCGCTGTTGCCCGATTCGCTCGTGAAGCTTGCGGCCGATCCACATGTCAACCGACGCGCGCGCCAGATTGCTGAACGCGTGGGCCTCGGCGGCGTAATGCATCGGCATCCGGCTACCTTGCCGTTCGCGGATCTGCGGCGCATGGAAATGGCGAAGGCGATCGCACGCGATCCGCGAGTCGTGCTCGTCGACGAACCCTTTGCCGGTCTCACTGCCGCCGAGTCCGAAACGTTCTCTGAACTGATTCGCGGCTTCCGCGCGGAGGGGCGCGCGGTGCTGCTGGTCGATCACAACGTAAAGAGTCTGGCGGCGCTCGCGGACCGGGTACTCGCGATGTATCTCGGCGAATACGTGGCCGAAGGCACGGCGGACGAGGTGATGCGCAACGAGACGGTGCGGCGCGTCTATCTCGGCGGCAAGATCGAGGCACGCGAGCGCGTCACGCAGGTGGCGAACAGCAGGCCCGAGATTCTTCGGGTGGAGAATGTGGGCGTGCTATACGGCAAGGCGCGCGCCCTCGACAGCGTGAACCTGCATGTGCGCGAGGGCGAGTTCGTCTCAGTAGTTGGATTGAACGGCGCGGGCAAGACAACCTTGTTCAATGCCATCTCGGGACTGGTGCCGTACCAGGGAACGATACGCTATGGCACGCAGGACCTGAAAGGCATGAGCGGCGCGGCGATCGCGCGCTCCGGCATTGTCCAGTGTCCTGAAACACGTGAGTTATTCGGCGACATGACGGTGCGCGAAAACCTTGATCTTGGCGGTTATCATCTCGCCGACAAGGTACGCGCGGATCAGCTCGAATGGCTATTCGAGCTGTTTCCCATACTGCGGGCGCGTCAGGCTCAGACCGCGCGTACGCTGTCGGGTGGCGAACAGCAGATGCTCGCCATCGCGCGCGCGCTGATGATGCAGCCCAGGCTTCTTGTTCTCGACGAACCCACGCTTGGCCTCGCACCGGTGATACTCGAGCAGTTGTCGAAAGCGATGGATTTGTTGCAGAAGACAACGCCGATTACCGTGCTGCTCGGCGAGCAGAACGTCACGTTTGCATTGCCGCACGCGAACCGTGTCTATGTGCTCGAACACGCGTCCATTATCTGGGAAGGCAGCCCCGCTCGCTTCGAGAAGGAGATGGGGCACGGCTTTCTCGAAGCTATTCCTTCCAGCATTGCGCCTGGCGTGCGAGCGAAGGCTTGATGCGTCGCGCATCTTCAACGTCATGACCTCCTCTCCCTCCGCAGTTTAAATTTGACGCGCAGTCCCCTCCGTTCCTTTGCAAACAGAAGGCCATCAGACGCTTAAGTCTGAATCGTCGCATTGTTATATGCGTTAAGCAATCTCGATGATCCCATTCATCATGCACGGTGCGCGTCATGTGGAAAAGTTATCCGCATCCGGATTCGAACCACTCGGCTGAGCGCGTTTCATTGCAAGTGCGGGAGCATGGGTGGATCTGTATTTCGAAGATGAAGGTTTGAGGAATCGCCGGGCGTCATTATTCGACCGGCGCGTTCAACGTACGGGATGGAGGGTCGAGCACGCCGGGCCGGATGTGATCGAAGATTCCGAACAGGTCTCGCGAGGCGGGCAGGCCGGCCTCCAGCAGATGTTCGAACAAGTACTGGTTCGCGCCGTGCTGCAAGTGGCGGGGAGCGCCTTTCATCATGCGCTCGCTGCCAGACAGGCTTATGAGGATCTGGAAGCCATCTGGTCGAGTGCCGCACCGTGGGACGAGCAATTGATCCAGCTGGCCGATATGCTGCCGCGCTATGCGGAGTGGCTTCCCGGGTGCATGCAGTCGCGCATTACCGCGACTGCCGATAACCTCAAGGGTGCGATCGGCATCTGGCGATGCGCGAAGAATATCGGCGAGTCTCTGCGTCGCGTGGATGAGCGCGGCGGTTCATGGATGGACAAGCTGGACAGCTCTCTGCGTGCGCTGACAAGCTTCGAACGTCGTCTGCCGGCGCGGA
Source organism: Caballeronia sp. LZ032 (assembly GCF_031451315.1). Taxonomy (NCBI): domain Bacteria; kingdom Pseudomonadati; phylum Pseudomonadota; class Betaproteobacteria; order Burkholderiales; family Burkholderiaceae; genus Caballeronia; species Caballeronia sp. LZ032. The sequence goes on from NZ_JARUXP010000003.1 coordinate 403,876, forward strand.
TGCAGCCCATGCTGGCCAGCCTGAAAAGGATCATGCGTCACGCGGATGCCGTGCGCGAGTTATACGGGCGACTTCGCTCCGAAGAAGCCAACTCGAGCGGCAATCATGACGGGCACGGGCGTGGCTGGGTCGGGCGGCTCGCACGCAGTCTTCCCTCCGAACTCTCGCGCATGCTTCTCGAAGACGCGGAATCGTCGGCGCTCATGCGCGAGGTCGCGCGGGCCTATGAGGCGTTCGAGGCGGCGCGTCGCGGTTCCTCCGTGAAAGAAGTCGTGGAGGCGCTGAAAGACTGGGCGGGCGCGAGACCAAGAGAGACGCTGGATTACCTCGATACCATCAGGCGTCACATCACTGCGTACGTTCGTGCATATGAAGCGATGAGCGCAATCATGAGCCGTCCCACGAGTTTGCGCGCGCGGCTGGAAGGATGCGCCGCCTATATCGCCAAAGAATGCTCTCCGGAGCTGAAGCATTTGCTTCCCGAGCGCGCGTTCCCGGCTATCGATCTTTTCGTTGGCTTGACGCGGGGCTATGCCGCGGCGCGTGGCTTTCATGCATCGGCGATGGCCATTACCAAAGCCGACAGTCCCCTGGATGCAAAGCTGAATGGATTGATGCAAGCGATCGATCGATTTTCGGCGGCTGATCTGAAGCTACTTCCTCAAAGCGCGCGAGAGCTGATTCTGCAAGTGTCGCAAGTATTGCGCGTGACATCCGCGGGAGTTGCCGTCGGCCGCTCAGCGAATGCGCAGGAGACGATTCCGCGTTTGCGGGCGATTGTCGAGCAACTCAGGGCCTCGCTGCCGCATCTGCTCGACGTGCTTCCCGAAAGGTCCGGAGACTCGACCGAGTCCGTGGTGCGTGCACTGGACGTGATGGTACGACAGTTCGAAGCGCTTTCGCGTCTGCCTGCAAGCCCCGGATTCGAGGATGTCATGCAATCGTTTCTTCAGGATCAGGGCGCGACTTCCTGGCTGCCTGAATTCATGCAACCGCTGCTGCAAGTGGCGCGTCAATTGAGCGGACTGCTGCCGGCATGGAAAAGCTATCCGGATTCCGGATCGCTTGCCGACCAGCTGAGCTGGACGCTGGAAACGCTGCAGAGCGAGCATCTTACTGACGAGACCCTTGGACGGCTTCCTGTCGGCGTCGCCGGGATTGTTCGGCCCGGTCGCGTCGTGTTTCTTCGCATGACGCGCTTTCCCGTCTCGGCGCCACCGGTCGAGCAAGCGCAGTGGCTGATGTGGCAGCTTTCGGAGCCCGAACTGGGGCATCTGCTGGAGGCCGGCGGCCTGCCGGTGACGGAGTGGCGGAGGGCGTTCATCAGCGACGAACATGTGGGCGCCTGGTTCGACGCATTGCTCGAGCTCACGCAGTGCAAGTCGTGGACGGCCGCGGCGAACACTGTGTTCAATCTTGCATTGCTGAGTCATCTTCCGGCGGCAGCGCTCTCGACCCTGGAAGGTGCGCTGGCCTATGTCCCCTTTGGCACGCAGGCGAAGCAAATCCTGCACTGGGTGAAGAGCACTCAGATCGCAACGACCTGGAAGCAAACGGCGCGCAACTTCTTCAAAACCGTCGAGAAGGACGTCATGCACGATCCCGCTGCGGCATTCCGATGTCTTCCCGGCGCGACGTCCGCCGATCTCGCGCGAACCATGACGCTGGCGCAACGCCTGTCGATCTACGCCGATCACTGGGACTGGGCGGGCGTGCTGTGCGATCTCCGCGAGTCCTCGGAGTCGAAGGTGCTGTGCGATGCCTTGTTTGCCATGCGGCTTGCGTGGTCCTTCCAGGCGCTGGCCCGCGCGGATGTGGAGGAACGAAGCGAGCGACTGGAACAGCTCGAAACCGATGTGCGCAAGTTGCACATGCTGGGCTGGACCGGCATGAACACGCTAGTCCATCTGTTGCCACTATTGCCTGCGCTATGGGAACTGCGCGGACAGGTCCGGATTGAAACATCCGGAGCGCGGAACTGGTTCGACTGGACCGCTGCGATGATGCGTTCACTCGCGGACAGTGACACACCCGCCGTTCAGCGGCTGAGGACAAGAATCGAAGAGCAGACGGAGGCATGGGTTGCCGGTGCGCTTCAGGACGCCATCACATCGGTATTGGGCAAGGCCTGCGCCACGACCATCAGCGGTGAATCCAGTGGGGCAGTGCTGACGCCTCTTGCGGCGTGCTTTGCGCGTGATGTATCGCTTGCAGGCGTGGAGGAAGACAGCCAAGGCATCTTCCGGGTGGATGGACGCTGCTACGTTCAGTCCGACGGACACGCGTTCCCGGTGAAATGGGATTCGGAAGAGCGCGCGTTCTGCCTGATCGTGAACGAGCGAGCGGTGAATGAACATGGACGGCGGCCGCTTGCAAGGATGATGGATCGATGGTGGACAAGGCGTCGTGTGCGAGGGGGCAAGGGCGGCGGACCGGTTCTGATCCCGCAACTGGCCGAAGCGGACATCGACGCCTTGCAAGTGCCTGCGGATCCGGAAGACATCCTCGAGGCGCGCGGGATCGAATACTGGAATGAGGACAACCAGGTCAGGCTGCATGACTTCGTCATTGCGTCCGATGAACAGGACTTGTGCGCGCGCTGGAAACCCATCGTGGCGGGGGTGGCGGGCGGTTTGGGGCTGTTGGGCGTGATCGGGTACTTCTGTCATATGGCGATCGGCCGGAGGCGCTCAACGGTGTCCGGCAATCAGGACAAGGAGGTCAATGAACCCTTGGCCGAACCGGCGATACCGCTCCAGGATCTGACGGAAGTACGCCCAAGTGAGGCGTCGCAGGAATCGAGCGAGTTGCTCGACAAGCCGGCGGCAACGCAGATAGTACCGGGCGATGTTGTAGCGGCTTCACCCGGCGTTCAGGTTGAGCGATGGCGGCCGACGAAAGCCGAGTTGATCGTGGGCGGGCTGATAGGGAGCATGTCGCTGGCTGCGGTGGGATGGGCGTCCCGTCAGGCGTGGCTCAGATATAGCCGGTCCGCCGGCGTTGTGGATGATGCGGTTCTGAGCGTCGCTCATCAGGCTGCTGCGCGTCAGATGGACATCGTCATCGATGTGCCGTTCGATGCCAGCGCGCTTCATTCGGGTCATGTGGTTTCCAGGCGGCAGGCAGCCCCTCTTGGAGCAGCCGCTCAGGAAGGTTCCATGGAATTTTGGGCCTTGCCGCGCTATTCAGAGGTGAGTGATCACCTGACGGCCATGGTCCTGGAACGTTTCACCCAGTCGGCCCACTACAAACCCAGGCAGGGTGACTTCGCGACGAAGGAGGAAGACGGCATATATTGCAATGCGCAGCGAAGCCGCGCGTATATCTTCATTGCAGGTCGCTACTGGAGAATTCATCTCCAGACAGCTGAAGCTTCCAAGTATCTGGGCTTCGACTTTATCATCGGCAAAGTTTTCTCTTTGAATGACGCCGACAGAAACATTTTCGTCAAGAGAGAGAATAAAAAATGGACCCCGTTGCATGCTCCCACGAAGCCGGTGCCCGCCGTTGCGACAGAGAGCTATCTCGATCCATCGGTGTCGAGAGCAATCAGGCGATGGTCCGTCGAAGAGGTGTTTCACTATCCCGATGAGGCTGCAGGCGTTGAAGGACGGCTATATACGCATTGGGGCGGCGCCTGTTACATTGCAATAGACGGAAAATATCGCTCCGCTACGGTGTTTCACCCCAATCTGTTGTGCGTCTTCGGCGGCGCAGGTGTTTCCACTGAACGGCTGTATCTTAAACGGAACCCGGCCAGCAAGATCTGGGAGATTGCAACGGTCGTCAGGCCGCAGCCCATGCCCAGAAAGTTCTCCGACGATCTGATAGCCCGAGCAAAGGCATTCCTGATCGGCAAACCTTCGGTGCCCAATCTGGTGCAGGACGAATCACCGGGCATGTATTACACCGTCGGTTCTCCAGATCAGAAGTTTCTGCTTCTTGACGGTCTTTACTACAAGTGCAAGAGAGTCGAGAAAGACTTGTTGAAGTATCCAGGTGGCAGCTATCGCGAGATATGGGAGATTCATGACATCGACGAGGCTCCCTATCGGGATCCAATTCATGCAGCACTGGACGAAAAAATGAATTGGCGGTCATTGATCCATAACGATCGTAATGAATTCTGGCTGGAGGATATCGAATACGTGTCCATCGCTTTGGCGGATCGTGTGACGGCTCAAGTCATGCCTGTAAGCATCAACTATCCGGCCGCTGCGTGGGCTCTTCTTCCAGGAAAATTCGAGTCCAAAAGTCGAGCCCCATTGTTGAGAATCAGGGGAAAACTCTACATCTGCGAGGCAGTCACGATTCCGTCCGAAGGCTTTTCCGAAAAAACCCTCCGTGAAACGGTCAAGATCGGCGATCAATACGCCAGTTTCAACAGCGCTTCTTGGGTGCCGCTGCAGAAAGACAAGCAGGGAAAATGGGTTCTGGAAGAGAGCAGTACAGCGGCATCCACGGCCGACAGCGGCTTCTTCTCGGTCAGCAAAGATGTGCGGGGCATCGTGGATTCATTCGACCCCGCCTATGCGTTCGCGGACGAAAAAACGGGCGCTGGCGTGGATGGAATGGTGTACGTCCACAATGATCAACTGTTTCTGAGCATGGATGGAATGTATTGGCCGTTTTCGCTCCTGGCACCTCACTTGGGCATCCTGTTTGGTGATGCCGAGCGAATCAGGATGTGCACGTTGGTCAAGTCCGGAGGAGAATGGACTTCGGTCTCCAGTGCTCCGCTGTTCGCAGCGTTGAGCGAGCTGTTCAAGACAGGCTCGTTCCAGGGACTGAATAGCTCTTTGAGTGGGCTACTGGGAAGAGACGGCTTTTCGACCTGGTCTCAGGTGCTCGATGCGCTTGACAATTCGGCAGATCACGAGATTCATGAAAGTTATCAAAACCCGGAAAGTGAGAACTTCAGGAAAGCACTGAAACTTAAATTTCAGACGGTATTTTTGAAGAGCATAACGGAACAGAAAAATAGCGGATTGAATTCGTCCAGATCCGCAGCCAGCGTCGACGCCAGCCGGCTATGGAACGAGAAGGGTATCAGCCAATATTGGACGCTCATCTCGCAAGAGCGAGAGGCGTTCGACGACATCGATTTCCGTCAAGCTTATCTGGTCCGCGGGTCGTCGACTGAAAAGCAAGCAGATCTCGAGAAAACGCGAGGGCAAAGAAATACGGTGGCGGTCCAGCTGAAGGCCGCCATCAAGGCGAAAGAACGTGCGGACGAGATGATGAAATACTTCCCGGACGGAAGGGCGCCATTGGAAGACATTTACTTGCAGAAAGAAGTCACAAGGCTTCAGGCGCGGCGCGACGGGTTCGACATCACTATCCTCGAACTCGAGGAGTGGCTGACCAGTTTCAAGGAGAATGTTTTTGCGGCTGGAGTCGCGATGGGGTGGGCGCGAGAGACTGCTGCATTAAAGACTCTGGAAGGTGCGACTGCGAGTTCCAGTCATTGGCTATACGGGTTGATGTATAGCGGCTTGTTGTCCGACCTGGTTTGGGAAATCGCTGCTCAGAGCAGCACTCATACAGCAGCACCGCAATTGGCGTTGCTCCAGGGCGCTCGTCTTTACCTCGAAACACAGTGGAGCATTCATCACAATTTCTCGGAGCTGGTGGCAAAGCTGGCCCGCTTTCCTGAGAGCAGATACTGGTTCAAGGCGAAGGGGGATTATCGCGACGTCTTGTCGGCGCAGAACTCGGTCAAGGCCCTGGCTGGCGATCTGCTCCCCACCAATGATGGTGTTGAGTCGGTCGCAAGCGCCCAGGTTCTGGCCGCTTTGGTCTATCACCTCGTCACTTCGAACAAGCGTGCGTCTTCAGTCAGTGCCGGCGCGATGGAAGGGATTGTTCTGAGATTCGAGCAGGCGAAGCGGGACATGAATTTTTGGCAGACCATTGGGCCCGCGCCCGAGCATTTCTTTTCGTTGTCGCAAATCAAGCCGAGTGCGCTGTGTGTCAGCGATACTGCTTACTACAACCAGTTCGCAGACTATGAGGACCTGGGCTTCCTGAAATACGAGGCTGCGTGGATCACCTCGTTGAAGATCATCGAGGCCAAAATGACCGTCGAAGAGATGTACGATGTGAAGCAGGTCTATCTGATATATGATCCGTTCCTTTATCTTCGTGAGGCCTATATAAAGCTGAGTAGTTCGGAGTGGATGGTGGTCAGGCTTTACGTTCCCTTCGGTTCGAGCGGGAAGGTTGAATTCTGTGAAAAGATCCCTCAAGAGCAATTAAAGACAAGAACTCTATGGTGGAAATACCTGCCCGTAAAAGTTAACGACGGAGAGTTCTGGTCCGGGGAAACGTTGCGTCTTCCGCCTCATCGGGGTGACACGAAGTGGTATTTCGGTGCGAAAAGGGAGAGAAAGCAACTAGCACCGGGAACGACAGTCTTCTCCGCGCTATTGACGATGGTTTGCGACACGCTCTCCGACACGGTAGACGTGCTGAAGGAAGACCTGTACACCATGTCAAAGGCGAAGGCGTCCGTGCCTCCCCTTCCGTTTTTCGAAGAAATCTACATGTGGTTAGTGGACCGTCATTATCGGCCTTCGTTCTTGCAGCTCGGCGTTGATGCGGTGATGACGGTGCTGGCACTCGTGCCCGGACTTGAGGAGCTGTTCGACGCGGGAGCCGAAGCGGCCGTCAAGATTGTGTCGCAAGGTGTTCGAAACGGCCTGACTGGTGCGGAGCTTCTCAGATACGCGGTGTATGAGGCAGGCGACGCAGCAGTGGACGGCGTCATCCAGGCGGGCAAGGCCCTCGGTATGATGATTCTCGACTTCCACAGCCCGGTCCCGTGGCGTACGTTACGTCCTGGGCCCGCTTTCAAAGCGGGTAATTTCGGTCGGGCAACAGTCTTGAAAGATCAGGAGCCGTTCTTCGGCGCGAGCGTCTACCTGCCCCAGGATACAGTCGATATCGTCTTCAAGAAAATAGACGACGAATTCAAGCTCACGGAGAGTCAACTTCCCGCAGGCAAGCTCGAAAGGGTTCATGCCGTGTACAACGGTTCTCAGGCGGAGCCCGTCGCCAGTGCCTCGACGAGCGCTGCGGCAGGCGTGTCTGCAAGCGCATCGACAAGCGCGGATACGAAACTCTGGAAGGTCGTGGGCAATGAGAACCTGAAGAATCTCTATCTGCTCGAGCAGAGTGGCAACCGCTATCTGCTGACATTCGACGGCGCGCGCAATCAATACCGTCTGGTGAACCCTGCTGCCCCGACGGAAGCCAGTGAATATCTCTATCACACGGATCGTGGATGGAGACAATCTCCGCCAAAAGCGCTCAAGGGATTTCCATACGAAACCAAGCCGATCCTGCATTTCGATACCCGCTTGACCAAGGAGCGCGGCAACGAAATGCGCGCCCTGATCCGCTCGAGCCGCGACGAAGGCCGCAGGGTACTCACGAGCGGGCTGGAAACATTGCACTCGCAGGAATCGGACGTCGACAAGGTACTCGATATCTTCATGGGCGGCCATTCACCTGAACTGAAGAAGGAGCTGACGACCAGAATCAACGCGTCGGTCATCGCGCTCGAACAGCTGAGACCGTCTACCGACGTCTCCTACGACCTCGGTGATCTGAGGGAAAGCACCGCCGTCATGGGAACGGTCGCCGGGCCCAACCGGGTGCCGCCGCGAGACATCGTCACGACGTCGTCGCAGTCAGTGAGACTCACGCCGGCGAAGAACGTCGGCGGCGAATCCGTCGTGCTGATGGTGGCGTACTCGACTGGCATGAAGATTTTCGAGAACCACTTGGCCGAGAGCTTCTCGGAGGGCATGGCGCTAACCATGGTTCATGAGAGTTTCCACGTGCACAGCAAGTGTCCCTTCGACTGGTATGCGAAGCTGGAGCAGGGTGGCATGGATGTGAACAACCTGATTTCCTATGCTGGTGGCCACCTGAAAGAGGCGGGAGCAGACGGGCAATTGAAGAATCTCAGCATCGATACCTTGCTGTCGGACCACCGCTACGACAGCCGAGTCAAATTCACGCTCGCCTATGCACGCAATCCGCCGAACGTGAAAGACTCGGTCTACCGCTTCAAGACGGCTCAGGACGTGGAGAAGGCGTTCGAAAACAAGGAACTGGTTCGGGGCATTCTCAATGACACGTTGATGAACCTGTCGCCCAAGATGGCCTCGAATCCGGATAGCTTTGCCCTGACAATGTACGCGCTGAAAAACCTTCGTTCCGATCCAATCAAGATGAAGGAGTTTATTCGAAGGTACGAGAGCTTGTTCAACACGGACAAGGCGGAATTCGAGTCCTTGAGCTGGCCTTTCATCCAGCGCCCCGTTTAGCGCACGCGCAAGGTATAGCGCGTGCGCTGGCGAAAGCTTTCACCGGGCCGGAGCACGGCGTCGCTTCTTGCTGGACCGTCCATATTGATGCCATCGGGAAACCCGCCGGCTTCGAGACACAATCCCGCATGTTTTCGGTAGCGCGCTCCGCCGCGCGCCGCTTCGCCTTCAAGATGATTGCCGGTATAGAACTGCAATCCGCGCGCGTCCGTCGCGACCAGCAATTCGCGGCCGCTCGATGCGTCATACGCCGTGGCCGCATCGCGGAGATCCTGCGACTTGCCGTCGTGCAGCACGTAGCAATGGTCGAAACCTCCGGCGAGTTTCACTTGCTCATTGGATTCATCGAGTCGCGCGCGAATCGATTGCGGCTGACGCCAATCAAACGCCGTGCCCGCCACGTCTTCGCGGGCAATCGGTATCGAGCCTGCGTCGATCGCGAAGTATGCGTCCGAAGCTATCGTGATCTCGTGATCGCGAATGTCGGCCTCCGGCGCCACGCTGCCGCTCAGATTGAAGTAAGCGTGATTCGTCAGATTGAGCGCGGTGGGCGCGTCGGTGCGCGCTTCGTAGTCGATGGATAACGTGCCGTGTGCATCGAGCGCATAGCGCACGCTCACGTCGAGATTGCCCGGAAAGCCCGCTGCCCCGGCGTCCGGATGCAAGCTCAGGATCAGTGCGGCGCCGTCGATGCGCGCCTGCCACATCTGCCGATGAAACCCCGCTGAGCCGCCATGCAGGTGATTCGCGCCTTCGTTGCGCTCGACCTGATAAGCGACACCGTCGATAACAAACCGCCCGTCGCGAATCCGGTTCGCCCATCGCCCGACGATCGCGCCCATGAAGGCCGTGCTGTTCAGGTAATCGTCGGGCGCATCGTGGCTGAGCAGCACATCGGCGAAATGGCCGTCGCGGTCGGGCGCGCGCCACGAGACCAGGGTCGCGCCGAGATCGCTGATGTCGATCTGCATGCCGCTTTCGTTACGCAACGTATAGAGCTGCACATCGCCCCAGGGGCGCATCGTGATGGAAGTCGAATGTGTCATGCAGCATGGACCTCAGGGACGCGCGGCGACTTCATCGAGATGCAGCAGCAGATCGGCGGGATCTTCATAGACGCGCAGAGCGCCCGAGCGTTCCAGTTCGTCGCTGCCATATCCGCCCGACAGCAAGCCCACGCCCAGCGAGCGGCAGCGACGCGCGGCGAGCATGTCCCAGATGCTGTCGCCGACCACGACGGTATTCTCGATCGGCACGTTCAGGCGCGCGGCCGCGGCGAGAAACAGATCCGGGTCCGGCTTCGCGTACTTCACCTGATCGCGCGTGACGACGACCTGCTTCGACGGATCCACGCCCAGCGCTTCGAGGTTGAGCTGGGCGGTTTCCATGCGTCCGCTCGTCGCGATGGCCCAGCGCGTGCCGGCCTGCGTCAGCGCATCGAGCAGTTCGCGCGCCCCCGGCAGCGGGCAGACCTGCGCGCGCAGCCGCTGGTAAGCCGCCGCATGCAGTTGACGCAGCCGCTCGACTCGGTCCGGACTGATCGTGCCATGAGTCTCGCGCAATAGCTGGTTCGTGAACAACCCGCCGCTCATGCCGATCTTGCGATGAATGCGCCACACCGACAACTCGATGCCTTCCGCATCGAGCGCTTCCTTCCACGCCAGCACATGCTGATAGACGCTGTCGACCAGCGTGCCGTCCAGATCGAACAGGAAAGAGGTTTCGATACGCATGTTCTGCTCCTTGTGAATGGATCCGTTCTTGCCATCATACGCATTGTTGCAGGACGGACCGCGCGACAGGCCTGGCGTGGATGCGATAATGGATGTTTGCGCCGCAAGGCCACCCACGCGCGGATTCTTCGCGTGAGATACCGGTTTTTTGCATTGATAACGCATGACGGAGCCCATCTTGACCCGCATCGACAATCCCTCCCGCGATCAGGAGGCAGGCGTGGCCGACTCCACGCAAGACACGACCCGCATCGATGACACGCGCATCGGCGCCGTGCGTCCGCTGATTTCCCCCGCGTTGCTGCTCGACGAACTGCCCGTGACGCCCGGCGTGCAGACGCTGGTGGAAGAATGCCGCGCGGGGATCGCCCGGATTCTCCACGGCCAGGACGACAGGCTCGTGGTCGTCGTCGGGCCGTGTTCCATTCACGATCACGATCAGGCCATGGAATACGCGCGTCGCCTGAAGACGGTCGCCGGGAAGCTGCGCGACGATCTGCTCATCGTGATGCGGGTGTACTTCGAAAAGCCGCGCACCACGGTGGGCTGGAAAGGCTATATCAACGATCCGCGCCTCGACGGCAGCTTCCGCATCAACGAAGGCCTGCGCCGCGCGCGTGAACTTCTGCTCGACATCAGCGAGCTCGGCCTGCCCACCGCAACCGAGTTCCTCGACTTGCTCAGCCCGCAGTACATCGCGGATCTGATCGCGTGGGGCGCCATCGGCGCACGTACGACGGAATCGCAAAGTCATCGGCAACTGGCGTCGGGTTTGAGCTGTCCCATCGGCTTCAAGAACGGCACCGACGGCGGCGTGCAGGTGGCGGCGGACGCCATCGTCGCGGCGCGCGCCAGTCACGCGTTCATGGGCATGACCAAGATGGGCATGGCCGCGATCTTCGAAACGCGCGGCAACGACGACTGCCACGTGATCCTGCGCGGCGGCAAGAACGGCCCGAACTACGACGCGCAAGGCGTCGGCGAAGCGTGCGCGTCGCTGGCGAAGCTGGGTCAGCGCGAGCAGGTCATGATCGACTGCTCGCATGCCAACTCGAACAAGTCGCATCTGCGCCAGGTGGATGTCGCGCAGGACATCGCGCGCCAGCTCGAAGCGGGCGAGCGGCGCATCACCGGCGTGATGATCGAGAGCCATCTGGAAGAGGGCCGTCAGGACCTGAAGCCGGGCGTGCCGCTCAGGCATGGCGTATCGATCACCGATGCCTGCCTCGGCTGGACGCAAAGCGAGCCGGTGCTGGAACTGCTCGCGGAGGCCGTGCGGAAGCGGCGGGCGCGCTGATGCCCGCAGGCCGGGCGATATTCCGCTAGCACCCGAGGGGAGGCGGAAGGCGGCACGATTGCCTCGCAATCACCCGCCTTCATCCGGACACCTCCCCATGCTCGTTTCCAGCGCCACCTCGGGCAACGCCGCCTTCACGACAGAAGGTGATGATTCGTCGAACGCCGAATCGGCGGATCTCGCGCAACCGGCCGAAGGCGCTTCATCGACTTCTTCCGGTGAGGTTGACCTCCCTCGTTCGGAGATGTCGACCCAGTCGCAGATCGCTCCCGACGAATCCGCCCCGACGCGCGTCAAACGGGACGACTCCAGCGAAGACTCCGACGACGAACCGCTTGCCGCCGCCGATGCCTATGCCGACCATGTTGTGAAGCTTGGTCAGGAGCAACCACTGAGCGCGACGGAGCTGAACGAAGCGCGCTGGAGCGCGGTGCGTTCCGTGCAGGCCAGTCACAGCATGCTGGCCGATTCGCAGACCGCAGACGCCATCGGCAACACGATACTGGATGCGCTGAACCGGTCGCCGACCTTCCAGTCCATGGTGAGCTACGGTCAGCGTCATGGCGGCGAGCGGCTAGGCGACCTCGACTACCGCAACGAGTACGACTACCGTTTCGGGTTCCACGGCGAGGAACGCACGATTCACACCATGACGGCTGATTACCTGCGAAGACAATCTTCCACGGACATGCCGCTGGAAGTCGACGTCAGCGCCCATTCACGGGACGAGTATCAGCCGCCGTGGGTCAATGTCGGCGTGGTGCCGAATGCAGGTTCTCCGCTCATGGATACCTGGCGCCTGGGGTTGATACACGAACTCGCGCATCAGTTAACCGACTCGGAAGATCCTTCGACGGACTCGTCGGAAGACCGCATGGGTCCGACCGAGATCCTCGCCTACCGGGTGGCGGACGAGCTGGGCTGGCACCCTCCGCGGTTCGAAAGTTATGGCTCGGAGGATCGAACAAGTTACTTCGAGCATCTCGAACGCGCCGCTCTGATCGACGCGGCAGAGCGCAATGCGCCTCACGCCCGGGCCTTCTTCGAACGGCTTGAGGTACTCAGCGAACGCAGCCATGCCAGCCCCGACTTCCATGAACTCGAAGAGCCGGCGGCGGGGGCCGCCGCGTCCGATCACACGTATTTCCAGCCGGAGCCTGCCGGCACGTCCGCGAGCAATTTGAGCGCCGTCGGGATGATTCCCGAAGCGGCGGCGCCGCACAACGTGACCCAGCCGTTGCCCGAGCAGCCGCCGAGCGAGGACCTCACCCACGTGCAGTTCTATCAGGGCGAGCCGTTTCTGTTCCGCTTCGCGCAGAGCACGCCGCTGGGTCCGCCAACAGGCTTCGCGAGCGCATGGGCAGCATCGAGCGCCAGTTGGGACACGCAGGGCCGCTTCTTTCGCTATGGCAAGCCGGTGGATGGCAATCCGCACGTGCGCCAGTTCGATTTCGACGACGGCAGCAAGGTCGTCATCTCCGCACACCAGCCTCAACTGGCCAATAGCGACGGCACCAACTTCGAGAAGGGCGCGATAGGCGTGGGTGCGGCGGTCCTGGGCGCGGTGGCCGGCGGCGTGGCGGGCGGCCCGGCGGGGGCAGTGGCGGGTGGGTCGATCGGCGCGGCCGTGGGCGCCGCGGCGGCGGCCAAGGTTCCGTATGACCGGATCTGGCAGCCGTATGACATCAACTACTACTACAAGGGCGCCGCGAGTCCTTTCTACAGCCAGTACATGTACCCGTGGGACAGCAACCCGGATCGCGTCAAGCTGCTAACGCAGTTGGCCGACCCGAACCTTTACCCCGACTACGCCGACAGCGACCCCGACGATCAGTGGCGTTTCTGGCGGTGGCGCTCGGGTGATACGCCGCAGAGAACCTGACAGGGCGATGGCCGGAATGGGCCGAGCGTGTTTATCGAGAATGTCGAGCAGGAGTGAGTTCATGATCGTTTCCGGAGCCAGTACCAGTGCCACGTCCAGCAATGCCGCTCCTACTGCAGATGACGACCAACCGGCGTCTCCCGCTCCGGCGAACCCGCAGCCTGCCGACAACGTCGAATCGTCGGAATCGTCAGAATCGTCGCAGCGATCCCAGCCATCCCCGCCCGGCGATTCACTCGCTTCCGCCGGAGACGGCGAAGCGCCGAAGCCCCCCGGCCAGAAGGATTCCTCTTCGTCATGGGTGCCGACCCAAGCCCAACTGCCCTCCGCCGACGTGGACCTGGCGCGCGTGAAGCGCGAGGACCCCGATCCACCGGCGGCCTCGTCCGACGCCTACGCCGATTACGTGGTCGAAAAAGGCCATGCCAGCCCGTTGAGCGATGCTGAACTCAATGATGCGCGGTGGGGCGCGATACGCGCAGTGCAGAACAGCCACAGCAGGCTGATCGATACGCAGACGGCCGACATGATCGGCAACACCATGCTGGACGCTTTGGACCGGTCGGAGACATTCCGCGACATGGTGAGTTTCGGTCTGCATCAGGGCGGCGAGCGGATCGGGGACATCGGATTCCGGAACCGCTATTACCACACGCCGCAGTTCCGGGGCGATTTCCGCAACATCCGCGAGATGACGTCGATGTATCTACGGCTCAACCCCGCAACAAACATGCCGCTCTCGCTCTACACCAGTGCCCAGCCCAGAACGCCCGAGCAGCCGCCGTACGTGAACATCAGCGCCGCGCCGAATGAGAATTCGACGTACCTGGATGCGTGGCGCGTGGGCCTGGTCCATGAGATCGCCCATCTGACGACGAACTCGCGCGACCCTGACCCGGATGCGCCGCAGACGAGCCTGGGCCCGACCGAGCTGCTCGCGCAGCGGGTGGCAAGGGAGATGGGCTGGCAGACGACGAACTTCACCAGCTATGGTGACAACGCGCGCAGCTACTATCACCAGCAGGTCCAGCGCGCCGCGCTGATCGATGCCGCCGAACGCAATGGGGCGCATGCGCGGGCTTTTTTCGAACGCCTCGATGTGCTCGCCGGGAATCAGGATGCGAGTCCCGACTTTCACGAACTGGGCCAGCCGTGGCCAGGGACCGCCGTCCCGGACCACACGTACTTTCAGCCGGAGCCTGCCGGCGGATCGGCGGGCAATGCGAGTTCCGCCGGGATGATTCCCGACGCCGCGGCGCCGCACAATGTGACTCAGCCGTTACCGGAGCAGCGGCCGAACGAGGACCTTTCGCGCGTGGAGTTCAGTCATGGCGAGCCGTTTCTCTTCCGCTTCGTCGATAGCGCGCCGCTGGGCCCGCCCACGGGCTATCGAAACGCATGGGCGGCATCGAGCGCCAGTTGGGACACGCAGGGCCGCTTCTTTCGCTATGGCAAGCCGGTGGACGGCAATCCGCACACACGGCAATTCGATTTTGACGACGGCAGCAAGGTCGTTATCTGGGCGTACGAGCCTCAACTGGCCGCCAGCGACGCCACCAACTTCACGAAGGGTGCGATAGGCGTTGGCGCGACGGTCGTGGGCGCCGTGGCCGGCGGATTGTCGGCCGGGCCGGTGGGGATAGGGACGGGTGGATCGATCGGCGCGGCCGTGGGCGCCGCGGCGGCGGCCAAGGTTCCTGACGACCGGATCTGGCAGCCCTACTGGATGAATTACTACTACCCGGGCGCGACCAGCCCTTTCTACCGCTCGTACATGTACGCCTGGGACAATGACTCAAAACGCGTGAACCTGCTGGCGAGGCAGGCCAACGCGAACCTTTATCCTGACTATGCGGACAGTGCTCCCGACAATAACTGGAGCTTTTGGCGATGGCGTTCGGGCAGTACGCCGCTGCGTACCTGACTTCGCTATCTCACCGCCGCCGCATTGAGCGCATTGAGCAATGCCAGGGGATCGAACGGCTTGCGCAGATGGATGGCGCCGGGCAGGGCGCGCCGTTCTTCGTCGCTGAGCGAGAGGTCGAAGCCGGTCACGAACACCACGCCGAGCGCCGGCAACTCGCGCGACGCCGCAATGGCCAGCGCCACGCCCGATTCTCCCGCGAGATCGACATCCGTCAGCAGCACTTCGAAGCGCTGCGCGCGCAGCAGCGTCATCGCTTCGTCGACGCTGCCCGCTTCCATCAGGTCGAGACCAAGCGTGCGCAGCAACTCCGCGCTGCTGACGCGCACCAGTTCGTTGTCTTCGACGTACAGCACGCGCATGTGCGCGAGCGCGTCGTCGGTCGGGGCGTCCGGGACGTTTGGTACGGCGTGTCCGGCTGTCTCCGCGGGCTGTGTCTGCTCCGGCCGCTGCCCGAGCACATGGCGAACCTTGCGCGCCAACGCCTCGTGCGTATAGGGCTTGCTCAGCAGATCGATGCCTTCGTCGAGACGTCCGGCGTGCACGATGGCATTGTCCGTATAGCCCGACGTGAACAGCACCACGATGCCCGGCACACGCTCGCGCGCCTTGCGGGCCAGCTCGGTGCTGCGCAAGGGGCCGGGCATGACGACATCGGTGAACAGCAGATCCACCGGCACGCCGCTCTCGACGATCGCCAGCGCACTTTGCGCATCCTTCGCGCGCAGCACGCGATAGCCGAGGTCCGCGAGCAACTCGACGACCGTCGCGCGCACTTCCTCGTCGTCCTCGACGACGAGGATCGTCTCGCTGCCGCCCTTTGCCGGGCCGGCGTCGATGGCAGTTTCGAGATCCTCTTCCTCGCGTGCGCGCGGCAGGTAGATGCGCACCGTCGTGCCGTGTCCTTCCTCGCTGTACACCTTCACGTGGCCGCCCGACTGCTTGACGAAGCCATACACCATCGAGAGGCCGAGCCCCGTGCCCTGGCCTTCGCGCTTGGTCGTGAAGAACGGCTCGAACGCGCGCTCCTGCACTTCCGGCGACATGCCCGCGCCCGTATCCGTCACGGCGACCATCACGTACTGGCCTGGCGCGACATCGGCGTTGCGCAGCGCATAGGCTTCGTCGAGCGACGCGTTGCCCGCCTCGATCGTCAGCCTGCCGTGCGCGTTCATCGCGTCGCGTGCGTTGATCGCCAGATTGAGCAGGGCGTTCTCCACCTGGAACGGATCGACGAGCGTGTTCCACAAGCCGCCCGACACGATGGTCTCGATCTCGATGCCGTCGCCCAGCGCGCGGCGGAACATGTCGTCGAGGCCGCGCACGAAGCGTCCGAGGTTCACGACCTTCGGCGCGAGCGGCTGGCGTCGGCCGAAGGCGAGCAGTTGCGACGCCAGGTTCGCGCCGCGCGCGACGCCCGCCAGCGCGTTGCGCACGCGCTGCTCGGCCTTCTCGCGCCCGGCCACATCCTTGGTCAGCAATTGCAGATTGCCGCCGATCACCTGCAGCAAATTGTTGAAGTCATGCGCGACGCCGCCCGTCAGCTTGCCGATGGCCTCCATCTTCTGCGCCATCCGCAGCGCCTCTTCGGCGTGGCGCAGCGCGTCGGCGGTTTCGCGGTCGGCGGTGACGTCGCGTCCCACGCCATGAATGCGCCGCGTGCGCGGGTCCAGCGCGACGTTCCAGGCAATCCAGCGCCAGCCGCCGTCGTGACGCATCAGGCGGCATTCGTAACGCACGGACAGGCCCATCGAGCGCAGGCGCTCGAGTTGTACGGCGGCGGCGGCGGCATCGTCGGGATGGACGAGATCCATCACCGTGTGCGAATGCAAACGCTGCGAGTCGAAGCCGAGCAGATGCGTCCACGACGGACTCACGCGCAGCAACGCGCCTTCAAAGCTCGCGACATAGAACAGGTCTTCGCTCAGTTCCCAGAGGCGGTCGCGGTCGGCCACGGCATCGGCCACGCGGCGTTCGAGCGTTTCATTGAGATCGCGCAGCGCATCCTGCGCCTTGGTGCGTTCGCTGATCTCGTCCTGCGCGGCCTGAAAGAGGCGCGCATTGTCGATGGCGATGGCCGCCTGCGACGCGATGCCCGCCAGGATCCGCTCCGCGCGCTCGCCGAACACGCCTGCTTCCGGATGCCCGAAGAACAGGCCGCCGAGCACTTCGCCCGTGCGCGAGAGCACTGGCGCGGCCAGATAGCTGCATACGGCGAGATGACCTTTCGGCATGCCGTGATGCGGCGCGTTGTGGCCATAACGCGGGTCTTTCGTGATGTCGTCCGAACGGACGATGCCTTCGCCCCCGAAGGTCGGCCCGAAGACGGCGGTGTTGCGCGGCATCGGGAAGCGGTCGAAGCTGTCCTTCGGCACGCCCGACAGCGTGTAGAGCGTATAGCGCCCGCCCTGTTCATCGATCACGTTGTAGAAGAACGCGCCGAACGCGGCGCCGGTCAGTTCCGTCGCGGCATCGACGACGACCTGCACCGCGCGGCTCAGTTCGAGTTCGCCCGCCACCGTGTTGCCGACGCGGTTCAGGATCTCCAGCGTGCGCGATTCGTCGCGCAGCTTCTGCTCGGTCTCGTGGCGCAGCCGCGCCAGCCGCAGATTGCTCGCGACGCGCGCCAGCAGCTCGCGCGCGGAGAACGGCTTGGTCAGGTAATCGTCGGCGCCGGCTTCGAGACCGCTCACGCGCGCTTCCTCGCCGGCGCGCGCCGACAGCAGCACGACCGGTATCTCGCGCAAGCGCGCGTCCGCCCGCACGGCGCGCAGCAGGCCGAAGCCGTCGAGGCCCGGCATCATCACATCGGAGACGATGACCTCCGGCGGCGCGGCGCGGGCCATCGCGAGCGCCGCCTCGCCGTCCTGCGCGACGCTCACCTCGTGACCCGCCGCGCTCAGCATGCGGCGCATGTAGTCGCGCAGGTCGGCGTTGTCGTCGACGACCAGCACGCGGCCCGGCTCCGCGTCCGCCGGCGTCGGCTCGACGGCGCCTTCCGCGCCCAGCGGCGCGTCTTCCTCGCGCGGCACGGTGTCCGCGTCCGCGCGCTCTTCGGCGTCCGGCATCCAGCGCAGCGCGGCATCCACGTAGGAGCGCGCGCGGGCGCTGGCCTCGGCGGGCGGAGTGACGGGCCGGTCGGACTCATCGGAGTCGGCGTGAATGGCGGGCAGCCGCACCGTGAAGCGCGCGCCGTCGCCCAGCGTGCTCGCGGCCTCGATGGTGCCGCCGTGCAGCTTGACCAGCTCCTGCACCATCGCCAGGCCAATGCCGCTGCCTTCCACCGAGCGTCCCGTCGCGCCCGCGACGCGATGGAAGCGCTCGAACACGCGTCCGAGTTCGTGCTGCGGAATGCCGATGCCGGTGTCGCTCACCGTCATCTCGATGCCATGCTGCGCATGATCGCGCAGCGCGATGCGGATGACGCCGTCGAACGTGAACTTGAGCGCGTTCGACAGCAGGTTCATCACGATCTTTTCCCACATGTCGCGGTCGATGTTCGCGAGCAGCGGCGCGGCCGGCACGTCGATCTCGAGGCGCAGTCCTGCGGTTTCGATCGCCGAGCGGAACAGCGACGCCAGTTCCGCCGTGAAGCGGGCGAGGTCGGTGGGCTGACGGTGCATCTCGATGCGCCCGGCCTCGATGCGCGAGAAGTCGAGCAGGGCGTTGACGAGCTTCAGCAGCCGCAGGCCATTGCGATACATGATCTCGACGAGCCGCCGGTCCTCCACGCCGATGCGCGCCGGGCTCGCGAGCAGCTCTTCGAGCGGACCGAGCATCAGCGTGAGGGGCGTCCTGAACTCGTGGCTGATGTTCGAGAAGAAAGTTGTCTTGGCGCGGTCGATTTCCGCGAGCGCTTCGGCGCGGCGGCGTTCTTCGTCATAGGCGTGCGCATAGCCGATGGCCGCGCCGATCTGCCCGCCCACCAGGTTCAGGAACGCGCGATAGCCTTCGTCGAACAGACGGTAGGGATTCAGCGCGACGATCAGCACGCCCGCCCGGCCCGTCTCGCCCGAAGGCGCGATGGGCACGAGCACGGCGCGGTCCGGCGCGACGTGCCACGCGCCTGTCGGCAGTGCCGTGCCGAAACGCTGCCGCAAGTCAGTGACCACGCACGGCTGGTTGTCGCGCAGCACGCTCGCAAGCGGCCAGGCTTCCGCGCGGGCCGCCGGATGATCGGCGTCGATGCCGCACGCGCCGACCCGCTCGGCGGTCTCGCTGCCTGGTTCGGCCGCGAACAGCAGCGCGAAGGGCATGTCGCGGGATGCGCCTTGCAGCGCGGCGACCGACAGGCTGCACGCGTCGCGCCAGGTGCGGGCGTCGGCGGCGGAGGCGGCGAGTTGGCGCAACACGTGGAGCTGGCGCTCGCCGAGCACGCGCTGGGTGTCGTCGCTGTTCGCGCAGATGATGCCGCCGGTGCCCCCGCGGTCGTCGGGGATCGGGCTGTAGGAGAAGGTGTAGTAGGTTTCCTCCGGGAAGCCGTTGCGCTCCATGATGAGCAGCTTCTGTTCGACGAAGGTGCCTTCGACGCCCGAGCGCGCCGTATCCAGCAGCGGGCCGATGTCGCTCCAGACCTCGCGCCATACCACCGAGGTCGGCTGGCCGAGTGCATGCGGATGCTTGCCGCCGATGATCGACTTGTAGGCGTCGTTGTAGAAGAACAGCAGGTCCGGGCTCCAGCCCACCCAGATGGGCTGGCGCGACGTCAGCATGATGCGGATGGCGGTCTTGAGGCTCTGCGGCCAGTGCTCCGGCGAACCAAGGGCGGTCTGCGTCCAATCCGCCTGACGGATGAGGGCGCCCATTTCGCCGCCTCCCTGGAGGAAGCTCGGGTCGAGCCCGTCGCTCCTCGAATCCGCGATCAGATTGTCAGCTTTCATCGACGGTTGGTCTCCTCGCCCTGTCTCGATGTGGCGACGTGAAAGGTTCAGCGCCAGAGCGCTCGTGCCGCCGCGTGTGAGCACGTCCGGATTTTCGCATGGAACGGGTTTTCAATTCAGGCGCGCGCACGCGTCAGGCCCGTCCGTCAAGGCGCTCAGGGTGCTTGCTCAGGGCACTCAGGGCCCGGCGACCGGATCGAGACCGGTGGCGCGCACCGTATCCTGCACCTGCGGCGAGGCGAGGTAGCGCAACAGCGCGCGCGCTTCGTCGGGATGCTTTGCGCCCACCGGAATGCCGGCGGCGAAGCGCGTGACGGACTGCACCTCCTCGGGAATCCGGCCGACGAACTGCGCGCCCTGCACCGGCAGCAGTTCGCTCACCTGCTGCAGGCCGATCTCGTACTCGCCGTTCGCGACGACCGAGGCCACCGGGATTTTCGGCACCATCCTGGCCTTGGCCTTGACTTGATCTTCGATGCCAAGTTTCCCGAACATCTGGTTCTGGATGTAGACACCGCTTGCGCTGTCCGAATAGGCGATGGACTTCGCGTGCAGCAGCGTCTGTCTGAAAGCCTCCACGCTGCCGATGTCGGGCTTCGGCGCGCCCGCGCGCACCGAGACGCCGATACGGGAATCAGCCAGCTCGACACGCGAATCCGGGATGACCTTGCCTTGCTTGATGAGATCGTCGAGCGCGTAGCCGACCATGATCACCACGTCGGCCTGCTCGCCTCGCGCCAGACGGTTCGGGATGGCTTCGGGCGCCTTGCCCATCGACGGGCCGAGCGCGGTATCGAGGGTATTGCGGGTGGACGCCGCGAACTTCGGGCCGAGGATCTTGTAGGCGGCGGTGAAGCCGCCGGAACTCATCACGTGCAGTTCGGCCGCTTGGACAGCCGTTGCGGCCGTGGCGACGAACGTGCAGACAGCAGTGCAGACAGCAATCTTCCTGAAAAGCATTTTCATGGGCGTCGAACGTAGGGAAGGGGAAGCAGCCGCATTTGAACCCAAAGCGGCGCATCGGCGCAAGCGCCAGCGTGCACCGGCATCGGAACGCAATTTGCAGGACTCGTTCTTGCTGAAGGTGTGGTGCAGCAAAAAGCGATCAACAGACCAGCCGAATTCCCGTCGAACATGTCAAGACCGATGCCCAGGACTCAACCCTTATCAGAAGCAGGCGCGCACGAAGGCTTCGACATCTATGCGTCGTATGTCGTGAATGCGACGGGCATGCATATCGGC
Organism: Caballeronia sp. LZ032; assembly: GCF_031451315.1. Taxonomy (NCBI): domain Bacteria; kingdom Pseudomonadati; phylum Pseudomonadota; class Betaproteobacteria; order Burkholderiales; family Burkholderiaceae; genus Caballeronia; species Caballeronia sp. LZ032. Next base: position 425,170 of record NZ_JARUXP010000003.1, read on the forward strand.
ACGCTGAAAGTCGTGAGAAAGCGCGACAAGCGAGTGCTTTATCCCTTCGACGGTTGCGAGACCATCGGCCCGTTCGAATCGAGCGAGGATGCGCGGCACGCGGCGGAAGCGCTGGGCGTGCGCATCGTCGAGGCGGATATCGCGAATCCCGAACCCTGAAGGCACTGCACATTGTCCTGCGACATCCATCGCCAAGCCGCCGACGCAGTAAGAAGCGCCGCGTCATGCGTGGCCGGGCGGCAAGTTTGGCGCGTGTGATGGGGAAAACCCCAGCGCGGCGATCGTCCTAGGACATGCGGCCTCTGCCGCATGCGTCTGTATCTTGAAGTTCAAGGCGGTGCAGGGCGCGCGAATCCGCGTGCGGCACCGGGCTACTGACGCATCGGGAAGACGACCATGAGCGAACAGCACCTCACTACGCGGCAAGGCCATCGGGCGCAGCAGTTTCACGCGCCATCGCGCGGACCGATCCGGCGCGCGATGGCAGCCTCGGCCATCGGCAATGCAACCGAATGGTTCGACTACGGCATCTATAGCTACGGCCTCACCTATATCTCGGCGGCGCTGTTCCCCGGCAGCACGGCACAGGCCACGCTGTTCGCGCTCGCTGCTTTCGCGATCTCGTTCCTCGTGCGCCCGCTCGGCGGACTGTTCTGGGGGCCGCTCGGCGACCGGCTCGGCCGCAAGCATGTGCTGGCGCTGACCATCCTCATCATGTCGATGGCCACGCTGCTCGTCGGCCTGTTGCCTTCCTATGCGAGCGTGGGTTTGTGGGCGCCGGCGGCGCTGGTCGTGCTGCGCATGATCCAAGGGTTTTCGACCGGCGGCGAATATGGCGGCGCGGCCACTTTCATGGCCGAGTACGCGCCGGATCATCGGCGCGGCTTCTGCGGCAGCTTCCTCGAATTCGGCACGCTCGCGGGCTTCTCGCTCGGCGCATTGCTGATGCTCGGCTGCTCGGTGCTGCTCGGCAATGACGCGATGCACGCATGGGGCTGGCGTCTGCCGTTCCTGGTCGCGGCGCCGCTCGGGCTGATCGGGCTGTATCTGCGTTCGAAGATGGAAGACACGCCGGTATTCCGCGAATGCGCCGAAGCGGCGGAGCGTGAGACGCATGCGGGCTTGCCGTTGCGCGAGCTGTTCGCGCAGTACTGGCGGCCGCTGCTGCAACTGGGCGGTCTCGTGGTGGCGCTGAACGTCGTCAACTACGTGCTGCTCGCCTACATGCCGACGTTCATGAAGAAGGAACTCGGCATGAGCGACAACCTTTCGTTGCTGCTGCCCCTGCTCGGCATGCTGTCGATGATGGTGCTGCTGCCGTTTGCCGGGTTGTTGTCGGACCGGATCGGACGCAAGAAGGTGTGGTGGCTGTCGCTGGTGGGCATCTTCGTCGCCGCCGTGCCGATGTTCTCGCTGATGTCGCATGGCATCGCGGGCGCGCTGATCGGACTGGCGGTGCTGGGGCTGCTCTATGTGCCGCAATTGGCGAGCATCTCGGCGATGTTCCCCGCCATGTTCCCGACGCAGGCGCGCTATGCGGGCATGGCGATCGCCTATAACGTGTCGACCTCGCTCTTCGGCGGCACGGCGCCGATGGTCACCGACTGGCTCATCGGCCGCACCGGCAGCACGCTGGTCCCGGCGTATTACATGATGGGCGCGTGTGCGGTCGGCGCCGTGGCGTTGCTGTTCGTGACGGAGACGGTGGGATGCTCGTTGCGCGGCCGGGAGATCCCGGGGCAGGGCGAGGGGCGGCAAGAGGAGTCGATTGAAGCGTTGGGGGAGCACACGCACGCGTGACAGGTGTGTCTGAGCTGTTGCTTCGATTGCGCGAAACGGCTCCGACGTTAGCCAACCCGTCAGAAGCGCAGGAATTCCGCGATTCTCCGCATCTGACGGCCCGTCAGTTCGGGACCCTTGCCGGTGAGATAGGTGCCCCCTTCAGACCTGTGTCCAGATCGACTTCCCAGTTGCCCTTATCATTGATGTGCATCTTGGGTGCATTGGGCGAGCTTTCACGCGGCTCAATCTGCCAGCGATGAGCGGTGTCGTTCCAGTCCACCGGGTAGGTCTTGCCGTCCTGCTGGATGTGATGCTGGCCGCCTTCGTCGCGATACAGGCCGCGGTCGTCCGGATCAGGGGTGAGCTTGCCGGAGGGTGAACGTGAATAGTCCTCGGGCACCAGTGGGATGCCTGCCGTCAAGCCTGGGCCAAGTCCACCTTTTGGCTTGGGCGCGCGCTTCGACCAAGATTTCGACAATCCCGCTAGAAGCCCGCGAATTCCGCGATCCTCTGCATCTGTCTTGCCGTCAGTTCGGGACCATTGCCGGTGAGAAAGGTGAGAATCATCTCCGGCGTGATGTCTGAATAACCTCGGGCAGTCAATTCTGCTTGCAGACTTTGTGGTGCGGGGCTGTTCCCGTCGAGCCAGGCATCGATTGAGTCGGCCTCTGCTTTACTCAGTTTTGTATGGTCTTCGGAGAATTGCTGGAGCTGCTTGCTTCCCCAGGAAGTCTCAGGTTCTGGGGGAGCAACATGTTCTGGTTGCGTGGCGCCGGCGGTTCCCGTCTGAGTCTGCCCGGTATCGCCCGGACCGGCGTCCGTGCGCTGCCGCTTCGCCGGCGGTTCGCCCGCATCTCGCACGTTGCCTGACTCATATCGTCCGGCCCCGGCTCGCATGTGTTCGATCACATCTTCCGGCACGCCGGTTTGCTCGCTGATCAGCCAGTTCGGCTCGCCTCGATCAAGGCTACGCAAGATGTCGGCGCGTTGCATTCCGGTGACGGGATAAGTGAGCTGATCGGTCGTGCCTCCCGGCTGAATTCTCCACGGTCTGTCCTGCGTTATTTTGTAAGTCGGAAGGTGTTCTTTTCTCGCATATCGCAACCCCGCGCGAAGAGCCGCGATCTCTTCACCGTCAGTAAATTTGTCGGCGACCTCCTGCAGCGGTCTGCCTTGCGTAAGCTCAGCGTATATGGCGGCGCCGCGCGCCATATAGATATTCTCTATCTCTCCTGGGATTCGCTGAGGTATTACCTCTCCGCTGTCGCTCATATAGTGTTCCACCCAAGCCTCGGCTGTGCCTTCGCCAAGGCCGAGTCTGCGCTCGATCTCAGGAAAGGCGTAGCCGCGCTCGTAGAGTTCAAAAGCGTGTCGGTATTGATGCATGCGGCCCGCATTTGCCCCCTGCGCCTCCTGTACTGTGGAAGCAGTTGACGGGTGTTGCGCGGTCCGGCTGGTTCCCGGTTGGGGTTTGTGCGCGGTCCCGCTGGTTCCCGGTTGGGGTTCCGGTGCGGTGCCGCTGGTTTCGGGATGGGGCTGCTGGGTGCCGCCGGGTTCGACAGCCGAGTGCAACTGCTGCGCCGGCGCTCCAGCCGGATCGGGCGCATTACCGGTCTGAATCCATTCGTGTGCCTGAGGAAAGTATTGCCCGTTCCTGGCCTTGATCTGCTCGACCCAGCCTGGCGGCAAGCCGGTATCCTTGCTGATTTCCTCCGTTGATTTGCCTTGCTTGATTCCCTCGTTGACTTTGGCGCTTTGCTCATCGGTCATGGGAATACGAATCTGATTTGGCGCGCGTTCCGGTTGGCTTTGCACAGGCATGTCTTGCGCAATTCGCCAAGGCCTTTCTCGTGGAATTACATCGGTCGGAAAGTGACAGGTTTCCGCGTACCACATTGCGTTGCGATAAGCCGCCAGCGCGTCACCGTGGGTGAATTTGTTTGCGACTTCCGTCAGCGATCTGCCTCGATAGAAGTCTCTGTACATTAGCGAGGAGTGGTTTCTATAAAACGGGTCTTCCATTCCTCCAATTCGTACAGGCCCTAGATCACCGCTTTTGAGCGCATATCTTTCAATGTACCGCTTGACTGTTGCGCGGCTGACGTGGAGTGCGTCCGCGATTTCGGTCAGGTTTTGCCCGCGCTCGTAGAGATCGAAAGCCTGTTTGTAGAACGCAAGAATCCCGCTCCGAGGCACGCCGCCCTGCAATCCCGTATCGAGATTGACTTCCCAGTTGCCCTTCTCGTTGAGACGCATGTTGGGGGAATTGGGTGAGCCTTCACGGGGCTCCATTTGCCAGCTATGAGTGTTTTCGTTCCACTTCACCGGATACGTCTTGCCGTCCTGCTGAATGTAGTTCTGGCCGCCTTCGTCGCGATACAGGCCGCGGTAGTTCGGATCGGGCGTGAGCTTGCCGGAGGGTGGTCGCGCGTATTCTTGGGGCACCAGCGGGATGCCCGAGGTAGAACCGGATGTGGCGGCCGTGCTGCCCGGTACCGGCGTGGTGATTTCGGGTTTCGGGGCATTGGCGGATTCGTCTTTTGCATTGCCTTCACCGGGCTTGACCTCTTCTTTGAGCTTCGGCTCTTCACCGGGCTTGACCCCCTCAGCGGGCTTGACCGTTTCGGAAGGCTTGAACCCGGAGCCAGCCTTGCTTTCGCTGGATCCGCCGAATTTCGGGAGCTTTGCCTCGCCCAGCATGCTCCCGACCAACGCCGAAGCGAAGTCGATGCCCTGTCTGGCCCATTCGGGAAGCGATTGGGCCGGCACGATGTAGTCGACGAGCAGATTCACGCCCGGGATGAGGCCCACGAAGAAGCGGCCGAGGCCATCGTCGAGCTGCTGCCGCCAGAGCGGCAGCGGCGGGGTGTGCGCATCAAGATACGAGGTTTCAATGGGCCCGTGCTGGGATGCAGCGTGATACATATTCATGGCATCGAGAATGCTGCGGTTCTCCAGTTGATAGCGATACAGCAGATCGCCACCGAAGTTGCCCATGCGCAGGTTATCGATGTTGGTCTGCGTGGGATCGGGCGGCAGCGGCGGGAGCACGGGTGTGCGGTGGAAGGGGTCGCTTTGCAGGGCTGAGATCGCCCATTCGGCTTTTTTGGTCGCATCGGCGGACCACTCGCGCAGGGGCTTGAAGTCGTCGGGCGATTTGCTCAGGCGGTACTGGAATTCCTGCGCGTTGCGTTCGGAGTTCAGGCCATGGTTCATGAACCAGTTCAGACGCTCGAATGAACTCGTGTTGTCGAGGCCGCTCTCGGCGCTGGCGACCCACATCCCCTTGGCCTCAGCCAAGGCCTGATTGATTTCCTTATCGGCCTGTTTCCACTGCTCCTGCACGTGTGAGCGCTCCTGGTCGACGAAGGTGGCAATCTGCGCCTGCATGACATGGCGCAGGTCAGCGGCCTGTTCGAAGATGCGCGCTCGCTCTTCCGCGGTGGCGGCCTGGTTGAACTGCTGCCCCATCCGGGCGAGCAGATCGACTTGCTGCATGCCGGCGGCGCCGAGATAGACGGAGCCGAAGGGCTTGTTGAAGGCCATCTGCACGCGAGCGTTCGGATCAACCATGGCTTGCAGATAGGCTCGGCTGATCGGATCGATGACGTCGGTGCGCACCGCATGAGCGATCTTCTCGCGCTGCTCCTCGGTAATGGCGGCGTTGTAGTAGGTGGTGCCCGCGGCGAGCGCGCCGCGATGGAAGTCGTGTTGCTGTGAGGGCAAGGCTTCCACCTCTTGATTGGCCTGAATGGCCTGCTGCTCGAAGCCGATGGCCCCGGAATCCGCGCTGCGCAGCGAGTCGCGCTGAAGTCCGGCCAGGCTGTTGGCGTTTGCGGCGTCGTCAGGGATGGAGGGGTTCTTGTCGAGACGCGAGAGCAATTGCGTCGCTTCGGTGTTCGAGAGCGTGACAGGCTTGACCGCGTTGGCGGCAGCGGCCGCCGCCAGCGCGGGATCAGGCGCTGGCGGCTTGGGTCCGCCTATCGTCTCCACTGTGCTCACGGGGGGTGACGATGCGGAGGCGGCGCCCTGTGTGGTTCCGTCGGAAGACGATTTCGACCTTTCGTTGGCGATGTCCGACGTGATGTTGACGGCCGACTGCATCAAGCTCGTGTCAGGGGCCAGGATCGGAAGTAGCGGCGCGGTTGGCAGGGGCTGAGTGTGGGCATCGAGATATTGCCCCTTCTCAAGCGCGGGGCTCGAGGCGGCGCGAACCATTTCCTCCGCATCGAGGATGCGGCGATCTTCCTGTTGATAGCGGTACAGCATATCGGCACCGAAGTTGCCCATGCGCGAGTGCTCGGTGGTGGTTTGCGTGGGATCGGGGGGCAGCGGCGGAAGCACGGGCGCGCGGCGGAACAAATCGCCATGCAACGCTGAAGTCGCCCAGGTGGCTTTCTCGATTGCTTCGGCGGACCAGTCGTGCAACTGCTTGAAGTCGTCGGGCGTCTGGCCCAGACGGTACTGGAACTCCTGCACGTTGCGCTCGGAGGTCAGGCCGTTGGCCATGAACAAATGCAGGCGCTCGAAGGCGCTTGTGTCCCTGTAACCGCTCCCGGCGCTGCCGAACTGCATCCCGGCGACGTAGGCCAAGGCCTTGTCGATTTCCTGATCGGCCTGTTGCCACTGACTCTCCAGCTGTGAGTGTTGCTGATTGATGAAGGAAGCAATCTGCGACTGCATGGTATGGCGCAGGTCAGCGGCTTGTCCGAAGATGCGCGCGCGTTCTTGCGATGTGGCGGCCTGATTGAACTGCCTTCTCATTTGGGCGAGCTGATCGTTTTGCAACTGGCCGGGGGTGCCGAGATAGCTCAAGCCGAAGGGATCGCTGAAAGTCTGCTGCACGCGGGCCATCGGGTCGGCCATGGCCTGCTGATAAGCGTCGTGGAGCGGCTCGAAGACTGTGGTGCGCACGGATTCCGCAATGCTCGCGCGCTCGGCTGAAGTGGCGGCGGCGTTGTAGCGAGAGGCGCCCTGGGCGAGGGCATCGCCATAGTGCGCGCGCTGATCGGAGGACAAGGATCCAAGCTGCTGGTTCGCAAGGGTGGTCTGCTGTTCGAAGCCGATCGCCGCGGGGTCCGCGCCGCGCAGTGCATCGCGCTGATAGGCGGCGAGGAGTCTGGCGTTCTGGGCGTCGTTGGGGCCGGAGGTGTCCTTGTCGAGAGGAAGGAGCAATTGCGTCGCTTCGACGTTGGTGAGTTTCGACGGGGCGGAGGTTGGTGCGTTCGTTGCCGTGTTCGTTGATGGGTTCGCAGGCTGAGCGGGCGATGACGTGGACTGATTGGCGGGAGTGATCGTTGTGGTCACTTTGTTCGTCGGTTCTTTCTCCGTTATCGTGAGCTCCCCTGCGGACGCAGTGGTCTGCGTGGAGGATGCGCCATTCGAGCCGTTGCCAGTTGACGGAGCAGGCGATGCTGTCGGTTGACTGGAGGTCGTCGAGTTCGCTGCCGTGCTCGCAGACGGGGTCTGCGTGGAGGTTGCGTTACCGGTCCCGTTTCCAGATGATGGAGCAGACGATTGCGGCGGTGGGTTGGAGGTTGCCGTGTTCGTGTTCTTATCCGTGGTTGCCGTGTTCGCAGACCGCGTCTGCGACGATCCGGACTGCCCTCCGGACGTATCAGTCAGCGTGGAAGCAGCATTACCGGTTTCGTTGCCAGGTGATGGAGACGGTGTGTTGGAGGTCGTGTTCGTGCCGGCCGTGTCGGCAGGCGGAATCTGCGACAACGTGGATTGTCCTTGAGACGGATCCTTCTGCGTGGAGGAAGGGTTCTCGGCGTCGTTGCCATCGGTCTGCGGGGACTGCGCGTTATCAGTGTCGTTGCCGGTCGAAGAGGGGGGCGGGTCGCTTGTCGAGTTGTTGTTGGTGGACGTGGTGTCGTCGTTGCCGTCATACTGCTGGGTGGAACTGGACGATGATGAACTGACGTTCGATACAGCCATTTCTGTGCTCCTGACAAGAACATGAACGTCGCCCGATAAGCGCCATTTTCTTGGAGCGTTGGGGCAATGCGAGTCAATAGTGTCCCTGTCAGTCGCCTTACGCGGGTGATGCAGCAATATCTTGCAAACGCCGCCGTTCAATCTTGCCCGCGTGCTTTCATCCGGACTTCCCGCAAGCGCACACGAGCATCGTCCCTGGCGTGCATCTCGCGCCGCAATGCCGCGCGGATCGCGTGCGCTTCACGGAGGGCGGCGGCCAGACCTTCCCTCGCCGTATCCGCTTCGCGCGCCAGCACGGCCTCCCGCTGCCGATGCCGCTCACGCGCATGACGCCACATCTCCGGACCATGCGGTCCGCTCGCGCGCCAGTCCTGAAGTCCCGCCAGCTGAGCGGCGTGCAGTTCGCATTGCCCGATGGCGTGACCAAGCGCCGTCTGTGCGCTCTGCACGTCGCGTTGCGCCCGCGCAAGCTCGCCCAGCCGGCGCTGCACGCGCACGTCGCGGACCCGGCTCAGCACCGTCCAGAGCCGCAGGTGGCGCGACGCAGCAGACGAAGCGCTCATTCCCGTCAACCTTGACCTGCGCACAGCGCACGCAGTGCCGCGAGCGTGTCATCGAACGGGACGTGAGCGTTCGGGGGCTGCCGCAGGAACGCGTTGATGGCCGGATGACGTGCGATGGCAAGATCGCCGGCCGGATCGCTGCCGGCCTTGTATTCGCCGATTTGCAGCAGCAGTTCGAGATCCTGATAACGCGCGAGCCATTCGCGCACGCGCTGGGCATCGGCCTGATGCCAGTCACGCGTGACGCGCGGCATGAGACGGCTCTTGCTCCGCAGGATATCGATGGCCGGATAATGCCCGGCCGCGCCCAGCCGCGCGGCAAGCTGGATATGTCCGTCCAGCAGCGAGCGCGCTTCCTCGACGATCGGATCCGTCGCGTCCTCGTCCTCGGCCAGCACGGTGAAGAACGCGGTCACGCTGCCGCTCGCCGTGAGCCCGCTCATCTCGATGATGCGCGGAAGTTCGGCGAATACACGTGGGGGGTAGCCGCGGCGCACCGGCGGCTCGCCCACCGCGAGTCCCACTTCGCGCAGTGCCCGCGCATAACGGGTCAGCGAATCGAACAGCAGCACCACACGCTGGCCCCGCGCGCGCAAACCGCTCGCGATTTCACAGGCGAGCTGCGACGCGCGGATACGTTCGGCAGCGGGACGATCGGACGTCGACGCCACCACGACAGACCGTTCGCGCGCGCTGCCCAGATGATCGTGCACGAACTCGGCCACCTCGCGGCCGCGTTCGCCGATCAGCGCGACCACGACGGCATCGGCGCGCGCCCCGCTCGCGATCATGCCCATCAGCGTGCTCTTGCCGCCGCCCGCCGTCGCGAAGATGCCGACGCGCTGTCCGACGCCACAGGTCAGCAGACCGTCGATGGCGCGCACGCCGGTCACGAACGGCTCCGCGATCAGCGGGCGTTCGAGCGGATTGATGGTCGCCAGCGCTTCGTTGCGCCCGCCTGGGCGCGGGGCGACGGGCGGCATGCCGTCGAGCGGCTGGCCGAGGCCGTCGATCACGCGGCCGAGCACGCTGCGGACATCCAGCCGGTGCCACTCGAGCCCGCAGCCTTCGACGCGCGTGATGTCCGACAGCCCGTTGAGCCCGGCATAGGGCATCACCAGCGCTCCGTCCGGCGTGAAGCCGACGACTTCGCCGCTGTGCTGTTCGAACGTATCCGGCCGCACGAGGCGGACTTTTTCGCCGATGCGCAACGAAGCGCCCACCACCCGCACGACCACCCCGCGCACTTCCACCACGCGGCCGGACAGGGTCGGAGAATCGAGCAGCGAAGGCAGCGCTTGTGCCTGGTTTGCGATGTCCCCGGCCATCACGACCTCGAGAAAGTGAAGATGTTGCGGACCTGGTAGACATCGCGCGGAATCTCTTCGATCGCGACCACCTCCATGCGGATGCCGAGCGTCTGGAACACGCGGGCCATATGCGGGCGCAAGGTCGCCGACGTGACCAGCAAATGCACCGTGCGCGCCTGCATGCCGAGCACGCGCCGCACGGTATCGAGTTGCGTGAAGTCGAGCGGACAGTACGGCTCGCCGTCCCGAGCGCGCTGGATGCTGGCTTCGAGTTCGGCTTCCCACTCAGGCTCCAGCACGCCGCCCTGGATCTCCCAGGTTTCGAGGTTCGCGTGCCCGCGCACGATCTGCGGCCCGAGTTCGATACGAACCTCCCGCACCATGCGGTCGAGTGTGTGCTCATGCGTGGGCGCGCGCAGGATCGCTTCGAGGATGCCGCGCAGATTGCGGATCGACACGTGCTGCTGCAGCAGTTGCCGGAGCACGGCGGCGAGCTGCACTGTCGTCACGCGTTGCTCGATCTGCGCCACCAGCTCGCGGAACTCGCCGCCGATGCGATCGAGCAGGAAGCGCGCTTCCTGCGTGCCCATCAGGCGCGGCGCGCAGCGCTCGAATACTTCGACCAGATGCCCGCTGAGCGCGGCCTCTGGCGTGTGCGTCGTGAACACGGCAGGATCGAGCCGGCTCGCCGCGGCGGTGGGCACCCAGACGGCTTTCTCCGCACCCAGCCGATAGCCCGCGACGCCCTCCATCGTGACGTCGGCGGCGCGGCCGCTCACCAGCAGATGATCGGGCAACAGCGTGCCGCTCGCGAAGGCGACGTCGTCCACGTCGACGAGATAGCGGTCGGGTACGAGCCGCGCATCGAGCACGCAGGACAGGCCCGGAAACGGCAAGCCGAGCCGCGCGTTCAGGTCATGACGCAGCCCCGCGAGCACGCGGTTGAGCGCCTCCGGATGCAGCGCTTCGAAGGCGCGCGCGCCCACCCGCAGGCGCAGCGCGGCGCTTGTGCCGGTCTCGGCGTCGTCGAGCAGATTCGGCACGCGCCGGCTGCCGTCGCGTGCGAGTGCGGGCATCGGCGCGAGGGCGTTGGCGTGCCCCTGTCGCGACTTGCGCGTCAGCAGCCAGCCAAGACCGCCGAACAGCGCGGCAAGCAGCGCGAACTGGAGATGCGGAAAGCCGGGAATCAGCGCGAGCGCCAGGCAGCACGCGCCGGCCATCAGCAGCGCATGCGGCTGGAGCGTCAACTGGCGATACAGATCCGCGCCGAGATTGGTCGCGCCGCTCGCGGGCGACACACGCGTCACCAGCAGGCCCGCCGACACCGACACGATCAGCGAAGGAATCTGAGAAACCAGGCCGTCACCGATGGTGAGGATCGTATAGACCTGCAAGGCCTCGCTGAACGGCAGGTTGCGCTGAAGCATGCCGACCGCGAGCCCGCCGACGATGTTCACCAGCGCCACCACGAAGCTCGCGATGGCATCGCCCTTGACGAACTTCATGGCGCCGTCCAGCGAGCCATAGAAGTAGGTCTCGCGCTCGAGTCCGGCGCGCAGTTGCGCGGCCTGCTCGGCGGTGATCTGGTTGCTGCGCAGGTCGGCGTCGATGCTCATCTGGCGGCCGGGAATGCCGTCCAGCGTGAAGCGGGCGGCCACTTCGGCGATGCGGTCGCCGCCCTTCACCACGACGATGAACTGAATGGCGCACAGCACGACGAACACCACCACGCCGACGGCCACGTTATTGCCCGCGACGAGTTCGCCGAACGCGGAGATGACGTTGCCGGCGTGCGCATGGACCAGGATCATCTTGGTCGAGGCGATGGCGAGCGCGAGCCGCAACAGCGTGGTCATCAGCAGCAGCGCGGGGAAGCCCGGCAGGTCCGCCGCGCGCGACACGTAGATGCTGGAGAACAGCATCACGAAGCTGGCGCAGAAGCTCACGCCGATGAACAGATCGAGCAGGAACGGCGGCACCGGCAGGATCAGCAGGGCGATCACGCAGATGAAGCCGGCGGCCAGCGCCACGTGGGCATAGCGCGCGAGCAGGCCGGGCAGCGCGTGCAGACGGAAGGATGTGGAAGCAGACATGTTATTGGTTCAGTTCTCGGTGAAAGGCGCGGCGGCGGTCCTTGAAGTGGCGGTCGCCGTTGTCGTCGCGTTGTTCGCGCTTGATCTCGTCCTTGTCCATGCGCAGACGGCGAACGTGCAGCACGCGCTGCAAGGCGTAGTCGGCGGCGGCGGGCGCAATTTGCAGCAACGCCGCGAGCAGCAGCAGGCGGCCGTACTCGCCCGCTGCCAGACTCATCTGCGCGCGGGGTGCGAGCGCATGCGACGCGGTGAGCATCGCCATCCAGCCGGACAGCGCCTGCCATGCCAGAAAGCCGAGCAGCACGAGCTGCACGAGCATGATTCCGATGTCGACCAACAGCCTCAGGCCGAACAGATTCTTGAATCCCTCGATCGGATTGAGGCGCTTGAAATCCGGCGAAACGCGCTTGAACGCAATCAGGCCGCGGGTTTGCGCCAGCTCGGGGATGATGACGGTCATCAGCCCCATGCCCGCCATCGCGAGCGCGGCCTGGCCCGGTTCGATGAGCGCGCCGAGCACCTCGTGGACGGTCGAATCGAACGGGCGGCTCAGGTCGATGGCGGTCACGGTCACGATCATGTTGACGAACGCCACGAACACGTTGGGCGCCTGCACCGCCAGCAACAGCCACCACAGCAGACCGCTGGCGGTCGTGGTCAGCTGCACGCTCTTGGGGATGTCGCCGTCCTTGCGCGCGCGGTGCAGGCGCCGGGGACTGGGCTTGACGGTTTTTTCGCTCATTGCGCGTTACCTCAGCACCAGGGAATGCGCGAACAGGTCGGCAAGACGGCTCAGCACAGCCGGGACGCATGACGCCGCGGCGAACGAGAGCACCATCGCCTTGATCGAGCGCGCGGTGGAGAAGGGGTTGAGGCGCTTCGCGTGACGCGCGGCCAGTCCCAACGACAGGTCCGCCAGCACCATCAGCCCGAGCAGCGGCGCCGCCAGTTGCAGGCCCTGCACGAACAGCGCGGGCAGCCGGGCAAGGGCGAGGCTTTGGTAAAGGCGCGCGACGCCATCGCCGTAAGGGCCCCCAGGCGGCCAGAGCGACCAGGCATCGGCGAAGAAGCCGCACAGCATCACGAGGCCCGTGCCCGTGAAGAACGTCAGCGCGGCGAACTGCGTGAAAAGCGTCTCGAAGAGCGCGCTTTCCTGCTGGAAGTTGGGGTCGTACACGGCGGCCACCGTGTAGCCGCCTTGCTGGTCGAGGATGCCGCCCGCCGCGCCCGCCACGAAGAAGACCACGCTCATGGAGAGTCCCTGCGCGAGACCAATGAGCGCTTCCATCATGCTCGCGCCGAGCAGGTCGGCAGGCAGGCCCGCGTGCGCGGGCAGCATCGCGAACATCAGCACGAGCGGCACCCGCAGCGTGACGCCGAGGCCGCCGTCGTTGCCGAACGGAACCATGCTCAGCGCCACGGCAGGCCGGATCATGCAGAACGCGAAGCCCATGAATTGATCGAGTGTGTTCATGTTCAGCGCGTGCGCCCGGCGGCGATCATGGAGAAGACATGCCCGAGCAGCCGCGCGATCTCGTGATGCGCCCACGGCGCCGCGACGATCAGCACGAGCCCGACACAGATGATCTTCGCGCCGTAAGGCAAGCTCTGATCCTGGATCTGCGTGACCGACTGCACGAGACCGAGCAGCAGGCCCACGGCCGTGGCGACGGCGAGCATCGGCAGGGAGAGCCAGAACACGAGCAGCAGGGCGTCGCCGGAAAGCGAGGCAAGGGATGGAAGAGGGTTCACTTGGCGTAGCTGAGAATGAGTGCATGCATGAGCTTCGGCACGCCGGATGCGGCCACCAGCACGAAGAGCTTGAGCGGGATCGAGACGGTGCTTGGCGAGAGCATCATCATCCCCATGGCGGTGAGCACGTTCGCCACGATCAGGTCGATCACCAGGAACGCGACATACAGCAGGAAGCCCGCTTCGAAGCCGCTGGAGATCTCGCTGATCAGGAATGCGGGGACGAGCAGCGAGAAGTCGGTCTCGTTGGCATCGCGCGACGGGTCGATGCGCTTCGCCGCATTGACCAGGAACGCGCGCTCGGCCGGCCGCGAATGCGCCAGCATGAAGTCGCCGAGCGGGCCGCGCACCGCATCGACGAATTGCGGCAGCGGCGGCAGTCCCTGCGCCTGCGAACTCGAACCGCGGTCGTTCACGCCGAGCGCCGCGCCGATCTGATGCATGGTCGGCGCCATCACGGTCAGCGTGGCGGCCAGCGCGAGCCCGGAGATGGCGAGGTTGCCCGGCGCCTGCTGCACGCCGAGCGCCGAGCGCAGCAGCGTCAGGACGATGCTGAACTTGGTGAACGACGTCGTCATCACCACGACGAGCGGCGCCACGCTCATCAGGAAGAAGATGCCGATCAGCTGCAACTGTCCCGTCTGGCCGTCGATCATGATGTCGCGTCACCGTTCGAGGTCTGGAGCATGCTCGTGATGCGCACGGCGAGGACGTCGTCGATATCCACCAGTTCGGCATGTGCGAACGGCAGACCCTGGCACAGCAGCGTCACGGCGCGTTCGCGCACGGAAATCTGCAGCGAGACGAGCGAGCCGCTGCGCAAGCGGCTCAGTTCCTCGAGCGAAATGCGCAACGAGCCGATCATCGCGTCGAAGGTGAAGGTGAGGGCGTCGATCGGGATGAACTCGCTCGTGAGCTCTGTCACGGGTTCGCGATCGTTTTCAAGCGGGCGGTCCAGCACGATTTGATCTCCAACAGTTTTAAGGCCGATGCGTTGCGTGCCGCTGCGTAGCGGCACGCGGAGGTAATAAAAGTTCTTGTCGATCACGAGGGCGTCGCCGGTGCGGATGCGGCGCATGCGCGCCACCGAGAGCGTCGGACCCGCGAGGCACACCGGCAGCGGCACGACGATGCGCCGCGCCAGCGCGCGCAGATCGGCCGGCGGATGGGAGCGGCGCCGCAGCCAGCGGTCGATCTCCTCGCACTGGAACGAGACGCTCGCCATGCGCCCGCTCTGCACGTGCGTCACGGCCAGGCCATAGGCGCCGGGATCGGGCAGTGCATCGAAGGAGACGCGGGTCACTTCGAGTACGAAGCCGAACAGGCCTTCGAGCGCGCAGAACCAGTCCTCGCAGGCGTCCAGGATCAGCTTGCAGGCATGCGCGCCGCTCGCCTCCAGACTGCGGCGGGCGAGTTCGGGCAGCAGCGCCTGGGCATCGAGATCCAGTTGCAGCAGTTGCCCGGAGGCGTGGCCATGCAGGCGCACCGGATAGCGCGAGCGGCGCGGCTCAAACGTGATGGTGAAGCGTCGATGCCCGACGCTGACCGGCAGCGGCGCCCCGAACAGCAATGCGGCGACGTTGTGACGTTCCGCATGATCACGGCTGATTCTTTCGAGACCCTTGAACGGATTCATGTCGACGGTCCTCCGTGCGAGAGGGCGTCGAGCGTCTTGCGCAGGTCGTCGCCGATGTCGTCGAACTGGGCCACGATGCGTTCGTCGAGCCGGGTGTATTCGTCCAGCACGGCGCCGATCGCCTGGCGCATGCCGCGTTCTAGCGCTTCGAGCTGCCGGTGCAATCCGCCGTCGACGACGCCGCCCTCGGTTTCCACCACGCACGAACGCGGCGGCAGGTCGGCATCGGCGAGCACGTTCACGAAGGCCAGCCCGAGTTCCTGTTCCAGCAGATCGACGGCATGCCTTGCTTCGGCAAAATCGCAGACGGCCACGCGCACCGACAGCAGGCGCTGTTCGGGCGCAGCCAGCAGGCTGCTGCGCAACTGGTTAGGCAGCGTCGCGCCCGAGGGCAGTTCGCCGACGAGATCGGTGACGGCCTGCATCACGAGCTGCAACAATCGGTCTTGCAGGCGTCCGAGCGCATACGCGGTTGCGGCGGCCGGCACGACGAGGCCGCGCAGCGCCGCGGCCTGACCGGCGCGCAGGCCGCGAACGAAGGCACGGCGGCGGGTACGGCGGGCGCGTTCGGCGAGACGCCTGGTTTCCTGCAGCACGTACTGGTGAATCTCCCGGCGCAGCGCACCGAGTTCCTGCAAGCGCACGAGGTCATCGCCGGATACGTAGCCGTCGGACTCGACGCGCCAGCCGGCGCTACGCCAGATCAGCATGGCTGCCTCCCCGCCTTCAGCACCTGGAGCGCATCGCCCATCAGTTCGAGCGCGGCTTGCTGCGACACGCGCGGGAGGCGCCATTGCGCGGCCGCCTCGGCGTGCGCAAGCGCGTCCAGGCCCGCTGCGCATCGCCGTGCGTCGCGCGCAGCGCGAGCGCCAGACCAGCGATGCTCAGACTGCGCCGCGCAAACCAGTCGACCGGGGCATCGAGCGGCAAGTCGCGATGCTCGCCGCGTGGATGACATTGCAGCAGCGCAAGCGGCGGCAGGCCCGTCGCGATCTGGAAGCGCGCGTGCGCTTCCGCGCTCACCACGAGGCGCAGCGAACGTGCGCACGCGAGCGCCGCGCACAGACGCATGAGGCGTGCGCAGGAGGTGCGGTCGAGCGGCCCGACGAACCACGGCAGTTGCGTGACGCCGGCGCGGGCCAGCATCGGGAAGCGGGTGAACAGATGCGCGGTGGCGCGGGCCCGCGCCCGTTCACCGCGCGCGGGCCGTTGCTGCGGCAGCCAGCTGTGATGCGCCCAGCCGGAGATATCGAGGAGGGGGCGGGAGGTCATCGACGGTCTCGTGTCGTGGAGGAAGCCGAATTGGCGTCGTTGGCGGCCGAGGTGGGTTCCTTCTTCGCGCGCTCGCTGTGGCGGCCGCGACGCCGGAAGAACGTGATGCCCGGCACGCGCAGCCTCGGGAATGCGCGGATGCCCTTGTCCCAGATCCACGCCGCGACGATCAGCACCAGGGCCATGACGCTCAGCGTGACGAGCACCCGCGTGGTGGAACCGTGCGTAGCGCGCCCGGGTGTGCACGTGCCGGTCTGCGCGCAGATTTCCGCGGGCGTGGCGACCGGCATGACCGGCACCATCGTCACGTAGACGCGATCCGGCGTGAGTCCGGTCACCGCGCCCGCGACCAGCGCGCGGATCTTGTTGCGCATGGCTTCAAGATTGGCGTCGCTGCGATAACGCAGCATCACCGAGGCGCTCGGCAGCGGCGCGGGTCCGAGCAGCGCATCGCGCGGCGGATCGACGACATGCACGCGGGCCACCAATACGCCGTCCATCTTCTCCAGCGTCTCGGCGAGTTCCTGCGTGAGGCCGTACACGTAGCGAACCTGGTCTTCTTCGGGGCTGGAGATCAGCCCCTGACGGCTGAAGAGTTCACCGAGATTCGCGTGAGTTCCGCGCGGTAACGCGTAGGCGCCGACGAGCTCGGTCGCGTAGACGACTTCGTCTTCCTCGACCGAGATGCTCCAGGTCTTGTCGTTGTTGCGCAGCTTCGAACTGTCGATGCCGTGACGGCTCAGCACCGCGACGATCCGGTTCGCCTGGTCTTCGTCAAGACCTTCGAACAGCGAGGTCTTGCACGCGACGAGCAGCACGAGCGGCAGGAGAATGATGGCGCGGCGAATCATGTTCTTTGCGTGAGGGATTGGATCGCGCTGCCGGCGCTCTGTGCCATATGGGAGAGCGTGTTCAGCGTGACCGAGTAGTTGGTGACGGCGGATTGCAGCATCAGCATTTCGCTGGTGGTAGGGGCCTTCCGGCGTGCGGGATCCAACAGGCCGATGATGGCCGCCGAGTCGTTTTGCACGAGTTGCTGGGCTCGCTCCGCGATGCGGGTCAGCCCGTCGCTGTCGCCGACGATGCCGGCGCGGGCCGGTTCCGGAGTGGGCGGCGGCGGGACGACCGGCGGGTCGGGCTGATACAGCGTCATGTCGGCATTGGTTGAGAGCATGGACGTATCGTGAGTAGATTGAGGGTGCGCTGCTGGTGGTCCCCGCGCGGCGGTGGCTGCGAGCCGCGGCGCGGGGGAGCTTCGTGGCGATGTTGGCGTGGGGTCTTACTTCGTGTTCTGCGCCACCGCCTTGTGCGTGTCGCCCACGCCGGACATCATCGATGTGCCTTGCTGGAGCATGGTCGTGTACTCGCTGACGGCCTTTTGCATCTGCAGCATGGTGGCGCTGCCTACGCCGCCGCCTTGGGCGCCGCCCCCACCACCCGTTTGATCCGTGCCCGCACCGGCTCCATCCTGCTGCGTCTGTTGCTCGTTGATCGCGTTGATCTCCTGGGTCTTCTTTCGAAGCGCCTTCGTAATGGCGGCCGCCAGGTCTCCCAGGGAAAGCGTGCCGTCGGCGGCAATCATGCTGGGACCGCTACGGGGGTAATAGCCCGAGTACTGCGGGACATATGCGAAATCTGAAAAATCGGACATTTATAAAATTCCTTTCGAAAGAACTGGCGTGCTCGACGGAAGCAAACTCGCTCCCGACGCCTCGCACGGCACGCCGACGCGCGAAGCCGTAATGCTCGGAGGGTCAAGTGCCGCAAGGGTTGCCGCGCACCGTCAACAAGGTTTTCCGGAGGCGGTGCGCTGCGCGGTCAGGTCGTAGACGCTGCCGTCCTCGCGCACGACGCTCGCCCCGCATTCACGGATGCGTTCGATCCTGCCCATCGCGATGCGACCGCCGGCGAAGTAGCGCGTACCGCCGGCATCCGCGAGCCACGCCGAATGGGGCGACGTGACGAGATTGAGGCCAAAGCTTTCGAGCGGAATGCGCACGGGACCGCTCGCGTTTTCGTGACCGGCGAAGGTCAGCGCCCGCAGGCCTTCGATCTGCGACTGCGCCGTACGGGCGACCAGCGCGTAGTCCCAGGAATCGGCCTTGAGGTGCGCGCCCGCTCCCGGCAAGGTCACGATGAACGCGCCGGGCTTCTCCACCCGCGCTTGCGCGCCGCGGTAGTACTGGTCGAGCAGATCGCTCAGCTGCTCCGCGATGTTCTGCATCACGAACACACGCACGCTCACTGACTGGTCGGCGGCGCGTGCGGCCAGCGACAGCGCCGCGAGATCCGCAGGCGTCTGGACGTAGCCTTCATAGATGCGCATGCCCGAGGTCTTGTCGGTTTCCACACGCACCTGACTGAACGCGGGGCGCTCGAGCAGCGGCGCCCGCGGAGGCACGGCGTTGCTTGCGAAAGGATTCAGGCTGAGCCAGGCAGCGAGCGCGAGCGGAGTCGCCGCCAACCCGAACCACACAAGGCGCGGAATGCGCGCGCAACGCATGCGCAGCCACGCAAGCGGTGCATGCCTCAGCAGCCAGTCGGCTTCGGCCTGTTTCGTACTCTGCTCGTCCGGATACTCGCCGTGACTGAACAGCAACGAGGTATCGCCCAGGCAAAACATGGCGCCGTGATCCAGCAGCGTGCGCGACCCCGACTTGAGCGGGCGGCCGAATACCGTGACGCCGCCGGCCAGCGCGGACAGCACGAGTTGCGGTCCGTGCAGTTGCGCGCGCGCATGGCGCGGGGCGATGCCGTCGTCGGCGAGAATCAGATCGGCGTCGTTGTCCTTGCCGATCTCGAGGTCCTGATCCACCTTGAGCGGAAGGCTCGCGCCCGCGTGCAGTCCGCTCGTAACGAAGATGCGTGGCAAGCCGTTCATCGTGCGTCCTTGGCGGTGACAGCGCGGTCCGCGCCGGTGATGGTTGCGGCTGCGGGAAGCAGGGGCATCGCGGCTGGCGTTGCAGAGGCCATCGGGGCGTCCGCCGCGACAGGCCGGTCCGTCACGCGCTTCAACTGCGGCGTGATGAGGATGAGGCGCTCGGTACGGCCGCTCGACGTCGTTTCATTGCTGAACAGCTGGCCGATGAACGGAATGTCGCCGAGCAAGGGCACCTTCGAGCCGCCGGACTGGCTGTGCTCGTATTCGTATCCGCCTATCAAAAGGCTTTCACCATCCGGCACCACGGCCTGCGTGATGATGGAGTTGCTGCGGACGCGCGGAATGCCGTCGACGGCTTCGTCGTTGTCGAAGGTGCCGTCTTCGATCTGGACGCTCAGCAGGATGCGGCCGTTTTCGGCGCCGCTTTGTTCGACGGTCGGTGTCACCTTGAGCACCAGTCCGGTATCGACGTTGAAAAGATTGGCATCCTGATTACCCGCGACGCGCACGTACATCGAATTGCGCGACGATAAGGTGGCTTCGATGTTGTTCAACGTCAGCACGCGCGGACGCGAGAGGATGCGCGCCTGCCCGTGCTGTTCGAGGGCGTGGATCTGCTGATAGAGGTAATGCGCCGAGTTGCCGAGCAGCGTGGTGAGCGTCAGGCCGCCGTCGACGGTGGCGGTGACGCCGGGCTGCACGGTTCGCGGTCCGACTGCTTCAGTGCCGAACCAGGGCGCGGCCCGTCCGCCCGTGCCGCCGCCCGCGCCCCAGCGTACGCCGAGTTCGCGCGCGGCGTCGCTCGAGACATCCATCACTACGGCGGAGATTTCCACGAGATCCTGCGGCCGGTCGAGCAAGGCGATGGCACGTTGATAGGCCGGCATCATTTCGGGGATGTCATACACCACGACAGCATTCGTGCGCGCATCCGCGACGATGTTGCGCTGCGCCGGGCTGACCGCTGTCTGCGGCAACTCATCCGGGCCGTCGCTGGTGGATGCGCTCTGTGATGTTTCATTGAGACCCGGCAGGCTCGGCAGCGGCGGGACGCCGCGCGAGCCGCCTTTGCTTCGCGCTGGATTGCGCTGGGCCGCCACGGGCAACGAACCCGCGTTCTCCATCAAGCGGCGCAGCAGGGTGGCCACGCCCGGGATGGTCTGCTTCTGACTGCCGGATTGATACGTGATGTCCTGTGCCTGTGCATAGCGCAGCGGGAATACACGGATCTGGGTCTTTTCATAGACCTGTTGCGGCGTGGTCTGCTCGCGCGCCTGGGCGATGGCGTCGGACACTGCCTCCACGAATCGCGAAGGTCCGACTACTTTCACGCTGTCCTTCGAATAGCGCAGCGGCAAATGCGGATCATCCAGCTCAAGACTGCGCAGACGGGCGGCGACTTCATCGCGGCTCAACGGCCCGAACGGCACGGTGCGGCTGCGGACATCGTCCGCGGTGGAGACGTGAATGGTCTGGCCGTCGAAATACCAGATCAATCCCCAGGCTTCGGTGAGCGCGCGAAACACCGCGGCCGGCGGCTGATTGAATTCGCCATTGACGCTGCCGTTGACGCCGCGCGCGATATCGATACGCAAGCCACTCGCGGAAGCCACATCTTTCAGCACGTCCGAAAGACGTGAGTTTCGGGCGACGTAATGCATCGAAGCGCCCTGCCATGCCGGCTCCGCCGAATGGGCCAAATGGCATTGCCACGCCAGAAGCAGCCATGCCGCACTGTGCGCGGCACGGCGCGTTCTGTTTCTGCCAATCAAAGGATGTTTTTGCATTCTGCGCCAGTTCATGATCTTTAAGATTTTTATGCGTCGAATGCTTAGGTCTCTTATGGCTCGAACCTTAACTCACTTTATTTCGTGAAGATCTGATTCGAATACCTGCGATCCCTGCGTCCTGCATGCGCCGCGTCTTAGTGATCGAACTGTATCGCGCCTCTAATTTTCAATGGTCGTATTGGCGTATTACATGTGGCAGTCCAGAAGATTCAGAATGATCGTGCGGGTGCGTACAAGAGTATGCGCCGGAGGCAAAGCTTATTAGACGGTGTATCCGCATGAAAAATCAATGGAATAAGAATCAGGATATTTCAGGTAGGTGTTTTCCCGGTGTTTCAATTGTTATGCCGGAGCCTGGCAAGTTATGTGAACGTCATCGGGCTCTGGAATCGTGAAAAGGCAAGCTTGCGAAATCAGTTCGACCTGGATCGTGCCGCGACAGCGCTCGATGAGAATCAATGGCTTTGCGACCTGCGTCCGGCTTGAAGAAGTCTACTGGCGAATCATCGAGACGCTTGCGGAACGCGAGTCGGTCACGGTGGGAAAACTGGTGTCGAAGTGGGCGCTGGAGATGGACCTGAGCGTTCACGAAGTAAAGAACTTCACGGGCTATCTGAGGGTGGTGTGCGTGGTCGAGATGATCAAGAGAATCCAGCCTTCTTCACCGGGTGAGCCCGATGATTTTCTAAAGATTCTGGGAGCCGGCACGGGCTTGTGAAGTTGTGCGCGGCCGATGCTGCGCAAAAGGAGAGATGAACGACAGGGATATCGGAATGGGAAAGCCGAAGTGCGGTGTTCCAAGGCAGCGCACGAGTAGGCATGTGTCATTAACTCAATAGGAGCTTTCTTTATGTCAGTGAGAAACGTAAGTTCGCCGGGAATGGGCATGATGCCTCTGGTCGCGGACGACGGCGGCGGTATGGCCGGTCTTTCGGGCGCGCGATCCCGCATCGATCCGGATGTGATGCAGCAAATCCAGCAAACCGTGAAGGATTCGGTGGACGGCTACCTCGGTGGGCAAGGCGGGCCTTCTTCGATTCCAACGCAGCTCGCGGCGGGTGGCAGTGCCGGCGCGGGGTCAGGCAGCCTTCCGCCGGAAGTGGAGGACAGTATCAGTCAGGCCGTGAAGGAAGCGGTCCAGGACGTGCTGCAGGGCGGTGGCGGAGCGACGCAGCAGATGCCGCCGACGACGGGACAGGCTTCTCAAGGAATGGGCGGCGGGGGTGGAGGTGGAACTCCGATGCCTGCGCCAATGCCAGTCGATGGTCCTTCTGCAGGCGAGGGCGGTGCTTTGCCTCCGGGACAGCCGACAATGGGACCGGCTCCTCAAGGGATGGACGGCGCGGGCGGGTCGGCTGGTCCGATGACGGCACGGCAGGCTGCGATGACTGGCAATCCCGCACCGCAACCCACCATGAAGGCCGCACCGCAGCCTGCGCCACAGCCGGCGCCGCAAGCCGCTCCGGTTGCAACGGGTCAAGGCGGCAAGCAGGCAGCGAACGGCCCAGCTGGCCTTGCAGACGCAATTGGCTCGCAGGTGAAAAAGGTTATCGACTCGCTGATGAACGGAGGTAATGCGGGCACGGCAGCCAGGACTGGTGTCGGCAACCCGGGCGGTGCAATGCCTAAGGCTGCCGCTGGCGGAGGTGGTGGCGGTACGGGCGGCGCGGCGCCGAAGGCCGCCGGAGGCGGAGGTGCAGGCGGCGGTACAGGTGGTGGAGGCGGTGGCCTGGGCGCAATCGGAAATGCTTTGGGAGGCATGATGCCGAAGATGGGCGGTGGAGGGGGCGGAGGCAGTGGCTCGACGGGTGGCACGCACGCGAACCCGGCCGGTCAGCAATCCCCGAGCGGCACGCCGGAACGTGGCCAGACGGAGGACAATCCGCAGGTCAACACTCCCTCTGATTCCCAGGACCCGGGCGAAGGAACCGGGATCGGCGGGGGTGATGCCGGCGGTGGCGGTGATGCAGGCGGCGGTGCCGTTGATGGCGGTGCTGATGCAGGCGGCGGCGACGGAGGCGGCGGCGACTGATCTCGCCGATTGTTGAGACGCCGCGACACGATCCGGCGTCGAAGCGCACTGCAAGTCTCTTGCAGTGCGCTTTTCATTTTCAGGCTCGCAAGCTGAGTGGCAGACTGCGCGGCGGAATCGCACAGGAAGTGCTGGCTGATGCATGGTGGGGATTGGGCCGCGCGCCGTCGGGCCGCACGAAGCGGCCGTCGGGCCATGAATGATGGAAAAGGAGACGACGGCGTCGGGCGCCGTCGTCTCCGTGCGGGTCAGTTCAGAAGGATCGAATGGACACTCAGGCGCTGAAGTCGGACGCCCTGGCCATCTGATGGCTCTGTTCGTTGACCCAGCCCGTACCCGAGCCGGTCGCCATCAGGCGCGGGCCGTCCTGCGGCAGGTTCTGCAGCTCAGCGAAGCCGTTGCTCTTTTGCACGCTGAGGCCAGCGGGGTTCTTTTCGCTCAAGCCCGTGACGCTGTACGCCTGGTTGCCTCGCGTGATGGTCAGGCCGTCGGCATACGAAACGCCGCCGTCGCTCGGCTGCGTGTGCACGCCGATCGTGGTGTTATCCGGCAGATCGAAAGTCATGGAACCGTTGAACATGCCGCTCGTCTGGCTGTCCGAACCCGAATTGAAATCAATGTGCGGATCTCCCCACAGCCTCGTGGCGATGTTGTTGGCCTTGTCGGTGAGCAACATCGACGAATTCGACTTGTCCAGGTCGATCTTGAACTGTCCGAGATCGATCGACCCCTTGTTGTCGCTCACGCCCGTATCGGACCAGCCGCATTGCGCCGGCGGTGCGGGCGGCATCGGCGGCGTCGGCGGGCATTGATAGCTGTTCATGGACGTGCTGCGCTGAAAGTCGGAATAGCTGAAATTGCCGCCTCCGTACGATCCTTGCGGAGCCTGGCTCGAGAACATCGAATTGAACGACTGGTACGAGGACATGCTGCCCATCGGGGAATTCAGCGAATAGTAATTCTGCGAAGCCATCGATTGATAGTAACTGGATGGATCGCTATAGGTCTGTTGCGAGAAATTGTTATAGCTCGACGTCTGATAGCCGCCGCCGCCGCAGAAGGGGGGCACGGGTGCTGGCATCGGCATCGGCATCGGCGCGGGCTGGCACGCGGGCGGCGTGGCAGGCCCGTTGCAGAAGCCGCCGCCGAACCGGCCTGGAATCCGCGGCGGCAGCGGCGGAAACGAAGTTTGCATGTTGACTGCCGAATTTGCCGTAAGTGAGAAAGTCATAAGAACGTCCTGATTGAGCGAAGGTTATGGTGATCTTTCCATGCAGTCGAACAAGCGCGACACGGAGTCGCGTCGTGTTCAAAGCTGCGAACAAAGTTTAAGTTTCGATAACCCGACGCGGGTGCTACATAGTTATCGCAATAACAAGGCATAACAATGCACATTGAATCTCGCTCCGGATTTTGGTCATGACCGGATACCACCTTTGCAAAGCCGGCGTGACTATCCTCTGAAATCACTGATATCAGGCGAGCGGCGCACAGTGCGCTCCTCGCGATCGAGAAGTTATCCAGTGAGGAATGGAAAGTGACAATCAGCGTCGAAGTAAGGGAGCCGTGCCCGGTGCAGGCGGATGACAACAAGCTGGCTCGCATGGAAGGTTCGGGCGCGGCAACGATGCGCCATGCGCTGACGGGCACGGTCAGGGCATTGACGCTGATCGGCCTCGCGGGTGCGAGTTCGCTAGCCGTCGCGCAGGGCGATGTGACGGACGCGTTCTCGAGCGCGAGTGTACAAAGCGTACATGCGTCCGAGACCGTGAAGACGGTATCCGCGCAACAAGTCGAGCCCGCTCGATCGCGCCGCAAGGGACGCGTCAGCATGCGCTTTGCGAGCGATGCAACTCCTTCCGTTGCGTCGAAAGCGACGACTGTCAAAGCCGCGAAGCCTTCAAAGCGGTCCACGCCGGGCAAGCGCGCCGCGTGGCGCAAGCAGAGACTCAAGCCGCTTCCGGGCGCGCTGCGATCCTATGCGACAGAGCCGGGACAGCGAAGCAGCAAGCGTGCTCCGGCGCATCCGGCCAGCGCCATCCGCCCGCAGCCTCGGACCGAAGCAGCGCGGCCGATGGCCATCGAGAAAGTGTTTCGCGCGGTCTCGCTTGCGGAGATCCAGGAAAATGACGAGAGCGTGCTCGCCGCTGCGCCGGTCGCCGCCACGGACACGGCGGCGCCGGCAGACGCTTCGGGAACGGATGGGCACGGGCAGGCCGCCTCCCTTAACGGCATCACGGCGCACGCGCTGGTTTCACAGGCGGCCCAGGCCACAGCCGCGAACAGTCTCGCCATCGGTAACGACTCACTGGCAAGCGGCGCGCGTTCGAGCGCGGTCGGCAACGGCGCCGTGGCAAGCGCGGCCAATTCAGTGGCGCTGGGCGCGGACTCGCTTGCGGACCGCGAGAACACGGTGTCGGTCGGCAGCGCGAGACACGAGCGGCAGATCACCAACGTCGCGCCGGGAACAGCAGCCACGGACGCCGTCAATCTCGGGCAGATGAACAATGCGATAGGCGGCGTGAACAGCCGCATCGACGATGTGGACCGGGTTGCGCGGCGCGGCATCGCGTCGGCGGCGGCGCTCAATATCGTGACGCCGTATCTGCCGGGACGCACCACGGTCAACGCGGGTCTGGCGAGTTATCGCGGGCAGTCGGCGCTTGGCATCGGCTTGTCGCGCTGGAACCAGAAGGGGACGGTCAACTACAACCTGGGCGTGTCCACGGCCGGCGGCAACAGCACGATTGTGCGCGTGGGCATCGGCATCGTCCTGCGAGCGTGAGCGCCACTGGATTCATCGCGCGACGGGCGTCTCCGTCGCGACGCCGCGCTTCAGCACCCGCGCCTGCAACACGATGACGAGCAACAGGAACATGCCGCGAATCACCGACTGCCAGTACGCGGACAACGAGATATAGCCCAGCCCGTTCTCGAAGTTGAGCAGGTTGAACACGAGCCCGAGCAGCGCCACGCCGGCGATGGTCATCGCGATGGAACCCTCGCCGCCGGTCAGCCGGGTGCCGCCGAGCACCACGGCAGAGATGGCGAACAGTTCCCAGCCGACGCCTTCGTTCGGCTGGCCCGCACCGAATTGCGCGGCGAGGATCGCGCCCGCGATGCCCGCGAGCAGACCGCTGACGGCATACACGAAGACGAGCGTGCGATCCACGTTCAGCCCCATCAGACGCGACGCTTCCTCGCTTCCGCCGATAGCCAGCGCATGCCGTCCAAAGCGCGAACTGCGCAGCGCCAGCCAGCCGATCACCGCGAGCACCGCGCAGACGATGCCTGGAATCGGCAGCCCGAGAAAATCCCCCTGGCCGAAGGCGGCGAAATTGGTATCGGACGAAATGGCGACTGCATCGTTATGACCGAGCAGCAGCGCGAGTCCGTGCGCACCGAGGCTCGTTGCCAGCGTGACGATGAACGGCAGGATGCGCATGTGCGTGATGACGAGTCCGTTCAGCACGCCGACCGCGAGGCCCGCGAGCGAACCGGCAAGCACGCCGGCCACGACGCCATGTCCGCTGGCCAGCGCCGCCACGACGCTCGCCAGCGCGGCCACTGCGCCGACCGAGAGATCGATGCCGCCCGTGATGATGACGAAGGCCATGCCGATGGAGATCAGCAGGAACATCGAGTTGTAGCGCCAGAACGACGTGATGTTGTAGGCGTCGGCGAAATGCTCGTAGCGCGTGACGCCGAGCACGAGCAGCGCGGCGAGCGCGATCAGGATGGGCAAGTTCTTTTTCATGAGCGGCTCAGCCTCGCTTGCGTTGCACGTACACGGCGGCGATGATGATCGCGGCCTTCAGCACGAGCGCGGCGGCGTCCGGAATGCCGTGCGCGAGCAGCGTGTAGCGCAGCAGCTGGATGATCAGCGCGCCGATCAGCGTGCCGGTGATATGGGCCTTGCCGCCCGTGAGCGCGGTGCCGCCCACGGCGACGGCCGCAATGGCATCGAGTTCCACGCCCAGGCCCACGACGTTCGCATCCGACGACGAATTCACCGAGATCGAAATCAGCCCGGCGAGCCCCGCAAGCGCCGCGCACGCGGTATAGGCGAGCATCTTCACGCGGGTGGTCGGAATGCCCGAGAGATAGGCGGCGGCTTCGTTGCCGCCCGTCACGAGCAGGTACTTGCCGAACAGGGTCTTGCGCACGATCCACGTGAACACAGCGACGAGCACGAGCATCAGCAGGATCTGGAACGGCACGCCCGCGACCTTGCCGAGCGCGATCCACTGGAACGCGGGATTGTTGAAGGCTTGCAGGCTGCCGTCGGTGACTACTTGCGCAATGCCGCGTCCCGCGATGAACAACACGAGCGTCGCGACGATGGGCTGCACGTTCAGGCGCGTGACGAGAAAGCCGTTGAAGACGCCGCACACGGCGGCGGCGAGCACCGGCAGCGTGAACGCGAGCACGATGCCGAGCGGGCCTGCGATGTTCGTGAAGAGCATCGGCGCGAGCGCGCCGGCAATCGCCATCGAGGCGCCCACGGAGAGGTCGATGCCGCCCGTCGCCACGACCAGCGTCATGCCGATGCCGACGATCACGATCGTCACCACCTGCGTGAGATTCACGTTGAAGGTCTGCAGCGACACGAAATGCTGCGTGAAGATCAGGTTGAAGACGATCATCGCGAGCAGCACGGCAATCTCGCGCTGGATCGCGATGCCACGTCGTTTCTTCGCCGGCGCGGCGGACGCGAGGGCGCCGGCCGGTTGGGTCTTGTCGATCATCATTCGCTTCCTCGCGCAGTCGTTTCCACGGCTTCGGCCAGCGTCGATTGTTCGCCCGCGCCGTAGGCGATGGCGTCCATGATCGCGGCCTCGTTCATCTGCGCGCCGTCCAGTTGCGCGACGGTCTCGCCGTCGCGGATCACCACGGCGCGGTCGGCGACCGCGGTCAGCTCTTCGAGTTCGGATGCCGACAGCAGCACGGCGAGCCCCGAATCGCGCAGCTCGCGCACGATCTTCGCGACATCCGCCTTCGCGCCGACATCGATGCCGCGCGTCGGTTCGTCGAGCAGCAGGAGGCGCGGCTGCGTGGCAAGCCAGCGCGCCAGCAACACCTTTTGCTGGTTGCCGCCGGACAATTCGCGGATGGGCTGGTCGGGTGAACGCAGCTTGATGCCGAGCGACTCGATGAAGCCATCGACGATCTCGCGCTGCCTTGCGACATCGACGACGCCGCGTTTCGTCAACGCGGGCAGGCAGACGAGCGTGAGGTTGTCGCGCACGGAGAGCTCCGGCACGATGCCTTCGGCCTTGCGGTCTTCCGTCAGATAAGCGACGCCGCGCGCGATCGCATCCTTCGGCGACTTGAACGCAGCGCTCTCGCCGTTCACGGCCAGCGTGCCCTTCGCGGGGCGGTCCGCGCCGAACAGCAGGCGCATGGTCTCGGTGCGGCCCGAGCCGAGCAGACCCGCGAGGCCCACTGCTTCGCCCGCGTGGACGTCGAGCGATACGTCGGTCACTTTCGCGCCTGCCGCCAGGCCTTGCGCGGCGAGCGCCACCGGGCCGCGCTTCGCGAGATTCGCTTCCTTCACCGCGCTGTCTTCGTGCACGACGGCGGCGAGCGTGCGGCCGAGCATCGTCGTGACGAGCTTGAGCTTGTCCATCTCCTGCATCGTGCTTTCGGCGACGGTCTGGCCATCGCGCATCACCGTGACGCGGTCGCATAGCGCGTACAGTTCATCGAGCCGGTGCGAGACGAAGATCACTGCGCGGCCGTCGTCGCGCAAACGGCGCACCACGCTGAACAGCAATTCGACTTCACGCTCGTCGAGCGAGGACGTGGATTCGTCCATGATGACCATCTTCGCGTCCGACGACACCGCGCGCGCCAGCGCCACCATCTGCTGGATCGCGGTGGAGTAGTCGAGCACCGGTTTCTTGACGTCAATATGCAAACCGAACGATTCGAGCAGTTCCGACGCACGCCGCTGCACGCTCTTCCAGTCGATCAGGCCAAAGCGGCGCGGTTCGCGGCCGAGAAAGATGTTCTCGGCAACGGAGCGGAACGGCACCAGGTTGATCTCCTGATAGATCGTGCTGATGCCTGCCTCGCGCGCTTCCTTCGGCGTGCGGAAATCGACTTCGCGGCCGTCGAAGCGCACCGTGCCTGCGCTCTTGCGATAGGCGCCGGTCAGGATCTTGATGAGGGTCGATTTGCCCGCGCCGTTCTGGCCGATCAGCGCATGCACTTCGCCCGCGGCAACGGTGAGGCGCGCGTGCTTAAGCGCGGCGACGCCGCCGAAGGCGATGTCGATGTCCTGCATGTCGAGAAGGGGAGTCTGAGCCATGCCGTGAGTCCGTCGAAATGAAAAAGCGAGCGCCCGCTTTCAGGCGCCCGCAAGACACACACACTTCGCTTCAGTACCCGTACTGCATGCTCGCGTCGACGTTGCTCTTGTCGTAGAAGCGGTCGGACACCTTCACCCACGGCGGAATCGTTTCGCCCTTCGCATACTTCTGCGCGACGTCGCAGGCCAGCGGGCCGAAGAACGGACTCGACTGCACGCTCGCGCCGAGTTCGCCGGCCTTGATGGCTTCGAGACCGCCCTTGGTGCCGTCGATGGTCACGATCTGGATGTCCTTGCCAGGCTGCTTGCCGGCCGCCTTGATCGCGGCGATGGCGCCGAGCGCCATTTCGTCGTTGTGCGCGTAGACGGCGGTCACGTCCGGATGCGCCTGGAGCAGCGTCTCCATGACCTGACGGCCCTTGTCGCGTGCGAAGTCGCCGCTCTGCGACGCCACGATCTTCATGCCCGGGTTCTTCGCGATGACATCGTCGAAACCCTTCTTGCGGTCGTTCGCGGCGGATGCGCCCGTCGAGCCTTCCAGTTCGATGATGGTCGCCTTGCCGTTGGTGGCTTTCACAAGCCAGTCGGCGGCGCGGTGACCCTGATCGATGAAGTCGGAGCCGATGAAGGTGATGTAGTCCTTGCCCGCCTTCGCCATCGACTGGTCGATGTTGCGATCCACAAGGATCACCGGAATGCCCGCCTTCTTGGCCTGCATGACCACCGGCACGAGCGGCTTCTCTTCACGCGGCGGAAACACCAGCAGATCCACGTGCTGCGCGATCATGCTCTGGATGTCCGACACCTGCTTCGCCGCCGAACTGTTGGCATCGGTCATGACCATCTGCCAGCCGCACTTCGCCGCGATGTCCTTGAAGCTCTTGGTTTCGGCCAGGCGCCACGGGTTGTTGCTCTCCGTCTGCGCGAAACCCACCTTCAACGGTTTCTTGTTCGGGATTTTCGGCAGGCCGTCGTCGGCGGCATGCGCCGCGCCGATACCGGCGGCGAACGTCAGGGTGGCGAGTACGGCAGCGAGCGGGCGCAGGCCCAAGCGTGATTTCTTCTCTAGCGACAGCATGTCTTCCTCCATAGGATGGTTTGCCTTTTTCTAGTGATGCCGATGCTTGTGTTGCCCGGTCTGCGTGCTGCGAGAGTGTTCTGCGTTCCTGCTGCGCGGTGGCGGTTTATTAACCGTCAATCGCTAATATTATTAATGGCGAGCTGCTTTGTTTCGCTGATGACCCTGACCGAGCCGCGCTCGATCAGCGGTCCGTCGATCTTTACGGTGCGGCGCCGCACCGGCGCGCCCGCGGTGCGGTTCTCTTCCTCCTGCAACAGCGTGTCCACCGCCCAGCGGCCCAGTTCATAGTTGGGCAGCACCACCGTCGACAACGGCGGATGCGTATGCCGCGCGATTTCCTGATCGTCGTAGCCGAGGACGGAGACGTCGTCGGGCACGCGCAGGCCGAGTTGCTTGAGCGCCTCGATGGCGCCGAGCGCCATCAGGTCGTTCGCGCAGAAGATGGCGGTGGGCGGGTTCGGCTCACGCATCAGCGCAAGCGTCTGTTCGAAGCCGGTGTGCGGGCTCCAGTCGCCTTCGCGCACGAGTTCCGGCGCGAACGGCAGGTCCGCCGTGGCAAGCGCCGTGCGATAGCCCTTCAACCGGTCGCGCGCGGCGTCCTGCCAGGGCTCGCCGTTGATATAGCCGATGCGCCGGTGGCCCGCGCTCAACAGGTGATCGGTGGCGCTGTGGCCGCCCGCGACTTCGGCGGGCACCACCGAGGACACGTTCGCCTCGTTCGCATAGCAGTTGAGCAGCACCGTGGGCACGCGGGCGAGCGCGGCCGGCAGCGTCACGCGGCGCGTATAGACGGTGGCGTAGATGACGCCGAGCACGTCCGGATTGCCCAGCGTCGCATCGAGCACGCGCGCTTCAATTTCCGCATTGCCGTGTGTCGAATAGACCGCGAGCATGCGGCCATGGGCGAAGGCTGCGTCGCGCGCGCCGTCGATGCTCACGACCGGATGCGGACTCGTCGAGATTTCATCGGCGAGATAGACGATCAGGTTGCGTTCGCTTGCGTTGCCGAGCGGCTCGGCCGGCTCGCGCTGCGTCATGCGATAGCCGAGATCCTGGGCCGCGCGCAACACCTTGTCGCGCGTGGCGTCCGAGAACTTCGCGCCGCTCGCGTTGTTCAGCACGAGCGAAACCGTGGACTGCGAGACTCCGGTGAGTTTCGCGATGTCGGTCATCGTCGGGCGGCGTTGCGTCGTCTTTTTCATCGTGCAGGCCGCGTCGGGCGGCTGGATCCTTTTCTGTTGTTCGACAGGCCAGGCAGGGCGAAACTTGTCACTAATATTAGTGATGAATGCTGCGGAAAGCACGCATTTCTTGGTCATATTGGCTCAGGGTTTTCACCGGTTATTACTAATAATATTGACGAATCGATTACGCGCGTGCGATTCTGCTTTGACCAACGCTCAAGGAGACGGCGCATGGGCAAGTACGACGAAGGCACGCGAGACACACTCGCCGCATCGTTCGAGCGGGACGGTTTCGTCGTGCTGCGCAATCACTTCTCGCGCGCGACGATCGAGGCTTGGCGCGACGCCTTCGCGCCGCTGCTGCAACCGCATGTGGAGCAGGCGCTCGAGGCCTCGACCAGCGGCAATCGCGGACCGGGCCGCTATTACGTGACGCTGCCGTTCGAAGGCGGCTTCGCGGACCCGGCCATCTTTTGCGACGAAGACATCGTGGGCATCGTCGAAAGAGTCGCCGGGCCGGATCCGGTGATGTGCCAGCTCGCCACGGACACGCCGGTGCTTGGCTCGGTGCATCAGGAGTGGCATCGCGACACGCCGCCGCTCTTCGACGACGCGCCCGAGACGCCTTCCTTCCAGCTCGCGGTGAACTTCCCGCTCGTCGATGTCGACGACAGCAACGGTCCGCTGGAAACCACGCGCGGCACGCATCGGCTGTCTCGCGACGAGGCGCTCGCCGGTCTGGAAGCGGGGCGGTTCCCGGCGGAGCGCGTGCCGATGCAAGTCGGCGACGTGATGATTCGCGACGTGCGCGGCTTGCATCGCGGTACGCCGAACCTGACCGGTGAGCCGCGCCCGATGGTCGTGATTGGCTACAGCCGGGCGTGGTATTTCCGGCCCGAAGTGCATATCGACGTGCCGCGCGACGTGTTTGCCGCGTTGCCCGCGCGCGCACGGCGTCTGCTGCGTTTCAATCCGCAAGTGGATGAGACTGCGCGGACCTTCGATGAAAACTACCGGCAGTTCGCATATTGAGCACGCCTGCTTCCGCACGTCTCGTCGAGTTGCGCCACGAGGGGCGGCGCGTGCTGTTGGCGCCGGACATTGGCGGCGCAATTGCCGCTTTCGACGAATTCCGCGATGGTCGGACGGTTCACTGGCTGCGTCCTGCTACGTCGGAGGCGCTGGCTGCGCGCGATCCGCTGGGCATGGCGAGTTTTCCGCTTCTGCCGTACTGCAATCGGATTCGCGATGCGCGGTTCGTTTTTCAAGGTGCGGTTGTGGATCTGTCCGGCGATGGGAACGCGTTTCCGCACGCATTGCACGGTAATGCCTGGCGCTTGCCTTGGCGGGTGGACGATTTTTCGGATAGGCGGGCGCGGCTGGCCTTGCGGCATGAGCCTTCTCCGGAAGCAGCGCACCACTGGCCATTTGCCTATGAAGCAGCGCAGGACTTCACACTCGACGCCGATAGCCTGAGCGTAACGCTGTCCATGCGCAATCTGGCCGATCGGCCTATGCCGTTTGGCATGGGGCATCATCCGTACTATCCGCGCAGCGTTAATACGCGCATTCATGCGCGCGTCAGGGCGATGTGGCACAGCACTTCTGATCTGCTGCCCACGCATGCCGGCGCGCATCCCAGCGTGGACGCAATGGCGTCGCAAGAAGGCATGTCCGCCGATGCCTTCGATCTCGACAATAACTATGCTTGCTGGTCGCGCACTGCGATTGTGGAGTGGCCCGATGAGCGTCGGTCTGTCACGCTTTCTGCCGATCCTCGCTTCGCGCATATGGTCGTGTATGCGCCTGCGGCGTATCCGGATTTGCTTTGCGTCGAGCCCGTGAGCAATGTGGCCGATTGGGTCAATCTCTTTTCTGTCGAGCACGCGTTGAAGGGTGGGGCGGTGTTGATGCCCGGGGAGTCTGCCTGCGCTTCGTTCAGGTGGATGACTCGGTTTGATTGAGTCCCTTCCCCGGGTGGGCTCTTGACCCTCGCCTGTGCTTTCATGAACTTCCCGGTTTCGCGTCGGTCTATCGGCACTGCCCCTCCCCGGGGCGGGGGTAACTTTCTTTGCGTGCTGCAAAGAAAGTCACCAAAGAAAGCAGCTTTCCTACCGCCCAGCGTCACCCCACGGCGCAGCACAGAACCACGCTTCTGGCCCGGCAATAGCGAGTGCCCTCAAAATCCCCACCCGGCTTGGATCGCAGACCCACTGAGACAAACTGCCGTTTAGCCAACTGGTGCAGCCATTGATAGCGCCGGCTCAGCGCTACGCGCTGCCGCAGGGCATGCAAGGGAAACCGTCGAAGGATCTATGCAGTGCTTTGGGAGGGATGCGGCGGTGACGCCCGGTCTCCCTGGCCCGGCAGTAGCGTGTGCCCTCAAGGCCCACCGGCTTGGATCGCGGACCCACTGAGACAAACTGCCATCTAGCAAACTGGTGCAGCCATTGAAAGCGCCGGCCCAGCGCTACGCGCCGCCGCATGCAAGGGAAACCGTCGAAGAGTCTATGCAGTGCTTTGTGAGGGATGCGGCGGTGACGCCCGGTCTCCCTGGGCCGGCAGTAGCGAGTGCCCTCAAGGCCCCCCGGCTTGGTTCGCAGACCCACTGAGACAAACTGCCGTTTAGCAAACTGGTGCAGCCATTGAAAGCGCCGGCCCAGCGCTACGCGCTGCCGATGGGAACGCAAGGGAAACCAACGCGGGTTGGATGTGTTTGGGGTTGGCGATACTGCCGGGCCGTTTCGGCAGTATCGCGCTGCTTTTTTTAATTGGATTTCGCTGCGCCGCCGCTCGACGTGCCCGAATCCATGCCGCTCTTCTTGTTCTTCTGCATCTTGCTCGAGCCATGTTGCGAACCCATCGTGTTCGCACCCGATGCGCCAGACGTCGTGCCCGTCACCCCCTCGCTGTTCGGCGTGCTCATGCCCGTGCCGCCCTGGCCAGCGCCGTTACCGCCCGCCGTGCCGCCCCCAGCGCCGCCTCCGGCTCCGCCGCCCGCGCCCTGCGCGAATGCCGCGCCCGACAAAGCCAGCAACATCGTGGAAACCAGCAAGCCCTTCTTCGCGCTCTTCATGATGTGTCCTCCCATTTATGGATGATTGCGCATAGGCCGTCAGGCTCGACGCCGCAGCTATGCGCCTTACATCGCGCAAGGCTCGTGCCTCGCAAACAGGAAAGACCCAACGCGTCAGGCCAGCGCCTCGTCACACCATTCAATCGCCCAAGCCCGAGCGCAGTGCAGCGCATCCGATTCGTTCGCAAATGTGTCCAGATCGCCTGAGTCGAAAATCTCCAGTTGCGCCGCCGGTTCGCCATGAGCACGCGTGATCCGCGCGTGAGCGTAAAAGCCGCCGTCCTGGTCGTGACGGGCCGTGCAGTCGATGTGGAAAGTCTTGTAGTCGAAGCGCATCACAATCTCCAGTTTCCGTTTGGGGCAGGGCAAGGTTGGAGGCGTCGCAAAGCCTTCGCAAAGCCTTCGCGAACCCATCGCGAACCCATCGCAAAACCATCGCAAAACCGTCGCAAAACCATCGCAAAACCATCGCAAACCCTCCGCAAGAGTCAAACCCATGCCATCGCGCGTTGCATCTGAGCGTTCTCGAAGGCGGGCGCGAAGGCCTCCAGATCGGCGGCGCGCATGCCGATTTCCGCCGATTGCGCCACGCGCCGCCAATCGGCAAGCGCGCTGGTGACTTGTCGAAGAATGCGCTCTGCGCTGCTGTCGGACAGTCTGAAATAAAGGGCTTCCCGCATGACGGCATCGATGGAATCGACCGGGCCGTCCGTTTCATTGATCCATAGCTTCAGCTCGGGATCCTTGTCCGGAAAAGGGTTCAGGTCGAAGGCCGGCGCGAGTTGCCATTGGCCGTGCTCGACATGCAGGAAGCCATGGTTCTGAAGGTGATCGTCGACGTTGGTGATGAGCAGATTGAAGACGAGCCGCCGCCACAGTTCTTCCAGGTCGCGTCGCGGATCGACGCACCGTGCGACGATCACGTCCGCAATCTCGGTGTAGGCATGATCGTCGGTGCGCGACGCCTGGAGCATCGACGCCGCCGACAAATAAGGAATGCGTCCGCCCGACGCCGCGCGGTCGAAACGCCGCACAAGGGCCACCGGGACGTCTTCCGACACGACAATGCGCGCGTGGGCCGCCCTGATGCCCGCCGCGTCGGCCAGTCTCAAGGCGAGCACTTCGCCACGCGTGACACAGCGCTCGTCCTGAACGCTGGGAAACTTGCCGATGGCAAGATGGCCGTCCTGGTCGAGCAACGTGCACTTGGGACGCATGCCACCGAGCGACGTGCCCCGGCCCCGAAGGTATTGCAGGTCCGCCTCGGTTTCCTGATTCAGCTCGACCGCACGGGAGGCGCCGATGAGTTGAGCCAGTTCGATCAAAGGCGGCGTGCCCCGGTCGCGCGGCGCATGGGGCCGCAGGAAACGGCCATTCGCGTCCGTCAGCCTGAGCGCACCAACGCGGCTCTGGTCGTCAACGCCGAGCAAGTAATCCAGCTCGGTGAGCGCCGCGCTGGACGGCGGTTCTCCGTTCAACCGCGCGGCGCGCCGCTGCTTCGCATGATCCCGTGCAATGACCCGGCACCCCCAGCCATCCGGCTCAGTATCGGCGAACGCGAAATGGAAGATCGAATCTTCACGGCTCGGCGCCCTGCGAAATTGATGGCCCTCGACCAGCGGCAGATCGGGCGAGATTTCAAAACGGTTGTCAGCCGAGAGCCAGGCGTGATCATAGGCAAAGGTCGTGCTCTGACGGGCGCCGTCCTTATTGAAGGTCAGCGCACCCACCGGAATGGCACTGTCTCCCACCACGACGCGCACATTCTGGCGCACGGCAGCACCTCTCATAGCGCCCCCGATTCAGGGGTGATGCGCTTCTTTCGAATGCGCTGCGGTAACTCCTGGTTCATCAGCGTGAGGCCTATCTCGTCGGAGGCCGAGTCCAGCAGGCCATCTATCTTGTCCAGTTCGCCCAGAATCATGAATGCTCGCGCGATCAGTCCGATAGGAATGCGCGCGTCGCCATGCTCCAGGCGTCGCAAGGTGGCGACCGATGTCTGTATGCGTTCGGCCATCGACGCTTGCGTAAGACGTCGGCGCCGGCGCGCCAGCGCGAGATCGGCGCCCAGCTTTTTCAAAGCACGGGCAACGGGCGGAGGGGGCAACCCATTTTCGGCTGAACCGCTCACATGTGAGCGATTATCATTTTTAGGCATGCACCAGTGAGCGGTTAGATCAAGGTGGAATATTTTTACGCATTATCGACAGGGAAGCTTCTGGAAGTCAATAAATTCGGATCAAACGCTCATGCATGAGCGATAAATCGGCTTTGACGCTCGCATATGAGCGCTTAAATAGCATTGAATAAATTTTGAAACGCCGGGCCCGCAACCTGCGGAAGTGTTGCGACAACTCCCCAGTCAACCTCCTTCTCAACCCTCACCCGACATGAGATACTGTATATAAACACAGTATCGCCCTTAAGATGGAACTCTCCGAAAAGCTCGAAATACTCGCCGACGCCGCCAAGTACGACGCGTCGTGTGCGAGCGGCGGGGCGCCCAAGCGTGAATCGCGCGGCATCGACGGCCTCGGCGCCAGCACCGGCTCCGGCATCTGCCACAGCTTCACGCCGGACGGGCGCTGTGTCTCGCTGCTCAAGATTCTGCTGACCAACTTCTGTCTGTACGACTGCCAGTATTGCGTCAACCGCCGTTCCAGCAACGTGCCGCGAGCGCGCTTCACGCCCGACGAAGTCGTGAACCTCACGCTGGACTTCTACCGCCGCAATTACATCGACGGGCTGTTTCTCAGTTCCGGCGTGATCCGCTCGTCGAACTACACAATGGACCAGCTCGTGCAGGTCGCGAAATCGCTGCGTGAGAAACATCACTTTCGCGGCTATATCCATCTGAAGACCATCCCCGACGCCGATCCGGAACTCATCGCGCTGGCCGGCCGCTATGCCGACCGGCTGAGCGTGAACATCGAGTTGCCGACGGAAATCAGCCTTGAACGCCTCGCGCCCGAAAAAAGCGGCCGCACCATCAAGCTCGCCATGGGCAACATTCGCGTCGCTCGCGAGGAGTCGGAAGCGGAGCCGCGCGCGCCGCGTTTTGCGCCGGCGGGGCAGAGCACGCAAATGATCGTCGGCGCCGATGAAACCGATGACCGCACCATCCTCGGCACCGCCGAAACGCTCTATGGTTCCTATCAGCTGAAGCGCGTGTACTACTCCGCGTTCAGCCCGATTCCGGACAGTCCGTCGGGCGTGCCGTCGAAGGCGCCGCCGCTGCTGCGCGAACACCGCCTCTATCAAGCGGATTTCCTGATGCGCGGCTATGGCTTCAACGCGGCCGAACTGCTTGGCGATGCCGGCAACCTGCCGCTCGACGTCGATCCGAAACTTGCCTGGGCGCTCGCCCATCGCGAACGCTTTCCGGTCGATCTGAACGCTGCGCCAGCGCGGATGATCGCGCGTGTGCCGGGCATCGGCATGCGCAATGCGAAGCGCATCGTCGAATTGCGGCGCGCGCGGCGAGTGCGCTACGACGACCTCGTCCGGCTGCGCTGCGCGATGGAAAAGTTGAAGCCGTTCGTCGTGACGGCCGACTACAAGCCGCCGCTGGCGGACACGCCGTCGGAGAACTTGCGGCGAGCGCTTGCGACCGGACCGGTACAGCTCTCATTGATCTGATGCTGATCTGATGCGCATCATCTCCATCGACGACGATTTCGATGCCTGGCGCACCGCCGCGCTCGATGCGCTCGCGCAGGGCCTCGCGCCCGAGTCGATCGACTGGCGCACGGCGCAGGCCGAACCGGCGCTGTTCAACGAAGCCGCTCCTCAACAGGATGCACGGGATGCGCCACGGATCCGCGTGTCGCGGGAGTTGTCGGCGCTGCTGAAGGACGCCGCGCATTTCCGCGACGAGCGTCGCTGGAGCTTCCTCTACCGGGTATTGTGGCGCTGGGCGCAAGGCGACCGCTCTGCGGCCTCCGCCGCCGATGAAGACGGCGCGCGTCTCTACAAGATGGCCAAGGCGGTGCGGCGCGCCCAGCACGACATGATCGCGTACGTGCGGTTTCGCCAGCGCGATGCGGCGCTCGGCGCGCCCGAATACGTCGCGTGGTACGAGCCGGATCACGACGTCCTCGCCTGGGGCGCCGAGCATTTCGCGGCGCGCATGGGCCGCTCGACCTGGCTGATTGCAACGCCGGACGGCGCCGCGATGTTCGACGGCGCGCGCCTGCAACTCGAACGCCGCCGTGCGCTGGCGTCGGAACATGCGGTCGACACGCCCGACGCCGCCGAAGGCCTCTGGATGACCTATTACCGCAGCATCTTCAACCCCGCGCGGCTGAACGAGTCGGCGCTCGAACAGCATATGCCGGTGCGCTTCTGGAAAGGGCTGCCGGAGGGCGCGCTGATCCCGCAGATGGTCAGCGCGGCACGTGGCGGCGCGCGCCGCGTTGCGCAGGCGTCGAGCGTGGGCGCGCTCGGCGGCAAGGCCGTGCAGGTCGACGCCCACGAAGCCCAGCCCGAACGCGACGCGCCCACGTCGCTCGATAGCTGCCGCCGCTGCGATCTCTGGCGGCACGCGACGCAGGCGGTGCCGGGCGCGGGACCGTCGGGCGCGCGCATCATGCTGCTCGGCGAACAGCCCGGCGATCAGGAAGACCTGAAAGGCGAGCCGTTCGTCGGCCCGGCCGGACAGTTGCTCGACGAAGCCATGCGGCGCGCCGGCGTTCCGCGCGAGCAGGTGTACCTGACCAACGCGGTGAAACACTTCAAATGGGAGCCGCGCGGCAAGCGGCGTCTGCACAAGACGCCCGCGCAGCAGGAAGTCGACGCGTGTTCGTACTGGCTCGAACAGGAACTGCACGACGTGGGCGCGCCGGTCATCGTCACGCTCGGTGCGACGGCGCTGGCGGCGCTGTTCGGCCGCCGCGCGACGCTCTCGGCGCATATCGGCCGCGTGGTGACGTACAAGGATCGACAGGTCGTCGCGACCTATCACCCGTCCTACGCGCTGCGCCAGAATGATGAGGCCGCGCGCGAGCGCACTGTCGCGGCCATCGTCGAAGCACTCGAAGAGGCGCGCCGCCTCAGCGGCGGCTAGCCGTCAGAACGCCGCGCGGATCACGCCGCCATCGGCACGCAAGGCTGCGCCGTTGGTTGCCGCCGAAAGTTCGGAACACACATAGGCCACCATGTTGGCGATCTCCTCGGGCGTGATGAAACGCTTGAGGATCGAAGTTGGCCGGGCTTCCTCGAAGAACTGCGTTTCGAACTCGTGGAAGCTCTTCCCGCCCGACAGCTTCTCGACGAATTCCGTCACGCCTTCCGAACTCGTCGGACCCGGCAGCACCGAATTGACCGTGACGCCGGTGCCCGCGCAGGTTTCCGCCAGCCCGCGCGCCAGCGCGATCTGCGCGGTCTTGGTCACGCCGTAATGAATCATCTCGACGGGAATCTGCACGCCGCTCTCGCTGCTGATGAACACCACGCGGCCCCAGTTCTTCTCCTTCATCTTCGGAAGATAGGCGCGTGACAGGCGCACGCCGGACATCACGTTGGCGTTGAGAAAGCGCAGCCATTCGTCGTCGCTGATGTCCTCGAAGGGCTTCGGATCGAAGATGCCCATGTTGTTCACGAGAATGTCGACGTGCGGAAAGCGCGCAACCAGCGTATCGACCTGGGCGGCGTCGGAGACGTCGCCGGCGAAGCCTTCGGCCTGTGCATCCGGAACCTGCTCGCGCAGTTTGGTGAGCGCGGCATCGACGGAAGCTTGCGAGCGGCCGTTCACGATCACGCGGGCGCCCTCGCGCGCGAGCGCCACCGCGATGGCGTGCCCGATGCCTTTTGTCGATCCAGACACGAGCGCGAGCTTGTTGGCGATCTTGAGATCCATCTTTCTCTCCTTGAACAGGTGTGACGGAATGCATCGCGCGGCGCGCGATGCGAAGTGATGACGTGACCGGCAGTAAACCAGAAGCCCGCCGAATCTGCATGAGCCCTGTCCCGCGCTGCATCTTTTGACTGGCCTGAAAGCCTTGCTGCGCAGGCCTTAGCGCCGGATGAAACCGCACGACATAAATGCGCGATGGCGGCATGAAAAGGCATCGTCCATAGTTGCGCCTGCGTGACCGGAACACCCCGCGGGACGTAGAACAGCAACGGAACCCAACGCCGTATCACGCACAGATGACATCACGGATCAGGACAGCAGCAAGACCGCCGCATCCTCGTCGCGCGATACGAACCGTCAACGAATCCACACTTCCGGAGCCACATCATGTTCAACCCGATCAACGCCTTCTTCAGCAAAACCCTCGCCGCACTGGTCGTCGGTACGGCGCTGCTGGCAGGCTGTGCCGACAACCCCGCGCAGGCCGCGGACGCGTCCGGCGCATACGCTCAGACGACGAGCGCGTCCGTGCAGACGCTGCGTCCCGATACCCTCTACGTCTACCCGTTCGCCAGCGATGCCAGCGACGTCAAGCTCGACAATCACGGCATGCTGTCGAAGCTCGGCGCGGCGATGTCCGGCGATTCACAGGCCGACAAGCAAGCGCAGGACGCCGTCGCTGCCCGCGAGGAAGTGGCGAACGAGATCGTCGCGAAGCTCCAGTCGATGGGCCTGCGCGCCATTCGCGCCGACGTCCCGCCGCCCGACGGCCAGAACGTGCTGATGATCGAAGGCAGTTTCAATACGATCGATGCGGGCAATTGCCGCCGCCGCATGGTGATCGGCCTGGGGGCGGGCGAGAGCCGCGTCGGCGCGACGGTGCAACTGGTGCTCAAGCCGGCCTACGGTGTACCGCAAGTGCTGGAACAATTCGACGCCAATGCCGACAGCGGCCACGCGCCGGGCATGGCGGAAATGGCCGGCGTCGGCGCGGCGGCGGGGCACGTGGCCAGTTCGCTGGCCGTGTCGGGCGGCTTGCACGCGGTCTCGGAAAAGAAGCATGCGGACGTCTCGTCGGACGAAAAACGTCTCGCGGACGCCATCGCGAAGCAGATCCAGAAACTCGGCCAGTCGCAGGGCTGGATGTCCGCGAAGAGCTGAGCAGGTAAAAACACCCGCACGCGGCCCGAAAACTGCTTCCATCGACATTCCGGACGCATGTTCGTTTCGCGAGGCCCGCGTATGCCGACGCTTGCCGTGATTGTTCTGACTGTCGTAGTGACGCTGATCGTCGTGCTCCTCATCGCCAATCTTTCGAGTGGCGAGAAGAAGATCGAACACAAGATAGAGCGCGAGTACGCCAGCGACGACCCGCAGTTCCTCCGCTCGATGGGCCTGCTGCTCGGGCCGCCCGTCATTGGCGGCAACCGCTTCGAGGTGCTCCTGAACGGCGACCAGATCTTCCCGAAGATGCTGGACGCCATCCGCGCCGCCCGCGACACGATTACCTTCGAGACCTTCATCTACTGGTCA
The DNA here is from genome assembly GCF_031451315.1 of Caballeronia sp. LZ032. NCBI lineage: Bacteria > Pseudomonadati > Pseudomonadota > Betaproteobacteria > Burkholderiales > Burkholderiaceae > Caballeronia > Caballeronia sp. LZ032. The sequence goes on from NZ_JARUXP010000003.1 coordinate 467,262, forward strand.
GGCGGAATCGGCGAGGAGTTCGCCCAGACGCTCTCGGAGAAGGCGCGATCGGGCGTCTCGGTACATGTGCTGCTCGACTGGGTGGGTTCGTCGAAGATGGACAAGCGCTATCTGCACATGCTGCGCGACGCCGGCGCCGAGGTCATCCAGTATCACAAGCCGCATTGGACCGGCCTCGGCCGCATGAACGACCGTACGCATCGCAAGCTGCTGGTGATCGACGGACGCATCGGTTTCACCGGCGGCGTGGGCATCGCCGACGAGTGGACCGGACACGCGCAGGACGAAAAGCACTGGCGCGACACGCATTTCTGGGTCGAAGGCCCGGCGGTCGGCCAGATGCAGGCAGTCTTCATGGACAACTGGATCAAGGCGACCGGCAATGTCCTGCACGGTCCGCGCTATTTTCCGGAGATCGACGCGGCAGGCGACGGCCTCGCGCACATGTTCAGCAGCTCGCCCTCGGGCGGCAGCGACGACATGCAGCTCATGTATCTGATGGCGATCACCGCCGCGACGCACTCCATCCATCTGTCCAGCGCGTATTTCGTGCCGGACAAGCTGACGATCAACGCCATCGTCGAGGCGGCGAAGCGCGGCGTGCGGGTGCGCATCATCACGCCGGGCAAGCGCATCGACACGCATACGGTGCGGGAAGCGTCGCGCGCCTGCTGGGGCGACCTGCTGGCGGCGGGCGTGGAGATGTTCGAATATCAGCCGACAATGTTCCATTGCAAGCTGATCGTGGTCGACGAGTATCTGGTGTCGGTCGGCTCGACCAACTTCGACAGCCGCTCCTTCAAGCTGAACGACGAGGCCAACCTCAACATTTACGACCGCGATTTCGCGCGCCGCCAGACCGCGATTTTCGACGACGACGTGACGCACGCGAAACGCATCACGCTGGACGACTGGCGGCGCCGCCCGCTGACCGAAAAGCTGCTTGAGCGCGTCGTCGCGCTGCTCGATCCGCAGCTCTAACGTTTGCGTGAAGTGCTTTGCGAAAAATTCCGTTGGCGACCCTAAAGGTCGGATTCCGGAAGCCGATAAGACGCTCACTCAAACGAGTCTTCGGTCCATTGGCGAACATGCACGGCACCTACAATCTCTGGCTGGTCGCGGCATCGCTGGTGGTCGCGACGCTTGCTTCATTTACCGCACTCGACATTTCGGCACGCATCGCCAACCTCGCGCAGTCGCGCGGCCGGCAAATCTGGCTGGCCGGCGGCGCCGCTTCCATGGGCATCGGCATCTGGTCGATGCATTTCATCGGCGTGCTGGCCTTCCAGCTGCCAATTCCCCTCGGCTATGACCTCAAGATCACCGCCGGATCGCTCGGCATCGCGGTGCTGGTGTCGTTCTTCGCGCTGCATGTGATCACGGGCAAGCGCCTCACGGCCCGACGGCTCGTCGCGAGCAGCCTGCTGATGGGCGCCGGCATCGCCGCCATGCACTACACCGGCGACGCCGCCATGCGCATGCAGCCGGCCATCACCTACGATCCGGTGCTGTATGCGGCGTCGATCGTCATCGCCGTGGTGGCGTCGGGCGCGGCGCTGTGGATCGCGCACACGCTCTCGGCCGCGAACCTGCGCAACATGATGGCGAAGCGCGTCGGGTCGGCGGTCGTGATGGGCATCGCCATCTGCGGCATGCACTACACCGGAAACGCGGCGGCGGAATTCGTGCCGGGCTCCATCTGCGGCGCGGCCAACGATGTCGATGCGCACTGGCTCGCCACCACCGTCGCGCTGTTCACGTTTGCGATCCTCATCATCACGCTGGTACTGTCGCGCTTCGACGCGCGCACCGCCTTGCTGGCCGGCTCGGTGTCGCGGCTGAACGGCCAGATCGTCCGCATGGCCACCTTCGACACGCTCACGGATCTGCCCAACCGCCGCACGATGAACGAACGCATCGAACGGGCGATCCGCCATGCGACGCAGCAACGCAGCCGCTTCGCGATCCTCTTCATGGACCTCGACGGCTTCAAGACCATCAACGATTCGCTCGGCCATACGATCGGCGACGAAGTGCTGAAGGCGTTCGCGCGCCGTTTGCAGGAATGCGTGCGCGGCGGCGATACGGTTGCGCGTCTGGGCGGCGACGAGTTCGTCGTGATGCTGGAAAACCTGAACGCGCCCACCGACGCCGAGAAAATGTCCGAGCGTATTCTGGACACGATGAAACAGGGGCTGATGGTGTCGAGCCATCCGTTGCAGGTGATGCCAAGCATCGGCATCGCGCTGTATCCGCAGGACGGCGACAGCGTGGAGGCGCTGCTCAAACACGCCGACATCGCGATGTACGAGGCGAAGCGCGGCGGACGCAGCACCTATCGCTTCTTCGAGGCGAGCATGAACGAGGCGGCCGTGCGCACGCTGCAGATCCAGCAGGCGCTGCACGAGGCGTTGAGCGGCGGGCATTTCTACCTGCTGTTCCAGCCGAAATTCCACGGCAAGAGCGGCGACCTGGCGGGCGCGGAGGCGTTGATCCGCCTCGACCATCCGCAGATCGGCACACTGACGCCGCTCGAATTCATTCCGATCGCCGAGCGCTCGGGGCAGATCGTGCAGATCGGTTACTGGGTGGTGCGCGAGACCTGCCGGCACTTGTCGCGCTGGCGCGCGGAGGGCCGCCCGCCGGTCAAGGTGGCGATCAACCTGTCGCCGCGGCAGATGCACGAGGCAGATCTCGTCGAAAACGTCATGCGGATCGTGCGCGAAGAGGGCGTGCCGAGCGAACAGATCATGTTCGAGATCACCGAAACGGTGGCGATGCAGGACGCGCCGCGGACCATCGAGATGATCCGCGCGTTCCAGGAGAACGGCATCGAGATCGCCATCGATGATTTCGGCACCGGTTATTCGAGTCTTGCCTATCTGCAACGCTTCCGCGCCAAGCAGTTGAAGATCGACCGCTTCTTCACCAACGGGCTCGACGAGAACGGCCAGGAAGGCCGCGCGATCGTCTCGGCGATCATCGCGCTCGCGCATTCGCTGGACATGGACGTGGTGGCGGAGGGCGTCGAGACGGGTTCGCAACTGAACCGGCTGCAGGACATGGCGTGCGACGAAATGCAGGGCTTTCTGCTCGCCATGCCCCTGTCGGCCGAGGCGTTCGGCGGGATGCTCGAAAAACGCACGGTCAGCGTCTGAGGCGCCGCTGACGGTGGCTGCGCTCAGTCCATCGCCGCGTGCGCGATGTTGTCGTCGGCCGTGCCGTTTTTGGCGGGCCGGATCAGCAACAAGAGCGGTACGACCAGCAGCGTCGCGACGAACATCAGCTTGAAGTCGTTGATATAGGCGATCATCGTCGCCTGCTGGGTAATGGTCTGGTTGAGCATCGCCATGTCCTGCATCGAGCCGTTCAGGATGGACTGCATCGCCGGATTGAACGGCGTGACATGCGCAGCCAGGTCCGCGTGCGCGATCTGCGTGTTGCGCGTCATCAGCGTCTGCACGATCGAAATACCGATACTGCTGCCGATATTGCGCGCCAGGCTGTAAGTGGCGGTGCCGTCGGCGCGCAGGTCCGGCGCCAGTGTCGAGAAGGTCAGCGCCGACAGCGGCACGAACACCAGCCCCAGCCCGAAGCCCTGGATCACGCCGGGCCACACGATATCCGACGCCGACAGCACGATCGTGTAGTGCATCATCTGCCACAGCGCATACGCCGACACCAGGAAGCCCGAAAGCAGCAGCACGCGTGCATCGACGTGTTTGAGCAGCCGGCCCGCCATCAGCATCGCCAGCATGGTGCCCGCGCCGCTCGGCGCCGTGACGAGGCCCGTGGTCGCGACCGGATAGTTCATCAGGTTTTGCAGCATCGGCGGCAGCAGCGCGCGGGTCGCGTACATCACCGCGCCGATCACGAAAATGAACAGCGTGCCGGTCGCGAAATTGCCATCCTTCAACAGCTTGTACTTGAAGAAGGAGCGCGGGCCGGCCGTCGCCGTGTGCGCAATGAAGAACACGAAGCTCAACGCGGCGAGAATGGCCTCGATGCGGATTTCCATCGAGCCGAACCAGTCGAGTTGCTCGCCGCGGTCCAGCATCGCCTGGAAAGCGCCGATCGCCAGGCCCAGGGTCGCGAAGCCGAAGGCGTCGAACTTCACCGCGCGGCGCGCAACCTGGGCCGGCAGGAACGTCGTCACACCGAACAGCGCGAACGCGCCGATCGGTACATTGATGAAGAACACCCAGCGCCAGTTGTAGCTGTCGGTGAGCCAGCCGCCGAGCGTCGGGCCGAGAATCGGGCCGACCATCACGCCCATGCCCCACACGGCCATGGCCTGGCCTTGTTTCTCGCGCGGATTGATGTCGAGCAGGATGGATTGCGACAACGGCACCAGCGACGCCCCGAACACGCCCTGCAACAGCCGCGACGCGACGATCTGCGCCAGCGTCTCCGACAACCCGCACAAGGCCGACGCCACCGTGAAGCCGGCAATGGAGATGCACAGCAGCTTCTTCACGCTGAGCTGGTCGGAGAGCCAGCCGGTCAGCGGCGTGGCGATGGCGGCCGCGACAATATACGAGGTCAGCACCCACGTAATCTCGTCCTGCGACGCCGACAGCGCGCCCTGCATGTGCGGCAGCGCCACGTTGGCGATGGTGCTGTCGAGCGTCTGGATCAGCGTGGCGAGCATGATCGAGACGGTCAGCATGCCGCGGTTGAGAGGCGCCGCGGCGCTTGCTGTTGATGCTTCGGAGGACATGGAGGCGGCCGCGCGTGACGGCAGATTGTAGATTGTAATCAGGGTGATGATAAGCACGCTTATTATAAGACGACGGCTGCCGCGCGCCAATGCGGACATAAACGGTGGATGCGCGGGAGGCTGTCTGTTCCCTATAATCGCGCGATGGAAACCCAACTCGACAAACGCTTCGGCTTCCTGGTCGCGGACGTGGACCGCCTGTGCGGCAACCGTTTCGACGAACTCGCGAAGTCGTCGCTCAATCTCACGCGCGCGCAATGCCGCGTGCTCGCCTATCTCTCGCATTACGGCGAGGTCAATCAGGCGCGTCTGGCCGGCTTGCTCGAAGTCGCGCCGATTTCCGCCGGAAGGCTGCTCGATCGCATGGAAGAGGGCGGCTGGATCGAACGGCTGCTCAATCCCGACGATCGCCGTGAACGTCAGGTGCGCATGACCGCGAAGGCGGAGAAAGCGCTCGACAGCGCGCGGCGCGTCGGCGACGAAATCACCGCCGAGGCGCTCGCAGGATTCACCCGCAAGGAAAGCGAGCAGCTTGTCATGCTGCTCCAGCGCGTGCGCGGGAATCTGAGCCGGATCGTCGATCGCTGAAGCGGCGCGAGGGGTGGCGGGGATGTGGCCCGTCTATTGCTGTTGCGATGCCAGCAAGTCCACCCGTCGCCATCCCTTCCGGAGAAAACCGATCATGAACAAACGCACCGCACCGTTGGCTGTCATCGCTTTGTCCGTCGCCGCGCTCCTGACCTTGCCCGCCGCGCCCGCGCTGGCGCAGGATTCCGCGGCTTCCACGCCGAAGCAGGTCAGGAAAGCGGAGCGCAAGCAGGCGCGCGCGAAGAAGAACGCCGAGCTGAAGCAGCTGGAGCAGAACGGCTACAACCCGTCCGGCGAGCAGACCAACTATCCGCAGAACCTGCAGAACGCGCAGGCGAAGATCAACGCGAAGAAGGCCGGCCAGCCCGCACCGGCTTCGGCGCCGTAATTTCAGTGCTGCACGCGCGGGCTCGCCCCGCGCGTCAATCCAGTTGATACGACAAGGTTGCATTCACGCGCGGGCTGCGCGAGGTGTTCTCGACGGGCGCATCGCCGACCGCCTTCGCCACCGACAAATCGATGCTGTAGTGCTTCGCATCGGACACGCGAAAGCCGATTCCCACCGAAGACAATCTGCGCGGATTCGCCGTGCCGCCATGCAGGTAGACGCGCGCGGCATCGAACGCCACGTACGGCGTGAAGCTCTTCAAGTACGTCATGCCGACCTCCAGCGGCCGGTTCACTTCGAACGACGCTCCCCAGCCCGAATCCCCCGACACCTCTCCCGGCTGATAGCCCAGCGCGAAACGCTGCGCGCCGAATGACACCTGTTCCGAAGTCGGCAGGGAATCGGGCGAGTATTGTCCGGTCGCGGACAGCACCGTGCCGATCTTCCACGGCCATTCGTTGCTTTGCGAGACGCTGGCGCCGGTGCGCACGAAGGTCAGCGAGACCGGATTGACGGGCGCGTAGCCGGCGATGTTCGTGTCCGCGCTCTTCGATGCCCCGAGCACGTCGAAGGCCTTCGCGACATTGAAGCTCCCGCGGCGCACAACGCCTTCGCTGATGCCGGTGTAATCGAGCTGCAACTGCGCGACCCGGACCTGCGAGCGATTGGCCAGATACGGATTGCCGGGCACGATCGTGTTCTTGAGGCGGTCCTCGTCATGCGAGGCGTACACCGTCGCCGTGCCGATCAGACTGCGCGCGTTGCTCAGCATGAACGGATAGACGCCGGAGAACGCGAGCTTGTCGTTGACCACCGTGCGTTCGATATAGGACGGCAAGCCAGGGTTGTCGACCGGATGGCCGTGATAGTGCGAGGCATCGATCTTGGCGGTGAAGCCGTCGGTGCCCACCGGCAGCGTGCCGTTCAGCGCGTAATAGGTCTGGTCGTCGCGGCCTTTCGGCAGCAGCGCGGACGCCGTCAGCGATTCGCCGAGCCCGAGCATGCCGTTCTCGGTCGCGCTCAGGATGCCCTGCACGCCCGGATGATTGAAGTCGATGCCCGTGCTGACGTTGAACGGCTTGCGTTCGACGTCGAGTTCGAGCGCCGTCGCGCCGTCGGTGGTTTGCGGCGGCGCGACGTTCACCTTCGCCTTCACGCCCGGAATCATCCCGAGCACGTTGACGTAACGTTCGAACTTCGCCTGCGTGAGCGGCCGGTCCGCCTCCAGGCGTTCGGCCACGGCGCGGATGCGCTTCTCGGCGGCGCCCGGATTGCCCTTCACGATGACCTTCGCGATATAGCCCTCGACCACCGTCACGCGCACGACGCCGTCCTGGAACGCCTGCGCCGGGATGAACGCGAAGGAGAGCGCGTAGCCGTGTTCCTTGTACATCGCGGTGATGCCGTTGGCGGCCTCGATCAGCTGGCCGACGGTCACGTCCTTGCCGACGAACGGCGTGAAGCGCGCGGCGATCGGTTCGAAGGGCAGCGACTTGACGCCTTCGATCTCGACCCTGGACGGCGTGAGGTGATGGGCGAGGAGCGCTTCGAGCGCGGGCGCAGGCGGCGCGACATTCACCGCGACGGGCGCCTTGGGCGGCGTGTTGACTTGCGGCAGGGCATCGAGCGGATTGCCGCCGACGCTGGCTCGGGGTGCGGGCGCGGTCTGCGCCTGCGCGGGGTGTGCCATGGGCGCCGTCAGTGCGGCGAGCATGAGCGCCCGTGTCCAGTCACGGATCTTCATTGTGTTGCCCTCGGTTGGTTGCGAGAACGTCGTGCGTTCGGATGACGCCGCGTTCTTCGTCGTGTGTCGTTATGGGTGCTGCGTGTCTTGCAATCTCACGCAGAGAGCAGGGAAGCGCAGGTTTCGTGGACCGCGCTCCCCTGCCGCGCGCCGGTTTAGCGCCGCGTGCCTCCCAACACGCCGCCTACCACGGCGCCCACCGTGCCCAGCAGGCCGCCGTTGTTGGCGGTGCCGCTGCTGGTGTTGCCGGTGGTGGTTGCGATTCCTGCTCCCGCGCCTGCGCCAGCGGAGGTAGAGGTTTGCGTGCTCGCGACGGTCACGCCGACGGCTGCACCGGTGATCGTCGTCACCGAGCCGAGCACGCCTGCATTGCCGGGCGATCCGGCGGTGCTGGCCGGTGCGCCGGTCAATGCGCCGACCAGTCCGGTGACGGGTGCGAGCAGACCTGCGCTGCCGGCGCCGCTGCCGGTCGATCCCGCGCCGGTTCCCGTGGCGCCCGCCAGCGCGCCGGTGACGCCGCCGACCAGACCCGTGACCGGTGCGAGCACGCCGCCTGCGCCTGCGCCGCTGCCCGTGCCACCGGCCGCGCCCGTCAGGCCGCCGACCAGACCCGTGACCGGTGCGAGCACACCGCCCGCGCCCGAGCCCGTTCCGCCCGCCGCGCCCGTTAAACCGCCGACCAGGCCGGTGACCGGTGCAAGCACGCCGCCCGCGCCCGTACCGGTGCCCCCTGCTGCGCCCGTCAGGCCGCCGAGCAGACCGGTGACCGGCGCGAGCGGATTGGCCGTCGAGCCGCCGTTGACGAGGCCGCCCACCGACGACACCGTTTGTCCCGTCGCCGAAACCAGGTTGCCGACGCCGGCCGTGACCGGATTCGCGCCGGTGCCCGTGACGCTCTTGCCGGCGTTGTCGAGCGTGCCGCCGAGGGTCGTCAGGAGATTGTTGACGGGCGCGCCGAGGCCGGTCACCGAGCCGACCGTCTGCGTCGTCGTGCCGACGACCGAGGTGATCGGCGTGATGGCCTGGCTGACCGTCTGCGTGAGTTGCGTGACCGGCGCGCTGGTGAGCGTGGTATCGAGCACGCCGCCGGTCTGATGGACCGCGTTGCCGACGATGCCGACGATGCTGCCCACCGGCGTCGTCACCGGGGCGAGCGGGGAGAGCGCGCCGGTGCCGAGACTCGACACCAGCGTGCCCGCGCTCGACACCGCGTCGCCCGTCTTCTGGACGACCCCGCCCACGCTGGCGACGGTGGTGCCCACAGGATTGGTGCTGGTGCCGATGGTGCCGAGGCCGGCCGACACGCCGTCGCCCAGCGTGGAGACAGCGCCGCCCACGTTCGATACGACGTCGCCCGCGGCTTTCGTGGTGCCCGGGCTGACGCCCGGCGCGGTCGTCGAGCCGATTGCCGTCCCGATGCCCGTGACCGTGTCGCCTGCCGCGGACACCACGTTGCCTGTTTTATCGACGACAGCCGCGACCGGCTGGACCGGCGTACTGCCCGTGCCGCCGCCGGTGCCGCCACCGGTTCCACCGCCGCCCGTGCCGCCGCCGCTCCCTCCACCGCTTCCACCGCCGCCATTGCTGCCGGTGGTGGTCCCCGAACCTCCGCCCGAGCCCGTTCCGGACCCGCCGCCCGAACCGCTGCCGGTTCCACCCGCACCGCCGCCGGTGCCCCCGGCATCGCCCGTGGAGATGCTTCCCGCGCCGCCCGGCGCCTTGCTCACGGACCCCGATCCGCCGCAAGCCGCGAGCGACAGCACGCCCGCAACCGCTGCCGCGATGATGGTGATCCGCAGGGTTTCGCGTCCGATGTGTCTCGTATTCATGTTGGCCCTCGATATGTTGTTTGAACGAACCGCGGGCGAATAACTGCATTAGGTGTGCCATCGCACGGACAGCGCGATCCCATTCGACGGCGGGCTTACGCAGCGCCAATCGCTTCAAGCACTTGCGGGGGTTGTCGAGAATGATTCTCGTGTGATGACGCGTTGCACCATTTGAAGTGTTTCGGGGAAACGTAACGTTACGAGAAACGGCTCGCGTAACGGATTGGAGGGTTACACGAGACAATCCTGTCAACCCGCACTCGTCATATATCAAACACTCAATCCATGCAGCCGGAATTTAATTCCTTTTTGGACACCAGCAATCGTCGCGCTTACTTAATGGAAGTTCGAAAGGCATGCTATCAAGCGAAGCCAAGCAAAAATTGAACAAAGTTGGGTCAGACGATTATTGATTTTGGGATGGCCATGCGTTATAAATCCTCTCAGCGACACGTCACACGAAATGCTCGCCGCGAGGCGCCAGACGTGTAGACGAGAGCGCAATACAAAACAGAGTTGGATCGCCTTTCGGGGGCTGACACTTAGGGTGCAGCAGAACCGGATGGTAGATGCGGCCAGAGAGAAGCAAACCCATCCGAGGGCCATTAATAATGAAAGCAACCTTCCTGCAGTTTCTTCGCGACAGTCGGGGAATTACCGCCATTGAATACGGACTGATTGCCGGCGTGCTTGCGCTGGGCATCATGGCGGCGGTCGGTGATGTCGCGGACCAGTTGAAAAGTACCTTCCAGGCAATCAAGACAGAACTGTCGAAAACCGGAACCTGAGAGAAGCCGGCTTTTCGCCGTTATACGGCAAGACTGCATGTGCGTTTAATGTTCTTCTCGCGCTGGCTCACGCCAGCGCGAGGATGTTTATCGCCTTGCGGTTTTGGAATATAAAAACATCCGGATTAATCCGGATGACGGTATTCGTTTGCCGGCGGATTTGTTTTCGACATGTTCTCGATCGGATCAGCATTATTCACGGGGTGGGCGTGCGCCGTTGCCATGTGCGACTGGCGACGCCGTTCCATCCCCAATGCGCTCGTTCTGGCGGGCGCCGCGTGCGCGCTGGCGCTTGCGGCGGCCCGCCTGTCGCCGTTCGAAACGCCGCCCGGCGCCGGGCTGATTGGACTCGGCGCAGGCTTCGCCGCGCTGCTGCCGTTCTGGCTGCTCGGCATGATGGGCGCCGCCGACGTCAAGACGTTCGCGGTGCTCGGCGCCTGGTGCGGGCCGCGCGCGCTGCTCGGCGTCTGGGTGGCGGCCAGCCTGTGCGCCGCGCTGCATGCGCTGCTGCTGTTCGCGCGCCGCCGCACTACGGTTGCGCTGGACGAGTTGTCCACCGGCATGACGCTCGCCGAACGGCGGCGCAACAGCACGCCGTACGGCGCGCTGCTCGCGGTGGCCGCGCTCTGTCATCTCGCGCTGCATGCCGCCGGAGTGCCCTTATGACGCCCGCACGTCAAACCGGCAGATCCAGCCGCCGCGCCGAACGCGGCAACATGGCAATCGAATTCGCGATCGTGTTCCCGCTGTTCTTCGTGGTGTTCTACGCAATCGTCACCTACAGCCTGATCTTCGTCGCGCAGCAGTCGCTGACGCTCGCGGCCGAGGAGGGCGCACGCGCCGCACTGCGTTTCCAGGATGGCGCGGCAACCGTCGATGACTCCCTCGCGCTGCGCAGCACCGCTGCCTGCACGGCCGCGAAGGGCCTGACGAACTGGCTCGCCGGACTGGCCGACTGCACCGCGACGCCGGCCCCGTGCACCTATGACACCTCGATGCGCTGCATCCAGGTGACGCTCGACTATCAATACGCGCAGCGTCCGCTGGTGCCGACGCTGCCGCTCTTCGGCCTTGCGCTGCCCGACTCGCTCGTGGCGCGCGCGATGGTTCAACTCGATCCGGACAACGTGCTATGAGCACGCGCCTGCCGGTCCACTCGCCCTGACACCATGGCCAATCTCACTCGCACGCTTGCCATCCTGCTGTTTTCGGTCGCGGTCATTCTCGGCATCTTCGCCGTGATGCTCGCGCGCCATCCGGCGCCTTCCCCCGAGCGTGACCGGACGCCGGCGCAGCCCGCCGCGCTTGCCACGCCGCAACGGCTCGCGCCGGTCGTGATCGCCACGCGCGATCTGGCCGCGGGCAAGCCGCTCGACGCCGACGCCCTGACCGTGCGCATGCAGGCCGAACCCGCGCCGGGCACTTTCGGCGATGCGTCCGCGATCGTCGGCCGCGTGCCGCTCGTCGCCGTGCCGAAGGGCGCGCCGCTCACCGCCGAAACGCTGTCGAGCGGCCTCGCGGACGTCGTCGCGCCCGGCGAGCGCGCGGTGGCCGTGCGCATCGACGAGACCAATGCGGTCGGCAATTTCGTGCGGCCGGGCGATTACGTCGACGTCTTCTTCACGCTGAAACGCGAAGGCGCATCGGGTGATGTGGAGATCGGCTCGACGCAGGCGCGCCTGCTTCTGTCGAAGGTGCGCGTGCTGGGCGTGGGCGACGCGTCGATCGGCCGCGCGGGCGGCAAGGAAGCGAAGGATTCCGCGCTGCGTGCGGGCAGTCCGCGCACCGCGGTGCTCTCGGTCCGCACCGCCGATGTCGATGCGCTGACGCTCGCGGAAAACGCCGGCCGTCTGGTGCTCGCGCTGCGCAATTCCGCCGATCCCGAAGCGCCGCCGCCGCACGCGTTCGCACCGCTGTTCGCCGCCGCGAAGCCCGACGACGGCGCCGCGCGCGCCGCCGCCGGCCTCTCGCTCGGCACGCTGGCGGGCGCACGCACCGCGAGTCGCGCGGTGGAACCGGCACGTGTCGCACGCGCGCCGCGCGCGGCGACGGGCGATGGCATCGAAGTGATACGCGGCGGCCGGGCGGAGCAGGTCGCGTACTGACAGTCAGGGCAAGAACGGAACGCGGACAGCGCGGCGAATCACGATGACAAGAAACCAGCAAGACGAAGGCATGAAGAAATCGACGGGATGGAAACGGGCGGCGCTCCTCGGCTGGGTGGTCGTGGTATGCGGCGGCACCGTGCAGACGGCGGCGGGGGAAACAGCGGCTACGACGGCGTCGCCCTCGCGCGGCCAGGTCATTGCGCTGTCGACGGGCGCGCAGATGTCGCTTGCGCCCGGCAAGACGGTGACGCGGGTGGCGATCGGCGATCCGGCCGTCGCCGACGTGAACGTGCTGAAGGGCGGCGGCGTGCTGCTCGTCGGCAAGGCGGCGGGCTCGACCAGCCTGATGCTGTGGCAGCGCGGCAGCGGGACGCCGCTCTCCTATACGGTCGACGTGGCCTCCGGCGCAGGCGCCGCGCTCGCCGAAAGCGACGCGCCGCAAGTCCGCGTGCTCGGCAAGACGGCGGTGCTGACCGGCAGCACGCCGAGCGTCGGCAAGCATCAGCGCGCGGCGGCGGCGGCGCGCGCGTCGGTGGGCAAGGACGGCGCGGTCGTCGATGCCTCGACCATCGCGACCCGCAGCGTCGTGCAGGTGGACGTCAAGGTGGTCGAGTTCAGCAAGTCGGTGCTCAAGGAAGCCGGCTTCAACCTGTTCTCGCAGAATCACGCGGGTTTCGCGTTCGGCACCTTCGCGCCGAGCGCGCTCAGCAACGTGTCGGGCGGCGCGACCAGTCCGCTCGCCGTCACGGCCACCTCGCCGATCGGTTCCGCATTCAACCTGCTGCTCAATTCGACCTCGCGCGGATTGTTCGCCAACCTAAGCTTGCTGGAAGGCAACAATCTGGCGCGCGTGCTGGCGCAGCCGACGCTGGTGGCGCTCTCGGGACAAAGCGCGAGCTTCCTCGCGGGCGGCGAGATTCCGGTGCCGGTGCCGCAGTCGCTCGGCACGACGACGATCGTCTACAAGCCATACGGCATCGGCCTTTCGCTGACGCCGACCGTGCTCGGCCCGGAGCGCATCGCGCTGAAGGTGGCGCCCGAGGCGAGCCAGCTCGACTTCGCGCATGCGATCACCATCGACGGCGTCTCGGTGCCCGCGCTCACCACGCGCCGCGCGGAAACGGCGGTCGAACTCGGCGACGGCGAGAGCTTCGTGATCGGCGGGCTGGTGGATCGCGAGACGGCCTCGAACGTCAACAAGGTGCCGCTGCTCGGCGACCTGCCGATCATCGGCGCGTTCTTCAAGACCTTGCAGTACTCGCAGCAGGACCGCGAACTGGTGATCATCGTGACGCCGCATCTGGTCGCGCCGATCGCCCGCAACGCTCCGTTGCCCGCGACGCCCGGCGAACAGTCCGAGCGCCGCGACGGGCCGGTATGGCGCTCGTTCATCGGCGGCTCATTGTCTGCCGAAGCCGCGCCGGGATTCTCGCGATGACGCCCGTCGAAGCTTCCGCGCTGCCGGCGCGCTTCCTGTGCGCGAGCCCCGACAGCGCGCGGCTCGACTGGCTGCAACGCGCGCTGGCGGGCGCGGGCCCGGTGGAAGCCGCGCCGTGGGACGTGGCCGGACTGACTGGGCGCATCGGCGAGCGGGCGCCGGGCGTCGTCTTCATCGACTTCGGCGCGAGCGGCGACGCCACGCAAGCGAGCCTGCTGGCGCACGCGGCGCGCGACATGTATCCGGCCGTGCCGATCGTCGCGCTGGGCACGCTGGCGACGCCGGCCCCGGCGCTCGCGGCGCTGCGGGCGGGCGTGCGCGATTTCGCCGACGTGAGCGGCGCGCCCGCCGACGTCCTCGCGATCGCGCGGCGTCTGCTGGCCGAACGGCCGGCTCCGCGCAACGAGCCGGTCAGCCGCCAGGGCAAGCTCACGGTGCTGCTCGGCGCGCGCATCGGCGTGGGCGTGAGCACGCTCGCGGCGAACCTGGCGGTGAGCCTGCAAAAACGCGCGGCGGCGGCGCAGCGCACCACGGCGCTGCTCGACCTCGGCCTGCCCGCGGCGGACAGCGCCTTGCTGCTCGACACCCGCAGCGAACTGCATTTCGTCGATGCCGTGCGCAACCTGCGCCGCTTCGACGAGACCTTCGTGAACACCGCCTTCGCGCGTCATCCGAGCGGGCTGGCGCTGACCGCGCTGCCTGCCGATCTCGGCGAGATGCGCGCGATTTCCTTCGCCTCCGCGACGAGCACGCTGAACCGCCTGCGCGCGTATTTCGATCAGCAGATCGTCGATCTGGGCGGCTTCTCGAACCTCGAATTCGTCGGGCAGGCCGTGCGTGCCGCCGACGAAGTCTGGCTCGTGTGCGATCCGAATGTCGCCTCGGCGGTTTCGGCGGTCGCCTTGCTCGACGCGTTGCGCGCGGGCGATGAAAGCGAGCCGGACGAAGCCAAACCACTCGGCCTCATCGTCAACAAGTTCGACGCCGCGCTCAACTTCGGCGCCGACCAGCTGGCCGAGCGTCTCGACCTGCCGCTTGTCGCGGTGCTCCCGGAGCGGGCCCAGGCGCTCGGACGCGCGGTGAACCAGGGCCGGCTGCTGGCCGAGTGCGCCGAACGCGATCCGTATGTCCGCGCGCTCGCGCCGCTGGTGGCGCGCCTGCACGGTGAAGCACCGGGCGAGGCGGCCGCGCGCGACGCACAGTCGGCAGGCGGCCGTGCGTCCCTCCGCTCGGCGCTGGGCGCCGGGCAATTCCTTCCCAACTTTCTCAGACGGTCATAACGATGGTTCAGGACTTCAGCAAGGACATCGCGTTCGCGAACGATCTGGCCGAAGACGCCGTCGCGTTCGCCCAGTCGCAGCAGTTCCAGGACGTGGCCACGGCCGCGCACGAACATCTGCTGTCGCGCATCGAGGAACTCGGCGCGGAATTCGGCCGCTGGTCGCGCCAGGCGATCCAGCAGTTCGTCGATCTGGAGATGGACAGCTTCGTGCGCCTGCGCCGCATTCCGCTCAATGAGAGCGAAGTGCGGCTGGTGGCGGCGGCGCTGACCAAGGAACTCGCGGGTTTCGGCCCGATCGAGGACCTGCTCGCCGATGCCGCCGTGGAGGACATCCTCATCAACGGCTATAGCGACGTGTATGTGTCGCGGCACGGCATCCTCGAAAAGATTCCGGTGCGCTTTGCCGACAACGCGCACCTGCTGCGCATCGTGCGGCGCATTCTCGCGCCGATCGGCCGGCGTCTCGACGAATCCAATCCGATGGTCGATGCGCGCCTGCCCGACGGCGGCCGCGTCAACGTGGTGATCGAGCCGCTGTCGATCGACGGGCCGGTCGTGTCGATCCGCAAGTTCCGCCGCGATCCGCTGCGTCCGGATGACCTGCTCGCGAACGGCACCTTCAATCAGGACATCGCGACGCTGTTGCAGGCGGCGGTCGAGGCGCGCTGCAACGTGCTGGTCTCGGGCGGCACGAGCTCGGGCAAGACCTCGCTGCTCAACGCGCTGGCCTTCTTCATCCCGAAGCACGAACGCGTGGTGACGATCGAGGACACGGCGGAGCTGTCGCTCAACCATCCGCACGTGGTGCGGCTCGAAAGCCGGCCGGGCGGCTTCGACGGCGCGGGCGTCGTGTCGATCCGGGACCTGTTGCGCAATACGCTGCGGATGCGTCCGGACCGCATCATCGTGGGCGAAGTGCGCGGCGGCGAAGTGCTCGAAATGCTCCAGGCGATGAATACCGGCCACGACGGCTCGATGGGCACGGTCCACGCCAGTTCGCCGCGCGAGTGTCTGTACCGGCTGGAAATGCTGGCGGGCTTCGCGGGCTTCCAGGGCACCGAGGCGAGCCTGCGGCGGCAGATTGCCAACGCCATTGATTTCATCGTGCAGATCGGGCGGCTCTCGAACGGCCGGCGCCGGATCCTCTCGGTTACCGAAGTCACCGGCCTTTCGGACAACATCATCGCGATGCAGGAGTTGTATCGCTATGAGCCGTCCGTCGACATGAACGGCGACGAACAGGACCGCTGGAACTGGCTCGGCATTCATCCGAGTTCGCCGAAGCTCGCGAAATTCCGTCAGGCGCAAGGTGTGGCGATGTCGGAAGGCTTCGGGCAGACGGGACGCTTCGGCGGCGGTTTCGGCGGGGGCTTCAGTGGCTAGGGGCGTCGCGCTCGTCGCGATGCTGGCGCTGCTGTGCGCGGCGGCGGCGCTCATGCTGTGGCGGCGCAGCGCCCTGCGGCGTGAACGGGCGCTGGCGGAACGCTTCGTCGAGCGGCAGGTGCAGACCGCGAGCGCGGCGCACGCCGCCGCTCCGCACGCGTCGCACGCGGCACAACCGCCCCGGCCCGCGCCGGGCGCGCCTGCCGCCGAGATGCAGACGGGCGTCCGGGCGCGCATCGCGCAAGTGCGCGCGTTCGTCGGCAATCTGCTGAACCGTGCGGGCATCGAACGGCCGGGCGCGCTCGTCGCGATCACGCTCGCCGTTGCCGGCTGCGGCGCGCTGTGGGCCGGCGTGCGCGCGGGAGCGGCGATCGGCGCGGGCGTCGCGGCGTTCGTGCTGGTCGCCGTCTACGCGTGGCTGACGTGGCGCGCGCAGAAACGCTACCAGCGCATCGTGCGGCAACTGCCGCCTTTCCTCGACGGCATCGTGCGGATGATCGTCATCGGCCACAGCGTGCCGGCGGCGTTCCAGAGCGCGCTCGGCAGCGCCGAAGCGCCGCTCTCCGAATGCCTGAACCGCGCGCTGCCGATGCTGCGCACCGGCATGGAAATCGATCACGCGCTCGGCGCGGTGGCGCGCATCTACCGCGTGCGGGAACTGGAACTGGTGGGCTCGGTGCTGCGCGTGTCGGTGAAATACGGCGGCCGCTCCGACGTGATGCTCGACCGCATGGCCGCCCTGATGCGCGACCTGGAGCAGGCCGATCGCGAACTCATCGCGCTGTCGACCGAAACGCGGTTGTCGTCGTGGGTGCTCGGACTGCTGCCCATCCTGCTCGGCACGATGGTGATCCTGACCAATCCCGCGTACTTCGACGCCATGTGGACCGACACGCTCGGCAAGCGCCTCGTCTACATGGCGGTGGCGTTGCAGGCGCTCGGCGCGTGGATGCTGTACCGGCTGGCGAGGGTACGGACATGACGATCACGCCTGCCTTGCTCGGCGCGCTCGCGCTCGCCGCCGCCGCGCTGGCCGTGAGCCTGTGCGGCGTGCTGGCGTTCGGCCGCCATCTGCGCATGCAGCGTTCGGCGCGCACGCTCGATCACGCGTTGCAGGATCGTGCGGCGGCGTCGCTGTCGGCCGCCGCTGCTGCTGCGCCGGCCACGCGCCTCACGCCGCCGCCGGCGCGCGGCCTGTTCGCGGCGCTGGGACGCGCGAGCGTTGCGTGGCTCGACACGCCGTTCGGGCGCATCGCGGTGGCGCCGGAAGACCGGCGTTTGCTGGAACGCTGCGGCTATCTCGATGTCCGTGCGCGCGCCCGCTTTCTCGCGGCGCGCATTGTGGGCGCGCTCGGCGCGCCGCTCGCCGTCTTCGCCGTCGCGCATGGCGGCTTGAGCAGCGCGCGCTTCATGCTGCTGATGTTCATGGCGCTTTCGGCGGGTTTCATGGCGCCGAAGTGGTTCGTGCGGCGGCGCGCGCAGGCGCGTCAGCGCGCGGTGGAAAACGAGCTGCCGATGTTCGTCGACCTGTTGCGGCTGCTGCAGGGCGTCGGGCTGTCGCTCGATCAGAGCCTGCAGGTGATGATCCACGACTTCGGCAACGTGCTGCCCGTGCTCGCGCGCGAACTGGCGCTGGCGCAGGCGCAGTTCGTGACCGGCCGCACCCGCGAGCAATCGATGAAACGTCTCGCCACGAGCTACGAAAACGACGACCTCGCCGCCATCGTGCGGCTCATCATCCAGGTCGAGCAGCACGGCGGCGCGGTGCAGGATCCGCTCAAGCAGTTCGGCGACCGGCTGCGCGAGGCGCGCCGCGCGGCGCTGCGGGCGCGCATTGGCAAAGTCACCGTGAAGATGACCGGCGTGATGGTGCTCACGCTGCTGCCCGCGCTGCTGATCATCACGGCCGGGCCGGGTTTCATCGCGGTGGTGCACGCGCTGGCAGGACTTCATCGATAACGGAATGCTCATGACTCGCTCCACGACCCTCTTGCGCCCGCTGCTCGCGGCGCTGCTCTGCGCGACGCTCGGCGCGTGCGCGACCAAGCAGGAGAACGGCTACGGCCTGGGCATCCAGGCGGAACGCCAGGCCGCGCTCGATCAGGCGCAGCAGAAGGACGCGCCGCCCGATACGCCCGGCATGTACCTCGCGCTGATCGACCGGATGCAGGCGCAGGGCTTGTGGTACGCGTCGCTGGCGCACATCGATGCCTACGAGCAGCAATACGGCGAAGCGCCCGACACGATTCTGTTGCGCGCCGATGCGCTGCGTCAGACCGGCCAGCCCGAGGCCAGCGCGGCGGCCTACGCGCGTCTCGCCGATACCCCGCTCGCCGCGCGCGGCCTGCGCGGCCTGGGATTGCTGGCGGGTGCGAAGGGCGATTTCACGCACGCCGCCGAACGTTTCGAGGCGGCTTCGAAACGCGCGCCGACCGATGCCACGATGCTCTCTGACCTCGGTTATGCGCGCTTGCGGATGGGCGATGTCGAAGGCGCGCGCGTGCCGCTGATGAAGGCCGCTGAGCTCGCGCCGGGCAACCCGAAGATCCTGAGCAACGTCGCGCTGTATCTGCTTGCCAGCGGCCAAGCCGCGAATGCGCAAGGACTGATGGACCAGCAGAAGTTCACGGCGGATGTGCAGCAGGCGATCCGCGGCGATGCGAAGCGGGTTGCCGATGCGGCGCGGCCGCGCGTCGCGGCGCGCTGATGTCGCACGAACGAAGTTACCGAACCACGAGGCAACGATGAAACGACTCCCCCTGACGATGCTGGCCGCCGTGCTGGGCGCGGCGCCCGCCGCCGCCTTCGCGCAGGTCGCGAACCCGCCGGCGGCGAGCGAGATCGGCCACACCACGCAGGCCTGGCTCTCGCTCCAGGCCAGCAATGCCGCTGCCGCGCCCGCGCAGCCGATGCTGGGCGCCGAGGCCAGCGCGGCCTACGACCGCTATTTGAGATCGTTCGAGACGGCGATTCCGGCGCGCTTCGGTTCGTCGCTCGAAGACGCCGGGCGGCCCGCGCTCGACGTCAACCATCACAACGCCAACTGATGCAGTTCCGCAGCCCACGTCATGAAAGCGCACCGCACCTTCCGACCGCACCTTGAGCGCCAGCGCGGCGCGGCGGCGACGCTCGCGGCGATCTGGCTCATCGTGGCGGTCGCGGCGCTGGGCGCGCTCGACATCGGCAATCTGTTTTTCGCACGGCGCGCGTTGCAGAGCGTCGTCGATCTCGCCGCCAGCGCGGGCACGCAGTCGCTGTCGAGTTCGTGCGCGCGCGCGACCTCCGCGGCGACCGGCAGCGCGCTCGTCAACGGCTTCGACGCCAACGCCGCCGGCAACAGCCTGAGCGTCACGTGCGGGCGCTGGGACGCGCAGGCGAACGCCGCGCCCGACCATTTCTCGACCAGCGGCACGCCCGTCAACGCCGTCAAGGTGAGCGCGGCGCGCATGGTGCCGTACTTCTTCGTCAGACCGTCGAGGCAGGTGACGGCGACGGCCATCGCCCGGGCCACGGACATCGGCTCGTTCTCGATCGGCACGACGCTCGTCAGTCTTGGCGCGGGCCAGCTGAACAGCCTGCTGAACGCGCTGCTCGGCACCAGTCTCAATCTGAACCTGGTGTCGTACCAAGGACTCGCGAACGCCCAGGTGCGCGTGGGCGATCTCGTCACGGCGGCGGGCGTCGGCACCGTGGATCAACTGCTCGGCCTGCAACTCAGCGCGGGCGATATCGCGAAACTCATGCTGAAGGCGCTGCAAACCACGTCCGTCGTGAACACGAATCTCTCGACGGCGATCGGCGCGATGGGCGCCATCGTCAACGCGAACATTCCGGGCAACCAGACCATCGCGCTCGGCAGCAAGAACGGCTCGCCCGGGCTGCTGTCGATTGCGCTGGCGAACACGCAAAGCGCGCTCGACGCCACCATCAATCCGCTCGAAGCGCTGCTCGTCTCCGCCGAGATCGCGCAGGCGGGCAAGGCAGCCGTCATTCTGAAGCCGAGCATCGACCTGGGGCTGCTCGGTTCAGTGACGCTTTCGGTGCAGATCATCGAGCCGCCGGCGCTGGCCATCGGCGAGGCGGGGCAGGACGGCAACGGCAACTGGCGCACGCAGGCCAGCACGGCGCAAGTGCGGGCGGTCCTCGACGTGAGCCTCGTGAAGCTGCCGAACATCCCGCTCATCCCGTTGCTGAGCGGCCAGATGATTCATCTGCCGCTGTATGTGGATGCGGCGTCCGGCACCGCGTGGCTCGCCTCGACGCAATGCGCCGGTCCGCCGCTGACCCGGCGCTCGGTGATCGGCGTGCAGGGCGGCATCGCCAATGTGTGCGTCGGCGACCTGACGGCCAATGCGGCGTTCGGCGCCTGTTCCGTGCCCGCGACGATTCTCAACGTGCCCGGCGTGGCCAGCGTGAGCCTCGCCGCTGCCCTGCCCGCGACGATGCCCGCGTCGGCGGCGCCGAACATCACGTTCGACGGCGTGAGCGGCAACGCCGACGACTACCAGACCGTGCCGTCCGCGCCGGGCGCATCGCTTGCGAATGGGCTGAGCGGGCTGAACAAGAGCCTCTCGGGCACGCTGAAGATTTCTTCGCCCATCTTGCCGACCGTGCTGACCGATCTGTTGAGCGGCATCGTCACGGGCTTGCTGGGCGGCGTCGTCGCCACGCTGCCGCAACTGCTCACAGGCCTCGACACCGTGCTGCTGCCGGTGCTCCAGGCGCTCGGCGTGCAAGTGGGCGCGAGCACGATCCACGACCTGTCGCTGACCTGCGGCGAGTCGCAACTGGCCTATTGATTGATTGATCGACATGAGACAGAACACCAGAATCGACGGCCTCGACATTCACGTATGGGAGGGCAAGGCCGACATCGTCGAGCGCGTGGTGCGCGCGATGTCCGGCCAGGACGTCGACGTGCTGCGCGCCGACGGCACCGCCATCAGCGCGCCCCGCGACGCCGAGCGTCCCGCTCTCGCGATCATCAGCGTGAGCGTGATCGACCACGGCGCGTTCGTGCTGCGCGACTGGGAGGCGCGGCATACGATGCCGGTCGTGTGGGTCGGCGCGGCGCCGCGCGAGCGCGATCCGTCGGTGTTCCCCGCCGACTATTCGCACATCCTGCCGCTCGACTTCACCGGCGCGGAACTGCGCGCAATGGTCTGCAAGCTCGCGCGGCAACTGCGTGCGCATGGCGAGGATACGCAGGCGTCGGAGGATCTGATCGCGCATGCGGACTGCATGAAGGCGCTGCTGCATGAAGTCGATACCTTCGCCGATTGCGACACCAGCGTGCTGGTGCATGGCGAGACCGGCGTCGGCAAGGAACGCATCGCGCAGTTGCTGCACGAGAAGCACTCGCGCTACGGCGAAGGGCCGTTCGTGCCGGTGAATTGCGGCGCGATTCCGGACGGGCTGTTCGAGTCGCTGTTCTTCGGTCATGCGAAGGGTTCCTTCACGGGCGCGGTGATGGCGCACAAGGGCTATTTCGAACAGGCCAACGGCGGCACGCTGTTCCTCGACGAAATCGGCGATCTGCCGCTTTATCAGCAGGTCAAACTGTTGCGCGTGCTGGAAGACCAGGCGGTCACGCGACTCGGCTCGGCGACGCCGTTGCGCCTCGAATTCAGGCTGATTGCGGCGAGCAACAAGTGCCTGCCGCAGCTCGTGAAGGACGGTGTCTTTCGCGCCGACCTGTATTACCGGCTGGCGGTGATCGAGCTCAAGATTCCGTCGCTGGAGGAACGCGGCGCGCCCGACAAGATCGCGCTGTTCAAGGCTTTCGTCAGCGAAGTGATCGGCAAGGACAAGCTCGATACCTTGCCGGACCTGCCTTACTGGCTCGCGGACGCGGTCGCCGACATCTACTTCCCCGGCAACGTGCGCGAACTGCGCAACCTGGCGGAACGGGTCGGTGTCACCGTGCGACAGCTCGGCGGCTGGGACGAGTCGCGCGTGAAACGCCTGCTGGTGCTGGCGCGCAACCAGCAGCAACCGTCGGCGGGAGAAGGCGCAACCGACCTGCTCGTTGATCGCAGCAAGTGGGACATGAACGAGCGCAACCGGGTGATCGCCGCGCTCGATGCGAACGGCTGGCGCCGGCAGGATACCGCGCAGCATCTCGGCATCAGCCGCAAGGTGTTGTGGGAGAAGATGCGCAAGTTCCAGATCTTCGACGAGGAACCTGAAACCCGGCCGATGTAGCGCCGCGTCGCCGCATGCAAATTGCGGCGCACCAAAAAAAACGCCGGCGCACGCATGCGCCGGCGAAGTTCTGGCTTTACGAGGGCTGCCAGAAGCTCTTGGGAAACGGGTTCTAACTGCTGTACCTCGTTTTCATGCCGCGTTTGCAATGCGCATGGCGTGGCCAGCTTCGCGTCGTTTCGCGGGCGCTTTCGCCGTGCGCACGCCGGGCACCTGGTCGATGCCGAACGCCGGGCGCGCCAGGAAGAAGCCTTGCGCAAGCACATGCGGCCATTGCGCGAGCCACTGCGCCTGCGCGGCGGTCTCAACGCCTTCGACGACGATCGACACCTTGAGCCGCGTCAGCAGCGCGAGCACTGCCGAGAACACCGTGCAGGCATTCGGGCAGCTCGGCGCTTCGGCGAGCAGTTCCTTCGCGATCTTCACCGTGCCGAATTCGATCGGGCCGAGCGCCGCGAGACAGGCGTAACCGGTGCCGAAATCGTCCATCGAAATATTGACGCCCTTGTTGCGGAAGCAGCGCACGAGCTTCTTCATGCCCGGAAAACGCGCGAGATCCTCGCTTTCCGACAGCTCCAGTTCGAGGCACTCCGGCGCGACGCCATGCGCGCGGCAGATGCTGTCCATGCGCTCGGCAAAACCGGGCAACGCCGCGATGGACGGCGGCACGTTCACTGCCACCGGATAGTGCGCGCCGCCGGCGGCGCGCCACGCGGCCATGTCGGCGGCCACGCGGTCCATCACGAACCAGGTGAGTTCGAGCATCACATCGGCGTCCTTGAACGCCGCGCAAAATGCGCCTGGCAGCTGCAGTCCGAACTCCGGATGACGCCAGCGAATCAGCGCTTCCATCTGCGCGAGTTCGCCGCTGTCCACCCGATAGATTCCCTGATAGGCGATGCAGAACTCACCAGCCCGCAGGCCCTGGAGTACGCGATGCCTCAATGCATGATCTGAGTCCGGCGCGGCGATCGCTGCGGGCGAGCCGTCTGTCGTTCTTTTCATGCTGATTCCATCCCTCCCCGTTGGTCACGCAAGGAATTGCAGGAGTCGTGCCAGTTGTGCGGGCCAGAGGTGATGTCTCGCGAATTTTCCGCGTGTTACGGCTGGATAACGTTTGCGGCGGTGTTTCGTCCTACGGAAGGCCCGGTGGAGTATGAAACGGATGCTTCAGTTACGTAACGTCCCGCCCGTGTTACGCCGCTCGGGGCGGAAAACCTCGCTGGCCGGGACTTCGCGCTTTTGCCGGACCTTTTGCAAGTTGTACGAGCCATGCGTTGAACTTTTGTAATCCGGACGCGTGGCAGAGTTCAATACGTGATGGTCGCGATGATCGTATCGGTATAAGTGCCCGCGCTCGGCGTGGTTTGCGGCGGCACTCGGCCGTAGACGGTAATGGACTGATTCGAGCCCGTGCCGGTGCCGCTCGCGATGCTCGTGCCGTTCGTGCCGTCGCCCCAAGGGAACGTGAGCGCGGCATTGGTGTAGAGCTGGTAGCGGACCTGCTCGCTTCCTCCGCCTTTCGTCATGCGCCGGTCCGCGACGCTCGCGCCGCTGCCGCTGCCCGCCGAGAGTGTGATCGAGTAAGGGTCCTGGTTGGTGCACGTGACGCTCAGCGTGCCGCTCGCGGTGAGCGCGCCGTTCAGCACGCCCGCCGCGCCGAAATTGATGTTGGTCGCGGAAAGGGAGCAGTCGTTGATGACCGTCGCCGATACGGCGAACGAAAGCGGCGTGGAGTTCGCGGTGACCGTCGAGCAGCTGGGCGGCACCAGGACATACGCCTGATAGTTCATTTCCGCCTGTGCCGTGCCGCTGAACAGCGACAGATAGCTTCCTGCAACTACCGTGTTCTGTCCCGCGCCAACCCGGCCATAGATGGTGATGCTCCGGCTCACCGAGGACTGGCCGATCGGAAAGGTCAGGTCCACGGCGACCGGGTCGAAGGACGACCCGCGTGATCCCCAGACCGTGGTCAGCGCGGCATCGGTAAGAAGCTGGTACGTCAGCGTATTCGCGCCGCTGGTGAGCACGCGAGGCAAGATCGTCGAGCCGCCGCTGCCCGTGCCGAAGCCGATGCACACGCGCACCGGCGGATTCAGCGCCGCCGGCGTGCAGGTCAGATTTACCGTGCCCGTCGCCCGCACGTCCGTCGAGGTGGCCGGCGTCACCGTGCCGAAGTTCACACCCGACACCGTCGCGCTGCACACCTGCGCCTGCGCCGTGGCGCTCAGCAGCAGGAACGCGAAGAACAGCACGATGCGCTTCATGGCGCCGCCGTTCCGCAGGTGAACGGGCCGAGCGTCGGCAGAGCATGGGCTTGCGCCTCGTAGGGCACCTGTAGTTCGCAGTGCTTGCCCGCCGGCGCCGCGTCGATCGTATTCGTTTGCGCGAGGTCGTCCACGAAGGCGAGGCCGTCGTAACCCACGATGTACTGCTTGCCGGTCTCGCGATGCGTGATCTGCGTTCCCACGGGCAAGGGCTGGCCGTTCGCACTCAGAAGGAGCAGCCGCGCGCCATGGAAGCCTTGCAGCGGGAAACGCGCGAGCACGCCCGCGCGCGCCTGCGGGGCGAGATTCAGCTGCGTGGTGGCGACGGCGGTATCGGCGGGAAGGCCGAGCGGATCAATGGCGAGATGGTTCGCCTGGTAGGAAACCAGGTCCGGCACCAGCAGATGCCCCGCCGAATTGGTCCTGCCGATTTCGCGATTTTCATGCAGCACGGGCACGCCCGCCACGCCGTCCGTCGAGACGAGCGCGAAGGCGTCGTCGATACGGCGGCCCGCGAGCACGTCGCCGGCCATCAGGACGATGGAGCCGGATGCGTCCAGTTCGCCATAAGTGCGTGAATCGACATTCGCGACGGACGCCAGCACATCGCCGTATCGGCCGCGATAGGTGCCCTGCGCGAGCGACTGCTGGATGCCGTTCTGGCGCGCGGTCTGGACCTGCCAGCCGAAGCCGCCGCCGTAATCGGCCGTCTTCGACACCGCCGCGCCGAAGATCGGCTTGCCGTGATCCGTGCCGGCATTGACGCTGCCGTTCAGCGCGCCGCCGAGCACGAAACTCAGCGCCACGAAGACGCCGGTCGTGCGGGTGTCGCCGAAGTCGTGATAGACGCTCGCGGACAGCGACGCGCCGCGCGGCAGACTGGTCGTATAAGCCAGCGAGCCGATGCGCGAATCGCCGTAATACGGATCGTCCAGGCCGACGAAGCTCGCGCTCGCCGTGCTCGACGAACCGAGCGCGCGCAGCGGTGCGGCGAGCGTCGCGCGATAGGTCGCGCGCGGCACGGGCGTGCCTTCGGCGGCGGCCAGGTCGCTGTAGTGCGGCGTGGCCCGCTGCGCCTGCAAGTCGATGGAAATGGCCGGCGTGCGCCATTGCCAGCCCGCCGCGATCTGGAAGCCGCTGCCGCCGGTCGGGGCTTGCTGCGGAATTGCCGTGGCTTGCGGGGCAATCGACGAGAAGCCGTTGTAGTAGCCGGCCGGATAAACATAGCGCGGCGCCGGATTCTCGCCGCCGTTGCCCGCGCTGCCCGCCACCGCCACATTCAACACGCCCCACTGGCCGATGCCGAACAGCATGCCGATGCCCGCGTTATAGACGCCGCGCGTGATTTCGCTGTGCGCTTCGAGCGTGAATTCGTCGGTGATGCCGCGCCGCAGCGACGCCGACAGCGACGGCTCGCCGGCGTAGTCGAATGACTCGAGCGAATAGGCGCGCCGCACGAAGCCCGCTTCCACCGAAAAATCCGTGAGGCCGCGCGCGAGCAGGCGGGCGTCGATGTAGAGCGGCACCGTGGTCATCACGCTGCGCCCGAGCGTATCGCGGCTCACGATGACGGCTTCGCCCGCGCCGTTGATCGCGGGCACCGCATTGATGACGAACGGTCCCGAAGGCGCATTGCCGCTGAACTGGCGCACGTTGTTCACATACAGGTCGACCGCGCTCGGCACGGCCGCCGAGCCGGCCAGCGCGGGCACCGGATAGGTGATCAGGTCCGGCCGCAGCGAGAAGTCGCGCGACACCTGCGCGCCGCCCATGCGCACCGGCCGCGTCCACGTGAGCGAAGACGAGATGGTGTCGCCGAGACGCGTGGTCACGAGCGTGTCGGTATTCGAATGGGTCCACGAGGTATCGAGCCGCACGTAGCGATGCCGGTCCTCATACCAGTACGCAGTGCCCGTGTTGTCGAACACGCCGCCCGGATAGAAGAAGCGCTGCTCGCTGAAGAGGCCGTATTGCGTCGGCGAGTTGGTCTGCACCGTCGCGTCGTAGTTGATGACGAGGCCGGTGCCGGTGGCGGCCGTCGGCGGGCGCGCGGGCGTGTTGGCGAGCGCGGCCGGCAGACGGCGGGAATCGTTGGTTTCCAGGTTGATGCGCTGCCGCTCCGGCTGGTACGTGTAGCGCAGGCCGGGCACGAAGCCGAGTCCGACGCGGCCCTGGGCGTCGGGACGCAGGTCGTCGGTGCGCAAGCCGAGGTCGCGTAGCTCGTTGATCGTCGTGTAGATCATCGTGTCGGTGATGAAGAACTGCGCGATCTTCTGCGTCGACACGCCGTTGATGGCCACTTCGAGATACAGCTCGCCCGTGGCGCCGCCGCCCGCAACGGGGAAGCCGCCGCGCAAGGCGGCAAGCGTCGCGGGCAGGTCGCCGGCGGCGAGCGTCGCCGGCACGTCATCGGCGCGCGCCGGCACGCAGGTCGAAGTGAATACGCAGACCGGCAGCACCCAGCGCATGCGCCTGAAGGCATGCCTGCGAGTGTGGCACGAGTGCCGGTGGGGCGAGCGCATCCACGGGTCACTGATCAGGTTGCGGTCCGACGACGCTCACGGGCATCGTCACCGGTTCGCCGTTCACGAGCGCCTTGAGCGTCGCCGAGGTCACGCCCGAAGGTGCGCCCTGCACCGGCCAGCGGCGCGCCGCGTGCGGCAGGGCGTATCCAAGGAGGCCGGGGGACACCTGGGTCGAATGGCCATTGGGCCAGTCGAGGTGGACGCGGCTCAGTTGCGCATGGAGATCCGTGTGGTTCGCCGCGCGCAGCATCAGGGTGTCGTGGCCGTCCGGCGCTTCAGTGCGTTCGAGCGACAGCGCAAGTGCAGGCACCTGGTCCTCCTTGGCGCCGACGAACACCGGCACCGAATAACGCAACTGCATGCGTACGCCGGTCGAGGAGGCGGCCTGGC
Source organism: Caballeronia sp. LZ032 (assembly GCF_031451315.1). Lineage (NCBI taxonomy): Bacteria > Pseudomonadati > Pseudomonadota > Betaproteobacteria > Burkholderiales > Burkholderiaceae > Caballeronia > Caballeronia sp. LZ032. The sequence continues at coordinate 494,916 of NZ_JARUXP010000003.1, forward strand.
CGTTCGGCAATTCGTCGATCAGCAGCCGATAGGCTTCCTCGCGGACCAGCGGGGTCGTGCTGACGCGCAAGATGCGAACGGTCTGATCGCCACCCGGCGCGACATTGACGATAGGCGGACTCGCGACGATGGCAGAAGTGCGGTCCAGATGATCTGCATCGATCGTTTGCGTCCATGCGAACACACGCACCTGCGCGTAGAGCGGCACGGTGCCGTCGTTATGCAGCGTGAGGGCGGCGGCGGGTTTCTCGGCGGACAGGTCCAGCCGGATCGGCGAAACCTGAAGCGCGGCGCCCCACGCGCTGCCCAGCTGCGAGAGCGTGAGCAGCGCGAACGAGTACAGCAGCCCCCGCCTCACCCGGCGGAGGACTCGACCTGCCTTCGGATCACGCATACCTAAAACGTGATGGTCGCGGTGACCGTCGACGTATAGGTACCCGCTGCCGGAGTGGTCTGCGGCGCGACGCGGCCGTACACCGTCAGCGTCTGTGCCGCACCGTTGCCGGTGCCCGCCACCGTGTCCGTGGCGACCGTTTGCCCCCAGATCAGCGTGCGGGCGGCGTCGCGATAGAGCTGATAGGCGACGGTCGGAACCGGTGTGCCCGTTCCGCCCAGCAAGCGGGCGGGGATGGTTGAGCCGGCGACCGAGCCTGCGTCGAGCCCGACGTTATAGGCCGCGCCGTTCGAACACGTGACCGACAACGTGGTGGTCTGGTCAATGTTCGCGGCAATGACGCCTGAAGTACCGAAGTTCAGCGGATTCGCTGTGATGTTGCAGTCGTTCTGCAACGTCAGGGAGACCACGAAAGTGGTGGTCTTGGTAGCGGCTCGCGCTCCGAAGGGAATAAGGGGCCCCGTGGCTAACGCGAGTGAAATGAATGAAACCGCAATCGAGTGGCGACGCATTCTTCACCTCAGAATATTTTTTTATTGATATGTCCGTGTTCGACAACGTTTGCGCCGTTAGCGCAAAAGCGGTCTACACCTCGGTGGACGTTTCCATTCTTGTTCAATCTTCACACCGAAGACGTAACCGTTTGTAACGAAAGCAACAGATTAACGGAATGCTGCAACGCACTCTTTTAAAAGGCGATTTCTACAACGGCTTTGTTTCGTGTTTGTGTTTTGTCAGCTTCGGCGACCTGGAAATCGGCGAAATATTGTCCGGTAAGGACGCGATATTGCCCCGCTGCCGAGCAGGCGACGGCGGGCCGACGGGCGTCGGTATCGAGGGTGCAGACTTCGTAGATGGTCAGCGAAACAGCGAGCTCGGCGCTGGTCGCGGCGAGCGTGGAGGGCGCCGCTCCGAACACGAGCAACAGGGTGAGCACCGCGGCCGACGCCGCGAGCGAGCGAATTCGAGATGCCATGGAGTTCACGAGACACGAGGTGAAGTCGGCCGCGAAGCAGGACGGCCGAGTGCGCCAGTCGGCGCGTGTTCTCGTTTACGGCAAATCCTCCATTAACTTGACGAAACGCAGCCGTTTCGGCGTGTCAGGCCGTGGCCGTCTGCGCCACCGGCCGCATGCGTTCGAGCGCGCTGCCGTCTTCACGGAACAGATGCACGTGACGAATGCTGAAGCCCGCGTTGAGACGCTGGCCTTCCACGGCGCTCGACTCGCCCGAGCCTTTCACCTGGATCACGAGACCGTTGGCCAGACGCAGATGCAGCAGCGTCTCGCCGCCGAGATGCTCGATCACCATGACCTCGCCGGTCAGGCCGCTGTCGATGTCGCCGCCGCATGACTCGATGAAATGTTCCGGCCGGATGCCGAGCGTCAGCGTCTCGCCTGCCTCGAGCGCGCCGGCGGCAAAGGGCAGCGTGAGCGCCTCGCCGCCCGGCAGCTCGATGGTGACGCCCAGATGGTCCGCGCGCATGACGCGCACGTCCATGAAGTTCATTTTCGGAGAGCCGATGAAGCCGGCGACGAAGCGGTTATGCGGCGTGCGATACAACTCGAGCGGCGAACCGATCTGCTCCACGCGTCCGTGATTCAGCACGACGATGCGATCCGCCATGGTCATGGCTTCGGTCTGATCGTGCGTGACGTAGATCATCGTTGCGTTCAGTTGCTTGTGCAACTTGATGAGCTCGAGGCGCATCTGCACGCGCAGCGCGGCATCAAGATTCGAGAGCGGTTCGTCGAACAGGAAGACCTTCGGCTCGCGCACGATGGAACGCCCGATCGCCACGCGCTGGCGCTGTCCACCGGACAGCGCGCGCGGCCGCCGTTCGAGCAGCTGGCCGATTTGCAGGATTTCCGCCGCGCGCTGCACGCGTTCCTTGATCTGCGCTTCGGGCAGCTTCAGCATGCGCAGCCCGAATGCGATGTTCTCGTACACCGACATGTGCGGATAGAGCGCATACGACTGGAACACCATGGCGACGCCGCGCTGCGACGGTTCGAGTTCGGTGACGTCTTCGCCGCCTATCAGGACTTGCCCGGAGTCACAGCGTTCGAGACCGGCGATGGTGCGCAGCAAGGTGGACTTGCCGCAACCCGAAGGGCCGACGAAGACCATGAACTCCCGGTCCGTGACTTCGATCTCCACGCCCTTCAGCACGTCCACGCCGCCGAAGGTCTTGCGGATCTGCTGCAAATGAACTGCGCTCATGCGTTGTCTCCAGTGTGCTGCTGCGGCAGCGCAGCATCGGATGCATCGGCGATTTTTGTTCTTGACAACCTGTTCGGGCCAAAATATACAATTGTAAAACCGAAATTACAAGTGAAACGGAGCGTATGATCTGAAGCCGAACGAGGCTTCGTAACAGGCTCGTTGCACGCTCGTTGCACGTCTGGGCGCGCAGCAAAGAAGCACGAACGAACTGAACCCGACCGCATACCCGCTCGATAAAAACCAAGGAGACAGGCATGAAGAAGCGCTTCATCCCGGCCACGCAATTCGGCCCGATCAAACACATCGCGGCAGTGGCGCTACTGGCGGCAAGCGCGGCGTTCGCGGCATCGAATGCGCAAGCCTGGACCTTGAAGGAAGCCGCCCAGCCCTACTCGGGCACCACGATCAAGGCCATCTTCCTGGACCGTCCCGGCTACAAGGCCGCGCAACAGCTCATTCCGCAGTTCGAGAAAGAAACGGGGATCAAGGTGCGCTGGGAAGTCATTCCTTACGAGAACACGCGCGAGAAGGAAGTGCTGAACTTCGTCGGCGGCGGAGATCAGGACATCGTGCTCGTGGACGTGGTGTGGATCGGCGAATTCGCGAGCAACAAGTGGCTCGTGCCCATCAAGAAGTTCACCGACGACCCCAAGCTCGCGGATCCGAACCTGAACCTGAAGGGCTTCTTTCCCATCCTGCTCGATTCGTTCGGGTCGTGGGACAAGGTCACCTACGGCCTGCCGTTCGATAACTACTCGGGCCTGATGTTCTACAACAAGTGCATGTTGAAGGACGCGGGTTTCGACGCACCGCCCAAGACCTGGGACGAACTCCTCAACGTCTATGCGCCGAAGCTCACGAAGGGCGACAAGTTCGCCTTCGCGCTGCAATCGAGGCGTGGCGAAACGCAGTCGGCGGACAGCTTCATGCGCGTGCTGTGGCCCAACGGCGGCTCGCTGCTCGATGCGAAATTCAAGTCGAACCTGATGTCGCCGCAATCGCAGGCGGGCCTCGAATACCGGCAGAAGCTGATGAAATACATGCCGCCGGGCATCGTCGACTTCGATCACGCGGAAGCGGTGAACGCGCTTGCGCAAGGGCAGGTCGCGATGATCACCGAATGGTCCGCGTTCTATCCCACGCTGACCGATCCGAGCAAGTCGAAGCTCGGCAACTGTCTCGCCATTACCACCGAGCCGAAGGGCCCGGCGGGTCTGAAGCCCGCGCTCGGCGGCTTCTCGCTCGCGGTGAACGCGAAGTCGAACGCGAAGAAGCAGGCGGCGTCCTGGCTCTTCATCCAGTGGATCACGTCGGAAGCCATGGCGAAGCCGTATCTCGATGCGGGCGGCGTGCCGGCGCGCATGGCGGTGTACGAGGACAAGGCCGTGCAGGACAAGTATCCGTTCGTCAAGCCGATGGTCGAATCGTGGCAGGGCGGCGTGCCGGATTACCGGCCGCGTTTCCCGGAATGGCCGGCGGTGTCGGAAGTCATCGGCGAATGGGGCAGCAAGATGATGCTGGGCCAAGTGACGGTGAAGGAGGGCGCGCAAACCATCGGTCAGAAGACCGAGGACATCCTCAAGAAAGCGGGCTATTACGACGGCAAGAAGCCCTTGCTGAAGTAACCCGTTCACAGGAACCGGAGGCGATCGAATGGCATCACCCGCACTGCACGCGAGAGGACCGCGCAAGCCCGCGCGCTATTTCGGCATCCTGCCGCGTTCGCCCGCCTTCTGGTTCCTGATTCCCGCCATCGCCGCGCTGGCGATCATTGGCATCTATCCGTTGCTGCTCGCGCTGTACAACTCGTTTCATCAGTACAAGCTCGCGGATCTGGGCTCGGGCACGCCCTTCATCGGGGTCGACAACTACATCGCCACGCTCACCGATCCGTCCTTCTGGGGCGCGCTCGGGCGCACCGCGCTGTTCCTGTGCGTGACCTTGCCGATCGAAGTCGCGCTCGGGCTGTTCGCGGCGCTCATGCTGCATCGGACCGAACTGCCGTGGATGCGCGCGGCGGCCCGCGTGAGCCTCGTAATTCCGATGGCAACCACCTACGCGGTGGTCGGGCTCATCGGGCGGCTGATCTTCAATCGCCAGTTCGGCGTGGCGAACTACCTGACGGGTCTGATCGGCATTCCGCCGCAGGACTGGCTCGCCGACCCGACGCTTGCCTTCGTCTCCGTGATGATCATGGATATCTGGCAATGGACGCCGTTCTGCGCGCTGATCCTGCTCGCGGGACTCTCCATGGTGCCGAAGGAAGCGGAAGAGGCGGCGCGTCTCGAGACGCCGAAGTGGAGCATGATCCTGTGGCACTTGCAGCGGCCTTATCTGCTGCCGGGTCTCACGGCCATCCTGATCCTGCGCTCCGCCGACATGTTGAAGATGTTCGACGCCGTCTTCACGATGACGCGCGGCGGACCCGGCGCCGCGACGGAGTTCATCAGCGTGTACATCCAGCGCGTGGGCTTCCGGCTGTTCGACCAGGGCATGGCGTCCGCGCAGGCCATCATCCTGCTGGTCCTGACCATCGTGCTGTCGCGTCTTTACATTCGTTTCGTGTATCGGGAGGCTGCGTGAGTTCATCTGTCCCGCAGGCGTCGAATGGCGCCCTGTCGTCACGCGCGAAACGCGCCCGCGCCGCGCGCAGGCGCGTCACCGTATGGCATTTCCTGGGCCTTCTGGTGGTGTTCCTGTCGTCGGTCTTTCCGTTCTACTGGATGGTCACGACGAGCCTGAAAAGCCAGGCCGATGCGCTCGCCTACCCGCCGAAGTGGCTCTTCTCGCCCACCTTGCATCACTACTCGGCGGCGCTGTTCGAACATGATGTCGCGGGCAGCCTGCTGAACTCGCTGATCATCGCGAGCAGCACCACCGTGCTCGCGATCCTGCTCGGCGCCCCCGCTGCCTACGCGCTGGCACGCTATGAATTTCGCGGCAAGGAGGACCTGTGGTTCTGGTTCATCTCGAACCGCATGGTGAGCCCCGTGGTGCTGGCCGTGCCGTTCTTCCTGATTGCGACGAAGCTCGAACTGGTGGATACCCATATCGTGCTGATCCTGCTTTACCTGACGTTCTCGTTGCCGATCGTCGTCTGGATCTGCACAGATCAGTTCCGCAACATCCCCATCGAACTCGACGAAGCCGCGCGTCTCGACGGCGCTTCACCCTGGCGCGTGTTCTGGCGCATCAACCTGCCGCTCGCGATGCCGGGCATCGTCGTCTCGGCAATCTTCGCGTTCATCTTCTCGTGGAACGACCTGCTGTATGCGCTCGTGCTGACACGCAGCGATGCCATTACGTCGCCGGTGGCGGCAACGAGCTACATGAGCGGCTATGAATTGCCGTGGGGCGAGATCATGGCGACCGGCACGCTGATCGTCCTGCCGATGGTGGTGTTCGCGCTGGCCGTGTCCGGCCGGCTGGTGCAAGGGCTCACGATGGGCGCGGTCAAATAGAATCACGGCGACCATCATTGAACACTGGAGCAACATGAGCAAGAGCGCACCGACCATCGCCGTGGCGGAAACCGACGAGGCCATCGATTCTGAAGAGGAATTGCAGGCGCGCGTCGCGTGGCATTACTACGTCGGCAACCTGACGCAGCAGGAGATCGCGCAGCGCATCGGCAGCAACCGCGTGCGCGTGAACCGGCTGCTGGCCGCGAGCCGCGAATCGGGTCTCGTGCAGATCACGATCAACAGCAAGATCGCGCCGTGTGTCGCGCTGGAAGAGGCGCTCGCCAAGCGCTTCGGACTGGAGTGCGCGGTCGTCGTGCCGACCGGCGCCGACACCGAAGCCAACAATGCGGCGCTCGGCATCGGCGCGGCGAACTATTTCTCCCGGCAGATCAGCGCGGGACAGACCATCGGGCTCGGCTGGGGCCGCACCATTCGCGCGGTGCTGCGCGCCATGCCGCAGCGCTCCTATGGCGCCATTTCGGCGGTGTCGCTGCAAGGCGGGCTGTCGCATTGCCCGAGCATCAATACCTTCGACATCGTCTCCGACTTCGCCAACATCTGCCGCGCGGACAGCTATCTGTTTGCCGCGCCAATCTATGTGAGCAGCCAGAAGGCACGCGACGTGATCCTGCAGGAAGAGACCGTGCGCGAAACCTATGAACTCGCGCGCAATGCCAGCCTCGCGTTGCTCACCGCAGGCGATCTCACCGAGTCGCTGGTCGTGACCTACGGCATCGACAACCCTGAGCAACTGCGCACGCTGCAGAAGGCTGGTGCGGTCGGCGACATGCTCGGGCACTTCATGGATGAAGACGGCGAGCTGATCGATCATCCGCTGAACCGGCGCACCGTTGCCATCACGCTGGAAGACCTGCGCAAGATCCGCCGCGTGGTGCTCGTGAGCGGCGGCAAGAAGAAGTTTCATGTGACGCGCGCGGCGTTGCGCGGACGCTATCCGTCCGTGCTCGTGACCGATGAAGAAACCGCACAGCGCCTGTGCGAGACACCTTGATACCTGACCCATGAGCTCGACCATCGACAGGAATCGCGAGTTTGCCGGCAAGACCGTGCTCGTCACGGGCGCGGGCAAGGGCATTGGTCATGCGACCGTGCATCTGCTGACGGAGCGCGGCGCGCGCGTGATCGCGCTGAGCCGCAGCCCCGCCGATCTCGATGCGCTGCGCAACGAGACCGGCTGCGAAACCATCGCCGTGGATCTCGCCGATGCCAACGCCACGCGCGAGGCCGCACGCAGCGCGCAGCCCGTGGACCTGCTGGTCAACAACGCGGGTCTCGCGGTGCTGCAGCCGTTCCTCGAAACGAGCGTCGAAGCCTTCGACCTGACGATGAACGTCAACCTGCGGGCCGCAATGATCGTCGCGCAGGAATGCGCGAAAAACATGATCGAGCGCGGCGTCGGCGGGTCGATCGTCAACGTGTCGAGTCTCTCGGCGAACGTGGGCTTTGCGTTGCATGCCGCGTATTGCGCATCGAAGGGCGGCATGGACGCGCTGACCCGCGTGATGGCCACCGAGCTCGGACCGCACGGCATTCGCGTGAACGCGGTGCTTCCCACGGTCACGATGACGCCGATGGGCGAACGCGCCTGGAGCGATCCCGCCAAGTCCGGCCCGATGCTGGCGCGCATCCCGATGAATCGCTTCGCGCAGCCGCTCGAAGTGGCGCGCACGATCGCTTATCTGCTCGGTGAGGATTCGAGCATGGTGAGCGGCGTGAGCCTGCTTGTCGATGGCGGATTCCAGGCCTGCTGATCCCGCTTGTTCAACATCAAAGGAAAGATGATGGAAGCACTGGTTCTCGAGGAAGCAAGGCGCATCAGTCTGCGCCCGTTCAGCCTGCCGCAAGTGGTGGGACCGCGCGATGTGCGCATCAAGATTCACACCGTGGGCATTTGCGGCAGCGACATCCATTACTACCAGCATGGGCGCATCGGGCCGTTCGTCGTCAATGAACCGATGGTGCTCGGGCACGAGGCTTCAGGGACCATCGTCGAAGTGGGCGAGGAGGTCACGCACCTGAAGACGGGCGACCGGGTGTGCATGGAGCCGGGCGTGCCCGACATGGAATCGCGCGCCTCGCGCGAGGGGCTGTATAACCTCGACCCGAAGGTGCGCTTCTGGGCCACGCCGCCGGTGCATGGCTGTCTCGCGCCCTATGTCGTGCATTCGGCGGCCTTCACCTACAAGCTGCCGGACAACGTGAGCTTCGCGGAGGGCGCGATCGTCGAACCGCTCTCTATCGGACTGCAAGCCGCGAAGAAGGCCGCGATCAAGCCGGGCGACGTCGCCGTGGTGCTCGGCGCGGGCACGATCGGCATGATGTGCGCGCTGGCCGCGCTCGCGGGCGGGTGCAGCCGCGCGATCGTCTGCGATCTGGTGCAGGAGAAGCTGGATCTGATCGGCGGCGTGCAGGGCGTGACGCCGGTGAATATTCGCGAACGCCGTGCGCTCGACGTGGTCAAGGAACTGACCGATGGCTGGGGCGCTGACATCGTGTTCGAGGCGAGCGGCAACGAGAAGGCCTTCGACGGCATCGTGGACCTGCTGTGTCCGGGCGGCTGTCTCGTGCTGGTCGGCATGCCGCAGCATGCCATTCCGCTCGATGTGGTCGCGGTGCAGATCAAGGAAGCGCGGATCGAATCGGTGTTCCGCTACGCCAATATCTTTCCGCGCGCCATTCAGTTGATTGCCTCCGGCAAGCTCGATGTCAAGCCGTTCATCTCGCGCACGTTCCCGTTTGCGGAAGGCATCAAGGCATTCGAGGAAGCGGCGAGCGGCGTGCCCACTGACGTGAAGGTGCAGATCGTTCTGGAAGAGTGATTCGCGGAGCGCCCGGGTCAGAACAGCGCCTCGGCGACGTGCCACAGCACGCCAGAAGGATCGAACACGAAGCCGACCTTCATTCCCCAGCTCTGCACCGCGGGCGGACGCGCGGGATTGACTGGAAAGCTTCCGCTCAGCGCGGCAGGGTTCGTGTCGCGCCACCAGGCATCGAGATCGCGCACGAGCATCTGCAACATGAAGTTCTCGGCCAGTTCCTTCACGTAGAAGTTCTGCAGGATGAAGCTGAAGCCTTCGGACTTCAGCATCGCGATGTTCTCGTCCTGATGCGTGATGCGAAAGCCGAGTGCTTCATAGAAGCGCTTGGACAACTCGAAGTCTTTAGCGGGAACGAAAGGGCGCAGCGAAAGAAGTTGGCTCATTCGGAAGGTCGGCGAAGTCAAAACGGCAGTGTACCGCGCGCGTCACTCGGTACTATGATGTAACGGTCACCGTCGATCATCGCCGAGGCCGAATGTGAAACGCAAGGATCTGCTCTACATACTTGTTCTGTCGATTCTTCTGTTTTTTGCGCCGGCCTTCTGCATAGCCTTTATTGCATGCGGATTCGCGGACTTCCAGCGCAGCCGGCAATTCAATCTCGCGAGCTGGCGTCGCTACTTTCTCGGCAATGGCCTGCTCACGTGGGTGCTGTCGCCCTTCAATCTTTTGGTGGATCTGATGTGCACGCGCAATCGCGGCATCTATGCGCTTGCGGATTTGCCCGAAGGGCATCAGGAAGAAATTCGTCACGTCATTGGCGCGTTCCGGAAAAACCTGCCTTATGTTCAGGCGCATCTTGCCGCGCAGATGCCCGACAAGCGCCGGGGCATGTGCTTCGCGCGTTGGTATGGCGTGCCGGTGGAAAGCTCGATCGACTTGCCTGAATTCAGCCGCAGCTTCAAGTATGTGCAGACCATCGGCATATCTGTGTTCAATGAGCGGCAAAGCACCTCGGTCCATTACGGGCCTTTGCGGCTCACGTTACGTTGCCTGTATAACCTGAATCCGGTGCAGGACGAGAACGTTTATATCAATGTGGCGGGGCATCGGCATTACTGGCATGACGAGCCGCTCTTCATCTTCGACGATACCCTCGTGCATCAATCCATCAACGATTCGGACCGCCTGCGCTATTGCATCTTTCTCGACGTGCTGCGGCCCACGCACTTCGGCCGGGTGCTGCATGCGCTCGTGACGGGCGTGCGTTTGAGCGTGATGTCGGTGCGACGCGTGTTCTATGCCAACTGGGAGATGATTCGCTGATTGAGTCACGACAGCGATACGCCGAGCAGCTTGCCCAGTCCATAGGTGCCGCCCGCCGCCACGAGTCCGATCAGCACTTGCCTTGCCGCTGAAAAAAGCGCGCTGCGTCCGTTGAACAGTGAAGTAAATACGCCGATGCCCGCCAGACCCAGCGCGCTCAATGCCATGCATTGCGCAATGCCGTTCGTGCCGCTCGACCAGAGAAAGGGCACCGCAGGAAACATCGCGCCGATGGCGAACAACGCAAACGACGCCAGCGCGGCCGTCCACGGATTGCCGCCGAGTTCGCGTGGATCGAGTCCCAGCTCTTCGCGTGTGAGGGTATCGAGCGCCTTGTCCTTGTCGAGCATGATCTGCGCGGCGACGCGGCGCGCTTCCGCTGGTTCAACGCCCTTAGCCTGATAGATGAGCGCGAGTTCGTGGCGCTCGGCGTCGGGCATGTGATCGAGTTCGTCTTTCTCTTTCGCGATCTGTGTGCGCGCCAGTTCCCGTGCGTTGGTGACGGACAGCCATTCGCCGAGCGCCATCGACGTCGCGCCGGCGATCAGGCCGGCGAACGCGGTGAGCAGGACGGCCCGGCTTCCGGCGCCGGCGCCCGCGACGCCCATGATGAGACAGAAGTTCGATACGAGGCCGTCGTTCGCGCCGAGCACGGCAGCGCGCAGGTTGTTGCCGGAGGCCACGCCGCGATGCCATGTTTCGGCTGCAGCAATCGCGCTGCCCTTGTCGAGTCCCTTGTTGCGGCTCACCACGTCCTGCACGATGTCCGCGTGATGGCGCTCTTCCATCGACATCTGCGCGGCATCGGGTTGTCCGGCGTACTTGTCGCGATCGGCCATCTCGTTCGCCGCGACTGAGCGGAGCACGAAGTCAGGTCCGAACACGCTGGCCAGCGTGCGCATGATGCGCGTTTTCAGGCTCAGGCGATGCTCACGAATGGGCACGCCATTCGCCTTGAGCTTCGCCGCCCAGATACTGGCGTGACGGCGCTCGGCGTCGGCCAGTTCGGCATAGACGCGCCGTTTGTCTTCTTGCGGTTCGGCTCGCGCCAGGGTGTCGTAGAGCGCGGCGCTGTCGAGTTCATCGGCGAGATTGGCCGTGAAGCGCCTGAGTTCAGCATGCGAAGCCATGAAATCACCTTGGATGTTTCGTCTTGTACCTCTCAGGGTAATGACGAAGCCGTTCGAGGTTGCCAATAGCCCCATAAGCCACGCTAAGTGCGAATGTCTTCGCGTCTCATCAAGCTGCTCAGGAACTCACTTGAGCATCCACGTCCACCACGATCTTTCCCTGCGCTGCACCGCTCAGAAAGGCTTCATACGCGGCTTCCGCGCCATGCAGATCGAAGCGGCGCGGGTCCACGCGCGGCGCGAGCCTGCCCGCTTCAGCGAGTCGCGCGGCTACACGCAGCATCTCACCGTGATGAGCGCGATGTTCTCCGGTCAATAGCGGATACAACGTGAACACGCCCGAATAGCTTGCTTCACGGAAGGACAGCGGAGCCAGCGCATGATTGCCCCATCCGAGTGCGCTGACGACATGGCCGAAGTGCCGGACCGCTGCGAAGGATGCGTCGAGCGAGGCGCCGCCGGCCGTGTCCACCACGACGTCGAAGCCGGCGCCTTGGGTATGTTCGGCGACGTAGTGTTCGGCGCTCACAGTCTTGTAATCGATCGGTGTGGCGCCCAGGCTTTCGATAAAGGCGTGATCCTTCCGGCTGGCCGTGGCAAACACCTGTGCGCCCAGAGCCCGGGCAAGTTGCACGGCGACGTGTCCCACGCCGCCGGCACCGCCCTGGACCAGCACGGTCTGTCCGGCCTGCACGCGCGCACGGTCCACGATGCCCGCATGAGCGGTGATGAAGGCGAGCGGCAGGGCGGCCGCATCGTGCAAGGAGAGATTCGCGGGCTTGTGGGCGAGCAGCGCGGCATCGACCGAGGCGTATTGCGCGAGCGAACCCTGTATGCCGCCGACGCCGCCGGTCATGCCATATACGGCATCGCCGGGTTTGAAGGCATCGACGCCGGGTCCGACTGCTTCGACGATGCCCGCCATGTCGATGCCCAGCACGAGCGGCAGCGGATGCCGTGCATGCTCTGCGGCGCCTGCACGAATCTTGGTATCGAGCGGATTGAGGCCGCTTGCGGCAATGCGCACAAGTACTTGCCCGGGGCCGGGTTCGGGACGAAGCATGTCGACGAGTTCGAGCGGGCCGTTGTGCCGGTTCAGAACGAGTGCGTGCATGGTGGGCATCGCGAGCTCCTTGAGAGGTTGAACGCTGGTTTCGTTGCGCTCATACTCAGTCATGCAGGCAAGCATGTAAATCCACAGATTCGCACGGCGATCATACAAAAATGAATGGACCCGATCTCGACTGGAGCGACGTGCGCGTGTTCCTCGCCATCGCGCGAAGCGGCACGCTCGGCGCCGCGGCGCGCGCGACAGGCCAGACGCAGCCCACCATGGGCCGCCGCCTGCGCGCGCTGGAGGAAACGCTGGGTCATGTGCTGTTCCAGCGCACGAGCGACGGCTTCGTGCTGACCGATGAAGGCGCGGCGGTCTTGTCGCATGCCGAGCGCATGGAAGAAGAGGCGCTGAGCTTCACGCGCGCGCTGGCCGGACAGGAAGCGTCGCTTACCGGCTTGCTGCGCATCTCGTCGTCGGACTGGTTCGGGGTTCATGTGCTGACGCCGGTATTCGCGCGCTTTCTCGCCAAGCATCCGGATGTGCAGATCGAGCTCGTGACGGATGCGCGCCGCTATAACCTTGCGCGTCGCGAGGCGGACCTCGTGTTCCGCATCACGCCCTTCGATGAGCCTGATGTGGTGCAGCGCAAGCTCATGCATATCGATTACGCACTGTACGGACGCCGCGATCTCGCACAACCTTCCCTGGGCGATGGAACAGGGCAGACACTCATCAGCATGGACAGCGCCTTCGATCATTTGCCGGACGTGCTGTGGGTCAAGCGCGCGCTGCCTAACGCGAGGATCGTCTTCGGCAGCAACAATCGCGATGCCCAGGCGCGGATGTGCGCGTCCGGTGCAGGGTTCGCGGTGCTGCCCTGTCCGCTCGGCGATGCCGATGTCCGCCTGAAACGCTGCGACCTTGGCGAAACACCGCCGGGCCGCGACGTATGGATGGGTTATCACCGTGACCTCAAGCGAGTCGCGCGATTGCGCGCGCTGCTTGAGGAAACGCTGTCTGCTCTAAGCAAAGCTTAGTCATCGCATGTTATCGGCGCGGACTAATTTGCATTGCAACTAACCCTCTTTTTTGCCTGAAGCCTTTGAGCTTGTTCAAAGCCAACGCTTACACAAGCCTCAAAGGAATATCGAAGAGAATAGGGCTGCGGAGATTAAGGCAAGTCGATAGCGGTCGGGAGCGATTGCGCGTGCCGCCTGTCGAGCTTGTTTTAAAAAGCGAGGCTACAATCCGCTAGCTCTTTCCGCTCGATTTCACGCCGGCTGTCTCCCCGCAGCCGGCCATTTGCGCTATCCGCCATATCTACTCTTAAGCCGGAGCCGCTCATGACCACACTTGATATCAACGGCCAGACTCATACGGTCGATGCCCCGCCCGACATGCCCGTGTTATGGGTCTTGCGCGATCTCGTCGGACTCACCGGCACCAAGTTCGGCTGCGGCATTGCCCAATGCGGCGCCTGCACGGTTCATCTCGACGGCGTCGCCGTCCGTTCCTGCGTGTTGCCGGTGGCGGCAGTCGGCGAGCGCAAGATCACGACGATCGAAGCAGTCGGCGACACGCCCGCAGGCAAGAAAGTGCAGGCGGCCTGGCGCAAGCTCGATGTCGTGCAATGCGGCTACTGTCAGTCCGGGCAGGTGATGTCCGCCACGGCCCTGCTCGCGACCGTACCCGATCCTGGCGACTCCGACATCGATGCCGCCATGGCCGGCAACATCTGCCGCTGCGGCACTTATCACCGCATTCGCGCCGCCATCAAGCAGGCAGCGAAGGAGGCGTGACATGTCGCAAGGACTGATCGAGGCGGGCCGACATGCGGCTCGTACCGGCTTCTCGCGCCGCGCATTCCTCAAGTGGGGCGTGACGGCGAGCGTGGCCGCGGGCGGCGGACTGCTGGTCGGCTTCAGCCTGCCCGCCGCGAGCCAGGATCAAGGCAAGGGCAAGTCGGTGATCGGCGGCGATGGCGTCGAGACGCCGCAGGACGGCGTGTTCGCGCCGAATGCCTTCGTGCAGATCGACAAGAGCGGCAAGGTCGTGCTCATCATGCCGAAGGTCGAGATGGGCCAGGGCGTCTATACGTCGCTGCCGATGCTGATCGCAGAGGAACTCGAGGTGCCGCTCGATCAGGTCACGATCGATCACGCGCCGCCGAATGAAAAGCTCTTTACCGACCCGCTGCTGGGCGGTCAGCTGACGGGCGGCTCCACGTCCATACGCTATGCGTGGGAGCCTATGCGCAAAGCCGGCGCGGCCGCGCGCATGATGCTCGTCGCGGCAGCCGCGCAGCAGTGGCAATGCGATGCGGCGTCGTGTCAGGCGCAGGGCGGCAAGGTGGTCGATGCATCGGGCGAGCGCAGCGCAAGCTATGGCGATCTCGCCGAAGCTGCCGCGAAGATGCCCGTGCCCACGGACATCAAGCTCAAGGATCCGAAGGACTTCAAGATCATCGGCACGCCGGTGAAGCGGCTCGACTCGCCCGAGAAAGTCGACGGCACCGCGATGTTCGGTCTCGACGTGCGCTTGCCTGACATGGTGTATGCCGCCATCGTCAACTGCCCGGTCTTCGGCGGCACGGTCGTGTCGTTCGACGACAGCGCCGCGAAGAAAGTGCCGGGCGTGCGCCAGGTCGTCAAGTTCGACAACGGCGTCGCGGTCGTCGGCGATCACACGTGGGCCGCGAAGCGCGGTGCGGCTGCGCTGAAGGTCGAATGGAACGAAGGCGCGGGCGCGAAGCTGTCCACGCGACAACTCGTCGACGACATGGCGCAGGCCTCGCAGCGCAGCGGCGCCGTCGCGCGCAAGGAGGGCGATGCCGGCAATGCATTGTCGGGTGCGAAGACGCGCGTGGATGCCGTGTACGTCCAGCCCTTGCTTGCGCATGCAACCATGGAGCCGATCAACTGCACCGTGCATGTGCGCCCGGACGGCTGCGACATCTGGCTCGGGACGCAGGTGCCCACGCGGGTTCGCGATGCCGGCATGCAGGCCACGGGCTTGCCCGCCGACAAGATCGTCGTGCACAACCATCTGCTCGGCGGCGGCTTCGGCAGACGGCTCGAATTCGACATGGCGACGCAGGCGCTCAAGATCGGCAAGGCGCTGGGCGTGCCCGTCAAGGTGACGTGGTCGCGCGAGGAAGACATCCAGCACGACATGTACCGTCCGTGCTATTACGACCAGCTTTCGGCGGGACTCGATGCCAACGGCAAGCCGGTTGCGTGGACGCATCGCATCGTCGGGTCGTCGGTGCTGGCGCGCTTCGCGCCGCCTGCCGTGAAGAATGGCGTGGATCCGGACGCCGTGGAAGTCGCGGCCGATCTCCACTACGACCTGCCCAATCAACTGATCGATTACGTGCGGCTCGAACCGCATGATGTCCCCACTGCCTTCTGGCGCGGCGTGGGACCGACGCGCGGCACCTTCGTCGTGGAGAGTTTCATCGACGAACTCGCGGCGCAGGCCAAGGCCGATCCGGTCCAGTACCGGCGCGACCTGCTGGGCAAGTCGCCGCGCGCGCGCAACGTGCTCGATGTCGCGACGCAGGCGGCCGGCTGGGGCCAACATGCGCTGCCGCAAGGTCAGGGACGCGGCGTCTCGGTGATGCACGCCTTCGGCAGCTTCTTTTCGATCGTCGCCGATGTGAGCGTCGACAAGGAAGGCGAGGTCAAGGTAGAGCGCATCGTGTGCGCCGTGGATTGCGGCATGGCCGTGAACCCGAACACGATCGAAGCGCAAGTGCAGGGCGGCATCATCTTCGGCATTACGGCGGCGCTCTATAGCGAGATCACGATCAAGGACGGCCGCGTCGAGCAAAGCAATTTCACCGACTATCGCATCCTGCGCATTCATGAAACGCCGCCGGTGGAAGTGCATATCGTCAAGAGCACCGAAGCGCCTGGCGGTATCGGCGAACCCGGGACGGCCGCGCTCGCGCCGGCCATCACCAACGCGATCTACGCGGCAACCGGGAAGCGGCTGAGGCAGCTACCGGTCGGCAGCCAGTTGCGCAGCGCCTGAGGGAGCCCGTCCATGAAGAACGCATTCAAGCCTCTGTTCGCGGCGCTGTATGCGGCAGGCATGGCCTTCTGCCTGTCGCCCTCCGCTGCCACTGCCGCCGATACGGCGAACGACGCGCTCGTCGCACGCGGCGCCTATCTCGCGAAAGCCGGCGACTGTGTCGCGTGTCACTCGATTCCAGGCGGCAAGCCGCTCACGGGCGGCCTGAAGATGATGACGCCCGTCGGCGCCATCTATTCGACCAACATCACGCCGGACCCTGAAACCGGGATCGGCCGTTACACGGAAGAAGACTTTGCGCGCGCCTTGCGCAAGGGCGTGGCGAAGGATGGTCATAACCTCTATCCCGCGATGCCTTATCCGTCGTACGCGAAGATCAACGACGACGACATGCACGCGCTCTATGCGTACTTCATGCATGGCGTCACGCCGGTGAAGCAGGCGAATCGCGAAGCGGACATCAAGTGGCCCATGAACATGCGCTGGCCGCTCAAGTTATGGAATATGGTATTCCTTGAGAACGGCGTGTATCAGAACAAGCAGGGCAAGGATGTCGCGTGGAATCGCGGCGCTTACCTGATTCAGGGGCTGGGACATTGCGGCTCGTGTCATACGCCGCGCGGTATCGCGTTCCAGGAAAAAGCCCTCGATGAAAGCGGCAGCGCGTTCCTGACCGGCAGTCCGCTCGATAACTGGTTCGCCTCGAACCTGACCGGCGAGCACAACACGGGCATCGGCCGCTGGTCGGAACAGGATGTCGCCACGTTTCTGAAAACGGGCGCCAACGCGCATGCCTCGGCATTCGGCTCGATGACGAGCGTCATCAACAACAGTACGCAACATATGGACGATGCCGACATCACCGCCATGGCGCAGTATCTGAAATCCCTGCCGGCAGCAGGCGGCACGGGCGCGCCGGCGTATTCGTATGATCCCAGGGCGACGCGCGTTTCGCTCACGCGGCCGGCCGCTTCCGACGCGGGGGCGCGTGTTTATACGGCGTACTGCATGCATTGCCACGGCGTGGACGGACGTGGTTTCGCACCAATGCTGGCGCCGCTCGCGGGCAATCCGAATGTGCTGGAAAAGGATGCGTCGTCGCTGATCAACGTCACGCTCAACGGCACGGAAGATATCGTCCTTCAGGGCGTCCCCGCGCCTTATCCGATGCCGCGCTATGCACCGGTCCTGAATGACCGGCAGATCGCCGACGTGCTGACCTTCATTCGCGGCGCGTGGAACAACAATACGCCGGCGGTCGCGCCGGACGACGTGGCAAAGATGCGCAAGGCAACTCAGGCGGCGCGCTAGACGGATGCATGGCGCGCGCTTGAGCGGTTTGCCTCACGAAGCAAAGTCGATGACGTCGAGGTGAATGGCACTGGCCGGATGAGCAAGAAACTTCCGGTGTACCCGCGCGCTGATGCGTTCATAGCCATCGCTCAAGGCTTTCAGCAGACGCTCGTCGCTAGCGCCGGCGGGCGCCCAGAAACATTGCTCCAGCGCCTTGCGGGTGATGTTGCACTGAATGGCCTGCTCGCGGGAAAACGCAACGAAACTGACGGACGCACGGTCCGCAGAGATGCTTGCATGGATCGGGAGCTTGCTTGTCATGATCCGACAGGAGTGTCCAGGGCGCCGGTTTTATTGTGTCAGAAATCGACGCATGCGCGCACTCCGGATCGAAAGCGAAACCTGTCTGGATCGCCTGATGTTCCTTACTTCATTCAAGTGAAGAATTCCGCCTTGAGCCTGCCTGGCGGCGAACGTCCGTTCGTTCAAACGAAGTTTGCTTGAGATGGCCTGGCTTGCAAAAGCCTGAGCGCGTCGCACTTGAGTAAGCGATGGCGTTCGCGAACATGTATTTCAGGAAAAATGGAAACAAAACACGGTCCATGTGTACTACTCTAGGAACGATAATCCTAAGCGGCAGTGTCGCCCGGTTCATTGGGCGAATTCACTAGCGCGACAATCCGGCTCGGCAAGCGGAACGTGTCTCGCATTCCCGTCATCACATCGGCAACGTTCACCCGGTCGCTGTTGCGGTGCGCGTCGTCGCGAACAGGAGCGGAACATGAAGAGTCCATCGATGATGGATCCCTGGAGCCGTACCCTGGCCATGCTCGACAAATCGGGCCGGCTGTCCGAGGCAGCCGACAATCCCGCGTCCCTGACGCGAACTCTGGTGCGCAAGGTGCCGGTCAGAGGCAGCTTTGCGCCGGACAACGAGACTGGCCGCGTGAACATTCGCGTGCTCGAACGCCTGAGCGCTTCGACTCTTGCGCTGTCCTGGCACGATCCCACCTCCTTCAACTATTCCGAGCAGGTCTGGTCGCTCTGCACGGCGCGCAAGCGCGGCACGTGCGCATTGAGCGGACAGGCGATCCGGCGCGGTCAGCCGGTGTACCGGCCAAGACGGGTCGGCAGGTCGATACCCCTCAACAGCGGCGCGATGATCCTCGCCCGGGCAGTCATGGTCACGCCGCTGGAGCCGGAAGAAGAGGCGCTCGCAGTCGGATGACGAAAGTCATCTCAGGACAGGCGCGCGTCCCAACTATAGAGAAGACGTTGCACCAGGATTGCGCGTCCTGTTCATTCGTCTGATCGGCAGCTCGACATCGGGCGCTTGATAAAGACCGGATGAAGTAAGAACAGGCTGGTCTAGTGCCTCGTCAGAGCGCGATAAAGGTAATCTTTTGAGCATGAGCGCATCGCCGCGGCGTGCGCCGGATAAGATTTCCTGCAGCACAACTTCGCAGGATTGCAAGGTTATGCCGAAGTTATGGCGCAGCCTCAGACAAGCCATGGACTGTCGCTGCTTGACCGGGCCACGTGGCCGCTTCAAGTGTCGCTCTAGGTGTCGTTCCAAGGCCGCTTCATGTTTCAGGAGGAACAATGGCTACTCTGGCGCAGCTGGAAAACCAGATTCAGGAATTGCAGCGTCGCGCGGATGCCTTGCGCGAGGAAAAGTCACTGGAGGCTATCGCCAGTATCCGCGCGCTCATGCAAGAGTACGGGTTGACCATGTCGGATCTGGTCAAGGCAGGGTTGGGAAAGATGCGCGGCCGTCCTGCCGGCTCGCGGAATACATCAGCCAGGACCGGCAGAGGTCAGGGAACGAAGCTGCCGCCGAAGTATCGCGATCCTGAATCGGGCGCTACCTGGAGCGGTCATGCGCGAGCGCCCGCGTGGATCAAGAATGCGCCGGACCGCAGTGTCTATCTGATCGACGCGGCGGCGGACAAGCCTGCCTCGAGCAGAGCCGCATCGGCTTCGCGCGCCGCGGGTGCGAAGCGTGCGCGCAAGAGCGGCGCGAAGAAGGCCCCGAAGCTGTCGGACCGTGCCGAGCCCGGTACCAGTCAAAGAGCCGCGCAGCGCGCCGTGGCTTGACCCGGTCAAGTCAGCTGGTCAAGCAACGGGCTCCGTTGTGTGGCGTAGTTGCTTGCACGTTCATACGCAAGCCCAAGCCGAAGTACGTCGAGATCCTGCTGCACCGGTCCCATGATCTGCAAGCCCGCCGGTAAGCCGTCCGCATTGAAGCCGGCAGGCGCACTGAGTGCGGGAAGCGAAGCCATCGTGGCGGGGACCACCGTCTCCATCCAGCGGTGATACGAGTCCATATTGCGCCCGGCAATGGCATGAGGCCAGTCGAGTGAGGCATCGAACGGAAAGACCTGGGCCGAAGGCATCACCAGGAAGTCGAAGCGTTCGAATAGCGTATTGATCGCCTGATACCATGCGGACCGCTCGCGCACGGCGCGCGAAATGTCTTCGCTTGTCAGCTTCAGGCCGCGTTCTATCTCCCATACCGCTTCGGGCTTGAGCAGCACTCGTTTAGCGGTGTCGCGCCAGAGCGGGCCGTTCGTTCCTGAAAACGTCAAGCTGCGCAGATCGATCCAGGCGCGCCACAGGCGTTCCGGATCGAAGTCCACGCGCGCGGCTTCCACCACGCAGCCGATGGTGTCGAAATGGCGCAAGGCCGCTTCGCAGGTGGCCATCAAGCCCGGCTCGGTCGGCAAGTGTCCGTTCAGGTCGCCAAGCCAGCCGATGCGCTTGCCCCGCATGTCGCACTCCAGCGCGTGTGCGAAGTCGGTATGTTGTTCGCTTCTGCGTGAGAGCGGCGCGCGGGCGTCGAAGCCGGCTTGCACGGACAACAGCAGGCCAAGGTCCGGTATCGAACGCGCCATCGGGCCCGCCACGCTGAATTGCTGGAAGAACACGTCGTCGCTTGGCGCATAGGGCACGCATCCGGGCGTCGTGCGAAAGCCGAATACATTGTTGAACGAGGCCGGCGTGCGCAGCGAGCCCATCATGTCCGATCCATCCGCGCAGGGCAGCATGCGCAACGCCACGGCAACAGCCGCGCCGCCGCTACTGCCGCCGGCGGAGCGCGTCGGGTCGAATGCATTGCGCGTGGTGCCATACACCGGGTTATAGGTGTGGCCGCCCAGGCCGAATTCCGGCGAATTCGTGCGGCCCACGAAGAGCGCGCCGCCTTCGCGCATGCGCTCGAAAATCACCGCATCGGTCTGGCTGACTTCACCGGCGTAGATAGGCGAGCCCTTGCTCGTGACCATGCCCGCAACCGGCAGGATATCTTTCGGCGCTTGCGGAAAGCCGTGCAGCGGCCCGAGGCTGTTGCCCGCGGCCAGTTGCGTGTCACGCTCGCAGGCTTGCCTGAGCAAGGCGTCCCTGTCCTGCAATGCCACGATGGCATTGACCACCGGATTGAACCTGTCGATTTGCGCGAGATGAGCCTGCATGACCTCGACGCATGAAACCGCGCGTGAATGAATCGCGCGCGACAGCGCAACGGCGCCGAGGGACACGATATCGTCGCTCGGCGGAAGATCGGGAGTGGCGTCGGATGCGGTCATGGTCTCGTTGAAGATAAGCCGTGGGTTCAATGATGAAACTGCGGAAGCACGCTGGCCGCGAGTTCCTCGATGATGTCGCGCGCAGGCCGCCGCTCTGACGTCACGTTGAGCGTGACATGATGCGTGCCGTTGTCGCGCATCCGTTGCAGGATGTCGATCAGCGCGCGATGCCCGGTGCGATAGCCCAGCGCAAGCTCGTGCGCCGGTTCGGCGGGATCGTCGGCGAGTTCGAGGCGCATCGCCACACCGAAGGCGCGAAACGCACCGCCCGCCGCGCGCTCCACGGCCGCGCGCCACATGCTGTAGCGGCCGCGCTGTGCTTGCGGTTCGCGGTGATAGGTCATCCAGCCGATCGAATGGCGCGCGATCCAGTCCACGCTCTGGCCGCCCGACCCCACGGCAAGCAACGGAATGGGCGCGGCCTGGCGCGGCAGCAAATAGAACTCGGGCGCAGCGTCGCTTGCGTGATCGGGGATGACGGTCGAAGGCGTGGCAACGGCCGCGGCAAGCGTGTCCCAATGCCGTCGATACAACTCGCGCCGTTCCTCCGGATCGCGGCCGAATGCGGCATATTCCGGCGGCCGGTCGCCTGAGCCCACGCCAAGCACGAAGCGTCCACGCGACAGATCATTCACCGAGAACGCCGCCTTGGCGACATGCAGCGGATGCCGCAGCGTCAGCACGATCGCGCCGCTGATCAGCGCTGCGCGCTGTGTATTCGATGCGAGCGCACCCAACAGCACCCATGGGTCGAGGTGTCCGACGGGGTCCGGATAATCGGCGCTGTTGAGCGGCACGTCGCGCACCCAGAGCGCGCGAAAGCCCAACTGGTCCGCCAGCCGCGCGAGTTCGATCTGCTCGTTGAAGTCGACCACGCTCTGGTGGTCGCCGGTGATCGGCAAGGTCAAGCCGATGGAAAGCGCATTAGGGGCGAACACCTGGTTCGCGATGGAGGACATGACACGCAGGGCATCGGAATGGAGTCGACGTCGATGGTATCACCGCGACTCGTATCGGCGCGTGGATGAAAAAGAGCCCGGCGCCTGTGCGGGGCCGGGCTCCTTCATGCCGCTGATGTGGAATCAGGCGGCGGCGACTGCGGTGCGTCGCGTGACCAGCGACACCGCGAAGGTCACGATCACATTCACGACCAGCGCGATGATGCCGATGTACAGCGGCCAGCTGGCGTCGCCGGCATGCAGCACATAGACCGGCTTGAGTCCTTGCGAGATGGCGAGTCCGGTGCCGAGCACGATGCCGCAGAGCCACCCGAGGAACAGCCCCGGCGTCGTCAGGCGGCGCGTGAAGAGCGTGAACACGATGGCCGGGAAGATCTGCAGGATCCACACGCCACCGAGCAATTGCAGGTCGATGGCATATTGCGTCGGCAGGAACACGATGAACAGCAACGCGCCGAACTTCACGACCAGCGACACGACCTTGGCCGTCGATGCTTCCGAAGCCGGCGTCATGTCGGGCGAGACGAGCGGACGCCAGAGATTGCGCGTGAAGAGATTCGCGGCGCCGATGGACATGATGGCGGCGGGCACGAGCGCGCTGATCGCGATGGCGGCCGCCGCGAAGCCGACGAACCACGACGGAAACAGCGTGCCGAACAGCGCCGGCACCACGTCTGAAGCGGACTTCACGTGGATGCCTGCGGCAATCGCCATATAGCCGAGCAGGGCGATCAGGCCGAGCAGCAGCGTGTAGGCGGGCAGGAAGATCGCGTTCTTGCGCACGGTTGCGGCGGACGACGACGACAGCACCGCGGTCATCGTATGCGGATACATGAACGCGGCAAGCGCCGAACCCAGCGCGAGCGATGCATAGGCGGTGAACTGGCCGGGCTTGAGAATGATGCCGGTCGGACCGCCCTTCGCCTTGAAGTATTGATCGGCGGCGTCGAAGACGTGGCCATAGCCGCCCAGCTTGGCCGGAATCAGCCACACGGCGGCGATCACCACGATATAGATCATGATGTCCTTCACGAAGGCGATCATGGCCGGCGCGCGCAGGCCACTCGTGTAGGTATAGAGCGCGAGGATCACGAACGCGACGATGAGCGGCAGTTCACCCGTCACGCCGAGCCCCTTGATGACGACCTGCATGCCCACCAGTTGCAGCGCGATGTAAGGCATCGTGGCCACGATGCCGGTTATTGCCACGGCTGCTGGAAACCATTTGCCGCCATATTCGCCCTGTACGTAATCGGCGCCGGTGATGTGGTTTTTCGCATGCGCGATTTTCCATAGCTTCGGCATGACGGCGAAGACGAACGGATACACGATGATCGTATAGGGCAGCGCGAAGAAGCCGTACGCGCCTACGGAATAGACGAGCGCGGGCACGGCAATGACGGTGTAGGCCGTATAGAAATCGCCGCCGACCAGGAACCACGAGATCACCACGCCGAACTGACGGCCGCCGAGGCCCCATTCGTGCAACTGGGTGAGATCGCCGCGTTTCCAGCGCGCGGCAAAGAAGCCGACGATGGTCACGAGCGCAAAGAACGCGATGAAGATGCCCATCGCGAGCGGATCGACTGGAGTGAGATCGTTCATTTGAGGCCCCTGTACACGACGTAAAGCAGGAGCGACGTGAGCGGCACCCACAAGAACTGATACCAGTAGAAGAATGGGAATCCGCCGATTGAAGGACGGGTGTCGTTATAGAACGGCAGCCACAGCAAGGCTACGTACGGAATGAGTAGCGCAATCCACAGCCAGGGGCTGCGTGGCGCATCGTTATCGGGTTCCAAGACCTTTCTCCTCGTGAATCTGCGCTGACAAGAACGTGCCGCCGCGTCCGCGCCATTCGATTCGCCGATCGAAGCGAGGACCGCGCCGCCAACGGGTGCGCATTATCCGGGATATTCCGGAATATTGCCGGAAGCTTCAGAGAAGAGATGAACGGAAAAAGCTGTATTACTGATAGCTTTCTGTCGTGATTGACAACCGCAAAGATTACAAAACAATTTCATCGCTAACCGATGCGCGCTTGCCGACTAGCATCGCGCGCTTGCCGCCAAAGCCGCGCACCTTGCGATATTCGAAACCGTTCTGAAGCAGCGCGCGCTTGACCTGGCCCGCGCTCGTATAAGTGGCGAAGCTGGCGTCGTCGCTTGCGATGGCGGCTAGCGAGGCGAACAGTGCAGGCGTCCACATGTCCGGATTTCTGGCAGGCGCAAAGCCGTCGAGATAGATCGCGTCCGCTGTCGTGCCGTCCTGCTTCAGGCGCGGCATGACATCGATCACATCGCCGAAAGCGAGCGTGAGCGTCACTGCGCGTTGTTCCAGTTCAATCCGGTGACTGCCCGTCACGAGCACCGGCCACGCGGCCGCGAGCGTGTCGGCCAGGGGCATGACGGAGGCATCGTCGATGATTGCCGCATGCGCGCGGCGCAGGTCGGCGGCACTGAACGGATGCTTCTCCACCGAAATGAAGTGAAGAGACGCGGGACGTTGAGGATCGGTGCGCCACGCGGCCCAGGTCGCAAGAAAGTTGATGCCCATGCCGAAGCCCGTCTCCAGCACGTCGAAGCGCGGCTTGCCGCGCCATCGTTCGGGCAGGCCATTGCCGTTCAGGAACACATGGCGCGCTTGCGACAACGCCCCGGCGGCGCTGTGATAGATGTCGTCATGACGGGGCGACCAGGGCGTGCCGTCGTCGCGAAACACGAGCGGTGCCGGGACAAGCGGTTCGTGCATGAGCGCAACCCGATGGATCAGGCATCCGGCGACGGTTGATCGAGTGCAATGCCCAGTTCGCCGGCCATGCGCACGACCATTGCACGCAATTGCACGACTTCGTGAGCCAGCCGCTTCTGTTCCGACTTGAG
This sequence comes from Caballeronia sp. LZ032, assembly GCF_031451315.1. Lineage (NCBI taxonomy): Bacteria > Pseudomonadati > Pseudomonadota > Betaproteobacteria > Burkholderiales > Burkholderiaceae > Caballeronia > Caballeronia sp. LZ032. Next base: position 520,045 of record NZ_JARUXP010000003.1, read on the forward strand.
CGCTTCGAATTCCGAAGCCGAAAAGCCTTCGCCGCCTTGCGCCTCGCGCGCAAAAGGCTCGCTTGCGCTCACGCCGATTTCGCCGCACAGCAAGTGCATCCAGCGGCTTTCGCGCTCACCGGGCACGCGCGGCAACCTGACGACACGGGGCGGTTCGTTGCCGGCCAGTTCATCGAGAAAGCTTTCCACCGACGATATGTCCGCAAACGCGTGCAGTCTGGCGCTATTCGCGCGCAGTTCGGCGGCCGTTTGCGGTCCGCGTAGAAAGAGCGTGGCGAGCAGCGCGACCGACTGGCTCGGCACGCCAAGCACGCGGTTGACGTTGTGTTCGAAGCGCGGCACACGGCTGCTGCTGCCCTCGATCACGAGGCTCAGCCGCTTGAGACCGTCGATGGTCGTCAGCACTTCGTCTTCGCTGACGTTCATCACGGGAGAACGCGCAGTCTTCTGGTTGCAACCGGAGGTCAGGGAATTCAGCGACAGCGGATACGTGTCTGGCACCGTATGCTGTTTCTCGACGAGCACGCCAAGCACGCGCGCTTCGAGCAGGGTGAGTTCGCGCAACGCGGGACGGGGAGCGGCTTCGGATGGAGTGTTCATGGCGTCGTTCGGCTTGCTGGAAGACGCCTATCATACCGGTGGGGCGCGCACTGTCTTGCGGCATGGACCCGGACGGCGCGTCGTTCTGGTGCATGAGTTGGCATCGAGATTATCGGCTTGCGAGTTTTTACGAGGATCCAAACCGTTTTATCGATTGGCATTGAAGTTGCTTTTTTGTATTCGGCACTGGGCTGCCCACGCAAACGATGCGCGGTACGATCGACCTTGCTGAGTCGACTTACCTGCACGCATCTCGCTTCGAGGTCGCCTAACGGCGTGACCGGTATGACCGGCGCGCCGCGTCTTTCAGGCTCTTCAGGCATTGCGGGAGTGCAACCAGAAATACGAACGCCGGGGCACCGCCACCCCGGCTTGCACTTCATATGGAAGACCGGTTATGACGCAAGCATTCTTCAACGAGATGTTCGAGCGCAACGATCTCGAAGCGCGGGGCATGCCGGCAGCGGCGTTTCGCGCGGCGGGCGATCCCCGCACGCATTACCGCGACTTCATGAACTGGCTGACCGTGCAAAGCGAGCAGCAGATCGACATCAAGCGTGCGGAAGCCGATCTCAACTTCAGGCGCGTCGGCATCACCTTCGCGGTGTATGGCACCAGCGACGTGCCGGGCATCATTCCCGAGCGCACGATTCCCTTCGACGTCATCCCGCGCATCTTCCCCGCCGATGAATGGCGCGCGCTCGAACGCGGCCTGCGGCAACGCGTGAATACGCTCAATCGCTTCATTCACGACATCTATCACGAGCAGGACATCATCCGCGCGGGCATCATTCCCGAGGCGCAGATTCTCGGCAACGCGCAGTATCGGCCGCAGATGCGCGGCGTGAACGTGGCGCGCGACATCTATGCGCATATCGCCGGCATCGATATCGTGCGCGCGGGACAGGGCGAGTTCTACGTGCTGGAGGATAACCTGCGCGTGCCGTCGGGCGTGTCGTACATGCTCGAGAACCGCAAGATGATGATGCGGCTTTTTCCGGATCTCTTCGCGCGCAATCGCGTGGCGCCGGTCGCGCATTATCCGGATCTCCTGCTCGATACCTTGCGCGCCGCCGCGCCCGCCGCCGCCGGGAATCCGACCATCGTCGTGATGACGCCCGGCATGTACAACTCGGCGTATTTCGAGCATGCGTTCCTGGCCCAGCAGATGGGCGTGGAGCTGGTCGAGGGACAGGATCTGTTCGTCGATGACCATCAGGTCTTCATGCGCACCACGCAGGGACCGCAGCGGGTCGATGTCATCTATCGTCGCGTGGACGACGACTTTCTCGATCCGCTCGTCTTCCGTCCGGATTCGGCGCTCGGGGTGCCGGGTCTGATCGACGCATACCGGATGGGCAATGTATCGCTATGCAATGCAGTGGGCACCGGCATTGCCGATGACAAGTCCATTTATCCGTACGTACCGGACATGGTGCGTTTCTATCTGGGTGAAGAACCCATCCTGAACAACGTGCCGACCTGGATGTGCCGCAAGCCCGACGATCTCAAGTATGTGCTCGATCATCTGCCCGAACTCGTCGTGAAGGAAACCCACGGCGCGGGCGGCTATGGGATGCTGGTGGGACCCGCGTCCACTACGGCGCAGATCGCGGAATTTCGCGCGGTGCTGGAGGCGCATCCGGAGAAGTACATTGCGCAGCCGACGCTGGCGCTGTCCACCTGCCCGACCTACGTGGACGCGGGCATTGCGCCGCGTCATATCGACCTGCGTCCGTTCGTGCTCTCGGGTACCGACGTGCGCATGGTGCCGGGCGGACTGACGCGAGTGGCGTTGCGTGAAGGATCGCTGGTGGTCAATTCGTCCCAAGGCGGCGGAACCAAGGACACGTGGGTACTGGAGCGCTAGAACATTCACTGACGAAAGCTTGAGCATGGCACGCCATGCGGTATTGAAGACAACGACAAACCACCGGGAACACCCATGCTGAGCCGTACCGCGGATCATCTCTTCTGGATGGCGCGCTATACCGAACGCGCCGAAAACACTGCCCGGATGCTCGACGCGAACTATCAGCTTTCGCTCCTGCCGCAGTCCGACGAATACGCGGAACTGGGCTGGCGCGCGATGTTGTCGATATCGGAGTTGAGCGGGATCTATTCAGCGGCGCACCATGGCATGAAGAGCCGTGACGTAATTGATTTCATGGCGGCCGACCTCTCCAATCCTTCGTCGATCATCAGTTGCCTGCGGGCCGCGCGCGAGAATGCGCGCGCCGTGCGCAGTTCCACCAACAGCGAATTGTGGGAGTCGCTCAATACGACCTGGCTCGACGGTCAGCGCATGCTCGCCGATGGCATTCTCGAACGCGAGCCTTATACCTTCTTCGAATGGGTGAAGTTCCGCTCGCATCTGTCGCGCGGCGTGCAGCTGGGCACGCTGGTGAAGGACGATGCTTTTTATTTCATGCGTCTCGGGACTTTCATCGAACGCGCGGACAATACGGCGCGGATTCTCGATGTGAAGTTCGAGATGATGGAGCAACGCGACGATACCGCCGCGCAGCCGTTCGACTATCACCACTGGGTGGCGGTGCTGGGTTCGGTGTCGGGCTTCGAGGTGTATCGGCGGGTGTATCGCGATGTCATCACGCCGGAGCGCGTTGCTGGACTGCTGATCCTGTATGGCGACTGGCCGCGTTCGCTTGCCGCGAGCATCGCCGAAGTGGAGCAGCTGATCGCGCAGGTCACGAAGGGCCGCGACACGGATGCCGGGCGACTGGCGGCGGAGTTGAGCGCGGAACTGAGGAACGGGCGGATCGGCGACATCCTGCAAGCCGGATTGCATGCCTACCTCGTCAGTTTCCTTGCGCGCGTGAATGACCTGGCGGGCCGGGTGAGCCGCGAATTCCTGTTGCCGATTGCGCCTGAGCCTGAGCCTGAGCCTGAGCAGACCCAGACCCAGTCCCAGTCCCAGTCCCAGTCCCAGTCCCAGTCCCAGTCCCAGTCCCAGACGCTGTCGCTGTCGCAAACCCAGACGCAATCGCAGAGCAAGGGCTGAACGCGTGCATTGGGCTTCAGCGTTTGGCCGCCGCCGCGACGACGCGATGCACGAAGCGCAGCTTGTCGAGGACCGGAGGCGCAAGCGTGAACGGATAACCGTCCGGCATGCCGAGGCTGCGATTCAGGCTATTGAGCACATAGGTCAGCGGATACCAGCGCTTCATCAGGTTATCGAAGCTGGCGTCCTCGACAGGCGTCTGGTCGGTGAGCGTCGGCTCGTCCGGCGTGTCCGGCACGAGCACGAGGCCGCAGGACACCGCCGTGTCGAGCGTGTCGACGATATGCAGGTAGTGCGCCCAGGTTTCCGCCCAGTCTTCCCAGGGATGCATCGTCGCGTAAGCGCTGATGAAGTTGTCCTCCCACTGCGCGGGCGGTCCTTCGTGATAGTGGCGGTCGAGTGCGGCGGCGTAGTCGGCCTGTTCATCGCCGAAGGCCGTACGGAACGGGTTGATGCGCCCGGTATCGGCGATCAGCCGGTCGAAGAAATAGTGTCCGGACTCGTGCCGGAAATGCCCGAGCAGCGTGCGATACGGCTCGTGCAGCGAAGCGCGCGTCTTCTCGCGATGCGCGTCGTCGGCTTCGGCGACGTTGAGCGTGATGATGCCGTTGTTGTGCCCGGTCATCACGCCGTGGCCTTGCGAATCAGCTTCGAGGAACTGGAATTCGAGGCCGCGCTCGGGGTCGGTCTGGCGCGAGACAACTTCGAGGCCGAGTTCGGCGAAGGTATAGAGCAGCCGGCGCTTGGCCGCTTCGATGCGATACCAGAAGACGCGGTTATCTGGATTCGACAGATTGGGAATCACGCTGGTGAGCTGGCAGGAGCAGCACAAGGCATCCGCGGGCGTGTCCTCATCGGTGGCAGGAACGACCCAGTTGCAGACGTTCTCGACGGCGTAGTTGTGGCACGGCCGATAAAGCTGATCATTCGCGAGCGGATGCAGACTGCGCCAGCGGCCGTCTTCGGTTTCGTCGAATGCGCTGATCTGATTGATCTCGGGAATGTAACCGAGTCGCGCGCCACACTTTTCGCAATGCGTGTTTTCGAAAAAAACAAGCTGATTGCAACGGTTGCAGTGGAAGGTTTTCATCGTGTGGCCGGTATGAGTAAAGCCGCGCGGGATGGAGATTGCGGGCGCTGGCGGCGGAGCTTTGCGCAAGCTTCGTGCCGCGCGGGCGAGAAGGCTTCCACGACTAGCACGAGCGCGCGGGCCGTCTTTTTCGGTGCGCGGCGTCATTCGATTTGAACAAAGGAGTGCGGTGTGTCCATTCGTGTCGCGTTGAACCATGTCACGCATTATCGTTACGACCGGCTCGTCGGTCTCTCGCCACAAGTCGTGCGTCTGCGGCCGGCTCCGCATTGCCGTACGCCGGTCGTGTCGTATTCGATGCGCGTGGAACCCGAAGAACATTTCATCAACTGGCAGCAGGACGCGTTCGCCAATTACCAGGCGCGGCTCGTGTTTCCCGAGAAAACGCGCGAGTTCAAGGTGACGGTCGATCTCGTCGCCGAGATGGCCGTCTACAATCCGTTCGACTTTTTTCTGGAACCGGCTGCGGAAAAATTTCCGTTCGCTTATGCGCCGGAATTGCTGCACGACCTCGCGCCGTACATGGTCAAGCGCGAGCCGACGCCGCGATTTGCGACTTTCGTCGAAAGTATCGATCGCACGCCGCAGCCGACCGTGGATTTCCTCGTTGCGCTGAACCAGCGGCTGGCGAATGAAATCCGCTATCTGATCCGCATGGAGCCCGGCGTGCAGACGCCGGAGGAAACGCTCGAAACGGCGGCGGGATCGTGTCGCGATTCCGGCTGGCTGCTGGTCGAGGCACTGCGGCATCTCGGGCTGGCTGCGCGTTTCGTATCGGGCTACCTGCTGCAACTGGCGCCGGACACGAAATCGCTCGATGGTCCGAGCGGCACCGAAGTCGACTTCACCGATCTCCATGCCTGGTGCGAGGTGTACTTGCCGGGCGCGGGCTGGATCGGCTTCGATCCGACCTCGGGCCTGCTGGCGGGAGAGGGCCACATTCCCGTCGCCTGCACGCCCGAGCCCGACAGCGCCGCGCCCGTCTCCGGCGCGGTGGACAAGAGCGAAGTGGCGTTCGATCACACGATGTCCATCGCACGCGTGCTGGAAACGCCGCGCGTGACCAAGCCGTACAGCGAGGAAGACTGGCAGGCCGTGCTGCGCATGGGCGAGCAGGTGGACGTCAAGCTGGACGAAGGCGATGTGCGCCTGACGATGGGCGGCGAGCCGACCTATGTGTCGGTGCGCGACCGCGATGCACCGGAATGGAACACCGATGCGCTGGGTCCGACGAAGCGCGCCTACGCGGTGTCGCTGATGGACAAGTTGCGCGCGCAGTACGGTGCGCGCGGCTTTTTGCATATCGGGCAAGGCAAGTGGTACCCGGGCGAACAGCTTCCGCGCTGGGCGCTTTCCCTGTTCTGGCGCGCGGACGGCGAGCCCTGCTGGCACGATCCAGCGTTGTTCGCGGACGAGCGTCAGCCGGCGTCTTTTACCTCCGACGATGCCGGGCGTTTTATCCGGCATCTTGCATGCAAGCTTTCGCTGGATGCGAAATACGTTCAGCCCGCCTACGAGGACACGTGGTACTACCTGTGGCGCGAGCGCCGGCTGCCGGTGAACGTCGATCCGTTCGACTCGCGTCTCGATGACGAACTCGAACGCGCGCGCCTGCGCCGGGTCTTCGACGCCGGTCTGCCTTCCGTGACCGGCTATGTGCTGCCCATTTCCCGCGACGAAGGCCCCGCGTTGCAGCCCGGCGTGTGGACCAGCGGTCCGTGGTTTTTCCGCGATGAGCGCATGTATCTGATCCCCGGCGATTCGCCGATGGGCTACCGCTTGCCGCTGGAGTCGCTGCCTTGGGTTTCGCAGGCCGACTATCCGTGGCAGCACCAGCACGACCCTTTCGCTCCGCCCGTGCCGCTGCGTACGGCAACGGAATTACGCATGCAATATGCCGATCTGGATGTTGCATCAGGCATGCAAAATACCGGCTCGGCGGACGCGGTCGCTCGGGGCGAAAGCGGTGCTTCGACCAGCGGCGCGAGTGCAGGCCTTCCCCGGCGCGGTCAATCCGCCGCCGACACCCTCCGCACGGCGCTCTGCGTGGAAGCACGCGATCCGGCGCGCGCCGCCGGACCCAAAGCGGAAGCCGAGGCGTTCGAGAAACTCGGCAACGGCAACAAGCTGATCCACGTGTTCATGCCGCCGCTGACCGCGCTCGATGACTACCTGGACCTGCTGGCCGCCGTCGAATCGACCGCCGCCGATCTCGCCATGCCGGTGATCGTCGAGGGCTATCCGCCGCCGCGTGATCCGCGTCTGAAGATGCTGCAGGTCACGCCGGACCCGGGCGTGATCGAAGTGAACATTCATCCGGCGGCAAACTGGACAGAACTCGTCGAGCACACCGAGTTCCTGTACGCGGCTGCCCACGAGACCTACCTCAGCCCGGAGAAGTTCATGCTCGACGGCCGCCACACCGGCACTGGCGGCGGCAATCACTTCGTGCTCGGCGGGGCCACGCCCGGGGACAGCCCGTTCCTGCGGCGTCCTGATGTGCTCGCCAGCCTCATCGCGTACTGGCTCAATCATCCTTCGCTGTCGATGCTGTTCTCGGGTCTCTTCATCGGGCCGACCAGCCAGGCGCCGCGCGTGGACCAGGCGCGCAACGACCAGGTCTTCGAACTCGAGCTGGCGTTCGCCGAATTGCAGCATCAGTTGGACCGGCTCGGCGGGCGCGACAGTGCGGCGGTGCCGCCGTGGCTCATCGACCGCATCCTGCGCAATATCCTGATCGACGTGACGGGCAACACGCATCGCGCGGAATTCTGCATCGACAAGCTGTATTCGCCGGAGGGCGCCACCGGCAGGCTCGGGCTGCTCGAACTGCGCGGCTTCGAAATGCCGCCGCATGCGCGCATGAGTCTGGTGCAGCAACTGTTGCTGCGCGCGCTGGTGGCGCGCTTCTGGGACACGCCCTACACGACGCGCCTGACGCGCTGGGGCACCGAGCTGCATGACCGCTTCATGCTCAGTACCTTCGTGCAAATGGATTTCGACGACGTGCTCGCCGAGTTGCGCGAGGCCGGCTTCGCCTTCGAGCGCAGCTGGTTCGAACCGCATTTTGAATTCCGTTTCCCGCTGGTGGGTTCATACGACACCAACGGCATCGCGCTGACCATCCGCAACGCGCTCGAACCGTGGCACGTGATGGGCGAAGAGGGTTCCGCCGGCGGCACGGTGCGTTACGTGGATTCGTCCGTCGAGCGGCTGGAGGTGCGCGCGCTGGGGTTGAACGGCAACCGGCACGTCGTGACCGTGAACGGCGCAACGCTGCCGTTGCAGCCGACCGGACGCGTCGGCGATTACGTCGCGGGCGTGCGGTTTCGGGCGTGGTCGCAGGCGGCGTCGCTGCATCCGACCATCGGCGTGCATGCGCCGCTCACCTTCGATATCGTCGACACCTGGACGGGGCGCGCCATCGGCGGGTGCCAGTACCATGTCGCGCATCCCGGCGGACGCAACTACCAGACTTTCCCGGTCAACGCCTATGAAGCAGAAAGCCGCCGCCGCGCCCGCTTCTTCGCGACCGGACACACGCCCGGCACGATGTCCGTCGAAGCGCGCGAACGCAGCCTTGAATTTCCGTTCACGCTCGACCTGCGTTATCGTTGAAATGCATTCATCATTCAAAAGGTAAGCGGGAAGACTTTGGCCTATCAATCGACCTTGCCCTTCGACATCGCCGCCGCCCGCGCCGATGCGCTCGCGCTGCTGCGCACGTTGCCGGGGCGGCCGGGGCACTGGGACGAGTTGCGCGCTGCCTCGGGCGCCTTGCGCGAGCCGTGGCGGCAGTTCTTCGATCTGCTGGGCGAGCAGGGCATCGCGCGCCTCGACGACGGCGTCGCCGCGGTGGCCCAGCAAGTGCGCGACAACGACATCACCTACAACGTCTATGCCGACAACGGCAAGCCGCGTGCGTGGTCGCTCGACCTGTTGCCGCTCATCATCGACGAGGCGGAGTGGGCGGGCATCGAGCGAGGCGTCGCGCAGCGCGCGCGGCTGATGGAAGCCATCGTCGCCGATGTCTATGGCCCGCAGACCTTGCTGCAGCGCGGTCTGCTGCCCGCTGCGCTCGTGTTCGGAAATCCGGGCTATCTGCGTTCGGTGAAGGGCTTCGTGCCGCCGCTCGGGCGCTTCCTGCAGATCGTCGCGGTCGATCTCGCGCGTGCGCCCTCGGGCGAGTGGACCGTGATCGCGCATCGCACCGAGGTGCCGTCGGGTCTGGGCTACGTGCTGGAGAACCGGCTGATCGTCGCGAGCCTGTTCGCCGATCCGTTCCGCGCGATGCGCGTGAGCCGGCTCGCGGCGTCCTATGCGCAGCTGATTGCGACCATCGCGCAGGCCGCGCGCGCCACGATGCGCGACGACGAAGGCGGCCGCAGCAGCGCGGACGACGTGCCGCACATCGCGTTGCTGAGTCCCGGTCCGTTCAGCGAAACCTATTTCGAACATGTGTTCCTGGCGCGCTATTTCGGCGTGACGCTCGTGGAAGGCAAGGACCTCACGGTGCGTCATGACAAGCTCTATCTGAAGACGCTGGCCGGCCTGTCGCGCGTGCATGCCGTACTGCGCCGTCTTGACGACGCCTTCTGCGATCCGGTCGAACTGCGCGCCGATTCGAGCATCGGCGTGCCCGGTCTGCTGCAGGTCATGCGCGCGGGCAACGTGATGGTGTCGAACGTGCCGGGCGCGGGCTTCACGGAATCGCCCGCATTGAACGCGTTCCTCCCGGGCATCGCGCAGGCCCTGCTCGGCGAGACGCTCGAACTGCCCACCGTGCCGACCTGGTGGTGCGGCGAGGAAGCGGCCCGTCGCGAGGCCTTCGAACGATTCGACAGCGCACTCATCGCCCCGACCTGGCCGGGTGCGCAGGCGGACCGGGCGCCGGGCATCGATGCGGGCGTGCAGGTGCTGGCGGACTGGCGCGAGCGCATCGAGCGCGCGCCGGATGTCTTCACCATTCAGCCGCATCAGCCGTTCTCGTGTGCGCCGCGCTTTCACGATGGCGCGCTGGGTTCGCGCCCCTGCGTGCTGCGCGCCTATGCGGTCGCCAATCCCGAGGGCGGCTGGAGCGTCGTGCCGGGCGGCTTCACGCGGCTGGCGGCCGACCATCGCGCGACGGTGTCGATGCAGTTCGGCGGCAGCAGCGTCGATACCTGGGTGATGTCGAGCCAGGCGGGCGGTTCGGTATCGCTGCGTCCCACGCCGATCCGGCCCGGCGATCTTCGCAAACATCGGACCGTGTCGAGCCGGGCGGCCGAGAATCTTTTCTGGGCCGGCCGTTACGGCGAACGTGCCGAAAACAATGTGCGCCTGTGCCGTCTGCTGCTCGGCATGCTCGAAGGAAGCGATGCCGAGGAACTGTTTCCGACGCTGGCCGAACTGGCCGCGCAAAGCGGCCTGATCCCGTCGGGCGATACGCTCGCGCGCGCCACGCCACAAGCATTCGAACGCGTGTTGATCGCGGGCTTGCCGGAGACGCGCATCGGCACCAGCATCGGCAGCAATCTCGCGGATCAGGCGCGCGTGGGCGGCGAGATTCGCGACCGGCTCTCGACCGATCACTGGCGCGTCATTCTCGCGTCGCGCAACGACTTTCGTGATGCGCTCGTGCGCCTCGATCTCGACGAGTCCCGCGCCGAAGGCATCCCGCGTCTCGGCCGCAGCTACGATCGCGTGTTGCTGATGAACGCGCTCGAACATCTCGCGACCCAGCTCTGCGCGATCAGCGGCGCACAGGGCGACCGCATGACGCGCGACGAAGCATGGCGCCTGCTGTTCATCGGCCGGCATATTGAACGCGTTTCGACGATGGCGACCATCCTGCGCGTGGTCGCCGAATGCGGCACGCTGGCTTCGCCCGCAGGCTTCGACCTGCTTCTGCAATTGTTCGACAGCACGCTGACCTATCGCTCGCTATATCCGGGAAGACTCGAAGTGCCGGCGTTGATCGATCTCATCGTCGTCGATCAGACGAACCCGCGCGGGCTATACGGCGTCCATGCGCGCTTGCGCGTGAAGCTCGAGGAAATCGCGGCGGCGGCAGGCGGCGCACGGCGCTTGCAAGCCACGCGCTTCGCCGATCTGCTCGCGCCTGCCGACGCCTTGCCGCCGCTCGCCACGCTGTGCGAAACGCGCGGAGCCGGCCGCCATGATGCGCTGGTTGGGTTGTGCGACAGGCTGGTTGCATCGATGAACGCCGCGTCCAACGAAGTGAGCGCGCGCTATTTCAGCCACGCGAACACGCCGGCCGCGCAGGTGTCGTCATGAACATCGGCATGCACGATACCGTGCTCGCGGTGACGCACCGCACGACCTATCGCTACTCGACGCCGGTGGAGATCGCGCAGCACCTGGCGACCATCCGGCCGTTGCACTGTCCGTGGCAACAGGTAATTTCGCATACAGAACGCATTGAACCAGTGCCATCGTATGTGCATAGCCGCGTCGATTCATTCGGCAACGACGTGCTGTACTTCTCGCTGGACGCGCCGCACGAGCGTCTTTCGATGACGAGCGAAACCACCGTGCGCCTGACGCCGCGCTGGACCGCACTGGATGCGGAGGCGACGCCGCCTTGGGAAACCGTCGCGGAACGGCTGCGCTATCACGCAGGCGAGGCGTTCCTCGCGCAGGGCGAGTTCTGTTATGCGTCACCCAATATCCCGCTGGCGCACGCGTTTCGCGAGTATGCGCAGGCGAGCTTTCCTGCGGGCAGGCCGCTCGTCGCGGGCGCAATCGATCTGATGCACCGTATCCACGCGGATTTTGAATACAAGCCTTCTTCCACGTCGGTCGATACGCCAGCTTCGCGCGCATTCGAATTGCGGCATGGCGTATGTCAGGACTTCTCGCAGGTGATGATCGGCTGCCTGCGCGCGCTGGGCTTGCCCGCGCGCTATGTGAGCGGCTACCTGCGCAACGATCCGCCGCCGGGACAGCCGCGCCTCATCGGCGCGGATGCCTCGCATGCGTGGGTGTCGGTGCATTGTCCGCAGAGCGGCTGGATCGACCTCGATCCGACCAATGACGTGCTGGCCGATCTGGATCATGTGACGCTCGCCACGGGCCGCGACTACAGCGACGTGTCGCTGTTGCGCGGCATGATACTGGGCGGTGGCGCGCATCACATGGATGTCGCGGTGAACGTGCTGGCCTTGTAACGGCCTCTTGCGTTACTCGCCTTCAGGAAAGTCCGCGCCCACGGAAACCGCTTCCCAGCTGTCGAAGTCCTTGCGCAAGGCGTCGATCTTCACGCGCGCATTCGTCACCGCGGCCTTGCCGAGCAGCAGGCGCAGCGGCGGGTCCTTGCTTTCCACGGCCTGGATGATCGCTTCGGCGGCGCGCACCGGGTCGCCCGGCTGCTTGCCGCTGTAGCCACGCATCGTATCGGTGCGCGCCTGCGCGGTGCCGGCGTAATCGGCGATCGTGCGCGGCGCCTCGTTCGCCGAGCGTCCCGCCCAATCCGTACGGAACGGACCCGGCTCGACGATCAGCACCTTGATGCCGAGCGGCGCCAGCTCATGCGACATCGATTCCGACATGCCTTCCACCGCGAACTTCGTCGCGTGATAGAAGCTCACGCCGGGGAACGCGATGATGCCGCCAATCGACGAGACATTCACGATGGTGCCGTGCTTCTGCTTGCGCATCTGCGGCAACACCGCGCGCGTCATGTCGACCAGGCCCCAGACGTTGATGTCCACCATCTTGCGCACTTCGTTCAGGTCGCTCTCTTCGAACGAACCGAAGTAACCGATGCCCGCGTTGTTCACGAGCACGTCGATGCGCCCGAACTTGTCCGTCGCCGCCGTTACCGCGGCCTGCACCTGCTCGGGCACGGTGACGTCGAGTTGGAGCACGAGCGCGAGGTCGCCGTATTGTTTGGTGAATGCTTCGAGCGTCTTCGGATTGCGCGCGGTAACGACAGTCGGATAGCCGAGCGCGAGGGTCTTTGCGGCAAGATCGCGGCCGAAGCCGGTCGAGCAGCCGGTAATGAACCAGATGGGTTGAGCAGCGGGTGTCGTCATGGGAAGCCTCTTCAGTTCAGTCAAGGGAATGAAAGCGTTCGGCGGGATGATGCGACGCAGGGCATGTTAGCAGGGGCTGCGTATTCCAGCGCAAATGGTCCGGATGGTTCACGTGACTCTGAAACATGCCGGGCAGCGCGATTCGCTGCATTGTTATAAGGTGCGAAGTTTCGCAGCATGCGCAAGAGCATGCGCGCTCGCAGTTCCTTTCGCTTCGCAAGGAGATTTGCACGATGGATTACGTGAAACTGGGTACGACCGGCCTCGACGTCTCGCGGCTCTGTCTCGGCTGCATGACCTATGGCGTGCCGGAACGCGGCACGCATCCGTGGTCGCTCGACGAGGAGAAGAGCCGTCCGCTCATCAAGGAAGCGCTGGACGCAGGCATCAACTTCTTCGACACCGCCAATGTCTATTCCGACGGTACATCTGAGGAAATCGTGGGACGCGCACTGCGCGACTTCACGAAGCGGGACGACATCGTGATTGCGTCGAAGGTGTTCAACCGCATGCGGCCCGGCCCGAATGGCGCGGGCTTGTCGCGCAAGGCCATTTTCAACGAGATCGACAACAGTCTGCGGCGCCTGGGTACCGATTATCTCGACCTGTATCAGATCCATCGCTGGGACTATGCGACGCCGATCGAGGAAACCCTTGAAGCGCTGCACGATGTCGTGAAGGCAGGCAAGGTGCGCTATATCGGCGCGTCGTCGATGTATGCGTGGCAGTTCAGCAAGGCGCTCCATACCTCACGCGCGAACGGCTGGACCGAGTTCAGGACCATGCAGAATCACCTGAACCTGCTCTATCGCGAGGAAGAGCGCGAGATGCTTCCGCTGTGCAAGGACCAGGGCATCGGCGTCCTGCCGTGGAGCCCGCTCGCACGCGGCCGTCTCACGCGTGACTGGGACACGACCAGCGCGCGTCAGGAAACAGACACCTTCGGCAGCACGCTGTACAAGACCGACGAAGCCGATCGCGCCGTAGTCGAAGCCGTGGCGGCGCTGGCTCAGAAGCGCGGCGTGCCGCGCGCGCAGGTGGCGCTGGCATGGGTCGCGCAGAAGGCGCCGGTGAGCGCGCCGATCATCGGCGCCTCGAAGCCCGGTCATATCGGCGATGCGGTCGCGGCCTTGTCGCTGAATCTCACCGCGGAAGAGATCGCTGCGCTGGAAGCGCCGTATGTGCCGCACGCAGTGTCGGGATTCAAATGATCCATGCGCGTTGAAACGAGACCGCGCGGCTCATAGCTGCGATTCGATCGGCAGCAGCCCGAGCATCCAGATACCCGCGCGTTTCAGCTTGGACACATCGGGCTCCGTTTCAAGCACGGTTGTCGTGCCGTCGGCGGCGGTGTCGATCCATACCATGCGCTGATGGCCGGCGCCGTCGTCGCGCAGTTCGACGCGCCAGGCCAGGCGGTCGATCTGCTTGCCGATGCCGTCCGCCACTTCCGTAGCGGCCTGCGCACTCTCGCAATACACGCCGATTTCCGTGTTCAGCTGCACGGAGCGCGGATCGAGATTCATCGAGCCGATGAAGATGCGCGTCCGGTCGAACACATAGGTCTTCGCGTGGAGTGAAGCCTTGGACGAACCGAATGTGCTCTGCTTTTGCATTTTGTCTTCATTATTCGATGTGACGGGCTTAAGTTCATAAAGCGTCACGCCGGCTTCGAGCATGTCGCGGCGATAGCGCTGATAGCCCGCATGCACCGCCGCCACATCCGTGGCCGCGAGTGAATTGGTGAGCACAGTGACGTGCACGCCGCGCGCGGTCATCGAACGCAGCCATTGCACGCCTTCGCTGCGCGGCACGAAATACGGCGACACGATCAGCACGTCCTTGCCAGGCTCGAAGTCCAGCGCCTTGAATTGCGACATCAGATGCCCTTCGCTGTCGCCGGGCGCGCGGGTGATCTTCGCGGGATCGTCATAGAGCAGCGTGGCCTTGCCCCAAGAGAAGGCTTCATCGTGTGCCTGAAGCACGTCGGCCATGCGCTGCCGGACTTGCGCGACATAAGGCGAATGACGTTCCGCCAGCAGATAGGCATCCAGTTTGTCGCGATAGCTTCGCAGCGCGTCGGGATCGGCGGGACGGCCCACGAGATATTCGATGGGATAGGCCGCCGCCGAATTCCAGTAGAGATCGAATGCCTTCGACACGTCGCGCACCACGGGTCCATGCACCAGCACATCGAGATCGCCGAACGACACCGTGCTGGATGCGCCGAAGTATTCATCGCCGATGTTGCGGCCGCCGAGAATGGCCGCCTGGTTGTCGGCGACGAGCGCCTTGTTGTGCATGCGGCGATTCACGCGGAAGAATTCCATCGCCGAGCCGAGCTTCTTGAAGGTGCGGTTCGCCACCGGATTGAAGAGCCGCACCTGGATGTTCGGATGCGACGCGAGCGCGAGCAGGAAGCGGTCGTCGGCATTGGTGCCGAGGTCGTCGAGCAGGAGACGCACGCGCACGCCGCGATCCGCTGCCCGCATGATCGATGCCGCCATTTCGCGGCCGGTCAGGTCGTCGTGCCAGATGTAGTACTGCAGGTCGAGCGAACGTTCGGCGCGCTCGCTCAGGATCACACGGGCAATAAGCGCGTCCATGCCGTTGGGAAGCAGATGGAAGGCGTTGTCGCCCGGATGCGCTTGTTCGCTCGTCGAGAACGCCCGGCCCAGGGACGTGCCGGCGGTGTCGGTGAAGGCTTGCGTCTGCATGCGTCCCGCCTGCGGCGGCAGGCTGGCGCAAGCGCCCAGCAGCAGCGCCAGCGCGGCCAGCCATGCGCGCAGGCTCATCGCGGGCTCTCCGTCGCGCGATCGTGCAGCGGCGCTGTACCGGCACGCCGCCGGCTTTCGCTGAGACGCGCGCGCACGAAGCCGATGTGTTCGCGCAGTACGTAGAGTGCATCGACATGGGCGAGCGGCATCTTGAGCGTGTTGAGCGACTCCTCGATGTAGTCGAGTTCGACGAGCAGCGTACGCCTTTCGTTTTCGTCGACGAGCTTCATCGCGCCGCGTTCCACCGCGATCAGCGCGCCGTAATAACGATAGATGCGCGAACGCACGCGCCAGCGATAGAGCCAGGGCACGATGCGCAGCGCCGGAAGGATCAGCACCGCGACCGGCAGCAGCAGCACGAGCGCGCGGTCCGCGACGTTCGCAAGCCAGAACGGCAGCGTGCGATACAGGAAGCTCTTGCCCGAGCGGTAGTAGCGGCTGGCATCCTCGCTGATCGGAAACTCGTGCGCGACGGCGCGTGGAAACTGCCCGGCGGGTTGCAGCAAGCTTGCCGTGCCGTGGACCTCCTGCGCGGCTTCGATGAGCAGATCGGACAGCGCGGGATGCAGGCTCGGCCGCGCGACCAGTTCGAGCATCGGGCTCACCAGATGCACGGTCTCGGGCGGAATGAGGCGGCCCAGGTCGAGTATGCCGGGCGGCAGTTCGATGTCGTCCAGATACGGGAAGAGGCGCGTATAGGCGCGCGCTTCCGTGAAGTTCATCACGGAGACGCCGGGCACGCGCAACAGACGCAGCATGAGGTCGCGCGTGGCGGAGTCGCCGGAGAGCAGCACGGCGTCCGCTTCGTTGCTGACCAGTTGCGTGGCGGCCTCCAGGCCGTCGGTCGGGAGCAACTGCGTGCCGGCGCCCGGATAGATGCCGTTTGCTGCGAGCAGCTTGAGCGACAGCGTGCGCGTGCCGCTGCCTTCACGGCCGATGGCAATCCGCTTGCCCTCCAGTTGCGACAGCAGGCTTAGCCCCTTGCCGCGATAGAACACCACCAGCGGCACATACGACACGCTGCCGAGCGAGACCAGCTTCGACGCCTGTTCCTTCGTCGCGATGCCGCCTTGCACGAGCGCGAGATCGACATGCTGTTGCGGATCGAGCAGGCGGTCGAGGTTCTGCACGGAGCCGTCCGAAGGCAGTACGTTCAGCGTGATGCCGTTGCGCGCGAGGATGCCCGCGTATTGCTTCGAGATGACGTAGAACGAGCTGTCGGGCTGGCCCGCGCTCATCGTGATGGTGCGGGGCGGCGCGGGATCGACGAGCCAGTAGACCAGCGCGGAGATGATTGCAATGACCAGCACGACGGGGCCCGCGGTCCAGATGACGTCGTGCAGGACCCCTTTCACGTGATCGTCGGGCAGATGAGGGCGCTTCATGCGATGTCTCGTCATGAGCGCGTGCTCGTGGTTGCCTGGGCGTCGGGGAAGACATCGGGCATGGCGTGCCTCTGCCGGAAGCGGCGTTGATCCGCAGTGTAACGCCTCGTGCCGGCAAAGCGACAGGGCCGGCGCAAGGGCGTTCGAACCATGGGTTCGCGGCTGCCGGTCATGCCCAGTGCGCAGGCACCCACACCGCGCCGGCATAGTGGCCCGGAATCCAGATGGCACGGCGCGGCGCGACATAGATGACCTTGACCGGCGGCGGGGGCGGGGCTACAACCACCGTCTTGACCGGCGGTGGCGTCGTCACGACGACTGCGCGGGGCGGCGGGGGAGGCGTCGTCACGACCACGGTCGCCGGCGGCGGAGGCGGCGGCACGATCAAGGGCGCGGCAACCACGGTAGCCGACCCCGTGACGACAGCCGCGCTCGTCGTGGTGACCGTGCCGCCGCCCGATACCGTCGTGACATGCGCGCCGTTCGTAGCGGTCGCGCTGCCCGACGTGACCACGACGCCCGGCGCCACGCTCGTCGCGCTGCCCGCATGCGTGACGGTGCCGCCGCTGGCCGTATTGACCGTTCCGGAGCGGTTGCAGGTATAGCCCGCGCATTGGGTCGATGCCGTATGTGTCGACGTGTTGCCGTTCGGACCCGTCACCGAGCCCGACGAGTTGTATTGGCCCGGCGCGGTGCGCGTGACGGTATCGGTGCCGGTCGCGGTCTTGCCGTTCGGGCCGGTCGCGCTGCCGGTGTGCGTGCAGCTGCCGCCGGCGCAGCTCGTGTCGCCGGCATGCTGGACGGAGCGGCCGTTCGGGCCGTATGCAGTGCCCGTGTTGCTGAACTGTCCCGGCGCGGTGCGTGTCACCGTGCCTGAGTTGGTGGCCGTGCGGCCCCAGCGATTTTCGACGCCGCCCGCATGCGAGCAGCCGCCGCCGCCGCAGGAACCGACATGCGCGCCCTGATACTCGCCGCGCCCGGTATAGGCGGTGCCGCCGCGTGCCCAGCCCGCGAAAGCGGAGCCGCTGCACAGCGCGAGCGCTGCGGCGGTGGCGGCAACGAGCAGGGTATGCATGCCGCGCTTCTGAAGACTTCTGTTTGATGCGAAAGTCGAACGGGTATTCACGGGATGTTCCTCTCGGTTGCCTGAGCCACGTTGTGCTTCGTGTGGCGACGGAACGGACTATAGAGGCAGCCTCGTCGAAAGTCCCGCGATGACTTGTTTCACGCGATGTCATCGGTCGCAGCGGCCCGCCGCAAGGCGTCCCGACATGATTTCGCGGCTTGCGTCACACTAGCGGCTGCCGCGGATCCGCGCATTCGTCACAACAAAATCGAAGGCTTCATCATGTCCAGTTCTTCACGCATCAAGGTCGCGGTGCTCGACGATTATCAGAACCTCGCCCGGTCGATGGCCGACTGGTCCGCGCTCGAACCGCGCGCCGACATCACCGTCTTCAACGATCACATCGCCGAACGCGAGGCGCTGCTCGAACGACTGCAACCGTTCGATGTGATCTGCGCCATGCGCGAACGCACGCCGTTCCCGCGCGACATCATCGAGCATCTGCCTAACCTCAAGCTGATCGCATCCACCGGCTCGGCCAACGCATCGATCGATCTGGAAGCCGCGGCGAAACGCGGCGTTGAAGTGCGGCATACGGGCTATTCGTCCACGCCGACGATCGAGTTCACCTGGGCCCTGATCCTCGCCATGGTGCGCGACATTTCCGGCGAGAACCGCTCGCTGAAAGAGGGCGGGTGGCAGATCGGTCTCGGCACCGAGCTTGCCGGCAAGACGCTCGGGCTGCTCGGGCTAGGACGTGTAGGGTCCGCGGTCGGCGTGATCGGCCGCGCGTTTCGCATGAACGTGATCGCGTGGAGCCAGAATCTCACCGCCGAACGCGCGGCGGAGAAGGGTATCGAACGCGTCGACAAGGACACGCTCTTCAAGACCTCGGACGTGCTCTCGGTTCATGTGCGCCTGAGCGAACGGACGCACCATCTCGTCGGCGCGGCGGAGCTCGGTCAGATGAAGCCGACCAGCCGGATCGTCAATACATCGCGTGGGCCGATCATCGACAATGCGGCGCTGATCGATGCGCTGAAGTCGAAGCGTCTGGCGGGCGCGGCCATCGACGTGTACGACCAGGAGCCGCTCGCCGCAGACGATCCGCTGCGCTCGCTGCCCAACCTGCTCGCGACGCCGCATATCGGTTATGTGTCGGAGGAGCTGTATCGCACGTTCTATGGCGATACGGTGCGCAATATCGTCGAATGGCTCGATGCCCGCAAGGACTGAATGCCACGCCTATTGGCCCTGTGAAGGCGGTTGCGGATTGTTCGCGGGGTTCGTGTCGTACTTGCGGATCTCCGTGATCGCCTCGCTTGCTAGCGCGTGGAGATCCGCTTCCAGTGCATCGGCCAGGGCCTGCTCATAGACCTCGTCGCCGTTCACGTAGAAGGTGAACGCTTCGAGGTACTTCGCCTTCTTCGCGGGATTTTCGATGGTGTCGCGCGTCCATCGATACAACGGATAGCCTTCGACGCCATCCCGCTCCGCCTGCGCCACATAGTCCGCGAAGGCGTCGTACTGGCAGATCAACGTCGCGTGATGTTTCGCGAGCTGGGCGCCGAGCGGCGCAAGCTTGCCGTCGAAGCGATCCTGACGCGCCATCGCGGCGCATTCAGGCGTGAGCCTGATACGAACCTGAAACAGCAAGCTTGAGTTCATGACGTCCTTTCAGTATTGAAAGCAATGGAAGCGCTCGCGTGCGCGCGCTGCAACTCTTGCACTACACTCCCGAAGCATCGCGAAGCACGCCAGCCCACGCCAGCCATCACCGTCTCTTCATTGCAGTTCCTCATTGCAGGCGACGAACAGGAGGAGGGTAACAATGAGTCTTCGGCATTCGATGTACTGCCCATGTTGCGATACTCATCCGGCTGGCGCAAGCCGCCGCCGTTTTCTTGCGCTGGCGGGTCAGGGCGCCGCGGCGCTCGCGCTGTTCCCGCATCTCGCGTACGCCGATAACGACGTGCCGTCGATTCCCTACGACTCCGTGCCCGATCCCGTGCGCTTGCCGCGCGACATGTACTTCGGCGAATGCTCGGGCGTCGCGGTCAATTCGGCGGGTCATGTGTTCGTGCTGTCGCGCGGCAACAGCACCGGGCCGGCCTACGGCGCGGCCGCTGCGCAGTTGCTGGAGTTCGACCGCAATGGACGCTTCGTGCGCGAGATCGGTCATCGTCTCTATGCGTGGTCGTTCGCGCACACCGTGAAGGTGGACCGGCAGGACAACGTCTGGGTGACGGACAAGGGCTCGGACATGATCATCAAGTTCACGCCGGAAGGGCGTGTGGCGATGGTCTTCGGCCGCAAGCAGGAAGCCGCGGATGAAGAGACCGCGCCGCTCAAGCATCCGAACCCGCCCTTGCCTTCGGAGCCGGGACGCTTCCGCCAGGTCACGGACGTCGCATGGGATACCTCGGGCAACACCTACATCAGCGATGGCTACATCAATTCGCGCGTGGCGAAAGTGGATCGCGACGGCAACTGGCTCAAGTCATGGGGCGACCGCGGCACGGGACCGGGGCAGTTTCATACGCCGCACAGCATTGCCGTCGATGCGAACAACATGGTCTATGTCGCGGACCGCAGCAATCGCCGCATCCAGGTCTTCGACGGCGAAGGCAACTTCCAGCGGCAGTTCACCATCGACGTACCGGTGCCGCCGGATGCGCGTCCGGCCATCGGCAACATGCCCGATGAGGCGGCGCTTGCAGCAGGCACCTTCGCGCCGGGATCGCCTTGGGCCATCTGCATCTCGCCGGGTCCGAATCAGGTGCTCTATTCCGCCGATGCCTTCCCCGGCCGCATCTACAAGCTGTCGCTCGACGGCAAGCTGCTCGGCGTGCTCGGCCGCTCCGGCAAGCAGCTCAAGCAGTTCGGCTGGATTCACGAGATGGCATGTCCTGCCGAGAACACGTTGTTCGTTGCCGAGTTGCTCAACTGGCGCGTGCAGAAGCTGGTGCTGCATGCGTGATCATGGACCGCTGCGTCGCCTGGAGCCCATCGACATGATGGGCCTGGGCTGTGCGTCGCGCCGTTCTTCGCGCCATGCCCGCAGCGTGTCGAGGGCCACCGAGTTGCGCACGTAGCGATGCCAGACGAAGGCGAGATCGAAGATCAGGATGGCGAGCCACCACGCATAGAGGAAGAACAGGCCGCCGAGCACGACGGGCCACAGTGGCTTGCCCGCCAGATCGCCCCATAGCCTCACGCCGACGATGAGCACCATCATCAGCGTGCCCAGCGCGACGAGCATGCGCCGTCCCCAATGCGGTTTGCGCGGCGCTATCCAGCCGCTGAGCGCGCAGACCAGTCCGGCCAGCACGAAGACCGCTTTGCCGACGAGTGGATCCGCGACATCGCGATGCAGGATGTCAGCGAACGGGCTTGCAAGGAACGCGGCGACGCCGCTCACCAGCACGAACCAGAAGAGGAGCGCGCCGGCCGCGAATGCGGCGAGGGCGACGATGCGCCATCGCAGCCATGCGCCCGTGCGATGCGTGCCGCGTGCCTTCACGAGCCGTGGGATGCGCGCGGCGATCGTGGTGCCCATCAGCAGGCAGGCGAGGGCGAATACCGAGCGTGTGAGATAAATGAACTCGGGCGCCGTGCTGGCGGAACCCGCGCCCGAATCCGATGATGCCGTGACGGCCTTGTAGATGAAGAACACCGCCAGAAGATGCAGGGCGAAGCTGAGCAGATAGGGAATCGCCGTGCTGACGAAGCCGCGTGCGCGCCTGTCTCCCGGAGGAGTTGCTGTCTTCTCGCCGAGCACGACGTTGTCGATGAAGTGGCCGAAGACTTCGGAGTCGGTCCAGTAATCGGTATGCGCCTTGCCGGGCAGCCAATAGCGCGAGAAGCCGATGTCGTCGGCGTGTTCGTCGAACTCGAATGCGCGGCAGCCGCGGTGATCCAGGAACGCGCGCGCCGTGTCGAGCGCGAAGCCGACGGGATCTCCGTAATCGTAATAGTTGCGCCACTTGATCGGCGCCGGCAGCGTGAGCGCTCCGCCCGGACGGTCGACCTGCGTGACCGTATCGCCCTGTACTTCGCTTCTCAGCTGCATGCCTTCCCATAGCTTGGGCCAGAGCAGGATGTGCTTGTCGATGGGCGAACCGATGGTCATGAAGCCGCGCAGGCTCTGCACCCAGTCGGTGCTGATGACCTGCTTGCCGTCCTTCGGGTCCGCCACGGTGGGCATGGACAGCGCCTGCAGGATGCCGAGAAAGCTGATGACGGTGCCTTCGCTGTGCGCGACGACATAGACCTCGGGCGCGCATTGGCAACGCTCGGTGGCGAGCGCAACGAGTCGTTCCATCACGCGATGAAAACGGAAGACGATGGTGTCGCGATGCTGCTTGAAATCCGCGACGAGCTGCACGTCGCCGACGTAGTCGCGCAGCATCGGCGCGAGATCGAACTTGAAGATGCCTGCTTTCTCCGCGACGGCAAGCAGGCTCTGCATGACTGCGACGGTCTCGACGATCTCTTCCACCACGCCCGCGGCCAGCGAGAAGTCGGCAGGCTCGAGCTTGCGTTCTTCGACGTTGAGCATGTAGGCCGCCTGCGCGCGGCTGACGATGGAAAGGCCCCAGGCCTTGCTCTCCTCGAGCGTGTCGTCCTGCTTGACCACTTCGCGCGGGATGTCGGCCCAATAGACCTCGGCGAAGCCCAGCGCCGAGTAGAAGTCGCGCTGCGCCGGCGTGTAGGGGCTGGTCGCCGGAAGATCGAGCTGGCGCACGTCCACTTCGCCGACTCCGGCGATATCGAAGTAGCCGAGGGGCATGACGGGCAGCGGCGGATCGTAGCGCGCACCGAACTGGCTGGCGACCGAGCGCACCGTGTCGCTGTGCAACTGGTTGCCGATGCCGTGAATCGCGACCACGATCTTCTGCACGCGTGGTGCGATGGGCATTTCAGCCGCAGATTCAGTAGGGGGTGAGCCAGACCATGCGTTCCCAGAGCCGGCTTGTGCGTCGAGGGATGAGGCGTTCATGTGCGTCTCCCGATGGCGTTGCGTCAGCGCTTCTTGGTGTCCCTGCGTGGTATGGCATGAATGGGCCGGTCTGGTGGGTCGCCCGCATGCCCGGCCGCGTTCGCGATGCTCGAAGGAGATTAGTTCATTTTCAATGACAAGGGGACGACTTTGGGCGTGGGGCATTCGCGGGCTGACGCGGCGCCTTGGCATTTTGCGTGCGTAATGCTGCATGCAAGATTCAACCGCCGCGCGACTGTCCCGTGGCGATCGCCACGCCGTTCCACAGATGCATTGCCGCGTAGGCGCGCCATGGCCGCCAGCGTTCCGTGCGAGCGCGTTGCTGCGCGGGTTTGACGAGCGACGGATCCCGTCTGGCGATGGCCTGCATGAGCACGAGGTCGGCGTCGGGCCAGGCATCGGGATCACGCAACGCGCGCATCGCGACATAGCCGACCGTCCAGGGTCCGATGCCGGGCATCGCGAGAAGATCGCGCTGCAGTTGGGCGGTATCGGCGCCGGGTGTGTCGAGCGGCAGCGCGCCGGAAGCAACGGCCTGGGCGAAGTGCTGCACGGCCTGGACGCGCTTCGTCGGCATGCCGATCTTGTCGAGATCCGCTGCGGCGAGTTCGGCCGGCGTCGGAAAGCGCCACGCGGTACCCTCGTGCGGGTGCCCTTCGATAGGCCTGCCCGCACGCTGGACGATGCGGTTCATGATGGTCGAAGCGCCTTTCACGCTCACCTGCTGTCCGACGATGGTGCGCACCACCAATTCGAAGCCCGACCATGCGCCCGGCACGCGCAGGCCCGGCGCGGCTTCAACGAGCGGCGCCAGGATCGGATCGGCGGACAGGCAGCGAGCGATCTCGCGCGGGTCGGCGTGCAGGTCGAACATGCGGGATAGCGGCGTCGCGAGTTCCTGCGCATGGCGCGCCGCGGCGCCTTCCACTGTCACGACCAGACGATGTTTGCGTGCATGCGGCCGGACTTCGATCGTACCGTCGTCGCCGCGCCATTCGATCGCCCGCCGATAGACGCCGTCATCGACCGATTCCACCCCCGCCGACGCCCGCCCGCCGATGAAGCCCAACATGCGGGTCCAGTCGAACGGACGCCTGAAGGGCAGTTCGAGCGAAGCGCTCGGTGCGTCAATGGTTGAATGCATTCTGAATGCAGGATGCCGGATGGTCGAATGAACGCCGATCTTAACCCCTTCGGCCAGGCTGACCGGGCTGCACGGGAAGCGGATGAAGCAGCGGCGCACTCATTCCCTGCTAAGTCTCGGCGATGACAATGCTTCTCACAGGCAGCACAACCCGCAGCCCGATCCAGCCAACGCAAGATAAAGGAGCTTGTCATGAACGCCTTCTCGATCAGCATCGCCGCCATCCTCTTGACCGCCGCCCTTGCCGCCGTAGCGCCCGTCTCGCACTATGCGCAGCACGAAATCGCCGCGCTGCGCGCGCACGAAGCCAACACCCGCGCCCTGGTGCAGCCGGGTGCGGGAAGCGGTCTTCAGGCCTGAGAGGGCAGGTGATATAGCGAAGGTGCGTTACGGGCGGCGCGCAAGCTGCAGGGTTTGCGCGTTCACGAGCTGTTTGAACTCCGCATCCTGGGACAGCAGCTGGCGCGCACTCATGATCAGTTGCGGGCGGCGGTCCCACTGATCGGAACGCACGATGCAGCGCGACAGGACATCGGTATAGATGGGACGCATCCCTTCCCGGTCATGGCCGGCGGTGAGATGGGCGAGGCGGAATTTCTCGTCGCGCGTGAGACTGCGGCTGAGGCAGTCGACAGTCTGCCGGTCCATTGCGGCTTGCGCCGCTTCGAAATCCGGCGATCGGTAGGTAGCGAAAGCTGTGACGGCAAGCACCGCGCCGAGCGCAATGCACGCAGCTCGAAATCTGGTCAAGTTGATCCCCGATGGAAGGCTCTGACGGCCAATCGGGTCGTATCCTACCTTACATCTGACGTTATGGTGCGGACGCTACATTACTTCGTGTGGTCTGACGCGCGTTAGTCTCCAGCCGACTTTCTTTTCCTTGCCGCCGGCGCCTTCACTGTCGTCAGCGTGCGTTCGGCCAGCACCGCGTCGCGCTTGGAAAGCAGGTGCCGGCGCAGGATCTCGCCCATGCGCTTGCTGTCGCGCGTCTCGAGCGCCTCGATCATGTCTTCATGATCGTGAATGGCGCTGTCCCACTTGGGCGTCTGGAAATTCGAGCGAAAGCGCAGCGCCATCAGGCGACGGTTGATCGATACGTAGGTCTGGCGCAAGGCCGTATTGCGCGCGGCTTCGTTGATCCTGTCGTGGATGGCCTGATTGCGGCTGTAATAGCCGGAGAGGTCGTTCTGCGCGCGGCAGGCGAGCATTGCATAGTGCAGCGCCTTGATTTCCGCGATTTCGAGCGGCGTGATGCGCTCGCACGCCAGTTCGCCTGAAAACGCCTCGAGCCCGCTCATCAATTCGAACATCTCGCGAATTTCCAGCTCGCTCATTTGCGATACCGACGCGCCGCGATTCGGCGAGATATCGATAAGGCCTTCGGCCGCCAGCACCTTGAGCGCCTCGCGCAAGGGGGTGCGCGAAATCCCCAGCGTCTCGCAAAGCTTGCGTTCATTGAGCTTGACGCCAGGCGCGAGCAAGCCTTCGACGATGAAGCCGCGCAAGTGATCGACAACGGTGTCGTGCAGGCGCAGACGCTCGACCCTGGGCAGCGACTGGGCGAGATGGGATGACGGTAAATCGGGATTTTGCATTCAATACCTCGAGTTTCTTTTGCGGCAATTTTAACCCAGCCCTAACGGAAAAAACCGCCAGCGGGTTATCCCTAGGCCGTTCGACCTATGTTTTCCTTTACCCCGGC
Source organism: Caballeronia sp. LZ032 (assembly GCF_031451315.1). Lineage (NCBI taxonomy): Bacteria > Pseudomonadati > Pseudomonadota > Betaproteobacteria > Burkholderiales > Burkholderiaceae > Caballeronia > Caballeronia sp. LZ032. The sequence goes on from NZ_JARUXP010000003.1 coordinate 545,869, forward strand.
AAGTCACCGCGTTATTGTATTTTGCATGCAAAATCACATTTAAGGACGCGATTTCATGCTCAAGCTCGACTTCCATCCCGCCGGCCGTCACTTCCTTCAGATTCCCGGACCGAGCCCGGTGCCCGACCGGATCCTGCGGGCGATGAGTTATCCGACCATCGATCATCGCGGTCCGGAGTTCGGCGCGCTGGGGCTGAAGGTGCTGGAGGGCATCCGGAAAATCTTCAAGACGGACCAGCCCGTGGTGATCTATCCGGCGTCGGGGACGGGAGCATGGGAAGCGGCGCTCTGCAACACGCTGAGTCCGGGCGACACGGTGCTGATGTATGAGACCGGCCACTTCGCGACGCTGTGGAAGAAGATGGCCGAGAACCTCGGGCTCAAGCCGGAGTTTCTCGGTTTGCCGGGTATCGAAGGCTGGCGGCGTGGCGTGCAGGCGGACCAGATCGAAAAGCGTCTGCGCGAGGACACGCAGCATGCGATCAAGGCGGTCTGCGTCGTCCACAACGAAACCTCGACCGGGGTGACCTCCGACATTGCCGCGGTTCGCCGTGCCATCGATGCCGCTTCGCATCCTGCATTATTAATGGTGGATACCATTTCCGGGCTGGCCTCGGCGGATTATCGGCATGACGAGTGGGGCGTCGACGTGACTGTTTCCGGCTCGCAGAAGGGGCTCATGCTGCCGCCGGGAATCAGCTTCAACGCGGTGTCGCGGAAGGCGCGCGAGGCAGCGAAGCGCGCGACGCTGCCGCGCGCGTTCTGGGACTGGACCGACATCATCGAGATGAACCAGCAGGGCTACTGGCCCTATACGCCGAATACGAACCTGCTTTACGGGTTGTCCGAGGCGCTCGACATGATTTTCGACGAAGGGCTGGATCAGGTCTTCGCCCGGCATCAGCGGCTGGCGGCCGCCTGTCGTTCGGCGGTCACGGCCTGGGGGCTCGAGATCCAGTGCGCGGATCCCGCGGTCTATTCGCCAGTGCTGACCGGCGTGATGACGCCCGAGGGCGTCGATGCCGATGCCGTGCGCAAACTCATCTACGAACACTTTGATCTTTCGCTGGGGACGGGCCTGGGCAAGGTGAAGGGCCGCATGTTCCGCATCGGGCATCTGGGCGACTGCAACGATCTCACGCTGATGGCCGCGCTCACCGGCTGCGAAATGGGCCTCAAGCTGGCGGGCGTCGCGCTGAAGGGCAGCGGCGTAACGGCCGCGATGGACTATCTGACGAGCCACGTCGCGAAGCCAGCGTTCAAGGCGGCTGCATGAGCGCCGCATTCGACGCCCACGCGCTCGCCCGGCTTTTCGTGGAAACGCGCGCGCATCGCGCGCAGCTGGATTCGCTCCCGGCGGGCTTGCGTCCCGGTCATTCCGACGAAGCCTGCGCCGCGCAGGATGCCACGTTGCGCGCGCTGGATGCGGCCATCGGCGGATGGAAGGTGGGCGCCAAGTCGGCGGACGGACCCATTCAGGGTGCGCCGCTTCCTGCCAGCGGCGTGCAGCCGTCCGGTGCGCGCCTTGCGATGTCCGCGTTCGGCCGGGCAGGTCTCGAACTCGAAGTGGCCTTCAGGCTTGGACGGCGTTTCGAGCCCGGCAGCGGGCCGTATGCAGAAGAGGAAGTCCTCGCGTCGATCGAGTCGGTGCATGCCGCGATCGAGATCGTTGCGAGCCGCTTCGCCGCGTGGCCCGATGTGGACAAGCTCTGGCAACTCGCGGATCTGCAGAACCACGGCGCGCTGATCGTGGGCGACGGCGTCCCGTACGACGCCTCGTATCCATTCGTCGCGCCGGTCATGACGTTCGAATACGACGGCGCCCCCCTGTTCGACGACACGCCCGCCAACCCGGCGGGCGATCCGCGCAGATTGCTGGCGTGGACGGTGAATCACTGCGTGTCGCGCGGACATGCGCTCGAACGCGGCACGGTGCTGACGGCGGGCTCGTACACCGGCATGGCCTTCCCGAAGGCGCCCGGCACGGCGCTGGGCAGGATCGAAGGTCTGCCGCCCGTCGAATTGCATTTCGCATAACGCATTCAGCATTCAGACAGCGACAATGCTCAACTCTCCGACCGACCGGCTCGTCAAACCTATCCATCTGATGCCCGCTTCGGCGCGCGCTCGTCCGGGGTCGTCGCCGACGCCCTTGCAGGCGCGCCTCCAGCGCGAACTGAAGGGCGACGTGCTGTTCGATCCGGCGTCGCGCGGACGTTATGCGACCGATGCGTCGATCTACCAGATCATGCCGCTCGGCGTCGCCGTGCCGAGGGATCAGGCGGACCTGCGTCTGGCGTTGCAGATTGCCGCGGATCAGGGCGCGAGCGTGCTTGCGCGCGGCGCGGGTACGAGCCAGTGCGGGCAGACGGTGGGCGAGGCGCTCGTCATCGATACGACGAAGTGGCTCAACAACATCGTTCACTTCGACAAGGAGGCGCGCACCGTCACGGTCGAGCCGGGTGTCGTGCTGGATCATCTCAATGCGTGGCTGAAACCGCACGGGCTGTGGTTTCCGGTGGATGTATCGACGAGCGCGCAATGCACGATTGGCGGGATGGCGGGCAACAACTCGTGCGGGTCCCGGTCGATGGAATACGGGATCATGGTGCACAACGTCGACGCCATCGATGCGATCCTCGCCAACGGCCATGAAACGCGCTTCGGCAAGCTCGCGGACATGCCGCAGGACGCGCGTACCCGGGATCTCGTCGAGGCCGTGCGCGGCATTGCGCTGCGCGAACGCGCTGAACTGCGTGAACGCATCCCGAAGGTGTTGCGGCGCGTGGCCGGCTACAACCTCGATCTGTTCGACTGCCAGAGCCCGCTGCCCTTCAACGATGACGGCCAGCCCAACCTGGCCAATCTGCTCGTGGGTTCGGAGGGCACGCTCGCGTTCAGCCGGCAGTTGACGTTGAAGCTTGCGCCGTTGCCTGCGCACAAGACCTTGGGCGTGGTGAACTTCCCGACCTTCTGGGCGGCGATGGACATGACGCAGCACATCGTCAAGCTCGGCCCGGTTGCGGTGGAGCTGGTGGACCGCACGATGATCGACCTGGCTATGTCGAATCCCGCTTTCCGTCCGGTGATCGGCAAGGCGCTGACTGGCAATCCCGAGGCGATATTGCTCGTCGAATTCGCAGGCGCCGAGCGCGATGAGCAAGTGACCAAGCTGGCCCGTCTCGTCGAACTGATGAGCGATCTCGGCCTGCCGGGTTCCGTCGTCGAAATGCCCGAAGCGGGCCCGCAAAAGGCGCTTTGGGAAGTCCGCAAGGCCGGGCTGAACATCATGATGAGCATGAAGGGCGACGGCAAGCCGGTGTCCTTCATCGAAGACTGCGCGGTGCCGCTCGAACATCTCGCCGACTATACGGCGCGGCTGACGGAAGTGTTCCGCAAGCACGGCACGGAAGGTACGTGGTACGCGCATGCGAGCGTCGGCACGCTGCATGTGCGGCCGATCCTCGACATGCGCCGCGACGGCGCCGGCAAGATGCGCGCGATCGCGGAAGAAGCCGCGGCCATGGTGCGTGAATACAAGGGCGCGTATTCGGGCGAACACGGCGACGGGCTGTGTCGCGGCGAATGGGTGGCCTGGCAATACGGTCCGCGCATCAACGAAGCGTTTCGCGACATCAAGCAATTGTTCGATCCGGAGAACCGGCTGAGCCCGGACCGGATCGTGGCGCCGCCAAAGATGGACGATGTCGCGAATTTCCGCTTTCCGCCTTCGTATCGCGAGTGTGCGGTCGAACCGTTGCTCGACTGGTCGGCGTGGAATGTCACGCGCGATCCGCTGACGGGCGACGAAGGCGCACCGGGTTCCGGCGGCGATCGTTCCGGCGGTCTCGCGAAAGCGCTCGAAATGTGCAACAACAACGGCCATTGCCGCAAGTTCGACGCAGGCACGATGTGTCCGAGCTATCGCATCACGAAGGACGAGCAGCATGTCACGCGCGGCCGCGCCAATACGCTGCGTCTGGCGCTATCGGGGCAACTCGGCGAGGCCGGCCTGGCCAGCCAGGATGTCAAGGAAGTGCTCGACCTGTGCGTGTCATGCAAGGGCTGCAAGCGCGATTGTCCGACGGGTGTCGACATGGCGCGCATCAAGATCGAGGCGCGCGCGGCCTGGACGAAGCGGCATGGCTTGCGGCTGCGTGAAAGAATGATCGCGTATCTGCCGCGCTATGCGCCTCTTGCAAGCCGCATGCCGGCGCTTGCCAACGGGCTCGAGGCCAACATGCCGGGCGCGGCGCGCTGGCTGAAGACGAAGCTGGGCCTTGCGCCGCAGCGTGGCCTGCCGCGTTTCAGCACGCCGTTTCTCGGCGATGCAGCCGCAAAACAAGTTGCGTCCGCAACCAAAGAGGTCCTGCTGTTCGTCGATACGTTCAACAACTACATCGAGCCTGAGAACGCCCGCGCTGCGCAGCGGGTGCTCGAAACGGCGGGCTACGCCGTGCATCTGAACGTGAAGGCGGGTGAGCGGCCGTTGTGTTGCGGCCGCACGTTCCTGTCGGCGGGACTCGTCGACGAGGCGAAGGCCGAGGCGCGCCGTACGCTCGATGTATTGCTGCCGTTTGTCGAGCGCGGCGTGGCCATCGTCGGACTCGAGCCGTCGTGCCTGCTCTCGTTACGCGACGAATTCCTCGGCTACGGCTATGGTGAAGCGGCGCGCAGGCTTTCGGAGCACTCGTTCCTGTTCGAGGAATTCCTGGTGCGCGAAAAAGCGCAAGGGCGATTGCATCTTGAATTCAATATGCTGGATGCAAAGAAGGCGCTGCTGCACGGACATTGCCATCAGAAGGCTTTCGACGCCGTGCGTCCGATCGAGCAAGTGCTGGGCTGGATTCCGGGCCTTAGCGTGAAAACGATCGAATCGTCGTGCTGCGGCATGGCCGGAAGCTTCGGCTACGAGGCGGAACATCATGCGGCGTCGCAAGCGATGGCGGAGTTGTCGCTCCTGCCGGCGGTGCGCGAAGCCGGCGACGCGCTGATCGTGGCGGACGGGACGAGTTGCAGGCATCAGATCGCGGAGGGCGCACAAAGAGACGCCCTGCACGTGGCGCGCGTCCTTGCCATGGCATTGCATACACGGGCAACGGATTCAAGAGACTGAATACCGCTTCATCCATCGACGCACACATCGAGCACACAAGCGGGCCGTAATGAGCCGCGAAGGAGACGAGACATGACATCACCGCGCAAGCCCCGCATCCGCAAGCTGCATCGCCGCATGCAATAGCCGCCTTAGGCCGGCTGCCAGCAATCTCATCCGACGTACCCAAAGGAAGTCCCGCATGACGTGATGACCGGAGCCCGGCCTGCGCAGGGCGCCGTGTTCACGCACGCGGCTACACAAGGAGACGATGATGTTCCGTCGAGCCACGACGCGCGTGCTGCTGCTGCTATGCGCGATGTATTTCATCACCTATATCGACCGCGTGAATGTCAGCACGGCGGCCAGCCAGTTCGGGGCTGAACTGGGTCTTTCGCATACGCAGGTCGGCTTTGTGTTTTCGGCCTTCGCGTACCCGTATCTCGTGTTCCAGATCATCGGCGGCTGGGTAGGGGACCGCTTCGGGCCGCGCCGCACCCTGACGCTGTGCGCGATCATCTGGGCCGGCGCCACCGTGCTGACCGGCCTCGCGGGCGGCTTCGCGTCGCTCATCGTGGCGCGAGTGCTGCTGGGCCTGGGCGAAGGCGCGACCTTCCCGACGGCGACGCGCGCGATGTCCAACTGGATGCCGGCCGATCAGCGCGGCTTTGCGCAAGGGACTACGCATGCCGCATCACGCATCGGCAATGCGGTTGCGCCGCCGCTCATCGTGTGGCTGATGGTGGCGACGAGCTGGCGCGGCGCGTTCCTGGTCACGGGTGTCATCAGTTTTGCGTGGGCCATCGCCTGGGTGTTCTATTTCCGCGACAACCCGCGCGACCATCCGCGCATCACGGAAACCGAATGCGCCACCCTCGCCACGTATTCCGGCGTGAAGGAGCGCGCGCCCGTGCCGTGGCGTACGCTGCTGGGCCGCATGGCGCCGGTGACGGCCGTGTACTTCTGCTACGGCTGGGTGCTCTGGCTGTTCCTTGGCTGGATTCCGCAATACTTCCTGCACAGTTATCACATGCAGCTTGGCAAGTCCGCGCTGTTCGCGTCGGGTGTGTTCTTCGCGGGCGTGCTTGGCGACTGGCTCGGCGGCTCGGTCACGGATCGCATCCTGCGCAAGAGCGGTAACGTGCGCCTCGCCCGCAACGTGATGGTCGGCGTGTGCATGTTCCTCACGCTGCTGTCGCTTGCACCGATCATGTTCGTTTCCAACATTTCGATCACACTCGCCGCCGTCTGTCTGTCCGCGGGCTTCTTCTTCAACGAGATGACGATTGGCCCGATGTGGTCCGTGCCGATGGATATTGCACCCAAGCATTCCGGTACCGCGGCCGGCATCATGAATTCAGGTTCGGCGCTGGCGGCGATCATCAGTCCGGTGGTGGGCGGCTGGCTGATCGACCGTACCGGCAACTGGAACCTGCCGTTCACGGTTTCAATGATCCTGATGGCGGCGGGCATCATCCTGTCGTTCATGATGCGGCCCGACCGGGTGCTGGAGGTGCAAACGGAAGGGCAGGATGCAGCGCACGCGCGCAAGTTCGTCTAGTTGGGTGAATGCCGCGGTTCAATGCGTTTTGCATGCATTGGACCGCGGCAAATGGAGCCTTCTTGCAGCGTTCAGACCGAGGCCGCGCAACCCGTAAACACCCGCAACGACAAAGCTGGAATTTTGCGTAATGCATTCATCATGCCGCATGCAGCGATATGATCGGAAACTGACTTCACATTGACTCCCGCCATCGCCATGACGCTTGCGCCTCCACCCGCCGCCCGATCTGGCGATCCGCTCACCTCAATTGCCACGCCGTCGCTCCTGCTCGACCTCGAAGCCTTCGAGGCCAACCTCGCCGCGATGGCGGCATTCGCCGCTCATCAGGGCGTCGCGCTACGCCCGCATGCGAAGGCGCACAAGTCCAGCGAAATCGCGAAGCGGCAGATCGAGGCCAGTGCGGTGGGCGTGTGCTGTCAGAAGCTCTCGGAGGCGTATCCGTTCGCGGCAGCGGGTATTCGGAGCATTCATGTCAGCAACGAGTTCGTCGGCGCCGACAAACTGGCGATGGCCGTCGAACTTGCATCGCACGTGCGGCTCTCCGTGTGCGTCGATGCGCTGCCGCAGGTGCAGGCCCTTGGACGTGCAGCGGCCGAGGCCGGCGTCAAGATCGACGTGCTGCCCGAAGTCGATGCAGGACAGCATCGCTGCGGCGTCACCGGTGAGGACGCCTTGCTCGAACTCGTGGACGCCATCGCGGCGCAGCATGCCCTGCGCTTCGCCGGCATCCAGGCGTATCACGGCGGCATACAGCATGTCGTCGACTGGAATGCCCGCAAGACCGCCGCTGGCCACGCGGCCGATATCGCCGCGGGCTACGTCCGGGCGCTGGACGCGCGCGGCGTGCGCTGCGGCGTCGTGACGGGCGGCGGCACCGGTACGGTCGAATTCGATGCTACGAGCGGCGTGTTCACCGAATTGCAGCCGGGCTCATACCTTTTCATGGACGGCGACTACGGCGGCATCGGCTGGGACGGGGCATTGCACTGGCGCCATAGTCTGTTCGTGCTTTCGACCGTCATGAGCGCGACCCGTCCAGGCATGGCCGTGTGCGACGTCGGCTTGAAAGGGCTTGCGGTGGATTCAGGCTTGCCGCGCAGCGCCCACTGGCTCGACGGCCGCAGCGCGCCCGTGTTGAATTACGTTGCCGCGAACGATGAACACGGCATGCTGCGTGCAAAAGACCATCCCGAGGACGATTTCGGAGCGCTCGTCGGGGAACGTCTTCTGTTGCCGCCGGGACATTGCGATCCGAGCGTCAATCTCTACGATGAGTACGTCTGCTATCGCGGTGGGCGCGTCGTCGACATCTGGCCCATCGACGCACGCGGCCTCTCACGCTAGCTCCGCGTCACTTGGGCGGATAGAGCGTGCTGATCAGCGCATCGAGATCGGCGACGATGAGACCGATGACGAATTGCGCCGCTTCCTGTGCTCCGTGAGTCGGCGCCTGCGCGGCGAGCGCCGTCTTCAACGCGCTGACTGAAGCCCGCGCCTGCTCCAGTTTGTCGCCATCCTGCTGCGGGGATGCCAGCACGCCTGCCAGCAACTCGAAGAGCGCCTGCAACGTCCGGCCCATATCGCCGAGACGCGCCGCGCAGGATTGCCGGTCCAGACCCGCCACGGCCTTCGCGAGAAAAGTCGTGTCGCTGTGCAGGCGCTGCAGAAAGGGCGCAGCCTTGTCGATGCCATCGGAGCGGCTGTTATGTACGAGCACGATGATGTGCTCGCGCTCCGCTTCCTTCAGGGCGTCGTCGAGCGCCTTCTGTGCAGCCACGCTTTGCGCTTCGAGTTGCGATTCGCGCGCCGCGTCCTGCGCGCCGGTCAGATAGAGGCCGATGAGCTGGCCGAGACTTCTCAGCGTATCGGCGACGCTGTGATGCGCGGCCCGCAACGCGCGATTCGGCCAGAGCGCGGTCACGACAAATGCGGAGATGGCGCCAATCAGGATTTCCAGCACGCGATGCAGCGGGCGCTCGAACGGTGAACCTGAACCTGCCGGAATCAGCACGACGATCACCAGCGTCACACAGGCCAGCCGGAACGCGGGACGCTTCGCGCTGACGGCCGCAAGCGGGATCAGGGCAACGGTGAAGACCGCGAGCGGCGGCGCGCCATACTGCATCGCGACGATGCCGAGCACGCCGGCCAGCGCACCGATGCACGCGCCGATGATCTGATCCCGCGCCGTGTCCACGGCTTGCGTGAGGCTCGGCTGTGTGACGACGACGAGTGTCGTGATGAGCGCCCAATAGCCTTCGGGCAGTGCGGCGAGACGCGCGGCGCTGTAACTGATGGCGCAGCTCATCAACGTGCGCAACAGACGGCGTGCTTCGGGTGCGCCGAAGAATGCATACAGGCGGCGCCGGGTGCGGGTGATCGCAATCATGCTTGGCATGGTGTCGACGAACGGGTCGGTGCTGCATTATGCCAAGGTGTCATGCCGCAAGCCCGCGCCATGCACGAGAAAGCAGGTGAGTCAGCGAAACGAAAGGAACACGAAGCTCGCCTTCAGTCTTTTGCATTCAAGATGCCGGATGGCGTTTTGTGTTCTGCATGCAAAATCACAAGCCGGCTTTGCCCGCGGTCAACAGCAGCCGCAAGCCGAGCGCCGCAATGACGCCTGCCGCGACGCGATCGATCCACTTCTTCGCTCGCAGATAGAGGTCGCGCGGCCGCTTGCTGGAGAAACCCAGCGCGACGATGGTGTACCAGCCAGTCTCGATGGCGAACACCATCGGCGGCAGGACGAAGTAGCACCACAGCGGCGGGTGCTGCGGCAGGAGCGCCGCGAAGATGCTGCCGTACCAGATTGCGGTCTTCGGATTGCTCAGTTGCGTCGAGAGGCCGAGCCAGAACGATCTTCCGGGGCTCTGTTTGCGGGGCGAGGCATCGGTTGGAATCGACACCTGCATGGGACGGGCAGCGCCGCGCCAGATGTTCCAGGCGATGTAGACGAGGTACAGGCCGCCGGCTGCCTTCAGAGCCACATACAACCATTCGACGGCAACCAGCAGCGTGTACAGCCCGGCGAGCGCGATGCCGCCGAAGAAGATGCCGCCAACGCCCATGCCGAGCGCCGTCGCCAGTCCGTCGGCGCGCGAAACGCCGATCGAGTTGCGCGCCACGACCACGAAGCTCGGACCGGGAATCATCGCGCCCAGCAGCAGGGAAAACAGAATGGCGAGTACGGCGTTCGAAGCATGCATCGAGGCGGACATCGTATCGACTCCTTGTATGAGGCATGCAAAACGCATGATGCAATACGCGTGATGCAAAGCGCACGATTGCATGCTGCATGCATGATACGCCCGGGCAACATGCACACCTCGGGCAGGACGCGTCGTGTACGACGCCCCCGGCTATTTGACGAGCCGCAGCCGCCGCGTCACGATCGACCCGTCCTTGCGGTCGACGAGCCATGCCGCCGCGACGCTGCCGTTCAATGTCGAGGTTCTGCGCGTGATGTCGGTGGGTTCTTCCTCGGAGGGGGCGCTGTGCGTGACGTCGTCCGTCAGGTAGGGCGGTTCGAGGGCGCACACGAGGACGATCGCGAAATCGCCGTCGCCGTGTTCATGCGAGAAGTTCGGCAGCAACGCCCGGCCCGTCACCGTGGTGCGCGCGCCGCCGTCCGGTTGCAGTTGAATGACGTCGAAGGTCTGCACGAACCCCTTTGCCCTGGCTTCGGCCGCGACGACGAGCTTGCGGCCGCTTTGCCCCTTGACCGTCTGCTTCAGCAGGATGGCGTTCGGGTTGCCGGGCGCCGCGAGCGAAACATTGACCGTCAGAACCTTCTTCTTCGACTGATAGCGCACGCCGTATGTCACTGGAATGACGAACACAAAAGTGCGGTCTGCCTGCGTGGCGCCCGCGCCCTGCGGCTGACTGGCGCCCTGTACGCCGCGTGCAACCGATGCGCCGTGCTCCCATCTGCGGAACGGCTGTGACAGGAACGTCCGCACCCGGCTCGTGATCGAGGGCGCCTGGCCCGGCGCGGGGCGGCCGGCGAGTGCGTCCCGCACGTGCTCGGGATCGTCGCCCGCGAAACCGGGCGGCAACGACTCCACCGCAAGAATGTTTTCACTCGTCACCCCGCTCGCAGCACCGGTCGTCCGTTCCGCATGCGCGCCATGCGCCTCCGCGGCGCGCGCGGAGGCGCAGCAGCATAACAATGCCCAGACGGCACAGGCGACAAGGCGTCTTTGTTTCGAGAAAAGCACGTACTTCTCCTGGCGCAGGACGCCGAATCCACGATATAGGCCGTATCTTAAATGGAAGCTTCTGCTTTGGCAGTCTGGCTCGCAGCGGACGCAGCCGCCGGATCACGCGAACGAGCCGCCGGCATTTTGCACGCGGAATGATGCATTCAAAATGCCATTCCCCGCGCGGCCGCGGATGGGCCAGGTCGCGGCGCTATACTGGACGTCCATTCACCGCACACTGGTCCGCGATCCCAAGCAGCGGCGCACGTTCGAAAATTGGCTGAACACGACCTCGAAAAATTAAAGATCGACCGGGGACCCTCCGCTGCGGTGCCACGGCGCCGGCGCCACTGGCTCCGCTGGGCAATCGCCGCGCTCATCGTCCTTGCGTTGATCGCCGTCGCATTCAGGCTCACCGGGCCGCAGGCCGTGGAAACGGCCACTGTCACTTCCGCCTATCCATCGCAGAGCTATACGCTCCTGAACGCGACCGGCTATGTCGTGCCGCAGCGCAAGGCCGCAGTGGCGTCGAAGGGGCAGGGCCGCGTCGAATGGCTCGGCGTCCTCGAAGGCTCCGTGGTCAAGCAGGGCGAGGTGATTGCCCGTCTCGAAAGCGACGATGTCGCCGCATCGCTCGCACAGGCTCAGGCGCAAGTGAAGGTCGCGCAGGCCAACCTGCAACTCCAGCGCGCCGAACTCAAGAACGCCGAAGTCGATCTCAAGCGCTATCGCATTCTCGTGCCGCAAGGCGCCATTCCCGCGACGCAGTACGATGCCGCGCTCGCCCGTTTCGACAAGGCGCAGGCGTCCATAAACAGCGACGAAGCCGCGATCCTCTCCGCGCGCGCCAATGCACAGGCGGCGCAAGTGGCCGTCGACCAGACCGTGATCCGCGCACCGTTCGACGGCGTCGTGCTCGAAAAGCACGCCAACGTGGGCGACAACATCACGCCGTTTTCATCGGCGTCCGACAGCAAGGGCGCGGTCGTCACCATCGCGGACATGAAGACGCTCGAAGTCGAGGCCGACGTCGCCGAGTCGAACATCGCCCGTATCGCCGTGGAGCAGCCGTGCGAGATCCAGCTCGACGCGCTGCCGGACGTGCGCTTCGCGGGCCGCGTGTCGCGCATGGTGCCCACCGTCGACCGCTCGAAGGCCACCGTGCTCGTGAAGGTGCGTTTCGTCGATCGCGACGCGCGCGTGCTGCCGGACATGTCCGCGAAGGTCGCGTTCCTGTCGAAACCGGTGCCGCCCGATCAGAAGCAGGCGGTCATCGCGGTGCAGCCATCGGCGGTCGTGACGCGCGGCGGCAAGCAGGTGGTGTATGTGATCAGCCAGGACATTGCGCACGAAATACCGGTGACGTCCGGCGCGCGCATCGGCGATCTGCTCGCCGTGCAGGGCGTCAAGCCCGGCGACGTGGTCGCGCTGTCGCCCGGCGAAACGCTCAAGGACGGCGCCCGGGTCACCGTGGCGAAGAAGTAGCGTGAGCACGCCGCCGCTCGTCCAGATCAGCCACGTCGCGAAGTCGTATCGGCGCGGCGTGCAGACCGTGCCGGTGCTGACCGACATCACGCTGTCGATTGCTGAAGGCAACTTCGTCGCGCTGATGGGGCCGTCCGGTTCCGGCAAGAGCACGCTGCTGAACCTGATCGCGGGCATCGACCGGCCCGACAGCGGCGAACTGCTCGTCGGCGGACTCGACATCACGCGTCTGCCCGAAGCCGCGCTGGCGGACTGGCGCGCGGCGAATGTCGGCTTCATCTTCCAGTTCTACAACCTGATGCCGGTGCTGTCCGCTTTCGAGAACGTCGAGCTGCCGCTGATGCTGACGCGCCTCACGCGCCACGAACGGCGCGAGCGCGTCGCGATGGTGCTCGACATGGTCAACATGGCCGACCGCATGAGCCACTATCCGTCCGAGCTGTCGGGCGGGCAGCAGCAACGCGTGGCGATTGCGCGGGCGCTGATCACGGACCCGAAGCTGATCGTCGCCGACGAACCCACCGGCGACCTCGACCGCACCTCCGCCAGCGATGTCCTTGCCATGCTGCAACGCCTGAACAGCCGGCTCGGCAAGACCATCATCATGGTCACGCACGATGCGCACGCCGCCGGCGCGGCGAAGGCGCTCGTGCATCTGGAAAAGGGAGAGCTGACCGATGGCGCCCGGCCTTGAACTGTCATGTATCTCGCCAAGCTGATCCTGCGCAACGCGCTGCGCCACCGCTTGCGCACCGCGCTGACGGTGCTCGGGCTCACCATCGCGGTGCTCGCCTACGGCCTGCTGCATACGGTCGTGGACGCGTGGTATGCGGGCGCATCGGCGGCGTCGAATGCGCGGCTCGTCACGCGCAATGCCATCTCCCTCGTGTTCCCGTTGCCGCTCGCCTACGAGAACCGCCTACGCGGCGTGGAAGGCGTCACGCTGGTCGCGCGCTCGAACTGGTTCGGCGGCGTCTATCGCGATCCGAAGAACTTCTTCGCGCAGTTTGCCGTATCGGACAACTATCTCGACCTCTATCCGGAGTTCATCGTCAGCGAAGAAGCGCGCGCCGCATTCCAGCGCGATCGCAAGGGCGTGCTGATCGGCAGGCAGCTTGCCGATCAGTTCGGCTTCAAGGTCGGCGACGTGATTCCGCTCAAGGGCACGATCTATCCGGGCACTTGGGACTTCGTCGTGCGCGGCATCATGGAAGGACGCGACGAATCCACCATCACGCGGCAACTGCTGATGCACTGGGACTATCTCAACGAGACCATCCGCAAGACGACGAAACGCAATGTCGATCAGGTCGGCGTGTATGTGGTCGGCGTGAAGGATCCGGACCAGGCCGCGGCCGTCTCGCGCAATATCGACAGCGTCTTCAAGAACTCGCTCGCCGAGACGCTCACCGAAACCGAGCAGGCCTTCCAGCTGGGCTTCGTCGCGATGTCGAACCAGATCATCGCGGCCATTCGCGTCGTGTCGTACGTGGTGATCCTCATCATCATGGCCGTGATGGCCAATGCCATGGCCATGAGCGCGCGCGAGCGCATCACCGAGTATGCAACGCTGAAGGCGCTCGGCTTCGGCGCGGGCTTTCTCTCGGTGCTGGTGTTCGGCGAATCGATCGCGATCTGCGCGATCGGCGGCGGCATCGGCATTCTCGCGACGCCGCCGCTCGCGGAAGTCTTCAAGCACGCGACGGGTGGCGTGTTCCCGGTCTTCCGGGTCTCGCACGAGACCATGCTGTTGCAGGCCGCCTGCGCGTTCGTGGTCGCGCTGGCTGCGGCGATCGTGCCGGCGGTGCAGGCCAGCCGGGTGCGCATCGTCGAAGGCCTGCGGGCCATCGGCTGAGGGCGCGCGATGGCCATTCCCGTCTCCTATGTCGCGCGCAACCTGTGGGCGCGCCGCCTCACGACGGCGCTCACGGCAGGCGGACTCGCGCTCGTCGTATTCGTGTTCTCGACGGTGCTGATGCTGGATGCGGGCCTCAAGAAGACGCTCGTCTCGACGGGCGAGGCTGACAACGTCGTCGTGATCCGCAAGGGCGCGGAGACCGAGATCCAGAGCGCAATCGATCGCGGGCAGGCGAACGTGATGGAGATGCATCCGTCCGTTGCGATGAACGGCGACGGCCAGCCGTTGGCATCGAAGGAAACGGTGGTGCTGATCTCGCTCACCAAGCTCGGCAGCAGCACGCCCGCCAATGTCGTGATTCGCGGCGTGTCGCCGATGGGCCCGCAACTGCGGCCGCAAGTGAAGCTCACGGCGGGCCGCATGTTTCGCAGCGGCTCGTCGGAGATCATCGTGGGCAGCAGCATCGCGAAGGGCTTCGGCGGCACGCGCATCGGCGATCATCTGCGTTTCGCGCAACGCGACTGGACCGTGGTCGGCCATTTCGATGCAGGCGGCAGCGGCTTCGATTCCGAGATCTGGGGCGACGTCGATCAACTGATGCAGTCCTTCCGCCGCACGAGCTTTTCGTCGATGGTCGTGCGGCTCGCGCGCAGCGACGCGTTCGAGCGCTTCAAGGCGGATATCGACGTCGATCCGCGTCTTGCACACGAAGCCAAGCGTGAAAGGATCTTCTACGGCGATCAGTCGAAGGCGCTCTCGACCTTCATCAATATCCTGGGCTTCACCCTCTCCATCATCTTCTCGATCGCGGCGATGATCGGCGCCATGATCACGATGTACGCGTCGGTGGCGAACCGCGTCGCTGAAATCGGCACGTTGCGCGCGCTCGGGTTCAAGCGGCTCGACGTGCTCGGCGCGTTCATGCTCGAAGCCTTGCTGCTCGGCCTGACCGGCGGCGTCGCGGGATTGTGCTGTGCTGCGTTGATGCAGTTCGCATCGTTCTCCACGACCAACTTCCAGACCTTCGCGGACCTGTCGTTCCGCTTCATCCTGACGCCGTCGGTTATCGTGCGGACACTGCTGTTCTCGCTCGCGATGGGCTTCGTCGGCGGCTTTCTTCCGGCGCTGCGCGCGTCACGCATGAATATCGTCGATGCGCTGCGCACGCGTTGACCGTGCTTCTCGATCATTCGATTTTTCTGCATCGTCGCTTCCAAACTTTGCCATGTTCGCGGCGGACGCGGCGGCGTAGAGTCGCCACATCGGGCGATGCCCGCATCGCTCATCGTACTCATCGCGAAGGAGAATTCATCATGCCGCTCGTTCACATTTCGCTTCTGAAAGGCAAGCCGCGCAAGCACCTTCGCGCCATCGCCGACGGCGTTCACGAGGCGCTCGTCGAGACCTTCAAGGTGCCCGCCGACGATCGCTTCCAGTTGATCCAGCAATTCGAGCGCGACGATTTCATTTACGACGACGGCTATCTCGGCGTGGACCGCAGCGACGATGTCGTGTTCATCCACATCACCGCGAGCGACTGGCGCGACACGGCTACCAAGCAGGCGTTCTACCGGGCGCTGGTCGCGAAGCTCGTCGCGTCTCCTGGCTTGCGACCCGAGGACGTGATGATCGTGCTCGGGCCGAATCGCCGCGACGACTGGTCTTTCGGACGCGGCATCGCGCAGTACGTCGAGAATGCCGCATGAGGCTCAGGCGCTCCACGTGAAGGTGGAAACCGGGAATGCGCCTTGCTTCTCCCCGGCACCCACAAGCCGTTCGCCTTCGATGTGACGAAGCGCAACCGCGCCCCGGCACGAACATGAAGGCGTGCGAGAAAAGCACTTACACGGAGCGCCATCATGACCGACAAGCCGTCCAAGCCCGTCTCCATCGAACCCGATGCAATACGCCGGCGCCTGCTCGCGGCGCTCGCCAGTTCGGCGATGCTGTCCGCCTGCGGTGGCGGCGGCAACGACGACAACTCCGGCACGGTCACGCCGACGAGTCCCATCGGCACGATCCCGGCGGATCGCGCTAACCTGCCGCGCCCCGCCTTGCCGGCGCCCGCGACATCGGGCATCGATCACATCGTGCTGGTCACGATGGAAAACCGCTCCTTCGATCACATGATGGGCTGGGTTCCCGGCGTGGAAGGCACGCAAACCGGCAGGCAGTTCACCGATGCGTTCGGCACCGTGCAAACGAGCTTCTCGCTCGCGGCCAATGCGGCGTTCGGCTTCCAGGGCTGCCAGTATGCGGACCCCGATCATCAATACGACGCGGGCCGCACGCATCTTGCGAATGGCGCGATGAACGGCTTCCTGCTGACCCCAGACACGAACGAGACGCGCGGCGACCTGTTGCCCATCGGGTACTTCACCGGCGCCGATCTCGACTTCTATCGCCAGGCCGTTGCGCAATACACGGTCTGCGACTACTACATGAGCGGGATTCTCGCGGACACGTTCCCGAACCGCGTCTACCTGCACAGCGGCGAGACCGACCGGCTCAGCGATACGCTCGATACGTCATCGCTCTCGACCATCTGGGACCGCCTCGACGCGAAGAACGTCTCATCGAAGTACTACTTCCACGACGTGCCCTTCACCGCGCTCTACGGCACGCGCTATGTGGGACGTTCGAAGCTGTTCTCCGACTTCCTCTCGGATGCGGCGGGCGGCAATTTGCCGTCGTTCTGCATGGTCGATCCGAGCTTTGCCGGCGAGGCGAACGGCACCTCGAACGACGATCACCCGCACGCCGACGTCCGCAACGGCCAGGCCTTGCTCGGCCAGATCTACGAGGCACTGCGCGCGGGTCCCAACTGGAGTTCGACGCTGATGATCGTCGTGTACGACGAGTGGGGCGGCTTCTTCGAGCACGTCGCGCCGCCAGTCAAGTCGCTCTCGGTGGCGGAGCAGAAGCTCGGCAACGATGGCCGGCTGGGCTTTCGCGTGCCTTGCATGCTGCTCGGTCCGCGCGTGCGCGCGGGCAGCGTGTCGCGCTATCCGTTCGATCCGAGTTCGATCCATCAGCTGCTGGCGTGGCGCTTCGGGCTCGATCCGCTGGGCGTGCGCGCAAGCGATCCGACGACCTTCAACATGGCCTATGCGCTCGACCTGAGCGATGCGCCCCGCACCGATGCCCCTGCGTTCGTTGTGCCGCCAGGACCGTTCGGCCTCGAATGCTCGAACACGCCTTCGAGCGGAACGGGACTCGGCACCGTGGACAAGCGCGCGGGCGAGGGCGCGGCGCAAACGCTCACGCCCGGCGGCCGCTTTGCCGATCTGCGTGCGAAGGCCACGACGCTGGGCTTCCCTTCGAATTGATGCAACAGTCCGTCTGAAATACCGGTTCGACGCGAGGCGCATATGCGTGCATCATGTGCGTTCGCGTCGCGGGCGCCGTTTCGCAGGGTCCGTGGCCTGATGAAGCATGAGGCAGCTGTTCCTATCATCGACACAAGGACTCCATGGTCATGACTCGTCTGTTGCAGAAGCTCACGTGGTTCATCGCGCTTGCATGGCTCTCCACCTCGCTCGCGCTGTCATGCACACGCGTGCTCTATACGGGCGACAAGGGGCTCGTGGTCACGGGACGCTCGATGGACTGGTCCGAGGACATGCGCTCGAACTTGTGGGTGATGCCGGCGGGCATCGAGCGCGACGGCAATGCCGGGCCGCGCTCCATCAAGTGGAAGTCCAAGTACGGCAGCGTGGTGGTGTCGGGCTATGAGATCGGCAGCGTGGACGGCATGAACGAGCGCGGACTCGTCGCCAATGCGCTGTACCTTGCCGAGACCGACTACGGCAAGCCCGACCCGAAGCGCGATCCGATGTCGATCAGCCTGTGGGCGCAATACGCGCTCGACAACTTCGCGACCGTGGCGCAGGCGGTCTATGTGCTGAGTCGCGAGCCCTTTCAGATCATCGCGCCGCCCTTGCCGAACGGCAAGCCGCTGACCATCCATCTGTCGCTCTCGGATGCGCGCGGCGACTCGGCCATCCTCGAGTACATCAACGGCAAGCTGGTGATCCACCAGGGCAAGAAGTACAAGGTGATGACCAATTCGCCCATCTACGACGAGCAGCTTGCCATCGATACGTATTGGAAGAGCGTCGGCGGGCTCGGCTTCCTGCCGGGCACGAATCGCGCGGCGGACCGCTATGTGCGCGCCTCCTTCCTGCTGGACGCCATTCCAAAGCAGGCCGATCCGAACTACCTCGCGGGCGTGCCGCAGCAGTCGTATGCGTTTCAGGCAGTGGCCAGCGTGATGAGCGTGGTGCGCTCGGTCAGCGTGCCGCTCGGCATCAGCACGCCGGAGCAGCCGAACCTCTCTTCGACCATCTGGCGCACGGTGGCGGATCAGCAGAACCTCGTCTATTACTTCGATTCCGCCACGCGCCCCGACACTTTCTGGGTGTCGCTCAAGAAGCTCAACCTGAGCCCTGGCGCGCCGGTGATGAAGCTGACCATCGACGGCGGGCAGGTGTTCTCCGGCGAAACGGCGGGCAGTTTCGTGGCGACGCCGGCCTTTGCCTTCATGCCGGCGAAAGCGCCCTGACAGGCGCGCGATGGCCGCATGACGGGCAAACGGGGCGAGCCACGCGCGCGGGCAGGTAAAATACCGTCCTTTTGCCTCTGGTGATCTCGTGCAAGGCCTTAAGCGCACGGCATTCAGCGGCCCGGCGCTCGTGCGCCTGCTGGCGCAATGTGCCGATCTCGAAGTCCACGAACCTGCGCAATCGCTGTCGGACCGCCTGAGCCAGTGGCTCGGCTGGACCGATGCGATCGCGCTGTCCACCGCGCTCGGCACCGATCCGCAGCCTGTCGCCAGTCCGCGATCCGCTTCCGGCGATGATGCAGCGGCAGGTGCGCAGACGCGCGCGCGCCTCGTGAGCGCCATCACGCGCGATGAAAGCGGCGAGCCGGGCCTGCATGGCCGGCGGCGGACGACGGCAGTGCAGACGCCGCCCGATGCCGTGCAGATCGACTTCGCGATCTTCCGCCAGCACTATTTGTCGTTGCAGCAGACGATGGAGTCCGACATCGGCGAGTTGCGCAGCCGGCTGCGTGCGTCTGTGGCGGCCCGTGCGGGCGGCATGACGCGTCTCGCGGTCGTCGATGCCGTCATGGAGCGTACCTTCGCGGCGCGCGAACGCACGCTGCTGGCGCAGGTGCCTGTGATCCTCGGCCGCCACTTCGAGCGGCTCAAGCGCGGCCAGATGCAGGCCGAAGCCGATACGGGCACTGCCTCCAACGCGTGGCTCACGGCGTTCCGCACGGACATGCGCAACGTCCTGCTCGCCGAACTCGAAGTTCGTTTTCAACCGGTCGAAGGCCTGCTTGCGGCGCTTCGTACTCAGTCTCAGTAACTGGCACGCTATGCCCCGAAATTTCGTCAAAGTCGCAGTCTTTCTGGTGGGCCTTGCAGCGGTGTGCGGCATCGCCATCGGCTATATCGTTTCGAATCCGCTCGCGTTCGCGGTGACCGTGTTGATCGGCGCCTGCTATGTCGTCGGCGCGCTGGAGCTGCGCCGCTTCCAGCAGACTACCGACGCCTTCGTGCAGTCCTTGGACGCGCTGCTCAATGCGCCGAAGAGCCTTGCCGTCTGGATCGATACGGTGCCACCAGGCCTGCGCAACGCAGTGCGTGCGCGCGTGGAGGGCGAACGCGCCGGTCTGCCCGGACCCGCGCTCACGCCGTATCTCGTCGGGCTGCTGGTGCTGCTGGGCATGCTCGGCACGCTGCTCGGCATGGTGGTGACGCTGCATGGCACCGGCGCCGCACTGGAAAGCGCAACGGACCTGTCCGCGATCCGTGCCTCGCTCGCCTCGCCGATCACGGGTCTGGGTTTCGCATTCGGCACCTCCATTGCGGGTGTCGCGACATCGGCGATGCTGGGTCTGTTGTCGGCGCTGTGCCGGCGAGAACGGCTGCACGCCGCGCACGCGCTCGACACGAGGATCGCCACGACGCTGCGCGCGTTCACGCAGACCCATCAGCGCGAGGAAGCATTCAAGCTGATGCAGAAGCAGGCCGATCTGATGCCCGCACTCGCCGAACATCTGCACGCGATAATGCACGCCATCGAGCAACACAGCCTCGCCGCGCACGAGCGGCAGATCGCGAGCCAGGGCGAGTTTCATGCGAAGACGGAAACGGCGTATCGCAGGCTGGCGACGTCGGTGGAACTGTCGTTGAAGCAAAGCGTCGCCGACAGCGCCCGCGCCGCCAGCGCCGCGCTCCAGCCCGTCATGCAGGCGACGATGGATGGCATCGCGCGCGAAACGGCCGCGCTGCACGTCACGGTCGAACAGGCGGTGACGCGCCAGCTCGACAGTCTGAACACGGGCTTTGAGGCATCGGCGACGAAGGTCGCAGGCATCTGGAATCAATCGCTCGATGCGCAGCGTCTTGCGAACGACGCGCTCGCGGAGAAGTTCGAGGCACGCTCGATCGTGCTGGTGGACGGCATCGCCACGCAGATGAGCGGCGTCAGGGAAGGGCTGGACAGTTTCGTCACCAGGCAGCGTGAAGCCAGCGACGCACAGACCGAGCGCATGGCCGCTTCTCTGGACCATTTCGCTGACACCTTCGAGCAGCGCTCGACGCGTCTGGTCACGGAAGTATCGACAGAGATGGCCGGCGTGAAGCAGGGCCTCGATACGCACGTCGGGCGCATGTCCGCTTCGATGGAGCAGTTTGCCTCGGCATTCGAGGCACGTTCGTCGAGTCTCGTCGACGGCATCGCGGCGCGCATGGAACAGGCCACGTCCGGCATGTCGGAAGCGTGGCAGAAGGCGCTCGCACAGCAGACCAGCAGCGGCGAACAACTCGCCGCGCAGCACGAACAGGCGCTTGCCAACGCTGCCGCGACCTTCGAAGGGCACGCGGCGTCGTTGCTGGATTCGATGAACCGGGCGCATGCAGCGTTGCGTACGGAGATCGGCACGCATCACGATGCGCGTCTCAGCGCATGGACCGATGCGCTCGGCGCGCTCGCCGCGACCTTGCGCGAGGAGTGGCAGAGCACGAGCGCGTTTGCCGCGAGCCGTCAGCAGGACATCTGCGACACGCTCGCTCGCACTGCAAGCGAGATCTCGGAGCAGAGCAAGCTGCATGCGAACGAAACCATCGCGCAGATCGGGGAGCTGGTGCAGGCGGCTTCCGAAGCGCCGAAGGCTGCGGCCGAGGTCATTGCCGAACTGCGTCAGAAGCTCTCCGATTCCATGGTCCGCGACACCGCGATGCTCGACGAGCGCGCGCGTCTGCTGGCCACGCTGGAAACGCTGCTCGATGCGGTGAATCACGCATCGACCGAACAACGCACGGCGGTCGATGCACTCGTGACCGGCTCGGCCGATCTGCTCGAACGCGTGGGCACGCAGTTTACCGGCAAGGTCGATGCCGAGGCCGCAAAGCTGAACGATGCGGCCGCGCATGTGACGAGCGGCGTCGTCGAAGTGGCGAGTCTTGCCGATGCCTTCGGCGCGGCCGTGCAGGCCTTCGGTGAATCGAACGAGACGCTGGTCGCGCAGCTGCAACGCATCGAAGGGGCGCTGGACAAGTCGCTCGCACGCAGCGACGAGCAACTCGCGTACTACGTTGCGCAGGCACGCGAGGTCATCGATCTGTCGATGATGTCGCAGAAGCAGATCGTCGAGAACCTGCAACATCTGGCCGGCGAGCGCGGCGCACACGGAGCGAAGGCCGCATGAACGAGGAGATCGACGGCGGCGTCGAGACCGCGGCGCCCGTATGGGCGGCATTCGCCGATCTGATGTCGGTGTTGCTGGGCGCGTTCGTGCTGATACTCGTCGCCGTGCTCGGCGTGCAGCTGCAGTTGTCGACGCGGCTCGAACAGGCCATCAAGCAGCAGCAGAAAGAGACCGAGCGTCGCAAGACGCTCGAACAGGCGCTCGCGGGGCCGCTCGCCTCGGGACGCGTGACGCTGGTGAACGGCAAGATCGGCATCAGCGGCAACGTGCTGTTCGCGTTGAACTCGGATCAGCTGCAGCCGCAGGGTCGCGATGTATTGAAGAGTCTCGCGGGTCCGTTGACCGCGTATCTGGGATCGCACGAACAGATCCTGATGGTGAGCGGTTTCGCCGATGATCAACAGGTCCACGAAGGCAACCGTCGCTTCGCGGACAACTGGGAACTGTCGGCCAAGCGCGCCCTGACCGTGATGCGCGCGCTGATCGATGCGGGCGTGCCGTCCTCGTCGGTGTTTGCTGCGGCATTCGGCTCGGAGCAGCCGGTGAGCTCGAACGCCGATGATGCGGGCCGCGCGAAGAACCGGCGCGTGGAGATTTCGGCGGTGCCGCGTCCGGTCAATGCAGCGGTGCCCGCGCATGACTGACAGCGTGACGCGTGCGCGCGAGATGCTCGACGCATGGCGCGAGCGTGGCGACGCACGCGTGGGCGGCATGTCATGCCGCATCATCGAAGCGTTGACGCAGCGCGCCTCATATCATGAAGGTGATGCAAGGCGTGTGCTGGATGCGCGTCTCGCCGCGCTGCTCGACGCGCAGGAGTCTGCGGATGAACCTACCGCGGTCACGCAGGACACCTTTGACACGCCGTTCGCCGCATTGCTCGACGAGTTGAACCAGCGCGCGCAAGCCCGTCCCGCGCCCGCCGAGTATCTCGATTCATTGCGCGCCGTGTGGACCTCGGTCAGCGCGGAGAAGCGCCTGCGCGAGTCGCTTGCACAAGTGCCGAAGAATGCGGGGCCGCTCAATTCAAGCAGCCTCGTGCATCGTTCACTGGCGCTGATGGGTGAAGTGTCGCCGGATTATCTGCAACACTTTCTCGGCTATGTCGATGCGCTCTCGTGGATGGACGCACTGACGCTCGTGAGTGCCCCGGTGAAGGATGCGCCGCGCGCGGCCTCGCAGAAGAAGACCGCGCGCGGCAAGGCGCGCTGAAGCTGCCGGACTGCGCTATGCGAGCCAGCCTTTGATGGAACGTGCGATAGCGTTGGTCGAAATGCCGTAGCGTTCGTGCAGCGTCGGCAATGCGCCGGCATCGAGGAACGCATCCGGCAAGCCGATCTGCCGATACGCGCACGACACGCCTTCAGTCAGCAGCGTGGTGGCCACCGCTTCGCCCAGGCCGCCGATCACCGTATGATTCTCCGCCACCACCACGAGCCGCCCGGAACGGCGCGCTTCGCGGATGATCGTCGCCGTGTCGAGCGGCTTGATCGTGGGCACATGCAGCACCGCGACATCCACGCTGTCCTTCTGCAGCGCCTGCGCCGTTTCGAGCGCGCGCATGGTCATGATGCCGGACGAGATGATGAGCACGTCACGGCCGTCGCGCAGCAGCTTTGCGCGGCCCAGTTCGAAGTGGTAGTCGTATTCATCGAGCACGGCGGGCACGTTGCCGCGCAACAGGCGCGCATACACCGGCCCCTTGTGCGCGGCAATGGCCGGGACCATCTGCTCGATGTCGAGCGCATCGCACGGGTCGATCACGGTCATGTTGGGCATCGCGCGCATCAAGGCGAGATCCTCGGCGGCCTGGTGGCTCGGGCCGTAGCCGGTGGTGAGTCCGGGCAGCGCGCAGACGATCTTTACATCGAGATTGTCTTCCGCAATGGTCTGGTGGATGAAGTCATAGGCGCGCCGCGTGCCGAACACGGCGTAGGTCGTCACGAAGGGCTGCGCGCCTTCGTGCGCAAAGCCTGCCGCCGCGCCCATCAGCAGCTGCTCGGCCATGCCCATCTGGTAATAGCGCTCCGGGAACTCCTTGGCGAAGATATGCAGGTCCGTGTACTTGCCGAGATCGGCCGTCATGCCGATGACGTTCGCCTTCGTGCGAGCAAGCTCACACAACGCATGACCGAAGGGCGCCGAACGCGTGACCTGTCCTTCGCTTGCAATCGAGGCGATCATCGCGGATGTTTTCAAACGAGTGCTCATGCCTGTCTCCCTGCTTCAAGTGCTTCCAGTGCCAGCTTCCATTCGTGCGGATCGACGCGGATGAAATGGTTCTTCTCGCGCTGCTCGAGGAAGGGCACGCCGCAGCCCATCTTCGTATCGCACACGATGATGCGCGGCTTCGCCTCCTTCGAATTGCGAGCGTTGTCGAAGGCCTGCTTGACGGCGTCGATGTCGTTGCCGTTGACACGCTGCACATACCAGCCGAAGGCGTCGAGCTTCTCGACCAGCGGCTCGAAGGACATGATCTGCGTTGAGGGGCCATCGGCCTGCTGATTGTTGACGTCCACCATCGCGATCAGGTTGTCGAGCTTCCAGTGCGCCGCGGACATCAGGCCTTCCCAGATCGCGCCTTCATCGAGTTCGCCGTCCGAGAACAGCGTGTAGACGAAGGATTTCGAGCCCTTGCGTTTCAGGCCAAGGCAACGGCCCACCGCGATCGTCAGACCCTGGCCGAGCGAGCCGCCCGACATCTCCATGCCGGGCGTGTAGCTCGCCATGCCGGACATCGGCAGGCGGCTGTCATCGCTGCCATAGGTTTCGAGTTCCTCCGGCGGCAGGATGCCCGCTTCAAACAGCGCGGCATACAGCGCGATCGCATAGTGACCGTTCGAGAGCAGGAAGCGGTCGCGGTCTTCCCACTCGGGATCGTCGGCGCGGTAATGCATCGCGCCGAAATACGCGACCGCCAGTACGTCGGCGATATCCAGCGCCTGGCCGATATATCCCTGGCCCTGCACCTCGCCCATCAGAAGCGCGTTGCGGCGAATGCGCCAGGCACGTTCGGCGAGGGTCGTCTCCTCGATGACGGGACTGCTCATGGTTGTGTCTCCTTTGAATAATGCATTCAGCGATTGACCGTCCGGGCCGGCACGAAGAACACCAGCACCGCGCCCACCACGACGGCCGCCGAGATGAAGATCAGGCCGGCGGTGGACTTGCCCGTGAAGTCGTTGAGCCAGCCGACGATGGCGGGCGAGAAGAAGCCGGCGAGATTGGCGAAGCAGTTCACCGCCGCGATGCCCGCCGCCGCCGACATGCCGCCCAGCACGGCGGTGGGCAATGACCAGAACTGCGATGACGACGCGAGAATGCCGGCCGCCGCGACGCTCACGCAGACGATCGAGGCGCCCACGCTGCCGAGCATCGGCAAGGTGGCGAAGCCGGCGGCGGAGATGAGCTTCGGGATCGCGAGATGCAGGCGGCGCTCGCGGCGGCGGTCGGCACTGGCGCCGATCAACGGCAGCGCGACGATCGCGCAGAGATACGGAATGGCAGTGAGGATCCCGACCCACAGCGGGTCCGCGACGCCGGTCCTGCGCACGATGGTCGGCAGCCAGAAGGTGAGCCCGTACTGGCCGAGCACGACGCAGAAGTAGATGGCCGCCATGAGCCACAGCCTGCGGTCCGCGACGAATGCGCGGATCGACACATGCTGCACTGTCTGCGCGTTGTCCTTGTCGACGTTGCGCCGGAGCAGGGCCTTCTCGTCATCCGTGAGCCACTTCGCGCCGGCGATCCCATCGTCGAGATAGAACAGGATCGCGACGCCGAGGCACAGCGAGGGCAGCGCTTCGAGCATGAAGAGCCACTTCCATCCGGCCAGCCCATGCGCGCCCTGGAATGCATGCATGATGTAACCGGACAGCGGACCGCCGACGATGCCCGCGAGCGGAATCGCCATGAAGAACAGCGAGAGCGCCTTGGCGCGGCGCGCGGCCGGGAACCAGTACGTCAGGTAGAGGATCACGCCGGGCGCGAAGCCTGCCTCGGCCACGCCGAGCAGGAAGCGCAGCGCGTAGAACTGGGTGGGCGTCTGGACGAACACGAAGCTTGCCGAGATCAGCGCCCAGGTGAGCATGATGCGTGCGAGCCACTTGCGCGCGCCTACGCGGTGCAGGATGACGTTGCTGGGCACTTCGAAGAGGAAGTAGCCGAGGAAGAAGATGCCTGCGCCGACGCCATAGATGGTCTCCGAGAAGCGCAGGTCGTTCAGCATCTGCAGCTTCGCAAAGCCGACGTTGACGCGGTCGAGATACGCGCCGAGGTAGCACAGCATCAGGAAGGGAATGAGGCGGCGTCCGACCTTGGCGTAGGTCTTCGTTTCGAGGCTGGCGGCATCGTCGGCGGAAGCGAAGCCGGCCGCGGCCACCGGTGTGGCGAGTCTGGATTTCATGAATGTCTCCTGCCATGGAGCGCCCCGGTTGTTCCGGGTGCGCTGGTGGGTGCATCTGTAGGTGCGTTCGATCAGTGGATCAGCATGCCGCCGTTCACGTCGAGCGTGACGCCGGTGAGATACGACGAGAGATCGCTCGCGAGGAACAGGCAGGCGTTCGCGATGTCGGCGGCGTCGCCGAGTCGGCCGAGCGGAATGCCCTTGATGATGTCGGTGCGCATCTCGGGCGTGAGCTTGTCGCCGGTGATGTCGGTCTGGATGAGGCCCGGCGTGATCGAGTTCACGCGGATGCGGTCCGACCCGAACTCGCGCGCCATGGCTTTCGCGAGGCCCAGCACGCCGGCTTTCGCCGCGCTGTAGTGCGGTCCGCCGAAGATGCCGCCGCCACGCTGCGCCGATACCGACGACATGCACACGATGCTGCCGCGCTGCTGCTTCTTCATCTGCGGAATGACGGCCTGCGACATGTACAGCGTGCCGCGCAGGTTCACGCCGATGACGGCGTCGAAGTTGTCCGCGCCGATCTCCAGCGTCTTGATCGGCTGCGTGATGCCCGCGTTGTTGATAAGCGCGTCGATGCGGCCATAGCGCTCCGTCGTCGCTGTCGCGGCGGCGACGCAGGCGGCCTTGTCGGTGACATCGCAGGCCAGGCCGAGATGGCCTTCGCCTAGGTCGTCGGCGGCGGCTTGCGCATCGGCTTCCTTCAGGTCGAGCACGACGATGCGTGCGCCCTGTGCGGCCAGTGCCCGCGCCGTGGCCTTGCCGATGCCGCGCGGCGAGGCCGCGCCCGTGACGATCACTACCTGGTTCTCGAGCAACATCGCTGTCTCCGTTGATGGTCTGGTGTAGGCGCAGTGTCTTCGCCTTCAGCCTGACGATCAACGCAGTTTGGCTCAACTATTGCTGAGAAATTTTCAGGTATCGATATGCTGTGCCATTTGTTGATCCATCCACGCGAGGAACTTGGCGACGCGCGGCAGGCCTGCGTTCTGGCTCGGGTAAACCAGATGATGTGCGCCCACTTCGACCGCATATTCACGACCGAACACTGGCGCCAGCGTGCCGCGTGCGAGATGGCGCGAGGCCAGCATCGTGCTTTCCAGTGCGATGCCATGACCCAGCGCCGCCGCCTCGAGTGACATGTATGAGCGGTCGAACGAGAAGTCGAACGCCTTGCGCCTGACCGCCACGCCGAACTTGCCGAACCACTGCTGCCATTGCACCAGCGGCGACTCGGAGAGGATCAGGCGGCGTTCCAGCAGATCGTCGGGCGAGGCGACGGGAAAGCGTTCGAGATATTCGGGCGAGGCCAGCGGCGCGATGGTCTCGTGGCGCAGGGTCCGGATCTCGACATCGCTCCAGTGTGCATAGCCGTGACGCACGGCGATGTCGTAGTAACCCGAGGTGAACGACACATCCTCGTACGAGCACGCCAGGTTCATCTGGATGTCGCCGTTCGCTTCCTGGAAGGCGGCGAGACGCGGCAGCAGCCACATCAGGCCGAAGCTCGGGCTTGAATGGATCCGCAGGATCTCGACCGAGGTTTCACTCGATGCGCGTTCGGTGGCGCGATTCAGTTCGGCGAGCGCGCCCGTCACGTCGGACAGATACTGCGTGCCGGTCGGCGTCAGCACGAGTCCGCGTCCCAGGCGCGTGAACAACGGCCGCCCGACGATGCCTTCGAGGTTCGCCAGTTGATGGCTCACCGCGGAGGGCGTGAGGCCGAGTTCGTCGGCGGCGCGGTTGACGCTCTTCGTCCGCGCCACGCTTTCGAAGGCGATGATGGCTTTCAGCGGAGGCAGGCGCATCGGCTTACTGCTTCGGCTCGCGCGGCACGCGTCCCATCAGGAAGAATTCGTCGTTGGGCCGCATCGAGATCACGTTCGCCATGCGGTTCGACAGGCCGAAGAACGCCGTGATGGCCGCGATGTCCCAGATGTCTTCGTCATTGAAACCGTGCGCGCGCAGCGTGACGAAGTCGCTGTCGTCGACGCTGCCCGACGCGCGGCAGACCTTCAGCGCGAAATCGAGCATCGCGTGCTGGCGCGGCGTGATATCCGCCTTGCGATGATTCACCGCGACCTGATCCGCCACCAGCGCGTTCTTCTCGTAGATGCGCAGGATCGCGCCATGTGCGACGACGCAATACAGGCAGTCGTTCACGGCGCTCGTCGCGACGACGATCATCTCGCGCTCGCCCTTGCTCAGGCCGCCTTCCTTCAGCATCAGCGCATCGTGATAGGCGAAGAAGGCGCGGAACTCGGCGGGGCGGTGCGCCAGCGTGAGAAACACGTTCGGCACGAAGCCGGCCTTCTCCTGGACCTCGAGGATGCGAGTGCGGATGTCGTCGGGCCGGTCTTGCGGTTGGGGAACGGGATAGCGGCTGATGGGCGGGGTCGTCATGGCGTCGTCGTGAATGAAGGCGTTGATCGAACGCTCATTCTAGTTCGACGGCGCGCCGCGTGTGGCAGTCAGCGAACCCAGCAGCTTGAGCAGGCTCTCCACGTTCACGGGCTTGACGAAGTGATAGTCGAAGCCCGCCGACTGCGCGCGCAACCGGTCTTCGGCCTGACCATAGCCGGTGATCGCGATCAGCAGCGGCATGGTCTCGCCCTTGCGGCGCAGGCGGCGCGCGAGTTCATAGCCATCGATATCGGGCAGGCCGATGTCGAGCAGCGCGACGTCCGGTTCCAGCAGCGGCGCCGCTTCGAGCGCTTCCGACGACGAATACGCCACCTGCGCGACATGACCTTCGGACTCGCACAGCATGGCGAGCGAATCGGCGGCGTCGCGGTTGTCATCCACCACGAGAACGCGCAAGGTCTTGCGCGCGGTGCGCGTGCCC
Organism: Caballeronia sp. LZ032; assembly: GCF_031451315.1. NCBI lineage: Bacteria > Pseudomonadati > Pseudomonadota > Betaproteobacteria > Burkholderiales > Burkholderiaceae > Caballeronia > Caballeronia sp. LZ032. Next base: position 575,045 of record NZ_JARUXP010000003.1, read on the forward strand.
TGATCGGCGAGCGCGAGCGCCGAGTGCCGCTCATGATGATGCAGGCGCGGCAGGCGAATCGTCACGGTCGTGCCGAGTCCCGGGCCCGGACTCTGCACGCTGATGGTTCCCTTGTGCATCTCGACCAGCTTCTTCACCAGCGAAAGCCCGATGCCGAGCCCGCCGTTCGAACGGTCGAGCGTGCGCTCGCCCTGCGAGAACAGCTCGAAGACCTTCGGCAGGAGATCCGCCGAGATGCCGGTGCCGGTGTCGGCGATGACGATCGCCACCGCTTCCTCGTCGGCGCGCACGCTCACGGTGATGCGGCCGTTTTCGGGCGTGTACTTGCTGGCATTGTTCAGCACATTGACGAGGATCTGCGACAGACGCGTGACGTCGCCGCACACCCAGGTGGTGGCATCGGAGACATCGACGTGAATGGATTGCGCGCGCGCCTCGACCATGCCCGCGATCGCCTCGACCGAGTGATACACCGCCGTGCCGACGAGGATCGGTTCGAGCTGCAGTGCAATGCGTCCCTGCGTGATGCGCGACACTTCGAGCAGATCGTCCACGATGCGCGTCATGTGCTCGACCTGCCTGCGCATCAGATCGATCAGGTCGCGCAGATGCGGCTCGCTGTCCTTGTCCTTCTGCAGCAGCGCGATGGCGGTTCGCAACGGCGCGAGCGGATTGCGCAGTTCATGGGCGAGCATGGCGAGGAACTCGTCCTTGCGCCGTCCCGACTCGCGCAGCATCAGTTCCATGTGCTTGCGCTCGGTGATGTCGATCACGCTGCCAATGATGCGCAGCGGCTTGCCGTCCTTGCTGCGCTGGAGCAGCGCGCTGCCTTGCATCCATCGTTCGCCGTGCAGATTTCGCACGCGGAATTCAAAATGCCCGCCGGGGTTCTCGCCGGCGGCAAGACTGCGCATGTAGCGGTCGAGCGACGCGCTGTCCTCGGGATGCACGCGCGTCAGCGCCGCGTCATAGGTGAGCGTCTCGTGGATCTGGCGCTCGCCGCCGGTTTCGAGGAAGAGCGTCCAGGTGGCGAGTTCGAGCGAGGCGATGTGGATGTTCGCGGCCTGCATGGCCACCGTGAGGCGCAGGCTGCGCGCTTCGATGGCGGCCTGCGCCTCGTAGCGCGGCGTGACGTCGGTGGTCGTGCCGAACCATTCCTGCAGCTTGCCTTGATCGTCGTGGAGCGGGGCGGCGTGTGCCTGCACCATGCGATACACGCCGTCGCGCCGATACATGCGGAAGGTGAGCGTGCGCGCGGCGCCTTGCTCCAGTGCGTCGAGCCAGTCGCGCTGGGTGCGTTCGCGGTCGTCCGGATGAATGAATTCGAGCCATCCCCAGCCGGACAGCGCCTCGGGCGGGACGCCGGTGAAGCGCTCCCATTCGCCCCCCGACGGACGGATCTCGCCGTTTGCATCGGCGGACCAGACGAGCGCTCCCGTTGATTCCACCAGCGCACGATAGCGCCGCTCGGAGAGGCTCAGGCGGTCTTCGTCGGCGCGCTGCGTGCTGATGTCGAAGCTCACGCCGTAGACGCGCGTGAGCACGCCTTCGCGGTCGAACTCCGGATGCCCGCGCATGCGCAGCCAGCGGCGCGTGCCGGGATCGGGCTCGAGCACGAAATCGAATTCGAACGGACCGCCGTCGCGCAAGGCCTCGGTGAGGTTGCGCTGAAAGGGCGCGCGATATTCCGGAGCGACCCGGTCCCATACTTCCGAGAGCAGCACGGCTTCCGTGCCGGGGGGAAACGAGTAGAGCGCCGCGAGCTGCGCGGTCATGCGCACCACGCGCGTCTTCATGTCCCATTCCCACGCGCCCATGCGCGCGCCGGCAAAGGCCGCCTGAAGACGCCGCTCGCTGGCTTCGTACATGGCCCACGCATGGCGGCATTCGTGAATGTCGATGGCCACGCCCACGGTCTCGCCGATCAGCCCTTCTTCGTCGCGCCGCGCCTGCAGATGCAGCGTGTGCCAGCGGAATGCGCCGTCCGCGCGCAGCAGGCGCACATCGACGTTGCGCAGCAGGGTGCCGTCGCGCATGAGCCGCAGTGCATCGAGCACCGGAGGGATGTCGTCGGAATGGACGAAGGCGTTCCAATGCCGCCCCGACAGCTCTGCAAGCGCCACGCCGAGATAGCGGCACGCCCAGGGATTTGCGTATTGGATAGTGCCGTCGCGTGCGGCGCGCCAGACGAATGACGGCAGGAAATGAGCAGGATCGTGCATGGGCGTCCTTGCTTCCGCTGACTCGTTGTCGGCGAGACGCGTCGCCGTACGCGGCATCGAACGCTGCGATAGCCTGGGGCTACCATACAACAAAAGCGCCGCCCGGGACGCTCATGGCAGGCACTCTTGCCGCTTGTCAGGTGAGTCGAAAAAAATCAGGAGTAATTTCTACGCTGCAAGCAGCGAACGCTGTTGCCGAAACCCGCGCCTGCCCATTGCGAAAGAGCGGGATTTGGCGTATCAGCCTGCTTCGCCCACTTCCTTCGGGTCGGGCAGCTTGCCGGACTGGCCGCCGCTTGGCCGTTCGGGTTCGTTCTTCAAGTCACGCTTTTGCTCGTCGGAAAGCCGCCGGTCAGCGACGTTCGGGTCGTCGGGTGTCTGTTTCGGCGGGGTCGGACGGTCGTTCTCATCGGTCATGATGTGCGCTCCCTGTTCGTCATGAGATCGGAATCGTGTTCACAGGAGCGCATGTCGCGTGCCAGCGTGCGGGCCTTATGTCAGGAGATTCCACAGCACCAGCGTGAGCACCAGCCCGACCACCGAAACGATGGTCTGCAAGATCGACCACACCGCGACCGTGCGCTTCAGCGTGAGACCGAAGTATTCGCGCACCATCCAGAAGCCCGCGTCATTGACGTGGCAGAAGAACACCGAGCCCGCGCCGATGGCGAGCGCCATCAGCGAGTTGTGGGTCGCGGTGAGTCCGCTGACGACCGGCGCGACGATCCCCGCCGTGGTCGTCGTGGCGACGGTCGCCGAGCCGGTCGCCTGACGCAGCGCGACGGCGATCAGCCATGCGAGCAGGATCAGCGGCAGGTGCGTGCCGACTGCAATCTTGCCGATGGTCACGCTGATGCCCGCGTTGACCAGCATCTGCTTGAGACCGCCGCCCGCGCCGATGGTCAGCAGCAGCGCGGCGATGGGCGGCAGGCTCTTGCGCAGGATGCCGCCGACGCGTTCCCGCGCCATGCCGCGCGACCAGCCCAGCATCACGATGGCGAACAGCACGGTCAGCGCGAGCGCGACGAGCGGTTCACCGACGAAGTCGAGCATGTCGTACAGCAGCGTGTCCTTCGTGAGCGCCAGCTTGGCGACGGTGCGGCCGAGCATCATCACGACGGGCAGCAGGATGGTCACCAGCGAGATCGCGAAGCCGGGTGTGGCCGCGCCTTCGTCGCGAGTGGTGAACAGCTGGCCGATTTCCTCGGGCGCCTCGATATGCAGCCGCTTCGACAGCCAGATGCCGTAGACCGGTCCGGCGAGAACGACAGCAGGCAGCGCGACGAGCAGGCCCAGTCCGAGCGTCAGCCCGAGGTCGGCATGCAGCGCGCTCACGGCGATCAGCGGACCGGGGTGCGGCGGCAGCAGCGCATGCAGGGTGGTCATGCCGGCGAGGGCAGGAATCGCGATGCGCAGGATGGGTTGCCCGGAGCGGCGCGCCATGACGAAGATGATCGGCACCATCATCACGAGGCCGACTTCGAAGAACAGCGGCAGCCCGACGATGATCGCGACGAGCGCCATCATCCACGGCAGCCTGCGCGGTGTGGAATGGTCTAGGAGGGTGGTGACGAGCCTGTCGGCGGCGCCGGATTCGGCCATCAGCGCACCGAGCATGGCGCCGAGCGCGATGATGATGCCGACGTCGCCGAGCAGCGCGCCCGCGCCCTTGCTGAACGCCTGCGCGATGGCTTCGAGCGGCTGATGCGCGGCGAAGCCTGCCGCGAACGTGCCCACCAGGATGGAAAGGAACGGCGCGAGCTTCAGGACGCTGATGGAAACGATGATGATCGCGAGGCCGAGTGCGCAGGCGATGAGAAGCTGGGTGTCGTGGGCGGACCAGGGGGCGAGGGTTGTCGTTGGGTTCACTGTGGTCTTGAGGTGGTTCTTGAGATGACGCTTGCTCTGACGTTCGATCTGACGCGGCTGAGTGCGACGCCAATACGATTACGGTTTGCTTTCGCGGTGCGGGTCGTGCCAGCTTCCCGCGAGGCCGTGTCGTAATAGCATTTTTCGCGGCGCCGGTCAAAAAATCGGACCAATCGGCCGGCGCGCCGCTCAGTTTAAGCAGAGACGCACGCGCTTGCATTTTGCGTTCTGCACTTTGCATGCGAGATGGCATTTTGCACTTTGTATTCGAGATGCCGTCCGTCGACGAGACGAAACCGGCGTCGCGGCTGAACGAACGGGGCGGGCCGTCGTGCGTCCCGGCGCAGGCTTGCGCTACGATTCTGTATGGACCTTTTTCAGAGGCTTGAACCCGCACGGATCCGGAGCCGACACCATGGATGAAGCCACGCGCGAGTTCGATCGCCTGCGCCCTCGTCTGCAGGCCATTGCTTACCGCATGCTGGGTTCGGTGGCGGAAGCCGAGGACATCGTCCAGGATGTCTGGCTGCGCTGGCATGCGGCTGCGCGCGTGGCCATCGAGAATGCGGAGGCGTGGCTGGTATCGGTCACGACGCGTCACTCGATCGACCGCCTGCGCGCCGCGAAGATCCAGCGCGAGCACTACACCGGTATCTGGCTTCCCGAACCGCACATCACCGAGCCGCCCGCGACACCTGAGGAAATGACGGAACGGGCCGACGATGTCTCCGTCGCTTTCCTGATGCTGCTCGAACGTCTGACGCCGGAGGGGCGTGCCGCCTTTCTGCTGCGCGAGGTATTCGACGCCGACTACCCCGAGGTGGCGCGCATCATCGGCAAGACGGAGGCCGCCTGCCGTCAGCTCGTGAGCCGCGCCAAGGTGCAATTGCGCGAGGAACGTCCGCGCCGCACGGTGTCGCCCGAGCTTCATCGGCACGTGCTGCTGGCCTTCGTGAGCGCGCTCGAACACGGCGACTTCGCATCGATTCATGCGATGCTCGCCGACGAAGCCACGCTCATCGGCGACGGCGGCGGCCGCGTCCAGAGCTTCCCGGAGCCCATGCGGGGCGGCCGGCGCATCGCGCAGCTTTTCTATGCCGCATATCTGCGCTACGGAAGCGAAGTGCGCGTGGAACCGGTGATGCTGAATGGGCAATGGGCGTTGCTGCGCTTCATCGAGGGCAAGCTCGAGTCCGCGCAGTCGTTTGAAATCGAGCAGGATCGCATCGTCAACATCCAGGTGCAGCGCAACCCCGACAAACTCGAACGGATCGCGGCCTGGCTGGACAGCCAGTAGGGAAGTGGACAACGATTGATGCGCAGCAGGCAACAGCGTGCGGCCTGCCGCGGGTCTACCGTCCCCAGCCGCGCAAACCTACGATGACATCCATGCCGGGCCGCGCCCGCGGTCGGCTGAACCCACCTGCATGGAGCCGTCATGTCGCAGCGCATCAACTACGTTCACCAGTCTCCCGAACTCTTCAAGAAGTTTTATGAATTCAGCAACGCTGTCGCGGAATGCGCGATCGAGCAGACCGTTCGCGATCTTGTCTCGCTGCGCGCATCGCAGATGAACGGCTGCGGCTTCTGCGTCGACATGCATGTGAAGGAAGCCAAGATTCATGGCGAGCGTGAACTGCGCACGCATCATGTAGCAATCTGGCGCGAGTCCACTTTGTTCTCGCCGCGCGAACGCGCCGCGCTCGCCTGGACCGAAGTCCTGACACGTCTCCCGGAGCATGGCGTGCCCGACGAGCTGTATCAGCGCGTGCGTGAGCAATTCAACGAAAAGGAATTGTCCGACCTGACCTACGCCATCATGGCGATCAACGGCTGGAACCGCGCCAACGTCGCGTTCCAGACGGTGCCGGGTTCGTCCGACAAGGTGTTCGGCCTCGAGAAGGCAAACCTGTCCTGAAGCCTCGGACGCCGTCCTTTTACCTGCGGAGACTCATCGTGCAGAACATCAGACGCATGGGACTGGCGCTCGCCCTCGGAAGCGCGGCGCTCTTTGCCCAAGAGGCGCGGGCGGCGCCCGAGGCCGTCGTCACCGAGTTGATGACCCGGCCGTTGCCGGACTATCCCGGCAAGGAGGCGTTGATGATCAACGTGGACTATCCGCCGGGCGCGGTGGATCCGGTGCATCGGCACGATGCGCATGCGTTCGTCTATGTCGTCGAAGGGTCGATCGTGATGCAGCTCAAAGGCGGCAAGCAAGTGACGCTGAAGCCGGGCGACACCTTCTACGAAGGTCCCGACGACATCCACACGGTCGGCCGCAACGCCAGCATGACGAAGCCCGCGAAGTTCATCGTGCTGTTGCTCAAGGATAAGGGCAAGCCTGTGCTGACGCCGGTGAAATAAAACCGGAACCAGGCGCGAAAATTTTTTTCAGCAGGCGATGTCACAAACCGGGCGGCGCAAACGTCTTGTAAGTCAGAGCCACTCCGTTTAGCGCCGCCATGCCACTGGACCTCGTTTCTCATTCCGACGATTCGCTCGCCTACAGCTTCAGCACCAGTTATGCGGGCGTCGTTTCGTTTCTGGCCGTCGCCAATGAAGGCAGCTTCGCGAAAGCGAGCGATCGCCTGGGCATCGGCCGCTCCGCCGTCAGCCGCAACGTGCAGAAACTCGAAGCACAACTCGACGCGCGCCTGTTCCTGCGCACCACGCGCAGCACGTCGCTGACGCGCGAGGGCGAACTCTTCTACAAGAATTGCCAGCCGGGCGTCGAACGCATCGTGCAGGCGCTCGAAGACATGCGCGAACTACGTAATGGACCGCCGCGCGGACACCTGCGCATCGCCTCGACATCGGGCTTCGGCCGCAAGGTCGTGGCGCCGCTGCTGCCCGGCTTCAATGCGCGCTATCCGGACATCGCGCTGGAACTGCTGCTGAACGATGCGGCATGCGACTTCACCGCGGATCGTGTGGATGTCGCGTTCCGCGATGGCCATATCGACGATTGCGAGGTCGTCGCGAAGCAACTCATACCAATGCAGATGATCGTCTGCATGTCGCCCGGCCATGCGCGCGAACATGGGCTGCCGCGCAGCATCGAACAACTGGAGCGGCATCGCTGCATCAGCTTGCGCACGTCGTCCGGCCGTATCGCCGAATGGGAATTCAAGGTCAACGGCGTGGCGCACAAGGTGATGCCTCATGCGCGGCAAATCTTCAACGATATCGATCTGATGCTGCAGGCCGTGATGGATGGACAGGGCATCGCGCAACTGCCGGCCTATCTCGTGTGCGATGCGTTGAAAGCCGGCCGGCTGGTCATGTGTCTCGCCCAGTACGCGCCGGACGATGGCGGTCATTACCTGTGCTATCTCAGCCGCAAGCATCTTCCCACGCGCGTGCGCGTGTTCGTCGACTACATGACGGAGCAGACGCGCGCGCTCGATCTGCATTGCCTGACAACCACGATCAGCAACGCAACGCGCCCATTGAGCGGCGCGGATTGATGCGTGCAGGGCAACACCGTGCGTCCGCCGACGGGACTACCGGACGCGCGCCGGCATGCATACGATGCATGCTGGACAGACGTCGGGCATGCGCATCGAAGAGACCATCATGGCATCACTCACTCCGCCTTCCACGACTCTGCTCGACAAGTACCAGGGCCAGGACACGCACACGCTGTATTCGACGACCGTGACGATCACCGGCGGCGACGCGGGCCATGGCCGCGCCTCGGGCAAGGCACGCTCCGACGACGGCAATCTCGATCTCGAACTGCGGCTTCCCGAGTCGCTGGGCGGCGCCGGCGGCGGCACGAACCCGGAACAGTTGTTCGCGGCCGCCTATGCCGCCTGCTTCCATGGCGCCCTCACGCTGCTCGCGACCCGTGTGGGCATCGAAGTCGCGCAGGCCGCCGTGTCCGTCACGGTGAACTTCGCGCGCGATCCGGTCGATGGCCTCTTCGTGCTCACCGCGCATACCGAGGTGCAGCTTCCCGGCGTCGAGCGCACCGTCGCCGAGGAACTCGTGCGCAATACGGAACGCTTCTGCCCCTACACGAAGATGGCCCGCAAGGGCATCGTGAATATCGTTGTGCTCGCGGGAAACGCGGACCAAGCGTAACGAGGGTTGCTACTCGCGATCAAGCGTTCTATGCTTCGCCGTGCTGCCGAACGAACCCATAATCAAAAGCGCTGCTTGAGCGAGACCAGTCCGGTTCAACATCCTTCGAGGGAGGGAGCATGATCGCACTGTCTTCGCACGGCGCAGGGTCTGACGCGTCATCGCGTGAATCCGCAGCGACACGACGAGCAAGCACACGCCGAATGCTCGGCGTCTGGTTCTTCCTGAGCATCGCCGCGAGTGCGGCGCATGCCGACGCCACCAGCGGCTATGTGTTGCCCCCGCCGCCGAGCGAGCTTTATGGCGATCTCTTCGTCGCGGTGCAGACGCAAGGCGTCTATCCCGATCAGAAGACCTTCGTCGATGCGACCCCGAAGATGGATCCCGCGCAGATCCTGCAGGCCTATCACACGCAGATGTCCGCGCCAGGTTTCGACCTGAAGGCATTCGTCGCGCAATACTTCACGCCGCCCACGGATCAGAGCATTACCCCACCGCCGGGTCAGTCATTGCGTGATCATATCGACTGGCTCTGGCCGAAACTCACGCGCCTGACGACCGTAGCGGACGTGCCGCCGAACAGTTCGCTGATCCCGCTGCCGAAGTCGTATGTCGTGCCGGGCGGGCGTTTCCGCGAAGGTTACTACTGGGACACCTATTTCACGATGCTGGGCTTGCAGGAAGCGGGCCGCGAAGATCTGGTCGACGACATGCTCGATAACTTCGCGTATCTGATCGACACGATCGGCCACATTCCCAACGGTAATCGCACTTATTACGTGAGCCGTTCGCAGCCGCCGTTCTTCTCGTACATGGTGGAACTCGCCGCGCAGAAGGAAGGCGGGCGCGTGTATCAGAAGTATTTGCCGCAGTTGCGCCGCGAGCATGAGTACTGGATGAAAGGCGCGCGGTCCTTGCAACCGGGCGAGGCGAAACGCAATGTCGTGATGCTGCCCGACCGGACGGTGCTCAACCGCTATTGGGACGAACGTGACACGCCGCGTGACGAGTCGTATCTGGAGGACGTGACCACCGCGAAGCAGGCGAGCAGTCGTCCGCCGAATGAAGTCTATCGGGACTTGCGGGCGGCGGCCGAGAGCGGCTGGGACTTCAGCTCGCGCTGGTTCGGCGACAACATGACGCTCGCGACCATCCGCACCACCTCCATCATTCCCGTCGATCTCAACAGCCTGATGTTCCACCTGGAAACGACGATTGCAATCGGCTGCGGCGAGGTGCGCGACTTCGGATGCGTCGGCGAATACATTGGCCGCGCGGCGAAGCGGGCGATCGCCATCAACAAATATTTGTGGAACGACAACGGCTATTACGGCGATTATGACTGGCGGCTCGCACAGCCACGCAACAATCCGTCGGCCGCCATGCTTTATCCGTTGTTCGCAGGCGCCGCTTGGCCGGATCGCGCACAGAAGACGGCGAACACTGTCGCCAGGATCTTGCTCAAGCCGGGCGGTCTCACCACGACGACCTTCAATACGTCACAGCAATGGGATGCGCCGAACGGCTGGGCGCCCTTGCACTGGATAGCCGTGCAAGGGCTCAAGCGCTATGGGCGCGGTGACCTCGCGCGGCCAATCGGCACGCGCTTCCTCGCGGACGTGAACAACGTCTACTCGATGCAGCAGAAGCTTGTTGAGAAGTATGTCGTCGAAGGCGAGGGCACGGGCGGTGGAGGCGGCGGCGAATATCCGTTGCAGGACGGCTTCGGCTGGACCAACGGCGTGACGCTCAAGTTCCTCGATCTCTACGCGCCAGGGCAATGATGCGCTCGACGTGAGGCGTCAGCCCGGCCCGGCCTGCTTCTGCCGGCGATACGCCTGCACCGGCAGGCCACCCACGCCCCAGTTGTCCATGTCCACTTCCTCGATCACGACGAAGGTGGCGTCCAGCGGCTTGTTCAACACGTCGAGCAACAACTGGCTCACGCCTTGGATGAGCCGCGCCTTTTCAGCGGCGGTGACGGCGTTCGTGCCTGGCGTCGTGCCCTCGCGCGTTACTTGAATGGTTACGATCGGCATGGGTGGCTCCTTTGAACATCGGTTGTAACGACCGTCATCAATGTCCCGCGCTCTGGCCGCCATCGACGTGAAGAATCTCGCCGGTCACGAACGACGCATTGTCGAGATACAGGACCGCCCCGGCGATGTCGCTCATTTCGCCCATGCGTCCCACCGGATGCAGTTTGCCGAGCGCTTCGTGCGTGTCAGGCGCATGCATGGGCGACTTGATGATGCCGGGCGAGACCGCATTGGCGCGAATGCCGGACTTCGCGTACTCGATGGCAAGCGACTTGGTAGCGGCATTCAGGCCGCCCTTGGTCAGCGAGGCGAGCACCGAGGGCACGCCGCTCACCGCGTGATCGACGAGGCTGGTCGTGATGTTGAGCACATGCCCGCTATGGTTCTTCTCCATCTGTTCGATGGCAAGCTGCGTGACATGGAAGAACCCATTGAGGTTCACGTTCAGCATCGCCGCATAATCCTCCAGCGTGTATTGTGTGAAGGGCTTGGCGATGAAGATGCCTGCGTTGTTGATCAGCGTATCGATGCGGCCGAAGTTTTCGATCGCCGCATCCACCACGCGCTGAGCGGTGGCGCGTTCGCCGATGTCGCCCGGCACGGCAATGATGTTCGGATCGTCGGCTTGCTGGATGGAACGCGCGGTGGCGACCACGGCATGACCCTGCGCGCGGAATGCCGCGACGATCTCTGCGCCGATGCCTTGCGACGCACCCGTGACGATAACGACTTTTTGCGTATTGCTCATGATGAACCTCGATAAGAGAAAGGGGCCTGTTGCGGATCGGCCTGTTGGCTCCGATGGCTTGTAATCTAGGCGCTTCGAGGTTCGTTGCGTACACCCGCGGTGGACTTTCAGTCTTGCGCGGCAGGAACAAATGGTCCGGCATGACCGTTCATTCAAACCCCAGGAAGGGAGCATTCCGGTGAGCTTGTCCCAGGTAAAGGCTTTCGTTTTCGATGTGTTCGGCACGGTGGTGGACTGGCGCGGCGGCGTGACGCGCGAGGCCGATGCATTCCTGAAGCGTCACGGGCATCCCGGCGCGCGGCCCGATGTCTTCGCCGATGCCTGGCGCAGCCGTTATGTGCCTGCCATGCGCAAAGTGATCAGCGGGGAGCGGCCGTTCGTCAGGCTGGACGTGCTGCATCGCGAGAATCTGCTGGACGTGCTGCCCGAGTTCGGCATCGATGCGAGCGCGGTCCCGCCGGAAGCGCTGGATGACCTCAATCTTGCGTGGCATCGGCTCGATCCATGGCCGGATTCGGTCGCGGGCTTGCAGCGCCTGAAGGCGCGCCATATCATCGCGCCGCTTTCAAACGGCAATATCAGGCTGATGGTGGACATGGCGAAGCGCGCCGGCCTGCCGTGGGATGCGATCCTCGGTGCTGAAATCGCGCAGATCTACAAGCCGGCGCCGGAGGCCTATCTGCGTACGGCCGAAGTGCTGATGCTCGCGCCCGCCGAGGTCTGTCTTGTCGCGGCGCACAACAACGATCTTGCGGCGGCAAGGCAATGCGGGCTGAGGACGGCGTTCATTGCACGGCCGCTGGAGCACGGTCCCGGTCAGACAAGCGACCTGCAAGCCGAAAGCGATTGGGATGCTGTGGTGAATGACATGAACGAACTGGCCGATGCCGTCGGCGCATGAGCGCGACGGACATCGGCCGGATACTACGGTTCAGAGATGAATCAGGCCGCGCCTTCGACGATGCGGAAATCACGCACCACGGCGTCGCCGAGCACGCGCAGCGCTTCCTTGTAGGTGTCGCTGTTGTACGCGGCAATGGCGGCTTCGAGCGAATCGTACTCGACCACGACGGTGCGCTCGAGCGCGCCTTCGCCTTGCGCCAGGGCCGCGACGCCGCGCACCAGCGGACGGCCGCCGCCTTCCTTGATGGCCTGCGTGGCAAGCTTCGCGTATTCCGCAGCCTGCTCGGGCTTCATGATCGTCTTGTACACGCTGACCCAATAACCTTTTGCCATCTGTATCTCCGTGGTTTGAACGGCGCCCTGGCGCCTCGAGACGGACGCCATGCGTCAAGCGCGCGTGCGTCCGGTTGCGGCGGCCAGCATAGCAAATATTCGGGCGATCAATCGGCGGCGTACTTGCGGTCGAGTTCGTCGAAGAGCGGTTTGTTCACGAGCCTTTGACGCTCCGCAAATGGCGCAACGACCGCGGGATCCTCGTCGAGCCGGCCTTGCGACTTCAATGCGCCCAGCGCGTTCTGCATGCCGCGCACCGCGCCTTGCAGTGCCGCATTCGCATACAGCACGAGGCTGAAGCCGAGCTGCTGCAGGTCGGCGCGGTCCGTCACCGGCGTCTTGCCGCCAATCACGATGTTGATCAACTGCGGTGCGTCGAGCAGCTTGGGCAGCGACGCGATCTGCTCCGGCGTTTCGATCGCTTCGACGAAGAGAATGTCGGCGCCTGCTTCCACGAAGGCGCGGGCACGTTCGATGGCCGCGTCGAAGCCCTCGACCGCGCAGGCATCAGTGCGGGCAATGATCTGGAAGTTCTCGTCTTCGCGCGCATCCACCGCAGCGTGGATCTTGCCGACCATTTCGCTCGTCGACACCACCGCCTTGCCAGCGAAATGCCCGCATTTTTTCGGCATCACCTGATCTTCGAGCTGGATGGCATCGGCGCCCGCGCGTTCGAGCGTGCGCACCGTATGGCGCACGTTGAGGGCATTGCCGAAGCCGGTGTCGGCATCGACGAGCAGCGGCAGATCGACGGCATCGCGGATGCGCGCGGTATGTTCAGCAATTTCCGCGAGGCCGACAAAGCCGAGATCCGGCATGCCGAGCGACATGTTCGTGACGCCCGCGCCCGTGATGTAGATCGCTTCGAATCCCAGGTCCGCCACGACGCGCGCGCTCATGGCGTTGAAAGCGCCGGGCAGCAGCAGTCCGCGCCGTGCCTCGACCAGTTCGCGGAAGGCGGCGCGGCGGCGGGAAGAAGATGTCGTCATGGCAGAGTTCCGAAAAAAAGTGGAATAGAGCGTCTCGATGCGCCCGGCGTTTGCCATGCTAACGCGGGCGTCGCCTCAGTGCTTGCCTTCGCTCGTTCTTCGTTTCTGTTAATCGAAACGAAACAGCGTGCGCGCCGAGTCGCGGATGACCGCCGTGCGCTGCGCGGCGTCCGGAATCCAGCGGTCCAGCGCGGCGCGCGAGTCGTCGTATTCGATCAGGCTGCGATGCTGCGTATGCGGCCAGTCGCTGCCCCACACGAGCCGTTCGGGGCCGAAGGCATCGAGCAGGGCGGCGGCAAGCGTCTGGCCGAGCGCCGTGCCGTTTTCGCCCACGACATTTCGATACGCCGCCGACAGTTTCACCCACACCTTGCCGCTCGATGCTGTCGTCAGCAGATAGCGGAAGCCTGGATCGGCGGCGCCGTGCGCGGGGTCGGGACGGCCGAAATGATCGATCACCACGGTGCAGTGCTGTTCGAGCAGCGGCGTGATGAGCAGCGGCAGGTCGATGGCGTTGCGATGGATCTCGACATGCCAGCCCAATGCGTTGACGCGTTCGAACAGGCCGCGCCAGTGCGCCGCCCGCACATCCGGCAACGCCAGTCCGATAAGATTCAGACGCATGCCCACGACGCCCTGTTCCGCAAGCCGATGCAACGCGGCGTCGCTGATCGAAGGATCGATGACGGCCACGCCGCGAAAACGCTGCGGATAGCGTTGCAGGACATCGATAAAAAACGAGTTGTCCGTGCCGAGAAAACTCGGCTGCACGAGCACACCATGCGAAACGCCGTTGGCGCGCAGGTGCGCCGCGTAGTCATCGAGGGTCGCGTCATAGTCGGGTGCATGACGGCGATGCGGCGCGAGCGGCAGGCCGCGCACGAAGACATGCGCATGACTGTCGATGGCGTCGATGGGGGCGTGCGCCGCCTCGAGCCACTGCTCGTTTCTGGTGTCGAGTAATTGCTTCATGGCGTGTCAGACATGGTTGGGCGAACGTTCGCGCGCTGCGCCGGGTCCAGCATCCGTGGCGATGCGGCGGCCTCGGGTCTCCGGCAGCAGCAACGCGGCGATGACCACGAGTCCATAGGCGATGCCCGCATCGATGCCAAGCGCCTGTCCGATCGGCATTGAATTGCCCATGTGTCCGACGAGCACCGGAAACACCGCCGACACCACGCGTCCGAAGTTGTAGCAGAAGCCCACGCCCGTGCCGCGCACGCCTTGCGGATAGAGCTCGTTGAACAGCGCGCCGAGCGTGGCGGGAATGCCGGCGGAGAACAGCCCGAGCGGAAAGCTCAGGATCAGCATCGCGAGATCGCCGATGGGCAGGAACACATAGATGTTGACCGTGATGGCGCAGCAGACCGCGAAGAAGATCACGTTCCTGCGGCGGCCGATCCTGTCCTGCAGCCACGCGCTGACGAAGCAGCCGACGATGAACGCCGAGATCACTACCGCGAGATAGCCTCCGGTGCCGAGCACGGACAGATGGCGTTCCGTTTTCAGATAGGTGGGCAGCCATGTGGTGATGGCGTGATAGCCGCCATGCGCGCCCAGCCCGATCAGCCCGCCGACGATCGTCGTGCGCAGCACCGATGGATGAAAAATGCCGGCGAGGATCGAGAATGTGCCTTGAGGGCGGACGTCGCCGGCTTCGGCGGTGCGCACGGCGCGAGGCGGCTCTTCGATGTTGCGCCGCATGTAGATCACGAGCAGTGCGGGAATCAGGCCGATGGCAAACAGCACGCGCCAGGCCCATTCCGGCGAGACCCACGAGAACACGATCATGTAGAGCAGCACCGCGCCCGCCCAGCCGAAGCCCCAGGCGCTCTGCACGATGCCCATCGCCTTGCCGCGATGTTCCGCGCGAATCGTCTCGCCGAGCAGGACCGCGCCGGCCGTCCATTCGCCGCCGAAGCCGAGTCCCTGCAAGGACTTGAGCACGAGCAGCTGTTCGAAGTTCTGCGCGAAGGCGCTCAGGAAAGTGAATACAGAAAACCACAGCACCGTGATTTGCAGCGCCTTGACGCGGCCGATGCGGTCCGACAGCACGCCCGCCAGCAGGCCGCCGAGCGCGCCCGCCACGAGCGTCGCGCCGCCGATCAGGCCCGCCTGGCCCTTGCCGATGCCCCAGGTCGCGATGAGCGTCGGGATGACGAGGCTGAAAACCTGCGTATCGACGCCGTCCAGCGCCCAGCCGGCGAAGCACCCCCACAGCGTGCGTTTTTCAGCTGTGGATACCTCTCGGTACCAGTTCATGTCCTGTCTCCTGCGCGGATTCACGTCCGCCTCTTGTATCGATGAATGCAGATTGCCCGTGCATTCTAAAAACCAAAATCCGCCTCGCATACTATGGATATGTTCGTTTTTCATAGCATTTTGATATGCTCGCACCATGGAGACCCGCAACCTCAAATACTTTCTTGCCGTCGCCGATGCGGGCAGCGTGACCCGCGCCGCCGAAGTGCTCGACATTGCCCAGCCCGCCTTGAGTCAGGCGTTGTCGCGCATGGAGCGGGATCTCGGCGTCAAGCTGTTCTCACGCACGCGGCGTGGCGCGCAGTTGACGCCGGCGGGTGAAGCCATCGTCGAAGATGTGCGCCTGAGCGTGGCGCGCATCGAGGCCGCTTCGCATCGCGCAAGGGAGATCGGCGCGCAGCGAGGTGGCCGCCTGACCATAGGTTTTGCTTCGGCTGCGCTGTTCAGTCTTCTGCCGCGCGCCATCGCCGCCCTGCGCGCCGAAGTGCCCAACGTCGAGTTGATGCTCAAGGAGATGAGCAACGCGGAACAGGCCAGTGCGCTGGAGCAGGGCACGATCGATATTGGTCTTTTGCATACACCGGTCGCGGTGGGTGGGCGGATGCGCGAGAAGCTGATCGTCCGCGAGCGGCTGCTCGCTGTGCTGCCGCAAACTTTCCGTACCGGCGAAGACGGCAAGGTCGGGCTCAAGGATCTCTCGGACGCGGGCCTCGTGTGGTTTCCCGGCGATCAATTACCCGTGGTGCGCGCTGGCATTTTGAGTGCATTTCGCCAGGCTGGATGTGAGGCGAATGTCGTGCAGGACGCGAACCGCTCCTTGACCGTGCTCGCTTGCGTTGCGGCGGGATGCGGTGCATCGTTGCTGCCGCAATCGGTGACGGCGCTGCAATTCGCGGGCGTGCGCTTCTGCGACGTGCGCGACGGAGACAACCTGCCGCCCTTCGAGCTGAGTGCAATCTGGCCGATGCGTTCGCGTCCCACGCTGGCAGACCGCTTCGCCGCGCTGCTCGAAGGATGATTCCAATTCAGAAGCGATAAAGAAATGAGCGACCCGTTGATCGATCTTCCTCTTCCCGAAGGCATTCGCGCGCGCAATGTCGACAACGGCAATGGCCTGTCGATGCATGTTCTCGAAGCCGGATTCGATGCGCCGGACCGGCCGTGCATCGTCCTCTTGCATGGCTTTCCCGAACTGGCGTATAGCTGGCGCAAGATCATGCTGCCGTTGGCCGCGGCGGGTTATCACGTCATCGCGCCGGACCAGCGAGGTTATGGCCGGACCACGGGCGCCGACACTTCCTTCGATGCCGACCTCACCCCATTCGGTTTTCCGAATCTCGTGAGCGATGTGCTGGGACTGGTCTCGGCGCTGGGCTATCGCCGGGTGGCGGCGGTGGCCGGCCATGATTTCGGCTCGCCCGTGGCGGCATGGTGCGGCGTGATACGGCCGGATGTATTCGCGTCGGTCGTCATGATGAGCGCGCCGTTTGCCGGACCGCCCGCATTCGCTTTCGATACCGCGCAGGACGATCCATCGCGCGCGCGCATCGATGTGACGGCCGCCTTGATGAAGGACGCTGTCGACGGGCTCGCGTTGCTCGATCCGCCGCGCAAGCACTATCAATGGTATTACTCGGGTCCGCAGGCGGACCAGGACATGCGGCATGCGCCGCGAGGGCTCGCCGCGTTCCTGCGTGCCTATTTCCATGTGAAGAGCGCGGACTGGGCGGGCAACCGGCCGCATGCGCTCGATGGCGTCACAGCGGACCAGCTCGCCTTGCTGCCGACCTACTACGTGATGAACGCGGACGCCACCATGCCCGCGACGGTTGCCGAACATGAGCCGAGCGAAGAGCAGGCCGCTTCATGCGCGTGGCTCACGAACAGCGATCTGGAGATCTATGCGAGCGAATATGCGCGCACCGGTTTTCAAGGCGGCTTGAACTGGTATCGCTGCGGTACGGATGCGCATCAGGCAGCCGCGTTGCGGACCTGGTCGGGCGCGACCATCGACGTGCCGGCATGTTTCATCGCGGGGAGCAGCGACTGGGGCGTGTATCAGCGTCCCGGCGACTTCGATGCGATGCGCCTGCTGACGTGCCGGAATTTCCGCGCCGCGCATCTGATTGAAGGGGCGGGACATTGGGTGCAACAGGAACAGCCGGCCACCGTGGCCAGCCGTATCCTGCGTTTCCTGAGGCAAGACGCGCCCGCGTTCTAGCAGACGTGTCCTTGCATCACTTGGCCGGCGTGCGGCCCTTCTTGATGAGACGCGCGACGCGATGTGCACCGAGCCGCCATTCGTACGGATTGGTGTAGTCGAACTCCTTGACCTTGCGATACAGGTAAGGCCAGAAGGAGCCTTGAGCGCGCCGTGATTCATGTACGCGCTGGTCGCGCGACAGTTTCCGGTTGTCGTTCCAGGGGAAGCTGCGCACTTCGCTCGATGCCCGCCGCGGCAGGCCGAACACCAGCGAGTAAGCGTAGCGCGGCGCATTGGACGGATTGGGGCCGGCAAAGTGCAGCGTGCGCCCGCCATGGATCGTGCAATCGCCGAGCTGCAACGGGCAGATCACCGCTTCATTGACTTCAAAACCCGACGTGCATTCGAGCCCGTGCGTGGTGGGATCTCCGCCGATCGGCCCATGCGGCAAGACCGGGCCCAGATGCGATCCGGGAATGAACTGCATGCAGCCATTCTCGAGCGACACCGGTTGTAGCGGGAACCAGAAGTTCACTTCACGATGTTCGATACGCGGGTCGGTGAAGGCCTCGTCCTGATGCCAGGGCGTGACGGCTTCGGTATGCGGCGGCTTGTGGAAAAAGCTGTCGCTGACGAAGCGCGCCTTGGGTCCGAGCAACTGCATCGCCACGCGCTGCGCGCGCCGTGCCAGGTCCATTTCGAGCAGGCTGCGCTCGAAATGTGAAGGGTGATGCAACTGGGCGAGCTTCGGCTTTTCCGGCCCTTCACCTTCAGGGTAGAAGTCGAAGAGCAAGCCTTCGTTGAATCCCGCCTTTTCGCGCAGCAGGCGGTCACCCACACTGCGCAAGGTCTTGAGTTCCGCGTGCGTCGCGACGTTTTCCAGACGGAGAAAGCCGTCCTTCCAGAAGCTCCCGCACTGCGATTGGGATAGCGTTGTCATCTCCCTTGTCGCCCCGCTCAAAAGATTCCTCTGCCGGTTTATAAAATCCGGTCAGTGGAACAGCACACAAATTAACGCACTGTTCGGTATCGCACAGTACGCCACCCTGGCCCCCTAAAACCCGGCATAAAAACTGCCGCTTTATTCTTCAACTTTTTTCAACGCGACAGAGGACGAAAAGCTGTAACGGACAGCTTTCAGCGGTGTCGGTAGGTATTGCCTGAAGCGTAAGACGGATACAAAAAAATTTCCGGTTTGCATCTGTTTCGTCAAGAAATCGGAAAGCTTTGCGTGCGATTGCACTAACTTCAGCAACAGTCTAACGAGAAAAGCCTACGAATAGCTTTCGAAACAGTGCTCGCTGAAATGTCGTTTGGTTGGGTAATGCACCAACGGATACTACTTTGTCGGATATTGCCGGACGACACGGCGGCATTTAACTAGAGTCTTCGTTAATTGAGCCGTCACGCATTCTTTTACTGCACGAAAAAATACGGAAAGAAGCTTTCAATTTATTAACTCATAGCGTGCCGCACCGCAAAGCCAGAAGTTGTATCCATACGTGTATCAAGTTTCATCGTGTAAGAGTCTCCGGAATTGCGCTGATTTGTAGGAACTACGGCCTGTGCACCCGTGTCCACGGGCCTCGCGGCCTGTCAAGTTTTTGGAGGTCGGAACGAACCGCGAGGAGAGGAGTGATGGAGAAAGGACGTGTTGCCGCGCTCGACGCAGGACGGGCGCTCGCGATCGTCGGGGTGGTCGGCGTACACCTGTCGTTTCAGTTTCCCAATTTGCCCGGAACCGTAGCATTGATCGCGCGCATGGGGCAGTACGGCGTGCAACTGTTCTTCGTGATCAGCGCGATCACGATCTTCATGACGCTCGAAGTGGATCACGCGCGCTGCGCGGATGCGCGCCACGTCACGCTGCGCTTCTATATCAAGCGCTTCTTCCGCATCGCGCCGCTGTATTACGCGGCCATCGCCGTCTATGGGCTCATCAGCTACGGCGCGACGCGATCAGGCATCGAACGCGCGTGGATACTCGGCGCGCACGGCCCGATGGACGTCCTTCTCAATCTGGTATTCCTGCATGCGCTCTCGCCGACGGCCATCAATAACGTGGTGCCGGGAGGCTGGTCGATCGGCGTCGAAATGCTGTTCTACATGATCGCTCCGCTGCTGTTCTTTGTCGCCGTGGATCGCACGCGCCTGATGCTCGCCACGGTCGTCTTGCTGGCGATATCGCTCGGCGTGATGTCGATGAGCGAATGCCATCGGACGCTCGAGTGCAATGTCGCCAACAATACCTTCGGCTATTTCTGGCCACCGGTGCAAGGACCGTGCTTCATCGTCGGCATGTGGGCATGGTATGCGTTCCGCTCGCATCTGCTCGGCGCGTCCACGGTCACCCGGCGCGTGTGCCTGTTTTACTTTGCGCTCGCGATAATGTTTGCGCTGGTAACGGGCGCGCTTGGCGTCTGGTTCGACAAGGCGCACGCACTGGCGCCCATCGCGGCGGCGTGCAGCGCGGTGGCGTTCCTGCTGTTCGCGTGCTCGCAGCAGGCGCGCAAGCATCACGGCATGCCGCGCGCCGCCTCTCGCATGCGTTTCACGGGACTGCGGCGTTGCGCCGCCGCGCTGGGACGCGAAAGCTATGGCATTTATCTGTGGCACTTCATCTGCGTGTACCTCACCTTCCATTTCTTCGATCGCGTCTTCGGGCAGAAGAACGGCGAGACGTCCATCGCGCTGTTCGGCGCGACGCTGGTCGGCGTGCTGGCCGTGTCGTATGCGCTGTCGCGCGCGTCGGACCGGCTGATCCAGGGACGCGCGACGCGGTTGTCCCGACGCCTTCTGGCAAGCGTCGACCGGCGTTTTCACCTGACGCGCGAAGCCCGGGCATCGGCGTTGAGATAGCCCATGAAAGAAACCTGCCGCCCTCCCAGCCGAAACAACGCGATACTCGCCACCAGCGTGACAGCTTCGGTGAGCGCGACGGTCATCCAGATTCCGCGCGGGCCGAGCCATGCGGTCAACAGTCATAACATCGCCAGCAACAGCAGCCAACTGCGCATGAGCGCCACGAGCATCGATGCGAGCGCCGCCTCGATGGCCGTCAGATAGCCGCTGATCGCCACGTTGATCGCGGCGGGCACAAATGCCAGCGCGCACCACGGCAAGGCCTGATGCAACAGCGCTTGCGCCGCGGCGTCGCCGGGCACGAAGAGGTCGCCGAGCGGCTGTGCAAACGCAAGGCAGGCGAGAGCGGCAAGCAGCGCGAAGCCGGTAGTGGTAACGAGCCCGGTGGTCAACGCGCGTGAAACGGCGTGCGCATTGCCCGCGCCGCGCTGAAAGCTCACGATCGGCTGCATGCTTTGCACCAGCGCGACCATCGTGACCGAGGCAATCATCGTCACATACTCGACGACTGCGAACGCGACCAGCCCGGTATCACCGAGCGCCCGCAATACCGCGTGATTGAAGGCGAAGATCGTGACGCTCGGCGCGATCTCGCCCAAGAATTCCGACACGCCGTTATAGGCCATGCGCCACGCATGTCCGGGCGCTGCGAAAGCGCGCGCGACAGGGCGCAAGCGACGCGCGCGGACGACGTGAAAGGCGAACATCGGCACGCACGCCAATGCCTGACTGAGTCCTGCCGCCCATGCCGCGCCGCGCATGCCCCATTGCAGATGACCGACCATCCACCAGGTCAGTGCGACATCGGCAATGCCGCTCGCGAACAGGCAGGCAAGGCCGAACTTTGCGGCGCCTTCTATACGCAGGAAGAGTTCGAGTGCATAGCACGCGGTTGGAAACAGCACGAAGGGCGCGTAGGCACGGAGGAATTGCGTCGCAAGCATGGCGAGATCGCCGCGCGCGCCGGTCAAGTGCACGAAGGTATCGGCATGGATGAGAATCGCCAGCGTGAAACCCGCGCCGCACGCGCCGAGCAGCCATAGCGCCTGCGTGAAGGCTTCGGCTGCTTCGCGTTCGCGCTGCTCGCCAAGCAGTCGCGCAACGAGCGTCGAACCACCCACGCCGATCATCACACTGAATGCATAAGGCAAATAGAGCAGGGGAACCAGCAGGTTCAGCGCGGCAAGCGCATCGGCGCCGATGTAACGTCCGATGAAAATGCCGCTGATGACCGAATGCATGCAATAAACCCATGCAGCGAGCACCGTGGGAATGGCGAGATCAGTGAAGTGCCGAAACAGGGAATCGCTTGACGAATGCATGACGACAAAACCGTGCGTGACTCGCGGGGTAGGTCAACCGGAGCACGCGACGTTTCGATCATGCGCGGCGAGGCAATGACATGGCACGGCGGACGCAGGCCGAAGCCGTTCAGGCGACAGGACTGCGCAACGCATTCTGGCGGCGCGAGATCACGCCAGCGGGCTCAACAGCAATGGGACATGCGCGGGTGGCATCTTGCATGCCGAATAATGAATGCAACTTGCATCGATGACGATGCAGGCATTCGAGCGCAGCGCGGGAGAAGAGGTTCCTGAAAACATGCGTAACCGAATCATGATTCGCATGCAGTATTCAAACGGCAAATGATGTGAAAGTCAGCTCCCCGACGCTTCCATCGGCCGGTCGGATTTGACCCGCAAGCCATACGCCGTCAGCATGCGATACAGCGTGACGCGCGAGATGCCCAGTTCGTCGGCTGCTTCGCCCAGACGTCCCCGATGGCGCAGCAAGGCGACTTCGATCGCCTGCCGCTCGGCGGCTTCGCGCGCCTGTGCGAGCGTCATCGGCGCGGCCTCCGCATACTCGCCGAGTTCGAGGTCGCTTGCCAGAATCTGACGTCCTTCCGACATGACGATGGCGCGGCGCACGCGATTGATCAGCTCGCGCACATTGCCGGGCCAGCCGTAGTTATGCAGCGCCGCGATCGCGCACGGCGAGAAGCCACGCAGACGGCGGCTCGCATCCTTGCGAAAGCGTTCGAGCATGTGGTTCGCCAGCAGTTCGATGTCCTTGCCGCGCACGCGCAACGGCGGCTCGTCGATCTGCAGCACGCACAGACGGTGATACAGGTCCGCACGAAACCGTCCTTCGATCATTGCGGCCTGCATGTCGACGTGCGTGGCCGAGATGATGCGCACGTCGACGTCCGTCGAGTCCTGTCCGCCGAGACGTTCGATCTTGCGTTCCTGCAGGAAGCGCAGCAGGCTCGCCTGGCTTTCGAGCGGCAAGTCGCCGATTTCATCAAGGAAGAGCGTGCCGCCGTCAGCCGCTTCCACCCGGCCGATCTTGCGTTGGTTCGCACCGGTGAACGCGCCGCGTTCATAGCCGAAGAGTTCGGATTGCAGCAAGTGAGGCGGAATGGCGCCGCAGTTGATCGCCACAAAAGGCTGTTCGCGGCGCACGGAACGCTCGTGGATGGCCACGGCCGTGAGTTCCTTTCCGGTGCCGGATTCGCCGGAGATGAACACGGGCGCGTCGGTCATCGCCACTTTGCGGACCGAGCGATACAAGGCCAGCATGGCGTCGCACGAGCCCACCATGCCGCCTTCCACGCAGTCGTCCTTGCGGGTGTCGCGGGACGCATTGTCGTGCAGCGACACCATGCCGTACGCGTGCCCCACTGCATCGACCAGACGGTCCGCCGCGGAGGGCACGGTCACGTAGTCGAAACAGAAGTCGCGGATGAGGCGGCAGATTTCCGGGCTGTCGACGTAATCGGCATCGACAGTCGCAACCCAGCCCACCTGATAAGTGGCGAGCATTTCGCTCAGGAGCGCGGGTTCGCTGGCGAAGCCGCGCCGGGTCAGATCGACGATGCCCGCCGCCGCCCGCTTGCCCTGCTTCGAGGATTTCGCAGGCTTGGCCGGATCGATGCGTTCGATGGTCCAGCCGCGTGCATGCAGCCGTTCGGAGAGTTCTTCCGATACCGTGCGGCCCGCGAAATAGAGTGTTCTGGTTTCCCCGTGCATGGCTGTTGTTCCCGTTCTTATATATGCAGAAGCAAGTATGCATTGGAATGCATCGTGACGACACGTCTCGCAAACGATAAGCGGAATTTGAATGTTTGCATTGGTCGGCGGATATCGATTAGCAAATGCAAGGCATTTATTGCTTTACGTTCGTTCGAAACCGGCAAGCCTTGCAGCGATTGGCTGCCGCCATGGCGAAGATATGTCGCCGCCGGCGCCGGTCGCGCATTGCCGTGCAGTGCTTGAATGAATAAAATTTGGCGGATCATGAAATATCAGATAATTCTCGGGTAGATGCGATTTGCGTTTGCAGCGTGCGCAAGTCGAGCGTAAAGTTCATCAATGTTTATCGTCTGACGAATTTCCCGCGAAACATGGACACAGCCGAAAACTCCCCTTCTGTTTCTGTATTTCAGCCGCGTTTGCTTCTCGTGGACGACGACCCGGCGATGATTCGCATCATCGGCGAGATGCTCGCGGAATGCCCCGATCAACGCTTCGCCACCACCGGCGAGGCCGCGCTTGCCTTGGCGCGCGAATCCACGCCGGACCTGATCCTGCTGGATGCCAATCTGCCGACCATGACCGGCTTCGACGTCTGCGAGATCCTCAAGCATGACGCGAAGCTGTCGCGCGTGCCCGTGATCTTCGTCACGAGTCACGATGCACCGGCGCTCGAAGTCGATGCCTTCAACATGGGTGCCTCCGATTACGTCATCAAGCCGCTGGTCGCCGCGCGCCTGCAGGCACGTGTGCGCGCGCAATTGCGTCTGACGGACCGCGCGCTGCACATGCGGGCCCGCTCGCATGACGCGGATGCGCAGGCATCGGCATCGGCGGGGACGGGCGTGCGGCTGCTCGGCATCCTCGGCAACGATACGGCGCTGGCGCAACGTGACGCGCTCGAAGCGTTCGGTGCGCTGGATGTCGTCACGGATCGCGAGGCCGCGCTGAATCTCATCGCGCGCGACGAGCCGGACGCCATCGTGCTCGATTCCCGTTGCAGCAACGCACCCGGCGAAACGCAAGCGCTCGAACAGACCGTCCGCGCCTTGCTCGCGCCGAATCTGCTTGTGCCGCTCATCGTGCTCGCCGATGCCTGCGACGCCGAAACCGAACGCCGCATCCTCGATGCAGGCGCGGCCGATGTCATCGCGAAACCCGCCAAGCCCGCCGTGCTGCAAGCGCGCGTGCGTGCGGCGCTCGCTTCCACCCGCCGGGCGCGTGAGGCGCTGCGAGCGGCGCTGGAGGCATCGGCGGGTGCGAATGTTCATCCGTTCCCCGTGTACGTGCGTGACCCGCGCGGCATGTGATCTTCGTTCGTCGCCGCTCGCATTGCTTGCGGCGCTACTGCGAAGCGCGCGCGTCCTGCGCGTTTCGCCTCATAGAGCGCATCGTCGGCGGCCTTGAGCAGCATGTCGGGCGTGCTGCCGCGTGCCGGCCGCACGGACGCCACGCCGACCGAAATCGTCACGCGCGTTTCCACCTCCGATGACACATGGCCGATGTCGAGCGCGCGCACGCCATCGACGATGCGTTGAGCAATGCATTGCGCGCCCGCGAGATCGGTCTTCGGCAACAGGCAGGCGAACTCCTCGCCGCCATAACGCGCAAGCTTGTCGTACGGGCGGCGCAGCGCATCCGCCAAGGCCTTTGCAATGGCCTTGAGACAGGCGTCGCCGGCCAGATGTCCGTAGTGGTCGTTGAAGCGCTTGAAGCAATCCACATCCACCATCAGCAGGGCCAGCGAAGTTTCTTCGCGCGCGCACTGGCGCCAGTCCGCGTGCAGGTCCTCATCGAACTTGCGGCGGTTGGACACGCCCGTGAGTCCGTCGAGCAAAGCACTGGCGCGCAGCAGGTCGCCCTGGAATTTGATTGTCAGATGCGTGCGCACGCGCGCTTTCGTGACGACCGGATTGATCGGCTTGCTGATGAAGTCCACGGCCCCCAGTTCGAGCGCCTTGACTTCATCGTCGGCGCGGTCCTGCGACGTGATGAAGATGACGGGCACGTCGCGCGTGAGCGGATCGGCCTTCAGGCGGCGGCAGACTTCGTGTCCGTCGAGATCATCCATTACGACATCGAGCAGGATCAGGTCCGGCGCTTCGGTACGGCATACCTGGAGCGCCTGCTCGCCGCTGGTTGCCATGAAGATATCGCACACATCGTGCAGCAACTCGTAGAGCACGCGGATGTTGAGCGGCTCGTCGTCGGCGATCAGAAGCTTGGGACGCCGGTTCACATGCAGCAGCCAGGTTTGCAGAAGCGCTTCCATGTCAGACCTGCTCCAGCATGTCGCGCGCGATCTTCGACGCACGCGCGAAGTCGAGCGCCCTGACGCGCGCGAGGAAATGCTCGAAGTCGTCGCGCTGCCCGCTGGGCGCAAGCGCCGACAGGTTCTCCGAGAGCGCGATGGCCTGCAGGTTCGATGCATCGAGCAGGTTCACGATAGTCGTGAGGCGCTCGCGCCAGTCTTGCTCATCGAGCGGATCTGGCTGTGCGGGAGCCTGTGACGGCGGGGTCGCGTGCGCGAATGCGTGCGTGAGTTGATCGACACTCGATGCGAGCAGTTGCTGCATGCGTGGCAGCCCGGCGCGGATGGAAGCAAGCGCGCGGTCGTCGTCATCGCGATGGAGCAGATCGCTTTCGAACTGGCTCGCAAGCTGCGCGAGCGCGCTGGCGCCCACTGTCCCCGCACTGCCCTTGATGGCGTGCAGCACCGAGGCGGCGCCGTTTGCGTCGTGATCGGCGAGCCGTCCGGCCAAACGGGCCAGTTGCGCTTCGGCTTGCGAGCCGAAGTCGCCGGCCACCTGATGGATCAGATCCAGATTGCCGCCGAAACGCGCGATGATCGAGCCGCGTGCCTCGATCGTCGTCAATGCTGCGCCCGGTTCGCTTGCCGTTTCAACCTGTGCCCGCGAGCGCAACACGGCAACGAGCCGCTCCACGTCGATCGGCTTGCCGACGTGATCGTTCATGCCCGCTTGCAGGCAACGCTCGCGATCCGCGCCGGATGCATTGGCGGTCATTGCGATGATCGGCAGCGCGGCGAAGCGGCTGTCGGCGCGAATCAGCCGCGTGGCTTCCAGGCCGTCGAGATCGGGCATCTGCACGTCCATCAACACGGCGTCGAAGTGCATGTCGCTCGCGCACACGCGCTCGACGCCTTGGCGTCCGCCTTCCGCCAGCGTCACGTGCGCACCCTCGGCGTGCAGCAGGCCTTCGGCGACCTGACGGTTGAGCGCGTTATCCTCGACGACCAGCAGCGTCATGCCCGCGAGACGCCGCGCGCCGGCGGCATCGCCAAGCGCTGGCGTATGGGACGACCGTGTGCCGCCCGGTCCCGGCAGTGCCGCGCGAATCGCGTTGACGAGCTGCTTCGGCGTGACGGGCTTCGTGAGGAACCCGGCGAAAGGCGCGCTGCCTTGCTCCTGCGATTCACGCAAGGTCTCGCGGCCGAACGCCGTCACGAGCAGCACCAGCGGCGCTGGAGCGCGGCCCTTCATCGTGCCGATGAGCCTGGCGGCGTTCAGCCCGTCGAGGCCCGGCATGCGCCAGTCCAGCAGTGCGATGTCATAGGGCGCGGGTCCGCGCGCGGCCTCGCCGATGCGCTCGACTGCCTCGATGCCGCTCGTGACCACGTCGGCCTGCCAGCCCAGCGCGCGCACCGTACGCGAGAGGATCTCGCGCGCGATCGCGTTGTCGTCGGCGATCAGAATACGTGCGCCATGTTCGAGGACCGGACTCTCATCAGGCACTGCTACGGCCGCGCGTTCGATACCCAGCGTGATGTCGAACCAGAAGCGGCTGCCTTCGCCGACACGGCTCTTCACTTCGATCCGGCCACCCATCATGCCGACAAGGCGCTTGCAGATGACGAGCCCAAGTCCCGAGCCGCCATAGCGCCGCGAGGTCGAGGCCTCCGCTTGCGTGAAGCCTTCGAAGATGCGTTCCAGTTGCTCTGCGCTGATGCCGATGCCGCTGTCGCTCACCGAGATGCGCACGCGCGCCGTTTCGCCGGCCGCATCGCGCGAGCTGTCGAGAAGCTGCATGCCGACGACGATCTCGCCGCTCGACGTGAACTTGAGCGCGTTGCCCGCGAGATTGATGAGCACCTGTTGCAGCCGGAAGCCGTCGCCGACCAGCACGCCGGGCACGGCCGGGTCGAGATCGAACAGCACTTCGACATCTTTCGCGCCCTGATTCCCCGAAAGCACGACGCCCAGTTCCTCCAGCAGTTTCTCGGGCTCGAACGGATGAATGTCCAGTTGCAGCTTGCCTGCTTCGATCTTCGAATAATCGAGGATGTCGTTGAGCAGGTTCAGCAGCGACCGCGCCGCCATTTCTGCCTTGCCGATGTAGTCCTGCTGCCTCAGATTGAGCGCGGTGGACTGCACCAGATGCAGCATGCCGAGGACTGCGTTCATCGGCGTGCGAATTTCGTGACTCATGTTCGCGAGGAACGAGGACTTCGCCGCACTGGCGGCATCCGCCTGTTCCTTCGCGTTGCGCAGATGGAACTCGAGTTCGTACTGGTCAGTGATGTCGTAATTCACGCCCGTCATGCTCATGGGCTTGCCGTGCGCATCGCGTTGCACCCGCAGGCCGCTCTGGATGCGGCGCGTGGTGCCGTCGGGCAGGACGATGCGGAACGGCGGCAGGGCATCGGCAGTGCCCGCGGCCACGGCGCGCAGGCCGGTATCGACGCCCTCGACATCCTCGGCATGAATGCGGCGGCGCCAATGTTCGTAATGCAGGCCGTTGTCCAGCAGTTGCGGCGGGTACTGGTAGATCTCGAACATGCGCGCATTCCAGTGCAACTTGTCGGTGGCGAGATCCCACGACCAGATGCCCAGTTCGGCGATGTCGGCGGCGAGGAGCAACTGGTCGCGCGCATCGGCGAGTTCGCCGCGTTCCTTCTTCTGCCGCGAGATATCGGTAATCACAGATACAAAATGCAAAGCACCATCAAGGCGCATGGCCCCGGTGGAGACATGCGCCGGGAACGAAGTGCCGTCCTTGCGCAATCCAGACAGCTCGCATTCGGCCGTTGCGACGCCTGACTCGCCCTTGAATTGCATTATGTATTCGTTATACGCGTCGAGATGCGGCGGCGGCACGAGCATGCGGATGTTCTGCCCGATGATCTCGCTCGCTGCGTAGCCGAACACCCGCTCGCCGGCGGAATTGAAGGAGCGGATCGCGCCGCGCTCGTCCACGGTAATGATCGGGTTGATCGCCGTGTCGAGCACAGTGCGCGTGGTCGCGAGGCTGCGGGCCAGTTCCTGCTCGACGCGCGTGCGTGCGTTGATCTGGCGCACGAGGCTCGAGCCGAAGAGGGCCAGCACCAGTGCCAGCATCCCGGTGATGGCGGCATGCCAGAGCGTGTCGCGCCACCACGGCGCGATGATCTCGTCACGCGACAGCGCCGCCGCGACGAACAGCGGATAGTCCGGCAACTCGCGGAAACTGTTGAGGCGCGTGATGTGGTCCTGCGACGAGTTGATCGTGAAAACACCCGAGCGGCCTTGTTCGAGGTGCGCGCGGAACAATGTCGTGTCGATCACGTTCTTGCCGACGAAGCGGTCCTCGAATGGGCGGCGTACGACCATCGCGCCGGAGTTCAGCACGAGCACCGCCGCGCCGTCCTCGCCAAGGTCCAGGCTTTCGTAGAAGCTCGAGAAGAAGGTGACGTTGATGGTCGCCAGCGCGACGCCCGCGAAGCTGCCATCGGGCGCGTCGATGCGGCGTGAAACCGGCACGATCCATTTTCCGGTCGAGCGGCTCTGCACCGGCACGCCGATATGCGTTCCCTGATCCGTGTGTGTGCGGTGGTATTCGAAATACTCGCGGTCGGAGTTGTTGAAGCGTTGATCCAGCACCGGCTGCGAGTTGACGATCCAGGTGCCGTTCTTGTCGTAGATGAACAGGCCGTTCAACTGCGGCAACTGCTCGACCCGCGAGACGAGCGAGCGATGCAGGCGCGCCAGCGCCTCCGGGCCAGTCCCGTCTTCCTCGACGCGTTCCACCATGCCGAGCAGCGTGACATCGGCTTGCCTGAAGGTGTCGTTGGCGTGCTGCGCCATTGCGCGCGCGAGGTTGGACGTGGCGGTGGTCATCTCGTCGAGCTGGGCGCGACGGGCGGCGAGACTGCGCCATACGTCGGTGCCGATCAGCAGCACGCAGACTGCGACGATGAACACCGTCATCCTGGAGGTGAGCGAATGACGACCGGGGCTGGGCAAGCCGTTTATCTCCGAGTGAGCGTGGCAAGGGGCAGGCCGGGGCGCAAGGACCTAAGGCTGCCGTATCTTATCGCGCCATTCGCAGGTGGCCGGCTGTCGCGCCGGCCGAGGCTTTGCGCGGCTGTTCAGGCTGTTTACGGCACCCGTGTGGGACAGCTTGATCCCTTATTTCGGGAATTTTCCCCGAACATTCGCAGTTTGGATGGTTGTAAGACACAGCGCGCACGGCCTTGGACGTGTTGGCTACGTGCTGACTTTCAGTTTGAAAGCGTTGGCCGAGGTCCGACACGGTTCCGTGGCAGCGCGCGCCAAAGCCTTGCTGGACAAGCATTTCGCGAAACTGGCACGGCCGGTGCATTGCTATTCCGACACCCGCCGCCTCAGCGACTTCCTGATCGAACCAAGCATCAGTGAACCAATGAATGAATCGCTCTGCCGGCATTGAAACGCATGACCTGCTGCCGAAAGTGGAGCGAACCATGTTGGGAATCCTGATCGACGTGTCCAGGGAAATTCTTTTGCCCCATCTGATCTGCTGGGTCCGCGTGCTGCTCAACCGCGCCGAACACGGCCGGCGCGATGCCTGGCTGGAGTCGTGCGCCGACATCGGCGAACTCGAACGGCGCATGCGCGCATGCGATCAGACGGACGCCTGACCTCATCATCCATCCGCCCTCCACCATGTCGACGACTTCGAAGAACGATAAAGCCGCTGTTTCCGTGATCGCCCTGCATTGCTCCGGCTCGGGCGCAAACCAGTGGCGGCCCTTGCGCGAGACGCTTGCCTCAATGAGTCCTCGGCACGCGTTCTTCGCGCCTGAGCACTACGGCTGCGACGGCGTCGGTCCGTGGGGCGGCGAGCGTGCCTTCACACTGGCCGACGAAGCGGCCCGCACGGTCGATATCATCGATCGTCATCCGGGCCAGGTTCATCTGGTCGGTCATTCGTATGGCGGCGGCGTGGCGTTGCGCGCGGCGCTCGAACGCCCGCGCGACGTGGCAAGCATCACGCTGTACGAGCCCTCCGCCTTCAACTTGCTGAAGGGCATGGGCGCGGACGGCGCGCGCGAGTTCGCCGAGATCCTTGCGATCGCCTCGCGCACGGCGGAGGGCGTCGTGGCCGGCGACCTGCGCGGCGCCGCCACTGCTTTTGTCGATTACTGGGGCGGAGAGGGCGCGTTCTCGGCGTTGCGGCCTTCGGTGCAGTCAATGCTCACGCGCTGGGTGCCGAAGGCGCCGCTCGACTTTTGCGCGCTGATCCACGAACCGACACTGCCCAGCGCCTACGCGAAGCTGCGCATTCCCACCCTCGTGATGCGCGGCGAACATGCGCCCCCGCCGACGCGGCTCATCGCGGAGATCCTCAGCACGCTGATGCCTGTCGCGCAACTCATGACCGTGCCGGATGCCGGGCACATGGGGCCGCTCACGCATGCGGACAAGGTCAACGAAGCGATCGCGCGTCATATCGCGCAGTGTGGCGAAGCGCTCGAAAGCCTAGCCGAGTAGACCGTCGCGGGAAGGACCGCTCTCACCCTGGCGTTCGATGAGTCTCGCGCGAAACCAGAAGGTCCACGCCAGCAGGCCGCCGTACATCGCGTAGCTCACGACAGGCGACACGACCAGATAGCGTTCCA
This sequence comes from Caballeronia sp. LZ032, assembly GCF_031451315.1. Taxonomy (NCBI): domain Bacteria; kingdom Pseudomonadati; phylum Pseudomonadota; class Betaproteobacteria; order Burkholderiales; family Burkholderiaceae; genus Caballeronia; species Caballeronia sp. LZ032. The sequence continues at coordinate 606,475 of NZ_JARUXP010000003.1, forward strand.
CCGGCCAGGTCCACGCGAACCAGAAGCGCAAGGCGGTTTCGGCCGTCAGCCCGATGCCCCAGACGAGCGTCATGAGTCGCAGCGAACTGCGCAGGCCGGCGCTTTCATTCCAATAGGCTTCGAAGCGCTCGGCGCCGTTTTCCTGTTCGCGCGTGACAGTGGCGCGCGCCAGATAAAAGATCAACGGGCGGTCGAACAGGAGCGAGATGAGGAAGACGATGCCGGTGGCGCCCGCGGCGAGCGATTCGCGCACGAGCAGGATGCGGGGACTGCCGCCCAGTGCGAGCAGCACGATGGACAGCGCGATGCCGAACAGGACCAGTGCGGAGAGCGCGTCGACGCGCCTCGTGCGTGCGAACTCGGCGAGACTCCAGACGAGCGGTGGTGCAGCCGATGCATATAGCGCCCCGACATCGCCCCAATGCGGCAGCGCGAGCCGGTAAGCGAGCCACGGCAGCAGAAGATTGGCAACGAGTTCGAGCAGCAGGCCGGGCTTGATCTTTTTCATGAGCTCGCGGAAGGGAATCGCGCGGTGCGCGAGAACATCTTGACCTTGAGCCCAGTATAAAAGATCAGCCGTGCTGGAATAGGGGAGATTGGCCGCCCGCTGCGTGGGCGGCTTTTTTTCAAGCCCGGCGCGAGTCTTACTTTCTGCCCGCCGCGGCGGCGCCATTCGCACTGTTCGCGCCATTCATGCCATTGGCCGTGCCCGCATTGGCGGCATTCGGGTTGTAGGTCGAGTTGTTGTTATAGCCGGGATTCGTCGTATTGCTGTTGGCGTTGTTCGAATACGCGTTGTTGTTCGAGCGCAGTGGCTTGGGCTGCAGCGTCTGGTTGATGATGCCCATCTGCCCCATCTTCTTCGCGGCCTGGCTGTCGGCATTGGCCGCCGATGCAAAGCACAACCCGGCCGCGCCGGCGATCAGCGCGATGTGCATGGCGCGTCGCGGCGCGCGCGTGGAAACTTTCTTCATGACCGCCTCCTGTTTGGCGCTTGTCGTGTGAGCAAGCATATGAACGCGCTAAAGCGCGTGGCAAGCACTTAAGCATATAGGGTCGTGCAAGCCGAATGCCCAGTACAGAAAGGGTTTTGCCTAGGGGATTCATCGGATGTGAGGCACGCTTCAAGCGTGTTGGGCCGCTTCCTTGAGCGCCTCGGCGAGCAGGCGTGCATGCGGTGTCAGCGCGTCGAAGTCGCGCGCGCACAGGTGCAGGCGGCGCGTGGCCCATGGCTCCGAGAGCGGCACGATGGCGAGCTCCGGCCGTTCGAGCATGCGCGCCGATGCCTCCGACAGGATCACGAGCCCGATGCCCGCCGCCGCGAGCATGCCGACATTGTCGACGCTGCGCATGCGGATGCGATAGTTGATCTGCCGCCCGATACGCGAGGCGCGCTCGGCCAGATGCATTTCAAGCGCGGCATCGGAGAGTCCGACGAACGCTTCTCCGACGATCTCCGCAAACGCCACCGCGCGTTCACCCGCGATGCGATGCGACCGGTGCGCCACGACGACCAGTTGATCCTGCGCGATCAGATGCGTCTGGAGCATGCCGAGATCCGTGGTATCGGAGACGACGCCGAGATCGGCGCGACCCTCGGCGATGATCTGCACGATGTCGACGCTCGGACGTTCATCGAGGTCGATGGAGAGATCGGGGTAATCGGCGAGGAAGCGTGCAAGCCGTGGCGGCAGCAGCGTGGCGAGCGCGGCGGTGTTCGAGAGCAGCTTGATGCGGCCTTTGAGGCCGGTGGCGAAGGAGCGCAACTCGCCGCGCATCTGCTCGACCTGGCCGAGAATGGCGCGTGCATGCCGCGCGAACGCTTCGCCGGCGGCGGTTGCCTGCACCCCGCGCCGGTTGCGCTCCAACAGCGGCGCACCGAGCGCCGCCTCCATGCCCGCGATGCGTTCGCTCGCGGAAGCCAGCGCGAGGTGCATGGCCTGCGCGCCCGCCGTGATGCTGCCGCGCTCGATGACGGTCAGGAACAGGCGCATGTCGGTGAGGTCGAAACGCATGACGCATGCTTCGGCGGAACCGAAGTCTCACATTGGAAATGCCAGATTGTAAGCGTGCAGTCCTGCCGATAGCATCTGTCGCATGCAATCCATTCTTCTCGTCAGCGGCGCAGGTTTTCTCGCGGGGGCCATGAACGCACTGGCCGGCGGGGGCTCGTTTGTCAGCCTGCCCGCGATGATCGCCGCCGGCTTGCCACCGGTTCAGGCGAACGCTTCGAGCACCGTTGCATTGTTTCCCGGCGGCGTCGTGAGTGCCTGGGCGTATCGCGACGGGCTCGGGCCAGTCGGCTCGGTGCCTATCCGCTGGATGCTGGTCGTGACGTTGATCGGCGGCTTCGCAGGGGCGGCGCTGCTGCTCTCCACGTCGTCGAAGACCTTCTCCTTCGTGTTGCCCTGGTTGTTGCTGTGCGCGAGCATCACGCTCGCCTTCGGGCGCAGGCTCGGCCAAACCTTGCGGCGCCGCTGGCGTATCGGCGCGCCTGCCGTGCTGTCGATTCAATTCGTGCTTGGCGTGTATGGCGGCTACTTTGGCGGCGCGGTCGGCATCATGATGATGGCTGTCTGGGGACTGCTCGATGCACGCGATCTGAAGAGCCTCAATGCGCCGCGCACGCTGCTGGTGAGCGCGGCCAATTCGGTTGCGGTGCTCACCTTCGCGGCCGCGCACGCCGTTCGCTGGCCCGAAACCATCGCCATGCTGCTCGCGGCGATGCTCGGCGGCTACGGCGGCGCACAGCTCGGCCGGCGCGCGCCGCCGCAACTGATCCGGGCGGGCACCTTGCTCGTCAGCGCCGGCATCACGATCGCGTTCTTCGTGAAGACCTACGCGCCGACGCTGTTCCACCGATAAAGCCTGTCCCGATGCACGGAGGCGATCATGATTCCCGCGCTGCTTGAAACCATCGGTGTGCTGTCCCTGCTGGCAAGCGTGCTGGCGAAGATCGCCTGGCTCTGCGATGACCCTTCGCGTGATGCGAAAGTCCCACATGCTGTGCGTTTCCCGCAAAGAGCACGCGAGGTCCGACGCTCAATGCGAGCCGGGAGCCAGGCCAGGAAGGCCGAGCGCGCTGCGCGCCGCGTCGTAATCGCGGATGAAGCGCGGATCGTCGTCCATTTCACGCGTCATCCAGCGCGTGAGGTCGTCGCGGCAGGCAGAATCGGCGATATCAGCGAAGCATGGCGAGTTCGCCGACATCATGCTCGCGGCCCAGTAGAAACCGAATAGCGCCTGCTTCTCGGCGGGGTCCATCGTGATTGCGTGAGGATCCTTGCCGGAGAACCAGCGATCGAGCTTCGCTGCAAGCGCTGCCTCGGTCTCATGGCTGTCGTAGGAGAACACATAGCCGCCGCCAGCCTGAGCCGTATGGAAATCGTTGAGCACGACAGCGGAAGCAAAGCGCGCGGCGCGCGTGTTCAGGGCGAATGACTGTGCATGGGCGTCGCAAGCGGCAAACCACAAGGCGAAGAGCAATGCATTTGTTTTTTGCCGTACGCCTGCACGGCATTTTTTCCGATCGCTTGCATGAATCACGGTATATGAAAGAAAGAATTTCGCCTAAGCGCGGGGCGGCCAAGCTAAAAATCATATTAATTCTACGGAATTCCGCCGCGTGCCGTGCGAAACGGAAACCTTGCACATTGCATGAGGCAAGTCCGCACGAGCCCGGAACACAAGGCCGGCATTTCAATTCCTGGGTTACCAATGCAAAACGGCCCTTGCGGGCCGTTTCGTGCCTGAAGGCTGAACCGCCTGACTTACAGCGGCTGGATCGTCGAAGCTTGCTTGCCCTTGGGGCCTTGCTTGACTTCGAAGCTCACCTTCTGGTTCTCCTGGAGTGACTTGAAACCCTTGGATTGGATTTCGGAGAAATGTGCAAACAGGTCTTCGCCACCGTCATCCGGCGTAATGAAGCCAAAACCCTTTGCATCGTTGAACCACTTAACAGTACCCGTTGCCATTTGTCCAAACCCTTTTGAGACGTATTCGGTTGAAGATGCGCTCTGAAATTTCGAGCGGCAGAGAGTTTTACCACGCCAGAACGCGAACTTCAAATAAGCGTTTCTGCTAAGAGACGTGACATTACATCGTCATACTCGCTGCAGCCAGTCTTGTCCGCCCGAATGTTTAGTTCGGAGACGCTATGTTCGGACTTTAATCAGGGGCGTGGATATGATTATCCATGACTTTCAGCCAGCCAAAAACAAATAAACATCATGCAGAGCACAGGTTATCCCTTTGGACACGGCCGTAGTCCCGCTCTGGAACCGGGTGCCGAAGGGGGCTCATCCTCCGCGCCCGGTGAAGCGCTTTAGCAGCCCGCGCTTGCCGATGTCAGTCTGCTGCAGGAATACCGCAATCACGATGATGAGCCCCTTGAGCACCAGTTGCGTGTTGCTGTCGATATCGTTGAGCAGGAGGATATTGCTCAAGAAGCCGAATATCAGCACGCCCGCGACCGTGCCCGACACACGTCCGACCCCGCCCGCGAGACTCGTGCCGCCGATCACCACGGCGGCAATGGCGTCCAGTTCCCAGCCCATGCCCGCATCGGCCTTGCCTTGCCGGTATTGCGCTGCGTAGAGCACGCCGACCAGCGCGGACAGCAGCCCCGAAAGCGCATACGCGGCCGTCTTGTGACGCGCGACGGAGAGCCCCGAGATCAGCGCGCACTTCTCGTTGCCGCCGATGGCGTACAGGTACTTGCCGAACACCGTACGGTTCATCACGAAGCCAACCACGACCGCGATCGCCAGGAAGAACAGCGCGGGCACCGGCACCACGTTGAAGAGCAGGGCGCGCAAGGCCTCGATGTCCGTGGTGGCGTTGGTGCCGCTGTAGATCGAATAGACCGCCGTGTCCTGGCCGGCAATCAGGCGTGCCGCGCCGAGCACGCCGACCATTGCGGCCAGTGTGACGATGAAGGGCTGCATGCGTCCGCGGGTGATGATCCAGCCGTTGAGCGCGCCGACCGTGAAGCCCGCGAGCGGCACGATGCCCATGACCGCGAGAAGCGGCATGCGATGCGCGCCATGCAACGCGATGCCGGCGCAGGCCAGCAACGCCGCGACGAGCGCGATGCCTGCCTGCGGCAGCACGCTCGCGGGCCGTCGCGCGGTCTTCAGGTTTCTTGTATTCAAAATGCCGCGTGCGATGCCGGACACGGTGAAGACGATGACGAACACCGCTATCGCCACCAGCACGAGGGATGCGTGGGTCGCGCGATTCCAGCCGTCGGTGGTGAGCAGCATGGCGGTGAGCACGCTGCCGAGGCCCATGATCGCGCCCACCGAGAGATCGATGCCCGCCGTGATGATGACAAGCGTCATGCCGATGGAGATCACGCCGACGTTCGCCACCTGACGGAACACGTCCGAGATATTGGCGCTCGACAGGAAGATGTTGGCGCCGTCGGCGGCATGCGGCGACGTAAGTGCGCCGACCACCAGCAGCACGATGAGCCCCAGGTAGTACTTGAGCGTCGTGAGGAAGGTGCTCAGATGTCGCTGGCGGGCGCTGGCCGCGGGCTCGGCGAGTTGGTCCTGCGCATGCAGCATGATGAATGCCTCCGTGTCTTCGCCCGGCTTGATTCAGGGCGATGCCATCCTGATGAGCACGTCGCCTGAAAACTGCTCGCGTTTCAGCACGCCGCGCGCGCGTCCTTCACACATCACAAGGATGCGGTCGCACAGCAACATCAGCTCGTCGATCTCCGAGCTCGCGACGATCACCGTCACGCCGCCGCGCGCGGCCGCCAGCACTTGCCGGTAGATCTCGGCCTTGGCGGCCACGTCCACGCCGCGCGTCGGTTCATCGAGCAGCAGGATGCGCGGCCGGGTCATCAGCCACTTGCCGATGATGAGCTTCTGCTGGTTGCCGCCCGATAACGTGCTGGCGACCTGCGCGAGACTGCGATGCTTGACGTTCGACGCGCGCGCCTGCGATGCGGCCCATGCGTGCATGCGTGCGCGCCGATACAGCGGAAAGCCCGGCGCGCGCGATAGCGAGGGCAACAGCAGATTCGCTTCGAGCGAGTGATCGAGCACGAGGCCGTCTTTCTTGCGGTCCTCCGTGACAAACGCGAGTCCGGCGGCGGCCGCGCGATCCGGCGAGTCGATCGCGCGCGGCTGGCCGGCAATGCGAATCTCGCCGGTGCGCCGATAAGGCGACACACCGAAGATCGCTTCGAGTATCTCGGTCTTGCCCGCACCGAGCAGTCCCGAGATGCCGAAGACCTCGCCCTGCTGCACGGCGAACGAGACCTCGGCCACCGGCGCGCGTGCTGCGCCGCCAAGCGTGAGATCGCGCACTTCGACCGCAAGCGGGCGCGCCTGAGGCGCTTCAGCTTCAGTGCGCTCGGGCGGCGCGAAGTCCTTTCCGATCATCATCGAAACGAGCGCCTGCGAGGACTCCACATGCCGCATCGGCAGCGTTGCGATGCGCCGCCCATCGCGCAACACGGTCACGCGGTCCGCGACCGCGAAGACTTCGCTCAGGCGATGACTGATCAGCACGATACCCATGCCGCGCTCCCGCAACGCGCGGGTCAGGCCGAGCAGCGCGCGCGTTTCCGTGTCCGAAAGAGCGGAGGTGGGTTCGTCCATGAAGAGGACGCGCGCGTCGGCGAGCAGCGCCTTGGCGATCTCCACGAGTTGCTTCTCGCCGACGCGCAGCGTGCCGACGAGCGTCTCCGGCCCAAGGCGAAAGCCCAGTTGCGTGAGCACGTTCATGGCGGCGGCGCGCATCGCGCGGCGGTCGGGGAAGCCCATGCGCGTGCGCATCTCCTTGCCGAGGAATATGTTATCGACGGCGGACAGCGTATCGACGAGATTCAACTCCTGATGAATGGTCGCGATGCCGGCGCGCGCGGCGTCGTTGACGCTCGACATGCGCGTGGCCTCGCCGCGCACACGGATGCTGCCTGAATCGGGCGCATACAGGCCGCCCAGTATCTTCATCAGGCTCGACTTGCCCGCGCCGTTCTCGCCGACGAGCGCATGAATCTCGCCCGCGGCGATGTCGAAGTCGACGCCCGCGAGCGCGGGACTGCCGTTGAACGATATCGACAGGCCCGCGGCCTCGACGAGCGGCGCAGTGACGGTTGCCATGACGCGTGTCCGCTCGTTCAGTGGCTCGCGATGTACTGCTTGGCGTTAGCGGCGAAGATGCCCTGGGTCGGCAGCGTCACTTTCTTCGGCACCTTGTCGCCGTGCAGGACCTTGAGTGACTCGCGGATGCCTTCGGCGCCCGGCGTGGGATACATGAAAGTGCCGGCGAGCAGACCCTGTTCGACCCACGTCGCGCCTTCCTGCGGCAGGCCGTCGATGCCCACGAACTTGATGCTCTTCTCTCGGCCCGCATCCTTCGCGGCGAGATAGGCGCCATAGGCCATCGGATCATTGTGCGCGTAGACCACGTCGATCTTCGGCTGCACCCGCAGGACGGTCTTCATGTAGTCATAGGCCTTGTCCTGCTTCCAGTCGCAATCCACCCGTTCGCCCACGCGCTTGACGCCTTTCTCCTTGGCGAGCGCCTTGTCTGCGCCGTCGTGACGGTCGTGAGCGGGCTGTGCGCCGAAGCCGCCCCAGATCTCGACGAGACTGCCTTGCGCCTTGCCCGGCCCACCCATCAGCTTGACGATGAAGTTGCCCGCTTCCTCGCCGATCTGCACGTTGTCGCCGCCGATGAACTGCGTGAACTGCTCGCCGTTCACTTCGCGGTCGAGCACGAACACGGGAATGCCTGCCTTGAAGGCCTTTTCCACGACGCCGGTGAGCCCGGCCGACTCCTTCGGCGAGATGAAGATGGCATCCATCTTCTGCGCGATGAAGTTCTCCATGTCGGCGTTCTGCTTGTCAGTGCGATCGCCTGCGTCGGCGATGATGAGCTCGACCTCAGGATGCTTCGCGGCCTCGGCCTTCATGTCCTTGTTGAACTGCACGCGCCAGGGTTCGACGGTCGTGACCTGCGAGAACCCGAAGCGATATTTCTTTTGCTGTGCGAACGCGGGCTGCGAGGTGAGCGCCGCGAGCGATCCCACTGTCCCGGCCAGCGGCACGGCGATGAGACTCGCGGTGATGATGCGTCGTTTGCTGTCCATTGCGTCTCTCCTGATGGGTTGGCCAGCTTGTGCGTGGTTTTTTAACGCCGAAAAATAAAACGTTATAGTGCGCCGCTAATGATCGGCGAGCGTCGCCCGCCTGCGGCCGCGCCCGGCGTTCTGGTGCGCCGGCTGGGTCTCCGCGCTGTCTTCCTTCTCCGTTGATCTGCGAGGCGGCGCGGTGCTCTCCCGCACGCGCAAGTCCGCCCGCATGCGCAAATGCACCGGCTCCGCGGCTTCGCCCTGCAACTGCTTGTGCAGCAGTTGCCAGATCGCTCCGCCCACCGCTTCAACCGGCTGATGAATCGAGCTGATACGGGGATGCAGCACGGACATCCATGGCGCGTCGTCGAAGGAGAGCAGCGAAATATCTTCGGGCAGGCGCAGCTCGGCATCGCGAATGGCACGCAGCGCGCCGAGCGTCGCCACGTTCGCGCCCGTGAACAACGCAGTGGGGCGCTCGCGTTCCGCCAGCAGGCCGAGCGTGACCGTATGGCTCTCGGTATCGGTCATGCCGCAGACGACGATGCGCGCATGACGCGTGAGGCCCGCGCGCTTCATCGCCGCGAGATAGCCGTCCGCGCGCTCGCGGCTGTTGACCAGATCGAGCGCGTTGACGATGAACGTAATGCGCTTGTGGCCGAGCGCGATCAGATGTTCGGTGCCGTCGCGGGCGGCGCGCCGGCTGTCGGTGGTGACGGTGTTGGCGGGGAAGCTGTCGTCCACGCGGTCGGCCATGACGAGCGGGACATCGCATTCACGCAGCTCGTCGATCGCGTGGGCATAGCCGTGGCAGGGAATGATGATCATGCCGGCCACTTGCCGTGACAGCACGAAGCGGATGCGCTCCGCCTCGCGCTCGGGATCTTCCTGCGCATGCGCGAGCAACAGGCGATAGCCGCTCGCCAGCGCGTGGTCCTCGACAACACACAATAGTTCGATGAAGAACGAGTTGGTGAGGTCCGGCACGACGAAGCCGATGGACGTCGAGCGGTTGCTGCGCAGTTCCGCCGCCAGGCTGTTGCGCCGGTAGCCAAGCTGGCGGGCCGCCTCCCAGACCTGCTGGCGGCGCGCGTCGCTGACGCCGTCGGCGCCCGCCATGACCTTCGACGCGGTGCCGAGCGAAACGCCGGCCGCGTTGGCGACATCCTTGAGCGTGCTGGTGATCTTCTTTCTTGAGTCCAAGGCGCGTTGACCGTCCGTATTCTGAAACGTTTCAGAATAGTAGAAAGTGTCGTGCGAAGGCGCAAATGAGTGTTTTTACCGAGCCGGCCGCAGGGTCTATAACGCGACGTCGTGCAGACCCTTGACGACGGGCGGTCCTACTTTGAAGTCCGAGAACCGGACCTCGAGACCGCCGCGCTCGGGCGTGCAACACATGGGTCCGACGTGCCACCCCGAGCCCGAGTGTGCTGGAAAGGGCGCGAGACGCATCAGGATCCAGTGCTTCTCGTCCGCGCTGCATTGCACCTTCAGCACGTTCTCCAGCACCGTGATGCGCAAGCGGAAGCGGTTTGCGTCGGCACGCGCGCCGAGCGACCAGTCGGAGAGACCGTCGGTCAGGACCGTGCTGAAGGTGAGGGCGCCGTCGTTGTACTCGGCGCCCGCCTTGACCCAGCGCTCGGCGCTTGCGCGCACCATGAGGCCCGCCTGGTCATAGAGCGCGGAAAACGCGCCTTCGACCGTTACTTCAGCGGTAAAGTCGCCTTCGACGGTTGCGCCGAACACATGGCCGTTGTCGCGTACGAAGCCGTAATGCGTCTTGCGCCAGAAATCGGTGCTGGCGTCGGTGGTGACATGGAGCGTATCGCCGTCGAGCTTCCATTGCGCGGGCTCGTTGATCCATTGGCACTGGTCGAACATGGCGTCTCCGTCGCGTGGGTCGCGGCGCCAGTATGGCATGGCTCGTCTCACGGCAGGCGCCGGATCATGATGCGGTGCAGCGCGCGATCTGCACTAACATGAACGATGAATGCGCATGCGTCGTCCCCGTTCAAAAGGAAGAACGATGGTCAAGCTGATGATGATCCTGCTGGGCGTGGACTATCTGCGCAATCGCTGGCGCAGCCTGATGGCGATCGGCTGGCTGTTGCTCATGGTCGGCATCGGCGTGTTCATCGATGCGCTCGACGGCGCGCTGGGTTTTCCCATCGAGCTCGTGGGCTGGCTGTTGCTGATCGAGAGCGTGCTTTCGCTGGCGGTGGCATGGGCAGGCGTCGGCGGACAGCGCAGGCTGCGTCATGCGAAGGGTATCGTCTTCCTGCTCACGGCCGCGCTGATTTTCGAAGGCAATCATCATGGCCACTTCATTCTGTCGATGCTGATCGGCGTGGCCTTCGTCTTCGATGGACTGCTTCAGGCGACGTCCGCGCTCGTCGTGCGCTACCGGCGCTTTCGCGTGGCGCTCGGGTTTGCGTTCTTCGAGATCCTGCTCGGCGTCTTCATGCTGCAACCCTATCCGACGCACTACAAAGGGACCGTGCCCTATTGCGTCGGGGCATTCTTCATCTTCGCAGGGATCAATCTGATCCTGATCGCGACCCGCGTCCGCAGGTTGACGGGCAATCCCGCATTACACGAGGCAGAGGTCGCGCGTCCTCTACAGCCTGCGCGTGAATGGGACGGCCCGCCCGCCGATGACGAGCCCGCGCTCACCGTGCATGTGTGGACGCCAGTGGGATCGTCGAAGGCGGAGACACAGTGGCATCCGGTCGTGGACCGCTATATCGCGGCGGTGGACCGCAACGGCGTCATCTCGACGGGACATGCGGCGCTCGAAGCGCCTGGCGGGCTTTATGTGAGCCTGTATCCGGCGGTGGAGATCGACCGCTCGCCGGACGACTTCGCGCGCCTGTTGCGTGCCACGCGTGAGAACGACGTGCCCGGCACGTTCCAGCCGAGCTATGAGTTCGAATCGAAAGCATGGTGTCCGTCGACGGTGCGCGTGCGTATTCGCAACTACGACCCCGCGCGGCTCGATAGTTTCTGGCGCAACTATCGGCAGGACACGACGTATAACCTCACGCACCGCAATTGTTCGAGCAGTGTCGCGCGTGCATTGGACGCTGCGCTGGAAGGAGCGGCGGGGCGCCTGTATGGCACGCATGCCGGCGGGGGCGCGCTGGTTCGCATGATTCTGACGCCGGAGTTGTGGGTCGCCGCGCAGATCCGCAAGCGCGCCGTGACGATGGCGTGGACGCCCGGTCTCGCGCTCGACTATGCCCGTGCGCTCAGCATGGTCGCCGATCCGCGGCCGTATGGGTGGCTCAAGGTTGCGCGCATGGCGTTGACGAAGATGCGCGACTCGCGGCGCGCGTGGCGTGGGGAAGGACCGCTTGCAGAGAGTGGCGAACGGGATTAGGCGCGTGCGAATCCGTCAGAGGTCGAGTTCGTCCTCGGCCTTGCGTGCCCGGCGTTCTTCATTGGCGCGGCGTGCGCGCAGGCGTTGGCGCGACAGCTGGGCGATGACTTCACCCGTGCTGGCGCCCGGCGGAATTTCGTTGCGAATGACCTTCGGCACCATGGGCAGACCCATGCGTTGTCTGCGCAACGCGCGCGCGATATGGGTGCGGCACTCCTGCCCGTGACAATCCCATTCGTCACGGATTCGCTCACAGTAGGGACATTTTTCCATCCCGGCAGTTTATCGCGAATCGCCGAAAGGTCTGTAAGCCGGGCGCGCCAGAAGAACGTGCTGACAAGCGAGTCAGCGTGCGGGCGAAGGAAGCGCAATCGATGCCTCCCGCCCGCACGCTGGCGCGCTCATCCGCTGAACTGGTTCGAGGCGCTCGAACGCCGCTCGCGCTGATGATGATCGAGACTGCGCCGCAAGACCTTCTTCACGAGCCCTTTAAGGAAGTGGATCGAACGATCCGCGCGCACGTTCAGATCGAAAGGCTTGAGCTCGACGACTTCGCGGCCGCTGCGTTCGGCGAGCGTCGTGCGCGTCTTGCGGTGATCGACCGCCATTGCCGACAGCGTCTCGGAGGCCTGCTTGAACGATGCGCGATCCACGCGCGCGCACACATGGCAGGCGCGATGGAACAGCTTGTCGAACACAGTGAGCCAGTAATCGTCCATCTCGCCGCCGTTGCAACGTGCGAGCGCTTCGCGGCCATTGAGATGGAGATCCTCGACATCGTTCAGCGAGGCGCATTGCGTGATGCTGCCGAAGCGCCGGCGATAACCGATGAGCGGCGTCGGGACGCGATACAGGCTGCTCGCGCGGAGATACGTGGAGGGCACCACGGCCGCATCCTCGTAATGACGTCCGACAGGGAACGGCGCTTCGTCGAACAGGGAGGTGCGATAGACCCGCGCCCACACGAAGGTGTGGAAGTCGTCGGCGAAGTGCTGCAGCGCGGCCCGGTCCATGGGCGCGCCGCCGCGCGTGTCGCCGTCCACGATGTTGATCTCGTCGAGTTCGCGGCCTTCGTCGTCGATGATCTTGACGTTGTATTCGACGATATCCCACTTGTTCTCGGCCAGCACCGGAATGATCGACTCGCCGAAGCCCTTGAGGAAGACGTCGTCGCCATCGAGAAAGCCGACATAGGGCGTGCGCACCGACTTGAGGCCGGTATTGCGCGCCGCGCTCAGGCCACCGTTCTCCTGATGCACGAGTTCGATATGCACGCCGCGGTCGCGCTCGACAATCGCGCGCGCGGCGGCATAGGTCTGGTCGCGAGATCCGTCATCCACCACGATGATCTTCATTGCATCGATGCAGGGCTGGCTCAGGAGGGACTCGAGCGCTTCCTCGATGTAACCCTCGATGTTGTAAGCCGCGACGACGATGCTAAGCAGCGGGGTCGTGTCTCGCAAGGAGTCACTCTCAAACGGCATATATGACGCTCTCCGTCGATGATTGGGCTATGTCTCCTTGCATCGTGTGCAAGGAGCCTCGTCAATACGCGACGTGTGGCGAAACAGAGCCTTTCGCGCCAATGCGAAAAATGCTCCGCCCAACGCGCCACACGGCGAGTCATGCAGTGGTCTGTCAGTAACGGCGGGCTCGTTCACCGTGTAACGGCGGGGAGAGCCATTCGGAATGCCGATGCGGCGCAGCCAGTCACGCAGGACTTGCGACAAGCAAGCCGCATGATCGGTCTGTCGACGCTTATTGTTGGTGCATGTCGCGTCATTCGGCCGGCCCCGGAAGCCCCGGCGTGACGCACATGTCAATCGAGCCAACGCCATACAGCACGTTGTAAGGGGCGGGTTCCCCAGCGTTTTTTCACTTCACTGACGCCATTCCTGCTGTCACCGAGTTACCGTGCCTGTTCTATGCGGAACTCCCTGACAGATCAGGCTGATTGCGTGGCCTGCATGTTAGCCGCTCAAAAAAGACCAGATTGCGCGACTGGTCAAACCAGTCATCGAAGTCCTGCCTCTTTGAAGACAACAATACGAAATCGTTCACGCACTACGCGTACTTATTGCATTGCGCGTGCATCCGTTACCCTTCCTGAATCTTGCGGTGTCACTTCAGTGATAACCCTTACTATGCTCCGGGCTCAAGTTTGCCTGCTCCGTGCGGTCCGCCACATGGGAGTGACATCAAACCCTCTGATTAGTGACAAACCGTTTCATTTTGCAAGCACGTATAGCAAGCGCAGGCATATTTTTCATGACAACTCCGATCGCGCCGCAGGACGCTGAAAAATATGCTGATCACGTCCAGATGTGATGCGGGCTGGACAACCATGCAGTTCGTTACAGCAGAAGCAGTCGAGAGGCTTTAGCAAGCGTAATGCCACTGCATGTCTGCTTCGGCTTCTTGATCTGAATGGCTGCAATGAAAGGAAAATGAATGAATTACAGGTTTCAACGATGCTTGTAGAGCGACTGTCCGAGTGCTTGCTCTGAAGGCTGGGTCAGCCATGCGTCCTGACGAGGGCTGACACCGGAGCCCGGTTCATGCATGTGCTGCGTAACAGCATAGATGACTTTTGATTGATGCAAAGGGCCATCGTGCAGCAAGCCTGACGAGGCGGGCGTTTCGGTTTGCGCATAAGTGAGCGCGGGCACTGCCATGGCGACGGCCAGCAGGGCCGCAAGAGGCATTTTCATGAGCGTCTCCTTGATCGTGTGGGAACTCACGAAGCAGGTTAGGCGCGCAGAATGAGTGCAAGCTTAGCCGCCTTCTCAGACGTTCTCCGGCGTGTAGAGCTGCGCGGGCAACGGATACTGACTCGCCAGTGCGGACTCGCCGGGGAGTGCCTGCAAGGCGCGTAACATGGCCTGCACGGCTGTTTCGGCAATGCGTTGCAGCGGCGTGTCGATCACCAGATCGATGACGCCTTCCACAAGCGCTTCGTAGCGGTCCGGCATCAGATCGCTGCACACGGTGACGATGCGTCGCTCCGAAGCCTCTTCACGCAGCGCGCGAATCACGCCGCCCACACCGCCGCCGGGAATGTAAAGGCCGGCGAGATCGGCATGGCGCGCGAGCATCGCCAGGGTAGCTTCGTAGGCGAGTTGCTTGTCTTCGAGGTTGATCTGCGTGTCCAGCACGCGCAATCCTGGTGCATGTTCGCGCAGATAGGAACGAAAACTGATCTCGCAGCTTTCCTGTCCCACATAACGCGGTGTGCCGACGAACACGCCCACCGTCCCTTCGTTGCGATGGGCCAGCCGGCTCACGGCCCATGCGGCGGTGCGTCCGCTCTTGCGCGGATCGACGCCGATGTAGCCGGCGCGCAATGGCGCGCTCAAGTCCGATAACAGCGTAACCGTGGGCTTGCCTTGCGCGTGCAGGGTTTCGATCGCGGCTGTCACATGCGGATGATCGACAGCCACGACACCGAGCGCGTCCGCGCTATCGCCCAGTGCAAGCAGCGTGCGGGCGATCGAAGCCGGATCGAGTTCGTCCATGTATTCGATGACGGCCTTGCAGTCCTCGGGTTCGTGTCGCGCGGCGGCGTCGGTGAGGATGCGCGCAAAGCTCTGATAGAACGGATCAGCGCGTTTCTGAAGACAGAAGCCCAGTGTGTGGCGCTCGCGGCGTTCGCCGCGCTGCGCGCGCAAGCGCTCCCGCATCAATCCGGCGCCGTGATAGCCGATGCGTTCGGCGGCTTCGATGACGCGTAGCGCGGTGCCATCGCGGACGCTCAGACGCCCGTTGAACACGCGATCGACGGTTGCCGGACTCACGCCGGCCGCTTCGGCCACTGACTGAAGTGTGGGACGCTTGCTCATCGATTGATGTAAATGATGGGTTTCAAACGTGCGCAATGATGCTTAAAGATAGCAAATGCGCGCGCATATTGCGTGCGGGAAACGTCGCTCCTATTATCGATTCCAAGAAGAACCCATGATGTGAATCCAATCAAAGCTTGAGGTGACATGATGGAATCGCGGCAGCCCGGGGAGACGGGCGAGCATGAGCGGCATCGCGCATACCGGCTGATCGATGGAGACGGAGAGCGGGCGAAGCTGGCCGGTCTCGTGAATGCGGAGTGGTACAAATGCGCCGTTCCGAGGCCGGTGATGAAAGGCCTGATGCAGCGAAGCGATGCTCGTGCGATACGCGACACGCTGCTGTGGTATGCGGCCATCGTCGCGAGCGGCGTGCTTGCATGGTTCGCCTGGCGCGCGCATTCGCCATGGGCGATTCCCGCGTTCTTCCTGTATGGCACGCTGTATTGCAGCCCGGCGGATTCGCGCTGGCATGAGAGCGGTCACGGCACTGCATTCAGGACGGCATGGATGAATCAGGTGCTGTATCAGATGGCATCGTTCCAGGTGTTCCGTCGGCCCACCGTCTGGCGCTGGAGTCATGCGCGACACCACACCGACACCCTGGTGGTAGGCCGCGACCGCGAGATTGCCGTGCCGCTGCCCACCGACTGGCTGAGCCTCGCGCTGAACGTCTTCGCGCTGAAGCACGCGGCGGCGGAGGTACCGAAGATGATCTCGGCGGCGTTCGGCGAAATCGGCGAGGAAGAAAAGACCTTCGTACCCGAATCAGAATGGCCGAAGGTGATCCGGGAAGCACGCATTCATCTGAGCATCTATATCGCGGTGATTGCGTCGTGCTTCGTGTTCCGCTCGATCCTGCCGTTGCTTTACGTCGGTTTGCCGAGCCTGTATGGCGCGTGGCTCTACCTCTACTTCGGTCTCACGCAGCATGCGGGCATGCCCGAGAACGTGCTCGATCATCGCAAGAACTGCCGCACCGTGATGATGAATCCGGTCTTCAGGTTTCTTTACCTGAACATGAACTATCACGTCGAGCACCATATGTTTCCGATGGTCCCTTATCACGCGCTGCCGCGTCTTCACGATGCCGTCAAGGACGACATGCCGCCGCCTTATCCGAGTTCGCTCGCGGCCTATGCCGAGATCATTCCAGCGCTGATGCGGCAAACGCGCGATCCGTCGTATCACGTCGAGCGGCCCGTGCCGGCCGCCACGCAGCCCTGAGCCCCGAAGGAGACAAGAGCATGACGCAATGGATCGATGTAGCCGCGCTGGACGACATAGAAGACGAGGATGTCATGCGCTTCGACCATGACACGCGCACGTTCGCGATCTATCGCGTGAACGACGCCGTCTATGCAAGCGACGGCCTGTGTACGCATGAACAGGTTCATCTGAGCGACGGCTTCGTCATGGATCATGTGATCGAATGCCCGAAGCACAACGGCCGTTTCGATATCCGCGATGGCCGGCCCCTGTGCGCGCCAGTATGTGAAAAGCTCAGGACCTATCCGGCGAAGGTCGAGGGCGGTCGCATCTTCATCGAGATCTGATGCCATGACCGACCAGCACGATGCCCGGGCGATGGTGATCGTCGGTGCGGGGCATGCCGGCGGGCGTGCCGCGGCTGCGCTGCGTGAGTTCGGATGGCGCGGGCGCATCGTGATGATCGGCGCGGAGCCGCATCTGCCTTATGAGCGGCCGCCTTTGTCCAAGCAAGTGCTGACCGGCGAGCGCGATGTGTTGCAGTGTGCGCTGCGCAGCTGCGATGCATGGGAGGCGGACCGGATCGAGCACAAGGTGGCCAGCGTCCGCGGCATCGTGCCGGGTTCGCGTGAAGTGATGCTCGCCGATGGCAGCCGCATCGCGTATGAAGCCTTGCTGCTGGCTGCCGGAGGACATGTACGCAAGCTCTCTATCCCCGGCGCGCAGCTCGACGGCGTCATGACGCTGCGCACCCTCGACGATGCCTTGTGCATCGCGCCGCGTCTCGTCAGCGGAGCGCGCGTGCTGATCGTCGGTGGCGGGTTCATCGGGCTGGAGGTGGCGGCGTCGGCACGCATGCGGGGTTGTGAGGTCAGCGTGATCGAAGGGGCGGCGCGGCTGCTTGGACGCGCAGTGCCCGAAGGCATCGCGCACAGCGTGCAGCATCTGCACGAGCGCAATGGTGTCGCGATACACGTGGGTGTTGCACCGGTCGAGATCGCTCGCACATCACAAGGCGTGCTGCGCGTCCTGCTGTCGGACGCGCGTTCAATCGATGCGGACATCGTGATCGTCGGCATCGGTATCGAACCCGCGGACGAACTGGCGCGGGACGCCGGTCTTGTCGTGAATCGCGGCGTCATCGTGAATGCGCAACTGGAAACGTCGGCGCCGAGCATCTTCGCGGCAGGCGATATCGCGATCCATCCAAGCCGCTTCACGGGCGCGCCCATCCGTCAGGAAACCTGGCACAACGCCGAAACCCAGGCGCGCACAGCTGCCCGGAACATGCTCGGCGCGCAGGCCGCTCATGACGATGTGCCCTGGTTCTGGTCCGATCAGTACGACCATCAGTTGCAGGTGGCGGGCGAGCCGTTGCTCGGCACGCGCACGGTGCGGCGCGCGCCGGGAGAGTCGGCTTCGATGGACTTTCATTTCGACGCGGCGAACCGGCTCGTGGGCGTAAGCGGATTCGGCCCGGCTCACGTCATCGCGAAAGACATGAAGCTTGCGCGCATGCTCGTGGAGCGCGGTCTGTCACCGTCCGCGGATGTGCTCAGCGATGCAGGCTTCCGGTTGAAGGCACTGCTTTGAAGCGGCGCGTCAGACGCGGAAGCGGCTGACTGCTTCTTCGAGTTGCCCCGCCTGATCGCGCAGTTCGGCGGCGGAGTGTTCGGCATTGCCGACGAGCGTCGCATTCTGCTGCGTCGCTTCGCCGATCAACATGACCGCGCTGTTGACCTGCTCGATGCCGCTCGCCTGCTCACGCGAGGCCACGTCGATCTCGCCGACGATGGCGTTGACGCGCGCCACGCGTTCGAGAATGCCGTTCATCGTGCTGCTCGCTTCCTCGGCGATGCGATAGCCGTGCGAGACCCGCGCGGCCGACTCGGCGATGAGCGCTTCGATTTCCTTCACGGCGCCCGCGCTGCGTTGCGCGAGCACGCGCACTTCGGCGGCGACCACCGCGAAGCCCTTGCCATGCTCGCCTGCGCGCGCGGCCTCGACCGCGGCATTGAGCGCCAGGATGTTGGTCTGGAACGCGATGCCTTCGATGGTCGCGGTGATGTCGGCGATGCGACGCGCCGATGCATCGATATCGCCCATGGTCTGCACCACGCGCGCAACGGCGTCGCCCCCGGCGCGCGCCGCATCCGATGCCGACGACACCAGCTCGCCAGCTTGCGCGGTGTTGGCGGCGTTCTGCCGCACGGTGGACGTGAATTGCTCCATGCTCGCGGCCGTTTCCTCGACGCTCGCGGCCTGCGTGGCGATGCGCGTGGCAATGTCGCTGCTGTCCGAAGCAATCCGGCCGGTCCCTTCGTTCATGCCGGCCGACGCATGGCGCACCTGCACGACGATGCCGGCGAGACCGCGCGCGATGCCGTCGATGGCGCGCATCAGGCGGCCGATATCGTCTTCGCGCGCACTGTCGATGCGGACCGTGAGATCACCAGCGGCGATGCGTTCGGAAGCGCGCGTGATCTTGTCGATGGGATGCCCGACGAGCCGCGCGACCGCATAGAGCAGCACGGCGACCAGCATCACGACGACGATGAGCCCGATGGCAAGGAACACATTGCGGCTGTGATCCACGTCCGCGAGCAGTTCGTCGCGATAGGCAATGCCGCCGATCATCCATTGCCATTGCGGCACGCTCATGTAGACGATCTCCTTGGTGCCGCCATGCACGCGCGGATCGGCGCCGGGAATGTCGGCGCCTTCGAACACGAGCTTGCCTTCGCGTGTATCGAGCATGTGCGCGAAGGGCGCGACGCGTTCGTCCATGCTCTGGCCTTGCGCTCCGGGATGCACCAGCAGCTTGCCGCGATTCGCGCCATTCGATGCATCGACGACGAAGTGATAGCCGCTCGCGCCGATCGCCAGCTTCGCGATGGTGTCCTGCAGCGCGGCGAACTCCGCGGTGACGTCGACGCCTACGAACAGCGCGCCGATCACGCGGCCGGACGTGTCCACGACCGGCTTGTACTCGGTGATGTATTGCTTGCCGAACAGCGCCGCGATGCCGATATACGGCTTGCCGGAGAGGATCGGCGCATAGGCCGGGCCCTTGCGGTCGAGCAGCGTGCCGATGGCGCGCGTGCCGTCCTGCTTCTTCAGCGACGTCGTGACGCGGACGAAGTCGTCGCCGGTGCGGGCGAAGATCGTCGCGATGGCGCCGCTGTCCGCGAGAAACGCATCGGGAATCGTGAAGTCGTTGTTGAGGGGCTTGTCGCCGGCCAGCATGGTTGGTGTCGACGTGCCGGCGATCTCGACCGTATGCGCGGGGTCGAGCGTGAACGAAGACGGCAGGCGATGCGCGAACAAGGTCATGAAGCGCGAGACTTCGGCGCTCACGGCCTTGTCATAGAGGCCGATCATTGTGGCAATGGACCGGTTCTCGCTCTCGACACGCGCCAGCGCATGCGTGTCCACCTGTTCTCCGGCGCGCTTCGTGACAGCGAGGGTAAAGAAAGCAATGGCGATCGCCGTGAGCGCGCAGGCGAGCACGGCAAACTGGGTCCCGACGTTCATGCGGGCCAGACGAGTTCGAAACATGGGCAGTGGTTGAACGTTATATGTAGTAGTGGTCCTTATCGGCAGCCGGCGCGTGCGTCTTTAATTTTTCGCTTGGGGCAGGACACCGCAATGTGCTAGCGGCGCTGACGCATCGCGAGCGCGACGCCCGAGAGCGTCAGTGCCATCGCCATGGCTTCGCGTGCGCCGAGCGGCTCGCCCAGCGTGACGGCCGCGGCGACGATGCCCATGACCGGCACGAGCAGCATGCCGATGGCGGCGACCTCGGCGGGCAGCCGGCGCAGGGTGGCAAACCACGCCAGATAGCACGCGCCCATCGGTACGAGGCTCATGTAGACCATGACGGCCCAGCCATCGAACTTGAGCGCCGCGAACGAAGGATGCTCGATCAGCGCGCCGAGCAGGACCATCGGCGCGCAGCCGATGCCGACTTGCCAGGCGACCAGCGTGATCGGCGCGACGGGCATGGGTCCATGCGTGATGACCGTGCCAAGCGCGAACAACACTGCCGCCGCCAGCGCAAAGGCGATGCCGGCGAGCTTGCCGCCATCGAACGAAAATCCGTGCCCCGAAAGCAGGACGATCACGCCGGCCAGGCCCAGAGCGAGGGCGCAAAACCCGGCGAAGGAGGGCTTGCGCTTCGACATGGGCCACGCGAGCAGCATGGCCCAGATCGGCATGGTGTAGACGAGCAACGCGCCTTCGCTCACGGATAGCCATTTCATCGACAGCGTGGCGAAACCCATCCAGGCGAACACGTTGATCGCGGATGCGAGGAGCAGGCGCGGAACACATGCGCGCGGCACGCGAAGGTTTTCCCCGGCAAAGACCGCGATAAGGCTCAGCAGAACGGCGGCCGTCACGCCCGCGACGCCGCGGGAGAAGAGCGGCGGCCATTCGCGCAGCAGAACCTTCATGGCCGGCCAGTTGAGCGCCCAGCCGATGGCGGTGACAAGCAGATAGATGAACCCCGTGAGACGAGAAGGCATGACGCGCGCGATGCGTTGCGATGGATGAATGGGGCTCGATCTTACAGGCGCGCGTAGACGCGGTTGGAATACAAAACACCTGATGCATAAAACCGTTCGCTTCTGGGAAAAATCGTAGAAAACGATTAACTTCTCGGTTGAGGCTTGCTCGGATCCCGCCAGAATGCCTGTGGGGCCGTGCTGTTGTGCGACCTAGGGCAAACACCAGGATGGTCAGTCCGGTTCAAAACGACTATTCTTGATAAAACGTTTTCCAAAACGGCTGTATGGGTGACCTTCTGGTGCCTCCGGATGGATCCGCCCGCGGCGCTCGTCGCCCAATCCATGCAACAAAGAACGCGGCACGACGAGCGCCGCCGCGTCCGGAGACTCTTCATGAACACTGTCGTTGCCGGCGTCGTACGAACCGCCAGCCGTTATCGCTGGACCGTGTGCGCGCTGCTCTTCTTCGCCACGGTCATCAACTACATGGACCGGCAGATCCTCGGTCTGCTGGCGCCAATGCTTCAGCACGACATCGGCTGGACGCAGGTGCAGTACGGCCGCATCGTCATTGCGTTCTCGGCGTTTTATGCCATCGGCCTGCTGTGTTTCGGGCGGATCGTCGACTGGCTCGGCACACGCATCTCCTATGCGGCTGCGATGTTCATCTGGAGTATCGCGGCGATGCTGCACGCAGCCGTCGGGTCGGTGATGGGCTTCGCGATGGTTCGCGCACTGCTCGGCATCGGCGAAGGCGGTAATTTCCCGGCCGCGATCAAGACCACCGCCGAGTGGTTTCCGCGTCGCGAGCGTGCACTCGCCACTGGCATTTTTAATTCAGGTGCAAACATCGGCGCGGTCTTTGCGCCCGCGCTCATTCCGGCTCTGGCGGTGGCTTTCGGCTGGCGCGCGGCGTTCGTGCTGGTGGGCGCCGTCGGCCTCGTGTGGCTCGTCGTGTGGTTCGTGATGTATCGCCAGCCGGACGGCAGCGCGCACGACGACGAACTCGCCGATGAAGGCGACGAGGCGAAGATCGCCGACGCCGCCCATGCGAAGGCCGGCGCACCGGGCTTCAAGGAACTCATCAGGAAGCGCGAAACGTGGGCGTTCATCGTCGGCAAGTTCCTGACGGACCCGGTGTGGTGGTTCTATCTGTTCTGGCTGCCGAAGTGGCTCAATGAATCGCGTGGCATGGACATGCAGCACATCGGCCTGCCGCTCGTCGTGATCTATGCGATCACCACGGTGGGCAGTATCGGCGGCGGCTGGATCTCGTCGGCGCTGCTGCGCTCGGGCTGGACCGTGAACGCGGCGCGCAAGACTGCGATGCTGATCTGCGCCTGCGCGGTACTGCCCATCGCGTTCGTCTCGCAGGCGGAGAACCTGTGGGTCGCGGTGGCGATCGTCGGTCTCGCGGCGGCGGCGCACCAGGGCTGGTCGGCGAATCTGTTCACGACCGCATCGGACCTGTTCCCGCGCCGCGCGGTGGGTGCGGTGGTCGGTATCGGCGGCATGGCTGGTTCGATCGGCGGCGTGCTGTTCTCGGAAGTGATCGGTCAGGTATTGCAGCGCACGGGTCACTACTGGGTGCTGTTTGCGATCGGTGCGTCGGCTTATTTGATTGCATTCGCAATCATGCATGTACTGACGCCGAAGATGACGCCGGCGAAGCTTGCCGGTTGAGTTTGCGCAAGACCGGCGCGCAGGCCGCGCGCCGTGCATCATGCGTGCATCAGGTCGCGGCAGCCGTGGATTCACGCACGATAAGCCGCGGTTCGAACATGGAATTGCCCGGATCGGGATGTCCGGCGAGCGCGTCGATGAGTTTCTGCATGGCGAGTTCGCCCATCTTCTCGCTCTGGATGTCCACTGTAGTGAGGCCGGGCGCGGCATAAGCGCCGTACGGGACGTTGTCGATGCCGGTGACGGAAACGTCATGCGGCACCCGTATGCCGAGTGTCGCGGCTTCCTTCATGAAGCCGAGCGCGATCAGGTCGTTGTAGCAGATCACCGCCTGCGGCCGCTTCGGTCCAAGCATCACGCGCGAGCACGCCTGTTCGCCCGCGATGGAAGTCGGTGCATGGGCTTCATAGACATCGAGTTCGAGGCCCGCTTCGGCAAGGCAATCGCGAGCTCCGCGGATGCGCTCATCGTTGATGCGCGCATGCTCGAAGCCGAGGTAAGCGATACGCCGATGCCCCAGGTCGAGCAAGTGACGCGTCAGCATGTAGGTGGCAAGGCGGCTGTTGATGCCGACGCTCGGAATCGGCAGCTCGGCATTGCGCAGAAGCACGACCGGTTTGTCGAGTTCGAGCATCCAGTGCGCCTCTTCGTCGGGCAGGCGCGAGCTGACGAGCAAGCCGTCCACGCGTTGCGCGAGCGCTTCGATGAGGGGACGCTCACGAGCCTGGTTCTCGTCGATGTCGACGAGCAGCAGCGTGTAGTCATGACGCAGCGCGATGCGGTTGGCGCCCTTGACGACGTGAGTGAAGTGCGGATTGCTGATGTCCAGGATGGTGAGTCCGATGGTGCGGGTCTTGCCGGTGATCATTGAGCGTGCCAGCGGATTCGAACGATATCCGAGCGTCTCGATCGCCTCCTTGAGCCGTGCTTCAACAGGCGCCGAAAATCGTTGCGCGCCGTTGATGTATTTGGAAACTGTCGCGACGGATACGCCCGCTGCGGCAGCAACGTCGCGAATGGTTGAGGAATTTTTTTTCATTCGGAGGGTAACGTTTTCGCAGAATTGACGAATTGTCGCAGAAAATAGGGAAACTCGGAAAACGGATCTGCATTTTGAATGATGTGTTATGCATTCAAATCCTGTCCAGCTCTTCCGCAGACTGCGCCGTCGACGCCGAAAACGTTTTCTTCCTTTTTGCTTTCAACGCAGTGCAACGTATCTCCAAGGAGTTTCGATGAATCAGCCAACGGCAGCGGGCAAACCGTTCAAGCGTCTGCTTCTTACCGGCGCAGCCGGCAACCTGGGCCGACAGCTGCGCGGTGCACTCTCGCAGTGGGCGGACGTGGTAAGGCTCTCGGACATTGCGCCGCTCGACGATGCCGGACGTCATGAAGAGACAAGCGCCGTCGATCTCGCTGACATTGCCAAGGTGATGCAGCTTGTCGAAGGCGTGGATGCGATCGTGCACCTGGGCGGTATCTCCATCGACGCCCCGTTCGATGACCTGATCGAAGCCAACATTCGCGGTACCTACAACATCTACGAAGCGGCGCGTCGCCATGGCGTGAAGCGGGTGGTGTTTGCGAGTTCGAATCATGCGATCGGCTTTCATTCCGTGACCGACGTGCTCGACGCCGACTCGCCGCAGCGGCCCGACAGTCTCTACGGTGTGACGAAGTGCTTCGGCGAGTCGCTGTCGCGCTATTACTTCGATCGCTTCGGCATCGAGACCGTCTGCCTGCGCATCGGTTCGTCGTTCGAGGAACCGAAGAACCCGCGCATGCTGGTCACTTACCTGAGCTATCGCGACTTCATCGAACTCGTGCGCTGCTCGCTGTTCACTAATCGCGTGGGACATACGATCGTGTACGGGGCATCTGACAATCCGGTGAAGTGGTGGGACAACTCGAAAGCCGGTTTCCTGGGATTCAATCCGCAAGACAGCTCGACGCAGTTCAACGAACTGTTCCCGCCGAAGGCGCCGACCGCCGATTACGACGATCCCGCCCAACGCTTCCAGGGCGGGCAGTTTGTCATCGGCGAGCCGATGGAGCGCAAGCGATGAGCAGCGCCGAGCGCGTGGAGCGTCTCGACCCGGCGGGCGCCGCGACGGTCGGCGAATGCCCGGTCTGGCGCGCGAAAGAGGGCGCGCTGTACTGGGTCGACATTCCGGCACGGCGCATCGTCCGACTCGTGCTCGAGAGCGGACAGCGCTCCGAATGGACCTTCGCTGAACAGGTCGCATGTATCGCATTCGATGCCGCCGGACAGATCGTCGCCGGCATGGAGAGCGGCATTTTTGCCGTGACACTGCATGACGACGGTGATGCCTGCGCCGCGAAGCTCGCCGCGCCCTCGTTCGCCGCACCAGGCATGCGTTTCAACGACGGCCGCTGTGACAGGCAGGGCCGTTTCTGGGCGGGCACGATGGTGCAGGACATGTCGCTCGCGAGTGCGGCCGGCGCGCTATACCGCTTTGATGGACATGGCGTGCTGTCGGACCCGCTTGTCGAGGGTTTGATCACGCAGAACGGATTGGCCTGGTCGCCCGACGGCAAGATCATGTATCTGTCGGACTCTCATCCGCAACGTCGCCTGATCTGGGCATTCGACTTCGACGTGGACAGCGGCACGCCCGGCGCACGACGTGTGTTTGCCGACCTGCATCATCACACGGGACGTCCGGACGGCGCAGCGGTCGATGCGGACGGTTGTTACTGGACATGCGCGAACGATGCCGCGCGCCTGCTGCGCTTCACGCCGCAAGGCCGACTCGACCGCGAAATCGCGTTGCCGGCCAGCAAGCCCTCCATGTGCGCGTTCGGCGGCAGCGACCTCTCGACGCTTTTCGTCACGACGATCCGCCCGTCAACGAACGCGACTGACGACGACGGTCATGTGTTCGCGCTGAACGCAGGCGTGCAAGGATTACCGGAACCGGAATACGCCGGAATGTTACCGGTCGCATGACGGGTACGAAGCGGAACGATCCGTTCACATTTTCTTCGATATATGGCGTCGCAAATGCTGGGATGCAAGTCGTTCCAGCACCGGATTGGCGCATGCCGTTCCGGTTGCCAGCCGGTCTCCGGAACCGATACCAAGGCTAAACACCAATGCTGAAGTTCCTCCTTAAAGAGTAGGCTCCGCAGGTATCCCGAGTACCCGCGATCCAGCGATTCTTCTATCCGGAGGAGACATAGATGGACCTTGAAACTCGCACCATGAAGCGCGTGATGGTTCGCCTCGTGCCGTTCCTGATTTTGTGTTACTTCATAGCCTATCTGGACCGCGTCAACGTCGGCTTTGCAGCATTGCAAATGAACAAGGCGCTCGGCTTCACTGCGAGCATGTTCGGGTTCGGCGCCGGTATTTTCTTCATCGCGTATTTCTTTTTCGAGGTTCCGTCGAACCTGCTGCTCGAACGATTCGGCGCGCGCCGCTGGATTGCGCGAATCATGTTCACCTGGGGCATCCTCGCCGCCGCGATGGCATACATACCGCACATCGCGCAAGCTACGGGTCTGTCCAACGCCTACGTGTTCTACGGCTTGCGGATCCTGCTTGGCATCGCCGAAGCGGGCTTCTTCCCCGGCATCATCTTTCTGCTGACGCTGTGGTTTCCGGCCAAGTACCGGGGGCGCGTGGTCGGCTATTTCATGGCGGCGATTCCGCTCTCGACCGTGATCGGCGGCCCGATTTCCGGTGCGCTATTGCAGATGGACGGTATGGGCGGGATGCAAGGCTGGCAGTGGCTTTATTTGATCGAGGCCATTCCGGCACTCCTGCTTGCATTCGTCGTGTATTTCTACCTCACCGACAAGCCCAAGGATGCGCACTGGCTCGCGGATGACGAGCGCAAATGGCTGGTCGACCGTCAGGCGCACGAGCGCGCGCATCGCGAATCGGTGCATGCGTTCAGCGTCAAGGAAGCGATCTTCAATCCCCGCGTGCTGGCGATCGCGCTGATCTACTTCGGCGCCAATGCCACCAACTATGGCCTGAGTTTTTTCCTGCCCCAGATCGTCAAGGCGTTCGGCCTCACCAATCTGCAGACGGGCTTCGTGACGTCGCTGCCTTACGCGGTCGGTGTCGTCAGCATGGTCTTGTGGGGACGTCATTCGGACCGCAAGCTCGAGCGTCGCTGGCATGTGGCGATTGCGTTGATGGTCGCGGCCGGCGGCATCGCTGTCTCGGCCGGACTCGACGATCCGGTCTTGAAGATGATCGCGCTGTCGATTGCGGGCTTCGGCATCTTCGGCTGCCTGCCGGTGATCTGGACCTTGCCTGCATCGTTCCTGTCGGGCGCTGCGGCTGCCGGTGGCATCGCCGCAATCAACTCGCTCGGCAATCTCGCCGGGTTCTTCGGTCCTTACGCAATGGGCTGGATCAAGGACAGCACGGGCGGTTTCGGCGCGGGGCTGCTGTGTCTCGCGGGGGCAGGCATGGTCGGCGTGGCGGCGGTTCTGCTGCTGCACCATGACTCGGCGCTGGAGACCATCTCGGGCGCCCACGACGTCAACGATGCGGAGCCCAAGCTTGCGCGCTGAGCGAGCGTGAGTGCGGGTGTTGCGAAAGACAAGGGACCGCGGAAAGAACGCGGTCCTTTTGCATTTTTAATTTTGCATCATGGATTCAATCGGTCGGTGTCTGCGCGCGGCGCAGGCGTTCCCGGCTGTTGATCAGATGAAGACGCATCGCCGTGCGGGCGGAGTCAGCGTCGCCGCGTTCGATTGCATCGGCGATCTGTTCGTGTTCCCGATTCACCCGTGTCAGGTATTCAGCGTGGCGTTCGGGCGCGACAGGCGTTGCGGTAAGGCGCGTGCGCGGAATCATTCGCGCGCCCAGATGCGCCATGATCTCCACGAAATAGCGGTTGCCGGTCGCCTGTGCGATTTCCATGTGGAATCGCAGGTCCGGTGCGACGGTATCGGCTTGTCGGTCGACGTTCCTCGCGAAATCGACGAGTGCGGCGCGCATGGCCTTCACGCGTGCGGCATCGCATCGCAGGGCCGCAAGTCCTGCGCTCTCGGTTTCGAGGCTGATGCGCAATTCGAGGATGGCCAGAGCGTCGAGAGAGCCGGGGACATCGGCGGGATCGATCTGCAGCAGCGGCGCCGCGGCCGATTCGCAGATGAACGTGCCGATGCCATGGCGCGTTTCCACGAGTCCTTCCGCTTGCAGGCGCGACAGCGCTTCGCGTACCACGGTGCGGCTCACGCCGTAGTGCTGCACCATTTCTGCCTCGGTAGGAAGGCGGGCGCCGGCCTTCAGTTCGCTCGCATCGATCTGTGCGCGCACGGCGTCCACCATGCGCAGCGTGAGGCTTCGGCGCGTGCCTGAAGCGCTGTTCGGAGCAGTCGACGATGCATGCACAGAAGAAAGGGAATCCGCGTGATTGTGAGGATCGGGCGATTGCGTCACGGCGTTCTCGTTGGAATGGGTTTTACACACATTGACAAATCGGTTGGCAAATGATGATATGCGTCATGCGGTGATATGACAACGTACAAGAAGATGCGTGCAGGGTAATCCCTAGCCGAATCTCGCAGGAGACATGATTCGATGGAACAACGAAATAAAGCTTCGTCACGCGAGCACTCGGCTCGCTTCGAAAGACTGCTGCTCACCGGCGCCGCTGGAGGTATCGGGCAGGCCATCAGGCATCGGGTTGCCGAATTTGCGCACCACGTGCGCATTTCCGACCTTCCTGGCGTACTCGTCAGCGAGGCTGCGCTGCACGAGGAAATCGTGCCTTGCGACCTTGCGGACCGTGAGGCCGTTGACACGCTGGCAAGCGGGTGCGAAGCCGTCATCCATCTGGGCGGCGTATCGGTGGAGCGTCCGTTCGAGGAAGTGCTCGAAGCGAACATCAAGGGCGTGTTCAATCTCTACGAGGCAGCGCGCCGACAGGGCGTGAAGCGCATCGTGTTCGCCAGTTCGAATCACGTCACGGGTTTCTACCGCCAGGACGAGATCATCGATGCGACGGCACGCAAGCGTCCCGATGGCTACTACGGACTGTCAAAGTCCTTCGGCGAGGACATGGCGCAGTTGTACTTCGACCGCTACGGCATCGAGACCGTGAGCATCCGCATCGGTTCGGTTTTTCCGGAGCCCAAGGATCGCCGCATGATGGCGAGCTGGATGAGCCAGGACGATTTTCACGACCTGTTGCGCCGCAGTCTCTTCACGCCCGATGTCGGCCACACGATTGCCTTCGGCATGTCCGCCAATGCGCACACGTGGTGGGACAACCGCTGCGCAGCGAATCTCGGCTTCGTGCCTCGTGACTCGTCGGAACCGTTCCGCGCAAAGATCGAAGCCACACCGCCGCCCCTTCCGACCGATCCCGTCGCGGTCCTTCAGGGCGGCGCCTTCACGACTATCGGACCGTTCGACCCGGTTTAATGCATGCAAGATTCATTATCACGAATCGTAGTATGTCGTCATACATCCAGTGCAGGATCGAATCAGCGGCGTGAAAGCCGTCATAGCGTGTAGAGCGCCAACCTGACAGAGACATCGCCTCCATGTTTTCACTCGATTTTTCACCCCTGTGGCCTTATTGGCCGACGTTCCTGCTAGGGGCGTGGCTCACGCTCAAGATGACGTGCGTCGCGGTCTTCTTCGGCTTGATCGTGGGGATGCTCGTGGCATTCGCGAAGCGCGCCCGTGTACCTGTGCTGACGCGCCTCTGCATCATCTATATCGAGGCGGTGCGAAACACGCCGTTCCTCGTGCAGATCTTTCTGCTCTATTTCGGACTGGCGAGCATCGGCTTGCGCATGCCGACCTTCGCGGCCGCTGCGCTTGCGATGACGATCAACATCGGCGCCTATGCAGCCGAAATCATTCGGGCGGGTCTGGAATCCGTGCCGCGTGGACAGATCGAGGCGGCGGAATGCCTGGGCTTGCCGAAATGGCGCATCGGCTGGCATGTGATGTTGCAGCCGTCGATCGAAAAGGTTTATCCGGCGCTGACGAGCCAGTTCCTGCTGATGATGCAGGCGTCCGCCATTGCATCGCAGATCTCCGCGGAAGAACTCACGGCCGTCGCCAACACCGTGCAGTCCGATACCTTCCGTTCGCTCGAAACCTACATCGTGGTCGCGGGCCTGTATCTCGTGCTCTCGCTGATCATCAAGCTGATCGCGTGGCAGGTCGGCGAGCATCTGTTCAAGCGTCGCCGCGCGATCCGTCTGGCGGCGAAGAGGGCCGGCAAGGCGCCGCCCGATCCGCAACGGATCGATACGGTCATACCCGGGGGCGCGGCATGAGCGGCGGATTCACGGCTGCGCACCTGGCCTACCTGGTGCAATCGATCGGCTGGACCGTGGTGTTGTCGCTGCTCGCGTTCGTGCTGGGCGGCATCGGCGGCTTCGTCGTGATGCTCGCGCGCATCTCGCCGCGCGCATGGGTGTCGCGCGTCGCGCTCGTTTATATCGAAGCCATTCAGGGCATCCCGCTGCTGATCCTGCTGTTCATCGTGTATTTCGGCCTGTCCGTGTATGGCTATCAGGTGCCCGCGCTGTTCGCAGCGGGCCTTGCCCTGATGGTGTATTCGAGCGCGTATCTCGGCGATATCTGGCGCGGCTGCATCGAGGCGATGCCCAAGCCGCAATGGGAAGCCTCGGAATGCCTGTCGCTGTCGCGCTGGCAGACATTGCGGCTCGTGATCATTCCGCAGGCCATGCGCCTCGCATTGCCGCCCACGGTCGGTTTCCTCGTGCAGCTCATCAAGATGACATCGCTTGCTTCGGTAATCGGCTTCATCGAACTGACGCGCGCGGGCCAGATCATCAACAACTCGATCTTCCAGCCATTCCTCATCTTCGGCGTGGTAGGCGCGTTTTATTTCGTCCTGTGTTATCCGCTTTCGCGCTGGAGCCAATCGATGGAGAACAAGCTCAATGTCAGCAATCGTTAAGGTCGACGATATTCACAAGAGCTTCGGCTCCAATCATGTGCTCAAGGGCGTGTCGTTCGAGGTCAACAAGGGCGAGATGATTGCCGTGATCGGCGCGAGCGGCTCGGGCAAGAGCACGGCGTTGCGATGCATCGACCGGCTGGAGACCGTCGATCAAGGTCAGATCGAGGTCTGCGGCATCCGCGTCGACGACCCCAAGGTGGACCTTCATCACTTGCGCCGTGAAGTGGGTATCGTGTTCCAGAGCTATAACCTCTTTCCGCATCTGACGGTGGAAGAGAACATCATGCTTGCGTTGCGCCACGTGAAGAAAATGTCGCGCGACGAGGCACGGCGCATTGCGTTGAATGTGCTGGAGCAGGTTGGACTCGGACAGAAGGCAGACGCATATCCTGAGCAGCTGTCCGGTGGACAGCAGCAGCGAGTCGCGATTGCGCGCTCGCTGGCGATGTCGCCGAAGGTGATGCTGTTCGACGAAGTGACATCGGCGCTGGATCCGCAACTCACCGGCGAAGTCCTTCGCGTCATGGAGGATCTTGCCGCGGACGGCATGACCATGCTGCTGGTCACGCATGAAATGGCTTTTGCCAAGCGCGTGGCGGACCGCATCATCTACATGCATCAGGGGCGGGTCTGGGAAGTCGGCGACGGCAGCATGCTCGATTCGCCGCAGACGCCGGAACTGCGCGCTTTCCTCGATAACGGCCTGTGATTCCTGTTTCACGCAAGCACGCATTCGACTCACGCATCAATCCACGCAACAACCATAACGACGGAGACGTAACTTGAAAGCCAAGACTATCCTTGCACGCGCGGCCCTTGCCACGCTGATGCTGGCAGGCGCGGTGCACAGCGCCATGGCCGACCAGCTCGACGACATCAAGAAGGCCGGCGTCGTGCGCGTCGCCATTGCAATGGGCACGCCGCTTTTCAGCTATGCCGACGAGAACCTGAAGCCCGCTGGATCGGACGTGGATACTGCCGCCGCGCTCGCCAAGGATCTCGGCGTGAAACTCGAACTGGTGCAGATCACCAATGCCGCGCGCATCCCGACGCTGCAAGCCAAGCGGGCGGACCTCGTGATCGCCGACTTGTCGATCACGCCGGAACGCGCAAAGGTGGTCGACTTCTCGAATCCTTATGCGGTGATCACGATCATCGTCGGCGGCTTGAAATCCATCAAGGTGAAGGACTATGCCGATCTCGACGGCAAGACCATCGGTCTCACGCGCGCAACCGTGAACGACACGCTCACGACGCAGCAGGCAAAGGGCGCGCAGATCCAGCGTTATGAAGACGATGCAACGCTCATCACCTCGATGGTGACGGGTCAGATCGACGTGTTCTCGAGCACACCGTCGAACCTGCAGGAAATGCAGCACCGCGCGCCTCAGCGCAACATCGAGATGAAGTTCGAGCAGAAGAATTTCGATCTCGGGATTGCGATGAACAAGGATCAGCCGCGTCTGAAGGAATGGGTGAACAACTGGGTGGGCACGAACATGAAGAACGGCAACCTGAACACGATCTACAAGAAGTATCACGGCCGCGATCTGCCGGACAACGTTCGCAAGGGTGCGTGACGCATAGCACGTCGCGGTAGCCTGAAGGCCCGCCAGGGCCATGAAGGAGGGCGGATAGCGCAGGGCGACGAGCCCTGACGCTATTCGCCCTTTTACATTTTGCATGCAGAAGGCAATCGGGCATTACGTATTCAAAATGCCCGATTTACCGCCTCTTCGGATCGTAGGGCAGGATCCGTTCACTCGCCGTGACGCGCTGCAGGCAAGGTACAAGACAATATTCACAGAGCCGGCATACACTTGCGTCTGCATTTTGCATCGTGCATTCAACGAGCCGTCGCTCGTTTGTGGCTCGTTGCGCTCCGAGTCCGCACGACTGCGCCATCTCCCGGCATCCCTTTCCACGCATGGAGCAAACATGGCCACTAAAACCATCGCCGATTACCTCGCAAGGACGCTTGCCGCAGCCGGTGTCGAGCGCATCTGGGGCGTCACGGGCGACAGCCTCAACGGACTCGCCTTCAGCCTGGATCGGGTTGGTTCGATCCGCTGGATGCATACCCGGCACGAGGAGGCCGCCGCGTTCGCTGCCGGGGCCGACGCCGCGACGACCGGCAAGCTGGCCGTCTGCGCGGGCAGTTGCGGGCCGGGCAATCTTCACCTGATCAACGGGCTCTACGACTGTCACCGCAACCATCAGCCGGTGCTCGCCATTGCCGCGCACATTCCGTCGACGGAAATTGGCCTCAACTATTTCCAGGAAACGCACCCGCAGGAATTGTTCAGGGAATGCAGTCATTTCGTCGAACTCGTGGCGAACGCATCGCAGTTTCCCCGCGTGCTCGAACGGGCGATGCGCGCGGCGCTGGATCAGCGCGGCGTCGCGGTGATCGTGCTGCCCGGCGATGTCGCGTTGAGCGAGGGCCCAGGTATCGAGCCTCGCTGGACGGCGAGCGCACCCGGCGCGATCGTTCCTTCCGACACCGAACTCGACAAGCTGGCCGGCCTCCTCAACGGCTGCGAGGCGGTGACGATCATGTGCGGCAGCGGCGTTGCAGGATCGCACGATGAAGTCGTGACGCTGGCGGACACGCTCGGTGCGCCTGTCGTGCATGCGCTGCGCGGCAAGCAGTTCATCGAGTATGAGAATCCATTCGATGTCGGCATGACGGGTCTCATCGGCTTCAGCTCCGGCTATCACGCGATGATGAATTGCGACACGCTGCTTCTGCTCGGCTGCGACTTTCCCTATCGTCCGTTCTATCCGCCGAACGCGAAGATAGTCCAGATCGACTGGCGCGGTTCGCAACTGGGGCGTCGCGCGCAGCTGGAGATGGGCGTAGTCGGCACTGTCAAGGAAACGCTCACGGCGCTGCTGCCGAAACTCACGCGCAAGGACGAACGACGCTTTCTCGACAATGCGCTCAAGCATTATGCGAGCGCCCGCAAGGGGCTCGACGATCTCGCCACGCCTTCCGCTCCGGGCCGGCCGATTCATCCGCAGTACCTGACCAAGCTGGTCGACGACATCGCCGCCGAAGATGCGATCTTCACGGCGGATGTCGGCACGCCGACGCTGTGGGCCGCGCGCTATCTGACGATGAATGGCAAGCGCCAGTTGCATGGGTCGTTCAATCACGGCTCCATGGCCAATGCGATGCCACAGGCGCTCGGGGCGCAGGCGGCGCATCCGCAGCGTCAGGTTGTGTCCCTGTCGGGCGATGGCGGTCTCGCCATGCTGCTCGGTGATCTGCTGAGCGCCGTGCAACTCGAGTTGCCGATCAAGGTCGTCGTATTCAACAACAGCCTGCTCGGATTCGTATCGATGGAATTGAAAGCGGCGGGCTACGTCGATACGAACGTGGATCTGAGCAAGACCGATTTTTCGCAGATCGCGAAGGGAGCGGGAATCTGGTCAGTGCGCGTCGAGGAATCGGAACAACTCGAAAGCGCGCTGCGCGACGCGTTCGCGCACGCGGGGCCGGCGGTCTTGGATGTGGTGACGTCCAAGCATGAACTCTCGCTTCCGCCGACTATCGAGCTCTCGCAGGCGAAGGGGTTCAGCCTCTATATGCTGCGAGCCATCCTGAGCGGCCGCGGCGACGAGATCATCGAACTGGCGCGCACCAATCTTCGTTGAGCCTGGACGACGAGCGAAAACAAAGTGCGTGCCTGGTTCGGAACATCCGCGTGGAAACGAGCGCGACACGCGCTCAGAAGCGATACGTGACGCCAACCTTCACGATCGGGAAGAAGCGCAGCTTGTCGGCCTTGTTCTGCAGATCCTGTTTTTCCGCGTCGACGTTTGCCTGTCCTGCTTCAGCGACGATATCGGCGGGCACGTCGAAGTCGATGTGCGGGCGGCCGTACGCGACGCCGGCATCGAAGAAGGCCGAGAAGCCCTTTTGCGCAACCGGCGTGTGGCCGAAACCAATGCCGAGATAAGGACGGACTGTCGGGAAGCGCGCCTTCGCGTGAATGCTTTGCCCGAGCGTCGAATACTGCACGCCATTGATGGTGTACGTGCCGTTCATGCTGGTCGCGGTGGCATCGACGTTATCGCCGCCGACGAGCGCGCCGGCTGTGATGCGAAAACCGACGGTGTCAGGCGCCGGAAAAAAATCGAAATAAAAGCCGCCGTGATAAATGCTCGCCGTTCCGTCGTAATGCAGGCCGCCGGCATTGAAGTCATGCGAAAAACGAAATCCGTTGAACTCGGCGCGCACATTGTCGCGGGTGCCGAGCGGTTCGGAGTAGCCCAGGCCGACGCCTTCGGTGCCGATCTGACCATAGATTTCGCGAGCGTGCGCAAGCGGCGTGGCAAGCGCGGCAAGCGTGCCGGCGAGGGCCGCAAGCGCGGCCAACGAGTTCTTCATTGCAAAAATTTCCAGGGATGGATTGGACGGAAGGGGCGTCCTGGCGAAAGCGGCGGGGGGTGCCGGCTGGTGCGAGAGGCCATGTGCGATGAGCTTGCATCGCGGATAGTTTCGATAACGGAAACGTTTGGCGGATTCTTTAGATGAAAAAGGGCGGCTACCAAGCCGCCCTTCTGGCAAACGGTATTTTCGACTTATTGTTTTTTCTTTGCGCTTTCCGCACGGAATGCGGCTTCGCCCGCGTCCGACACTTCGACCCATTTTCTGTCGGGCTGGGCATCCGCTGAGTAGCTGTCATGCCAGTTCCACCATTTATAGGTGGGGGTCTGCGGGTAACCTTCAGGTGAGTCTTCCCAGAGTTCCTGACGGCCCAGCGGCGTGATGTCGAGGTAGTTCCAGGTATTGCCCATCTGTTCATCGCCGCGATTGTTGATGAAGTAGGTTCGGTACAGGGTGTCGCCGTCGCGGAAGAAGACATTCGTGCCGTGCCATTCGTCCACGGCGAAGTCCTTGTCGAACTGATCCGTGATGGTGACCCACGGTATGTCCCATCCCATGCGTTGCTTCAGTCTTGTGATGTCTTCCTGCGGCGCGCGCGATGCAAACACCAGCGTCGTGTCGCGCGCATTCAGGTGGGCAGGATGCGCGACCTGGTCCGCGACCATCGAGCAGCCGCGGCAGGCATGATCGGGCCAGCCGAAAACGCCCAGCTCGAAGAACGCGCGATAAACGATCAACTGACGCCTTCCATCGAAGAGATCAAGCAGGCTTCGCGTGCCTTCGGGCGTTTCGAACTGGTAATCCGCTTTCACGGCCATCCATGGCATGCGGCGACGTTCAGCGGCAAGCGCGTCGCGTGCGCGAGTGTGTTCCTTTTCCTTCACGAGGAGCCGATCGCGCGCCGCCTCCCATTCAGCCGGCGAGACAACCGCCGGCGTTTGCATGGCCGGTTGCGGGCCGTTCCCTGCGTTTTCATCCGATGCAGTCATGACGTGTGTCTCCTCCTGAACAAGACCGTGAGTGTTGCGCCAGTGTGAGGCTGTGACGCGCGGTTCGGGAGTAACAAGTTTGACGCCATTTGCATCGGACTGTCTGGGGCAACGTCGTGCGCACCATCAAGCGGCGGCCGGACGGCACGCATCGAGCCCGCGCCAGTAGGTGATGAAGCGTCCTCCGAACATGCCTGCAACGAGTCCCGATATGGCCGCTTCGAGCGACGCATAGTGGACGAGCGAGGTGGCAAGCATCGTCGTGGCCATTTCAAAGCCGATCCAGAACTTGGCGATGAAGATGACGGCGATCAGCACAAGCGGAACGAAAGAGCCCGGCAGCATCACGGTGCGCGCAATCGGATCGACCATGAAACGCGAACGGCTCGCGGTGAACATGCCGCCCGCGATACCTGCTCCGACACCGATGATCCACGCCAGGACGGCGCTCCAGCCGGCGAACGGGTCCGACATCAGATGCGCGATACCCAGGCCGGCGAAGATCAGCGGCACCACGGCGAGTTTCGAAAGCGGCGCGGTGCTGGTCTGTAATGCCTTGATTCCACGATACAGAAGAAAGGCGAGCAGCACCCAGACCCAGGTAGGCGTGCCCTGAAGGATTGCGATTGATGACATGACGATCTCCTTGTTGTGATCACCGGACGACTCATGGGGCTGGCATTCGCGCCATGAGTCTTCGTTCTTGCGCAGCATGAACGAAACGAATTAGCGCGAAATTAAAAAACGGAACGGCCCGTATCGACGCAAGCGGCGTCAGAATTAAGCGAATTCAGAATAGAACCGCGCCGACAGGTAAAATGCGGCGCCTGATGGATTTTCCTTGCCGCACCGCGCGCGATCCGCGCCTGACGGCACGGCGATCAGGCAGCCCAGGTGCCCAGGCGGCCGCCCCACGAGGGCAATCTTGCTGCGCATGGCCCCATTTGTTTCGCACGAGATCACACGATCGTTCCTGCGCAGCCGGCGCCCCCGGCGCCGCGGCAGCCACCGCGGTTCCGCCAGGAAGGCACGAAACGCTACCCATACGACTTTCGAGGATTGTTTTTCATGTTTGCCCGCATCACCCGCCTTTTTCCGCTCTGGGCCGTGCTGGTTTCCATCGCTGCCTATGCCGAGCCTTCGTCCGTGACGGGCATCGCACCGCACGTCACGACGCTTCTGACCATCATCATGTTGTCGATGGGCGTCACGCTTTCCCTCGACGATTTCCGGCGCGTGTTCACGCGTCCCGCGCCCGTGATTGCCGGCATCGTTCTGCACTACCTCGTCATGCCGCTCGCCGCCTGGGTCATCGCCAAGGCGCTGCGCATGCCTCCCGACCTGACGGCCGGCATGGTGCTGGTGGGCAGCGTCGCGAGCGGTACCGCGTCGAACGTGATGATCTATCTGGCGCGCGGCGACGTGGCGCTGTCAGTCACGATCAGCGCACTGTCGACGCTGGTCGGCGTGTTCGCCACGCCGCTGCTTACGCGCCTGTACGTCGATGCATCCATCGTGGTCGATGTGCATGGCATGTTGATGAGCATCGTTCAGATCGTGGCGCTGCCGATCGTCGTCGGTCTCGTCGTCAATCATCTGTTCGGCAAGATCGTGCGCAAGATCGAATGGGTCTTGCCGCTCGTGTCGATGGTGTCGATTCTGCTGATCATCGCGGCGGTCGTCGGCGGTACGCAGAAGAGCATTGCCTCGGTCGGTCTCGTGGTGGCTCTGGGCGTGATGTTGCACAACGGCATCGGGCTGCTGGGCGGTTACTGGGGCGGACGTCTGCTCGGTTTCGACGAGGCTGTTTGCCGCACGCTTGCCATCGAAGTCGGCATGCAGAATTCGGGTCTTGCCGCGACGCTCGGCAAGCTGTACTTCACGCCGATCGCCGCGCTTCCGGGCGCCTTGTTCTCGGTGTGGCACAACCTGTCGGGCTCGATGCTGGCCGGCTATTGGGCGGGGCGTCCCGCCAAGGGCGCGACGCGGGATGAGGATGCCGATGCCGCCGTCGCTCGCCATAGCTAAATAAAAGCGGAACCGCTTGTTCCAGATAAGAGGCGTGCCGCGGGCACGCCTTTTTTTCTGAACGCGCCTCGTGATCACGCTCCCAGCAGTTCCCTGATCTTCGCCTCGGTCTCCGCATAACCGCCCTCGCCATAGCGCCGGTACACGATCTTGCCGTCCTGGTCGATCAGGTAGAGTGCAGGCCAATACTGATTGCCGTAGGCGTTCCACGTCGCGTAGGCATTGTCCTGCGCAACGGGAAAGTCGATACCGTAGCGTTGAATGGCCTTCTTCAGGTTCCCGGTGTCGCGCTCGAAGCCGTACTCGGGCGTATGCACGCCCACGACCACGAGTCCCTTGTCGCGATAACGCGCATCCCAGTCCTTCACATGCGGCAGCGTATGCGCGCAGTTGATGCAGTCGAAGGTCCAGAAATCGACCAGCACGACTTTTCCGTGCATTTGCTTCAGATTCAGCGGCGCGCTGTTGAGCCAGTTGTCGATGCCGGTGAATTCCGGCGCCTGGACCGCGATCTGCCGCGCCGGATCCGGTTCGGACGAGGCCCCCGTCGATGCGAAGGCGGTCAGCGCGGCCACCGCTCCGAAGGCGGCGATCATGGCGGCAGCGAAGGCGGCGATCTTGATGCGATCGAACATGAGGTTTCTCCTTTCCGGTTGGCGTGGAGCGTATTGAAGCGCGCGGATGTATCGGGCGCTTGTCCCGGTGGACGTCCTTCGGCATCACTGTGTATCCGGGGGCCTCGCAGATACATGGGGATACATGGAGAGCGTTCGTTCCGCCTTGCCCGAGGCAGGGATTGCAATAAAAGACCGAACGTTCCACACCGGTTTTCCGGAACGCGGGGCGAATATCGTCGGCGCAAGGACCACGTTCGTGCGCGGTTTCCGAGCCCTTAACCTCACGAAAAGTCATGCAGGACAGCACGTCTAGGTGCATTCCCTAGCGCCGCCGCATCAAGTCCACCCCGCCAGACCCGCTTCCGCTCAAGCTCGACGCCCGCAAAGCCGCATCCACACACGCTTCCAGCGATTCACCCGCTCCCGCACCGTTTCCCTGCATCGCTGCACCACGGGAATCCATTACCAGAAGTATCGGAAAGGGCGCAGGAAATGTCGGTGGATGATCGAAATTGACCCGTTACGCTTCATTCCAACGCAACGAACGCCGGAATGTGATCGGCGCTGTCGACCCGGATCGTACTCGAAGGACGCATATGGCAGACGTCCCCAACGTTTCGGTTTTTTCGAACTTGCCAGCTGGAATGAAACGATGATTCCGAACCTGACGCTCGCACCGGGCGACCTGTCAAAGACGGTTTCCGCAGAGCCGGACAGCCTGTCCCCGGCCCGATCCGTCGCCGCTTCGCAGACCGGGATCCTTACGGTCAAGAATCTCTCGAAGATCTTCGGCGCCAAGCCCGAGCGTGCGCAGGAACTCCTGAAACAAGGCCTCGGCCGCAACGAAATCTTCGCGCAGACCGGCAACATGGTCGCGGTCGATGACGTCAGCCTCGCGGTCAACGCGGGCGAAATCTTCGTCATCATGGGTCTGTCCGGCTCGGGCAAGTCCACGCTCGTCCGCTTGCTCAATCGCCTGATCGAGCCGACTTCGGGTCAGGTGATTCTCGAAGGCCGCGACATTGCGCCGATGAACGTGAACGAATTGCGCGCGGTGCGCCGCGAAAAAATGGCAATGGTGTTCCAGTCTTTTGCGCTGCTGCCGAACCGCTCGGTCATCGACAACATCGCGTACGGACTCGAAGTCGCCGGCAAGAAAAAATCGGAACGATATGACATTGCCCGCGCTGCGTTGACGCGCGTCGGCCTGGGTTCCTACGAAAAATTGCTGCCGAGCGAACTGTCGGGCGGCATGCAGCAGCGCGTCGGACTGGCGCGAGCGCTCGCGGTGAATCCCGCGGTGCTCCTGATGGACGAAGCGTTCTCGGCGCTCGACCCGTTGATCCGCTTCGAGATGCAGAACGAACTGCTGCGCTTGCAGAAAGAAGAACAGCGCACGATCGTCTTCATCTCGCATGACATCGAGGAAGCCGTGAAGATCGGCGGGCGCATCGGCATCATGAAAGACGGCCGGCTGATTCAGGTCGGCACGCCCGCTGAACTCATCCAATCGCCCGCCGACGATTACGTGCGCGACTTCTTCCGCAACGTCGACGTGTCGCGCTTCCTCGCGGCAGCGAGCCTGCTCACGAAGGTCGAGCGCGGCCTGATTGCCTGCGACGGCGGCGCACCATCCGAACGCTATCTGAACAGCCTGATCGACAGCGGCGCCGACTGCGGCTATGTCTGCGACGAAGCCGGACGCTATCAGGGATGCGTGACGCCCGCATCGCTGCACAAGAGCGGCGCGCGTCCGATTCGCGAAGCCTTGCTGCGCGACGTCGCCGCCGTGCCGCTCGACGCCGATCTGCACCGGCTCGCGGCCATCGCACTCAGTCAGGAACACGACGTGCCCGTCACCGACGAACAAGGCCGTCTCGCCGGCGTCGTCTCGTGCCGCACGATTCTCAAGCAGGTCATGGAGCGGAGGGCAGCATGAACGGTTCGAGCAGTTCGATTTTCGGCAAGTTCGCCGAGGACGCGGTCAATTTCTTGTTCTCACATTTTCGTGGCGGTTTCGATGCCTTTTCCGCCGCACTCGGCGCGGTCATCAAGGTGCTCGAAGATGGCCTGGGTGCGGTCCCGTTCATCGCGATGCTGGTGATCCTGATGGCGCTCGCGCTGTGGCGCAAGGGCGTCGTGTTCTCGGCATTCGTCGGCGTGGCGCTCTTCGCGATCAACTATATGGGCCTCTGGGCGCAGACGGTTTCCACGCTCGCGCTGGTGATTGCGGCGACGTTCTTCAGTCTCGTGATCGGCGTGCCGCTCGGCATCTGGGGCGCGCGCAGCAATCGCGCCGAAGTCGTGCTGCGCTCACTGCTCGACTTCATGCAGACGATGCCCGCGTTCGTCTATCTGATTCCCGCCGTGATCCTGTTCGGTCTCGGACGCGTGCCTGCCGTGATCGCGACCATCGTGTTCGCCATGCCGCCCGTCGTGCGCCTGACCACGCTCGGCATCCGCCAGGTGCGCGAAGAACTGCTCGAAGCAGGCCGCTCGTTCGGCAGCACCGATGCGCAGCTGCTGTGGAAGATCCAGCTGCCCAACGCGTTGCCGTCGATCATGGCAGGCGTGAACCAGACCATCATGATGGCGCTCTCGATGGTGGTGGTCGCATCGATGATCGGTGCAGGCGGCCTCGGTGAATACGTGTTGAGCGGCATCCAGCGGCTCGATATCGGCATCGGTTTCGAAGGCGGTCTCGGCGTCGTGCTGCTCGCGATCATCCTCGACCGTCTGACGGAAAGCTTCGGCGTCAAGGCAAAGAAGGCAAAGAAGAAGAAGGTCATCTCCACGCCGGTCACGCCTTCCAAGGCGGCGCAGACCTGAAAGAAGACCGAGAGAAGAAAGGCGCCGGCAACGACCGGCGCACTGGCATACCAGACCACACACAGACCCACCCATCCGGAGTCGAAATGAAGAACCTGTCCATCAAGGCGGTGCTCGCAAAGGTGGTGATGCCCGCTGTCGTCGCCTTCGGCGTGGCGTCCGCTCCGGCCATGTCGGCCGAGCCTCTCAAGATCGCCGTCACCAACTGGGCCGACGTGCTGGCCGTCGCCAATGTCGCGAAGTACGTGCTCGAGACGCAACTGAAGCAGCCGGTGCAATTCGTGCAGGCGGACATCGGCATCCAGTATCAGGGCGTCGCGCGCGGCGACCTGGACATCATGGTGGGCGGCTGGCTGCCGGTCACGCACGGTCAGTATGTGGCGCGCTACAAGAACGATCTTGATGACGTCGGCATCATTTATACGGGCGGCAAGAACGGCTGGGCCGTCCCGGCGTATGTGCCCGAGTCGCAGCTGTCGTCCATCGAGGACCTGAAGAAGCCCGACGTGCAGAAGCAGCTCAACGGCGTGATCCAGGGCATCGAACCGGGCGGCGGACTGATGCAGGCATCGGAGAAGACCATCAAGGCCTACGACCTCTCTGGCTATCACCTGCAATCCGCAAGCGAGGCGGGCATGCTCGCGTCCATCCAGCGTGCCTATCAGTCGAAGCAATGGATCGTCGCAACCGTGTGGAGCCCGCACTGGCTGTTCCAGAAATGGCAGATGCGCTATCTGAAGGATCCGAAGGGCACGCTCGGCGGCGAAGAACAGGTGCATGCATTCGCGTCCAAGCAGTTCGCAGGCAAGTTCCCGCGCGCCGATGTCTTCTTCAAGCATCTGAAGCTCAATCTCGCGGATGTGGAAGCGATCGAGTTCGAGGGCAACAGCACCAACGACTATGCGACGGCCGCAAAGAAGTTCGTCGATGCGCACCCCGACAAACTGAAGGCATGGCTGGCGCAGTAACGCCAACGCCCTGCCATTCGCTGCACGATCCACGCGGAGTCTTCCTGTGAACGCACATGCGCGCTTCTTTGGCGAGAGCCTGCAGAGCCACGATCCCGTCATCGCTGCGGAGATCGCGCTCGAACTGCGGCGCCAGCAGAGCCAGATCGAGTTGATCGCATCGGAGAACATCGTGTCGTCCGCCGTGCTCGAGGCGCAGGGCACGGTGCTGACGAACAAGATTGCGGAAGGCTATCCGGGCGAGCGCCATCACGGCGGCTGCGAGCACGTGGACCGGATCGAGGCGCTGGCCATCGATCGCGTCAAGGCGCTGTTCGATGCCGGCTTCGCCAACGTGCAACCGCATTCCGGCGCGCAGGCGAACACTGCGGTGCTCCTCGCGCTGCTGACGCCGGGCGACACCGTGATGGGCATGTCGCCCGATGCGGGCGGCCATCTTACGCACGGCGCGCGTCCCGCGCTCTCGGGCAAGTGGTTCAACGCCGTGCAGTATGGCGTGAGCCCGGAGACGCTCCGCATCGATTACGACGCGGTCCGGCGTCTTGCCGAGACACATCGGCCGAAGCTGATCATCGCTGGCTCTTCTGCTTATCCGCGTGCGCTGGACTTTGCCGCGTTCCGCGACATAGCGGATCGCGTCGGCGCGATGCTGATGGTGGGTATGGCGCAGTTCGCGGGCATCGTCGCGGCGGGCAAGCATGAGAACCCGTTGCCGTTCGCCGACGTGGTCACGTCGACGACCCACAAGACACTGCGCGGCCCGCGCGGCGGCTTCATCCTGACCAACCACGCCGACCTCGCGAAGAAGATCGATACAGCCGTGTTTCCGGGCGCGCAGGGCGGTTCGCTGATGCATGTGATCGCGGGCAAGGCGGTGGCCTTCGGCGAGGCGCTGCGGCCCGAATTCGGCGCTTACATCGAGCGGATGCTGCGCAATGCAAAGGCGCTCGGCAAGGTGCTGCAAGCAGGCGGCCTGCGTCTCGTCACGGGCGGCACCGACAACCCTCTCTGCTCGTGGATGTGCGCAGCAAGGGCATCACCGGCACGCAGGCCGAGAAGGCGCTGGAGCGCGCCGGCGTCACCTGCAACAAGAACGGCATTCCGTTCGATATCGAGAACCCGACCGTCACCTCCGGCATTCGCCTCGGGACGCCGGCCGGCACCACGCGAGGCCTGGGCGTCGCGGAGTTCGAAGAGGTTGGAGACATGATCCTGCAAGTCATCGCGGCGCTCGTGCGCGATCGCGGCGGCGACGAGCAGGTGGAGCGTTCAGTGCGCGCGCGGGTGCGCGAACTGTGCGCGCGGTTCCCGATTTACACGCGTGCGGAAGCGCTGGTCTGACGCATCGCAAACGACGACGCACGATCCTATTTCAGAGAGACGATCATGAGCTTCGAAGGCGTACATACCCCGCTGGTCACCCCGTTCAAGGTCGACGGCGAAATCGATCACGACATGCTCGGCAAGCATGCGGCGAATCTTGCCGGCCGCGTG
Organism: Caballeronia sp. LZ032; assembly: GCF_031451315.1. Lineage (NCBI taxonomy): Bacteria > Pseudomonadati > Pseudomonadota > Betaproteobacteria > Burkholderiales > Burkholderiaceae > Caballeronia > Caballeronia sp. LZ032. The sequence continues at coordinate 650,443 of NZ_JARUXP010000003.1, forward strand.
ACCGGACTTGGTGTGGGCGGCACCACGGGCGAATACTATGCGCTGAGCTTCGACGAGCGCGTGAAGACATTCGATACCGTGGCGCAGGCGGTGGGCGGCAAGACCTGGCTCACGGCGGGCATCAATGCAACCACCACAACTGAAGTGCTGCGCCTCGGTCGCGAGGCGAAGCGCGCGGGCTATGACGCGCTGCTGGTGGCTGCGCCTTACTACGTGCAGCCGACGCAGGACGAATTGCTGACGCATCTGCTGAAGATCGACGATGCGCTCGACCTTCCGGTCATGCTCTATAACTTCCCGGCACGCACCGGCACCGCGATCGGCGATGAAGTGCTCATGAAGCTGCTCGAGCGTCCCAACTTCGCCGCGATGAAGGAGAGCACGGGCGATGTCGCGCATCTCCATCATCTCGCGACGCAACTGCCCGAGCGCTTCGTCCTCAGTTGCGGCATGGACGACCAGGCGCTCGAGTTCTTCGCGTGGGGCGTGCGGAGCTGGGTGGCGGGCGCATCGAACTTCCTGCCCGAAGCGCATACGGAACTGCTCGAAACCTGCGTGAAACAAGGCGATTTCAACGCAGGCCGCAAGCTCATGAGGCAGTTGCTGCCCGTGCTCGAACTGCTCGAACGCAGCGGCAAGTTCATTCAGTATGTGCGTTATGGCTGCGAGCTTGCGGGCACGCGTGTGGGTCATGCGCGCGCGCCGCTCGGCACCCTCGACGACGAAGAGCGCAACGCTTTCGCGAAGCTCGTTCAACCTTTGCTGCGCAACGCTCAGTGAACCTGCATGGCCTCGAAACTGGAGTTCGCGCATCTGCCTGCCCCGGATGGCGTCAACGGCTGGTGGGAAAGCCTGCCGCCCGCCGCGCCCGCGAGGACCGTGACGGGTGAACACGCTTTCGACTACGTCGTGGTGGGCGGCGGCATTACCGGGCTGTGTGCGGCGCGGCGGCTGGCCGAGCTCGCGCCGGACGCATCCGTCGCGCTCGTCGAGGCCGATCGTATCGGCCGCTCGACGGCGGGCCGCAATTCGGGCTTCTTTGTGGATCTGCCGCACGACATCAGCAGCGAGAGTTATTCGCGCAGCGTAGAGGCCGACAAGGCCGATGTCCGTCTGCAACGGCACGGTATCGACTATGTGCGTTCGATCGTGAAGCAGCACGGCATCGATTGCGACTGGCGCGACGACGGCAAGTATCACGCGTCGGTCAACAAGAAGGGACATGCGGCCCTCACGCATTTCGCGGAAGGTCTTGCACGCATCGGCGAAGCGTGCGAATGGCTCGATCAAAACGCGATCGAGAAAGTGACGGGCACGCCGTTTTACGAGAGCGCGCTGTTCACGCCGGGATGCAGTACGGTTCAGCCGGCCGCGCTGATGCGCGGTCTCGCTGCGACGCAACCCGCGAACGTGACGGTGTTCGAGCTGAGCGCGGTGAAGGGCATGGACACGCGCGGCGCAACGACGCTGCTGAAGTTCGCCGGCGGCAGCATCACGACCGCGCGCGTCGTACTCTGCACCAACGCCTATGCAGCGACCTTCGGCGGCCATCCGAACGGCCTGCTGCCGGTCTACACGTTCGCGTCGATGTCGCGGCCGATGAATCCCGACGAGATCGCGCGGCTGGGCGGCATGCAGTCGTGGGCGCTGATTCCCGCCGACCCGATGGGCACCACCGTGCGCCGGCTCGCCAATCACCGCATCTGCATACGCAACCACTTTGCGTTCCGGCCGAACCTGTCCGTCTCGGACGGCGATCTCGCGAAGTCGCGACAACTGCATCAACGTTCGTTCGAACGGCGCTTTCCGATGTTGAAGGGCGTTGAGCTGCAATACACGTGGGGCGGGGCGCTGTGCCTGTCGGCGAACAATGGCGCGTTGTTCGGCCAGCGCGAGCAAGGCGTGTTCGAAGCGGTCGGCTGCAATGGTCTCGGGTTGAGCCGCGGTTCGGCATCGGGCAAGCTGATCGCCGAATACGCGCTCGGCGAATCCCATGCGTTGATCGGTCAACTGCTGCGACAACCGCATCCGCGTTCGTTGCCGATGCGGCCGATTGCCGATGTCGCGGTGACCGCCGCGATCTGGATGAAGGAATTCTCGGCGGGCGCCGAGCTTTGAATCTGTGAGGATAGACACATGACGACGCACCAGGAATGGACAAGCAAGGCACAAGGTCTGGCGCTCGATGGCCGCGCGCTGATTGCCGGGGCACGCTGCAACGCGGCGTCGAACGAAACCTTCGATACGCTCAATCCTTCGACGGGCAAGGCGCTTGCCGCGATTGCCAAGTGCGATGCGAAGGACGTGGACCGCGCGGTTGCAGCAGCGCGAGAGGCCTTCGAATCGGGCATCTGGTCGAAGGCCGCGCCATCGCATCGCAAGGCGGTGCTGCAGCGTCTGGCGCAACTCATCGACGACAACGCCGAAGAGCTCGCGCTGCTCGAAGCGCTCGAAGCCGGCAAGCCGATCAGCGAGTGCATGGGGCTCGACATCCCCGAGTCGGCGGCGTGCATCCGCTGGCATGCTGAAGCCACGGACAAGCGTTATGACGCGTTGTCGCCGTCGGGCGCGAGCGTCGTGAGCATGATCACGCGCGAGCCGATCGGTGTCGTCGGCGCGGTGTTGCCATGGAATTTTCCCGCGCTGATGCTGGCCTGGAAGGTCGGGCCGGCGCTCTCGGTGGGCAACAGCGTGATCGTGAAGCCAGCCGAGCAGACGTCCCTGTCTACCTTGCGCATCGCCGACCTCGCGCTCGAGGCGGGCGTCCCGTCGGGCGTGCTGAGCGTGGTCACGGGGCTGGGTGAGAGCGCCGGGCAGGCAATCGGCTGTCATGCCGACATCGACCTCGTGGCCTTCACCGGTTCGACCGAAACGGGCAAGCGTTTCCTGCGCTATTCCGCCGATACCAACCTGAAGCGCGTCGTGCTCGAATGCGGCGGCAAGAATCCGCAGGTGGTGCTGCCGGACGTCGCCAATCTCGATGCAGTCGCGGAACAGGCCGTCGCCGCCGCGTTCTGGAACATGGGCGAGAACTGCAGCGCCGGGTCGCGCATCATCGTGCATGCCAGTCACAAGGAGGCCTTGCTGCAGAAGATGCAGGCCGTGCTGGAAGGCTGGAAGACCGGCGACCCGCTCGATCCCGATGTGAAGCTCGGCTCGCTCATCGAGGAAGCGCATTACCGCAAGGTGCTGGGCCACATCGAGAAGGCGCGGGCCGAGGGCGCGCGCGTGGTGTGCGGCGGGCAGGCGACGCTTGCGGAGTCCGGCGGCTGGTTCGTCGAGCCGACCATCATCGATCAGGTCACGCCGGAGATGAGCATCGCCCGCGACGAGGTCTTTGGCCCGGTGGTGTGCTTTATCGAATATGCTGACGTCGACGAGGCCGTGCGCATCGCCAACGATACGTGCTATGGGCTCGCGGCATCGCTGTGGACCGACAATGTCAATCACGCTCACAAGGTGGCGGCGCGCATTCGTGCAGGCACCGTGACCGTCAACTGCTTCGGCGAAGGCGACCTGACGACGCCGTTCGGCGGCTTCGGGCAGTCGGGCTTCGGGGGACGCGACAAGTCGATTTACGCGCACGATCAATACTGCGAGCTGAAGACCACGTGGCTTAAGCTCGACTGACTACAGACGAGGAAGTATGCGGATTGGATTCGTCGGCACCGGCGCGATCACGCGGGCGGTCGTGACCGGGATGATCAGGTTCGAGGTTCCCTTCGAGCGTATCGCGCTGTCGCCGCGGAATGCGGACACGGCGGCAGAGCTTGCGAAACTGGATTCACGTGTCGAGGTATGCGCCAGCAATCAGGCGGTGCTCGATTCCTCGGACGTGATCTGTCTCGCGGTGAGGCCGCAGATCGCCGCCGATGTCCTGCCCGCGCTGAAGTTCGAGCCGCGCCATCATGTCATCAGCTTCATTGCCGGCAAGTCGCTTGCGCAGATGCGCGAATGGCTGGGTGACGTGGCGGCGGTGATTCGCGCCATCCCGCTGCCGGCGGTGTCGGAAGGCAAGGGCAGCACCGCGCTGTGTCCGCCGGATGCGGTCGCGCGCACGCTGTTCGCGCCGCTCGGAGCGGCCGTGGAAGTCGAAGACGAACATCAGTTCGATGCATTGTCCGCCGCCACCGCGACCATGGCGAGCTACTTTGCGTTGCTGGAAGAGCAAGCCTCGTGGCTCGTCGCGCAAGGTCTGCCGTATGCGTCGGCGCGCTCGTTCCTGTCGGGGTTCCAGGTGGGCCTCGCGCATGAAACCACCAAGGACGCCCGGCCGTACTCGGAGTTGATCGGCGAAATGTGTACGCCGGGCGGACTCAATGAACAAGTGACCAACGAGCTTGCGCAGCGGGGCACCTATCAGCATTACATCGAAGCGCTCGAACGGATCCTGAAACGCGTGCAGGGACGTTGACGGACGCTAACGGACCGGCTGCGGGTCGCCATCACCATCAAGACAGGCAATGAAATCAATAAAATGACTCATCAGCGGCGCCGCGTGCCGGGCGCCTGCAGGTGCCCGCAAGCCCTTCGAAGGTGATCCCGATGCAGAAGAAACAGCAGTTCGCCGACCGGCTGCTCGCACAGATGCCCTCGTTGCGCGCGCTTCGGTGCTTCGTCACCGCAGCGCGCTATGAAAGCTTCACGCAAGCCGCGGAAGTACTGTGCGTGACGCAGGCGGCTGTCAGCCGGCAAATCAAGGAGCTCGAGGACACGCTTGAAGTTGCGCTGTTCGAGCGCGCCGGCCGTCATATCGCGCTGACGGATGCGGGGCGCATCCTGTACAACGCGTCTTATCTGTCGATCATGAATATCGCGGAGGCGGCGCAGGCGGTGCGGCGCGTGGATCGTCACGCGCTCACACTGTGCATCTCGCATACTTTTTCGGCGCTGTGGGTGTCGGGCAGATTGCCTGCATTCCGTCGCCGCTTTCCGGAAATCTGCCTGCACGTGATGGTCACCGACCAGTTCATGGAACTGGACGATCTCATGGAACCGGACGTCATCATCACGAAAAATCCGCCGCGCGAGGCGGAGTACGAAGTGGAGCCGCTGTTTCACGACATCGTTTATCCGGTATGCAGCGTTCCGTTTCATGAACGCCACTTCCATGGCCGCACGCTCAAGCCGCTCGATCTGCTCCAGCATCCCACTCTGAGTCTTTCGCTGCTGGGGCGGGCGCAGGTGTGCGAGCACGTCGACTGGCGCGTATGGAAGAACTGGTTCCAGCAAGGCGACGGCTCGGAGCGCCTCGATCAGAACGACAACTTCGAGAGCAACGACTACCGCTTGCTGGTGGCGCAGGCCGAGGCGGGCGAGGGCACGCTGCTCGGCTGGCATCATCTCGTGCATCGCCAGGTGGAGCAAAAGAAACTCGTGCGGCCCGTCGACGATGCGCTCGTGTTTCATGACCGTCATCATTACCTGAGCACACATCGCAATGCGCGGGCGCGGCCGGAGTACATGCAGTTCCGGCAATGGCTCGACGATGAGATCGGCGCGATGATGCAGGGCTGGCCGTCCGAGCAGGCCAAGGTCGCGCAGTGATCCGCTTCAGCCGCGCGCGTGCCGGGCAAGGAACCGGTCGAGCTGCGCGGCGAACTGCTTGCCGTCGCGCGGACTATAAGGCGGCGGTCCGCCGGTAGCGACGCCGCTGCTGCGCAACTGGTCCATCATCGAGCGGATCGAAAGACGCTCCTCGATATTCTCTTCACTGAACCATTCGCCGCGCGGGTCCAGCGCGTGCGCTGCCTTGGCGAGCACGGCTGCGGCGAGCGGAATGTCGGCCGTGATGATGAGGTCCCCCGCCTGCGCCATCTCGACGATGCGCGCGTCCGCGACATCGAAACCCGCGGGCACCTGAACCGCCCGGATGAACGGCGAGGGCGGCGTGCGCAGGAACTGGTTGGCCACCAGCGTGACGGCGACTTTCACGCGCGGCCCCGCACGGAACAGGATGTCCTTGACCACGCTCGGGCAGGCGTCAGCATCGACGAGGATTTGCATGCGTCAATGGTCCGTCAGATAGTCGGGATGGCTCGCGCGGATTTCGTCGAGCTGGCTGAGCGTGCCGGACAGATGCGCGCGCAGGGCGGCATCGGCGGCATCGGCATTGCCCTGCTCGATGGCGTCGACGATGGCGGTGTGGTCGCGCACCACGGCCAGCGTCTTGCCTTCCACGGGCAGATGCAGGCGCCGCAAGCGGTCTATGTGTCCGCTCAGCCGGCGCACCAGGTCCCAGAGCTGCGGCACGCCCGCGGCTTCATACATCTGCCGGTGAAACGCATGATCCAGCAATGCGAACTGCTCGACGTCCTGCGGTTCCAGATAATCCATTTGTTCCGCGATCGTCGCGCGCAGCCGCGCGACCAGTGACGCCTTGTGCGCTTGCGCGAGCGTGCGCACGATTTCGAGTTCGATCGAGCGGCGCAGAAAGTGCGCCTGCAACGCCGATGCGACGCTGATCTGGCTCACGACGGTAGCGTGCTGCGGAAAGATGTCGACGAGACCCTCTTCACCCAGCTTGATGAGCGCGTCGCGCACAGGCGTCTGGCTCAGGCCGTAGCGCGTCGCCAGTTCGCTGCGTGACAGCACCGTGCCGGGCGCCAGTTCGAGCGACAGGATCAGCTCCCGCAGGCGTTCGAATACCTGCGGCGCCGCGTGGCGCGATCGGTCCAGGCGATGGGTCGCGCGCGGAGCATCGATATTACTCATATGAATGATGAAGCGTACTGAAACATTAGTACTATAGCCTGCCTTTGCGGCCCTGCCGAGCGGCGCGAGACCTCCGGAACGCTCGGTGATTTCCCTACTGACACACTAATGTATTAGTGCTTTACCATGGCTTCATTCTCGCTTCCGTCCATTCGCAGGAAATATCGCCATGACTCGACAGATCGCCATTACTCACGTGCGCATCACGCCGATTGCCTTTCGCGACGGCCCGCTCCTCAATGCCGCGGGCATCCACGAGCCGTGGGCACTGCGCGCGATCGTCGAACTGGAAACAAATGACGGACGAGTCGGCATCTCCGAAACCTATGGCGACGAACCCATGCTGCGGGTGCTGCACCAGGCGAAGGATCTCGTCATCGGCCTCTCGCCGTTCGAACTGAACCAGATGGAAGAGCGCGTGCGCGCGACCATCACGGCCACGCCGGGCGCCGTGGAGTTCGAACTCGCACCGGGCTCGCATGCCGCGAAGAATGCGCCGAAGGTCATCAGCACGCTGGAAGTGGCGATGCTCGACCTGCAGGGGCAGATCGTCGGCGCGCCGGTGGTGGATCTCCTGGGCGGCAAGGTGCGCGACGCCGTGCCCTACAGCGCGTATCTGTTCTTCAAGTACGCGGAACACATCGACAAGCCCTACGCGCCGGATGCATGGGGCGAGGGCATCAGCCCGGAGCAGATCGTCGCGCAGGCACGCCGCATGATTGACCTGTACGGCTTCCAGAGCATCAAGCTGAAAGGCGGCGTGTTCGAGCCCGCGCATGAAATCGCCTGCATGCAGGCGCTTGCCGAGGCGTTCCCCGGCATGCCGCTGCGTCTCGATCCGAACGCGAACTGGACGCTGGAGACGAGCATCAAGGCCGCGCCCCAGCTCGACGAAATCCTTGAGTATTACGAAGACCCGTGCCCTGGCCTCGACGGCATGGCCGAACTGCAAAAGCATACGAAGCTGCCGCTTGCGACCAACATGGTCATCACGACCATGGACGACTTCCGCAAAGGTTGCGAGATGGGTTCGATCAAGGTGCTGCTCTCGGATCACCACTACTGGGGCGGACTGCGGGCCACGCAGACGCTTGCGCGCATGTGCAGGCTGTGGGGCTTCGGCATGTCGATGCATTCCAACTCGCACCTCGGCATCAGTCTGATGGCGATGACCCACGTGGCGGCGAGCGTGCCGAACCTGACCTACGCGTGCGACACGCACTACCCGTGGCAGGAAGAAGAAGTCATCAAGGGCGGCCGCGTGAAGTTCGACAACGGCGCGGTGCGCGTGCCCGTCACTCCGGGTCTCGGCGTCGAGCTGGATCGGCAGAAGCTCGGCGAATTGCATGAGCAATATTTGTCATGCGGCGTGCGCAATCGCGACGACCTCTCACAGATGCGCAAATATCAGCCGGAATTCACCGGCAAGAATCCGCGCTTCTGATTCGAATAAAAAGGCGTTCGCAGCGCTACTCCAGGAGACATCTTCATGAGCACTTCCAGCGCGCTGTCGAGCGCCGTCCGCAAGATCAAGTGGCACGTGCTGCCGCTGTTCGTCGTGATGTTCATCGTCAATTACATCGACCGGGTGAACATCGGTTTCGTGCGTCAGCATCTGAGCGCGGACCTGGGCATCGGCGCTGCGGCCTATGGGCTCGGCGCGGGTCTGTTCTTCGTCAGTTATGCCGTATTCGAAGTGCCGTCGAACATGCTGCTGCAACGCTTCGGCGCGAAGGCATGGCTCACGCGCATCATGGTCACGTGGGGGCTGGCTGCGGTCGGCATGGCCTTCGTGAAGGGCGAAACATCGTTCTATGCCATGCGTCTGCTGCTCGGCGCGGCCGAAGCGGGCTTCTTCCCGGGCGTGGTTTTCTACTTCACGCAATGGCTGCCGCGCGATCAACGCGGCCGGGCCATGGCGGTCTTCCTGAGCGGCTCGGCGCTTGCATCAGTGTTCTCCGGGCCGATTTCCGGCGGCCTGATGCTGATCGAAGGCGCGGGCCTGCATGGCTGGCAGTGGATGTTCATCATCGAAGGCATGGCCTCCGTGGTGCTCGCGGGCTTCGTGTGGTTCTGGCTGGACTCGAAGCCGCGCGACGCGAAGTGGCTCACGCGGGAGGAACAGGATGCGCTCATCGCGGAGGTGGAAGCGGAACAGCGTCAGCGCGATGCCGCGCATACCGTGAAGCCCTCGTCGTGGAGCCTGTTGCGGGATCCGCAGATCCTGATCTTCTGCCTGATCTATTTCTCCGTGTCGCTGACCATCTACGGCGCAACCTTCTGGTTGCCGAGCATCATCCGCAAGATGGGGCATCTGAACGACTTCCAGGTCGGGCTCTTCAATTCGATTCCCTGGCTGATCTCGATCGTCGCGATGTATCTGTTCGCCGCTCTTGCTGGACGCTTCAAGTTCCAGCAGGCATGGGTGGCGTGCGTGCTGTTGATCGCGGCGGCAGGCATGTATGCCGCCGGTCTGGGCAGCCCGGCGTTCTCGTTCGTCGCCATCTGTTTCGCGGCCATCGGCTTCAAGGCGGCATCGTCGTTGTTCTGGCCCATTCCGCAAGGCTATCTGGATGCGCGCATCGCGGCGCCAGTGCTCGCGCTGATCAACTCGATCGGCAATCTCGGCGGCTTCGTGGCGCCCGCAGCCTTCGGCTTCCTCGAACAGAAGACCGGCTCGATCCAGGGCGGTCTCACGGGCCTGGCGATCATGTCTGTGGTGGCCGCGGTCATCGTCTTCCTGGCGCGCATGGCCCCGCGCGAGGGTCGCACGGCGCTCGGACTTCAATCTCGCCCCACGAAATAAGTCCTGACGGCAGCGCGCATTAGCTAAGACCAAAGCCTTGGTTTGAAGGGCGCGGCACGCGTATCAGCATGAATCGCATCCGGCGGCCGTGCATGGCTATAAGCGACAGTGCTATGTGTGGTACTTGATCGCCACCGTCCGAGCGGGCGACCTCACTATGATCAATCAACAGGCTTTTGGTACGTACCGTACCGATCCGTTTTGTCGATCGTCATTGCGAGGACTACATGAAGGTTCCCAGCACGAGTCAGAGTTTTCAGCCTAACGAAGCATCAGACGCCTGGTCGAACCAGCAAGTCTGCACTGAGCCGAGTCCACAGCCGGACCAAGCTGATTTGCCAGCGTGTCCGGTAGCGGGAGATCAACCCGCCGGCCAACTTGACGGGCGTAACGCGCCTGCCACCTGTGGCCAAGGGGACGACCTCAGTGCGTCGCCAATCTCCTCCAGCGGATCTGATGTCTCGTCCGCCAATGGGCTCTTAACGGATGCCCGACATGGCGATTCCACCGGGAATGTCCTGCATGAGCAAGTTCAGCAAAAGGTGGGGCAAGCCACAGCTTGGCGATTGAGCCTCGACAAGGGTGATGCGGACGAAACCAGGCATGATGCTCTTGGCGGCTCGCTTCAATCGCTCCCTCTCCCTGTCCCGAATGCGGATCGAACACCCGCGCAGGCTGTCAAGCCATCACCGGGCATCCTCAATGATCGGCCCATCATGGTGCGCACACCGACCGCCAACCTGCTGCAGGAGGCCGCCGGTTTTTTGCCACGTTCGCATCGCCAAGCGATGCCCATAGCCAAAACGCGCAACTGGCGGATGACCACGTCATCGAGAAACGCGATAAGCCCAAAGAGAAGCGCTTTCGCGAATACCGGGGCGGTGACGCCTTGCGGGAGCGCGCGCGTTCGTATGAACGATTCGATCAGTTTGACTATCTACGCACACGCGGCGTAACGGGGCGTGGAACCTGCTTCGGACTCGACACGGAGGCGATGCGCCGGATCGATGCAGCCTCGAACTCCCAGTTCGATCTGCAAACGGCAGTGCGATCGATGCGTGACGCCGCGCAATCGAACTCACCGGAGGCCGAAAAGATGTTTGATCGAGTGGACAGCTATCAGGCGAAGCAGCGCCAGGATGGACCACCGATCCTTGGTCACTATGACAGGGAACCGACGCAGTATCTCGCATTAATGAACCTGGAGCGCAAACAACGCCTGGAGGCGCTTTACCGTTCTATCGACAACTTGCAGTCGGGCGATCACGCCTTGGTGCTGCTCGGAGTCTACTCGAAGAAAAAAGCCGATTCCGAGATTGGTGGCCACGCCATTCTTATACAAAGGCAATCGAACGGTGAGTACTCGATTTTCGATCCGAACAACGGCGTCTTCAACTACAAGACGCGCGAAGCCGCGTCAAAATCGCTTGCTCGCTACTTTAATTCGGCGTATTCGGAAGTCGGTGGCAAGCTGAATCCGGACGCAATCACTGTCTACCGTCGGGTCCCTGCATCGACTCCCAGATCTTTCCTGTCCTCGCAGAACGTTACATTTCCGCAGGCTGAGCAAGACCTCCCGCTCGAGCCGTTTCTGTACGGTGCGCACGCGGACGATGCGAATGGTCTAACAGGCGCCGCGCTGTTACCACCGATGCTGCGGGGCATCTCGTACAGCAGCTACTGGGATGCCCTCGGTACGCATGCGATGCGTGATGTTGCAACGGGACGCGCTTCAGATCTGGCTGCTTCGACCGTGCAACTTAATGACGATCTGCACCGGGTTGGGCGCGGCATGCGAACACTCGGACAACTCAACCTGTTGCGCGACCAAAGCCGCTACATCGCGAGTCCAGACGTGCCCGACCGCGTCCGTCATGGGGGCGTGAGTCACGCCAATAGTGGAGCCACGCTGACCGTCGATCTGGCAAATCAGTTCATGCGTGGGTATCCCAGCGGTGAGGCGTCGCTACCCTTGCCCAACGACTTCGCATACATCGATTTCGAATTGGGCGAACCCGCGAGCGGGGGCGGCGACCCCGCAGCCCGCCATCGGCCCTTGATCGTGCAACGCCTCAATCCCTCTTCGAACTACAGAAACGATCGCTACCAGATCTATGATCCTGAGCACGGCGTATTTACTTATCGAGACTACGCTCACATGGAGCGGGCCGTGAGCGACGCGTTCCACGAGGCATACCAGGATTCGAGCGGCGTCCGATCTGCCAGCGTTACCTACTACGCTGTTCCTGACGATCACGCCAGGTCCAACGCGCTAGTCTCGTCACGTCCCAGCGGTGGGATCGGCAATCAGTCGCTGTCGAGCATTCGCGAGCGTTATATTGGCGCTTCGCCTCCGGTGCCCGACTTCGCGGCTCGCCCACAGCCGCCGAGTGTGGTGTTCAGCCCGACTACCTTGCCGAATCATGACGAATTCAAGCGCGGCAGCGATCTGTCCATGGAGACAAAGCCCTACGAGCGCTTTCGTCCATCGCGTGAAACGCCGGGTTCTCTGAAGGCGCGTGGTGGCTTCGAATCCGAGGAAGTATCGCTTCAGAATGTCAGTCTCGACGTGCATGATTTCGACATGGCGTCGAACCCGCGCACGACCGATGGTGCGGGCTATCTGAGCACGTTTGCGAGCTCCGTTGCAGCCCGGCGGCGCCTTGCTGCGCAAGGGCCTAACGGTTATATCTATTCGGTGGCGCCATCGCCGAACATGGTGTCGGTCAACGGCAGTCTTGGGGAATACTCGCGCAACCCGGAGAATCAGGAAGTTGCCGCGATGGGCCGCATCGATTACGGCCAGATCAGGGGCTGGTGGCAGGTGTCCAACGGTGAGGCAGGGAGCTTCGTCGCCAATCCGAACTATCGTTCGGACATCTTCGATACAACCCGCACAGCGGGTGCCCGGCCGGATTTGGCGCGCTTCCCCAACGGCGATCCGCCTTGGGGAGAGGCGCTGTGGCGTTCTTATGCCAGACCTGTCAAGCAGGGTCTTGAGACAGTCGGATGGCAGCCAGAAGGTGATCAGAATCTGACTCAAGCCAATTTTTACGCACACTCGCTGGGCAAGATCCGGATCGCGGAGGAGCGGCAATCCTGCCATCTCGACTATCGCGGGCCGACCACACTATGGGCTGGCGATCCGCCGAGCGCTCATTCTGGCATCCTGCTTTACGTCGACGGTTCGGGCAATGTGTACGACGACTATGTTTACAGGTCGGGGCCAAACCGATCCGATAGCGTAAGCCAGTTCCGTTTCAGCGACGACGGCCGTTTCCACCTCGCGAACGACACGAACCGCGTACTGGAGGTTCGAAGCGACGGCTACGTTTATACCGGACCGACACCCGAAGGGACGGGTACGAACGGCGTGTTCCGCTACGAAACCGGTCATTTGATTCACGTCGAAGACGGCAAGTATCTGTCGATCGGAAAGTTCGGCTATCAGCCGTACGTGTCAGCGACCGACTTGGGACGTCTGTCGAAATGGACCTTGACCGACCCGGGACTTCATCCGGTGACGCCACCCGCTGCCAACACGTTGACATATCACGAAAGTAATGCTGGCGACTCAGCCGCGCTGCGGGAATTCGAACGCGATCCCGACACCGCGCTTCCGCCTGGGTTCAACGGGTTTGTCACTCGTGTTCCCAGCATCGATTCCAATGCCTTGGGCGGCAGCATCGAAGATTTTGTGCAGAACACGGGAGCCGTATCAGCACCGAGGATTGCGGAGTGGCTTGGCCGACGGCATGTTGCGCTGCTGTTGCGCGATGGTACCTACCTGGTGCCGACGCCATACGGCCAGCTCGAGGCTCACAGGATCGACGGCATGCCGACGTGGCGGACGACATACGATTGGACCGAGCATGCACAAAATTGGCAAATGCTTGGAGAATTCCCACCCAGCCGGTACAGCGTGCCCGACGATGTCTGGCAATTAATCCAGGCACAAGCAGCACGGCGCGACAGGATGGAGAAGGAGTTATCCGCGCCCACATGACGCGAGCCCGATATACCGGGGACCGTGCATCGGGACGGGCTCGTGTGTCCTTCCATTCACCTTCGACGCGCTCGACTGCTTCTTCGAAGCCGATCACGCCGTGGCCTATGCCGCGCGCTGGGCGCGGCTGTGGATCGATCAACGAAGGCGCGGATGAGCAGAACATACCCTTTCCGCTCGTTTCCTCATAAGCTTTTCGCGCCGCCGTGCTTTTGCATATGCGGAACGCTTGGTTCTCTTGCATGCGATGCCGTTCTATCGTGAGCGGCGCGGCAACATCATGCCGCGTCATATCCGAACGACCACGGCACACAAGAGGAACGGCAGCACATGGCAGGTTTCAATCGGCGGGAATTCCTGGTTTCATCGGGCGCGGCGCTCGCGTCCGCAAGCCTGTCTTCACTGACTTTCGCACAGGGCGCGGCGCCGAAGCGGGGCGGCACGCTCAACATGCTAATCAATCCCGAGCCGCCCGTGCTCGTCTCGATCTTCCAGACCACGGGACCCGCGCTCGTCGCCAGCTCGAAGGTGCTGGAAGGGCTGCTCGCCTATGACTTCGATCTCAAGCCGCAGCCGCAACTCGCTACCGCCTGGAAGGTCAGCCCGGACGGCCTCAGGTACACGTTCACGCTGCGGCAGAACGTCAAGTGGCACGATGGACAGCCTTTCACTTCAGCTGACGTCGCGTTTTCCATCGACCTGCTGAAGTCGATTCATCCGCGCGGCCGCAGCACCTTTGCGAACGTCGTGCAGGTCACGACGCCGGACGCGCGCACTGCTGTCATCGAATTGTCGAAGCCCGCGCCTTATCTGCTGAAGGCGCTCTCCGCAGGCGAGTCGCCGATAGTCCCCAAGCATCTCTATGCCGCGGGCGATCCGTTGTCGAACCCGCATAACAATGCGCCTGTCGGCACCGGCCCGTTCCGCTTCAAGTCGTGGACGCGTGGTGCGAACATCGTGTACGAACGCAATCCGGACTACTGGGACGCAGGCAAGCCGTATATCGACGCACTCGTCTTCAAGGTCGTGCCCGATGCCGCCGCGCGTTCGGCCGCCTTCGAAACCGGCGCGCTTGATCTCGGCGGAGAGAACCCCGTGCCGTTGTCGGACTTGCCGCGTCTCACGCAGTTGCCGCAACTCGCGGTGGAGACGCGTGGCTATCGCTTCCTCGAGCCGCTCTCGGAAATCGACTTCAATCTCGATCATCCGGTCCTGAAGGATCTGCGGGTGCGTCAGGCTATCGCGCATGCAGTGAATCCCCAGATCGTGCAGAAGACGATTGCGTACGGTTATGCCGATGTCTCGCCCACACCCATCACGCCTGCTTCGCCGTATCACGATGCAAAGCTTGCACCGTATGCATTCGATACAGCGAATGCGGAGAAGCTGCTGGATGCGGCCGGTTATCCGCGCAAGAACGGCGGTCCGCGCTTCCAGCTGACGCACGACTATCTTCCCTATGGCGACATGTACCGGCGTCAGGCCGACTATGTGAAGTCCGCGCTGGCGCGCGTGGGCATCGAGGTCACGGTGCGCTCGCAGGATCTGCCGTCGTTCCTCAAACGCGTGTATGCGGACCGTCAGTTCGACTTCACGAGCATCGGCGTGAATACCTTGTTCGATCCGAGTGTGGGCGTGCAGCGTTTGTACTGGTCGAAGAACATTCGTCCGGGCGTGCCATTCTCCAATGCGCCGCACTACAACAACGCGCAGGTGGATAGCCTGCTCGAAGCGGCGTCGATTGAAACCGACGAGAGCAAGCGCATTGCGTTGTATCAGCAATTCCAGCAGATCGTGTATCGCGACCTGCCGATTCTCAATCTCGTCGCGCCGCGAATGGTCACGCTCGCGAATCGCCGCGTACGCAATCACACGGTGTCCGCGCAAGGCCTGGAAGGCAATCTCGCCGATGTGTGGCTGGCTGCATGAGGAGCGATGCGATGAACCGACGCAGCCGTTTCGCCGCCATAGCGAGACGCACGGCATGGCAGGCGCTGCCGAAGATGCTCGCCATCGTGATCGCCTACTTCTTCCTGCTGAAGCTGCTGCCCGGCGACGCCGCCGATGTACTGGCAGGCGAGTCCGGCTCCGCCACGCTGGAAACGGTGCAGGCCTTGCGCGCGAAGTTCGGCCTGGACCAGCCGGTGCTGCATCAGCTCGGTGCGTACCTCGGGCATCTTGCGCACGGCAGCCTCGGCTATTCGCCGCGCTATGACGCGCCAGTCATGCAGCTGATTCTGTCGCGCCTTCCCAGCACATTGATCCTGATGGGCACGGCGCTCGCGCTGGCCATCGTTGCAGGGATCGTGCTGGGCGCGGTCATGGCGCACTGGGCCGGCAAGTGGCCGGACCGCGTGCTCTCGGTGCTCGCGCTGCTGCTGTATTCGACGCCGGGCTTCTGGATCGGGCTGCTGGCCATCGTCCTGTTCTCGGTGCATCTCGGCTGGCTGCCGAGCGGCGGCGATGTGACGGTGGGCGCAAACCTGCATGGCTTCGCCCATCTCGCCGATCTTGCCCGGCATGTGCTGCTGCCGGCCGCGACGCTCGGCTCCTTCTTCGTCGCCATCTACGCACGGCTGACCCGCAGCGCGATGCTCGAAGTCACGCGCCAGGACTTCGTTCGCACCGCACATGCAAAGGGGCTGCATCCTTTGCGCGTGACGGTGCGCCATGTGCTGCGCAACGCCCTCATGCCGCTCACGACGATGGTCGGCATTCACTTCGGGACGCTGCTGGGCGGAGCGGCCGTGACGGAGACGGTGTTCAGCTGGCCGGGCCTTGGCCGGCTCGCGCTCGATGCCGTCATGGCCCGCGACTTCAGCGTGTTGCTCGGCGTGCTGCTGCTGTCCTCGTTGCTGGTGATCGTCGCGAACGTCGTGGTCGATCTGCTTCAGGCGTGGCTCGATCCACGCATCGCTTGACTCACTCATTCTCACGCATGGCTACTCCTTCACCTCATTCCGCCTGGCGACGCCAGCTCGCGGGCGCGTTGTTCGGCTCGCGCCGTGCACAGCAGGCGCCGTCTTCGCATGGCTCGCGCGGTGCATGGCATGCGCTGCTGCGCAATCCTTCCGCGCTTGCGGGCCTTGCGCTGCTGGCCGCCTTCATCGCACTTGCGCTCGGCGCCCCGCATTTCTTTCCTGGCGATCCGCTCGACATGGTTGCAGCGCCTTTCGAATGGCCGGGCGCTGATCCGCTTTACCGCCTCGGGACCGATTCGCTCGGCCGCGATGTGGCGGCGGGCGTCGCGCACGGTGCGCGCGTGTCCTTGCTGATCGGTGCATCGGCGGCGGCGATCGGACTCGTGATCGGCACGCTGGTGGGCGCGCTAGGCGGCTTCTTCGGCGGGCTGACCGATGACGTGCTCGTGCGCGTCACCGAATTGTTCCAGACGGTGCCTTCGTTCCTGCTGGTGATCGTGATCGTCGCGATCGGCAATCCGGGCGTGACGGTCATCGCGCTGGCAATTGGTATTGCCTCGTGGCCGACGGTCGCGCGGATCGTGCGCGCCGAGTTCCGTACCTTGCGACAGAGCGATTTCGTCCTCGCCGCGCGCAGTCAGGGCTTCAGTCATACGCGCATCATATTCGGGGAAATATTGCCTAACGCATTACCTCCGGTGATCGTGACTGCATCGGTGATGGTGGCGAGCGCGATCCTGATCGAATCGTCGCTGTCGTTTCTCGGCATGGGCGATCCGAACGTGGTGACGTGGGGCGGCATGATCGGCGCGGGCCGCGATTCGCTGCGCACCGCGTGGTATCTCACCGCGATTCCCGGCGCGGCGATCGTGCTGGCCGTGCTCGCGCTGAACCTGCTCGGCGACGGTCTCAACGACGCTCTCAATCCGCGCATGCGGCCGCTTTCCTGACGAGGTGAAGGCTTGACTCAACTTCTTGAAGTGCGCGGTTTGCACGTGGATTTCGGCGCGCATCGCGCGGTGCGCGGCATCGATCTGGATATCGCGGCCGGCGAGACGCTGGCGCTCGTCGGTGAATCGGGCTGCGGCAAGTCGGCTACGGCGCTCTCGCTGATGCGGCTACTGCCCGCGCCGGGGCGGGTGACCGGAAGCGTGCGTTTCGACGGACGCGACGTGCTCGCATTGAAGCCGCGCGACATGCGTGCACTGCGTGGGCGCGACATCTCGATGATCTTCCAGGAGCCGATGACCTCGCTGAATCCGGTGTTGCCGGTCGGCGCGCAGATTGTCGAAACCTTGCGGCAGCATGAATCGCTGTCGAAGCAGGCAGCGCAGCGGCGCGCAGTGGAATTGCTCGATCTCGTGCATGTGCCCGAGCCGCAGCGGCGCGTGGCGGATTATCCGCATGAACTGTCGGGCGGGCAGCGGCAACGCGTGATGATTGCGATGGCCGTGGCATGCCGTCCGCGTCTCCTGATCGCCGATGAACCGACCACCGCGCTCGACGTCACCATCCAGGCACGCATCCTCGAACTGCTCGACGAATTGCGCCGCGAACTGTCGATGTCGCTGCTGCTCATTACGCACGATCTCGGCGTCGTTGCGCAGCATGCGGACCGTGTCGCCGTGATGCTTGCCGGCGAGAAAGTGGAGGAAGGGCCGGTGGAACAGTTGTTCACGCGGCCGCAGCATGCTTATACGCGCGGGCTGCTGGGAGCGTCGCTGAACCTGTCGAACGAGGTTCACTACCGCGAATGGAAGCTGCCGGAGATCCGGCACGCGGCTTCCGCCGACGGCAAGGCGGCCTTCAACGTGACGCCTCTGGCGCGCGTGAACACGCCTCAGGAAAAGCAGGACGAAGGCGAACCCTTGTTGTCGGTAAGCGGCCTGACCGTCGACTATGCGCATCGCCACGGCAAGGGCATGGCGCGCGCGGTGGACGGTGTGTCGTTCGACATCGGACGCGGAGAGACCGTGGGTCTGGTCGGCGAATCGGGGTGCGGGAAATCCACGCTCTCGAAAGCGATCATGCGCCTCGTGCCCGCTTCGGGCGGCGCGATCCGCCTGCGCGGCACGGACCTCGCGCCGCTCGACGAACGCGCGTTGCGGCCGCATCGGCGCCACGTGCAGATGGTGTTCCAGGATCCGTATGCGTCGCTGAATCCGCGCCGCACGGTGGGCGCGATCCTGGAGACGGTGCTGGCGGTGAACGGCGTCGGCGATGCCCGTGCGCGCCGTGCGCGTGCCGCCGCAATGCTCGATCGCGTCGGTCTGCCCAGTACGGCGCTCGCGCGCTATCCGCACGAATTTTCGGGCGGCCAGCGGCAACGCATCGGCATTGCGCGCGCGCTCATCCTCGAACCCGCGCTGCTGATCTGCGATGAACCGGTTTCCGCGCTCGATGTCTCGATCCAGGCGCAGATTCTCAATCTGCTGGTGGAGTTGAAGCGCGATCTGGGTCTGGCCTATCTTTTCATCTCGCACGATCTTTCGGTGGTCCGGTATATCGCCGACCGCGTGCATGTGATGCATGGCGGACGCATTGTCGAGAGCGGCCATCATTGCGAAATCTGGCGCTCGCCCCGGCATGCCTATACGCGCACGCTGCTCGACGCCGTGCCGGCCCTCCAATTCGACGCGCAGGCCGCCTGACGGCCGGCCGCGCGCCAATCAAAAAACTGGAATGAACCATGTCACAAGACTCTCAAGCCCGCAACGCATTGCATGACGCACTCGCCGCGTTGCCCGCGCTCGCGGAAGCCATCGGTGCGGACGCCGCCGCACGGGAAGTGCGTCGCGATCTGCCGTTCGAGGCGTTCGCCCTGTTTCGCCGCTCCGGCCTCGGCAAGTTGCGCCTGCCGGTGGAGTGGGGCGGGCTCGGCGGCTCGCTCGAAGATGTTTTCCACGTGATCTCCACGCTCGCCGCGCACGAGAGCAATGTGGCGCATGCGCTGCGCATCCATTTCGACCAGACCGAAGCGTTGTTGTTGTCGCCGCGTACGCCGTTCAACGAAGTGCAGATCCGGCGCGTGGCCGAGGGCGCGATTTTCGGCGGCGCTTCGACCGAAGCCGGCACTTCGCGTCCCGGTGAGATCACTACGCAACTGCGTCGCGAGGGTAATCAATATCGCCTGAGCGGCCGAAAATATTATTCGACGGGCACGGCGTTCTCGGACTACGCGCGGCTCAATGTGCAGGACGAGCACGGCGAGTCGGTCAGCGCGATCGTGCCGGTGCAGCGCGAAGGCCTGCGCGTCCTCGACGACTGGGACGGCATGGGGCAGCGCATGACCGCCAGCGGCAGCCTGGAGTTCGACAATCTCGTCGTCCATGAGGACGAAGTCGCGCCGCGCGTGCAATCGACGCTCGTCGGACGCCACGGCAGCGCGCTGCGGCAACTGCATCTGGTGTCGGTCGCGGCGGGCATCGTGCGCAATGTCGTCGCCGACGCGAAGCGCTATGTGCTGAAGCACGGGCGTCCCGTGCTGCACAGCGCGGCGCCGACTGCGCGCGAGGACGGGTTCATCCAGCAGGTCGTCGGCGAGCTTTCGGCGCACAGTCACGCTATCGATGCGCTGATCGCCGAGAACGCGCGCGTGCTGGACCGGACGGCACGCGCCATCCGCAACGGGGCCGCCGATGCCGAAGCGCTCGTGCTGGCAGGCTCGCTCGCAACGGCGCGCACGCAGATCGTCGTCAGCAAGCTCGCGCTGCAAGCCGCGGAGCGACTGTTCGAGGCGGGCGGCGCGTCGGCGACTTCGCGCGCGCACAACTTCGACCGGCACTGGCGCAATCTGCGCACGATCTTCAGCCATAACCCGCTGTTGCATAAAGCGCGGGTGCTGGGCGACTACGAATTGAACGGCGTGACCACGCATCTGACCGAAGGCCGCGTTTTCTGAACCGGACGTTCCGAATTTTTCTGGAGTTTCATTCATGAGCGCTGCCGCTCCGCGCCAGTTGCATCTGAACATCAACGCGCTGCATTCCGGTTTTGTGCCGTCGGCATGGCGTCTCGCCGATGCCGATCCCGCCGCATTCATCGACGTGAACCACTATGTGCGGCTGGCGCAGATCGCGGAACGCGCGTGCCTCGACGCCATCTTTCTCGCCGATAACGCCGCGATCGCCGACCAGCTCGACATGCGGCCGATCACTGCGCTCGAACCGACGCTGCTGTTGACCAGCGTGGCGGCGGCGACCGAGCATCTGGGGCTCATCGCGACCGCATCGACGAGTTATAACGAGCCGTACAACCTCGCGCGCCGTTTCGCGACGCTCGATCTCATCAGCGGCGGACGCGCGGGCTGGAACATCGTGACGACGGCGGACTTGCCGTCCGCGCGCAATTTCGGCCTTGACGCCGTGCCCGATCATGCACAGCGCTATGCACGCGCCGACGAGTTCGCGACGCTCGTGAAGACGCTGTGGAACAGCTGGGAGGATGACGCGCTGATCGCGGACAAGGCCAGTGGCCGCTTCGTCGACCTCGCGCGCGTGCATCCGGCGGCGCATCGTGGCCGCTTCTTCAGTGTGCAAGGGGCGCTCAACCTGCCGCGCTCCGCGCAGGGCCATCCGGTGCTGGTGCAGGCGGGCGCATCCGGCGATGGCCGCGAACTTGCGGCCCGTCATGCGGAAGCGGTCTTTTCGGCTTCGCAATCGTTCGATGAATCGCGCGCGTATCGCGAGGATCTGAACCTGCGCGCGGCGCGTCATGGGCGTGGACCGGACGCCGTGAAGGTGCTCGCGGGCCTGACCACGATCATCGGCGGGACCGAAGCCGAGGCGCTGCGCCGGCGCGATGAACTCGTCGACCTGATTCCGTGGCGCTACAGCCTGAACCGTCTGGCGGGCACGCTCGGCGTGCCGGCCGATAGTCTGTCGCTGGACCAGCGTTTGCCCGACGACCTTCCGCCGCCGAATAACGGCAACGGCAATCACACTTTTTTCAACGCGACACTCGCCCAGGCACGCACGCACGGCTATACGGTGCGCGAACTGGTGCGCGCGCTCGCGGGCGGCGGCGGGCATCGTGTGATCGTCGGCACGCCGGAGCAGATCGCGGACGACATCGCCCACTGGTTCGAACAGGGCGCCGCCGACGGCTTCAACCTGATGCCCGATGCGCTGCCGGGCGGACTCGAAGCATTCACGGAAGGCGTGGTGCCGATCCTGCAAAAGCGCGGCATCTTCCGCCGCGCGTATGAAGGCAAGACGTTGCGCAGTCATCTTGGGCTGAGTGTGCCCGAGGGGCGCCGTGCGGCGGAGAAGGCTGCCTGAAGCGGTCCGTGCTCGAAATCGGGGCGCTGGAATGCATTGCAGAAAAGTTTGTTTGCCGGAATTTTTGCAACGGTCTAGATTCGAGGCATTCACGCTACGCAGGAGCGCAGCCATGCAGCACATCCTGACTCGTTACTGGCAAACCCTGTCGACTTCCGTACGGGAGAGGCGCGATCGCAGCCGGATGCGCGCATTCCAGCGCGTGCGCCAGGACTGTGCGTGCGGAACAGCCTCCGGCAAGACACAGCATGACGAACCGCCGAGCCGCACCGAGCGGCTGGAAACCATCGCGCTGTACGCGCGCGCGGGCTACTTCAACATGGGCTATACGGTGGACGTGTTCCAGTCGCCCGCCGATCTTCCGCCGGAGTGATGCCGTTTTTCTGAATTGATTATGACGATTGCTCGCTTAGCGATGGCTGGACCCGTTGCTAAGATCGATGAACCCAGACGGCATCACCGATGTCATCGTTCATCGCCAGAGGAATCCTCATGTTCGTTCCGGAAAATGTGTCGCGCCGCCGTGCGCTCGTCAGGCTCGCCGCACTGGGCGCGGGTATGACGGGGGCCTTCACCGCCGGCGGCGCGAGTGCCGCTGACACGTCAAAGACCTTGCGTATCGGCTATCAGAAATATGGCAACTTCGTCGTCTTGAAGGCGCGCGGCACGCTCGACAAGCGTCTCGCGGCGCAGGGCGTCACCGTGCAATGGCTCGAGTTTCCAGCCGGGCCGCAATTGCTGGAAGGCCTCAATGCCGGCGCGGTCGATATCGGCACGGTAGGTGAGACGCCGCCCATCTTTGCGCAGGCGGCGGGCGTGGATTTTGTCTATATCGCCAATGAACCGCCCGCGCCCAGGGCGGAGGCCATCGTCGTGCCGCAGCAGTCGCCGCTACGCTCGGTTGCGGACTTGCGCGGCAAGAAAGTGGCCTTGAACAAGGGGTCGAACGTTCACTATCTGCTGGTCGAGGCGCTGAAGAAGGCGGGGCTCGCCTATGCGGATATCCAACCCGTCTATCTCGCCCCCGCCGATGCACGCGCGGCCTTCGTTCAGGGAAGCATCGACGCATGGGTCATCTGGGATCCGTATCTGGCCGCCGTCGAGAAACAGGCGCATGCGCGGCAGCTCGTCGATGGCACGAACCTCGTCAGCAACGTGCAGTACTACCTCGCGACGCGCAGGATCGCGAGCACGCAAGCGCCACTCGTGCATGCGGTGCTCGACGAACTCGATCAGGTCGATCGCTGGGCGCGCGACAACGTGCCTGCGGTCGCGGCGCAACTGTCGCCGCTCGTGGGTCTCGATGCGGACATTCTCGAAACCGCGCTCAGACGCACGGCATACGGCGTGCAGCCGGTCACGAATGCCACGCTCGCGTATCAGCAGCGGATCGCGGATGTGTTCACGAATCTCAAGCTGATTCCGAAACAGCTCGATGTGAGCGCGGCGCGCTGGAACGTCGCCTGATGCGCGGACGCGCCTGCATCGATTTAAAAACGAGACGCTTACGCAAGGTTTATCGCAATGAATGTTTTCTGGTTCATCCCCACGCACGGCGACAGCCGCTATCTCGGCACCACGCAAGGCGCGCGCGCGGCGGACTACGATTATTTCAGGCAGATCGCGACCGCCGCCGATACGCTCGGCTACGAAGGCGTGCTGCTGCCCACCGGACGTTCCTGCGAGGATGCGTGGGTGGTAGCGTCGAGCCTGATTCCGGCGACGAGGCGTCTCAAGTTTCTCGTCGCGATACGTCCGGGCCTGAGTTCGCCGGGCCTGTCGGCGCGCATGGCAGCCACGTTCGACCGGCTCTCCAACGGCCGCCTGCTGATCAACGTGGTCACGGGCGGCGACCCGTCCGAGCTCGCGGGCGACGGCGTTTTCTACGACCACGATACGCGCTACGAACTCACCGATGAATTCCTGAGCATCTGGCGCGGCCTTCTGGAAAGCGCGCACGAGAACGGCAGCTTCGACTTCGAAGGCAAGCATCTGCGCTCGCAGGGCGGCAAGGTGCTGTATCCGCCGGTGCAGAAGGCACATCCGCCGCTGTGGTTCGGCGGGTCCTCGCCGGCCGCGCACGAGATCGCCGCAAAGCATGTCGATACCTATCTGACATGGGGCGAGCCGCCTGCCGAAGTCGGGAAAAAAATCACCGACATTCGCCGCCGCGCCGCCGCAGCAGGCCGCGACATCAAGTTCGGCATCCGGCTGCACGTGATCGTCCGCGAGACGGAGCAGGAGGCGCGGGCAGACGCGGAGCGCCTGATCAGCAAGCTCGACGATGAAACCATCCGCCGTGCGCAGGCTTCGTTCGCAAAGATGGACTCGGAAGGCCAGCGGCGCATGGCCGCGCTGCACGGCGGCAACCGCGAAGCGCTCGAGGTGTATCCGCACCTGTGGGCGGGCGTGGGCCTGGTGCGAGGGGGCGCGGGCACGGCGCTCGTCGGAAATCCGGAACAAGTCGCCAGATTGATGAAGCAATATTCGGAACTCGGCATCGACACTTTTATTCTGTCCGGTTATCCGCATCTCGAAGAGTCATATCGTTTCGCCGAACTCGTGTTCCCGCTGCTGCCGCGCGGCCAGAAGGCCACGCCCACGGGTCCGTTGTCGGGGCCCTTCGGCGAAGTGATCGGCACCTCGGAACTGCCGCGTGCGGCGCAGGGCTGAACGCGCGATGAAAATCGGAAAAAACATCACCCGGCATCTGTTGCCATGGGCCGTGCCCGTGCTGATCCTGATTGCCTGGGAAGGCGCGGCACGCAGCGGCGGGCTGTCGGTGCGCGTGTTGCCCGAACCGCTAGCGGTCGTGAAGGCGGCATGGACCCTGATCCTGTCCGGCGATCTGTGGGCCAACGTCAAGGTCAGTGCATGGCGGGCGCTCGCCGGTTTTGCGATGGGCGGCTCGGCTGGCTTCGTGCTCGGGCTGGCAACCGGTCTCAGCAGACCTGCGGAGATCGCGCTCGACTCGACCGTGCAGATGATCCGCAACATTCCCGCGCTCGCGTTGATTCCTCTGCTGATCCTGTGGTTCGGCATCGGCGAGGAAGCCAAGCTCGTGCTCGTTGCGCTGGGCGTGTTCTTTCCGGTCTACGTCAACACGTATCACGGCATCCGCTCGGTGGATCGTGATCTGATCGAAATGGCGAAGAGTTACGGGCTCTCCGGCGGCGCGCTGTACTGGCATGTGATCCTGCCGGGCGCATTGCCTTCGATTCTCGTCGGCGTGCGCTTCGCGCTGGGACTCATGTGGGTCATGCTGATTGTCGCGGAGACCATCTCGGCGCAATCGGGCATCGGCTACATGACGATGAACGCGCGCGAGTTCCTGCAAACCGATGTCGTGCTGGTCGGCATCCTGCTGTATGCGCTGCTCGGCAAGCTGGCGGACATGGCGGCTCGCCTGATCGAGCGCGCGACGCTGCGCTGGCATCCGTCCTGGCAGAACGAGGTGCGATCATGAGTTCAGTGAAACCGGCCGCCAGTCGGCAAGCTGACCCGCTCGGGCGAACGCCGACGCGGATGTCGCCGGTTGCGCGGCTGCCGGTCGGGCGCGACATTGCGGTCGCCCTGCGCGGCGTAGGCAAGCACTTCGGCGAACGGCGGGTACTGCATGACCTGGACCTGTCGATCGAACGAGGCAGCTTCGTCTCGATCGTCGGGCGCAGCGGTTGCGGCAAGTCCACGTTGCTGCGTCTGATCGCGGGACTGGAAGACAGCTCGACTGGCGACGTGCAACGCCACGCCGCGACGCCCGGCGACACGCTCGGCATCCGCATCATGTTTCAGGACGCGCGGCTATTACCGTGGAAAAGCGTGCTCGACAACGTGATGCTCGGCCTGCCGCGCAGCGCACGCGAGGACGCCCGCGCGACGCTCGCCGAAGTGGGTTTGAGCGGACGCGAACGTGACTGGCCCTCGCGTCTTTCCGGCGGACAGAAGCAACGGGTGGCGCTTGCGCGGGCGCTGTTGCATCGGCCGGATCTGCTGTTGCTCGACGAACCGCTCGGCGCGCTGGACGCGTTGACGCGCATCGAGATGCAAGACCTGATCGAGCGGCTGTGGCGTGAACATGGCTTCACCGCGTTGCTGGTGACGCATGACGTGCAGGAGGCGGTGTCGCTGGGAGACCGGGTCGTGTTGATCGAAGAGGGGCACATCACGCTGGATACGGAAGTGGCCCTGTCGCGGCCGCGCAGTCGCACGGCCGAACGGTTTGCCGAACTGGAGGAAGCGGTGCTGTCGCGCGTATTGCGCCGGACGTGATGACGAGTCGAGACAGGAGGCTGTCTCGACTCGCCTGAGTCAGCCTTGCACGATGCTCGCTTCGCGTTCCACCGCGTGATACGCATCGCTGTCATGTGCGCCGAAGGCCAGCGCGAAGCTCGCTGCCTGTCGGCCCACGGTGCGCAACTGCTCGACCACTTTCGGGTCCGAGCACGTATCCGCCGTGTCGAAGCGCGTTTCTAGCGTATTGACGGTGGCACCAA
This sequence comes from Caballeronia sp. LZ032, assembly GCF_031451315.1. Lineage (NCBI taxonomy): Bacteria > Pseudomonadati > Pseudomonadota > Betaproteobacteria > Burkholderiales > Burkholderiaceae > Caballeronia > Caballeronia sp. LZ032. The sequence continues at coordinate 676,662 of NZ_JARUXP010000003.1, forward strand.
AGGGCGTGGGCCAGCCGCGCAACGCATGGACGATGGAACGCAGCGAGGTCAGCACCGTGCCCGCGGCCTGCCATCCATACGCTGTGACGATGCAGCCGACGGCGCGGCCGTCGAGATACGGACGTTCATCGCTGCGCAATTCCTCGAGGGTGTCGAGTGCATTCTTCACCAGCCCCGAGACGCCGCCGTGATAGCCGGGTGTGGCGATGACGAGGGCGTCGGCGCTGCGGACAGCCTCGATCAGTTCATGCTGCTCGTCGGTGAGCTGGCGTGTTTCCGGCGAGTAGTGCGGCAGGCCATGCAGGAAGGCGCCGCCGAACAGTTGCACGCGCGCACCGGCTTCCTGTGCGCCCTTTAATGACAAGGCGAGCGCGCGCTCCGTGGACGAAGCCGGACGTGTCGTGCCGCCGATTCCAACCACGAACGGGCGGCGCGCTGAGTGTTGTCGAGTCAAGATCGATGCTCCAGATGAACGGGCGGTCCGCCACGCAGCGCATGACAGTCCCGCGGATCATTCATGATAACCAGTGGCTCCTCGCACAGGAACGCATGATTTTCGCTAAGGTTATGCATCGAACGTTTCATTCCGTTTTTTATCTACTTGAGACGCTTTGCTTGGGCAATGCAAAATCTCGGGCAGGGCGCTTGAATTTTTTAACGTAACTTTCTCATTTACAGGCCATGACGGATCGACCCGCACAAACCGACCTTCCCATCCATTCCCTGCTTGCCGAACGCTGGAGTCCGCGCGCCTATTCCGACAAGGCTGTCGCCCATGAGCAGGTTCTCGCGCTCCTCGAAGCGGCGCGCTGGGCGCCCTCGGCGTTCAATGCGCAGCCCTGGCGCTTCGTCGTGTTCGAGAAAGCGGTGGATCCGAACGCCTTTGCGCGCGCGTTCACCACGCTCATTCCGTTCAACCAGACGTGGAATGCGCCGGCTCAGGTGTTGATCGCCGTGCTGGCAGATAGGCTGACTTCCAAGGGCACTGTGAACGCGACTGCGAGCTACGACGCCGGCGCCGCCGCCATGGCGCTGTTGCTGCAGGCCCATGCGCTTCGACTCGCGGCGCACCCGATGAGCGGTTTCGATGCTCCGGCCTTTCAACAGGCCTTCGATATTCCCGAGCGCTACGTGCCGCTCAGCATGATTTCGGTCGCGCATCACGGTGACGCCCAGGCGCTTCCCGCCCAGCTTGCGGAGCGCGAAGCCGCGCCGCGTGCCCGCCTGCCGCTCGAAAAGATCGCGCATTTCGGCGGCTGGCCGGGCGATGCCTGAACCCGGCGGGCGCTAGGTCCATGGCGAGGTTTGCGGTACCGTAGCGTATCGAGACCCTTTCACGGCCAGGAGCGCCCGACGTATGACGAGAACCAACGAACATCAGCAGCCCATCGGCGATGCGGTGAATGACTGGACCCCGCGCGAGCGGCCGGCCCGCATCGTCATTGAAGGGAAGCATTGCCGTCTCGAGCCGCTCGACGTGGACCGTCACGGCGCCGATCTCCTCGACGCCTATGGCCGCGCACAGGACGGACGCGACTGGACCTATCTGTTTGCGGGGCCTTTCACGGATGCCGACGCCTTTCGCGACTATCTGACGAAGGCCGCGGCCTCCACCGATCCGCTGCACTACAGCGTCATCGATTTTTCGAGCGGCAAGGCGGTCGGCACACTCGCGCTGATGCGCATCGAGCCTGTGCATGGTGTCATCGAAGTGGGCAGCGTGACCTTTTCGCCGCTGCTCAAGCAGACGCGCATCTCGACCGAAGCGCAATATCTGCTGATGCGTTATGCCTTCGATGACCTCGGCTACCGCCGCTATGAATGGAAGTGCGACAGCCTGAACGCGCCTTCGCGCAAGACCGCGCTGCGGCTGGGCTTCGAATTCGAAGGTATCTTCAGGCAAGCGATTGTCTATCGCGGCCGCAATCGCGATACCGCGTGGTACGCGATCATCGACCGTGACTGGCCGCGCGTGCGCCGTGGTTTCGAACGCTGGCTGGCGGACGATAACTTCGACGCAGACGGCAAGCAGCGCGCGTCGCTTGCGCAGTTGCGGGAGCATTGATTTCGGCGCGGCGTGCAATGCATTTCAGGCGCCGCGCGCTGAGCTATGCAGTTTTGCTTCGTTTGAAGGCCCTTTGCCGGGCTTGAGAATCGGGGAGCGTGACGCGGCCTGCCGTCAGGGCCGCCGTTCCGATCCATCAGGCTCTCAAGCAAGTTCTCAAGCGAAGGACGATCCCAGCATGACTCGACGAAGCGGGCATCTGCATCTTGGCGCATTCCTCTATCCCACCGGTCATCACATCGCGGCATGGCGCCACCCTCGGGCGGTGGCTGATGCAGGCAGCAACTTCGCGCACTACGCGCAACTTGCGCAGGCGGCCGAGGCCGCGAAATTCGATCTCGTGTTTCTCGCCGATGGCTCCGGCACGCGGGGCGACGACGCACCGTTCCTCAGCCGCACGGCGCACAGCTACGTAGCCCAGTTCGAGCCACTTACGCTGCTTTCGGCGCTGGCAGCCGTGACGCAACGCATCGGGCTGATCGGCACCGCGTCGACGTCGTTCAACGAGCCGTATCACATCGCACGCAAGTTCGCGTCGCTCGATCACATCAGCGGCGGACGGGCCGGATGGAATCTCGTGACGTCGTCGAGCGAACATGAAGCGCGCAATTTCGGTCATGACGAACACTTGCAGCATGCGCACCGTTACGAACGCGCCGCGGAATTCGCGGACGTCGTCGCGGGGCTGTGGGACACCTGGGACGAGGATGCCTTCCCACGCGACAAGGCCTCCGGCATCTTCTTCGATCCTGCGAAGCGCCGCGTGTTGAATCATCGCGGCGCGTTCTTCAAGGTGCGTGGACCCTTGAACGTCGCGCGCGCGCCGCAGGGACATCCGGTGCTCGTGCAGGCGGGATCGTCGGAGGCGGGCAGGACGCTGGCGGCGCGCACGGCCGAGGTCGTTTTCACGGCGCAGCAGACACTCGAAGATGCGGTCTCGTTCTATGCGGACGTGAAGGGCCGCATGGCGCACTATGGCCGGCATCCGGATTCGCTCAGGATCATGCCGGGCGTCATGCCGATCGTCGGGCGCACGGAAGCGGAAGCGCAAGAGAAGTTCGAGGAACTGCAGGCGCTCATCGATCCTGTCGTCGGCCTCGCGATGGTCTCCACGCTGACGGGCGGTGTCGATCTCTCGTCGTTCCCCCTCGACGGTCCCATCCCCGAGTTGCCTGAAACCAATGCCAGCAAGAGCCGTCAGTCCCTGATGATCGAACTTGCGCGCCGCGAGAATCTGACGATTCGCGAACTCTATCGCCGCATTGCGGGGGCGCGCGGACATTGGCAACTCGTCGGGACCGCCGCGCAGATTGCCGACGAACTGGAACAGCGCTTTCAGCATTTCGGCGCCGATGGCTTCAACATCATGCCGGCGCTGCTGCCAGGTTCCCTGCACGATTTCATCGAAGGGGTGTTGCCGGAACTGCGACGACGCGGACTGTTCCGCAGCGAGTACGAAGGAACCACCCTGCGCGATCATCTCGGCCTGGCGAAACCGCGCGTTGCACAAAAAAACGGAATCGCAGCCTGATTTTTTCTGCATCGGCACCACGGCACGCCCAATCGACTGGAGCGCCTCCGAACTTTCCCTATGTTACGATCGTAACAAAGTTGATATAAACTGAGATCAATCTATCAAAACATGTTGTGCGTCGCACAAGACGCCGGCACACCGATCTCATGCTGGAAACTGCATCGAAGTCCATCGTCGCGTGGCCTGGAAAGGTTCAGGACCACGCTGGCACACGCAATCCCGGCGTGCCGTTCGACCTGGCGTGGCTGGACGGGCTGCGCGTCAATCAGTCAGCCGTGTCCCGCCGCGCGTCCACCCTCGGTACGCGGCGCGCGGTCAAGAAGGACGCGCAGGCGGCCTGGCTGCTGAAGGCCATCACCTGCATCGACCTGACGACGCTCAACGGCGACGACACCCACGGCCGCGTTGAACGCCTGTGCGCGAAGGCGCGCCGGCCGTTGCGCGACGACCTGCTCGACGCGCTCGGCATGCCGCCTGCGTCGATCACGACCGGCGCCGTCTGTGTCTATCACCGCTATGTGAAGACCGCCGTGGACGCGCTGCAAGGCAGCGGCATTCCGGTGGCCGCGGTGTCGACCGGTTTTCCCGCCGGCCTCAATCCGCATGAATTGAAGCTGCGCGAGATCGAGGCTTCGGTCGCCGACGGCGCAGCGGAGATCGATATCGTCGTCACGCGCGAGCACGTTCTGACAGGAAACTGGAAGGCGCTCTACGACGAGATGCGCGACTTCCGCGCCGCCTGCGGCCCGGCGCACGTCAAGGCAATTCTCGCGACGGGCGACATCCGCACGCTCTCGAATGTCGCCAAGGCGTCCATGATCTGCATGATGGCCGGCGCCGACTTCATCAAGACCTCGACGGGCAAGGAAGGCGTGAACGCCACGCTCGACGTGTCGCTCGTCATGGTGCGCATGATCCGCGACTATCTGGCGCGCACCGGCGTCCTGATCGGCTTCAAGCCGGCGGGCGGCGTCTCGACGGCCAAGTCGGTGCTCGAGTATCAGATCCTGATGAAGGAAGAACTCGGACGCGAGTGGCTCGAACCCGACCTGTTCCGCATCGGCGCATCGAGTCTGCTGGCCGATATCGAACGCCAGCTCGAACATCACGTGAGCGGACGCTATTCGGCGTTCAATCGTCATCCCGTCGCCTGATCCGCACGACTTCACATTCCAAGCCTCATGAGCGTTGCCGACTATTTCTCCTCGATGGACTACGGACCCGCACCGGAAGACGATCGCGCCGCGCGCGCCTGGCTCGATCAACATGAAGGGCGCTTCGGTCACTTCATCAACGGCGCCTGGCGCGACAGCGATGCCGCCGAGCGTTTCGATTCACGCGAACCCGCCACGGGCCACGTGCTCGCATCGGTCGCGCAGGGCGAGCAGGCCGATATCGATGCCGCCGTACAGGCCGCGCATGCGGCGCTCGAAGGCTGGCAGGCCATCGGCGGCGCCGGGCGTGCGCGTCATCTGTATGCGCTTTCGCGCATGGTGCAGCGGCATGCGCGCCTCTTTGCGGTGCTCGAATCGCTCGATAACGGCAAGCCGATCCGCGAGTCCCGCGACATCGATATCCCCCTTGTAGCAAGGCATTTTCTGCATCATGCGGGATGGGCCCAGTTGCAGGACAAGGAGTTCCCGGACTGGGCGCCGCTCGGCGTGGTCGGCCAGATCGTGCCGTGGAATTTTCCGCTGCTGATGCTGGCATGGAAGATCGCACCCGCACTCGCGCTCGGCAACACGGTCGTCCTGAAGCCAGCCGAGTTCACCTCGCTCACCGCGTTGTTGTTCGCCGAACTCGCGCACCGCGCGGGCTTGCCGAAGGGCGTGCTGAATGTCGTCACCGGCGACGGCCGCACCGGCGCCGCGCTCGTCGAACATCAGCGGGTCGCGAAGATCGCGTTCACCGGATCGACCGAAGTGGGCCGCCTGATTCGCGCGAGCACGGCGGGCTCGGGCAAGTCCCTGACGCTCGAACTCGGCGGCAAGTCGCCATTCATCGTCTTCGATGACGCCGACCTCGACAGCGCCGTCGAAGGCGTCGTCGATGCCATCTGGTTCAATCAGGGACAAGTGTGCTGCGCCGGTTCGCGCCTGCTCGTGCAGGAAGGCATCGAGGCGCTCTTCGTCGAGAAGCTCAAGCGTCGCATGGACACGCTGCGCGTCGGGCCGTCGCTGGACAAGGGCATCGACATGGGCGCGGTCGTCGACGACATCCAGCTCGAACGCATCCGCGCACTGGTCGCGCAGGGTGCGAGCGAAGGCTGCGAGATCCATCAGTCGACGCGTGTCGGCGTGCCGGAAGGCGGCGCGTTCTTTCCGCCGACGCTGGTTACCAAGGTCTCGCCTGCCTCGACGCTCGCACAGGAAGAAATCTTCGGTCCCGTCCTCGTGACGATGAGCTTCCGCACGCCGGAAGAAGCCGTCGCACTCGCAAACAACACGCGCTACGGGCTTGCCGCGAGCGTGTGGAGCGAGAACATCAGCCGCGCGCTGGATGTCGCGCCGCGCCTGCAATGCGGCGTCGTGTGGATCAACGCGACCAACCTCTTCGACGCGGCCGTGGGCTTCGGCGGCTATCGCGAGTCGGGCTTCGGCCGCGAGGGCGGACGCGAGGGCATCTACGAATATCTGAAGCCGCGCGCCTGGGCGAAGCTCCCGTTACGCAGCGAAGGCAAGGCCGCGCCGGCCGAGCCGGATTCATTGACCGATGCGGGCAACGTCAGCGCGCTCGATCGCACGGCGAAGCTCTTCATCGGCGGCAAGCAGGCGCGTCCGGACAGCGGCTATTCGCGCCTCGTGCGCGCGCCTTCGGGCGATATCGTCGGCGAAGTGGGCGAGGGCAATCGCAAGGACATTCGCAACGCCGTGGCGGCCGCGCGCGGCATGACCAAGTGGACGTCGGCGAGCGCGCACAATCGCGCGCAAGTGCTGTACTACCTCGCGGAGAACCTGAGCGCGCGCGCCGATGAATTCGCACGGCAACTGGTGCAGCGCGCCGGCGCCAGCGAACGGGATGCGAAGCGCGAAGTGGAAGCATCGATCACGCGCTTCTTCACGTACGCCGCATGGACCGACAAGTTCGACGGCGCGGTGCATGCGCCGCCGCTGCATGGCGTGGCGCTGGCAATGCATGAAGCGATGGGCGTGATCGGCGTGGTGTGTCCGGACGAGGCGCCTTTGCTGGGCTTCGTGTCGCTCGTCGCGCCCGCGCTGGCACTCGGCAATCGCGTGGTGGCGGTGCCCAGTGAGACGTGTCCGCTGATGGCCACGGACTTCTATCAGGTCGTCGAGACTTCGGATGTGCCGGGCGGCGCGCTCAACATCGTCACCGGCGATGCGCGCTCGCTGGCGCAGACGCTCGCGCAGCATGATGACGTCGATGCGCTCTGGTGCTTTCATGGCGCCGCGCTCTCGGCGCTTGCCGAGCGTGAATCGGTGGGCAACCTGAAGCGCACCTTCGTCGATCAGGGCCGTGTGTTCGACTGGCACGATGCCGCTAGTGAAGGCCTGCCGTTCCTGCGCCAGGCCGTGCAAGTGAAGAACATCTGGGTGCCGTACGGAGACTGATCAAGGAATTGACCGGGCGCAGATCTCGACAAGACAGGAGACGCGCCCATGCATGGAGGAGACGCTGTGCTGAAGAACATCGATCCGCTCTTGAACGCCGATATCCTGCACGCGCTCGCCGCGATGGGTCACGGCGACGAAGTGGTGATCTGCGACGCTCATTTTCCCGCCGATTCCGTCGCGCGCAAGACCGCGCTCGGACGCGTGCTGCGCATGGACGGCGCGAGTGCACCGCGTGCGGTGCGCGCGGTGCTGTCGGTATTGCCGCTCGATACTTTTGTCGATGACCCCGCGGGCCGCATGGAAGTGGTCGGCGACGCCGCCACGCTTCCGGCCGTACAGCGCGAGGCACAACGCGAAGTGGACGACGCCGAAGGCCGTGCGTTGCCGTTCGCAGCCGTCGAGCGTTTCGCTTTTTATGAACGTGCCAGACAGGCTTTTTGTGTGATCGCGACGGGCGAAGCGCGCGGTTATGGCTGCTTCATCTTCAAGAAGGGCGTGCTGCTTGCACCCGATGTACCCGAAGCTTCGAACGGAGGCGCGCGATGAAGAGCGTCGTCATTCTCGGCATCTACGTGACGGACCTCGCGTTTCGTGCACAGCGCATGCCCTTGCTCGGCGAGACCGTCGCGGGCTCCGCGTTCAAGATGGGGCCCGGCGGCAAGGGCTCGAATCAGGCGGTGGCCGCCGCGCGCGCGGGTGCGGACGTGATCTTCTGCACGCGCATCGGCGCGGATGCATTCGGTGACATCGCGCAGGCCACCTGGGCCGCCGAAGGCATCACGTCGCGGGCCACGGTCATGCAGGATGCCGCCACGGGCGCCGCGCACATCTACGTCGATGAAAACACCGGCGGCAACGCGATCATCGTGGCAGCGGGCGCTGCGGGCACGCTCGTGCCCGAGGACGTGGAAGCTATCGAAGCAGACATCGCGGGCGCGGGCGTGTTCGTCACGCAACTGGAACAGCCGATTCCGGCCGCACGACGCGGGCTGGAACTCGCGCGCAAGCATGGCGTGATCACCGTGTTCAACCCGGCCCCGGCGCTGCCGCTGACCGACGACATCTATCCGCTGTGCGACTACATCACGCCGAACGAGACCGAAGCGGCGGCATTGACGGGAGTCGAAATCACGTCGGTCGATGACGCGCGGCGTGCCGCCGACGTGCTGCTCGACAAGGGCGCGCGTGCCGTGATTGTGACGCTGGGTGAAGCGGGCGCGCTGCTGCATACGGCGCAGGAATCGACGCTCGTGCCGGCCTTCAACTGTGGCCGCGTGGTGGAAACAGCGGGCGCGGGCGATGGCTTCACCGGCGGCTTCGCGGCAGCGCTCGCACGCGGCGACAGTCCGCTCGATGCAGTGCGTTTCGGTTGCGCGCTTGCGAGCCTTTCGGTCACGCGGCCGGGCACGGCGCCATCGATGCCGCGTCTCGACGAAATCACCGCGGTGCTCGAGCAAAGGAGCGTCACGCAATGAAAGGTGCGAAGTGGCTCGCTGACCGCCAGTTCAATTTCCTGATCGGCGTGAACATCCTGGTGGTGCTGGTGGCCACAGCGATGTCGCACGGTCAGTTTCTCGACATCGACAATCTTCAGTCGATGGGCGGACAACTGCCCGAGCTCGGCCTGCTCGCGCTCGGCATCATGCTCTCGATGGTCTCGGGCAACGGCGGCATCGACCTGTCGGGTGTGGGACTCGCGAATCTCTCGGGCATGGTCGCGGCGCTGTTGCTGCCGCACATGGTCTCCGCCGATGATTCCCCCGCGCTCTATACCGGCGTGTTCGTATGCATCGTCGTGATCATGGGCTTGCTCGGCGGCCTGTTGAACGGCGTGGTAATCGCGAAGCTCAGGCTCACGCCGATTCTCTGCACGCTCGGCACGCAACTGCTGTTCACGGGCATTGCGGTGGTGCTGAGCAACGGGGCATCGGTGCGGGTCGAATACGTCGATCCGTTGTCGAATATCGGCAACGGCACCTTCCTGCAAGTGCCCATCGCGCTGTGGATCTTCATCGCGGCCGTGCTGGTGCTCGGCTGGGTCCTGAAGCGCACGCCGTTCGGCCTGCGTCTGTACCTGATGGGCACGAACCCGAAAGCCGCGTTCTATGCGGGCATTCCGCGCGCGCGCATGCTGATCGTCACGTATGGATTGTGCGGCGTGCTCGCTTCGCTTGCGGGACTGATCAGCGCGACGCATACGTCCAGCGCCAAGTGGGATTACGGCAACTCATATCTGCTGATCGCGATCCTGATCGCCGTGATGGGCGGCGTGAATCCGGCGGGCGGTTATGGGCGCATCGTCTGTGTGTTCCTTGCGGCGACCGTGCTGCAATTCCTGTCGAGTCTGTTCAACCTGCTCGGCGTATCGCAGTTTTTCGGCGATTGCGCATGGGGCTTTCTGCTGCTCGCATCGCTCGCCTTCGCAGGCGGTGAACGCGTGCGCGCGATCTTCGGCATCGGCGGGGCTGCACCCAAAAGCAAAGTGCCGCCGCCTGCATCGACCGGACGTTAGTGTTGCGTGTGACATATCAAAGAAGCCAATTCAATCGATACCTGAAGGAGACAACGCAATGAAGCTCAACAAACTCGCCACCGCGCTGACCGCGGTTGCACTCGCCGCAGGCGCCATCGCGGCGGCGCAGGCCGCGACCAACGAGACCATCGTGACGGTCGTCAAGGTGACCGGCATCAACTGGTTCAATCGCATGGACGAAGGCGTGAAGGAGTTCGGCAAGGACAACCCGAACATCAACGCCTATCAGACGGGACCGGGCCGCGCGGATGCCGCGCAGCAGCTCAAGATCATCGAGGATCTGATTGCGAAGAAGGTCACGGCCATTGCCGTGGTCCCCTACGATCCGCCTACGCTGGAACCCGCGCTCAAGAAAGCGATGGACCGCGGCATCAAGGTTGTGACGCATGAAGCGGACAACGCGAAGAACACGATGGTCGACATCGAAGCCTTCGACAACACCGCATACGGTGCGGGCCTGAACGAACGGCTCGCAAAGTGCATGGGCCAGCAGGGCAAGTGGGCGGTGCTGGTCGGCTCGCTCGGCAGCCGTTCGCAGGTGCAATGGGCTGATGGCGGCATCGGCAATGCGAAGGCCAAGTATCCGAAGATGGATCTCGTCGAGCCGAAGCTCGAAACCAACAACGACGGCGAGCGTGCCTATCAGGTCGCCAAGGAAGTCTTGCGCAAGCATCCGGACCTGACGGGCTTCCAGGGATCGTCGTCGCTGGATGTGATCGGCATCGGCCGCGCGGTGGAAGAGGCGGGCAAGGTCGGCAAGATCTGCGTGTACGGCACGGGCCTGCCGACGGAAGCCGCGAAGTTCCTCGAGAGCGGCGCGGTCAACGGCATCGCGTTCTGGGATCCGAAGCTCGCGGGACTGGCGATGAACAAGGTCGCGCAGATGCTCGTCGAGGGCAAGGAAGTTCAGAACGGCGCTGACCTCGGCATCACCGGCTACAACAAGGTAACGGTCACGAAGGGCCCGGGCAAGGGCGTGATCGTGCGCGGCACCGGCTGGGTCGATGTCGACAAGACGAACTACAAGCAATACAACTTCTGATGTGACGTGCGCGGCGCGCTTTTGCGGAAGCGCGCCGCTCGCCCCGGACAGACATGACCACCACGACACCGCTTCTCGAAGTCGTCAACATCCACAAGCGCTTTACCGGCGTGTATGCGCTGCGTGGCGTGAGCCTCGCGTTCGAACGCGGGCAGATCTATCACTTGCTGGGCGAGAACGGCTGCGGCAAGAGCACGCTCATCAAGATCATCTCGGGCGCGCAGCCGCCGGACGAAGGCGAACTCGTGATCGAGGGCGCGCGTCATAGCAAGCTCTCGCCGCTCGAATCGCTGTCGGCGGGTATCGAGACCGTCTATCAGGATCTGTCGTTGCTGCCGAACATGAGCGTCGCGGAGAACGTGGCGCTGACCGCGGAGCTTGCCACGCATCAGGGCAAGCTGGCGCGTACCTTCGACCGCCGCGCGCTCGCGCAAACCGCGGCGCGCGCGCTCGAAGCAGTGGGCCTGCCGGGCGACGCAGCGTTCCAGAAAACGCTCATCGAACAATTGCCGCTCGCGACGCGTCAGCTCGTTGCCATCGCGCGGGCCATTGCCAGCGAGGCGAAGTTCGTCATCATGGATGAGCCGACCACTTCGCTCACGCAGAAGGAAGTGGACAATCTGATTGCCGTGCTCGCGCGGCTGCGTGCGGACGGCGTGGCCGTGCTGTTCGTGAGCCACAAGCTGGACGAATGCTATGCGATCGGCGGTGAGGTGATCGTGTTGCGCGACGGCCAGAAAATGGCGCAAGGGCCGATCGAGCAATATACGAAAGCGCAGATCAGCGAACTCATGACGGGCAAGCATCTTTCGACCGAGCGATATCGCGCGGAAGGCGAGGACAGTGCGCAGCATGTGGTGCTGGACGTGCAGGCGCTCGGCCGCAAGGGCCAGTTCGCGGATGTTTCGTTCAAGCTCCACAAAGGCGAAATTCTGGGCGTGACCGGCTTGCTCGATTCGGGCCGCAATGAACTCGCGCGGGCACTGGCCGGCGTGGCGCCCGCCGATCACGGCAGCGTCACGCTCGACGGCATGCGCGTGCGCCTGCACTCTCCCGCCGACGCGAAGATGCAGCGCATCGGCTATGTGCCCGAAGATCGTCTCAACGAGGGCCTGTTCCTCGACAAGCCGATTCGCGACAACGTCGTCACTGCGATGATCGCGAGTCTGCGCGACCGTTTCGGGCAGATCGACCGCAAGCGCGCGCAGGAACTCGCGGAGCGCACGGTCAAGGACCTGCAGATAGCGACACCGGATGTGGACAAGCCGGTGCAGTCGCTTTCAGGCGGCAACCAGCAGCGCGTGCTGATCGGCCGGTGGCTGGCCATCGATCCACGCGTGCTGATCCTGCATGGCCCGACCGTGGGTGTGGACGTGGGCTCGAAGGACATCATCTATCGCATCATGCAGCGGCTCTCGAAGGAGGGCATCGGCATCATCCTGATCAGCGACGACCTGCCGGAATTGCTGCAGAACTGCGACCGCATCCTGATGATGAAGAAGGGCCGCATTGCGAGCGAATATCGCGCGGACCGGCTCGATGAAGCCGGTCTCTACCACGCGCTACTATCAGAGGCAGCATGAGCATGAGCGAATCCATCCGCCGCACGGGGAGCGAGACGATGCCGCAGCACGTGGCCGAAGTCGCACCGCGTGTGCGCAAGGGCAATCTTTACGCGCAGCTGATGCGCAATCCGGAGTGGTTCACAGTCGGGCTGATCGTAGTGACGTGTCTGGTCGTGGGCGGCCTCAACCCGCGCTTCTTCCAGTTCGCGACGCTGTTCGACATGCTGCATTCCGCCACCACCGTTTCGCTCTTCGCGCTCGGAACGCTGGTGGTGCTGGCCTCGGGCGGCATAGACGTGTCGTTTACGGCGATTGCAGCGCTCACGATGTATTCGATCACCAAGGCCGTGTTCGCCTGGTGGCCCGATTGTCCATTCGCGCTGATCCTGCTGGCGGGCGCCATTGGCGGCGTGATCCTTGGCATCGTCAATGGCATGCTCGTGCACCGGCTGAAGGCGCCGTCGCTGATCGTGACCATCGGTACGCAATATCTGTTTCGCGGCTTGTTGCTGACTTTCGTTGGCACGCAGTTCTTCATGAACATTCCGCACAGCATGGATACCTTCGGGCGTCTGCCGCTTTTCTTCTATCACACGTCCGATGGCCTGCGCGCCGTGCTGCCGGTTTCAGTGCTGGCGCTGGTGATTGCCGCGGTGGTCACGTGGTGGCTGCTGAACCGGACGATGATGGGCCGGGGTGTGTATGCAATGGGCGGCTCGCTCGCCATCGCGGAACGGCTCGGCTACAACCTGCGTGCGATCCATCTGTTCGTGTTCGGCTATACGGGTCTGCTGGCGGGCGTGGCGGGCATTCTCCACGTTTCGACCAACCGCCTCGCGAACCCGTTCGATCTCGTCGGCACGGAACTGGATGTGATCGCCGCGGTGATCCTGGGCGGTGCGCGCATTACCGGGGGCACGGGTACGGTGGCAGGCACGCTGCTCGGCGTGGTGCTGGTGACGCTCATCAATAGCGTGCTGATTCTGATCGGCGTGCCAAGCACGTGGCAGAAGGTGATCATCGGCGCGTTCATTCTGGTGGCGGGGACGTTGTTTGCGCTGGGGCGCAGGCAGTAGGTCTGCAGGCCTCTGGGGATCTTTTCACGGCTGGCGTTGAGCGACGGACTTTGAAATCCGAAATGAAAAAGGCTCGTTCAAAAACTGAACGAGCCTTTTCGATTTTTAGCGGAATGAGGCTTTCCAATTAAAAGCGGAACGTCGCTTTCGGCTTTTAATCGGAACCCGGGGTCAGGTACGCGCGCGCTGCGTCTGTCCTTCTTCCGTGATGACTGAATTGAACTCCGAAAGCTGCGAGAAGCGCACGGCCTTGACCTTGCCGAACTTGCTCGCATCGACGACAAGATGCCGCTCGACCGCGCTCGCCATGGCTGCCTGCTTGATGGCCACTTCGTGGAAATTCCAGCAGGTCACGCCGCGCGCTTCATCGACCCCGCCCGCCGACATGAACGCCTTGTTGATGCCCATGCGCCGCAAGGTTTCGACGCTTTCGTCGCTCGCGAACGATTCCGACGAAGGCACATAGACGCCGCCGAGCAGGATCATGCGCACGTTGGGCTTGCGCCGCAGGATTTCTGCGACGTTCAACGAATAACACACCACCGTGAGATGCATCTCCATCGGGATCTGCCGTGCAAGTGTGGTCAGGGTCGTGCCGCAGTCGATGAAGATGGTTTCGCTGTCGACCAGCAGCCGCGCCGCATGGTTCGATGCGATTGCCTTGGCTTGCGCGAAGTGATCTTTTTCTTCCTCGATGGTGTAGCCCGCGTTCGGCACGTCGGCCGCGCTGACGATATAGCCGCCGAGATAAGTGAACTGATGCGGATGGGCCGCGATGTCGCGGCGTACCGTCATTTCCGAGACGCCGAGCAACGCGGCCGCATCGCGCAGACGCATCACATTTTGTTTTACAAGCGCGCCGGAGAGGGTGCGCAAGCGGTCGTTTTTGGCCATCGGGGCGGCGCGACAGGGCGCAGTGAGGCGGGCGGCTATCGCACGGAGAGTGTTAGATTTTGGTCGTTCGTTGAAAGGATTATAACAACGCAAGCCGCGCTTTTTGCGGCTTGCCTGCATTGGAGCGGGTAAATCCCGAGACGGTCAGCGGGCGCGTGAATAGCGCACCCAGACCACGTCACGATCCAGTTTCTCGACCGATTCCAGTTTCAGATAGGCCGGCTTCTTCCATTGCTCCATCGATACTTCGAAAGAGGACGTGTGCGCCTCGCGACCGTCGACGAGCGGAATCAGCAGCACGCTGACCTCGTCGGCGAGGCCTGCATTGACGAACGCGCCGGACACATGGCCGCCGCCTTCGACGATCAGCTTGCCGACCTTCAATTCGCGCGCGAGCGTATCGACGACCCGTTTCAGTTCGATGTCTTCCTTGCCGCCGAATACATACGACGCGCCGATCGATTGCAGATATGCGAGGTAGTCATCTTCGACGCTCTCTGCCACCACTTCGACGACGTGCGAATCCAGCGCCGTGCTGCTCTTCCACGCGACGCGTCCCTTGGGATCGATCGAAATGGCGTACTGACTCGCGTTGCGGTCGGCGAAATGATCGGTGCGGGGAATCGGACCTTTTGCCATGCCGCGCGGATAGTCGCGGTCCTTGCCGTGCGAGATTTCCTGCATCGTGACGCGGCCGCAGACCCAGGCATCCGCCTTGAAACTCGCGGCGGTTTCCTCATAAGTGGGCGATGCGTAATCGAGGTTCCAGTTGTCGGTGAGACTGCGGCCGTCAATCGACGACATCATGTGGCAGACGATGTACATGCGGTTCTCCAGTGCGTGAGAGCAGATGAACCTTGGGTGCAAGCACCGTGCCGCGTACGTTTTGTTCCGATAAAAAACGTAATGGCCGCCAGCGAATTTTGCTCAAACACGCGACAATCCCCGGCTGCCGCGATTTTTTTTCACTCTGGATTCACTTTTTCGTCATGTCAGATCTCGCCAGTTCTCTCCCACGCCGTACCGACATCGATCCGAAGCCGCTCGGCATCGCCGCGCTGCTGATCGTGCTCGGCGTGCTGTATCTCGGCCAAACCGTCGGGGCGCGTCAGGCCGCGTTGTACGCCGTCGGCGCGCTGCTCGGCGTCACGCTCTATCACGCCGCGTTCGGCTTCACGTCGGCCTGGCGCGTCTTCATCGCCGATGGTCGCGGAGCCGGACTACGCGCGCAAATGCTGATGCTCGCGGTCGGTGTCGCACTGTTCTTCCCCGCGCTGGCAGCCGGCTCGCTGTTCGGCATGCCGGTCACGGGACTGGTGTCGCCGGCGGGGACATCGGTGGTGGTGGGCGCCTTCCTGTTCGGTATCGGCATGCAACTCGGCGGCGGCTGCGCGTCGGGCACCCTTTATACGGTCGGCGGCGGCAGCACGCGGATGATCGTGACGCTGGTCGCGTTCATCGCCGGGTCGGTCATCGGTACCGCGCACATGCCGTTCTGGACCTCGATGCCGCAACTGCAGCCCGTCTCGCTAGTCAAGACGTTGGGCGCAGGGCCTGCGCTCGCGCTCAACTGGCTCGTCTTCGCGTTGATCGCCGCGCTGACGGTGGTGATCGAGAAGCGCCGTCATGGCAGGCTCGTCGCGGCGCACGTGCAACCGGCGCACACGTCGCCGTGGCTGCATGGTCCGTGGCCGCTGATGGCGGGCGGCATTGCGCTCGCTGTGCTCAACTTTGCAACGCTGGCGCTGTCGGGACGGCCGTGGGGTATCACGTCGGCGTTTGCGCTGTGGGGCGCGAAGGCG
Source organism: Caballeronia sp. LZ032 (assembly GCF_031451315.1). NCBI lineage: Bacteria > Pseudomonadati > Pseudomonadota > Betaproteobacteria > Burkholderiales > Burkholderiaceae > Caballeronia > Caballeronia sp. LZ032. The sequence continues at coordinate 692,748 of NZ_JARUXP010000003.1, forward strand.
TCGGCAATGATGGGTGTCGATACCGCCAGCTGGCCGTACTGGATGAGCAAGGCCAACGCAGCCGCCCTGGCCGCGCCGATTTCACGCGATGTGACGTCGGTGATGGACATCGGCATCGTGCTCGGCGCCATGCTTGCCGCCGCGCTCGCGGGCCGCTATGCGCCTGTGTGGCGCGTGCCGCTGCGCTCGCTGGTGGCGGCCATCGTCGGTGGCCTGTTGCTCGGCTATGGCGCGCGGCTGGCCTATGGCTGCAATATCGGCGCGTACTTCAGTGGCATCGTGTCGGGCAGCCTGCACGGCTGGTTGTGGCTCGCCGCTGCGTTCTTCGGCAACGTTCTGGGCACGCGCCTGCGCCCGATGTTCGGTCTCGAAGTGGAACGCGTGCGGCCGACTTCCTGCTGATTGTTTCTGCAAGCGCGGCCGTTCTTGCGGTCGCGCATCTCAGTCGTCCAGCCGCGCCTGCCGGAACAGCAGATACGCGGCGATGCCCTGCATGACGACCGCGGCATAGACCAGCTTCCTGCCGAGCATGTCGGTCCACATCGAGTCGAAATATTCCGGATTGAGGGTGATGACGGCGCAGCCGATCAATCCGGCTAACAGCGCGGGCATCCATGCCGATGTGCTGGGGCTGGCCGGCGCGTGCTCGTCCGGTTGGAGGTCGCGCAGGCTCGACGCCATGCGATCGAGCACTCGCTCCGAGCCTCCGCCGAATTTCATCGAAACCTGCAGCACCGCGCCGATCAGTTCAAATTCCTGAACGCGATAAGTGCGCGCGGCTGCCGCCAGCGCCTGATCGATGTTTGCGTCGATGCGAAATTGTGGAACGGCCCGTTCCAGGCATGCGGAAAGCGGCGCCTGCATGCTCGCGGCGGCTGCCTGGAACGCGGCCGGGATGCTGTGACCCGTATCGACCCGGCGCGTGATCCCTTCGAGGAACGCAGGCAACTGGCGCACGATATGCCGCTGGCACTGCCGCGCACGCCATGCGAGCCACGCGTAGCACGTCAGCGACGAGGCTGCGAGGGCAAGGGCCGCCGCCAAGGGCGCATCGCGCGTGATGCACAAAATGGCGACTGCCCCGGTGACGAGCGCCCATAGCGCCAGCGCCAGGCCGGGACGCCGTACGTTGGAGCGGTGCATCTGATCGTCGAGTTCGCGCAACAGGCGAGCGGGCGGCGTCATGCAACGACCGAGGATGCGCTTCGCGAGCCGTGCGTCGTGCCTGAGCGCGCCACAGACCCACGTCATGACGGCGCTCGCCGCGCACAGCATGGCGAGCGTGAAGACCAACACGATTCCAGTGGGCACCGAAGCCTCCGGCCAATGAGCAGCGGCCCGCAAGCGGGCGATTTGTGTAATCGATCAGGCTGCGGTACACGTCTCCCCGAGGTCGCGCGTTTCACCGTGATGCAAGGCCTGTCGATGTGGACGATACCGGCGATCGTCTCCACGATCTGTTTTCTCACGCTCATTTCCACGCGCCGAAATCCGGCGTTTCCCGCCAGCTCGAAAAAAAGTGGCGGGATTGCCGGGACGGGCACGCTCAATACAACTGGTACGAGAAAGTCGCATTCACGCGCGGACTACGTGACGGGCTTTCGATCGGCGCATCGCCGATGGCCCGCGCCAACGACAAATCGATGCTGTAGTGCTTCGCATCCGATACGCGAAATCCCACGCCCACCGACGAGAGCCGGCGCGGATTCGGCGTGCCGCCATGCAGGTAGACGCGTGCGGCGTCGATCGATGCATACGGCGTGAGCGTTTTCAGCCAGGTCCATTCGAGCGCGATCGGACGGTTCAGCTCGAACGATGCACCCCAGCCCGAATCGCCCGACACTTCGCCCGGCTGATAACCGAGCGCGAAACGTTGGGCGCCGAACGCAATCTGCTCGGACGTGGGCAGCGTGTCGGGCGAGAACTGACCTGTTGTCGAGATCACCGAGCCGATCTTCCACGGCCATTCATTGGTCTGCGAGAAGCTCGCGCCGGTGCGCAGGAATGTAAGCGACACCGGGTTCGTCAGCGCCAGGCCGGTGATGTTGGTTTCGGCCGATTTCGAGGCGCCGAGGATGTTCATTGCCTTCGCCACGTTCAGGCTGGCGCGGCGCGTCATGCCGGTGTCGATGCCGGTGTAGTCGAGCGACAGTTGCGCCACGCGAATCTGCGAGCGGTTCGTGAGCTGCGGATTGCTCGCCACCGCCATGTTCTTCAGGCGATCTTCGTCGTGAGTGGCATAGACGCTCGCGGTGCCGAGCACGCTGCGCTTGTTGCTCAGCACGAATGGATAGACCGCCGAGAAGGCGAGCTTGTCGTTGATGACCGTGCGCTCGATGTACGACGGCAGGCCCGGGTTGTCGACCGGATGACCGTAGTAATGCGAGGCGTCCACCTTGAACGCGAGGCCGTCGGCGCCCACGGGCACCATCGCGTTGATGCCGTAGTAAGTCTGGTCGTTGCGTCCCGGGGGCGCGAGTGCCGATGCGGTGATCGATTCGCCCAGGCCGAGCAGACCGTTCTCGGTGGCGCTGAAAATGCCCTGCACGCCTGGATGATTCACGTCGATGCCGCTCGACAGATTGAAACGCTTGCGCGTGACGTTGAGTTCGAGCGTCGTCTTGCCGTCGGTGTTCTGCGGCGGTGCGATGGTGGCGTCGATCTTCGCGCCGGGAATCATGCCGAGCAGGTTGATCGTGCGTTCGAAGGTGCTTTGACGCAGCGGGCGGTCCGTGGCGATATGCTGCGCGACCGCGCGAATCCGCTTTTCCAGGTTGCCGGGTTCGCCCTTGATCCTGATGTCGGCCACGTAGCCTTCGACGATCGTCACACGCACGACGCCGTTCTCGAAGGCCTGCGCGGGCACGAACGCGAACGACAGCGCATAGCCCCGCTCCTTGTAGAGCGCGGTGACGCCGTTGGCCGTTTCCATCAGCTGCGCGATCGTGATGTCGGTGCCGACGAGGCTCTTGAAGCGTTGCGCGACTTCCTCGAAGGGCAGGCACTTCACACCTTCGATCTGGATCGATTGTGGCGTGATGTGCCGCGCGAGCAAGTCCTGCAGTTGTTGCTGCGGCGCCTGCACCTCGACTTCGACCGCCGGCGCGCGTGCCGGCGCGTTGACCTGAGGCAGGGCTTCGAGCGGATTGCCGCCGACACTCGGGCGCGGCGCGTTCTGCGCATCCGCGGCGTGGACGAACGCAAGCGCCGCCGCGACTGCGGCCGCTTTCCAGTTGAACATTTTTTTAGCTTGGATCGTGATTGGTTTTTTTTGCAACGCACGGCCCAGGTGCCGCGCGCCGAACGCATCTTGTGGCGTCCGACGTGCGGGGAACCGGGCCGCTGTGCGCCGTTGCCTTACTTCTTGATTCCGCCGCCGCCGAGGACGCTGCCGAGCGTCGACGTCAGGCCGCCGAGCAGGCCCGTCGAGCCGCTCGTGCCACCCGAGGTGGTGCTCGCCGTGAGCGTCGTCGTCGCCGAGACGGTCGAGGTCGTGGTCGAGGTGGTGGTTGCGGTTGCCGGGACCGGCGCGGCCATCGTCATGGTTGCGGGCGCGGCCGGCGTCTTCACGCCGGTCGTGACCGTGCTGACGAGCGATGTGACCGGCGCGAGGGCGCCCGCCACTGCCGTCGAGCCGGTGACAGCCGACACCGCGCCCGTCACCGTCGATACCGCGCCATTGACAACGCCCGTGGCCGCGCTGACCACCGGCGCCGTGCCGGTTGCCGTGGTCACGCCGGACACGACACCGCTGATCGCAGAAGGCATCGAAGTCGCCGGCGTGCCGCCGACGAGCGTGCTCGCCGATGCCACCGTGGTGCCCGTCGCCGAGACGAGCGAGCCCACGCCCGTCGCAACCGGATTGCCACCGGCGGACAGTTTCTGGCCGCCGCTGACGAGGCCCGCGCCGACGTTCGACAGCAGCGTGGAGACGGGCGCGCCGAGGCCGGTCGCGGCGCCCACGGTCTGCGTCGTCGTGCTGACGAGCGAGGTGATCGGCGTGATGGTCGTGCTGACCTGTTGTGTCAACTGCTGCACGGGGGCGCTCGTGAGCGCGGTCGTCAGATTGCCGCCCAACTGGTTCACGCCCGTGCCGACGCCGCTGACCAGCGCGCCGACCGGCGTCGTCACGGCGGCGAGCGGGGCGAGCGCGCCGGTGTTCAAACTCGTCACGGCATTGCCGCCGCTCGTGACCGCGTCGCCGATGCGCTGCACGACGCCGCCGACGCTCGCCACGGTCGTGCCGACCGGATTGGTCGTCGCGCCGATCGAACCGATGCCGTTGCCGACGCCATTGCCGAGCGTCGTCACTGCCGCGCCCAGGTTCGAGACGACGCCGCCGAGGTTCTTCGTGGTGTTGTCGCCGAGACCGGTCGGCTTCGTGTCGCCGAGCGCGTTGCCGAGATCCGTTACCGTGCCGCCCGCAGCCGTCACGATGTTGCTCGTCTTGTCGACGACCTGCGCGATCGGCTGTGCTGTCGGACCGGTCTTGATGACGGGCGTGCCACCGCCGTCGCCGCCGGTGTCCTTGCCGCCATTGCCACCATTGCCGCCGTTGCCGGCCGTGGTGGTGACCGGCGTTACCGGCGTGCCGGCATCGTTGCCGCCGGTGCTGGTTTCGAGCGTTATGCCGTTGCCCTCGGTGCCGGCCATGCCGGACGAGTCACGCGCGCCGGAGGCGGAGGAACCATTGGCGCCGGTAGTGCTCGCCGTATGATTCGCCGTTCCGCCGGTCGATTTGTTGACGGAGCCCGAACCGCCGCAGGCCGACAACGCGAGGAGTGCCGCTACCGCCCCGGCCAGGGCGGTCATGCGGATGGTTTCGCTATGAAACGTAAGTGTCTTCATTTCTCAGAGATATCTGTTTATTGTTTGCTGCACCGATTTTTTCCCGACATATGTTGAAAAAAAACGGCGGACTGCGTAAAAGCACGAATATCGGGACCGGTTGATCCTTAATGACGTGCTGAGATAACCGCCAGCCTGTCTGTGCTATTTCCACAGGCGAGCGCGGTCCCCCGCGACTTGCGATCGCGGTTTGCCCGAAGGCGAGTTAATTTGCGATATGCGCGTTAAAGCGAATCAAACGCCTTTTAGCGCGGTCGAGATATTCTGGAAGGTGGATTTGAGCTGATCCGCCACGTCGCCCACGGCAGTCATGATGCCAAGAGCCAGCACACCGGCAATGAGTCCGTACTCGATGGCGGTGATGCCGCGTGTGTCTGCGAGATAGCGCTTGAAGACGCGTTTCATGATGTTCCTCGGTTTTTCCAATCACCGGGCCATCGGTCAGCGGGAGGCGCGACAAGCGTATCCGGCTTGCTTGCAAGGACGGGTCCATCTTGCGGGGCGCTTCTCGCTGGCCGATGCCTGGCGTTTGCTCTCAGGTTCTGTTTTTAATCTTCCCGTGTGCCCGGGTGAGAAGCCCTGTTCCGCATTTTTCCGGAATGCGTTCCGCTAAAAATTGGAACAGGTACTTCTTAAGCATGTTATCGACGCGCCTTTGTCCGGCCTGAGCCCGGCTTTTGCAAATCTTTAATCTTTTTTTTGTACGAAGTAATTTCTTCTCCATAAGCACGAGTCAGTGCGCAGATGATCAGGGTTTTCAGGCTTGCCGTTTCGCGCCTGGAAGTCTAGGAAGATGCATCGACGTTCCGGGTAAAAGCACCGGGAGACTTTCGTTGAGCAAGCAGAAACCCGCTCGGCATGCCGCAAAAGAGAAACACGAACGCTTATGCGAGAATTCGGTCCATGAAAAAAATCCAGCTCCTCATCCTCTCGCTGGCGCTCGCGGCGCTCAGCCCGCTGGCTCACGCCAGCTTCGCGGAGGGCGCCCATGAATTCAAGGAAGACGTCAAATCGGCCGGGCGCCAGACGGGCCATGCAGCCCGCGACGCGGCGCACGCCATCGGTCAGGGTGCGAAAACGGCGGGACACGCCGTCGCAGACACCTCGAAGCGCGGCTATCACGCCACTAAAAAATGGCTCACGGGCGATAGTGAGTAGTCGCGTCGTCGGAACAATTCACGCCGGTTTTTAAGCGTCGCATGACAAGTCTCGACGCAGGTTAATAATAAGCGTTATCATTTACGTCACTTTGCTGGCTCATCGGGCCGGAGCCGGGCAGCGTGCGTCGTCATCACGCAGCGCGCCTGGAAAGCGGCGACATCAGCAGTTCCAGTCACGCATCCGGGCTCGATCGAAGCCCGATCATCTCACCCACAGCTTTGAAACCGCGCAGTGCGATCCGGCGTTCCGGTTCGATTCGCGCGGGCGCAGTGGCGCGAACGTATCCAAGGAACTGAGTTGAAGACACACGCCACAGCGGGCGGGACGGGACTCCCCGCAGCAATCGGCAAACACGGGCCGCTGATCTCCCGCATCGTTGCCGCAATCCTGGGCGGCTATGCGCTCGCTTCCCTCACGAGCGTTGCGGCGCTCGTTCTGCCGATGAGCAAGCCCCAAGCGGTGCTCACCGGCATGCTCGCGAGTTTCATCGTGTATGTGTGCGCGGTGATCTGGGTGTTCGCCGTGCGCAGCGCGCGGCGCGCCTGGGGCGGTCTGGTGATCGCGGCGCTGCCGTTACTGCTTGCGTCGTGGTGCGTGTGGTCCGGAGGAAGCGCATCGTGAAGGCCACGCATGACGCTCAACCGCGAGCACGCGGCATTCGCCAGACCATGTCGGACCTGCATACATGGGCGGGTCTGCTGGCCGGCTGGATTCTTTATGCGATGTTCCTGACCGGCACCGTCAGTTACTTCAAGGACGAGACCTCGCAATGGATGCGCCCCGAGCAGCCGCATCAGCGCGCCTTGCCCGATCCCGCACAGGTCGCGCAGCGCGTGACCACGACTCTCGGCTCGATCGCCGCCGGCAGTCCGCAGTGGAGCTTCGGATTGCCGGATGAGCGCACCAGCGTGATCGACTCCTTCTGGCGTGCGCCGCCCAAGGCGAACGGCAGGCGCGCATTCGAGGAGGCGAGCTTCGATCCGGCCACGGGCGAGCGCAGCAGCGCGCGCAAGACGCTCGGCGGCGAATTTTTTTATCGCTTCCATTTCCAGTTTTATTACATGCCGGTGCTCTGGGGCCGCTGGCTCGCGGGCCTGTGCGCGATGTTCATGCTCGTCGCGATCGTGAGCGGCGTCATCACGCACAAAAAAATCTTTACCGATTTCTTCACGTTCCGCTGGGGCAAGGGCCAGCGTTCCTGGCTCGACGCGCATAACGCACTCTCGGTCTTCGGCCTGCCGTTCCACGCGATGATCACCTACACCGGTCTCGTCACGCTGATGGCGATGTATATGCCATGGGGCGCGCAGACCGCGTTCAAGACGCCGGCGGAACGGCAGGAGATGATGTCGCAGTTGAGCGCGTTCATCCAGCCCGGCAAGCCGTCCGGGCAGAAGGCCGCGCTCGCGCCCGTCGATGCCATGGTGCGCGAAGCCGAAGCGCGCTGGGGCCGCGACAAGGTCGGACGCGTGACCATCACCAATCCGGGCGACAGCACGGCGCGCGTAGCGGTTTCACGCGGCGAGGCGCAACGCGTGTCGATGAGTCCGCAGTATCTGCTTTTCGATGGCGTGAGCGGCAAGCTCATCGACGTGAAGGATCATGTCGGCGGCGCGGCTGAAACGCGCGGCGTGCTTTATGCGCTGCATCTCGGACGCTTCAGCGATCTGCAGTTGCGCTGGCTGTACTTCATCGTGAGCCTCGCGGGTACGGCAATGGTCGGCACAGGGCTGGTCATGTGGACCGTCAAGCGCCGTCAGAAGCTGCCCGATCCGGCGCGTCCTTACTTCGGCTTCCGTCTGGTCGAGCGCCTCAATATCGCGAGCATTGCGGGGCTCTCGGTTGCCATGACGAGCTTCCTGTGGGGCAACCGGCTGCTGCCGGTGGGCATCGCCGCGCGCGATGAAGCGGAGATCAACGTGTTCTTCACGGTATGGGCCGCGACCTTGCTGTACGCGATGATGCGTCCGGCCAAACGCGCGTGGATCGAACTGCTGTGGCTTGCCGCTGCAATGCTTGCGCTGCTGCCCGTGCTCAATGCGCTGACCACGGACCGTCCGCTCTGGCGCAGCATCGCGCAAGGCGACTGGGTCTTCGCGGGCTTCGATCTCATGATGCTGGCTTTCGCGCTGCTGCACGCCGCGCTGGCGCGGCGTGTCACACATCATCGTCCGCGCGTGAAGGCTTTGCGAAAGGAAGCGCCCGCGCGCGTGATGACCGCCGAGCGCGAAGAGGAGAATGCATGATGCACCTCCTGACCTTCCTGTTCTGCCTGATCGCCTTCGCGTGTCTGGCCGCTTCAATGGACCGCCACCAGCAAGCCGTATGGGGCCGCGAATGGTCGCCGCGAACGTCGCGTGGCTTGCGAATTACCGGGTGGTGCGGGCTGGTGCTCGCATTGCGCCTGATCGTCGATCAGGACGGATGGGCGCTCGGACTCGTTCGTTACAGCGGCTTGACGAGCCTGGCCGCAGGCATCGTATTCGGCTCGCTCATCATGTGGCAAAGACGCGCTGCGTCTTGACAGCCCAGGCATGCCTTCCTAGCATCAAGCGGTACTCGAGGGATCCACGCTGACACACAAGGAGACGCTTGATGAAGGATCGGGATGCGCACCGCACGATGCGTCGACGCGTGCTTGCTTCACTGGGCGCCGGCGCGCTTGCGACGCTGGGCTTCGAGCAAACGGCACATGCCGCTGCGCCCAAGCTCGAAACCGTCGCCACGTTCGACGATGACTTCCGCTTGGTCGGCATCGGTGTATCGAAGCAGGGTCGCGTGTTCGCGACCGCGCCTTCGTCCGTGAAGCGCTCGCGCTACAGCATGGTCGAGGTCGATCCGGACACCGGCGCACTCACGCCCTTTCCGGATGAAAGCTGGAACGTGTTCAAGCCGGATGAAGACGGTGCGCATCAATGGATCTCGCTTCAGGCGCTATGGGTCGACGAGCACGATCATCTCTGGGCGCTCGACTCGTCATTGCCTTCGGTGGATCAGACACGTCAGCCGCCGAAACTCGTCGAGTTCGATCTCGCCACGCGCAAGATCGTGCGTCAGTTCGATTACGGCAAACTCGTCACGCCGAAGGATTCGCTCAACGACATACGCGTCGATCACACGCATGGCTTCGCGTACATCAGCAACGCGGCCAATCAGGGCGGCGTAGTGGCGACGAACCTCCGGAGCGGCGCTTCACGGCTGCTGCTTGCAGGCGATCGTTCGAGCGTGTCGGATCCCGCACAACATCTGATGTTCGGCGACCAGCCCGCCCGCAAGCTCGACGGCAGCGTGCTGGTGCTGCAAACCGACGGCATCGCGCTGTCGCCGGAACGCAAGTGGCTGTACTACCGGCCGTTGACGGATCATCACTACTGGCGCATCGAGACCGCCGCGCTCATCGACGACACGCTGCCCGCCGAGGCGCTGGCGCAGCGCGTGCAATATCTCGGCGATGGCGCACTGACGGGCGGCCTCATCATGAGTCCGGCGGGCGTGCTGTATGGCGGCGATCTCGAGAAACGCACGGTGGTCGGCTTCGACGTGATCGAGCGCGATGGCAAGCCCGCGCTCAGGGAGCACACGCTTGTAGGCAAGCATCGCGAGCTGTCATGGGCGGATGGCTTCGCATACTCGAAGGGCTATCTCTACATCGCGGATTCCCATCTGCACGAAACCAACTTCTCCAACGGGTATCCGCGCGAGGGCAAGTTCGCGATCTTTCGTGTGCGCTTGCCGAATCAGCCCACGCACAGCCTCGCGGGATGAAGTCCGATCATCACCAGCCGTGAAAGCGCGGCCATACGGCGGTGCTGCCATCGCTCGATAGCGCGTGGTACTCGGGATACTGGGCGCCTGTCGCACACGCGTGATTCGGCAGGATGCGCAGCTTCATGCCGATGGGAAAACGTCGCGTGAGATCCTCGCCTGAGGCGACGGCGATGATGCCGTGCTCCTGATTCGCGCCGACGACTTCGCAGCCCGGCAGCGGCGTGCCATCGAGGGCGCAGGCCAGGCCGTAGCCGAAGTCGCGTGTCTGCTTCGATGTGCCGCGGTCACGGCTCATCGCCATCCATCCCGCATCGACGATGACCCAGCCCTTGTCGGGCTGATGTCCGATGACACTCGCCAGCACGCTCAACGCAATCTCATCGGTCGTGCATGCGCCGACGTTCGCCATCACCAGATCGAAGAACACGTAGACGCCCGCGCGCACTTCATCGACGCCTTCGAGATGGGTCGCGGCGAGGGCGGTCGGCGTCGAGCCGATGCTCACTGTCCTGCAAGCAATGCCCGCTGCACGCAGACGTTCGGCCGCATGCACGCAGCCGTCGCGTTCCTGGGCAGCGAGTGCGGCGAGCGCGTCGGGCTCGTTCAGTTCATAGCTGGAGCCGGCATGCGTCAACACGCCGCCAACGCCGATGCCGCCCTCCTGCAAGATGCGGCCGATGTCGATCAATGCGTCGTCGTCAGGTGCGAGGCCCGAGCGGTGCCCGTCCGTGTCGATCTCGAGCCAGACTTCGAACGATGCGCCTTCCGCCTTGCAATAGTCGACGATCGCGCGCGCCGCCGCGGCGTTGTCCGCGATGATCTTCAGGTCGCAGCCGCGCTGCCTGAGCGCGAATGCGCGCGGCAACTTCGCGGGCGCGATTCCGACCGCATAAAGAATATCGGTGATGCCGGCCGAGAAGAACTGTTCCGCTTCCTTGAGCGTCGATACCGTGATGCCGTGCGCGCCGGCCGCAATTTGCGCGCGCACGGCATCGAGGCATTTCGTGGTCTTCACATGCGGACGGAACTTCACGCCGAGCGCGTCCATGCGCGCCTGCATCGCGGTGATATTGCGCTGCATCCTGGCGATATCGATGATCGCCGCGGGGGTATCGAGTTGAGCGAGTTGCATGATGTGGTTGGGAGTGTCAGGCGATGGGACCTTCAGGCAGCTTGCTCTGCCACGCCACGGCGATCGCGCTGCCGACGATCAGCGCAATGCCAGCAAGCGACAGCGGCGCGATCGTTTCGCCCCACGCCAGATAGGCAAAGAGCGCGGCCCACACGATGCTCGTGTAATTGAAGGGCGCGAGCGTGCCGGCGTCTGCGCTGCGAAATGCAACGGTCATCAGGACCTGGCCGGCGGTGGCAAGCGCGCCGAGCAGGGCCATCAGGAGCAGGGCGTCGAGCGTCGGCGCCTTCCAGCTGAATGGAAGGGTCGCGGCCATCACGACCGTGCCCACCGTGGTGAAGAACAGGACCGTGGTGCGGGAATCGTCACTGGCGCGAATGCGCTTGATCTGGATGATCGAAAGTGCGCCGCACAACGCGCTCATGATCAACAACGCCGGGCCGAGCCAGCTCGACTCTCCGCCGCCCGGGCGCACGACCAGCAGCACGCCGGCAAAGCCGATCATGGCCGCCACGGCCGCGCGTGGCGTGAGCCGTTCCTTGAGCAGCCAGGGCGCGAGCACGACGACCAGCAGCGTCTCCGAATACGCGATCGCCACGGCCTCGCCGAGCGGAATATAGGGCAAACCCGCAAAGAAGAAACCGGAAGCGCCGAGCAGCGTCAACGCGCGCCAGGTCTGCCCGCGCATGTCGAGCCGCCTGACGCGCTGGATGAGCGAGCGCTCGCCGATGCAGCACATCGCCACGGCCGGCACGAGACCGAACAGCATGCGGAAAAAAGTCAGTTCGTTAGCCGGATAGTGCAGCGCGACAGCCTTGGCGAGCGTATCGACGATGGCGAAGCAGAGCATCGACGCAAGGATGAAACCGATGCTCGCGAGCGGAAGGTGTCCGGCGCGGGTGGCGACAGTCGAGGGCATGACGCGTGAAGTCGTGACAGAACCCTGAATCATCGCATGACGGCGTTGCCCACGTTCCGGACCGCCCTGTTCCGGTTTCTTTCGATACGGGAAACCACTATTTTTGATCAGCTTGACTCGCCGAAAAGTCCTGCTAGCATACGTTCATCAGATTCATCAGCATACTGAACATATCGGAAGGAGCGACAGATGGCTCTCAAGTTCGCGGCGAAACTCGCCGACCTCGTGGAAGACGAGCCGCTTGGCGTGACGATCGGCGAGGAACGCATCGCGCTCTATCTGCTGGGCGGCGAAGTGCATGCCACGCACAACGTCTGCACGCATCAGTTCGCGCTGTTGAGCGACGGCTATATGGAAGACGGCTGCATCGAATGTCCGCTGCATCAGGGACGTTTCGACATCCGCACGGGCGCCGCGCAGTGCGTGCCCGTGACCGAGCCGCTGCGCGTCTATGGCGTGCAGGTGGCAGGCGGCGAGATCTTCGTCGACCTTTGAAACGCGCGACGCGGAGCGGCGAATCATGACTCAGACGGTATTGATCATCGGTGCAGGACAGGCCGGCGCGCGCGCCGCCGAAGCGCTGCGCACGCACGGCTTCGACGGCCGCATCGTGCTGGTCGGCGACGAGGCGCACGCGCCCTACGAGAGGCCGCCGCTGTCGAAAGACGTGCTGACGGCTCAGTCCGATGCGGACTGTTTCAAGGGCTGGGTGCATCCGGCGCAGCTGTACGCGGATGCACGCATCGAATGGATCAGTGACCGCGTGCTGCAACTCGATCCGCAACGTCATGTCGCGGTGCTGGAGCAGGGCGGTGAACTGCGCTACGACCACTGTCTGCTGACCACAGGCGGACACGCGCGCCAGTTGCCCGGCATGCCCGAAGGCCCGCATACGTTTTATCTGCGCACGCTCGACGATGCCATGCGCCTGCGCAGCCGCATTGCAGACGCGCGTTCCGTGGCGGTGATCGGCGGCGGCTTCCTGGGGCTCGAATTTGCGGCGAGCGCACGCAGCCGTGGACTCGATGTGAGCGTGTTCGAATCGGCGTCGAGCCTGTTGAGCCGCGCGCTGCCGCCGTCCATCGCAGAACGCCTGCGCCTGAAGCACGAAGATCGCGGCGTGCGCTTCTTCTTCGATGCAAAGCCGCTGTCGCTGCAGGCGCATGCCACTGGCGTGCAAGTCAACGACATGCCATTCGATTGCTGCGTGATCGCGATCGGTCAGGAACCGGACGATGCGCTTGCACGGGCCGCGGGCATCGCGACCGACAACGGCATCCGCGTGGATCGCCATTGCCGCACATCCGCGCCGGATGTCTATGCCGCCGGCGATTGTGCGAGCTTCCCTTACGGCCCGGCGGACAGTGCGGTGCGCCTCGAATCGTGGCAGAACGCGCAGGAACAGGCGCTTGTCGCGGCGCGCAACATCATGGGCGAGTCCGTCGCCTACGCTCCGACGCCATGGTTCTGGACCGATCAGTACGACTGGAACATCCAGATGCTCGGCTGGCCCGGCATCGGCGTGGAGCAATGGATCGAACGCGCGGGCGCGGACGGCAAGACCGTGCTGATGGGCTTGCGCGAGGGCGTCATGGTCCAGGCGCTCGCCATCAATCAGGGCGGCGAGTTGCGTGCGCTCCGGCGGCTCGTTGAGGACGCCATGCCGGTCGACGCAAAGCTGCTGTGCGACCCCACGGTCAAGCTGCGCCAGCTGGAGCGGCTGATTCGCTCAACACAATCGGGAGATCAAGGTGTACTCGTCTGAAACGGTCATCGGGGTTCATACGCCCCAAACAAAGAATCCGCCGATAGAAGGCCTCGCATGGCCTGAACAAGGGCTGCAGTGCATCCCCGACTGGGTGTACACGAGCGAAGCGGTCTACACGCGCGAAGTGGAACGGATCTTTCATGGACGCACCTGGAACTTCGTCGCGCTCGAAGCGGAAGTGCCGAATGCGGGCGACTACAAGCGCTCCTATGTCGGGCCCACGCCGGTGGTCGTGTCGCGTGCGGAAGACGGTTCGATCAACGTCTTCGAAAACCGCTGCGCGCATCGCGGCGCGGAGTTCTGCCGCCATAGCCGCGGCAACAACAAGGAATTCGTCTGTCCGTATCACCAATGGTCATACGATCTGAAGGGCAATCTCCAGGGCGTGCCGTTCCGGCGCGGCGTCAACAAGCTCGGCGGCATGCCGAAGGACTTCCGCACGGATGAACACGGTCTGCGCAAGCTTGCCGTCGCGACCCGCAACGGCGTGGTGTTCGCATCGTTCACGCATGACATGGAGCCGCTCGAGGACTATCTCACGCCCGAGATCCTCACGGACTTCGACGCCGTGTTCAACGGCAAGAAACTGCGCGTGCTCGGCTTCTACAAGAACGAGCTGCCGTGCAACTGGAAGATGTATCACGAGAACCTGAAGGACCCGTATCACGCGACCCTGCTGCATTCGTTCCTCGTCGTGTTCGGCCTGCTGGTGGCGGGCAACCGCTCGGCGATGGTCGCGGACAGCAAGTACGGCATTCACGGCACCATGGCCTCGGCCAAGAGCGACACGCTCTACGCGACCGTCGACGAAGACAAGAAGAAGGAGATGCGTTCGTTTCACGACGGCATGGTGTTGCAGGACGAACGTTTCCTCGAATTCGTCAAGGAGTTCGATTCCGAATGGTCCGTGACGATGCAGACCATCTGGCCCAACCTGATCGTGCAGCGCGAGATGAACACGCTGGGCGTCCGCCATATCGTGCCGAACGGCCCGAACAGCATGATCATGCTCTGGACCATGTTCGGGTATGAAGACGATACCGAAGAGATGGTGCGTCATCGTTTGCGCCAGGGCAATCTGATGGGACCGTCGGGCTTTCTCGGCCTCGAAGACAACGAAGCGATGAAGTTCGTCCAGGAAGGCGTGCGCCGCTCGGTGACGGACCGCAGCATCATCAAGCTGGACGGCGACAAGATCGGCACGGCGGACAACCTGATCTCCGAGGCGGCCATTCGCGCCATGTACAAACACTATCGTGAAGTGATGGAGTTCTAGATGTTGCCAGGATTCGAGAAGCAGCCCATTGCGCACGATAAGGCGTTGATCGCACGCGCCGCGGTGGAAGACTTTCATGCCGAGTATTGCGCGGCGCTGGATAGCGGCGACATCGAGCGCTGGCCCGAGTTCTTCACCGAGAACTGCCTGTATCGCGTGACCGAATACGAAAATGCCGCGAACGGCTTTCCGGTCGGGCTCGTGTATGCGGAAGGCCGCAACATGCTGCGCGACCGGGCCGTGGCCATCGCCCGCACGCAGATGTTCGCGCCGCGTCAGATGCTGCATTTCGTGTCGAACGTGCGCATCCTGAACGCGACCGATGAAGAAATTGTCGCGCAGAGCAACTACATGCTGTTGCAGACACTGGTGGAAGGCGCGACCACGCTGCATCAGGCGGGCAGGCTTTTTGACCGCTTCGCGCGCAATGGTAACGTGCTTCTGCTGAAAGAAAGACAGGCGGTATACGACACGGCGATGATCGCCAACGATCTGGCCTATCCGGTCTGAACGTCAGCGCTGATCCGGGAGAGTGCGCATATGAGTCACACGGAAAATACGGAAGCACCTGTCGAAACAGGCGGTGTCGGCGCGCGCGTCAGGCGTCGAGAAGACGAACGGCATCTGCAAGGCAAGGGCAAGTTCGTCGCCGACTATACGTTTCCCGATCTGCAGGAGGTCGCGTTCCTGCGCAGTCCCGTGGCGCATGCGCGCATCGTGCGTATCGGCAAGCCCGAGCGCTACGCACAACAGGTGATCCTGCGCGACGACATGCAAGGCGCGACCGATATCGTCGCCGATTCGAGCCTGCCTTCGTACAAACCCTCGTCACATCCGCCGCTGGCGTCCGGCAAGGTACGCTTCGTCGGCGAACCGGTGGCGATGTGTTTCGCGAAGACGCGCGCGCAGGCGGAAGACATCGCCGAGGAAATCGAGCTCGATCTCGATGAACTGCCGGCCTTCGCCAATGCCTTCACCGCCCGCGAGCGCACCGACGTGCGCGTACACGATCACTGGACGGACAACCTGTTCCTCGACCTCAAGGCCGACGTGAATTTCGACGAACGCGCGAAGGACGCGCCCATCGTCGTGAAACAGAAAGTGGATCTCGCGCGTCAATGCATGGTGCCGATGGAAGGCAAGGCCGTGCTCGCGTACTGGGACGATACGCACGGGCAACTCGTCGTGATTACATCGACGCAAGTGCCGCACATGATCCGCACGGTGCTGTCGCAGTGCCTGGGCATCGACCATGCGCAGGTCCGCGTCATCTCGCCCGACGTGGGGGGCGCGTTCGGCTACAAGTGCGTGTTGCAGCAGGAAGAGTTGTGCATCGCGTGGCTGGCGCTCACTTTCCGGAAACCGTTCCGTTTTATTGAAGACCGCCGCGAGCATCTGATCGCCGGCGCCAACTCGCGTCAGCACCACTACGAACTCACCGCCTACGCGGACAAGACGGGCCGCCTGCTTGCGCTCGATGCCGAACTGCTGATCGACGGAGGCGCCTATTCCGCGTGGCCCTTCACGATCGGACTGGAAACCGGCCAGGCGCTCGGCAATCTTCCGGGACCGTACGATTTCAAGGGCTATCGCTGCCGCACGCAATGCGCAGCGACCAACAAGCCGGGCTTTCTGCCGTATCGCGGCGTGGCGCGCACGGGCGTGTGCTTCGCGATCGAATTGACGATGGACGCGATTGCGCGTGCAGTCGGACGCGAAGCGTGGGAAGTGCGTCACGACAATCTCGTGCGCGGCGCGGACATGCCTTATACGAACGTCGTGAAGAAGCATTACGACAGCGGCGACTTCCAGGAAAGCCTGCGGCGCGCGGTCGAACAACTCGACGTGCCGAAGTGGCGCGCGCGGCAGAAGGCGGGCGAGAAGGATGGGCGTCTCGTCGGCGTCGGCTTTGCGACTTTCACTGAACAGTCCGCGCACGGCACGGCGGTGTTCGCGTCGTGGGGCCTGCCGGTGGTGCCGGGCTACGATCTCGCGACGGTGCGCATCACGGCCGACGGCGGCCTCGAAGTGCGCGCGGGCATTCACTCGCATGGCCAGGGCATGGAGACCACGCTCGCGCAGATCGCAAACGAAGTGCTCGGCGTGACGCTGCAAAAGATCAAGGTCGTACACGGCGATACCGCGCTGACGCCATATTCCACCGGCACCTATGCATCGCGGAGCATCGTCATGGCGGGCGGCGCGGTGGCCGCGACCTGCCGCGAGCTCGTGCCGCGTCTGTTGTTCATCGGCGCGCATCTGCTCGGCGAACCGCAGGAAGCGGTCCGCTTCGAGCGGGGCGACGTGATCGGCACGCAAGGCCGTGTGTCGATCGGGGAGATCGCGGCCGCGTGGTATCTGCGTCCCGAGCGGCTGCCCGCCGGCGTGAACCTGGCCGGTCTTGAGGCGACACAAGGCTTCAAGCCCAAGGTGGACACCGGCGCGTTCAGCTACGCGACGCACGCCGCCGCCGTGGCCGTCGATCCGAAGACGGGCGATGTCGAGATCCTCGACTACGTGATCGTCGAGGACTGCGGCCGCATGATCAATCCGATGGTGGTCGAGGGACAGACGATCGGCGGAACGGCGCAAGGCATCGGCACCGCGTTCTATGAGGAGACGCTCTACGACGACAATGCGCAGCCGCTGACCTCCACGCTCGCCGACTACATGCTGCCCGGGCCGACCGAATTGCCTCCGCTCAGGATCATTCACATGGAAACGCCGTCGCCCTATACGGAGTTTGGTGCGAAGGGTGTCGGCGAAGGCGGCGCGATTGCTCCGCCCGCCGCGCTGTTCAACGCGGTGAACGATGCGCTCATGCCGCTCGGCGCGACCGTATCGGAGACGCCGCTCACGCCGCGCCGCCTGCTGTCGGCCATCGAGGCCGCGCGAGCGAAGAGCCAGGCGCCGCGTGAAGAACTGAGCCAGGAGGTGGCGGGATGAAGTCCGCTGCGTTCGACTATGTGAGGCCGGCATCCTTGCCGGAAGCGCTCCGCGAGTTGAGTGACGCGAAGCCCATCTCAGGCAGTCAGTCGATGGGACCGATGCTGAACCTGCGCCTCGCGCGCCCGTCGCGCGTGATCGATGTATCGCGCATCGCGGACCTGCGCAGCGTGACCGCGAGCGGCGATTTCGTGCGCGTCGGGGCAGCCGTCACGCACGCAGAGATCGAGGACGGCACGCACGAACTGCTGCGTCATCCCTATCTGCAGCACGTGGCGAGCGGCATCGCGTATCGCGCGATCCGCAATCGCGGCACGATCGGCGGCAGTCTGGCGCATGCCGATCCGGCGGCGGACTGGCCGCTCGCGCTCTCCGCGCTGGATGCACGTCTCGAAGTGGCGAAGGCCGGCGGCACGCGGCAGGTGCGCGCGAGCGGCTTCATGCTCGGCGCGTTCACGACGCTGCTCGAAGAAGGCGAAATCATCACTGCGGTGCTGCTGCCCAAGCTGGGTCCGACGCTGCGCTGGGGTTACTACAAGCTATGCCGCAAGACTGGCGAGTTCGCGCATGCCAGCGCGGCTGCTGCGTTCGATGCACGCTCGGGACTCGCACGCGTGGTGCTTGGCGCGCTCGACGGTCCGCCCGCCGCACTCGACGACCTCGCGCGCCAGATCGCTCAGCGGGGCCCGTCCGCCGTCACTGAAGACGCGCTCGCGCAAGCGGTGGCCGGGGCGATGCCCAACGCCGACAGCATCGACCGCTCGATCCATGCCGCCGCATTGCAGCGCTGCCTGGCGCAGGCGCTCGGCGACGCCGGCACGACTCAAGCCTAGAAGAGACTGAGAGACTGCAATGTCCGTCATCGAACTCACCATCAACGACCGTTCCGTGCGCAGCGATGTGGAGTCGCGCGTGCATCTCGGCGACTTCCTCCGCGAAACGCATCATCTCACCGGCACGCACCTCGGCTGCGAGCACGGCGTGTGTGGCGCATGCACCGTGCTCGTCGACGGCGAGCCGGTCCGTTCGTGCATCACCTTCGCCGTGGCATGCGATCAACAAAAGGTGCGCACGATCGAGGGCTTCGACGACGACGAACTGATGCGCCGTCTGCGCCGTTCGTTTTCGATTCATCATGGGCTGCAATGCGGTTACTGCACGCCGGGCATGCTGATAACAGCGAGCGATATCGTGCGGCGTTTCCCCGACGCCGATGAAGCGCGCATCCGTCTCGAACTCTCGGGCAACCTGTGCCGCTGTACGGGCTACATGGGTATCGTCGCGGCGATCAAGGCGGTGCTCGCGGACCTGAAGGAGAATCCGATCGCGGATGCGCCCGTCGCACGCAAAGTGGTTAGCGATGCAACCATCGCCGCGCCCGCGTTCGAGACTTTCGCGGCGGCGCCCGCCAGCGCGCCTCAGGCTGCCGCACCCACGGCGGCGGCCGTCAGCGAGCCTGCGGGCGCACAGCGCAAGGGCTGGACTGCCATCGACGACAGCTTCGTCGTGCCGTTCCCGCTCGATCAGGTCTGGACCTTCATGGGCGATCTGCCTTCCGTTGCGCGCTGCCTGCCGGGCGCGGAACTCCTGGATCACGACGGCGAGTCCCTGAAGGGCAAGATCGCGATCAAGTTCGGTCCGATGTCGGCGAACTTCGCCGGCGCCGCGCGCCTGGAACGCGATGACGCCGCGCATCGCGCGGTGATGCGCGGTGCGGGGCAGGACAACATCAGCCGCTCGCGCGCCAACGGCGACGTCACCTACGCCTTGTCCAGCGAGGCGAACGGCGCTCAGACGCGCGTGGCAGTCACGCTCGAATACATGCTGCAAGGCCCGCTCGCGCAATTCTCGCGCTCGGGGCTTGTGAAGGATTTCGTGCGACGCATGATCGCGGACTTCGGCGCGCGCATCACCGCGCAGCTCGGCGGCAGCGATGCGCCGGAGGCATCGGCTGCATCGGCTGCATCGGCGAAGTTCAATGCGGGCGGTCTCGTGTGGAGCGTCATCTGGAGCCGCATCAAGCAGCTTTTCGGCAAGCGCGACTGAACGGCGCATGACTGGCCAGGCACCCGGTTTTTCGGCCATATCGTCAGTCCACTGATTAAATAATCCATAGAGGTTTTACATGAGCAAGCGGATTCGCAAGATCGCTCTGGAAGAGCACTTCAGCACGCCGGGCTTCCAGGGCTATTCGAAGAGCTTCACGCAGCACATCGCACCCGAGGTGCTGCGCGATCTCGCGGCGCGCCTGAACGACTTCGACGAGGAGCGCATCGTCGAAATGGACCGCGCCGGGATCGACTATACGATCCTCTCGCAAACGGGTCCGAGCGTGCAGGGCGAGCCCGATGCCGCGCTCGCGATCCGCCGCGCGCGGGAAAGCAACGACTTCCTCGCCACGCAGATTGCACGTCATCCGGCGCGCTTCGGGGGCTTCGCCACCTTGCCGATGCACACGGCACACGCCGCATCGAATGAACTGACGCGCGCAGTCCGCGAACTCGGTTTCAAGGGAGCGCTTGTCAACGGCCATACGCTGGGAACCTATTACGACGACCGCGCCTACGATCCGTTCTGGGCGACGATGCAGGAACTCGATGTTCCGCTCTACCTGCATCCCACCGACGCTTTCGTGAACCCGCGCGTGCTCGACGGCCATCCGGAACTCACCGGCGCGACCTGGGGCTGGGGCGTCGAAACGGGCAGCCATGCGTTGCGTCTGCTGTTCAGCGGCGTGTTTGACCGCTTCCCGAAGCTCAAGCTCATTCTCGGTCACATGGGCGAGGGCCTGCCTTATCTGCGCTGGCGCTTCGACAGCCGCTTCGCCGTGTACTCGCATGGCTTGACGCTGGAGCGCGCGCCTTCGGAATACATCGGCACGAACATTCTCATCACGACCTCGGGCGTGTGTTCGGCGCCCGCGCTGATGGGCGCGATCGGCGAGATGGGCGCGGAGGCGGTGATGTTCTCGGTGGACTATCCATACGAGTCGACGGCCATTGCAGCGGACTTCATCGAACGCGCACCGCTCGACGACGCCACGCGCGCGCTCGTCTGTCACGGAAACGCGGAACGCCTGTTCCGCCTTTGATCGGTCGCAAGCAAGCAATCAAGCAATCAATCAAGCAGAGGGAGCAGCACATGACGAAGCCATACCGTATCGGCCAGATCGTGCCGAGTTCGAACACGACGATGGAAACCGAAATCCCCGCGATGTTGCTCGCGCGCCAGTCGATCCGGCCCGAGCGCTTCACGTTCCATTCGAGCCGCATGCGCATGAAGAAGGTCGTCAAGGAAGAACTGGCGGCCATGGATGCGGAGTCGGACCGTTGCGCCGTCGAGTTGTCCGATGCACGCGTGGATGTGCTCGGCTATGCCTGCCTCGTCGCGATCATGGCGATGGGACACGGCTATCACCGCGTGTCGCAAAAGCGCCTGCACGAACGCACCGTGGAGAACGGCGGCGATGCACCGGTCATCACGAGCGCGGGCGCGCTGGTCGATGCGCTGAAGGTGATCGGCGCGAAGCGCGTCGTGGTGGTTGCGCCCTACATGAGGCCGCTGACCGATCTCGTGGTCGACTATATCCGCAACGAGGATTACGAGGTCATCGACTATCGTGCGCTGGAGATTCCGGACAATCTCGAAGTGGGCCGCCACGACCCGAGCCGCCTGCCCGAGATCGTGATGTCGATGCGCTATCGGGAAGCGGACGCCATCGTGTTGTCGGCGTGCGTGCAGATGCCTTCGCTGCCGGTCATCGCGAAGGTCGAGGCGTTGACGGGCAAGCCGGTCGTCACGGCGGCGGTCGCGACCACGTATGCGATGCTCAAGCAACTCGGCCTCGAAGCCGTGGTGCCGGGCGCGGGCGCCCTGCTGTCGGGCGCATACTGATCGAGGCGCTTATGTCCACCTTCGTCTGCGGCGCGAACCTGCACGCCAACGGTATCCGCCAGCACTACCTCCGTTACGGCGGCGAGCGCGCCGGACGCGATCCGATCATCATCGTGCCGGGCATCACGAGTCCGGCCGTGACGTGGGGATTCGTTGCGGAACATCTCGGTCAGGTCTTCGATACCTATGTGCTCGACGTGCGCGGCCGTGGCTTGTCGTCGGCGTCGGATACGCTCGACTACAGCCTCGACGTGCAAGCTGCCGATCTGATTGCGTTCGCAACTACTTTGGGCCTGCAACGCTACAGCGTTCTCGGGCATTCGATGGGGGCGCGCATCGGCATTCGCGCCGCACGGTCGGCCCCCGAGGGCATGGTGCGGCTCGCGATGATCGATCCGCCGGTATCGGGTCCGGGACGACGTCCGTATCCGTCGCAATTGCCGTGGTATGTGGATTCGATCCGCCAGTCGCGCGAAGGCATGAGCGCCGAAGCGATGCGTGCGTTCTGCCCGACTTGGACCGAGGCGCAGCTCGCGTTGCGCGCGGAATGGCTGCATACCTGCGATGAACGCGCGATTCGCGCGAGCTTCGAAGGCTTCCATACCGACGACATCCACGCCGATCTCCCGCATCTGAAGATTCCCGCACGACTGGTGACGGCGGGACGTGGCGACGTGGTGCGCGACGAAGATGTCGAAGAGATTCGCGCAAGCGTGCCGCATCTCGAACACACGCGCGTGCAGAATGCAGGCCACATGATTCCGTGGGACGACGAAGCCGGCTTCTACGCGGCGCTCGGTGAGTTCCTCGGTGCGCCGCTCATTCAAGGAGGCGATCATGCCCGTCAGTGACTATCAAATGGTCGATGCCTGGACCCGGGTTCTGAAGCTTTCGCGTCTCGAAGCCGGGCAGACGGTGACGATCCTCACCAGCGCGTCCACGCATCCGCAGACGCTCGCCACCGCGTTGATCGCGACCCAGGCGCTGGGCGCTGTCGTGAACCGCCTCGACTTGCCGCCGGTGAACGGCGAGAAGTCCTTGAGCCGCGATTCGCTCGCGTATCTCGGCACGACGCCACTCACGGGCAACCGTGCCGCCATCGCGGCGCTCAAGGAAAGCGATCTCGTCCTCGACCTGATGACTCTGCTGTTCTCTCCCGAGCAGCTGGACATTCTCAAGACCGGCACGAAGATCCTGCTTGCCGTGGAGCCGCCTGAAGTGCTCACGCGTCTGGTGCCGACCGAAGGCGACCGGACGCGCGTCCTCGCGGCGCAGGCACGCATTGCGCGTGCGAAGAAGATGCACATCGTGTCAGCGGCGGGTACGGACTTTCATTGTCCGCTGGGCGAATTCGAACCGATCGCGGAGTACGGTTTCGTCGATGAACCGGGCCGCTGGGATCACTGGCCGAGCGGCTTCGCGCTGACCTTCCCGGACGATCGCACAGCCCATGGACGCATCGTCATCGATCGCGGCGACATCCTGCTGCCGCAGAAGAGCTATGTGCAGGACCGCATCGAACTGACAGTGGAGGGCGGCTATGCGACGCGCATCGAAGGCGGCATCGACGCGCAGTTGCTGAGCGAATACATGGCCACCTTCAACGATCCCGAAGCCTACGCGATCTCGCATATCGGCTGGGGTCTGCAACCGCGTGCACACTGGTCGACGCTCGGTCTCTATGATCGTGAGGCAACCATCGGCATGGACGCGCGCGCCTTCGAAGGGAATTTCCTGTTTTCGCTCGGACCAAACAACGAAGCAGGCGGCAGCCGCACGACGACCTGTCACATCGACATCCCGCTGCGGCACTGCGACGTCTTCCTCGACGGCGAGGCTGTCGTGCGCGACGGCGTCGTGCTGGATCGATAAATCACTGAAGGCACTCCCATGTCCCACGATATCGAAACCTACCAGCGTCAGAGCTTCGGCACGGCGCTCGAACCGAAAGCGCCGTTCGGCCTGTTGATCGTCGATCTGGTGAACGGCTTCGCCGATCCCGAAATCTTCGGCGGCGGCAATATTCCGCATGCCATCGAGAACACGGTGCCGCTGCTGGCGCACGCGCGCGCGAAGGGCTGGCCGGTGGCGCACAGCCGCATCGTATTCGCGGACGACGACGCCGATCACAACATCTTCACGATGAAAGTGCCCGGCCTGCTGACGCTGAAGGAAGCGGCCCACAACAGCGCGATCGTGCCGCAACTGACGCCGCGCGATGGTGAACTGGTCGTGCGCAAGACCGTGCCTTCCGCGTTCTTCGGCACGCCGCTCGCGGCATGGCTCACGCAGCACGGCGTGCGTACGCTGTTGATCGCGGGCGCGGTGACGAGCGGCTGCGTGCGTTCGTCGGTGGTCGATGCGATGCAGTACGGCTTCCGTCCGTTCGTATTGTCAGACTGCGTAGGCGATCGCGCGCTCGGGCCGCATGACGCGAACCTGTTCGACATGGCGCAGAAATATGCGGCCGTGATGAAGCGCGACGAAGCCCTGGCGTTGCTCAAGAACCTCTGATCGTCCGCATGGACGGCGCGCACGCCAACCGCATGGGATCGACATGGATACCTCTGTTTCCGGACAGCCGCAGCGTTCCGTCACGCGCCACGAGTTCACGCTGATCGTTGCGTCCTCGTTCGGCGCGCTGCTCGAATGGTATGACTTCTACATCTATGCGGCGCTCGCGGGCACGTTCGGCGCGTTGTTCTTCCCGAGCGGCAACGATACCGTGGCCTTCCTGGCGAGCCTCGCCACCTTCGGCGCCGGCTTTCTCGTGCGGCCGCTCGGCGCGCTGTTCTTCGGACGGCTCGGCGATCGCATCGGCCGCAAATACACCTTCATGGCGACCATCGTGCTGATGGGTGTCGCGACGGTGGGCGTCGGCTTGCTGCCTTCCTTCGAGCGCATCGGCATGCTGGCGCCGGCCTTGCTCGTCGCGTTGCGGCTGTTGCAGGGCTTCGCGCTCGGCGGCGAGACCGGTGGCGCGGCCACCTATCTTGCGGAGCATTCGCCGGCCGAACGGCGCGGCTTCTTCACAAGTTCGCTGCAAACCACGGCCACGCTCGGATTGCTGGCGTCCATCGCGGCCGTCAGCATCAGCCGCGCGGCAATGGACGAAGCCGCGTTCCGCAGCTGGGGCTGGCGCATGCCCTTTGTCGTGTCGATCGTGCTGCTCGCGGTCTCCGTGTATCTGCGCACGAAACTCGCGGAATCGCCCACTTTCCGCGACATGAAACGCGCCGGGCGGCTCTCGAAGTCACCGATCGGGGAAAGCTTCGGCACGTGGGGAAATCTGAAGTATGTGCTGATCATGCTGTTCAGCACGGCATCGGGCGTCGGCGTCGTGTTCGGCACGGGACACTTCTATTCGATGGTCTTCCTGCAGAACACGCTCAAGGTCGCGCCGAACACGGTGAACCTGTTTCTCGCCATCGCGCTGATCGGCGTGTTTCCGTGCTATCTCGTGTTCGGCTGGCTATCGGACCGGATCGGACGGAAGTGGATCATGATGCTCGCGTGCCTGCTGCTCGCCGCGACCACGCAACCGATCTTCCACGCGCTGACGCACTATGCGAACCCGGCGCTCGAAGCCTTCCAGAAGCAGGCGCCCGTGACCGTTCGCGCCGACGATTGCCGCTTCACGCTGTTCTCAGCGCCAGTGACGGAGTGCGACCGCATCCGCGCGTTCCTGAGCGCGTCGGGCGTGTCGTATGAGCAGGCGCGGCCGGCGGCGGGCGAAGGCGCATCGACGACGATCGGTGCGCGCATCGTGCAGGGCAGCGACCGGCACGCGCTGGAGCAGGCGCTGATCGCCTCCGGCTGGTCGCCCCACGCGGATCCCGCCCGCATCGACGCGCCGATGGTCATCTTCCTGATGTGGCTGCTGCTGCTCTATCTCGCGATGATCTACGGCCCGATGGCGGCCTTCATGGTCGAGCTGTTTCCCGCGCGCATCCGCTACACCTCGCTGTCGTTGCCATTTCATCTCGGCTCCGGCTGGTTCGGCGGCATGCTGCCTTTCGTGGTGTCGGCGATGGCGGTGGCGCGCGGCGACGTGTACTTCGGCCTCTGGTATCCGGTGACGATTGCGCTGGTGTCGTTCGCGGTCGGCGTGCTGTTCGTGCCCGAGACCTTCCAGCGCGACATCACGCAGTGACGCACAGTGACGAGTACGCAAAGTCAGTCGAAGTGCTTGAGCGAAGTCCGGCCGTACTGGTTGTTCCCCTCGACGAGCTTCATCATCATGCGCACGAAATGAACGCGATCTTCGGCACTGAGCGGTTCGAGAAACTTCACCTGCGCCTGGCGCATGCTGCCGTACATCTCCTTCATCGTGCGGCGGCCCTTCGCGGTGATGTTGGCGAGCTTCAGGCGGCCGTCGTTCGGGCTCGGTTCGCGCTTGACCAGGCCGCGTTCCTCGAGCCGGCGCAACACGTCCGCCATGGTCGTGCGATCCACGCCCACCTCCGCACACAGCGACGTCTGGTCGAGACCGGGTCGTTCGCTCAAGGTGGTCAGCAAGCCGTATTGCACCGGCGTGATGGCAAAGTCCTTGCAGCACTCGAAGAAGAGCGCGATGTGAATCTGGTTGAGCCGCCGGATCAGAAAGCCCGGGCGTTGCCACAAATGTCCGGTTTCGATGCCGCTGTCGGAGACGGCCGCTTTTTTCTCGGCTGCGGTGCCCATCCTTTACCTTTTTCGAAGAAGTTTCGTCACACGGGAGTGTAGCCTTCGCGCGCGGGGTCTGTCACAGGCGCGGTCACGGAGCATGCTTTCACATGGTGCCCGATGCACCGTATCCGGGACCACGACGGCCGCGTCGATTGTAGGGGCAATCATGCTTGCGCCGCCATTTTTTTCCGGATACAAAGCTATCAATCAGCGTACTGATGAAATGCCTCGGGTTGCATTGCAGCATGTCGATGATGGATGTCGGATCACGAAGTCAATAGAAGGACGCGTCGCGCAGTGATCAGTGCGATCGGTTCATGTGCAATGTCCCGCAATGCGCATGAATGATCAGCATGCTGATTAAAAAGCGAATGCGTTGAACCTCACCTCACTCAGTGCCTTGGAGTTTCACATGAGTTCTACCCCTGTACGGACGGACGACGTCGCCATCAAAGGGCGGTCGATGTCAGGCAACGACATCAAGACGCTGATGCTGGCGTCGCTGGGCGGTGCGCTCGAATACTACGACTTCATCGTCGCGGTGTTCTTCACCAAGCTGCTTGCAACGGTGTTCTTCCCGCCGCAGACGCCCGAGTGGCTCGCGCAGCTCGAAGTGTTCTGCATCTTCGCGGCGGGCTATCTGGTGCGGCCGATCGGCGGCATCTTCTTCGCGCACTTCGGCGACCGGATCGGCCGCAAGAAAATGTTCGCGCTGAGCCTGTTCCTGATGGCCGCGCCGACGCTGCTCATCGGCTTGCTGCCCAGCTACGCGATGCTCGGCATCGTCGCGCCGCTGCTGTTCCTGTTGTGCCGCGTGTTGCAGGGGCTGTCGGTCGGCGGGGAAGTGCCGGGCGCATGGATCTTCTGTTCGGAGCACGTGCGGCGTGACCGCATCGGTCTCGCGTGCGGCCTGCTGATGTCGGGGCTGTGCACCGGCATCCTGCTCGGCGCGCTGTCGGCGAAGTTCCTGATTGGCAACATGGATCCGGCCGAACTCAAGACCTGGGGTTGGCGCGTGCCGTTCATCGCGGGCGGCGTGTTCGGTCTGATCTCGGTCTATCTGCGCCGCTATCTGCAGGAGACGCCCGTGTTCGAGGCGCTGCGCGCCAAGCGTGAGGCCGATGCGCGCCTGCCGCTCGCGGTCGTGCTGAAGGAGCATCGCGGCGCGGTGATCGTCTCGCTGCTCGCCACGTGGGTGTTCTCGGGCATCTTCGTGCTGTACTTCCTCTACACGCCGACCTTCCTCCAGACGCAATTCCACTTCGCGCCGAAGGACGTCTTCACCAACAATTCGTGGTCGATCTTCGGCCTGATTCTCGGCAGCACCTTCGCCGGATGGGCCGCGGACAAGATTGGCGGAGGGCGCGCGTATGCCATCGGCAGCGTGGCGATGCTGCTCGTGACCGGCGCGTTCTACCTGAGCCTGAACGCGGGCAGCACGTCGGTCTGGGCGCTGTATATTGCCGGCGGCTTCCTGATCGGCACGATCACGCTCGGGCCGTACATCATCGTCAAGAGCTTTCCGGCCGAAGTGCGCTTCACCGGCTTCGCGCTCTCGTACAACACGGCCTATGCGATCTTCGGCGGCACCGCGCCCGCCATCGCGTCCTTCATGGTGGGACGGCAGGGCATGACGATGGCGCCCGCATGGTACATTGCCGCGTTGTGCGTGCTCGGCGTGATCATCGGCCTCATCTGGCGCGCGCCGGTGCACGCCGAAGCGGCCGCGCACTGACGCACGGCCTGGGTTCCGTCGCGGTCTTGCACGCTTTCACTGTTTCAGCGTTTCGGTGCGAGACCGCTTGCGCAAGAGCACTCTCCATGTCCGTTGGCGACACAAGCGGCGATCACGGCCTCGGCCGCTCGTGGCTTCTCTATCTCTCACTCGCGTTCGCGAGCATGAGTTTCTCCGCGACCGGCCCGGTCGCCATCATCATCGCCGCGTCGCGTGAAGGCGGCTTGAGCTTCGCGCAGACGTCGTCGTGGTTGTTCGCGTCGATCGGCATCAACGGGCTCGCGAGCATTGCGATCAGCTGGAAGACGCGCCAGCCGCTCTTGTTCCTGTGGACGATTCCCGGCGCGGTGCTCGCCGCACCGGTGATCGCGCAATACGGTTTCGGGGCGGCAGTGGGGACGTATCTCGTATGCGCGGCCGTGCTGCTCGTGCTGGGCGTGACGAACCTCGTCGGCTTGCTCGACCGCTGGGTGCCGATGCCCATCGTCATGGCGATGATCGCCGGACTCTTCATCAAGTACGTGCTGGCCGTGGTGCATTCGACCGTGGCTGCGCCGCTCATCGGCGGCTGCATGCTGCTGTGCTTCTTCGGCCTGCTGTGGCTCGAACGCCGCAACGCGGCGCCCATGCCGCCGCTGATCGGCGCGATGCTGGCGGGCGCGGCGGTGCTGTTCGCGACCGGCTTCAGGCTGCCGAGCCACAGCGGCGGCGCGTGGATCGCGACGCCCGCGTTGATCGTGCCGCGCTTCGACCTTCACGCGATCTCGCAACTGCTGCTGCCGCTGCTGATCACCGTGCTGTTCGTGCAGAACGCGCAGGGTATCGCGGTGACGCGCGCGTCGGGTTATCGGACGTCGTTGCGCCTCGTGACGCTCGTCAGCGCCGCGCTCACGGCGATCACCGCGCCCTTCGGCGGCTGTCCCTCGGTGCTGGCCGGGCCGAGCAATGCGATCCTGGTGTCGGGCGGCACGCACGGACGACACTTTCTCGGCGCGTTGATGGCGGGCGTCATCTGCGTGACGATCGGCGTGTGTTCGACGGCCTATGTATTTCTTCTGACGAGCCTGCCCGGCGCGTACATCGCGATCCTCGCCGGACTGGCGATGATGGGCGTGCTCGAAAAGTCGTTCGTCAGCGCGTTCCGTTCGGCCTTGCCCTTGAGCGCGATGATCGTGTTCGTCGTCACCTTGAGCGATGTCACGCTGCTGGGCGTGGGCGCAGCCTTCTGGGGTGTGGTGGCCGGTTGCCTCGTGTATTACGCGATCGAACAGCCGCGCGGCGGGGAAACGCGCGCGTAGCCTTCGTTCACGGCGAAGCCGGCATGGTCGACGGCGCCGGCAGCCCGGGCGGCGGACCGCTGTCCGCGAGATCGAACAGCGGGACGGCGGCGGGGCAGTGAAAGGCGGTGAGCAGGTCGCTCGTCAGCGGATTGGCGAGGCTGCCGGTGCTCGCGATATCGAGCGCCGCCTTGCGCCCGTCGAAATCGAACACGACGCGCACGCGCCCCGGCGTCGCGGTCGGCACGATCTGGCCGCGTCCGAGCAGGCGCATCAGCGCCCACGGGCCGTCCACCGAGAGGGTCGAGGTGTCCGTGCGGATCCGCGGGTTCGCCGTGAGCTCGACGTGCACGCCGCCGCGCGGTCCCGGCCAGGCGATGCGCAGCGGCGTCACGGGACCGTGCTGATACAGCATGCCTTGCCCGTCGATGTCGATGGCCAGACTCAGGATCGTGGGATCGAGTTCGGGCACGCGCACGTCCGCTTTCCAGGCAATCTGCTTGCCCTGTTCGCCGAAGAAGACCTGGCGGATCGCCTGCGCGCGCTGGAAGGGCACGAGATCCGGGCCTTGCACGGGGGCCGTCGAGCCGGGCAGCGTGCGGTAGCGCCAGGGCTGTGACGACGTATCGACGAAGGGCGCCAGGTTCTTGATGAAGAAATCGTCGAACAGGCCGCCTTGCGCGAACATGCGGGTGAAATCGTCGATGCTGATGTCGCGCGCGCTGTCCCGCACGAACGGATAGTTGCCCTCGACGGCCAGGCGGCATGCATCGCCGACCACCGCCTGGGTCTGGCGCGAGAGCAGTTGTCCCACGCCCTGGTTTACGTCGCGCGAGCCTTGCAGGGCGAGCGCCTGCAACACCGCGCGAAACGGCGCGGGCATGGTGTCGGCGGCCATCTTGAGCTTCGCGGAGGCGTCGTTCGGCGGCGGCAGGCCATTGTTCGACAGCGCGGTTTCGGCGATGGTCAACGCCGTGTAGGTGTCGTTGAGCAAGGTGGCGACGCCGTCGAGTCCCGTCTGGCGTGCCTGCGCCGACGCGGATGCGGACGGTGCGCCCTGCGCCGCTCGCGCCGGTGCGTCCGGCCGGACCTGCGCCTCGCCCGTCACCATCTCGCGCAGCGCGGCGAAGCGGTCGTCGACGAGTTCGCGCTCCACGCGCTCCTGCGCCCGCATGCCGAAACCTTTCGTCTTGCTGTTGAGCGCGGCGTCCGCCTGATCGAGCAGCGAACGCTTTTCATCCGTCAGGCTTCTGGTGAGCGTGGTCTCGCGCGCGGCGGCGAATGCCAGTCGCGCGAGCGGCGAATCAGGCGCCGCGAACTGCCGCATGATCTGCAGGTTGAAGCCGGCACTCGAACCGGTCACCGGACGAATGTCCGCCAGGAACGCGCTCCAGTGCTGCTGATACTCCGTCAGATACAGGCGGCGGATGGCGTCGGTCAGCGCATCGTCCCCGCCGCTGGCGGCGCTCACGAATTCAGCCGTTTTTTTTTGAGCCTCGCGTACGCCGCCGGTCCAGCCCGAGAGATACGCCCGTCCCATGACCCAGGCGTCGTCGTCGCGCGCGATCTTGAGGAATTCCGCCAGACGACGGTCGAACAGGGCGCGGTAGCCATCGAACGTGAAGAGGCCTGGCACGCCGCGCGAAAGCGGTTCTCCGCTCGCGCGCGTGAACGACATGCCCGCCTGCGGTCCCACCGCGCGCAGCAGCGTGAAGTCGTCCGGGGCGTCGTCCCGCATCGCGGCCTTCGCGCGGTCATACAGCCGTTGCGTGCCGTTGCTCTCGTCGAGAAAGCTTCGCGCGCGTTCGATCAGCGCGTCGTTGCGGATGAGCGGCGACTGCACGACGCGCTGCCCCGCGAAGAGCCGGTCCAGATGCTCCAGCATCGATGCACGGCCGCCGTAGGCCGACGCGCTGTCCGTTCTCGACCAGTCGTCCAGCACCCAGGTCTTGATTTCGCTGCCGTTGAACTTCGCGGGCTCGTACAACATCAGGTAGACGCGCAGCGCGCTGTAGGCGGCTTTTGGGTCCTGCCGTGCAATGGCCTGCGCGATGACCGCCTCGATGCGATGCACGAGCTGGGGCAGCAGCAGACTGGCTTCGAGAGCGCGATAAGTTGCGCCGCTCGCATCGACGATGCCGGGCGCCACGTACAGACCATAACGATAGCTTGCATCGGGACGGGCGAGATCGAGGCCTGTCCGGGCGGGCAGGTGCAGGGCGTCGGTCAGGGCATCGGGCACGCTGTCGGGCCTGGGCTCGCGATAGAGTTGCGCGACCTTCGCGGAGAGCGCCTGGGTCTTGTGCGTGACGGCTTCCAGGTAGCGGCTGTTATTGCCGAAGCTTTCATGCAGGGCGACGGCCAGCCACGCGAACAGCAGTACCGCGAGCGCATGGCCGATCAGCCGCAGCAGGCGGAAGCGATATTCCCAACGCAGGTTGGGCCGCACCAGATGCGCTTCGGGCAGGATCACCTTCCGGAAGACATCGTGCAGGAAGTAGCTTCGGTTGCCGGCTGGACTAGCCGTTGCCTGACGGCCCGTGAGCGCGTGGTCGACGCCGTCAGCCAGGCGCCGGGCGATCGTCGCGGGTTCGGCCGGCAGCGGCAGGCCTTCTTGCGCGGCGCTCGTGAAGTACACGCCGCGCAGCATCGGATGATGTTCGGTGTCGTCGTAGCGCGTGCCGGTGAAAAGCCGCGCGAAACACTCCGCGAGCGGCCCGGCGAGCGCGGCGAAGGCCTCGGGAAAGGCCACGAGACGGCGGCGGCGGTCGAGGTCGAATTCGTCTTCGAGGCGCGTGTTGAGGCCGTCGGCCAGACGCGCCGCCAGCAACGCGAGCTCTTCACGGCAGCGCGCTTCGGTGGCCGGCGACGCGACCGGCAGCGTGAAGCCCCAGACCTGCGCGCGATGCTCCTCGGTCAGCGCGGCAAAGTAATCGGCAAAGCCGCTCAGGCGGTCCATCTGCGTGACGATCAGATACACCGGAAAGCGGACCCCGAGCGTGCGGCGCAGGTCCGCGAGCCGCGCGCGGAGGGCGTCGGCTTCGGCTTCGCGCAGGGTGACGTCGGCGGCGGTGAGCAGGTCGAGGCGGATCGTCAGCAGCGCGCCGTTGATCGGCGCACGCGGACGGTGGCGGCGCAGCATTCGCAGAAAACCCAGCCATTCCTGCCTGTCGGTTTCGCGCCGGTTCGGAAGGTCCGTGTGGATGCTGGGATGCAAGGGCGCGACATTCGCTGAGCGAAGGCCCGCGGCTGCGGCCTGTGTTTCGCTGGCCGAGGTCAGCGGATGGGAGGAATGGCCCGGACGCGTGTAATAGCCGGGCGTGTCGATGCACAAGGCTTCGTCGGTGAGCCACCAGTCGACGGTCGGATCGGCGGGCGCATCCGGGCGCGCCTGCCGGAGCGCGACGCTCGCGGGCACCGGCAGCCCTGCATTGAGCAGCGCGCGCGTCTTGCCCGAACCCTCCGAACCGAGCGCGATGAACCAGGGCAATTCATACAGGTGACGGGTGCGCTGGAAGAGACGGGCGAAGCCGCCCGTGCGCGTGCTCTTGAGGCTCTCCAGCATGCTCCTGAAGCGCGTTTCGAGTTGCCGGAGTTTGGGGTTCGCCAGTGATTCCGGTTTGTTGCTGTTGCCGAAAGCGAGCGCGCGGCGCAGGAACTGTTCGTCGCTGCGCATGCGGCACCAGATGCGGTACAGCAGCCAGCCCACGAAGACCGCGACGACGGCGGCGATGGCGACGATGCGCGCGTCCGTGGACGCGAACGGTTTCCTCTCACCGAAGCTCAGCAGGGGCGCGGCATGCCAGATGAGCAGGCAGAGCAGCGCGCCGAACACGAGCGCCATCGACGCATGTCTGAGCCGGAGGAGCGCGCCGCACAGGATCAGCGCGATCACGGTCACGCGCAACGCGACGCTCTCGAGCGGCTTGAGTCCGCCGAACGCAAAGTATGGCCCGATGAACCAGACGGCCAGCACGAGCAGCAGCAGCGCGATGATCGCGAGAAACAGGCGTGAGAACAGGAACGACAACAGCTTCTTCATTCTTCGGGTCCACTTCGGGTCCAGTAGCGACGTTCGGCGTGAAGGCTTACGCGAGTGCAGGCGGTGCGGTCCGAGCCTCCGTCACGGCACGACGGCAATCTCGACGCGCCGGTTCAGCGCGCGGCCGGACGCCGTGCGGTTGTCGCCGAGGGGACTGGATGCGCCGCGGCCGACTGCCTCCAGCCTGCCCGCCGGCACGCCGGCCGCTTGCAGCTGCTGGACGACCTGTGTGGCGCGTTCGAGCGAGAGCGCGTCGTTGGAGGCGTAGCGACGGCTGCGGATGGGAAGGTTGTCGGTGTAGCCGGTGACCGTGACCCGGCCGGGAACCCGGGCCACTTCGCCGGCGATTTTCACGATCAGCGGAGTCATCGCGGCGTTCACGTCGATGCCGCCCGGCGCGAACATCGCGTCGCCGCGGAAGGTCACGGTGCTGTGGCGTGCGTCTTCATCGACGCTCACCATGTTGGCTGCGATCTCGTTTTCGAGCAGTTCGCGCAGACGCGGTACGCGCGGCGCGGGCGGCGGCGTCATGCGTCCGATCTCGATGATCCGCGTTTCGAGCAAGGCGCCTTCGCTGAGCAAGTGATACTTGAACCAGCCGAACAGGCCAAGCAACGCGAGACCGAGGACGGTGAAGCTGATCCATGCAGGGAAGTTCCACAGCGAGAGGCGTTTGCCGTGTGCGGTGGAGTCGGCGTGGGGTGAGAGGGCCAGGGGGATGGGATTGCGGCCTTCCTGAATCTTGTTGAACAGGAGGCGGCGGATTCCGTCATGCCTGCGCGCACCGTCCGCCAGCGTTCGATACGTGCCCATGAAACCCAGGCTGAGCACCCGATAGATGACTTCGATCAGGTCTAGGTGTTCGTGAGAATCCTCCAACAGGCGACCGATGAGATTGAAGATCTTTACGCCGCCTTTGACATCTTCATGGAACTTCGCCGCCAGAGTTTTGGTACTCCACTTGGCGCCGGGTGAATTGCGGTCCCATTCAGTTTGCATGGCCGCTTCATCAAGAGCCGTAGACAGGCAATAGCTCGCACCGAGCATGTGGTCGCGACGGATATTGCCCTGCTCGCACAAGCGCTGAAAATTGCGCACTTCGTCCTCGAGCAACTGCTGGAGCACCTTCATACCGACTCCAGTGAGGTTATCGGGCATGTCCGCAAGCGCGCGCAGAAGCGGACGCGCCGCTTCGAGCAATGGATTACCCGCCGCGAGAATCGCACGCAGACGTGCCGCGGGGACTTCGCCCGGCGGCATGCGGCTCATAGCAGTTTTGAACGCGACTTCAGCTGCCGTTTCCGCTTGCTTGTCTTGAGCCGGTTGGGCGTGCGTCGCGTTTTGCTGCGATGCCTGTTCGGCATCCGGTGTGATATCAGCCTGTGTAATTTTCCACTCTCCCGATGCCAGCAATCAGTTCTCGCCACCCGCGCCACCGCTTCATCCGCGCACACCCCACAGCTGGAGCTGCAACCCGGGAAACTCACCCGCAACGTGCAGCGCAATACCGCCATGTTTCTCGACGACACTCCAGAGCGGCCCGCCGCGCGCGATTTCGAAATAGACGAAGCCGGCGTTGAACGGAATCTGGCGCGGCGGTACCGGCAGGCTTTGCAGCGGAATGCCCGGCAGATGCGCGCGCACCAGATCCGGCAGACGCTCGGACGGTCCGACCTTGGCCTGAGACGCGAAGCGGTCCGCAAGCGCATCCATCGGCATTTCCGCGAACACGGCGAGCACCACCGAGGAGAACGAGCGCATCTCGCCCGGATCGACGACGGCGTTGCTCACGCCGTAGCCCGCATCATCGAGCGGAATGCGCTGGGCGCTACGCACCAGCACCGCGTTGAGCAGCCACTGCGTGTCTTCGACGATGGGCCGCAGACACAGATGCGGCTCTTCATGCCGGTACGGCGGATGCGTGTCGAGCGGACGGCGCGTGGCCGGCCGGACATAAGTAGAGAGTTCACCGGCCATGCTCAGCAGCAGCGCATACAGTTTCGCGGGAGAGGTAGTCGGCACGCGGCGCAGATGCTGCAACAGGGGTTCGTAACGATTGAGCGTCTGCAACAGCAAATAGTCCGAGACTTCGGCCACCGAACCCGCTTGGCCGTCGCTGCCGGTGAGCCGCTTCGCGAGCTTGTCGGCGCGCATGTGGAGCAGATCGTGGACGTCGCCGAGCCAGGTGGTCAGCAACGCGCTCGCGCCATATCCGCAGACGGGCGGAACGAGGGATTCGTCCAGTTCGATACTGCCGTCGGCGTGCAAGGACTTGACGCGCGCGAGCGGCAGGCCGATCCACCCGCCGGTCATCTCCTTGCGGGGCAACAGGCGCACGCGCAGATTCGACAGCTGGACAGTCTTGGGCCCCAGGCCCGTGGAGTTGGCGTCGCGCAAGTCGGTGGCGAACACGGAATGACGTGCGAGCGAATCCGCTGAATCGTCGAAGGTGGTTTCTTCGCCGTTGGGCACGCGCACCGGCACCGCGAGGCAGATCTCCTGTTCGAGGTGCTCCTGGCGGATCGTCAGCGGTGCGGGCGGCGGCGTGCTGCCGGGCATGTCGAAGGGCGTGCCGTCGGCGAACAGGCCGCTCGCCGACTTCACGATGACCTTGCCGAGCGCGAGCGCTTCGGAATCGATCGCATAGTGCGAGAAGCCGAAGAAGAACGGTGAAAGCGGCGCAGCGCGCTTGTGTGCGAAATGCTCCAGATACCGCTCCTGTTGCTGAAACAGTTGCGGACAGAGGAAAAGACCTTCGCTCCAGGTGACTTTGTTGTGCCAGCTCATGCGCTATGTGCTCATTCGTTGTGTGGCCGGTTGCCGGAGGGGTCGCCCGGTGGAGCGCCGGATTGCGCGTCGCTGATCCGGATGGCATCGGTATCGAGGTCAATGGCGAGCCGCAGCTTCGGCGCGCGCCGGTACCACGCCGCCGTGGGTGTCGCGGGCAGCAGCGTCGTCGCGCGCCACACGGCGTGGGGCAGGTCGCGATACGCCGCGATCACCCCCAGCGCCGTGCTGGCGCCGTGGGCATTGCGTGCGATGCGCCTGCTCTCGCCCGGCCGCAACATGAACTGGTCCCGCATCACGAGATCTGCGGCGAGCACGGTCTTGTCCTTGTCCTGTAGCGACTGGAAATCCGCCTCGTTGAAAGCGTCGAGACTCTTCAGTTCGTACACGCGCACGAGAATGGGCGCGGCCCTTTTCTGATCGTCGGGATTCACCGTCGATGACGCGCGAATGGCGACGTCGAGTTTCAGCGGCTCGTGTGCGGGCGGGGCGTCGGAGCTTGCGCAGGCGCCGAGTGCAAGTGCGCACACGAGCGCCGACACACGCGCTGATACGAGCGCTGATGCAAGCGAGCACACGAACGAGGCACCGGACGACCACACGGGCGCAGCGACGGAGCGAAGGGAGCGAGTCGGCAGAAATCGCATGGATGGCGTTAAGGGCGCTATCCGATGCGTGCGCATCGGATAGCGCGTGAAAAGGCGTCGAGTTCGTTCAGGCTTCCTTGTTGGCTTTGATGTCGAACGTTGCCGTGACGGCTCCGCCGCTGCCGCCCTGTGCGTTCTGCACGATGTACTCCTGCTTCACCTTGGCGAACGACAGGCGCACTTCCTCGCGCACCCCGATCTCCCCGTGGGACCCTGAAGGTTGGACCTTGGTCACCATCACGTCGCTCATGGTGATCTTCAGGTATTCGAGCGGGCTCGTGCCCGCCTTGCGCACCGTGAGGACAGCCTGGTCGATGTGCTTGCCGGTCAGGCAATACTTCATCAGGTTGGGACTCGCGCGGTCCATCAGATGCTCGAAGCTGAGATCGTCGACATTCGCCTTGCCCGCGCCGCCGCCACTGCCTGAGTGCATCATCGAATCCTGCGAGACGCGCCAGCCCCAGCTGGCCACTTCGATCTCGCTCTTGTGCGTGGCGTCCTGCGATTCGCCGTCGATACCGTTGATCTTGATGAAGATGTCTTGTGCCATGGCTATCTGTTCCTTGAAGTTGAGGATGTCTATTGCAATTGCGACGAGCTCGTTTCGAGCTGCCGCTGGATGTGCGCGAGCCGGTCCAGGCACGGGCCGCGCCGGACCGCGTCGCCTTCGGGCACGTCCGTTACCGCTGGAATCGTCCGGTCCAGATAGGCCTTCACCTCTCCGGGCGACGGCTCGATGAAGGGCGCGCCGCACACGGCGGAAGTGCCGAGCACGGGCCCGTCGTCGAGCACGCGCAGGACGGCCGCGGGATTCTTCGGCAGCGCTGTGGCGAGGGCGATGGTCAGGCCGATGGACGCGCTCGCGTCCGTACCCTGCGCGAGCCGGGGCGCGAGTTCGACCCACGCGGCGTTGCCGGTTGCGATGCTCTCGAGCACGGCATCGAACTGACCGTCGCGGTCGAGCGAGGCCACGGCGGGACGGGCGCCTTGCGTCTCGATCTCCCCGGCGATGCGCGCGGCGTCCGGCGTGACCTGGGCGCTGGCGCATGCCGAGGCAAGCAGCGCACAGGCGAGAGACGCAGGCAAGCTGGGTTTGAGCAACAGGAATCGCATCATTGGACGATCAATCCCCTGTCGGCGCTGCGGTTGATCTGTTCGCGGACGGGCCGCCCGAGAATCACGCAACCGGTGGACGCCGTGTGATCCTGGTTGTCGCCGTGGATCATGAAGGCGGATCGTCCGAAGGTGGCGGTGCCGACTTCCGGCGTGAGGTCCATCGAGAGGGCGCCCGTGCGTACTGAATGACGCGCATTGCCGATCCGATAACTGCCTCGCGGAATCGGGCCCACGTTCTGGATGTTTTCCATGGCGGGGTTGTTGCGGCCATTTCCTGCGCCGGAATAGCCGTTTCTGGCGACGATGTTGCCGTCCGGATCGCTGAGCGTGCCGGTGGTGCGGGTATAGGTCCAGGGCATGACGGTTCCTCCAGACTGATTCAGGCGGTTTGCTTCACGGAAGGCAGGCGGGCGACGAGTCTCAGCGATACCGTGAGCCCCTCGAGCTGGAAATGCGGACGCAGGAAGAACTTCGCCTGGTAGTAGCCCGGGTTGTCCTCGAGATCCTCGACGACGACTTCGGCTGCCGCGAGCGGACGGCTGGCCTTCGTGTCCTGCGAGGAGTTGGCGGGGTCCGCGTCGACGTAATTCATGATCCAGCCGTTCAGCCACTGCTGCATTTCCTCGCGTTCGCGGAACGAGCCGATCTTGTCGCGCACGATGCACTTGAGGTAATGCGCGAAACGCGAACACGCGAACAGATACGGCAGACGGGCAGAGAGATTCGCGTTCGCGGTGGCGTCCGGGTCGTGGTATTCCGCCGGCTTCTGCAGCGACTGGGCGCCAATGAACGTGGCGTGGTCGGTGTTCTTGCGGTGGATCAGCGGAATCAGGCCGTTCTTCGAGAGTTCTGCTTCGCGGCGGTCGGAAATGGCGATCTCGGTCGGACATTTCATGTCGACGCCGCCGTCGTCGGTCGGAAAGGTATGGCAGGGCAGGCTGTCCACCGTGCCGCCGGATTCGACGCCGCGAATCAGCGAGCACCAGCCATACAGCTTGAACGAGCGGTTGATGTTCACGCCCATCGCATAGGCGGCATTGGCCCATGCGAACCGCTGATGATCCGCGCCGTCGGTTTCCTCTTCGAAGTCGAATTGGTCGACCGGATTGCTCTTGGCGCCGTAGGGCAGACGCGCGAGGAAACGTGGCATGGCAAGACCCACATAGCGCGCATCCTCGGTGGTGCGCAACGAGTTCCACGGCGCATATTCGAGGTTCTGCGCGAAGATCCGGGACAGGTCGCGCGGGTTGGCGAGTTCCTGCCACGATTCCATCTGCAGGACGGCGGGCGACGCGCCGGAAATGAACGGCGTATGCGCCGCCGCGGCGACCTTGGCGATCGACCCGAGAAGGTCCACGTCGGGCGGCGTGTGGTCGAAGTAGTAATCAGCGACGAGACAGCCGTAGGGCTGGCCGCCAAGTTGCCCGTACTCCTCCTCGTAGATCTGCTTGAACAGCGGGCTCTGGTCCCATGCCAGCCCCTTGTAGCGCTTCATCGTGCGGCGCAGGTCGTTCTTGGATACGTCCATGAAGCGGATCTTGAGGCGCTCGTCCGTTTCGGTGTTCGACACCAGATGATGCAACCCGCGCCAGGCCGATTCGAGCTGCTGGAAATCAGCGTGATGCAGGATCAGGTTGATCTGCTCGGAAAGCTTGCGATCGATCTGCGCGATGATCGCTTCGATGCTCTTGTAGGCGTCGTCGCTGATGGTGAGCGTCTGCTGCAAGGCCTGTTCGGCCAGCGTCTGCACGGCCTGTTCCACCGCTTCGCGCGCGGCCGGCGTCTTGGGGCGGAACTCCTGATTCAGCAGGGCGGAGATGTCGCCGTGGGCGAACGGGGCTGTCGGGGCGGCTGCGCTCGCCTGGACCTGGTTGACTGTCATGACGGATCTCGGTCGTGTCTCGGTCGGGTTCGGGGTGCCGGAGCCGCGCGTGCGCAAGGCGTCCGGCGGCGGATCAGTTCAGCGTGGCTTCGACGGCGTCCGGCGCGCTGTCGGCGGCGGCCTTTGGCGCAACCGTGAGGGACTTGAGCAGCGCCGGGTCGCGCAGAAGCGTATTGACGAGCGCTTCCGCGCCGGACTTGCCGTCCATGTACGTTTGCAGGTTGGCAAGCTGGGTGCGTGCCTCCAGCAACCGGCTCAGTGCGTCCACCTTGCTTGCGACCGCGGCGGGCGAGAAGTCGTCGATGCTCTCGAACGTCATGTCCACCATCAACTGGCCTTCGCCCGTGAGTGTGTTGTGGACCGGGAACGCCACCCGCGGCTTGATGGCCTTCATGCGCTCGTCGAAGTTGTCGATGTCGATTTCCAGGAAGCGCCGGTCCGCGACGGCCAGCAACGGTTCGACTGGCTTGCCGGACAGGTCCGCGAGCACGCCCATGACAAAGGGCAGTTCGACTTTCTTCTCGGAACCGTAGACCTCGACGTCGTATTCGATCTGCACGCGCGGCGGGCGGTTGCGCGCGATGAACTTCTGGGAATTGTTGGCCTGCGACATACGTGCCTCCGTGATCTGAAAAGCGGGGAATTGGTGATGAAAGAGTGAGCGCCAACTAGAGAACGACGTCTGCGGCATGCGACGGTGGCGACGGCTCGGTGAGCGCGAAGACGATGGCCGCGGCAGGGTCGAGCAGCGGATCGCCGACGTCGGCATCGATCCGCGTGATCGGCCGCTGCGCTGCCATTGCGTCAAGCCACAGCCCGGACAGACGCGGCAGCACATGCTTTTCGATGAAGCCGATGAGCACCCGCGCACCTGTTTCCTGCACCAGGCAGCGGCTGACGATGTAATCCGCCAGGCGTTCGCTGCACACGAGCGAGATGCCGTGGCCTTCCGCCATGCGGCGTACGACGCGATTCAGATGCAGCCTCACGATGACGGCAAGCGATGCCTGCGCGAGCGGGCGGTAGGGCACGACGGTCACGCGGCCGAGAAATGCCGGCGGGAAGGTCTTCAGCAGTTCGGGCGTGAGCGCTGCCTGCAACGTGTCCTGATCGGGCGCAAGCGCGGGGTCCGCGCACAGGCTCGCGATGCGTTCCGCGCCGGCGTTGCTCGTGAGCAGGATGGTGGTGTTGCGGAAGTCGATATGGCGCCCGTCCGCGTCTTCCATGTAGCCCTTGTCGAACACCTGGAAGAACATCTCGTGCACGTCGCGATGCGCCTTCTCGATCTCGTCAAGCAGGAGCACCGCGTAGGGACGGCGCCGCACCGCCTCGGTCAGTACGCCGCCCTCGCCGGACCCGACATAACCCGGCGGCGCACCCTTGAGACCCGAGACGCTGTGCGCTTCCTGATACTCGCTCATGTTGATGGTGATGAGATTCTGCTCACCGCCATACAGCGCTTCGGCCAGCGCCAGCGCCGTTTCCGTCTTGCCGACGCCCGATGGCCCGGCGAGCAGGAATACGCCCACCGGCTTGTGGGGATCGGCGAGCCCGGCGCGCGCGGTCTGGATGCGTTCTCCGATCAGCGCAAGCGACGCAGGCTGACCGATCACGCGCGCCGCCAGCGTGCCGGACAACGCGCGGATGGCCATGATCTCGTCGGTGACCATGCGGCCCACGGGAATGCCGGTCCAGTCCGCAACGACGGCGGCCACGACGGCTTCGTTCACCTCCGGAAACACGAGTGGCGTTTCGCCTTGCAGTACGTGCAGGCCCTGTTCGAGCTGGCGAAGTTCGGCGGGCGTGGGACGAGACCTGGCCGCTGCAAGGTCGGGGACTGGTGTCAACGCCGCTTCGCGGGCACTGACGAGCGCTTCCGCCGCGGCGGACTGCGCCTGCCAGTGCGCCTCGAGCGCGCCTTGCTCGGTCAGCAGGGTATCGATGCGGGCGCGGGCCTCTTGCATGGCGCGTCCCGGCTCCAGGCCGATGCGCGCCTCTTGTTCGAGCAGGTCGAGTTCGACTCGCGCCGCCTGCAAGCGCTCAGTCAGTTGCAGGAGTTCACGCGGCGGCGCTTGCTGTGAGAGCGCAACGCGCGCACAGGCGGTATCCAGCAGGCTGATTGCCTTGTCGGGCAGCTGGCGAGACGGGATATACCGGTGCGAAAGCCGGACCGATGCCCGGATCGCCTCGTCGCGCACGATCACGCGATGATGGCGCGCGAACATCCCGGCCAGCCCGCGCACCATCTCGATCGCCGCGGCTTCGTGCGGTTCGGCGATTTGCAGGACCTGAAAGCGCCGCGTGAGCGCCGGGTCCTTTTCGATATGACGCTTGTACTCCGCCCACGTAGTCGCGCCGATGATCCGCACCGCACCGCGCGCAAGGGCGGGCTTGAGCAGATTGGCCGCGTCGCCGGTGCCGGCCTGGCCGCCCGCGCCGACGAGCGTATGAATCTCGTCGACGAACAGGATGACCGGCGCCGGCGATTTGCTTGCCGCTTCGAGCACGCCCTTGAGGCGGGCTTCGAATTCGCCCTTCATGCTGGCGCCCGCCAGCAGCGCGCCGACGTCGAGCGACAGCAAACGGACATCGGCGAGCACCCGTGGCACGTCGCCGCTTGCGATGGCCAGCGCGAATCCTTCCACCACGGCGGTCTTGCCGACGCCGGCCTCGCCGGTCAGCAACGGATGATTTTGCCGTCGGCGCAGCAGGACATCGGTCAGCGTGCGGATTTCCTGATCGCGGCCGCTGATGGCGTCGATCTCGCCGCTGCGCGCGAGCGCCGTGAGGTCGGTGCAATATTGTTCGAGCACGCCTTCAGGCGTTGCGCTCACGGCTCGGGACGCCTCACCCGGCAGCGCCGGATCGAAGGCGCTGCCGTCGTAGGGCAGGTCGGCGGCTTCGGGCGAACCGGCAGCCCATGAGGCAAAGGTTTCGTCGAGGTTCTCGGAGGGAAGACGCATGAACTCCCGCGATACTGCCAGCAGCTCCCGTCGCAATTCCGGTGTGCCCGCGAGCGCGGCCAGCAGCCATGCGCCGCGAATGCGCCGCTCGTTGCGCCCGAGCGACGCGATCACCCAGGCGCGTTCGACTGCCATCTCGACGGGATGCGAGAAATCGCTGATGGAACTCGCGCCCGCCGGAAGTGAGCGCAGTGTGCGCACCAGATCCTGTTCCAGCGTTTCGTACTCGATGCCAGCATGCCGCACGATGCGATGGAGGTCGCTGTCGGTCAGCTGAAGCAATTGATG
Source organism: Caballeronia sp. LZ032 (assembly GCF_031451315.1). Taxonomy (NCBI): domain Bacteria; kingdom Pseudomonadati; phylum Pseudomonadota; class Betaproteobacteria; order Burkholderiales; family Burkholderiaceae; genus Caballeronia; species Caballeronia sp. LZ032. Next base: position 735,865 of record NZ_JARUXP010000003.1, read on the forward strand.
AATCCAGTGCGCCAGTTCCACATAGGGATTGCCGCGCAACTTGCAGAACGTGGTCGCGGACTCAATGCCGCGAAACAGCGTCACGCCCAACTTTCCGAATAACGTCTGGCGAGAAATCATTTTCGTACGCGCGCCTGATTCACGCCCATGAATATGCATTCAGGGGGTGCGTTGAGTTTGTGTTTTATTCCGGGCCCGAATGAAAGCAGATGCTGATGCAATCCTCTTTTCTTTTTCGGAATCGATGTTATGAAGCCAATCATGGATTTCGATTCTCTAAACGTCAAGCGGGCTTCGTGACTCTGCTTATCCCAGATATTCAAATGTCAAAAGGCAGTAGATTCGCCGGAAAAGCCATTTTCAGATACATTTAATATTTAAAATCAATGTGGTATCTATGTACTGCCATGCTGCGCGCAGGCCCTGCCCAGAGGCGAAGGCGGCCAGGCTTGCTTGAGTAAAATCCTAATCCGCAGATTTTCCTATTACTAAATCGTACAAAAAATCACAATCGAACGTAGCCGAAGATTCTGATTACGCTGAATCAAGGTCTGAAGGTATGGACAGGCATAATCAATTCATGCGCTAATTCCCTCAATCAGGATCAGGCTGGATTAAAAGCCTGTTCAGGCTAGTTTTAACTCGCGGTATTTTCGCGGGCATCGAGGCGCGCCACTCTGGCGGCGAACGTGTGAGGGTTATCGAATGCTGTTTGAATCAATCTTCAAGCGTCGTTTTTCCATGTGCGAATGCGTGGAGCCGACGTTATCCGCCGCGCCTTCGTCTTCATTCCTTCGGGCGGACGCAGGCCCTTTCGTCCCGGTTCGCAAGGACGCCGACCTCAACGCGGCGCGCCAGGGCGCACGCGCGAGTCCCACACCTTCCGCGAGTCTTGATGCAGACGCACTGATCGCCGCCTTGCACACGGGCTATTACGAGGCACTCCACTCGGCCGGTAGTCAGGCGGGCAGCGCATGGGAGGCGGCGGAGTCAGTGGCTGATCGCGATGATCAGGAAGGCGCGTCGTCCGAAAGCAGCAGCGCAGACGAAGGGATCGGTTCGGAATCAATCAGTGTGTTTCTGGGTGAGGCACAGCGCGTCGAAGACGCTTTTGGCCCCTTGGGCGACAGCCTCGCGTCAGGCGGCGTGGACATGAGCATTCCGCCCACGCCAGAAATCCTGCGGCTCTTCGCGCCGGCCGAGCATCCGGCCGACCCCGCCGGCCATGCTCAAACGCCGCCGCGCCGCTTCACGGCGCCGCCCGCGCTTGCGCGCCGCGAGCATCATGCACTCGCCCTCGACAGCTGGTTGCCCGACCTTCACGCCGGGACGGAGCGGGATACCGCGCGCACCGTCAGCGAAGCCGGCGCGCGCACGCCGGACCTGAATGGCGGGCATCCAGCATGAGCGAAGCCAGGTTGCCGCGTCGGGCGGAAAGCCATCTGCTGCCTACGCTGATCGATCGCCTGCGCGACGACGCGCCGCAACGTCAGAAAGAGGTGCCTGGCGAATACACGGTGACGCGCGCGCAACTCCGCGACATCATCCAGCGCGACCTTGCCTATCTGCTGAACGCGACCAGCGGCGGGCCGTTGATCAACGCCGTGCGGCATCCGCATGTCGCGGCCTCCACGGTCAATTTCGGCGTGCCGCCGCTGGCGGGCGCGTACGTCGCGTCGGGTCGATGGGCGGAGATCGAGAAGGCGGTCAGTCTGGCCATCGTGCGCTTCGAACCGCGCCTGATACCCGAGTCGCTGCGCATCGTGCCGCGTGTGCAGGGTGAGCGTCTTGCACGGCATGGCGAAGTCGCCTTCGAGATTCATGGTCTGGTGCGGGCCGAGCCGTATCCGCTCGAATTCATGGTGCAGAGTTCGCTTTGCCTGGAATCGAGCCGCCTGCTGGCCTGCCCGAAGCAAGCCTGAGACTGCCCCGGACCGCATCGAACCGCACCGACCGAACCAGCACCGAACGCCGCATGGACCCGCGACTCCTCGATTACTACAGCCAGGAACTGATCTACCTGCGTGAGAGCGCAGGGGAATTCGCGCAGGCTCATCCGAAGATCGCGCGGCGCCTCGGGCTGCAATCCGGCGAAATGACCGATCCTTACGTGGAGCGCCTGATCGAGTCCTTCTGCTTCATGTCCGCGCGCATGCGCCTCAAGCTCGACGCGGAATTCCCCCGCTTTACCCAGCGCCTGCTCGAGGTCATCTACCCGAACTATGTGTCGCCAACACCGTCGATGGCTGTCGTGCAGATCCATCCGTCCGATACCGCCGGCGCTCTGAACGACGGACCTGTATTACCTCGCGGCACGACGTTGAAGACCCGCGAGGCTGATGGAGAAGCCACGTGCTGTACGTTCCGCACGAGCCAGGACGTGGCCCTGTATCCGCTGGAGATCGTGGATGCGCGGCTGACCGGCGTTCCGCCCGATATCCCGCGGCTCGACCGGTTCGTGCCCGGCCAGGCGCAGATTCGCGGCGCGCTGCGTCTGCGCCTCCGCACCACGGACCAATCGAACATCGCTACTCTGACCAAGCTGGACCGCCTGCCGGTCTACCTGGCGGGCGACGAAACCGTGGCGTCGCATCTGTTCGAACTCGTGCACGCGGCGGGCATCGTGTCGATCGTCGGCGAACCGGGACACTTCGGCGACGCGAGCCAGCCATTCGCCGCAGTTCAGACGAACGCCGTGGTGCACGAAGGACTCGGACTCGATCAGGGACTGCTGCCGCTCACGTGGTCGAAATTTCATGGCCATAACCTCCTGCACGAATACTTCGCGTGCCCCAGTCGCTTCCTGTTCTTCACGCTGACCGGCCTGACGGAAGGGCTCGCCCGGACGCGCGGGCAGGAAGCCGAAATCGTCGTGCTGCTCGACCGGGCATTCGACCAGTTGAACAATCTCGTCGACGCGGCGCGCTTCGCGCTCTTCTGCACGCCCGTCGTCAATCTGTTCCTCGACAGGCTTGACCGCGTCGACATCTCGGCGGCCAACACCGAAATCCATCTGGTGCCGAAGCGGCAAGCCCCGCTCGACTACGAGGTCCATTCCGTCGAGCGCGTTTATGGGCGTCCGCCGGAGTCTTCAACCCGGTTCGAATTCCGGCCGCTCTATCAGACGCTCAACCACGACGAAGGCAATCACGGACGCTATTTTTCCGTGCGCCGCGAACGGCGTCTGCTGTCGGACCGGACCCGGCGCTATGGCACGCGCACGTCCTATATCGGCAGCGAGACCTTCGTTTCGCTCGTGGATCAGCAGGAGGCGCCCTACCACGAAAACCTGCGGATTCTCGAAGCCGACGCCTGGCTCACCAACCGTGACCTGCCCCTGCTCATACCGCGCAACGGCGTCAACGACTTCACGCCGCTCGAGGACGGCAGTGCGCCGGTCAAGAGCATCGGCCTGATCCGGCGGCCCAGCGCGCCGCGTCCGCCTTGCGCGGAAGGCGAGATCGCCTGGCGGCTGATCCGCCAGTTGAACTTCAATTACCTGCCGCTCGAGGAAATCGATCACCGGCCGGGAGGGCAAGGCCTGCGCGACATGCTCAGGCTCTTTCTGGGCAGCCACGACGTCGAACAGCACCGGCAGGTGGAGAGTCTCATTGGCGTGAAGACGAACGCCGTCACGCGCAAGCTGCCCGGCAGCGGACCGCTCGTATTCGGACGCGGCATCGAATGTTGTCTGACGGTGGACGAAAGCGGGTTTTCCGGAGCCAGTCCTTATCTGTTCGGCCTGATCCTCGAGCACTACCTCGCGCGTCACGTGTCCATCAACTCGTTCACGCAAACGGAACTGGTGTCGATGCAGCGCGGCCGCATCATGCGCTGGCCGGTCCGCATGGGCACGCGCGGGGTGGCGTGATGGAGCGCAGACCGTCCACGATGCTGTTGCGCGAATCGGCCCTGTCGGCGGCGCTGCTCGAACGCCTTCAGAACGAGCCCTGGCGCTTCGGCTTTCTCGCGCTGGTGCGCCGGATCAGCGCGGACACGCGCATTCATCCGGTCGGCACCGCGGCGCGTCCGGGCGCCGAGCCGTTCCGGCTGGGACAGCAGCCCAGCCTGGCGTTCGCACCGCGCGAGATCGCGAGCGTCGGTGAAATCGACGGCCGCCTGCATCTCCGTCTGTTCGGACTCGGCATGCTCGGGCCGAACGGACCGTTACCCATTCATGTCACCGAGATCGCGCGTGAACGCGAAGAAGCCCGGCGCGACTCCACCCTGAGCCGGTTCCTCGACATCTTTCACCATCGCTATCTGACGCTGCTGTATCGCGCGTGGAGCACGGCGCAGGCAGCGGCCGGGCTGGATCGCGCGGACGACGAAAGCTTTTCGTTCTATGTGGCGTGCCTGACCGGACAGGCGCGCGGCGAGATTGCCGGGCGACGCTGGCCCGCGCACGCACAACTGGCCGCTTCCGCCAATCTGGTGCGGGAGGCGCGCAACCCCGACGGACTGCGCATGACAATCGAACATTACTTCGGCGTGCCGGTGAGTCTCGACGAATACGTGTTCCACTGGGTCAAGGTCGCGCGCGAGGAGCAGACCCGGCTGGGCCTGCCGGGCCCCGCGTCGGTGATGGGTGACGGCGCCATGCTCGGCGAACAGGCGCCAGACCGGCAGTTCCGCTTCCGCATCGTGATCGGGCCGGTGGGGATCGATGAATATCTGCGCTTCACCCCGCGCGGCGCGGCCTTGCCGGAACTCGTCGATATCGTGCGCAGCTTCGTGGGCCGGGAGTTCCAGTGGGAACTCGTGCTGCGCATCAGGGCGGACAGTGCGCCCCGCGCGCGAATTGGCGGGACCGAGCAACTGGGCTGGTCGGGCTGGCTCGGTTCCTCGGCGGACGGCAAGCCCGTCACCGGGATGCGCTTCGATCCCGAAGACTATGCTGGTCAGACCGAGCCGAACATCGCGGCTAAGCACGATGAGTCAGTGCGGAGCGGTTCGGCGATCGGGAGAAGATCATGAGCAAGAAGCGCGGCTCGACGCCGCAGCCGGACACGCAAGATGACTGGATGACGCCGCTCGACCCCGCCGCGCCGTGTGGCGTGGACCTCGAATACGACCCCGAATGCGTCGTGCTGTTCGCTCAGGCGGTGGCGCGTGCCGATGCCCAGTACGGCGACTTCGTCGGCACGGCGGATCCCGTGAACTGGAGCGAGGTCGAACGCGATTGCCGCCGGCTCATGCAGCGCAGCAAGGATATCCGTCTGGCCATCCTGTTCACGCGTTGCCGCACGCGGCTCGCGGGCGGGCAGGGACTGGCGGACGGACTGGGTGTGCTGTCGGCGTGGCTGTCATCGTATGCCGACACGATTCATCCGCAACAGGGCGTGGATGAAGACCGGGACGCCGCGCAGGAGATCCGCATGAACGCGTTGCAAACGCTGACCGATACGAACGGTCTGCTTGCCGATGTGCGGAATATCGCGTTGATGCGCTCGTCGGCGGCGCGTCTGCAGGTACGCGACGTCGAGCGCGCCTTTGCGCAGCCGAGACCGAATGACGCGTTGTCGGCGCAGTCCGTGAAGCAACAATTGCGCGACCTGCGCATCCGGCAGCCCGAAACGCTCGCGGGTTTCGACCTGGCGCTCCACAGTCTTGGCCTCATCGATGCCTGGAACCGCGAGCAACTGGGCGCATTCGCAGCCGATCTCGTGCCCTTGAAACGCGTGCTCGAACGCGTCGTGGGCGAGGGGCCAGTGGAGCGGGCGGTGGTGGAACTCGAAGAACCTGAGGAAGCGGAAAAACTTGAGCAGGCGTCAAGCCCGGCAAACTCGTCGCCACTACCCGACGACCCGCACGTTGAAAGCACCTTGCCCGGACGCGACGCCGCGCTGCACGCCATTCGCGACGCCCGTCACTGGTTCGAAGCGCATGAGCCCAGCAGCCCGATCCCCGTGTTGTTGCGCCGCGCGGAACGGTTCGTCGGCAAGCGCTATGGGGAAGCCGTCAAGGCTATCCCCGCTGCCGTGCTTGCGGAGTGGGAGGCTGAGCCGTGACCCGATCGGCATCAGCGCCCAACCGGTCCTCAGCAAGCCGCGCGGAAGCGGTCGGCGGTCAGCGCGCCGCTCGACAAGCCCATCAGCAGCATCTCGGTCTGCGTCACGGAAACGCCCGCCTTCTCGACGAACCGGTTCTGCCGCATGTCGCCGCTGACCGACGCCGCCACGGCGGAGCGGAGCGCGGCATCGCCGGCATCGCCCGACTGGGTTCCGAGCGAGGCGAGCAGGGTCTTGGCGGCGGGCGCGAGCGGCTCCCATTGCAGCTCGGCCGTCCATTCCGGCACGGATGCGATGTTCTGTTTGGCGAAGGTCACGAGCCGGTCGATCGACGCGCCTTGCGCGCTCGAACATGATCCGGCCTCGTTGCGGCACGCGGCAAGCGACAGACCGAGAGCCGGCAGTACGGCAATGAAGCGACGGCGAGAGATCATATTTGCTTTTGCTGGGAGGCGAGGTGGTCGCCCAGGCGGATCGCCAGGGCAACGATGGTGTAGGTCGGATTGGCGAAACCGCCGGTCGGGAACACGGAGCTGCCGGCCATGAAGACGTTGTCGACGCCGAACACGCGGCAGTCCGCATCGACCACGCCCTTGTCCGGCGTTTGCGCCATGCGCGTGGTGCCGTGCAGGTGGCCCACCGCGACGATCGACGCCTCCGTGGTCGGCGAAACCCACGCGTGCGCGCCGTTTGCCATCAGCCACGTCTTCGCGGCATCGACAATCTTCTTCTGCGCAGTCAGGTCGAGCGTCAGGTGACCGTCGTTCTTGCGCTTGAGCGTGTCGTCGTCGAGCACCGAAAAGTCTTTCGAATGCACCGTCTGCTCCATGCCGAGCGTGGCAATGTAGACGGCCGGCTCGACGCCGTAGATCGCCTTGTAGTTCCTGGCGATCGCCGCTTCACGGCTGTCGAGCTTGTCCGCCGGGACCGCCGAGAGCTGGAAGTTGAAATCAGTGAGCTTGTTCTTGACGAGGAAGTCCGCTGTGGGCATCAGCGAGATGAACGACGACGACTGGTATTGCTTCTTCGTCAGTTCCTGCGCCAGTTCCGGCGCGAACAGGATTTTCGCGAGCGAATAGCAATGCGGATGCTCGAAGAAGTACCTGCCGACATTCGCGGACGTGGCATCGGACACGCCCAGTTCGGCGGCTGAGCGCGCCAGCAGCCGCGCGTTGCCCACCGCGCCCGCAGCCAGCACGATGGCCTTGCCGCACTTGAGCGTGCGCGCTTCGCTGCCCACCGACAGTTCCAGCGCTTCCGCGTGGCCGTGGCGGCCCTTGATCGACAGCACCGTCACGCCTTGCACCAGCGTGATCTTCGGCGACTTCTCGATGTGTTCGCTGAAGTCCTTGCCGTAGCGCACCGGCGGCGAGAACCGGAAGGCCTTGACGTTCAGCTGATCGAAGCCGCTCACCGGAATGGCGTCGACGAGCGAGGCCTCGTAGTCGGGAATCTTGAGCCACGTGCCCGCGCGGCCATAGAACGGCGTGAGGTCCGCGCGCTTCAGCGGCCACTGGGGATAGTCCGCGATGTCCGTGCGCGACATCGACATCTCGCGCATGGTCGTGCACCAGCCACCCCAAACGTTTGATCCGCCGCCCAGTTGACGGCGAATGTGCAGCTGGGCATAGGAGTCGGCGACACCGTAGTCCGCGCCCTTGAAGCCGTCCGTCAGGACGTTCCATTGTTCCGTCTTGCTGGCCTCGCCCGATTCGAGCAGGACGCTCGGAACACCACGCTCTTCCAGCGCGTAGGCCACGGCGAGCGCGGCGGGGCCGGAGCCGACAATCACGACTTGAGACTGCAATGCACCAGAGCTGGCCAATTCCGTAAAGGCAGTGAGCACGTTTGATTCCGTTGATGTGACGGCTTGTTTCGAGCAGACTCGCTGCGTTCTACGAAACGAGCAAGTCGAAATCACCGCCGAGGAAAAAAGTGCGCACATTCTGCCATAACGATTCCGCTACCCGAATAACCGATCCTTGCCGAACCCGTTAATCGGTTCAGGTCAGGGTCGTGCGTACGGCACGGGCAAACACCTCTGCCCATGAACAAGGCAGCGGGTGGAGTGCGGCACACGACTCACGTATATTACGGGCAGCCGTGTTTGAGTTCGTGACCCGCTGGACGGCACCACGCTCCTATAGAATGAAGTAAGAACAAGTTACTCATAATTGTTGTTTTTGTTACCGAAATGCAGGCCATGCGGTAACAATAGCCACATCGAAACTGAAGGATGAATCGCCACACATGAGCGTCACTTATCGACATGACGGCCGCGATGAAGGTCGCAAGCGCGCGCACTTCAGCACTTTGTTTGCCGTGCCATGGCGAAATCGCCGGCTGATCTATGAATTGACCAAGCGGGACATTCTGGGCCGCTATCGCGGCTCCGTGATGGGCCTCGCATGGTCCATCGTGCAGCCGCTTATCATGCTCGCCATGTACACGGTGGTTTTCGGCACGCTGCTGAAGTCGCGCTGGCCCGGAACCACGGACAGTTTTCAATTCGCCGTCATTTTGTTTTCGGGGCTCATGCTGTTCAACTTCTTCGCGGAATGTCTGAATCGGGCGCCGACCATCATTACGTCGAATCCCAACTATGTGACGAAACTGATTTTCCCGCTTGAAATCCTGCCGTGGATTTCCGTGGCGTCCGCCGCGTTTCATCTGCTGATGAGCATCGTCGTGTGGGTCGCGTTCGCGTTGTATGTGTATGGCCGCATTCACTGGACCATCGTATTTCTTCCGGTGGTTTTCATCCCGCTCGCGATAGTGAGCGCAGGCGTAGGCTGGTTGTTTGCCGCCACCGGCGTGTATATCCGCGACCTTACTTATGTGACCGGTCTGCTTTCGTCGATGCTGATGTTTCTTTCGCCCATTTTCTATTCGCTGGATAATCTCTCGCCTGCTTTCCGCACGCTGATTCTCGCCAATCCGCTGACGTTCATCGTCGAGCAGACGCGGGTCGTGCTGGTGAAGGGCGACCTGCCGGATTTCATGGGCATCGGCCTGTATCTGGTGGGAAGCGTCGTCTTCGCCTGGCTGTGCCTGGCCTGGTTCCAGAAAGCGCGCGAAGGTTTCGCGGACGTCCTCTAGTCTGTCATCACATTCAACACCTGGTTTTTACGGAATCGTCGTGAACAAACGCAAGATCTTAGTCACTGTCGGGACGCGTCCCGAAGCCGTCAAGATGGCGCCGCTCATCGGGCGGCTGCAGAAGGAAGACTGGGCCGAGTGCCGCGTGCTCGCCACCGCCCAGCATCGCGGCATGCTGGACCAGGTGCTCGACCTGTTCAAGATCCACGCCGATGTGGATCTCGACATCATGCAGCCCAACCAGTCGCTGCCCGAACTGACTTCGCGGCTCATCACGCGGCTCGACCAGGTTCTCGAAGTGGAAAAGCCGGACGTCCTGCTGGCGCAAGGCGACACCACGACCGTGCTCACGGCCGCGCTCGCGTGCTTCTACCGGCGCATTCCGTTCGGCCACGTCGAAGCGGGACTGCGCACCGGCGACCTGGACAATCCGTTCCCGGAAGAGATGAACCGCGTCGTCGCGAGCCGGCTGGCGCGCTGGCATTTCGCGCCGACGCAAAGCTCGCGCCAGAATCTGCTGCGCGAGGGCGTGGACGACGCCTCGATCTTCGTGACCGGCAACACCGTGATCGACGCGCTGCTCGACGTGGCCAGCCGCTGCGACGGCGAGGCGCCTTATCAGGGCGAGCGCCGCCTGATCCTGGTGACGTCGCATCGCCGCGAGAATTTCGGTGAAGGCTTCCGGAACATCCTGCGCGCGATCAAGGCGGTCGCGGATGCCAACGAGGACACACACATCCTCTATCCGGTGCATCCGAATCCCAACGTGCGCGATCCGGCGTACGAACACCTCGGCGGCCATCCGCGCATCACGCTGTGCGAGCCGCTGTCGTACCTGCCGTTCGTCGCGGCGATGAAGCAGGCTTACCTGATCCTGACCGACTCGGGCGGCGTGCAGGAAGAAGCGCCCGCGCTGGGCAAGCCGGTGCTGGTCATGCGCCGCGAGACCGAGCGTCCGGAAGCCGTCGAGCATGAAGTGGTGAAGCTGGTGGGTACGGACTATGACGAGATCGTCTCGAGCGTGCAGCGCCTGCTCGACGACCCGGCCGAGTACAAGCGCATGGCGCGCGGCGTGTCGCCTTATGGCGACGGGCTGGCGTCGGGGCGTATCGTCGATGTCCTCAAGCAGTATTTCGGAGCGTAAGCGCATGGCAGACGTATCCGGGTGGTTTGGCAGGGCGAAGGCGGCCGTGCGTCTGGACGTTCGCCGCGCGGCGCGTCACGACGCTGACGGCTCGCCGGCAGGACATGCTTTCATCCTGCGCGGCGGCTGTGTGCCTGCCGCGCGTTCGACACGGAATGGCGATGTTTTCTGATCCGGGCATGAATCGCCCCCATCCTGACAGGCAGGACGAGATCGCCATTCGTGTCGAGAGCCTTTCCAAGCGTTTCGCCGTCTACGAGACGCCGCTCGAACGGCTGAAGCATCTCGTCATGCCGAAGCGCAAGAAAGGCTGGAGCGAATTCTGGGCGCTGGACAATGTCGACCTGAAGATCGGGCGGGGCGATACGGTCGCCATCATCGGCCGCAATGGTTCGGGCAAATCCACGCTGCTGCAGATCTTGTGTGGCACGCTCACCGGCACGTCCGGCAGCGTAGAGGTGAATGGCCGCATTGCGGCGCTGCTCGAACTGGGCGCGGGGTTCAACATCGAGTTCACCGGCCGCGAGAACGTCTATGTGAACGGCGCGGTGCTCGGGCTGTCGCGTGAGCAGATCGATACGCGTTTTGCGGATATCGAGGCATTCGCCGAAATCGGCGAGTTCATCGACCAGCCGGTCAAGACCTATTCCAGCGGCATGTACGTGCGGCTTGCTTTCGCCGTGGCCATTCACGTCGATCCGCAGATCCTGATCGTGGACGAAGCGCTGGCCGTCGGCGATTCGCGCTTCCAGGCCAAGTGTCTGAACCGCATCAAGGCGATGCAGAAGGACGGCGTCACCATCCTGTTCGTCTCGCATGACGTCGGCGCGGTGCGCACGCTCTGCGAGCACGCGCTGTGGCTGGATCACGGCAAGGTGCGCATGTACGGCGACGCGTTCTCGGTCACGGCGCAGTACAACCAGTTCCTGTTCGAGAAGGACGACGAGGAGACGCCGACGCCGAAGCTGACGCACGAGGCGCCCGCCGGCGAGCCCGAGGCTGAAGGCGAAGCCGAGGCCACTGCGGCAGCGGACGGCACGCCTGCTCAAGCAGAAGCCGAAGCACAAGCCGAAACGCAAGCCGAAACGCAAGCCACCGAGCCCGAACCCGAACCCGAGCAGGACAGCGCAGTCGGGCTGATGGCCAAGCATCGGCCGATCAACCATTGGGGCAGTCATGTCGGCTGCATTACCGACGTGGGCATGTACCACGCGAACGGCGAGCGGCTCTCCACGGTCAACGCGCTCGACGAGATGGAGATTCGCGTGCGCGTGACGCCGCCCGCGACGGCGGACCGCTCGACCATGAGCGTCGCGTTCTCGCTGAAGGACCTGCGCGGCACGGACCTGATCGTTTCCACCACGTGGGACCAGGGCTCGATGGACTTCACGCAGGCCGGCGAGACGGTGCTGGTGCGCTTCAAGCTGACCAACCGGCTCAACGCAGGCAATTACCTGCTGGCGGTGGCGCTCGAAGATCGCGCCAGCGTCCTGCCGCAATACTACGAATACATAGAAGGCGCGCATTACTTCACGTCGATGACCGAGCACAGGGTGTATGGCACCTTCGTCGCCGACGTCGAACAGGTCATGGAAGCGCAATCCGGACGGCGAGTCTACGCATGAGCGATCAAAACGGCATCAACAGCAACGAGTACTGGGACAAGCGTTTCGAAACCGACTGGGACAAGCTCGGCGGCCGCGAGCAGAGCCGCTTTTTCGCGCGCGTCGCGGTCGAGGCGCTGCCTGCCTGGTTCGTGCAGAAGGTCCGCCACGAGAAGCTGCGCGTATGCGATTTCGGTTGCGCGGAAGGCGACGGCACGGACGTGCTCGCGCAGGTGCTGGCGTGGGACATGACGGGCATCGACTTCTCGCAGCCCGCCATCGAGAGCGCGAACACGATGTACCACAGTGCGCGTTTCTCGCACGAGAACCTGCTGGATCGCCCGGACCGTCCGGCGTTCGACGTCATGTTCTCGTCGAATACGCTCGAGCACTTCGCGCGTCCCTGGGACGTGTTCGACGCCATTTCGAACTACGCGACGAAGTATGTCGTGCTGCTGCTGCCTTACCGTGAGTTCGACCGTCATTCCGAGCACGAAGTGACGTTCGATGCGCCGAACATTCCGCTCGCGCCGAAGGCCGGCTGGACGCTCGTGTACGAGTCGGTCGCGGATACGCGTCTGCACGAGCCGAGCTTCTGGCCGGGCTTCCAGATCCTGCTGATCTATGCGCGCAACGAGGAGGTCGCCGCGCTGCAGATGACGATGTCCGATGCGCGCATCAACGGCTCGGGCAGCGCGGACCATACCCTTGCCGAACTGCGCGCGGAACAGCAGCGCATGCGCGAGGTCGAGGCGCAGTCCGCCGCCGACAAGGCCCGCGCGGAGGAAGCGGTGGCGCAGCTGGACGCCGTGAAAGCCGAGGCGCGCGATGCACAGCTTGGCGTGGCGCATGCGGCGACGCATCTGGCCACGCTCACGCAGCGCTGCGACGTGCTGCGCGAGCGGCTTCAGACGGCTACCGAAGAACACGGGGCCCAGATCGGCGCTTTCGAGCGCATGCATCGGGACAACCTGAGGGAGCTGGATGCCGCCGCTCAGCGCGCGGCCACGGTCGCGAACGAGCTGACCGACTACATTCACTATCTGCGGCAACGCGAGCACACGCTGCAGAGCGAACTGAACCTGATCCACAAGAGCCGTAGCTGGCGCTGGACTTCATTGGCGCGTCAGGTGCAGGTGTGGCTGCGCCGCCGCATGAGCGACGTCAACTACGCCTACACGCACGGCGGCGTGCTGGACACGGCGCAGCGCATGTTCGCCTATGTGCCGAAGCATCTGCGGCGGCGTGCCGGTGCGGACGCGGCGCCTGCGCCGGTTGCATCGGCCGCGCCCGTGGAAACCGCTGCGCCGGTGGTCGCGGAAGCCGTGACGCCGGTCACCGTGATTCCGCCGAAGCTGCCGAGACAACGTCCCGACGCCCAGGCCGACGTCTTCGTCTTCAGCATCATCGACTGGCACTTCCGGATTCAGCGCCCGCAGCATCTGTCGCGCGAACTCGCGCAGGCGGGCCATCGGGTGTTCTTCTTCACGAACTATTTCGAGGATGCGGACGAGCCGGGTTTCTCGGTCGAACGGCTGGACGAAGCCTTGCCGCTCTTCCAGATCAAGCTGAAGGTCAAGGGCGCGCCGCAGATCTACTTCTCGCCGCCCGACGAAGACGCGCTCAGCCAGATGCGCACGGGCATGCGGCTGTTCACGGAGTGGACCGGCACCGATCATTCGTGGTCGATCATCCAGCATGCCTTCTGGTATCCGCTCGCGACGAGCCTGCAATCCGACGACCTGCTGTACGACTGCATGGATCACCATGAAGGCTTCGGCAATGTCTCGCCGGAACTGATCGAGGTCGAGAACCGGCTGATGCACAACGCGGACCTGCTGATCGCCACCTCGTCGTTCCTGGAGAAGGAAGCGCGCGAACGCAATCCGCGCGTGGCGGTAATCCGCAATGCCTGCCAGTACAGCGACTTCTGCAACGCGCCCGCCGAACGCTTCGTCGATCCCCAAGGCCGGCGGATCATCGGCTACTACGGTGCGATCGCCGACTGGTTCGACGCGGATCTGGTCGCGCAAGTCGCCGAGTCCTTCCCGGATGCACTCGTCCTGCTGGTCGGCGCGGACACGGCTGGCGTGCGCGAGCGTCTCGCGGGCTACGACAACGTGCAGATGACGGGCGAGGTGCGTTATACCGAGCTGCCGTACTACCTGTACGCCTTCGATGTCTGCATGATGCCGTTCCAGGTGATCCCGCTCACGCTGGCGACCAACCCCGTCAAGATCTACGAATACCTGGCGGCAGGGCGGCCGGTGGTCTCGGTGGACCTGCCGGAAATGGCGCAGTTCGGCGAACTGGTGCGCACGGCGACTACCTACGACGGTTTCGTCGATCAGCTGCGCGCCGCGCTGGCGGCGTTGCCTGATTCGAAGGCGGTCGTCGCGCGCCGCAAGGCCTTCTCCGCGGGACAGACCTGGGCGCATCGCGTCAACGACATCCGCCGCGCCGTGGAAACCCTGCCGCGCCCCACGGTGAGCGCCATCGTGCTGACCTACAACAACATCCATCTGACGATGGACTGTCTCGAGAGTCTGGTGCGCAACACGGCCGGCGTGGATCTGGAGATCGTCGCGGTCGACAACGCCTCCAGCGACGGCTCGCGCGCCTACCTGACCGCGTGGGCCGCGGCGCACTCGAACGTCAAGCTGATCCTGAACGACAAGAACCTCGGCTTCGCGGGCGGCAACAACGTCGGGCTGGCCGCGGCGACGGGCGACTACCTCACGATCCTGAACAACGACACGGTCGTCACACGCGGCTGGGCACGGCGGCTCGTCAATCATCTGCGCCACCATCCGGAGATCGGGATCATCGGGCCGGTGACCAACAATATCGGCAACGAGGCGCGCCTGACGACGCACTATCGCGGCATCGACGAGATGCACATCGAAGCCCGTTCGCTCACGGAGCCTTACCGGGGCGAGTGGTTCGAACTGAGCGTGGCCGCGTTCTTCTGCGTGATGATGCCGCGCAGCACGTATGAGCGTTGCGGGCCGATCAGCGAGGACTACGGCATCGGCTTTTATGAAGACGACGACTATTGCCGGCTGGTGGAATCGGCGGGGCTGCGTGTGGCCTGCGCGGAAGACGTGTTCGTGCATCACTATCTCTCCGCGTCCTTCAACAAGCTCGGCGAGGAGCGAAAGCTCGCCTTGCTCGCGACGAACCGCGCGGTCTATGAGGCGAAGTGGGGCACGTGGATGCCGCACAAGTCGCGCGAGCGGTCCAGGGTCGAGGGGGCGGCGGTCTGATCGCGCATAGCGCGGGTTCGAGGCGGCTCGCTGCTTGTGCAACCTGCCGGAGGCCGGCACCGCGCGCGCCGGCCTGGCGCTTGATTCATGTCTTTCGCGGGCGTTCAGCCATTCCTTTTTCGGGAACGGCGCACGCCCGCGCACATCCGGCGCGCGCTGACGCGCCAGTCATCAGAACGGAGTTTCAAACATGCAGGTCTGGTCCCGCACGGCCTCGGGAGAAGGGCGCGTCAACTTGCCCTTGATGATCGCCGTCGCGTTCGTTGCTTTCTTCATGACGGCGTTCTATGTGTCATACGCACACGCCGCCTGGTTCTTCCAGGACGACTTTGGCTTCCTCGAGCGTTATGCAGCAGTGGTCAAGCTCCCGGAGATGTGGCGCTTCACCAACTTCGGCCGCTTCATCACGCGCAACGTCTACTGGCACTACGGCCAGCAGCTCTTCGCACTGGACGCGCTGTATTTCTATCTCTTCAATCTCTTCTGCATCGGCGTGACCAGCGTGCTGGCCGGGCTGATCGTCACGCGCGGTCATGACCGGTTCGCGGGCGTCGTCGCGGGCCTGTTCTACTACGCATTGCCCGCGACCGCCGCTTCCTACGTGTGGCTGTCGAACTCGCAGCATCTGATCGGCCATCTGTTCGTGATGCTGTTCGTCTACCTGTTCATCAGCCATACGCCGTCCGCCGATGGCCGCACGCGCTTCGGCACCGTCCTCGCGCTGCTGGTCGTCCTGATACTTGGCTACATGTCGAACATCTTCATGTGCATGGCGGTCAGCCTGCCCGTCTGGATGCTCGCCACGGATGCGAAGCACCGGCGGGACTGGCGCAACTATGTGGTGCCGCTGGTGGGCATCGCATTGTTCGTCGTGTTCTTTCTGAAGCTGAAGGCGCAGCAGTCGGATGTGTATGCCACGTCGTACAAGCTTTCGGTTCTCTGGGAGAACGCCGCCTACTATTTCTACGGCAACGCGTCGCGCGTCGTGTGGGTGATCGTGGTGGTCGCGGGTGCGGCGAGTTCATGGGCCAAAGGCAGGCTGCTCACGGCATGGCTGTTCCTGGCCTCGTTCGCGTTCTTCCTGCCTTTCGCGTTCCTGGTTCACCAGCACTACACGCAGTACGGCGAACTCGCGCAACTGTTCTTCCTGATGGCCGTCCTGTGCGCGCTGCACGAGCTGCTGCCGGCGCGGGGTGTGAATCTTGCACGCTGGATCGGGGTGGCGGCGCTGCTGTTCATCTTCGGCGCGGCGTTCCGCGAACCGATCGCCTATTTCAGCCGCGAGCCTTATGGCGCGACCGTGCGTGCGGACGTCGAAGCGCTGCGCAACTACGACCGCGCTCATCCGCAAGTCTCGGTGTATTGCTTCCGTCCGAGCCAGGCGACGGTCAATACATCGGGCGTAAAGACCTGGGATATTCCAGGCGAATGGTGGTTTTCGGGCTTCGGCACGGCCTATACCGTGTTCGTGAATCACAACAAGATCTTCAGGCTCGCGTCCGGGCCGGAAGCGCCCGCATGCGACGTTACGCTGGTGCTCGAGAACGGACACGTGCAAATTCCTGCGAACTGATGCTGCGCGGACCAGGACAAGCGTCCGTCGCACGGTAGGCGGTAACATATAATCCAGCGCGCCAACAGGGTGCTCCGCAAGGCGGAAAGCGCAAGGCGTGCATGGCATGGCAGTTCAAACAGAAGCTAGTGGAAGAAGAGAGGGCATCATGATTCTGGTCACGGGCGGCGCGGGGTTCATCGGCGCCAATTTCGTTGTCGACTGGCTCGCGCAGACGGATGAGCCCGTGCTGAACGTCGACAAGCTGACGTACGCCGGCAATCTCAAGACGCTCGAATCCCTCTGGAACGACACCCGTCACGTGTTCGCGCGCGCGGATATCTGCGATCGCGCGGCCATCGACGAGCTGCTGGCCCGGCACACGCCGCGCGCCATCCTGCATTTCGCGGCGGAGAGTCACGTGGATCGCTCGATTCACGGGCCCGCCGATTTCGTGCAGACCAATGTGGTCGGCACCTTCACCTTGCTCGAAGCGGCGCGCCTGTACTGGAGCAAGCTGCCCGAAGCCGACAAGCAGGCCTTCCGTTTCCTGCACGTCTCGACCGACGAAGTCTTCGGTTCGCTCTCGGCCACGGACCCGCAGTTCTCCGAGACCACGCCGTATGCGCCGAACAGTCCGTACTCGGCCACGAAGGCGGGGTCGGACCATCTGGTGCGCGCGTATCATCACACCTACGGCCTGCCGGTGCTCACGACCAACTGCTCGAACAACTACGGTCCGTTCCAGTTCCCCGAGAAGCTGATTCCGTTGATGATCGCCAATGCGCTCGGCGGCAAGCCGTTGCCGGTGTATGGCGACGGCCAGAACGTGCGCGATTGGCTGTACGTGGGCGACCACTGCGCGGCGATCCGTGAAGTGCTTGCGCGCGGCGTGCCGGGCGAAACGTATAACGTCGGCGGCTGGAACGAGAAGAAGAATCTCGATGTCGTGCATACGCTGTGCGACCTGCTCGATCAGGCGCGGCCCAAGTCGGGCGGTTCGTATCGCGACCAGATCACCTATGTGAAGGATCGCCCGGGCCATGACCGGCGCTATGCCATCGACGCGCGCAAGCTCGAACGCGAACTCGGCTGGAAGCCTGCGGAGACCTTCGAGACCGGCCTCGCGAAGACGGTGCAGTGGTATCTGGACAATCAGGTGTGGTCCGACGAAGTCGCTTCCGGCGAGTACCGGAAATGGGTGGAAACCAACTACGCGCAGCGCGCGTGAGGGAACTGACGATGGCGCGCAAAGGCATCATTCTCGCGGGCGGATCGGGCACCCGGCTCTATCCGATCACGCACGTCGTCTCGAAGCAGCTGCTGCCCGTGTACGACAAGCCGATGATCTACTACCCGCTGTCGACGCTGATGATCGCGGGCATCCGGGACGTGCTGATCATCTCCACGCCACAGGACACGTCGCGTTTCGAGACGATGCTCGGCGACGGCAGCCAGTGGGGCATGAACATCCAGTACGCGGTGCAGCCTTCGCCCGACGGGCTGGCGCAGGCGTTCCTGATCGGCCGCGAGTTCATCGGCAACGATCCCTGCGCGCTGATCCTCGGCGACAACATCTTCTACGGGCACGATCTCGCCAAGCTGCTGGAAAGCGCGAATGCGCGCACGGAAGGCGCCACGGTGTTCGCCTATCACGTGCATGATCCCGAACGTTACGGCGTGGTGGAATTCGATCGCGAGTTCCGCGCGCTGTCGATCGAAGAAAAGCCCGAAAAGCCGCGCTCCAACTATGCGGTGACGGGCCTGTACTTCTACGACAACAGCGTGTGCAACATCGCGGCGGACATCAAGCCTTCGGCGCGCGGCGAACTCGAAATCACCGACGTCAACTCGTGCTACTTGAACGACGGCAAGCTCACCGTGCAGATCATGGGGCGCGGCCACGCCTGGCTCGACACCGGCACGCATGATTCGCTGATCGAAGCCGCCACGTTCATCGCCACGTTGCAGAAGCGGCAGGCGCTGGTGGTGGCATGTCCGGAAGAGATTGCCTTCCGCCGCCGCTGGATCGACGAGGAAGCCTTGCTCGCACTCGCCCGGCCGCTCGCGAAGAACGCGTACGGACAATATCTGCTCAACCTACCGAAGGACCAAGTCGCATGGCCATCAGCGTAACCGCCACGGCATTGCCCGAAGTCAAGATCATCGAGCCGAAGGTCTTCGGTGACGCACGCGGCTTCTTCTACGAAAGCTTCAACGCCCGCGAATTTGGCGAGCTCGTGGCGCCCGGCGTCGAGTTCGTGCAGGACAATCACTCGCGCTCGGCTCGCGGCGTGCTGCGCGGCCTGCATTATCAGATCGAGCACGCGCAGGGCAAGCTCGTGCGCGTGGTGGAAGGCGAAGTGTTCGATGTCGCCGTCGATATCCGCAAGCATTCGCCGAACTTCGGCAAATGGGTGGGCGTGGCGCTCTCGGAAGCGAACCATCGGCAATTGTGGGTGCCGCCGGGGTTTGCGCATGGTTTCGTGGTGCTGTCGGAGTCGGCGCAGTTTCTCTACAAGACCACCGACTACTGGTATCCGGAACACGAGCGCAGCCTCGTCTGGAACGACGAGACCATCGGCATCGAATGGCCCATCGACTTCGAGCCGATGCTCGCCGCGAAAGACCGCGACGGCAAGCGCCTCGCCGAAGCGGATTGCTACGCATGAGCGCGCCCGCCTTGCCCGCCATCCTGCTGACCGGCGTGAACGGTCAGGTCGGGTTTGAACTCGCGCGGACCTTGCAGGGTTTGGGACGCGTGGTGGCGCTGGATCGCCAGGCGCTCGACCTGCGCGATCTCGAGCGCGTGCGCAGCGTGCTGCGCGAGCTGCGGCCGGCGGTCGTCGTGAATCCCGCGGCCTATACGGCGGTGGATCGCGCGGAAGACGAGCGCGACGAAGCCCACCATCTCAATGCGGCCTTGCCCGCGACGCTCGCCGAGGAATGCGCCCGCACGAATGCCTGGCTCGTGCATTACTCGACGGACTACGTCTTCGACGGCGCGAAGGACACGCCCTATGTGGAAACCGACGCTGTCGCTCCGCTCAACGTCTATGGCGAAACCAAGCTCGCCGGGGAACAGGCGATTGCGGCAAGCGGCTGCCGGTATCTGATCCTGCGCACGAGCTGGGTCTATGGCGCACGCGGCGCGAACTTCATGCGCACCATCCTGCGGCTGGCGGAGCAGCGCCCGGAACTGACGATCGTCGCGGACCAGTTCGGCGCGCCGACCTGGAGCCGGACCATCGCCGAACTCAGCGCCGGCATGCTGAGCCAGATCGGCTACGCGGAACGCACCCGGCCCGGCTCGGCCGATGCGCTCAGCGGCCTCTATCACCTGACCAACGGCGGGCGCACGTCCTGGTGCGAGTTCGCCGGCGAGATCCTGCGCGTGTGGGGCAAGACGGAGCAGACGCGCGTGACGCCGATTCCGGCCAGCGCCTATCCGGTGAAAGCACGCCGTCCGGTCAACTCTTGTTTGTCCAACGCGAAGCTCGCGGCGGCCTTCGGCCTCGCCGCGCCCGACTGGCGGCACGCGCTCGAACTGTGCGCGCAGCAGACCTGATTCACGCCTGCATCGTCATCCAGTAACATGGCCGCACGGCGCACAGGGCGGCCGGTTCAGGCGCGGGCATGACCTCGTCGCGCGCCGCATCAGGAGCGAGATCAGGGTGGGAAGAAAAGGAGCGACTCAGGCGACCTCGATGAAAGACGTCGCGCGTCTCGCCGGCGTATCGACAATGACCGTCTCGCGCGCCATGCGCTCGCCGGGCAGCGTCTCGCCACACGTGCTGGAGAGCGTGCGCGCGGCCATCGAGGCGAGCGGCTATGTGCCGAACCGCATCGCGGGCAGCCTGTCGTCGAATCGCTCCACCGTGGTCGCGCTCGTCGTGCCGAGCCTGCGCAATGCGCTCTATGCCGAAACCATCAAGGGCATCTCCGAAGTGCTCACGCGCAACGGCCTGCATCTGATGATCTCGGACAGCGGACTCGATCTCGACGAAGAAGAGAAGCTCGTCGCCGAATACATCGCGATGCGTGTCTGCGGCGTGATCCTGCACAACACGAAGCACACGCCGCGCACCGTCACCATGCTGCGCAACAACGGCATCCCCTGCGTGGAGACCGGCAATCTCAGCGGCGACCCCATCGACATGGTGGTCAGCTACTCGAATCATGCCGCGGGCAAGGCCATGGCGCGGCATCTGCTCGAACTGGGCTATCGGCGTTTTGCGTTCGCGAGTCTCGCGGTGGCGGGCAGCGACCGGCTGCGTCAGCGACGCAACGGCTTTCTCGCGGAACTCAAGCGTGCGGGCGCCGGCATTGCGCCGGGGCTCGTGCTGGAAGTGGAGCCGGGACTGGAAAGCGGTTCACGCGCGCTGGCGCGTATCGTTGAACAGGAGCCTTCGGTGCAGGCCGTGTTCTTCGCCGGCGACGTGCTCGCCGCCGGCGCCGTGTTCGAATGTCAGCGGCGCGGCATCGCGGTGCCGGGACGCATCGCGGTGGCCGCATCCGATGACAACGAGCTGATGCAGAACATCGTGCCGCCCATCACCACGGTTGCATTTCCGCGCTATGAGATCGGCGTGCGCAGCGCGAGCATGATCGTCGCGCGGACCAAGGGGGTGACGCTGCCGGTGTCGAGCGTCGATGTCGGCTTCGAAGTGATCCAGCGCGGCAGTACCTGAGCGCGGTTGCTTTAACCGAGGCCGCTTTCGTCCATCGCTTTCAAGGCCGCGATCAACGCAAAGCGCGACTGCTCGACCGCCTCGTTCGGATTGCTGCAACGCGTGTTGTAGTAGAGATCGCGGCCAAGACTCACGATGTCGCGATTCCATTGCGCCGTGCAGCCCGCCAGTTCCACGGCATGCTCCAGCACGCTGTCCGCCGGCACGATCTCGTTGACGAGATGGAACTGCTGCGCCTCCGCCGCGCTCAGCAGCCGCGCGCGATACACCATGTCCCACAGCACCTTCTTCGGCAGACTGTCCTTCACGATGGCCAGCGCGAGAAACGGAAACAGTCCGTGCGCGATTTCCGGCAGACCGAAGGTCGCGCCTTCGTGCGTGACCGCGAGATCGCACGCGGTGAGCAGGCTGAAGCCGCCCGCATGCGTGGGGCCGTTGTTCGCGCAGACCAGCGGCTTGCCGACGCGCGTCATCGCCCGTTCCATGTCGCTGAACGCGCGCGCGAAGCCGAGCCGGCCTTCGCTCGTGCCGCCCGCGCTCATGTAGTCGCCGCCGGTGCAGAAGACTTCGCCGTGGCCTGTGAGCACGACGCCGCTCACCGACTTGTCGATGCGCGCCGCCTCGAACGCGCGCACGGCCTGCTCGGCCATGGCTTGCGTGACGCGATTGTTCTTGTCCGGCCTGCACATCGTGAGGATGCGGACGCTGCCGCGGTTTTCGATTTCGATCGTGCCTTGCTGCGCTGCATTCATGGCGGGTTTCCGTTTGAGTGGTCGATGAGAAGAGTCAGCCGCGCGCCTCGCGAAGCGCCTGCGCGGCGTCCTGCGTGTTCATATCCCGGCGATAGTGCCGGCTGACGACCGCAAGAATCAGCCACGCGATCACGCCATACGCGCCGATGGCCTGCAATCCGCCCGCCGTGCTGCCGGTCGCATCCTTGATGACGCCCACCACGTAGGGCGCGGCGAAGCCCGACAGGTTGCCGAGCGAGTTGATCGCCGCGAAGCCGATGGCCGCGACCGCCGGCCCGAGCAAGCCGGGCAGCAGCGCCCAGAAGACCGGCAATGCCGAGAACACGCCGAACGAAGCGAGACACAGCAAGGCCAGCTTCAGCGCGGGCACGGCGACGAGCGTCGAGCCGACGAGCCCGATAATGCCGAGCGCCATCGGCAGCAAGACATGGAAGCGGCGTTCGCCATGACGGTCCGAGCGCCGGCTCCACCACATCATGCCGAATGCGCCGACGGCAAACGGAATCGCGGCGACGATGCCTACCTGCATCAGACTCAGATGGAACTCGCGCACGATCTGCGGCAGGAAGAAGCTCAGCCCGAAGTTGATGCCGACAATGCCGAAGTAAGCGGCCGCCAGCATCAGCACGAGCGGCCGTTTCACGATGTTGAGGAAGCCGTGCTCGTTGAACGCGACGCTGCGCGTGCGTTCCGCATTGAGCGTGGCATCGAGCCAGGCGCGTTCGTCGTCGGCGAGCCATTCGGCTTGCGCGGGGGAATCGCGCAGCACCTTCAGCACGACGGCCGCGAGCACGAGTGAAGGCAGTGCTTCGGCGATGAACATCAGTTGCCAGCCCTTCAGGCCGAAGACGCCGTCATGGCCCAGCAGCCATCCGGACAAAGGTGCGCCGAACACGCTGGCGAACGGCATCGCGGCCATGAACACGCCCACCACGCGGCCGCGATGACGCTCCGGCACCCAGTAGGTCAGGAACAGGATGACGCCCGGGAAGAAGCCCGCTTCGGCGGCACCGAGCAGCACGCGCACGATGTAGTAGCTCCATGGCCCGGTAATGAACGCCGTGGCCCCTGACAGGATGCCCCACGTGAGCATGATGCGCGCGATCCAGCGGCGCGCGCCCACGCGTTCGAGCGCGAGATTCGACGGTACCTCGAAGAAGAAGTAGCCGATGAAGAACAGTCCTGCACCCAGGCCAAACACGGTGGAGGAAAACTTGAGATCCGCACTCATGGTCAGCGCGGCGAAACCGACGTTGACGCGATCGAGGAATGAGATCACGAAACAGATGATGAGCAAGGGCACGAAGCGGCGCGTGACCCGGCGCATGGTTCGCGATTCGATGTCGGACATGGGTGTGTCTCCTGGAGCGGCCGGGGGGTTTTGGTCCTGGTCTGTGCATGCATTATCTTGAGCGAGCAGGGCTTGCGAGGAATAGGGGAATACCCTTCGCGCTGGTCTCAGGCATCCCGATTTAAGCCTTCAACCTATTGATGATTAACGATAAAACAGAATTTACGCCGACGTGATATCGATATCAAATAATCGCCTTCCAGCCTTGCGTCTTGCGTTGAGTTATCGATATCATGAAACCTTGTCATTCACGCAAGCAGGGGAGAAGACCTTGAACCGTTCCGCCCAATTCCGCGAGTTGCTCAAATCCCCGCCGTTCGTGTGCCTGGGCGCACACGACGCCGTCACCGCCATGCTGGCCGAACAGGCCGGCGCGAAGGCCATCTATGTGAGCGGCTTCGCGGCGTCCGCCATCGTCGCCGGGCAGCCCGACGTGGGCCAGCTCACGCAGACGGAAATGTTCGACCACATCCGCCGCATCTGCCGCGTGACCAAGGTGCCGGTCTTCGCCGATGCCGACACCGGTTACGGCGGCGTGCTCGACTGCCAGCGCACCATCAAGCTGTGGGAAGAAGCAGGTGCGTCGGTGCTGCATCTGGAAGATCAGGCGGTGCCGAAGAAGTGCGGTCACTTCGCCGGCAAGCAGCTGGTGCCGAAGGAAGAGATGCAGCAGAAGCTCGCCGCGATGCTGGCCGCGCGCACGGATCCGAATTTCTTCATCGTCGCGCGCACCGATGCGATCGCGGTGACGGGTCTGAACGACGCCATCGAGCGGCTCGAATCGTATGCCGCGATCGGCGCGGACGGCCTGTATGCCGATGCGCCTGAAAGCATCGACCAGATGCGCGAACTGATCCGCCGCCTGAAGCCGCTCGGCAAGCCGATCCTGTTCAACATGGCGCGTTCGGGCAAGAGCCCGTACCTGTCGTTGAAGGAAGTGCACGAGATCGGTTTCGACTACGCGCTGTGCCCGATCGAACCCATGTTCGCGATGCACAAGGCCGTGAAGGAAATGATGGAGATCTTCATGCGCGAAGGATCCACCAATGCGGTGGCGGATCGCCTGACCTCGTTCGAGGATTTCAACAAGTTTGTCGGCCTCGACAAGGCCGTCGCGGAAGAGGCGCGCTACGCGAACATCGGCCGCTGAGCTTGCGGCGATGCCGGGCGCAGCCATGTCCTGCCAAGCCTGGAGGAGACATGCACATCAAGGACCGCATCAGGCATTTTGCCGCGCAGGGCGGGACCTGGAACGCCTCGCTCGATGCGCTCGCGGACGCCGCGCCCGAGTTCATCGACGCGTGGCTCGACTTCGCGGGCAAGCCGCTGCGGCACGGGCCGCTTGCGCCGAAGACCAAGGCGCTGATCGGTCTCGCGCTCAATGCGGCGATGACGCATCTGCACGAGGACGGCATCCGCGAACACTTGCGCCGGGCGCTGGACCATGGCGCGACGCGCGAGGAACTGGTGGAGGTGCTGCAACTGGTCAGCGTGATGGCCGTGCATGCGTGCACGCTCGGCGTGCCGATCCTCGCCGAATGCCTGGCGCTCGATCCGCATCAGGCCGACGAACTGCAACGCAGCGACGCACGCCGCGACGCGTTGCGTGCGGAGTTCGAGGCCAAGCGCGGCTACTGGAATCCGCTGTGGGAAACGCTGCTTGCGCTCGATCCGGAGTACTTCAAGGCTTTCATCGATTTTTCGGCGGCGCCGTGGTTGTCGGGCGCGCTGGAGCCGAAGGTCAAGGAGTTCGTGTATATCGCGGTGGCGGTATCGGCGACGCATCAGTTCGCGCCGGGTACGCGCATCCACATGAAGAACGCACTGGGGTATGGCGCAAGCGCGGCTGAACTGCTGGAAGTGATGCAGCTGGCCAGCGCGATGGGCATTCAGAGCTTCACGGTGGCGTGGCCCTTGCTCGACGAAGCCATCGCGGAGCATGCGGCGGCGGGGGACGCGCTCAGACCTGATCGAGGCGAAAGTCCCTGAGCGTGGCGAGCTGCTTCTGCACGCCGCGCGCGCGGTGTTCGCGAAACAGGCGTTGCGCGGTATCGGCATCGGAGCGGGCGAGCGCTGCGACGATCTCGCGATGTTCGCCCGCCGATGCGTGCGGTTTCGGCCCGAGCTTCAGCGTGATGAAACGCACGCGATGAATCTGGTCCCAGTACTTGCGCACGATCTGCTCGAGCCGCGCGTTGCCGCACAGCTTGAGGAGATGAAGGTGGAAGGCTTCGTCCGCGGCGGCCCAGGCTTCGAGGTCGTCCTTCGCGAGCGCGCGGTCCATGGCGACGCACGCGCGTTCGAGCGCTTGCAGATCCTTCGCGGCGGGCTTGCTCACGGCGACGAGTTCCGCGGCGGTCGCTTCGAGGCTGGTGAGGATCTGATAGATCTCGCGCATGTCCGCGACCGACACCGGCAACACGCGCATGCCGCGACGCGGCACGAGTTCGACGAGGCCTTCGTCACGCAGACGCACCATCGCCTCGCGAACCGGCGTGCGGCTCACGCCGAAGGCTTCGGCGAGCTCCTGTTCGGTGGCGTAGGCGCCGGGGCGCAGCGCGTTGTCGAGAATGCGCGCGCGGATCTGCGTGAAGACGATATCGGAAGAGGTGGTGCGGAAAGAAGGGACGGCGGTCTCGTTCGCTGGAGTCTTCGGCATGGAGGTCGCTCGATGATGATGCGCGCTGTCGCGGGCGTGCCAGGCTGAACGCATTATAGCCAGCGTGTTCACGCTGCATGACGATGTTCAAGGAGACCTGCATGGATGAACTCGAAGTCCGCACCATGCGCCGGGTGCTGCGGCGTTATGTGCCGCTGTTGATCGTGTGCTTCGTCGTGTCGTTTCTCGACCGCGTGAACATCGGCTTCGCGGCGCTGACGATGAATCGCGCGCTCGGCTTCTCGGCGACGACCTTCGGCATCGGCGCGGGCCTGTTCTTCATCGGCTATGTGATTTTCGAGGTGCCGTCGAACCTGATTCTCGAACGGGTCGGTGCGCGCCGCTGGATTGCGCGGATCATGCTGACCTGGGGCGTGCTGTCGGCCTGCATGGCCTTCGTGCAGGGACCGGCGAGCTTCTTCACGCTGCGCGTGCTGCTCGGCATCGCCGAGGCGGGCTTCTTTCCCGGCATCATGCTGTACTTCACGTACTGGATTCCGGGCG
This sequence comes from Caballeronia sp. LZ032, assembly GCF_031451315.1. NCBI lineage: Bacteria > Pseudomonadati > Pseudomonadota > Betaproteobacteria > Burkholderiales > Burkholderiaceae > Caballeronia > Caballeronia sp. LZ032. The sequence goes on from NZ_JARUXP010000003.1 coordinate 762,498, forward strand.
CGTGGCGCGCGCGGGTCGTGAGCGTCTTCATGGCCGCGATGCCGTTCGCCAATGTGTTCGGCTCGCTGTTGTCGGGCTGGCTGCTCGGACTCGACGGCGTGTTCGGCCTGCACGGCTGGCAACTGATGTTCATCGCGGAGGGCTTGCCCGCCGTGCTGCTCGCGTTCGCCGTGCTCGCCGTGTTGCGCGATACGCCCGCGCAGGCGCAGTGGCTCGCGCCGGACGAACGCGCGTGGCTCGCGAACACCATCGCCGCCGAACGCGCCCGCGTGCCCGCCGCGCGACACGGCGGCTGGAGCGCGGTGCGCAACCCGGTGATCGTCGCGCTGGCGCTGGCCTACTTCGGCATCAATCTGTCGATCTTCGGACTGAGCTTCTTCCTGCCGCAGATCGTCCGCGAGTTTCATCTGAGCCTGAGCATGGTCGGCGTGGTTGCGGCCATCCCGTTCTTCATCGCCGGCTTCGGCATGATGTGGTGGGGCAGACGTTCCGACCGTCACGACGAACGCCGCTTCCACGTGCTGCTGCCGATGGCGCTCGCCGTCATCGGACTGGGCGGCTCGACGCTTGCAGCCGCTCCGGTTCTCAAGCTTGGCTTTCTCTGTCTTGCTGCGTTCGGCACCTTCTCGGCGGTGGCGATCTTCTGGTCCACCTTGCCGTTGCTGCTCGGACCTGCGGTCGCGGCCATCGGCTTCGGCGCGATTAACTCGTTCGGCAATCTCGCGGGCTTCACCGCGCCCTATGCGATCGGCGTCGTGAAGGACGCCACCGGTCATTTCGACGCGGGCATCCAGTTGATCGCGCTATACGGCTGCTTTGCGCTTGCGGCGCTGGCGTGGGCCATGCGCGGCCGGCACGGCCGGACCGGAAACGATGCGAACGAACTCGCCGCCACCGAGCGTCCCTGATCCACGAACCTCAATGACATCGATGAACATCGTCTTTCTCGACCGCGCCACCCTCGCTCCACAGACCCGCCTGCGCCGGCCGGATTTTGCGCACACATGGCGCGAGTATCCGGCGACGGCCGCGCACGAAGTGGCCGAACGCATTCGCGATGCGGACATCGTCATCACGAACAAGGCGCCGATCAGCGCGGCCGCGCTCGAACACGCGCCGCGCGTGAAGCTGGTGGCGGTGGCGGCGACCGGCACGAACGTCATCGACCTGGAGGCGTGCAAGGCGCGCGGCATCGCCGTCTCGAACATTCGCGACTATGCGCGGCATACGGTGCCCGAACATACCTTCGCGCTGATCTTCGCGTTGCGGCGCAGTCTGGTTGCGTATCGCGAGTCGGTGCGCGCGGGCCGCTGGGAAGCGAGCGGCCAGTTCTGTTTCTTCGATCATCCGATCCGCGACCTCGCCGGTTCGACGCTCGGCGTCATCGGCGACGGCGCGCTCGGTCGCGCGGTGGCCGCGCTGGGGCAAGCGCTCGGAATGCGCGTGCTGATGTCGGCGCACAAGGGCCGCGAGGGCATGGGTTCGCTGTACACGCCGTTCGACACGGTGCTGCGCACGAGCGATGTCATCACGCTGCACTGCCCGCTCACGCCCGCGACGCGCAACCTGATCGACACGCCGGAGTTCGCCGCGATGGAGCGCCGCCCGCTGCTCATCAACACGGCGCGCGGCGGGCTCGTCAACGAGCATGCGCTGGGGCCGGCGCTGCGGGACGGGCGGATTGCGGGCGCGGGCTTTGACGTCGCGACGTCCGAGCCGCTCGCCGCCGATCACCCGTTCCGCGCCTTGCTCGACTTGCCGAACTTCATCCTGACGCCGCACGTTGCGTGGGCCAGCGAGGAGGCCGTGCAGGCGCTGGCGGACCAGTTGACCGGCAACCTCGAAGCGTTCGCGCGCGGTGCGCCGCGCAACCTCGTCATCGTCTGACCATCGTCTGACAAGCATCGTTTCCGGAGACCGACATGCAGGCTGACACCCGTATCGGCGCACGCCTCGACAGCGTGCCGCTGTCCCGCTATCACTGGAAGTTGCTCGCGTTGATTGCAGCGGGCATGTATTTCGATTCGTTCGATATCTACATTGCCGGCACTGTGCTCGCCGCGATGATCAAGAGCGGCGAGTCCACGCTGCAACTCAACGCGACCTTCGTCTCGGTGACCTTCATCGGCATGATGGCGGGCGCGTGGCTGTCCGGCGTGATGGGCGACCGCTACGGACGACGCTTCTGCTATCAGTTCAATCTGCTGATCTACGGTCTTGCTTCCATTGCGGCGGCGCTCGCGCCCTCGATGACCTGGCTGATCTTCTTCCGGCTCGTGATGGGTATCGGGATGGGCGCGGAGATCGTGGTTGGCTACGGCACGCTGAGCGAGTTCATTCCGCCTGCGTGGCGCGGCCGCTTCGGCACGATCGTCAATCTCATCATCAACTCGTCGCTGTTTCTCTCGACGCTGCTCGGCTGGATGATCGTGCCGCATTACGGCTGGCGCTGGATGTTCGCGATTGCCGGCGTGGGCGCGCTGGTCGCGTGGTTCCTGCGCAAGCGGATGCCGGAATCGCCGCGCTGGCTGGCGTCGAAAGGGCGTGAGCGCGAGGCGCTGGCGGTGGTCGAGTCGATCGAGGCTGCTTGCGGGGTGACGTCTTCTGTGTCGCCTTCTGTGTCGTCTCCGGTTGCGCGTGAGAGCGTGCCTGAGGCGAGCAGCCGTCTCCGCGACCTGTTCGCGCCCGGCATGCGTGCGCGCACCATCAGCGCGATCACCGTACTCGTGGTGCAGTTCGTCGCGCAGTTCGCGTTTGTCAGCTGGATCCCGACTTTTCTCGTCAAGGAAGGCCACACGATCTCCAGTTCGCTCGGGCTGACGGCCATCATGTTCGCGGGGGGACCGGTTGGATCGCTCATTGCCTTTCTGCTGACGGAGCGCATCGGGCGCAAGTGGGGCATCGTCGCGTTCTCGCTGATCTGCGCGGCGCTCGGCGTCGGCTATCCGTTCGCGCAATCCGAAGTCGTGATCGCCGTGCTGGGGTTTGCGATTACTGCGTGTCTTTATGTGTTGTCGTCGTTCACGATCGCCAGCTATGTGCCGGAGCTGTTTCCCACTGCTTTGCGGCTGCGTGGCACGGGGCTCGCGAATACCATCGGGCGCGCGGTCAGCATCGCGTTGCCTTATGCCGTGGCGGCGGCGTATGCGGGCACGGGCATCGCGGGCGTGCTGACGCTGATCGTCGGGACGCTGCTGGCGCAGGCGTTGATCGTCGGGATGTTCGGGCCGGAGACGAAGAACCGGTCGCTCGAGGCGATTTCCGTGGGGACGGAGGAAGGGGCGCGGGAGCGTGGGGAGGGGGTGGGCGCGTTTGAGCGGGGGAGGTGAGGGGCTGGGAGTTTCGGAATTTAATCATTCCGTTGCAGTGCCGGATGCAGCAAGCTCGATGGCTTCGATCAACGAGGCTTCGGGCGCATGATGCGGACAGGGCACCTTATCCTTCTGGTTGACCGTTGCCGGATCGATCTCAAGCTGAACATGGCGGAAATCCATGTTCAGCAGCCAATCGGCAGGGAAAGAAGCCTGATGGGCATGCTGGCGGTCACGCACCTGACGCCCGTCGTCGGCGTGGACGTGCATCTGATTCAGACGCCTGCGGGCGTCGTCATGCCCCTGCCGCATCCGCATGTGGGCTTCGTGCTCGATCCGATGGAATACCTGTCGACGCTGCCGGAAGGTGTCGGCAGCATGGTGTCGATGGGCATGGTGGCGATGAGTGCGGGAGCCATCGTCAAGCTTGGGATGCGCAGTGTGAGCGCGGCGGCAGTCGCGGCCGGTGCGATGGGTGTTGCGGTGACCGCCGGCGGTGGGGGTGGTCCGATCTGGATCAATGGCCTGATGCGCTCGACCGCCGGCACGCAGACCATGCATATGCCCGGCCTGCATTTTCCAATTGGCGGCGTGTTCACCGGGTCCGATGCGCCCAAGCCCGCGGGTAACGGCGAAGCCTTCCTCGGCAGCAAGACCGTGCAGGCCAATGGCGATCCGATGGCCTATGCGGTGCTGCCCGCGCTGACCTGCTGGTTCACGGGCATGCTTTCGCTGTCACACAACAGTGAGCACACCCGGCGCGGAAGCATGTCGCTGCCGACTTCGGTGATGCTGCCGATTCCGGCATCCCGTCCGGTGCTGGTGGGCGGTCCACCCGTGCCCAGTATCGCGGCGCTCGCCGGCATGGCGATGCGTGCAGTCTTCTCGCACGGTCTGTCCAAACCGTCGCGTGCCTGCCACGTGTCCAGAGCGATTCAGGATCGCGTGGGCAACGGACGATGGGGCAACTTCGTCAGACTCGTCGCTCAATGGGTCTTTGGCGAACCGGTCAACGGCATCACGGGTGAGGTCGTGGTGCAGCAGCACGATTTCACCGTGTCGGTGCAAGTGCTGAGGAAATCAGAATCGCGGGGTTTGATGTCATTCATAATCCGAGTAGAAATGGATCAGGTAATAGCCATGCCCGCTTGATACATCCCGATGGTCCCGACGGGCATAATGCGAACAAGGGTAACCTGATGCAGGTCTTCAAGTGCGGAGGAGGAGGATGAGAGATTATCTGGCAGGAAGAGACGGTGAAATCTATGAATTTTTTGATTATTTCCCGGATGCAGAGATCGAGCATTACTTTAGAGGCGAAATAATTGACTACTGACTGCCATCAGAGCTGACCGGACTTCTCGCGGATTATTCTGAGATTCTGGATGGCATGGCACTTTCGCTACTGGATGAGGTTGAAGCTAAGATAGCGAGCTATCAATTGCACTTGAAAAACGCGGGAATAAGCATTTTCAACCTTGAAATAGTAGACAAGATGAGTTTCACATTTTTTGACAGATATCCAACTGCGAAGGGATTTATTGATAGACATCCCGGATCGGATCTCTAAAAAATGGTGTGCATTAAGGATGAGATCAGAAGTCGACCGGGCGACGAGCGCCTGTTGGCGCTATCGCTCAGGCAGCACGAAGCAGGCGTTGATCCAAGACGAGAGAGAGGTGGCGTAGAATTTCACGAGGGCGTCGGCGCGTTCGAGCGCGCCGCCGAATCGACCGGGGCGATCCTCACATTCCGCCCCTTCTCACTCCTTTATCAACCCGCTCCCGCATACTCACCAACCCCCACCCCCTCCCGCAAGCTCCTTCGCGCCGCCACCATATCGACCTTCCCATTCCCGAGCTTCGGCAGTTCTTCCACCAACTGAATCAGCCGCGGAATCTTGAACCCCGGCAACAGCGCACGCGCCGCCTCGATAATCCCCTCCACGGACAACACAGGCCCCGACGGTTCCACCACCACAAGCGCCGCCACCCGTTCACCATAGCGCGCATCCGGCACGCCGAACACCACGGCATCACGTATCCCGTCGATCTCCAGCAGCGCGCGCGACACCTCTTCCGGATACACGTTCTCGCCGCCGGTCTTGATCATGAAATCGAGCCGCCCGAGAAAATGAAGATGGCCGTCCGCATCGAAGAAGCCGTTGTCGCCGGTGCGCTGCCAGCCGTCGGTCATGCGCTGCGTGCGCACGTAGTCCCCGTCCCAGTAGCCGGGCGAAACACCGTCTCCCCGCACGCAGATCTCACCCGCCTCGCCGACGCCGCAAGGCGCGCGCGTAGTCCAGTCGAAGACGGCGACGTCCGCGCTGTTGCGATTGGGCAGTCCATGATCGGTAAAGCGCCGCGCGGCGCCAAGCGGCTGATAGGTCAGGCCGCCTTCAGTGCGGCTGTAGCCGAGCAGGAAATCGCCGCCAAGCCGTTCCTCATACGTGCGCAGCATCTCGGACGTGACCGAATGGCCGCCGCCCCACGTGAAGCGCAACGGCGGACGGCCTTGCAGCGGCGCGAACACCTCAGCCGGCGCGCGCACGATATCGACCACCAGCGTCGCGATGATGTGCACGAAGCTCACGCGCTCGCGTGCAAGCGTCTCGACGAAGCGTTCGAGATCCCACTTCTCCATCGTGATGAGCGGACACCCCGCGAACAGCGCGTTGCAGGCCACGCTCAAGCCGCCGGTATGGAACATCGGCGAGATGGCGAGCGCCACGTCGCGCCGCGACAGCTGGAAGCAGTCCGCCATCGCGCCGCCGATCGATGCCCGCATACCGTGCGTATGGATCGCGGCCTTCGGCGTAGAAGTTGAGCCCGATGTGTACAGCAGATTGGCGATGTCGCCGCTCTGCGCCTGGAATGACGCGTAGGTGTCGGGATAGGCGCGCAACGCCGTCCAGAAACTGCCTTCCTGCGCCTGCAACGTCACGCACAGCACATCGCGCGCGCCCATCTCCACGAAGGCCTGCGCATGGGCATCGGTGGTCACGACGGAACGTGCATTCGTGTGCCCGACAATCCGCCTCAGTTCCTCGCCCGCCAGCCGCCAGTTCAGCGGCACCGCGACCACGCCCGCCTTCCAGGCGCCGAGCAGCGCGATCACGATTTCAGCCCGGTTGGGCAGGAACAGCGTGACCGGAGAACCCGGCCGATGTCCCATCGCGTTGAGCCAGTGAGCGAAGCGGTTGGCCCAGCCATCCAGTTCGGCGCGCGAGAGCCGCACGCGTTCATCGGCGAGCGCCAGCGCATCCGGTTCGCTGCGCGCGTGTAGTTCGGTGAAGAGCGAGAAGTTCATCGTGCGGCGCGGTCCTGTTCGCGGCCGCTCATGCCGGCCTTGGCCACTGCAATAGCCTGGTTCACAGAGTCTCCCTGTCTTTCGATGTAAATAAACACGATGTGTTCCATACGGAAACATAGAGTTATAGTAACGTCAGCCCTCGGATGAAAGCAAGAAGGGATTTGCGCCAATGGGCACGACGCCATTCGATGAACATACTGCGCTGGATGTTCGAATGAGAACTGATGTTTCCCTAACAGAAACGAATCTGACAGGCGCCATGACGACACTTCAAGACACCCGTGATCTCGACACTCCCGAACTCGGCGACCGGGCGCTGGCCGAAGCCCGCGCGCTGCTGGGCATGCCCATCCGCATCGAGCAATGGAACAACGAGGCCACGCGCGACACCATCCGCCACTACAGCTGGGGCATCGGCGACGACAATCCGCTGTACAGCGATCCCGACTACGCGGTCGGCACCCGTTGGGGCAGCATCATCGCGCCGCCGACGTTCTTCTTCGCTGTGTTCGACGCGGTCGTCGCGCCGGGGCTGGAAGATATCCAGTGGTACTACTCGGGCATCGATGCCGAGTTTTTCCAGCCGATGAAGCGCAACGACGAGATCAAGGCGTCGGCGGAATATGTGGAAGCGAAGAAGCTCGAAGGACGCCGTGTGCGCAACATGGTCCTGCAGACCGGCGAGGTGCTGTATCACAACCAGAAGGGCGAGCTCTGCACGCGGGTCCGCTCGCATACGTTCCGGGTGGCGCGCAGCGGCGCATCGGACGGGCTGCGCTACGAGCCGCGCGAGAAGCACGTCTATACCGAGGCCGAACTCGACGCGATCATGACCGCCCAGCTCGAAGAATTCCGCCGTGGCGCCGCGACGCTGTGGTGGGACGACGTGCGCGAAGGCGAGGACTTGCCCGGCACCGTGCGCGGCCCGATCAACCAGATGGACATGACGACGTACTACGCCGGCGCGGTCGGCACGACGGGCTACAAGTCCACCAAGCTCAAGTGGCGCTACACGGCGTGGGCGCGCAACGACCCGGACAAGCTGCCGAACAACTACGACAAGTGCTACTACGGCGCGAAGGTGCTGCCGAGCATCGGGCATCAGGACGCGAAAGTGGCGCAAGCGGATCTCGGCATGCCGGGTCCTTACGACAACGGCCCGCAGCGCTGCGGCATGCTGGCGACCGTCGTGACCAACTGGATCGGCGATGAAGGCGAGATGCTGCGCTATAGCGCGCGCATCAAGCTGCCGGTGATCTTCGGCGACACGCATCGCTTCTCGGGTCGCGTGACCGGCAAGCGTATCGAAGACGGCGCAGCGCTCGTCGACCTGGAGCTCTGGGGCGAAAACCAGCTGGGACAGGTCACGATCACCGGCTCGGCAACCGTGAAGCTGAAGCAGCGCTGAAGCCTTTCCAAGAAACTCAGCGGGCGCTGCCGTACGGATACACCGGGCAGCCCAGCCGCTGCGACAGCGTCCGCGCGGCGCGTTGCAGCGGCGCGAGCAGCGCCGCTTCCTCGCTTCGGGCCACGTTGTGGCTCGGAAACGCGATGCTGAGCGCGCCGATCACCACCCGATGCGCATCGAACACCGGCACGCTGACCGCGCCGAGGCCGACCGTGTTCTCGTCGCGGGACGCGGAGAAGCCGTGCTCGCGCACGGCGCGCAGCAGCTCGAACAAGGTCTCCGCATCGACGATCGTTTCCTGCGTGATCTTCCTGAGCGGCCCGCGCAACAGCGCGCGCATGTCATCGTCGGCCATGAAGGCCAGCAGCACGCGGCCGGCGGAGGTCGCGTGGATCGGCATATAGGTGCCGATCTTCCACGGCGAGTCCGTGAACAGCGGCCCGTTGATGCCGATCAGATACGCGGCGCGGTCGCCATCGAGCATCGAGAGGCGCGTGCTGTGGCCGGTCTGCTCCGTGAGGTCGCGCAGCAGCGGCAGCGCCTGGCCGCACAAGTCATCCTGATTGAAGAATTGCGAGCCGAGCACGAATGAACGCACGGCCACCGAGAAGGCCTGCGACGCAGGATCCTGGCGAATCAGTTGGGCGTCGGCCAGTGCGGCTGCGATCTTCGAGATATGGCTCTTGCTCAGGCCGGTCTGCGCCGCGAGTTCGGTGACGGTGTAGCTGGGCTTGCCGCTGGTGAATTCCATCAGCACACGCAGCGCCGACCGCAGGGACTTCATGGCGGCAGGAGAGTTGGAATCGTCTTCAGTGATGGGCGGCATAGTGCTGAATTTGGGCTACGGTTGGAGTCGCGTATCCGCTTCGCGGGGCAACGCGAGGCGCAGGCGTTGAATCAGGTCTCTGGTGCTTGCCGTTCTTTGAGCCGGGCGCGCAGCAGGTTCTTCTGCACCTTGCCGGTGGCCGTCTTCGGCAGCGCATCGAAGATGACGCGCTTCGGCGCCTTGAAGCGCGCAAGCGTCGCACGCACGTGTTCGATCAGCGCCTGTTCGCCGGCCGTCGCGCCGTCCTTCAGGGTGACGAAGGCCACCGGCACTTCGCCCCATTTCTCGTCTGCACAGGCGACGACCGCCGCTTCCAGCACATCGCCATGCGACGTCAGCGCGCGCTCCACCTCCACCGACGAGATGTTCTCGCCGCCGGAAATGATGATGTCCTTGCTACGGTCGCGCAGCTCGATGTAACCATCCGGATGCCGCACGCCCAGGTCACCGGTGCGGAACCAGCCATCGGGGCTGGCGGCCTGCGTCGCGGCGGCGTCGCGGTAGTAGCCGAGCATCACGTTGTTACCGCGAATCGCAATCTCGCCCAGCGCGATGCCGTCCGGTGCGACATCGGCGCCCGAGGCATCCACCACGCGCGGCTCGTTCGAGATCACATTGCCGACGCCTTGCCGCGCCTTCAGCCGCGCCTGCGCTTCGAAGGACAACGGATTCCATTCGCTGCGCCATTCGCAGATGCACGCCGGGCCGAAGGTCTCCGTCAGGCCATACAGATGCGTCATGCCGAAGCCGAGCGCCGCCAGTCGTTCGAGCAGGGCAGGCGTCGGCGGCGCGCCGCCCGTGGCGATGTGCACCGGCTGCGTCGCGGGACCGTTGGCGGCCTCCGGGTCCCAGATGGTCGACGTCAGCACCGTCGGCGCGGCGCACAGGTGCGTCACGCCCGAGTTGCGCAGATGCCGCCAGATCGCCGTGCTTTGCGGCTTGCGCAGGCACAGGTGCACGCCGCCCACCATCGTCACGGCCCAGGTGAAGCACCAGCCGTTGCAGTGAAACATCGGCAGGGTCCAGAGATAGACCGAGTCGGCGTCGAGCCGCATGTGCAGCGCCATCGCCAGCGCCTGCAACGCCGCGCCACGATGGTGAACCATCACGCCCTTCGGCTGCGCCGTCGTGCCGCTCGTGTAGTTGATCGCGAGCATGCCCATCTCGTCGCGCACGGGTTCGTCGAACGGCGCGGCGAAGGCGATCAGCGTCTCGAGTTCGTCTTCGTGGCCGCCGGCCCGCACCAGCCTGAGCGCCGGTCCGAGTTCCCGCGCCACCCGGGCGGCGGCCTCGGCGTAGTCATCGTCGTAGATCAGCACGGTGCAGCCGGCGTGGCGCAGGATCCACGTCATGTCGGCCGGCGTGATGCGCGTGTTGAGACTCACCAGCACCGCGCCGGCAAACGGCACCGCGTAGTGCGCCGCCAGCATCACGTGCGTATTGCCGGCCAGCATGCCGACACGTTCCCCCACGCCGACGCCCAGCGTCCGCAGCGCGCCCGCGAACTTCAGCGAGCGTTCGAGGAACTGCGCGTAGGTGAAGCGGATGTCGCCGTCCACGACGCCCACGCGATCACCGAACACGAGCGCGGCACGCCGCAAAGCGTTCGTCGGGGTCAGCGGTTCAAAGTTGAATGACATGTGCGTGGCCCGGAACGTGTGGAGAGGTCGCGATCAACGCTCGACTGCATCGAACTTGGCGAGCACGGTGTCGAGCATCGCGTTGAAGGCGTCGGGCTGTTCCCAGTGCGGGATGTGTCCCAGGCCCTTCAGTTCGTGCACCTCCGAAGCCACGCCTTGAGCGGCGAACTGCGCGCTGGTGGCGCGCGCCATTGCGGGCGTCGTGGACCAGTCATCCTCGCCGACGATCCAGTGCACCGGCCGGCGCACCTTGTGCATCGCTTCGTAGAGGTTGAGGCCCGCGTAGGTGAGCAGGTCGGCGTACGAGACGTAGGGCGAGCAGCGCGTCGCGTCGAAGGCCATCTCGCGGCGCCGTTCGAGCGAGGTCGTGCGCCCGAGCACCGAATGGAAGATGGTTTCGAGCCAGTCGGTTGCGTTGATCTGCGTGTTGCGCAGCAGGTCGCCCTGATAGCTCACGCCCGCCGATCCACGGAACGCCGCGCCGCCGCACACCGCGACGACGCCCTTGATCGCTTCGGGATGCTCGATCGACGTCATGATGGCGACGCCCGCGCCCAGCGAGTGCCCGATGATGATCGGCTCGCGCAGTTGCTTCGCCTCGATGAAGCGCCAGACGACGCCGGTGAATTCCGCGGTGGTCGTGGTCGGGCGGCGCTCGACGAGTGCGGATTTGCCGTGGCCCGGCAGGTCGATCGCGAGGACGCGGTAGCGGGTAGCGAAGTGGCGGATGTTGTCGTGCCATGACAGCGTGTCCTGGCTCGCCCCGTGGATCAGGACGAGCGGCTGGCCGTCGCCTTCTTCCTCGTAGTAGAGGCGCAGATCGTCGAGATAAAGGTAAGGCATGTGCGATCCCGTAGTGTCGTGTTCAGGCGTGGCCGGAGAAGTGCCGCATGGCCTCCGTGATGAAGAAGAGCGCCTTCCAGTTCTGCATCAGCCGCACCGGATCGGCCCGCACCGTCAGCGTGCCGGTGCGGTAAAGCCGGACCAGGCCCCAGCCCGCTTCGAACAGCACGTTCCACTGCTCGCGGGTGCCGGAGATCAGGTAGTCGGACTCGCTGTAGCCTTCGACCACATCCAGCACGATGCCGCGGTCAATCTGCATCACGACGGTCTGCTGGTCGCAGCGGTATGCGATGCGCGCGGTGAGCCAGCGGCCGTGCGCGCGAAAGTCGTCGTCCTGTTCGAGATGGCCGGCGAAGCGCTGGAACCATGCGCGCGCCGGGAAGGGCGCATGGTCAGGTGGCGTCTGGGTCAAGGTGTTCTCCTCGATGGCGGCTCAACGACCGGTGAATTTCGGCGCGCGGTTGTCGCGCAGCGCGAAGACCGCTTCCTTGTGATCGGCGTGCGCCTTGCTGAAGGTCTCCAGGCCGATATGCGCCGTCGCGTACGGTACGGCCCACTGCTTGAGCAGCATGTTGACGGCCTGCTTGGTGAGGCGCACGGCCATCGGCGGGCCCTCGGCGATCTGGGTCACGAGCGCGTCAACGGCCTCGTCGAGCTGGTCCGCCGGCACCGCGCGGTTGATGAGGCCCATCGCGGCGGCGTCGGGGGCGCTGATCGGATTGCCCGTCAGCAGATACTCCTTGGCGCGCGCGAAGCCGATCACCAGCGGCCACAGCAGCGCGCCGCCGTCGCCGGCAACGAGGCCGGTGCGCACGTGCGGATCGGCGATGACCGCGTGATCGGCGGCGATGATGATGTCGCAATACAGCGCGATGGTCGCGCCCACGCCGATCGCATCGCCGTTCAGGCGCGCGATGATCGGCTTGCGCAGGTCGATGAGCGCGTGCAGCAGCTCGGGCGCGCTCGCGATCAGCGAAAAGTCCTGCGGCTGTTCGAGCCGGCGTGCGAGCGCGGGAATGTCGATGCCGCCGCAGAACGCCTCGCCTTTGCCCGTCAGCACCACGACCGAGGTGTCTTCGTCGTGATTGATCTCGACGAAGGCCCGGTGCAGGTCGTGATGCAGCGCGCCGACCATGGTGTTGCGCGGCGGGTTGTCGATGGTCACGCGCAGCACGCGCCCCGCGCGCTTGAAGGTCAGCATCTCGTAGTTCTCGTACATCATCAGCGGCTCCTTTGCCGGGTTCAGGCGTCCGCGAGGATCAGGTCCGAGGCTTTCTCGCCGATCATGATCGCGGTGGCGTTGGTGTTGCCGGAGACGACCTCCGGCATGATCGAGTTGTCGGCGACGCGCAGGCCTTCGACGCCGTTCACGCGCAGCCGGGGATCGACGACGGCGTCGTCATCCGCGCCCATCCGGCAGGTGCCGCACGGGTGATAACAGGTGTTGCCGGCCTGGCGCACGAAGTCGAGCAGTTCGGCATCGCTCGACACTGCCGCGCCCGGCGCCGTCTCGACCGGTTCGAAGACGCGCAGCGGACCCGCCAGCATTACGCTGCGGGCGATCCTGATGCCGTCGGCGATCACGCGCGCGTCGTCCTCGACCGAGAAGGCGTTGTAGCGCACCACCGGCGACGCGGCCGGATCAGCGGACTCGCGATGCACCGAGCCGCGGCTCGCGGGCCGCAGGCCCATCACCGAGATCGTCATGCCCGGATGGCGATCGAGCTTGCGCGTGGCCGGGTCGGAGAACGACAGCGGCGCCGCGAACAACTGCACGTCGCAGTGTTCCTCGGTGTCGCGGGTGCGCGCAAAGCCCATCGCCGGGCACGCGGGATAGGTCAGCGCGCCGGTCCGGAACAACGCGAACTTGAGCGCTTCGAGCACCGCGCGCCAGCCGCGCGTGCGCTGGTTCAGCGTCGCGTGGCCCTTGACGCGCCAGCGCGTCCAGGCGGCGAAGTGATCCTGCAGGTTCTCGCCGACCTCGCGGGCGTCGTGCACGAGCGGAATGCCGAGCGCCGCGAGCCGCTCCGCCTGACCGACGCCCGAGCGCTCCAGCAGCGCCGGCGAGTGGATCGCGCCCGCGCACAGGATGATTTCCTTCGCCGCGCGCACCGTGACGGACGCGCCTTCCTGCCGGTATTCCACGGCCACCGCGCGGCGGTTCTCGAACACGATCCGGCTGGCGAGCGCCCCGGTGATCACCGTCAGGTTGCGGCGGCCCTGCACGGGCTTCAGATAGGCGCGCGCGGTGCTGTGCCGCCAGCCTTTGTAGGTCGTCGTCTGCGAGTAGTTGAAGCCGTCCTGCGAGTGCGCATTGAAGTCCGGATTGCAGCGATGCCCGACCGCCTGCGCCGACGCGATGAAGGCGTCGATCAGCTTGTCGCTCTCGTAGTTGTCGGACACGCCGAGCGGACCGTCGCCGCCGCGATACTCGCTGGCGCCGCGCTGGAAGCGTTCGGCGCGCTTGAAGTAGGGCAGCACGTCGGCATAGGACCAGCCAACGCAGCCTTTCTGCGCCCAGCGGTCGTAGTCGGCGCGGCTGCCGCGCACGTACACGCCGCCGTTGATCGCCGACGAGCCGCCGAGCACGCGCCCCAGCGGCACGGCGAGCCGGCGGCCATGCGCGTTCGACTCGGGCTCGGACTTGAGGCACCAGTTGACGTCGGGATCGGTGATGGTCTTCGACACGCCGACCACAAAGCGCGTCCACAGCTTCCGGTCGTCGGGACCCGCTTCGAGGATCAGGATGCGATGCTTGCCCGACTGCGACAGGCGGTTCGCGATGATGCAGCCCGCCGTGCCTCCGCCGATAACGACGTAATCGTAGGTTTCCATGTGGGATCTTTTCGTTGAAGGGTCAACCGCCGAGATAAGCCTGGATCACCCTGGGATCGGACGCGACCGCCGCCGCCGCGCCGGTGAGCGCGATCCGGCCGAGCTCAAGGACATAGGCGCGGTCGGCGATGGCCAGCGCGCGCTTCGCGTTCTGCTCGATCAGAAGCACGGTCACGCCCTCGCGGCGGATCTCCGAGACGAGTTCGAAAATCTGCTGGCTGATCACCGGCGCGAGGCCGAGCGACGGTTCGTCGAGCAACAGCAGCCGCGGCCGCGCCAGCAGCGCGCGCGCCATCACCAGCATCTGCTGCTGACCGCCGCTCAGCGTGCCGGCGAGTTGCTTCGCGCGCTCGCGCAGGATCGGGAAGCGGCCCATCACGCGATCGACATCGGCGGCGACTTCGGACTTGTCGCGCCGGATGCCGGTCGCGGCGAGCAGGTTTTCGAGTACCGAGAGCTTCGCCAGCGCCATGCGGCCTTCCGGCACGTGCACCAGGCCGTTGCGCACGATGGTGTGCGCTGGCACGGCGGACAGGTCCGCTCCTTCGAAGCGAATGCGGCCTGCCGCCGGGCGGATCAGGCCGGACAGCGCGCGCAGCAGCGTGGACTTGCCCGCGCCATTGGCGCCGATGATGGTGACGATCTCGCCCGGCGTCACGTTCAGCGTGACGCCCTTGAGGGCTTCGATCGCGCCGTAGCGGACCGACAGGTTGGAGACATCGAGCATGGCCGTTCTACTCCTCGCCGAGGTACGAGCGGATGACGCGTTCGTCGCGACGGACGGCGTCGGGTGTTCCCGTGGTGATCATCGAGCCGTGCGCGAGCACCGCGATGCGGTCGCACAGTTCCATCACGAGCTTCATGTTGTGTTCGATCAGCAGGATGGCCACGCCGCTTGCCCGCACCTCGCGCAGACGCACCTTCAGTTCCTCGATCTCGCTCGGATTCATGCCACCGGCGGGTTCGTCGAGCAGCAGCACCTGCGGGCCGTTGGCCAGCGCGCGCGCCAGCTCCAGCCGCTTCTGCTCGCCGAACGACAGGCTTCCGGCAATCGCCTCCGCGCGCTCGTCAAGGTTGAAGCGCTGCAGCCACTCGCGGGCGTCGCGGCGGCGGGCGCGGACCTGCGCCGTCAGCAGCGGGTTGAGGATTTCGCCGAGCGAGACCTTGGGCGTCTGGCCGAGCAGCACGTTGTCGAGCACCGTGCGCCGCTTGAAGATGCGCAAATTCTGGAAGGTGCGCGTGACGCCGGACCGGACGATGCGATGCGGCTGGAGTCCGGTCAGCGCATGCGCGTCGCCGAGCGAGACAACGCCCTTGTCGGGCCGCACGAAGCCGGAGATGACATTGACCAGCGTCGTCTTGCCAGAGCCGTTCGGGCCGATCAGCCCGAGGATCTCGCTGCCGCCGACGTCGAGATCGACACCGGACAGCGCCTTGACCCCGCCAAACGATTTCGCGATGCCGCGCAGACTGAGTGCCGTGTTCATGATTGCCCTCCTTGCAGACGGCGGCGTTCGTCGTGACCGGACCTGCGGCGCGTGACTCGGCCGAGCCAGTGCACGGCGTTTTCATCGATCAGGCCGCGCGGGCGCACCAGCACGATGGCCGTCACGAGCAGTCCGTAGAAGATCATCCGGTACTCCTGCAGCGGGCGGATCACCTCGGGCAGCAGCGTCAGCAGCACCGCGCCGAACACCGGGCCCCAGAAGGTGCCGAGACCGCCCGCGCCCACATACAGCACCGCGAGCATCGTCAGGCTGAAGCCGAAGTCGCCCGAGGTGATAAACGACATGTAGCACGCATACAGGCCTCCGCCGACCGCCGCGACTGCCGCGCCCAGCGCGAACACGAGCAGCTTGCTGGCGACCACGTCGATGCCCATCGCGGACGCGGCGGCTTCGTCTTCCTGGATCGCGCCGAGCATCTTGCCGTAGCGGCTGCGCTCGAGCGCGACCAGCAGCACGATCAGCACAACGAGGAACGCGGCGACGTGCCACGGTTGCGTCAGCACGGCCACGTTGCGAAAACCGGTGGCCGCGGCGGGTCCGGTCGGCACGCCTTGCACCGGCACCTGCCACGTGAAGTTCAGGAAGAAGACCCGCACGCACTCGGAGAAGCCGAGCGTCGCGAGCGCCAGATAGATGCCCTTGACGCGCAGGCACGGATAGCCGAGCGCGATGCCGATGACGAAGCACCCGGCGGCGCAGGCGAGCAGCGCGGGCAGCAGCGCCCAGCCATAGAGCGTGGTCAGCGCGGCGGTGCCGTACGCGCCGATGGCCCAGAAGCCGACTTGCGCGAGCGAGAACTGGCCGGTCGCCAGCGTCATGTAGACGCTGACCGCGAGGATCGCGTTGAGGCCGGCGATGGTGAAGAGGGTGACGAGATAGCTCATGGATTCAGTCCGGCCGGCCCACCGCGCCGCCGAACAGGCCTTGCGGACGCACGATGAGTACGATGAACATCAGGATGAACAGAACCGCTTCCTTGTAAGAGGCCGAGAGCAGGTTCGTCGTGAGAATCTGCACGACGCCGACGAACAAGCCGCCGAACATCGCGCCATACAGGTTGCCGAGTCCGCCGATCACGATCACCACGAAGCTCGTGAGCAGCAGCGGCGCGCCGATATAGGCGTTGATCGTGCCGGTGGACACGCCGATCAGGCAGCCCGCCGCGCCGGCGAGCGCGGAGGCCACCGCGAACGCGACCATCTCGGTGCGCTCCACGTTGATGCCGAGCAGACGCGCGGCCGTGGGGTTTTCCTCGACGATGCGCATCGCGCGGCCCGAGCTGCTGCGCGTCACCCACAGATGCAGCAGGACCATCAGCATCAGCGAGACGGCGAAGATCACCACGTATGCGCCGCGGATATAGACCTCGCCGAGATGGAACGAGAGATCTTCCAGCGGCGACGGATACGGCGTGTACTCCGGATAGAAGATCGGCACGCGGCGTGAGACCTGCTGCATCGCTTCTTCGAGCGCCATCGTGATGCCGACGGTCGCGACGAAGGGCGCGAGATAGGAGGCGTTGCGCAGCGGCCGGAAGATCACGCGCTCGATGAGTACGCCGAGCACCGCGCCCGTCACCACCGAAACGACGAAGGACAGCGCGAGCACCGCATAGCTGTCGCCGCCCAGCAGCAGCGAGACCGTGGCGCCGGCAAACGCCGACACCATGATCGTCGCGCCGTGGGCAATGTTGAGCCGGTGCAGCACGCCGAAGATGATCGTGAAGCCGATCGCGACGAGCGAATACGTGCTCCCGAACAGCAGCCCGCTCAAGATGTACTCAAGGATATGCATGGCGATTTCCGCGGCCGCGTAGGTTCAATGGAAGGGCTTCTGGTCCCAGATCTGGTACTTGCCGTTCCTGATCGTCAGCAAGTAGCCTTTCTTGACCGCGTCGTGTTCGGCGTCGAAGGTGACGCGCTCGCCGGTGATGCTGACGATGTCCACCTTGGCGAGCGCATCGCGAAACTTCTTGCGGTCGTCCTGCAACGTGTCCGGCGTGTTCCTGATGCCCGACGCCTCGATGGCCGCCTTGAACAAATAGATGGCCTCGTAGCCGTTCACGCCGAAGAGATTGATGTCGATGCCCGCGCGCTTGCGGTAGGTCTGCGCGAGCTCGGCGATCTTCGGCTGGTCAGGCGAGTACGAACTGCCCACGAGCATGTCTTCCACCGCCTTGCCGCCGAGCCTCGGTACTTCCGGCGCGATGTTGCCGATCGTGCCGATCCACACCTTCGGCGCGAAGCCGCGGCGCTTCGCTTCCTTCATCAGGTTGACGCCCGCGAGCACCGGCGTGGACACCGCGACGACATCGGGCTGTGCTTTCGAGAGCGCCTCGATCTGCGCGGACAGGTCGCTGTCATTCTCGAGGCCCGCCGTCTCGGCGACGATCTTGAAGCCGGCCTTTTCCAGCGCCGGACGCAGGACGCTCTGCGCGGTCAGCGCATTGGCGGCGTTGTCCTTGGCCACGAAGATCGCGGCGGTCTTGTAGCCGAACTTGTCGTGCAGCAGCTTCGTCTCGCTCTGGATCAGGTCGGACTCGAAGAACGAATTGCGAAAGCCCCAGCTGGAGATCTTGCCCAGCCCCGGACTCGCGGAAGCCGACGACAGCAGCACCACCGGCGTGCCTTGCTTTTCCAGTTCCTTCAGGTAGTTGAAGGCGGCTTCGGTGTTCGCCGACTTCGACGTGCCCTTGATGGCGAGTACGCGATCGTCGGCGACCAGCTTCTTCATCAGCGCGATGGTCGCGGCGGAGTCGCCGCCCGGGTCATAGC
This sequence comes from Caballeronia sp. LZ032, assembly GCF_031451315.1. Lineage (NCBI taxonomy): Bacteria > Pseudomonadati > Pseudomonadota > Betaproteobacteria > Burkholderiales > Burkholderiaceae > Caballeronia > Caballeronia sp. LZ032. Next base: position 780,955 of record NZ_JARUXP010000003.1, read on the forward strand.
CGTTCGGCGCCGGCGTGAGCGCGAGCTTGACCATGCGGCCGTCCACCTTCACGCCTCCGGCCGCATTGATTTCGTCGATGGCGATCTGCGAGCCAACCAGCGCCTGGATGCCGTACGCCGCCGGGATGCCGGTTTGCGCTTCCATCGAGCCGATGCGCACCGTGCCTTCGGACTGGAAAGCGTGTGCAGGCGCCGCGCCGCCGAGCGCGGTCAGGAGCGCGACGTCCAGCAGCGCGCGCGATGCGCTTGCGCCAAGGCTGTCGATGACATGGCTCCAGGAAGAGCACAGCGAAGTTGCGGCGGCTCTCGTCGTACAGCGTTGCGCGGCGAGACGCGCGTGAGGTTGTGTAGCTTGCAATTGGGTGTCCGTAGCGGAATAGATAGCAGACCAGCGTGGCCGGGTTGTCGGAAGGCGATATTCTTGCCAGACGCCCGAACTTCGTCCCATCGTTTCCATCATGGAAACGCATGTGCCTCACAGGAATTATTTTGGCGCGTTCGCTTAATAGTTGTCTCCTAGGGAAGTCCATTAGCTTCGGCTTGATCAGAACGACGTGCGCATGCCGAGCTGAAACGTGCGTCCCACCGAATTCGGCGTGGCCACGCCGGCCAGGTACACCGCGCCGCCGAGTGAGTAGGTCGAGCCGTTCTTGTTCTGCACCTGCCCGTACGACGCGAACACCGCCGTGCGTTTCGACAGCGCGTATTGCAGTCCGATGGCTTCGATGTAGGCGTTCTGGGACGCGGAGAGTCCATCCGACGTGTTGATGACGTGCACGACCTGCGCCATCGCCGTCAGCGCCGGCGTGATCTGATAGCGGAGGCCGAGGTTCACGAGCGAGAACTGCACCTTGGGGCCTGTGAGGGCGGGCGTGTTGGCGGTGGTGTCGGTGTCCTTGCTGTAGGCCAGGAATATCTGCGCCGGTCCGATCGTGTAGGTGCCGCCCGCGGTCCAGGCGATCAGGTCGCCCGCGCCGTTGGTGGTGATGGTACGCAGGTACGCGCCGTTGAACGCGAAGCCGCCGAGCGTGTAGTTGACCCAGCCCGACACGGTCTGGCCGTCCTTGATGCTTCCGGGAACGCCGCCGAAGGCGTACATGGCGGTCACCGTGAAGCCATACAGATTGGGCGTCTTGTAGACGACGGAATTGTTGGTCCGCCCGTTCGACGCATACGCGTTCATCATGTTCTTCTGCGATCCGTCGGGCAGCGTCCGGTAGAAGTCCGACAAGCCGCCTTGCAGACCGCCTAGGAAGGCGTCGTTGTAGGTGAAGGCCCAGAACTCGGGCGAATACTGCCGGCCGAAGGTCAGCGTGCCTTGCGGTCCGGTGAAGCCGACGAACGCCTGGCGTCCGAACAGCAGGCCGCCCTGTCCGGCGGTGCCGGTGTTCGCGTTGAAGCCGTTCTCCAGCGTGAAGATGGCCTGATAGCCGCCGCCGAGATCCTCCTTGCCGATGAAGCCCCAGCGCGAGCCCTGCATGGCGCCACTGGTTTCACGGACCAGCGTGCCGTGGCCCTGGTTGGATATGTCGATGGCCGTATCGATCACGCCATATAAGGTCACGCTGCTCTGCGCTCGCGCGACCGGGCTCGCTGCGCCGAGTGCCAGGCCCGCGAAAGCGGCCGCCACGGCTTTGCCGTTCTTCATCTGCTTCACCTTCGTCTCCGATTGATATTTCGAATTGCTAACAGACAGGTTCGTGAAAACACGTTAGTTCCCGTGCCGTCTCGCGCTTCTTCCTGGTTATTCCCCGGTTATTCCCGGTTGTTCCGCCGTTCGATGGCGACGGCAGGACGGCAATGCGATGTGCGGCGATGTCGATGAATCCGGCGCCGGTCCGGCGTGCAAGGCCGACAGACCCGGGAGCGGTCGGCCTCGCTGCAGTGCATGGATCAGGCGGTTGACGTAGCGGCTGAGCCGTTTCGCCGGATAGTCACCGCGTGGCGCGATCGCGTTCGAGTGAAGCGATGTGATCGACGACCTTGTAGCCGGTCTTGCCCCAGGTGGTGACGCCGCACACGTGCATGACCTGCATGCAGGCTTCGGCCAGTTCGCGGCTGCTCATGCCGGCCTTGGCCGCGGCATTGCCGTGATTGATGGCGCCTTCGAGATTGCCGGTGACGATGTCCAGCACCGTATAGAGCAGTTCCTTGGTCTTCAGGTCCAGGCCGCCTTGCGCGGTGTGGTCGCCGTAGACGCCTTCGCGGAACAGCAGATAGCCCGGCCAGTGCTGCGGGCAATGCTCCATCATCGCGCGGATGGGTTCGGGCAGATTGCCCAGCGTTTCCTGGAAGTGCGCCTTGCCGCGCGCGATGGCCTGATCGATCTCGGATTGATTCACGAAGCGTCCTTGTCTGAGTGAATTTTTGGAACACCTTGTGTTCCATACGGAAACACGGAGTTATATTAGCTTTATTTTTTCGCGACGCAACGAGGGTTTGCCTGAATGCGCGACGCCGCGACGTGCGCGCGCAAGTTGGTCGCGTGGTCATGCAGCGTGAAAGAGAGGGCGTGCGGCAGGAAGTCCGGGCCGCATGCGCGCCCGGGACTGTCGAGGAAACCAGCTATAGAAGGGGATCAGACGGCCGGCGAGCGGCCGTGAGTCGAGCGGATCAGTCGCGCCTCAGCGCGCGCCGCCGTAGGGATACACGGGACAGCCCATGCGTTGGGAGAGCGTTCGCGCCGTGCGTTGCAGCGGAATCAGCAATTCAGCTTCTTCTTTCTTCGCGACGGTATGGCTGGGGAAGGCAATGCTCAACGCGCCGATCACCACGCGATGTTCATCGAAGACCGGCACGCTGATAGCCGCCAGACCGAGGGTGTTCTCATCGCGCGAAACGGAAAAGCCCTTGTCGCGCACGGTGTGCAGCAGCTTCACCAGCGCGGACGGATCCACGACCGTCGCCGGCGTGACCTTGCGCAACGGCTGATGGATGATCGCGAGCATGTCCTGCTCGTCCATGAAGGCCAGCAGGATGCGGCCGGCGGACGTGGAATGAATCGGCATGTAGGTGCCGATCTTCCACGGCGAGTCCGTGAACAGCGGACCATTGATGCCGATCAGATAGGCGGCGCGGTCGCCGTCGAGTGCTGAAAGCCGCGTGCTGTGACCGGTGCGTTCTGTGAGATCGCGCAGTAGGGGCAATGCGTGGCTGCACAACTCGTCCTGGTTGAAAAACTGCGAACCGAGAATAAACGAGCGCACCGCCACGGAATAAGCCTGCGACGACGGGTCCTGCCGGATAAGTCGGGCATCGGCCAGCGCGGCGGCAATCTTCGATATATGACTCTTGCTCAAGCCGGTTTGCGCAGCCAGTTCAGTGACGGTATAGCTGGCGCTTCCGCTCGTGAATTCCATCAGCACGCGCAATGCGGAGCGCAGCGATTTCATCGCGGCGGGAGAACTGGAATCGTCTTCGGTAATGGGAGGCATAGTGCAGAAACAGTGCGGGCGAATTGAATCCGATGCCTGTGCCACACGTCGCGCGGCAGCTCGGCAGCTCGGCAGCTCGGCAGCTCGGCAGCTCGGCGGCATTTTTGGCGTGATTATCTCGACTCCGCCATCAGATTCCATCGGCCTCGAATGTGGGAAACTCTCGTTTCTAAAAAAGAAACTCATGTGCTTGGCGGGAATTCTAGGTGCGCATGCTGCTTCGGTCAACCCGCGTCAGTCCGGCACATTCTTAGAAAGCTGCCACGCTTTTTAAAGACCCATTTAAGAGCGACATGAAGTCACTTTGCAAAGATTAATCGCGTGAATCACCCGACATCACTCAACCGCGCGTAATTCTCCCGAATGCACGCACGCACCGTCTGAACGTGTTCGCGCGCCAGCGCTTCGGCCTCATCTTCCTTGCCCGCAAGCACCGCGCTTGCAATGCGTTTGTAGTCGCGCAACCTGATCTGCTGCAACGAAGGCAAGCGATGCTGCGCGTACACGATCGGCATATGAATCGTCGGGAAGAGGCGCTTCAGTTCGCGATTGCGCGACAGATCCAGCAGCGCCCGATAAAACTGCCGTCGCGCGAGGGTAAAGGCGAGGGTGTCGCGTGCGTCGTCGGCGCGGGCGAGTTCGCGCAGGCTTTGACGCACCTTGCTGGCCAGCGGCGCATCGGCGTGATTCCGGGCAGCGCCGCGTGCAAGAAGACCCGTCATCAGTTCAGCGACGTCGAGAACGTCCATCGTGTCCTGCACGTCGAGCGTGCGAATCACCGCACCCTTGTGCTTCAACAATTCGATGACGCCCTCGGCCACCAGCCGTTGCAGACCCTCGCGCACCGAATTCCTGCTGACCCCGAAGCGCGCGGAAAGATCGGCTTCCACCAGACGTTGGCCCGGCACGAAAGCCTGGCTTTCGAGACCGCGCAGGATGCCATGGAACACCGCGTCGGAAGCGGCGCCCTTGTCGGCATCGGCCGGCGCGTCGTCATCAGACGCGGAGCGGGTGGGGGTTTTTGCGTTCATCGGCGGATCATAGCAGTTGAACAAAACGATTTTGTTCCTTAATATTGTCCAACAATCGGTTGGAACAATTAGGAGACTTCATGCCCCCGAAGGAGACATTCGGCCTGCAAGGGAAGCGCGTTCTGATCACCGGTGCATCGAGCGGACTCGGCGCTCACTTCGCGTCGGTCTGCGCTGCGCACGGCGCCGAGGTGATTCTCGCCGGTCGGCGCGGCGGCGTCCTGACGGAGCGGGTCGAGCGCTTGAAGGAAGCAGGCGGCCACGCATCCTTCATCCAGATCGACGTCAACGATGCAACTTCACGCCAGCAGATGGCCGAGTCGATCGGCGCACTGGACGTGCTCGTGAACAACGCCGGCGTGGTCATCGACAAGCCCGCCATCGAGCAGAGCGAGGCCGATTGGGATACCGTTGTCGATACCAACCTGAAGGCGATGTTCTTCGTCGCCCAGGCGTTGATGCCCGCGCTGAAGGCCCGCGCGGGATCCGTCATCAACGTGGCGTCGATTCTCGGGCTCAGACAGGCGGGCAATGTGCTGCCGTATGCGGTGTCGAAGGCGGGCGTGGTTCAGTTGACTCAGTCGCTTGCGCTCGAATGGGCGCGCCATGGCATCCGGGTGAATGCGATCGCGCCCGGCTACATCGAGACGGAACTGAATCAGGCGTTCTGGCGCACACCCGCCGGCGAAGCATTGATCCGCCGCATTCCGCAACGCCGCCTCGGACAACTCGACGACCTCGACGGCCCTTTGCTCCTGCTTGCCTCCGATGCATCGCGCTACATGACCGGAGCCGTCATCGTCGCGGATGGCGGCCACTTGACCAGCAGTCTCTAACTCACTCCATCGACCCATGCTGACCGCTCCTCCCACTGCACGCAGCCGCGAGATCGCGGACCGCGTCGAAGCGTTCGTTCGTGAACGCGTGATTCCATATGAAGGCGATGGCCGCCTCGGTCCACATGGTCCTTCGGCGGAACTGGTCGCGGAGTTGCGGGCGCTCGCACGCGAGGCCGGCGTGCTGACGCCGCACATCCTGTCCGACGGCGCGCATCTGTCCCAACTCGAAACCGCCGCCGTGCTGAAGCGTTCGGGGCTATCGCCGCTCGGACCGGTGGCCGTCAACACGATGGCGCCCGATGAAGGCAACATGTACCTGCTCGGCAAAGTGGCCACGCCCGCGCAGAAGACGCGTTACCTCGACCCGCTCGTCGCGGGCGAAGCGCGCTCGGCGTTCTTCATGACGGAACCCGCCGAAGACGGCGGCGCGGGCTCGGACCCGGGCATGCTCAGGACCACGGCGCGGCGCGACGGCGACGCGTGGATCATCGACGGCGACAAGACCTTCATCACCGGTGCGGTCGGGGCGAAAGTGGGCATCGTCATGGCGCGCACCGACGATGGCGACAAGCCGCGCGCCACCATGTTCCTCGCGGCGCTGCCCGATCCGGGCATCGAGATCGTGCGGGTGCTGGATACGATCGACAGTTCGATGCCGGGCGGCCATGCGCGCGTGGCCATTCGCGGCTTGCGCGTGGCCTCGGACTCGGTGCTGGGCGAGGTGCACGGCGGCTTTGAATACGCGCAGATCCGTTTGTCGCCGGCGCGTCTGTCGCATTGCATGCGCTGGCTCGGACTCGCGGTGCGCGCGCAGGAGATCGCGGTGGACTATGCAAGCAAGCGCCACGCTTTCGGCAAGCGGCTGATCGATCACGAAGGCGTCGGCTTCATGCTGGCCGACAACGCCATCGACCTGCAACAGGCCGCGCTGATGATCGACTGGTGCGCGGGCGTGCTCGATCAGGGCGATCTCGGCACCACCGAAAGCTCGATGACCAAGGTCGCGGTATCGGACGCGCTGTTCAGGGTGGCGGACCGCTGCGTGCAGGTGATGGGCGGGTCGGGCGTTTCGCGCGATTCGATCGTGGAACAGTTGTTCCGCGAGGTCCGCGCGTTCCGCATCTACGACGGTCCGACCGAAGTGCACAAGTGGTCGCTGGCCAAGAAGATCAAGCGGGCCGCGCTGGGAGGAAGCTATCGTGTCTGACGCGGCGAATTTCGCAGGGACCGGGCCGGTGCGCGACGCGCATCGCTTCGATGAGGCAGCGCTCGGCCAATGGATGCAGGCGCACGTCGAAGGTTTCGCCGGACCGATGCGGGTCGAGCAGTTCAAGGGCGGGCAATCGAATCCGACGTATCAGCTGCGCACGCCCGAGCGCGAGTATGTGCTGCGCCGCAAGCCGCCGGGTCCGCTGCTGAAGGGCGCTCATGCGGTGGAGCGGGAAGCGCGCGTGATCGCGGCGGTCGGCGCGGCCGGCTTTCCCGTGCCGAAGGTGTTCGGCGTCTGCGAAGATCCGCAGGTGCTGGGCAGCGCGTTCTTCGTGATGGAGCGGGTGCGCGGCAGGATCTTCTGGGAATCGGGCTTTTCGAACGTGCCGCAGGCGGAACGGTTCCGTTACCTCGATGCAATGAACGCGACGCTCGCCGACCTGCACCGTCTCGACTATGCCGCGCTCGGTCTCGGCGACTACGGCAAGCCGGGGCGTTACGTGGCGCGGCAGGTGGAGCGCTGGTCGCGGCAGTATCTCAGCGACGAGGCCGCCGGTCGCAATGCGGACATGGATCACGTCATCGCGTGGCTCGAAGCGAATCTGCCCGCGCGCGATGAAACCGCGTTGACGCATGGCGATTTTCGCGTGGACAACCTGATCTTCGATGCCGTCGAACCGCGCGTCATTGCCGTACTCGACTGGGAACTCTCGACGCTTGGCGATCCGCTCGCCGACTTCGCCTATCACGCGATGATGTACCGCCTGCCGACCGATATCCTGGGCGGCATCGGCGGACTCGATTTCGCCCAACTCGGCCTGCCCGACGAAGCGGCCTACGTGCAGGCCTATTGCCGCCGCACCGGGCGCGAAGCCATCGCGGACTTCGACTACTACGTCGTCTTCAACATGTTCCGCTTTGCGGCGATCCTGCATGGCATCCGTGCGCGCGTCGCGCGGGGCACTGCGGTCAGCGAGGACGCGCGCGCCATGGGCGACCGGTTCGCGCGCGTGGCGCAGCTTGCCTGGCGCGAGGCGCAGCGCGCGGGCGGCCAATGAATCTTCCAGGCTGACGCCCCGTGAAGACGGGCCAGCAAACTCTTCTTTCGGATGGAGCTGAAATTGAGCAGAGATGTGGTGATTGTGAGCGGCGTGCGGACGGCCATCGGCGAATTCGGTGGCAGCCTGAAGGACTTATCCCCGACCGATCTCGGCGCGCGCGTCGTGCGCGAGGCGCTGTTGCGCGCGGACGTGGCGGGTGACGAGGTCGGCCATGTCGTGTTCGGCAATGTGGTGCACACCGAGCCGCGCGACATGTACCTCGCACGCGTGGCGGCGCTCAACGGCGGCGTCGCGCAGCATGCGCCCGCGCTGACCGTGAACCGTCTGTGCGGCTCCGGTCTGCAGGCGATCGTCTCGGCGGCGCAAGGCATCCTGCTCGGCGATGCCGACATCGCCATCGGCGGCGGCGCGGAGAGCATGAGCCGCGCGCCGTACTCGATGCCGGCCGCGCGCTTCGGCCAGCGCATGGGCGATGCGCGGCTCGTCGACATGATGGTCGGCGCGCTGAATGATCCGTTCCAGAGCATCCATATGGGCGTGACCGCCGAGAACGTCGCGCGCAAATACGAGATTTCGCGCGAGGCGCAGGATGCGCTGGCGCTCGAATCGCATCGCCGCGCGGCGCATGCCATCGCCAGCGGTTATTTCAAGGAGCAGATTCTGCCGGTGACGATTCCGTCGAAGAAGGGCGAGATCGTATTCGACACGGACGAACACGTGCGCCTCGACGCTTCACCCGCCGATTTCGCCAGACTCAAGCCCGTGTTCGCGAAGGAGAACGGCACGGTGACGGCCGGCAACGCATCGGGCATCAACGATGCCGCCGCCGCGGTCGTGCTGATGGAACGCAGTGTCGCGGAGAAGCGCGGCGTGCAGCCGCTGGCGCGACTGGTTGCCTATGCGCATGCGGGCGTCGATCCGGCCTACATGGGAATCGGGCCGGTGCCGGCGACGCGCAAGGTGCTCGAGCGCGCCGGGCTCACGGTGAACGATCTCGATGTGATCGAAGCGAACGAGGCGTTTGCGGCGCAGGCTTGCGCGGTGACGCGGGAACTCGGTCTCGATCCGGCGAAGGTCAATCCGAACGGTTCCGGCATCTCGCTCGGACATCCGATCGGCGCGACCGGTGCGCTGATTACCGTGAAGGCGCTGTACGAGCTGCAGCGCGTGGGCGGGCGGTATGCGCTCGTGACGATGTGCATCGGCGGTGGCCAGGGAATCGCGGCGGTGTTCGAGCGCATCTGAAAGTCGCGTTCCCCGATGGCTCGTTGAAAGCCAATGCCTGCACAATGCCCGATCAGTCCAGACCGGGGAGCGACTGCATGACAGATCTCGAGTTGCTATCGTCCGGGCCGCTCAGTGCGGCGTATTCGACGATAGACGGCGACGCGCTGGGCGGCTTCATTGCATCGGCCTATCCCTTCGATGCACCGTTCACCTGCCGCCTGCTGAGGCGAGGTTTCAACGATGTGTATCTGCTGCGCTTCGCCGATGGCCACAAGAAGATTGCCCGGCTGAGTTCGCGCCGGGCGAGAGGGGCGTCGAACGTCGCGTATGAAACCGCGCTGCTTCGGCACCTGAAGCAAGCCGGCGGCGATGTCGCGGCGCCGCTTGGCACGAATACGGGGGCGCTGAGCATCGAAGTCGAAGCGCTGGAAGGCCGGCGTTCGCTCGTCGTGTTCGAGTATCTGGAAGGTCAATTTCCCGGTGTCGACTTGCAGGACACGAAGGCGATGGCGGCCAGCCTTGCGACGCTGCATCGTCTGGCGGGAAATTATGACGGTCCGCCGAGTCAGTATGTGCTGGATCTCGGGCATCTCGTCATGCGGCCGTTGCAGCGGCTGCTGGATCACGAATCGACGGACGAGGCGCTTGCGGAACGTCTGCGAAAGATTGCTGCGGACCTGGTCGCGAAGATCGAGGCGGCGCGGCAACTGACCCGGGTGGTCTGCCACGGCGACTGTCATGGCGGCAACACGTTCATGACGAGCGCTCCGGATGGCCGGCGCATCGGCTCGTTCTTCGATTTCGACGACGGAGGCCCGGGTTATCTGGCCTATGACCTTGCGGTCTATCTCTGGGCCATGTTGCTGCACAGGGAGGAGGCGGCGCTCAGCGAAGAGCAGCAGGCACGATGGACGTGTTTCGTCGAGGGTTATCGCGCGGTATCGCCGGTGTCTCCGAATGATTACGCGGCGATTGCACGGTTTGTCTGCGCGCGGCATTTCTGGTTCCTGGGCGAGTATGCAAGCCGCAGCAACGAATGGGGCTCGACGGCGCTCCCGCTGGAATGGCTGCAGAAACAGGCCGGCAAGCTGGAGGCGTGGAGCAGGATGGAGACGCCGTGACGCGGTGCATTCGAATTCCCCCTGGCTCCTCGATCATGCGGACCAACCGTCAACCCGTTCGACCAGTACGTCCGCACCTCTCCATCGGTACCAGCGCCGCCGCAAACAACGCTTCGGCGCGTTCATATTCCTGAGGACTGGCGCACGCGAACGCCATCCCGGGTTTGCCGCGAATGTGGCGCGCATCTTCCAGACAGACCACTGTTCCGCGCTTCGGACACGAAATGTCCGACCTGGCCCTCACACTGGGTACCGAGGTCTCGCGCAAGGCCCCGCACGCGAATCGAAGCCTCCGCACATTCGCTAAAATTGATCCCCGCCGACAGCTCGACACATCGACAGCTCCACAGCCGATGCCGTCCGCCTGCTACCGCCGCACTCAATACGGAGTCTGCTTGAACCCGAATTCCCTGTTTCCCGGACTGATGCTCGTCCATGGCAACCGTTCCGAGCGTCTGCGCGACTTGCTGGTCGAGTGGATGAAGCGCTATCCGCTCGCGCCGCTCGAAAACGAAACCATCCTCGTGCAAAGCAACGGGATCGCACAGTGGCTCAAGCTCGCGCTCGCCGCGCCCGCGCGTGCCGCGACCGGCGAGGGCGGCTGCGGGATTGCGGCGGCGCTCGACATCGTGCTGCCGTCGCGTTTCATCTGGAAGGCGTACCGCGCGGTGCTGGGCGCGGAGCAGGTCGCGGAAGTGTCGCCGTTCGACCGCACGCGCCTCGCGTGGCGCCTGATCCGCGTGGTGCCGGCGCTCGCCGGCCAGCCGGGGTTCGAGCCGCTCAGGCGCTTCATCAGCGAGGACGACGATCTCCGCAAGCGCTATCAGCTCGCCATGCGTCTCGCGGATCTGTTCGAGCAGTATCAGATGTATCGCGCCGACTGGCTCGCGGCGTGGGCACGAGGCGAGGACGTGGCGATCAGCGCGCGCGGCGAACCCGAACCGCTGCCCGACGAGCAGCGCTGGCAAGCCGCGCTGTGGCGCGCGTTGCTGGACGACGTGGCGCAGTCGCCGGGCGCCGAAAGCAGCGATATTTCATCGACGGGCGGGCGCGCCGCCGTCCACGAAGCGTTCATGGCCGCCGCCGCCAGCTTGCCTCACGACACGCGCCCCGCAGGCTTGCCGCGCCGTATCGTCGTGTTCGGGATTTCGAGCCTGCCGCGCCAGTCGCTGGAGGCGCTCGCGGCGCTGTCGCGCTGGAGCCAGGTGCTGTTGTGCGTGCCGAATCCCTGCGCGCACTACTGGGCCGACATCGTTCCCGACAAGGACCTGCTGCGCGCCGAACACTCGCGCCAGGCGCGGCGTGCCGGCGCGCCCGCCGAACTGAACGCGGACCAACTGCATCTGCATGCGCATCCGCTGCTCGCGTCCTGGGGCAAGCAGGGTCGCGACTTCATCGGCCTGCTCGACGAGTTCGACAGCGCCGAAGCCCGCGAGAGCTATCGCGCGCAATTCACGAACATCGGCGAGCGGATCGACCTGTTCGAGGAACGCGAAGCCGAAACGATGCTCGAGCAGTTGCAGGACGACATCCGCGACCTGCGTCCGCTCAACGAAACGCGCGAGACCTGGCCGCCCGTCGATCCGGATATCGATGATTCGATCCGCTTTCACATCGCCCATGGCGCGCAGCGCGAGGTGGAGATCCTGCACGACCAGTTGCTCGCCGCCTTCAACGCCGATGAAACCCTGCGCCCGCGCGACATCATCGTGATGGTGCCGGACATCGAGAGCTATGCGCCGCATATACAGGCCGTGTTCGGTCTGCTGGAACGCGGCGACCCGCGCCATATTCCGTTCACGGTCGCCGACCGCGGCCAGCGTGCGGCCGATCCGTTGATCGGCGCGCTGGAAACGCTGCTCGATCTGCCGCGTTCGCGCTTCACGGTCAGCGACCTGCTCGATCTGCTCGATGTTCCCGCGCTGCGCCGCCGCTTCGGCATCACGACCGCCGACCTGCCGCGCTTGCGCGCCTGGGTGCGCGGCGCCAACGTCCGTTGGGGGCTGCACGCGCAGCAGCGCGCGAGTCTCGGCTTGCCGAAGGAAGCGGAAGCCGACGCGCTGCATACCTGGGCGTTCGGCCTGCGGCGGATGCTGCTCGGCTACGCCGTCGGCAGCGATGCGGCGGCGTGGCAGGGCATCGAGCCGTTCGGCGAAGTCGGCGGCCTGGATGCCGCGTTGCTCGGCCCGCTCGCGCGCCTGCTCGACGCGCTCGATCACGCATGGACCACGCTCGGCACGCCGGCGACGCCCGCCGAGTGGGCCGTGCGTTTGCGCGGCCTGCGCGAGACCTTCTTCTTCTCGGACGACGCCGAGGACGCCTACACCTTCGCGCGTCTCGACAGCGTGCTGCAAGGCTGGCTCGACGCCTGCACGGAGGCGCAGCTGGAAGACGCGCTGCCGCTGTCGGTGGTCGCGGATCACTGGCTGTCGCAGCTCGACCAGAACGAACTGTCGCAGCGCTTCTTCGGTGGCGCGGTCACGTTCGCGACGCTCATGCCGATGCGCGCAATCCCGTTCCGCCGCGTCTGCCTGCTCGGCATGAACGACGGCGACTATCCGCGCACCCGCGTGCCGATGGACTTCGACCTGATGCGCGGCCACTATCGTCCGGGCGATCGTTCGCGGCGCGAGGACGATCGCTACCTGCTGCTGGAAGCGGTGCTGTCGGCGCGGGATCATCTGCATGTGTCGTGGGTCGGACGCAGCATCAACGACAACACCGAGCGGCCGCCGTCGGTGCTGATCGGGCAGTTGCGGGATCACCTGGCGCAGGGCTGGACGTCCATCGACGAATCCAACCTGCTCGAAGCCATCACCGTGGAGCATCGCTTGCAGCCGTTCAGCGCGGCCTACTTCCGTGACGAGGACGCGCGTCTCTTCACCTACGCCGGCGACTGGCGCAAGACGCCTGCCGCCGACGCCCATTCAGCCGATGACGCGCCGCTCGACCTGCCCGAGCGCGAAGAGCCGCTGTCGCTGCGCGAGCTGTCCGAGTTCGCCAAGGATCCGGTGAAGACTTTCTTCCGGCAGCGCCTGCGCGTGTCGCTCGACGACGAAGAAGCCGCCAGCGCCGACGAGGAGCCGTTCGAACTCGATCATCTCGCGCAATGGTCCTTGCAGAACGAGCTGATCCAGGCGCAGGCCGCCGGTCCGCTCACCGACGAAGCGCTCGCCGAGACCCGCGATAAGGTCATGGCGGCCATCCGCAGACGGGGCGATCTGGCGAGCGGCGGTTTCGGCGACCACGTGAGCGGCAAGCTGCTCGAACCAATGGACGCGCTCTTCGAAGCCTGGCGCGCGCAGCTCGAACGCTGGCCGGTCGTGATCGAGCGTGATCGCGAGGTGCGCTTCGAAACGGCGGGCGTCGCACGGAACACGCTCGAACTGGCCGACTGGCTCGGCCACTGGCGCACCGACGAAACAGGCCGCGTCGCGCGTCTGCTGCTGTCGAGCAGCGCGCTCGTCGATGACAAGCGCCAGTATCGCTACGCGAAGCTGCTCGGACAGTGGGTCGAGCATCTGGCCGCGAATCTGGACAGCGCCGTGACGACGGTGGTGGTGAGCAAGAAGGGCTCGGTCGAGATGGCGCCGGTCGCGCAGGAGGACGCGCGCACGCATCTGGGCGATCTGATGCGGCTGTGGGAAGAGGGCATGACCCGGCCCTTGCCGTTCGCGCTGGACACGGCGCTCAAGTGGCTGTTCGAAAGCAGCAAGGGCGAGGCGGCGGCGCACGGCAAGGCGCGCTCCACCTACGAAGGCAGTCCGCCGTTCAGGTTCGGCGAAGTGGAGCAGAGCGCGTCGCTGCGGCGCGCCTATCCCGACTACGACGCGCTCGTCGCGACTGGCGAGTTCATGGCGTATGCGAAGCGCATGCTCGAACCGATGCTCGCCGCGCTCGCCAGCAACCCCGCCGCCACTGATAGCGCCGCAGGAGCCGAAGCATGACCGTGTCATCCGAACTGTCCCAGTTGCCGCAACCGCTCGAACCACTGCGCTTTCCGTTGACGGGGCGCAGTCTTATCGAGGCGAGCGCCGGCACGGGCAAGACCTTTACCATCGCGATGCTTTATGTGCGGCTCGTGCTCGGCCACGATCCGGAAGCCACGCACGGAGACGCGCCGGCGCGTCCGCTCACGCCGCCGGAGATTCTCGTCGTCACCTTCACGGATGCCGCCACGAAGGAACTGCGCGATCGTATTCGCGCGCGGCTGACCGAAGCGGCGCGCTACTTCCAGGATGAGCCGGACGCCGTCGCCGACGATCTGCTGCACGAACTGCGCGAGCAATACGATCCGGCGCTGTGGTCCGCGTGCGCGCGCCGTCTCGCGCTCGCTGCCGAATGGATGGACGAGGCCGCGGTGTCGACCATTCACGGCTGGTGCAATCGCATGCTGCGCGAGCATGCGTTCGACAGCGACAGCCTGTTCGAACAGACGCTCGAAACGGATCAGAGCGACCTGCTTGCGGAAGTGGTGCGCGATTACTGGCGCACCTTCATGGCGCCGCTCAATGCCGACGACGCAGCCGCCGTCACGACCTGGGCAGCGGGACCCGAGGCGCTGCAAAAGGCGCTGCGCAACCTGCTCGATGTGAGCGCGCTGCTGCCCGACGCGAAGACGCCCGCCGAGGAACTCGCCGCGCGTCCGCAACTGCTGGCGGCGCTGAAGGAGCCGTGGAAAACGTGGCCCGCGGAGATGTCGGACCTGCTCGACCAGGCGCACAAGGAAGGACGCTACGACAAGAAGAAGTACGCACCGGCCACCTGCCGCAAATGGTTCCAGGCGCTGACCGACTGGGCGAACGATCCCGAACTGCACGAGCCGAAGCTGACGAAAACGGCCATCAGCCGGCTGTCGCCTGCCGAACTCGAGGAGCACTGCGCGCCCGGCGCAACGCCGCTCGCGCACGAAGCGTTCGACGCGCTCGCGACGCTCATGCCCAGGCTCGATGCGATCAAGGCATGCCGCGGCACGATCCTCGCGCATGCGGCGCGCTGGGTGGCGCAGCGCTTCGGCGACGAGCAGGCGAGCCGCGCGCAGATGGGCTTCGACGATCTGCTCGAACGGCTCGACGCGGCGTTGCAGGGGCCGAACGGCGCGCGCCTCGCGGAAGTCATCCGCCGGCAGTTTCCGGTCGCGCTGATCGACGAGTTCCAGGACACGGATCCGGTGCAGTACCGCATTTTCGACGCGGTCTATCGCATGGAAGATGCCGACGGCGACGAACACCGCGCGGCGCTCATCATGATCGGCGACCCGAAGCAGGCCATCTACGCGTTTCGCGGCGCCGACATCTTCACCTACCTGGCGGCGCGGCGCTCCTGCGGCACGCGGCTGTTTACGCTGGCGAAGAACTTCCGCTCGACGCACGCGATGGTCGCCGCGGTGAACCATTGCTTCAACCTGGCGGAAACGCGCGAGGACGGCACGGGCGCGTTCCTGTTCCGGCGCGGCGGAACGAACCCGGTGCCGTTCGTGAGCGTGGACGCGCAGGGCCGCAAGGACCGCTTCGTCGTGGAAGGCGAGACGCCGCGCGCGCTGACGCTGTGGTCGCTCGCACCCGGCAGCGTCGAGGCCGCCGATGAACCGCTCGCCAAGGGCGCCTACCTAGAGCGCATGGCGGCGGCGTGCGCCACCGACATGGTGCGGCTGCTCGAACTCGGCCGGCGCGGCGCGGCGGGCTTCGAAGGCGCAGCGGGACAGCGCGCGCTGCGTCCCGCCGACATGGCCGTGCTCGTCAACAATCGCGATGAAGCGCGCAAGATCCGCGCGGAACTGGGCGCGCGCGGCGTGCGCTCGGTGTATCTGTCCGACAAGGACTCGGTGTACGCGAGCGAACAGGCGGGCGAGGTGGCGCACTGGCTGGCGGCGTGCGCCGAACCGGAAGATGGCCGGCTCGTGCGCAATGCGCTCGCCACCACGACGCTCGGCCTGTCGTACGCCGATCTCGATGCCCTGTTCCGCGACGAAGCGCGCTGGGAAGCGTGCATGCTGCAATTCCGCGGCTATCGCGAATACTGGCGCACGAAGGGCATCCTGCCGATGCTGCGCACGTTCCTGAACGACTTCCACGTGCCGGCGCGGCTGCTCGGACTCGATGCAAACGCCCCGCGCCCGGACGCCGACGGCGAGCGCGTGCTCACCGACCTGCTGCATCTGGCGGAACTGTTGCAGCATGCCAGCGTGCTGATCGAAGGCGAGCAGGGTTTGATCCGGCATCTGCACGAAGAACGCGAAGCCGCCGGCGACGGCGCGGGCGGCGATGCGCGCCAGATCCGTCTGGAAAGCGACGGCGATCTGGTCAAGGTGGTGACCATTCACAAGTCGAAGGGGCTGGAATATCCGCTCGTGTTCCTGCCGTTCATCTGCGCCTACCGTCAGGTCGATGCCGGCGACACCCTGATCAAATGGCACGATGACGATGGCGCGCTGCACGTCGCCGTCGACGGTGCGGGCGAGATGCTCGGGCGCGCCGACGACGAACGCCTCGGCGAAGACCTGCGCAAGCTCTATGTCGCGTTGACGCGGGCGCGTTACGCGACGTGGCTCGGCATCGGGCCGCTCAAGGCGCTGGAGCGCAGCGCGATCGGCTATTTGCTGAACGGGCGCCATGCGCTCGGGCCGGCGCGTCTCGGCGCGGCGTTGCAGGAAGGCTTCGCGGCGTCGGACGACGTGGCGCTGCTGCCCGCGCCCGAGGTCGGCCTCGAACGGTTCCAGGCGGATGGAACGGAGCAGCAGCGCGGTGCGGCGCGCGTCTCGGCGCGCGTGGTGCGCGAAGCATGGTGGATCGCCAGCTATTCGAGCCTGAAGACGGTAGGCGGCGTGCATGCGGTCGAGCCGGAAACGCGCCGTCAGGACGTGTTCAACGAGATCCGCGACGCGCAAAGCGATGGCGAGGACGCAGCGAGCGGCGCAGAGGACACCGCGCCGGACGCCGCCGCGCCGCGCATGCCGGCGCCGTCCAGCGACACCGCCGCTGCCTTGCACGACTTCCCGCGCGGCTCGCAGCAGGGCAGCTTCCTGCATGACCTGCTCGAATGGGCCGCTGAACGGGGCTTCGCGCAGACCGCGAACGACCCGGACGAACTGCGCGAAGTCATCGCCCGGCGTTGCAGCGTGCGCGGCTGGGAGCGCTGGATCCATCCACTCAATGCATGGATGCAGCAGATCATCACGACGCCTTTCGTATTGAAGCCGGACTACGGCATGCGGCCGGCGTCGTTCACGCTGGCCGGCCTGAAGACGGCGATCGGCGAAATGGAGTTCTGGTTCGCGGCCGAGCGTGTCGACACCCTCGAACTGGACCGGCTCGTGTGCGCGCTTACCTTTGGCGGCGCCGAGCGTCCCGCGCTCGAACAGACCCAGCTCAACGGCATGCTGAAGGGCTTCATGGATCTCGTGTTCGAGGACGACGGACGCTATTACGTGGCGGACTACAAGTCGAACTGGCTCGGCGCGGATGACGCTCAATACACCGTCGAGCGGATCCGCGCGCAGATGCTGCGCTCGCGCTACGACCTGCAAATGGTGCTGTATCTGCTCGCGCTGCATCGCCTGCTGAAGGCGCGCCTGCCGGACTACGACTACGACGTGCACATGGGCGGCGCGGTCTACCTGTTCGTGCGCGGCCTGAATGCGCCGTCGCAGGGCGTGTGCGCGGAGCGTCCGCCACGCGAGCTGATCGAACGGCTCGATGCCTTGTTCATGGGCGAGCAACACGCCCTTGCCGCCGGACTGGAGACACAATGAGCACGCAGTTTTTTGCGGCTGCGGCCGCCGTTCCTTTCGATGCACGCCGCGCGCTCGACAGCGCCCATGACGCGATCCAGCTGCTCACGCAATGGGTGCAGCGCGGCTGGCTGCGTGAAGTCGATGCCGCCTTCGCCCAGTTTCTCGCCCGCGAGGCCGACGACGCCTCCGGCCTGCTGATCCTGGCGGCGGCGTTCGCGAGCCATCAGCTCGGGCGCGGGCATGCATGTCTCGACTTGTCCGCGACGCTCTCCGATCCCACTTTCGCCTTGTCCCTGCCGCCGGATGGCGCACCTGCCCGCGGCCACTCCGGCGCTGAGGACGACGACGCGCATCTGCTGCCGTCCAGCGTGCTCAAGGGCGTGACGCTCGAACGCTGGCAGACGGCGCTGGCTCATCCCGCCTTGCTGAGCGACGGGCCGGGCGGCACGCCGCTCGTGCTCTCGGACGAGCGGCTGTATCTGCGTCGCTACTGGCGTTACGAACAGGACGTGTGCAGGGCGATCCATGACCGCATCACGGCTGACGACACGGTGCAGGACACATACGACATGCATGCGCTGCGGCATGCGCTCGATGCGTTGTTTCCCGCCGTTCCCACGGCATCCGGCGACGAAGCCGAAGCCGACTGGCAGAAGCTGGCCTGCGCGCTGGCCGCGAAGAGCGCGTTCGCCATCGTGACGGGCGGGCCGGGCACCGGCAAGACGACGACCGTCGTCAAGCTGCTGGCGCTGTTGCAGGCCCAGGCGCTCTCGCGCGCCGACTCGCCGCGCGCGTTGCGTATCCGCCTCGCCGCGCCGACCGGCAAGGCGGCGGCGCGGCTGAACGAGTCGATTGCGGGCGCGGTGGCGAAACTGCCGCTCAGCGCCTTTCCCCAAGGCGAAGCGATCCGCGCGGCAATTCCCGTCGACGTGACCACGCTGCACCGGCTGCTCGGCACGGTGCCGGACTCGCGGCGCTTTCGCCATCACGCGGGCCGTCCGCTGTCGCTCGACGTGCTGGTGATCGACGAAGCATCGATGGTCGATCTGGAGATGATGAACGCGGTGCTCGCCGCGTTGCCGCGCGGCGCGCGCATCGTGCTGCTGGGCGACAAGGATCAGCTCGCGTCGGTCGAGGCGGGCGCGGTGCTGGGCGAGTTGTGCAGCCGGGCCGCGCGCGCGCATTACACGCCGGCCACGCAGGCCTGGCTCGAAGCGGCAAGCGGCGAGCGCGTTGCCGCGCATTACATCGATCCGGCGGGCGGCGCGCTGGATCAGGGCATCGCGATGCTGCGCAAGAGCCACCGCTTTTCGTCGACGAGCGGGATCGGCAAGCTCGCGCATGCGGTCAACGAAGGCAAGGGCGGTGAGCTTGCCAGGATTCTCGCGAAGGGCCATGACGACATCGCGTACGTGGACTGTCCCGAGCGCGGCGATGCCGTGCTGAAGGCGCTGGCTGTGGAAGGCGCGGTGGCCGCGACGGGCGTGACCGGCGACCTCTTTGCCGAGACGCCCGTGCGCCACGGCTATCGGCACTATCTGAAGACGATGCACGACCGCAAGCCCGCGTCCAACGCCGATGACCACGCCTTTGACGCCTGGGCGCATGCCGTACTGCGCGCGCATGGCGAGTTCCAGTTGCTGAGCGCGCTGCGGCGCGGGCCGTGGGGTGTCGAGGGCTTGAACCGGCGCATTACGCGGTTGTTGCAGGACGAGCAACTGATTCACGCGGGCGCCGAGTGGTATGCGGGACGGCCGGTGCTCGTCACCCGCAACGACTACGAACTGGGGCTCATGAACGGCGACATCGGCATTACGCTCGCGCGGCCGGACCGCGACGGCAAGCCGATGCTGCGCGTCGCGTTCGCGGCCGGCGATGGCTCGTCGCGCATCCATTGGGTGCTGCCGAGCCGTTTGCAGGCCGTCGAGACGGTGTTCGCGCTCACGGTGCACAAGTCGCAGGGCTCCGAGTTCACACACGCGGCGCTGGTGCTGCCCGAGCGGATCAGCCCGGTGCTCACGCGCGAACTCGTCTATACCGGCATTACGCGCGCGCGCAGGTTCCTGACGATTGCGAGCGCGGGCGGCATGGCGCTGGTCGAGCAGGCAGTGCGGGCGAGCGTGCAGCGCGCGAGCGGCTTGTCCGCGGCGTTTGACGCGCGGTAATTCCCTCACGCATTCAAGAAGCGGTTCACGCTGCCGTAAAACACGGGCCTCGTTTTGCGAGGCCCGTGTCTTTTGCGATATCGATCCGCGCAGCAGGGCGCTTCGATACGGGACGCGGATTGACTGAATCGCCTGCTACGGTGCCGTCAGGCCCGTGCATGAACAGCGCGGCGCAAAGAACAACAACCCGCCTTCGAGGAGCCCTGACCGTGCCGATGCCGATGAAGCCGCTGTCGAAATCCCGCCTGATGGCCTATCGCCAATGTCCCCGGCGCCTCTGGCTTGAACTGCACCGGCCCGAACTGCGTGAGGACTCGGCGGCCACGCAGGCCATTTTTCGCACCGGACATCAGGTCGGCGCGATTGCGCAGCGCCTCTACGATCCCAACAACACCGGCACGATCATCGAACTGAGCCCCGAGCGCGTAGCCGACGCGCTCGCGCAGACGCAAGCGCTGCTCGGATCGGCGGCGCCGATCTTCGAGGCCGGCTTCTCGGCGAGCGGCGCGCGCGCGTTCGCGGATGTCCTGCTTCCGGTCAATGCAATGGATGAACCCGACGCGCCGGCATGGCGCATGGTGGAGGTGAAGGCGTCCACGCAGGTGAAGCCCTACTTCCGCGACGATGCCGCCATTCAGGCCCATGTCGCCCGGAGCGCGGGTGTACCGCTGACAGCGGTGGCGCTTGCCCGTATCGACAGCACATGGACTTATCCGGGCGAAGGCGACTATCGCGGGCTGCTGGTCGAAGAGGATCTGACGGCGGAAGTCTTCGCGCGCGGCGCTGAAGTGCAGACATGGATCGATGAGGCGCAGGCCGTGGCCCGCAGTGCGGATGAGCCGGGCACGCGCGCGGGCCGTCAGTGCAGCGAGCCGTATCCGTGCGGCTTCGTTGCGCATTGCCGACGCGATGAACCGGAAGTGGCCCAGCCGGTGCATTGGCTGCCGCAGATCCGCAGCACATCGCTGCGCGCGTGGATCGATGCGCATCCGGGCGCCAGCCTGGGCGACGTGCCCGACACCTTGCTCAGCGAGATCCAGCGCCGCGTCAAGGCGCACACCGTGTCGGGCGAAGTCTATTTCGATGCCGAAGGCGCAGCCGCCGATCTCGAAGGACACGCGTTTCCCGCATGCTTCGTCGATTTCGAAAGCATCAATTTCGGGGTGCCGGTATGGCCAGGCACGCGTCCCTTCCAGCAGGTTCCGTTTCAGTTCAGCGTGCATCGGCTGGAGGCTTGCGGGACGCTGTTGCATCGGTCGTTTGTCGACTTGTCGGGCGATGATCCGTCGCGTGCCTTCGCTCACGCGCTGATCGACGCGTGCGGCAGCGACGGTCCCGTCTTCGTCTACAACCAGGCCTTCGAGGCGGCGCGGATCCGCGAGCTCGCGGAACGCTTTCCCGGCCTCAGCACGGCGTTGCTGGCGCTCGAAACGCGCATCGTCGATCTGTTGAAGGTTGCCCGGCGGCGTTACTACCATCCGGCCCAGGAAGGCAGTTGGAGCATCAAGCGCGTGCTGCCCGCAATCGCCCCGGATCTGAACTACGCCACGCTCGACGGCGTACAGGACGGCGGCATGGCGATGGACGCCTACTGCGAGGCCATCGATCCGCAAACGCCGGCCGTGCGCCGCGCGCAGATCGGCGAGCAACTGACCGCGTACTGCGGTCTCGATACCTATGCGATGGTCCGGCTCTGGCAGTTCTTCGCGGGGCGCCAGGACCTTGGTCTCTGTTTAGCCGAATCTGTGAAGAAGCAATGAACGCTCCGCTGAAGCATTCGGGCCGCACGCTCACACTGCGTGGTCCGGGTCCACGGTCTTGCGCGGTTTCACGAGCCATTGCGTCGGATGCTTGCCGTCGGGTTTGCCCTTGTCGTTGCAACGCACGACGCACAATGTCTCGCGCATCTGAAGGTCGAGCCACCGGATATCGCCGAATTGCTTGAACGTGTTGAGCACGTCGAGGAATTCAGCGTTCTTCGCGCTCTTTTCAAACGGGTCTTTCGGCGACATCAGCACCAGGTGCGGCCGCACATGCAGGTTGTGCGGGGCGTCGAACGCGTGCTTCATCGCGCGATACTGCATAAGCTTCGAGCGCATCTGCTTCGTGTTCCAGCTTCCCAC
The DNA here is from genome assembly GCF_031451315.1 of Caballeronia sp. LZ032. Taxonomy (NCBI): domain Bacteria; kingdom Pseudomonadati; phylum Pseudomonadota; class Betaproteobacteria; order Burkholderiales; family Burkholderiaceae; genus Caballeronia; species Caballeronia sp. LZ032. The sequence goes on from NZ_JARUXP010000003.1 coordinate 802,897, forward strand.
GCCCTTGGCCTCGATGAGCAACAAGTGCGTCACCGGCGGCGACGCCGGCTTGTCCGTCATGCTCTCGGTAAAGCACATGACAAAATCCGCATCCTGCTGTTTGCCGGTGACGGGATATTCCCCGGCTTCCTCGTCGAAGATGCGGGGCAGCGGGACGTCTTCCTTGAGCCATGCGGGATCGAGGTCGGGCTTCATCAGCGCGGCGTAGAGCCAGTCGAGATGGAAATCCATCGCGCAGAAGATGCGCTCCGGTTGCGTCTCGATACCGCAGACCTTGAAGATCCGCGCCACAAAATCCTTGTGCGGCACGAACTCCACGCCGAGCACCGCGTTGATGAGCGCAAACCGTTCTTTCGCGTCGAACTGGGCGAGACGGTATTCGAGACTTCCCTTGTGGAACGCGATCGGGGGCAGGGGCATGAGCGATGCAGTGCGCGAGAGCCTGAAGTCAGGCGAGGATACAAGCGCGGGCAGCATTGCTCGGTGTGTCGGCACACGCAGCGTTTGAGCACGCCTACCGTCCCGCGCTCTGTCCGCCATCCACATGCAGGATCTCCCCCGTGACGAACGGCGCCGAATCGAGATAGAGAATGGCGTTCGCGATATCGCTTGTCTCGCCCATGCGCCCGAGCGGATGGAACGCCCCCAATGCCTCGTGATCCGCCGAAGCGGGCCATGCCTTCCGAAATGACCCGGCGCGCGGTTGCCGGGTCGCCGATATCGCCGGCGACGCTCAAGATGTTCTCGTCGTCCGACGGCCTGATGGATCGCGAGGTCGCGACGATGCGGTAATCGAACTGGCGAAATGCCTTGACGACTTCAACGCCAATGCCTTGCGATGCGCCGGTGACGACGACCACCTTGCGTGACGTGTTCATGCTTGACCCAGGAGAAGTGTGTGTGTGGCTTGACGGCGGAATGAGGGAAGGTTTCGATCGAAGCCATTCCGCCGCGTTGATGCGGGCTGTTGAGCTCAGCGCTTGCCCGCCTGCGCGAGCCACTGCTCGAGACTGATGCGGCCGATCCGCGCCTGGCCGAGCGGCACGAGCGACTGCTCGTCGACACGGCCGCCATAGTAGAGGGCATCGCGATCTGTCACGACCGGGCGCGTGTCGCCCTGCGCTTGCAGATAGCGCGCGATGATCTCCGCGAAAGGCTTCCGGTCAGGACCCGCGATGTCGACGATGCCGTTCACCGGCGCACCGAGCGCGAGCTGAGCGAGGTTGTCGGCGACGTCGTCGGCGGCGATCGGCTGGAACAAGCCAGCGCCGACGCGCACCGTGCCATCGACCATGCTGAAATCGGCGATGCCGCCGATGAATTCCATGAACTGCGTCGCCCGCACGATGGAGTACGGCACGCCCGAGGCCTCGATCAGCTTTTCCTGCTCGACCTTGGCGACGAAGTAGGCATTCTCCGGCGTACGTTCGCACCCGACGATGGAAAGCGCAACGTGATGACGGACGCCCGCCGCGGTTTCGGCGCGGCCGACATTGCGGGCCGACGTGCGGAAAAAGTCGAGTACCGCCTGCGGTTCCCACGAAGGCGCGTTCGTGACATCGACAACCGCATCCGCGCCGGCAAAGGCGTGACCCAGTCCTTCGCCCGTGATCGCGTTCACACCGCTGCGTGGCGATGCGGCGAGCGCTTCATGGCCGGCCTCGCCGAGCCGTGCGACGACACGCGATCCGATCAGGCCGGAACCACCCAATACGACGATCTTCATGGCAAATTCTCCCGAACATAAGAATGATTACGCGATGTTTGGCGAGGCTGCGACTTGCGTACAACCGTTCGCGCCAGGCATCGTGTAAAGCATTGTGGAAGAATCTTGTTCCACCAGAAAGTGCCAGGAATGGGTGATCTGACTAGTCCATTCCGGCGCTTCTGCCCAGGGTTTCAGGAGCAACTAGACAGCGGGTCCACGCGGCTCGTCTGCGGGAGACAGGCGCATGCGTTCGAGAACAGCCGCCACCAGCGCGGCTGCGTCTTCGATATCGTCGGTGATCTGCGCGATGCTGTTGAGGCGTTCATCGATGAGCAGCATCGCCAGCCCGTGCACATAGGCCCAGCCGGCCGTCATCTCGATGGCCCGCGCCGTGTCGATGCGCTGTATCGGCTGTTCCGGCACATTCGCCGGACCAAGCGTGCCTGCCAGCGCGCGAATCGACATGCGTCTGGCCTGAACAAGCGCCTCGTTCGACTGATCGAGCAACTCGTTGCGCGACATCAGCCTGAAAAGATCCGGCTGCTTCACCGCGAAGCGGATATAGCCCCGCCCGATGGCCTTGCGACGTTCCAGCGGGTCGGCGATGCCTTTCGCGCATTTCGCCATCGCCGCCGCAAGCCGATGATGACCGATCGCCGCCAGTTCGCTCAGCACGCCCGCCGTGTCGTTGAAGTGGCGTTGCGGGGCCGTGTGCGACACGCCGACTTCCCGGGAGATCGCGCGCAAGGTCAGCCCTCGCAGACCGTCCCGGCGTAAGACCTGTTCGGCCGCTTCGAGCAGCGCCTCGCGCAGCGAGCCGTGGTGATAGGGCCGGTCCGGCGGGGCTTGTTCCGTAGGGGATTCGTGTCGTCCCCGACGCGATTTTCTGGGTGTTTCGTTCATCAGGCAGTCTATTGTCCATATGTTTCCATCGTAAACACATGTTGACGGATCCGTGGACCGAAGTCAAAATGTTTCCAGTGGACACATTTCCGATGACGAATGAGCGCTGGCTCGCGCCAGCTCGACTTTTCTTCCGCAGGAGTTTTGCATGGACATGCTGCTGGCGTTTTCCCCTTTCATCGCGTTTGTCGTGATCGAGCGTACCGTCGGGATTTCGGCGGGTCTGGCCGCTGGCGCGCTGGTTTCGGCCGTGTTACTGGTGCGCGATCTCCTGTCGAGCGAACGTCGCATGAAGATTCTGGAGATCGGCACGTTCCTGCTGTTCGGCGCCCTGACGCTGTATTCGCTCGCGTATGGCGCAGCCTGGTCGGTGGCGGAGGTGCGGTTGCGCGTCGACGCGGGGCTCCTGCTGATCGTCCTGGCGTCCATCCTGGTGCGGCAGCCGTTCACGCTGCAATATGCGCGCGAGAAAGTGGCCCGCGAACTGTGGACCTCGCCGGGATTCGTCCGGACCAACTACGCGATATCCTTCGCCTGGGCGGCCGCATTTGCAGTCATGGTCGCGGCCGATGTGCTGATGGCGTACATGACGTCGGTGCCGCACTCGGTCGGCATTGTCATTACAGTTGCAGCGCTGTACGCGGCGATCAAGTTTACCGGATGGTATCCGCAGCAGCAGCAACAGCGTGCGGCACAGCGGGCATGAAACGGCCTTATCGGAGAGGTTCATGAGCACGCCATCCAGGATCGTCGACGCGCATGTCCACTTCTACGACTCGGGACACAATCGTCATGCATTTCTGGAACGTGTGGATCCGGGCTATGAAGCCTTCGTCGGCAACTACGATGCGCTGCCGCGACGTTATCTGCTGTCCGACTATCTCGCGGATACGCGCGATCATTGCGTCGAAGGCGTGGTCTGGCATGAGTTCCTGTCCGATGATCCGTGGCAGGAAGCGTCCTGGGCACAGGAACGCGCGAACGATTCCGGCGTGCGGCACGCGCTTGTCGCCATCGTCGATTTTCTCGATCCGGAACTCGAACGCAAGCTGGATCAGTATCAAGGTTTGCCGAAACTGACCGCCGTGCGCGAGCATCTCATCTGGGATCCGTCGAATCCGCTCAGGCGTTTCGCGAAGCGGCCCGACCTGCTGGAAGATCCGGCGTGGCGCAGGCAACTGGGTTTGCTCGAGAAGCGTTCACTCAAGTGCGGTCTGGAGATATTCGCGCATCAGTTGCCTGCGTTGACGGATGTCATCAAGGCTCATCCGCATATCGGCTTTACGGTGGCCGTGATGGGCTGGCCGCTCGACCTGTCCGACGAAGGCTTCACCCGATGGCGCAATGATCTGGCCGAGCTGGCGCGCTGCGACAACATCCGCGTGAGCATTTCGGCGCTCGAATGTATCTTCGGCATGCGGTGGACAGCGGACCAGGCGGAGCGGTGGGTGCGCGCCACGCTGGACACGATCGGCGTGTCGCGATGCATGTTCGGCAGCCATATGCCGATTGCAGGACTGTCGACCGGCTTTGCGGCGTTATACGCGCGTTACGCGGGCTTCGTCGAAACGTATTCCGCCGATGAGCGCGATGCGCTTTTCTACGGCGTCGCGAACGACTGGTTCAATCCATCCTGAGCGCCGCATCGGAGCCGTTGAATGCCTCAGAACGAGCGACTTCAGGCGAATGGCATCGAACTTCATGTGGAAGTGTTCGGCTCGCGCTCCGATCCCGTGGCGCTTCTGGTGATGGGCAACAGCGCACCCGGGCTCGTGTGGCCTGACCGGTTCTGTGAAGAACTGGCCAGCGCCGGTTTGTGCGTCGTGCGTTTCGATGCCCGCGATACCGGGCTCTCCACCTATATCGACTTCGACACTTCGCCCTACACGCTCGATGACCTCGCCGCCGATGCCTTCGCCCTGCTGGATGCACTGGCTGTCCGGAGCGCTCACGTCATAGGCTTGTCGCAAGGCGGGGTGATCGGGTACCGGATGGCGCTCCAACGGCCGGAACGATTGCGCAGCCTGACCGTGATGATGTCCTCGGCCGACCTGCGGCCCAAGAACGACGCTTTTGCAGGCGTCGCGCCGAGGGCGGGCGAGCTGCCGCGTCCGTCGGCGGACTACGTTGCGCAAGTCATCGCGCTCAATGCGAGTGCGCCGGTGACGGCGGAAGAGCGGGCGCAGCGCTTCGTCGACAACTTCCGGCTCGCCGCCGGGCCGCGTTCGCCGTTCGATGAAGCCGCCTGGCTGGCGCTCGCCCATGCGTATGCGGCGCAAGTCATGCTGAGAACCGACGGCCTGTCTGCGAAACTCGCCAACCACAGTCATCATGCGCTGGCCCAGAAGCGTTCGCCGAATCTGCAAGCGGACGAACTTGCCTCGTTGCGGGTACCGGTACTGCTGATCCACGGTAGCGACGACCCGATCTTCCCGCTGGAGCATGCGCGCTGGGCTGCGTCCGTGATACCTGGGGCGCAGTTGCATATCGTGGACGCGATGGGCCATGCATTGGATCCCGCGTTTTTCGCACCGGTGCTCGGCGCGCTGGGCAGCTTTTACGCGCGGCTCGATCGAGAACCGGCATCGGCTTGAGCGCCTGACCGGGCCACCGGCCGAGAGCCGGGCTCATGTTACGATCGTTGCTGTATCCCGAAAGCTTTCCAGCCATACCCTGTTGCCGTTCACGCCGCGTCCTTCCGCGCGTACTGCACGACAGGCGTGACCGCACCTTCCATCCCTGAATATCCCGACACGACCCGATGGCTTCGCCATGAAGCAGCCCATGCAGGTCGAGCAGAAGTGACACTGGAGTCATGCAGCAATGAACAAGTCAAAGACCAAGTTGACCCGTATGGATGCCGAGCGGCTTTTCGAAGGGCTGGCGCCGTCGAAGAAGAGCGTGTCGGGTCGCCCGGAGAATCCGTTCGGTCCCGCCGCGTCCGACGTCGTGAAGCGCGTCGAGGATGACGAGTCGGCGCTGTGGAAGGACAACCTGATCACGCTTCCGGTCGGCATGGATTTGCCGAAAGGCTATGCGTCGGCGGCCCGGATGCGCGAAGCGATGACACGGGCGCTCCACGTGAAGTGGGTCAGGGAAGGCAAGGACGAAATCGTCGCGGAATTTCCGGAAGGTTGGGAGGCGGTCCGCCCGAAGACCGGCGCCATTGAACTACGGGATGCCGGCGGCCGCGTGCGCGCGGTGTACGGATGGGCCAAGGACGCCGAGTTCCGGCTGCTGCCGCGTTATCTCGTCGAATCGCAGTCGCATGGCTCGAACGGACTCGGCAGCGTGCTGGTGCGCGACCGCGAGAACGGACGCATCGTCGAACGCTCGTCGAACTGGTCTGCACAGACTGGAACCCGTCATCCGGACTGGCCGAAGCTCACCGCGTGGCTCGACGCACACTATCCGGATCACCATGATCCGCTGCGTTACTGGGAAGACTGCGAGAGCAATCTGCGGGGTTGAGCAGGATGGGAAGCGTCTAGCCTGTTTCGGCCAGGCAAGCATGGATCTGTGCGACCACCGCCGCGCCTTCGCCGACCGCCGATGCGACACGCTTGATCGATCCCGACCGCACATCGCCGATGGCGAACACGCGCGCCACGCTCGTCTGCAAGGACATCGCGCCGGCTTCCGGCTGAGGCTGCGGCACCTGCGGGCCGGTCAGGACAAAGCCTTTGCTGTCCAGCGCGACGCCGCAAGTCGCGAGCCATTTGCCGTTTGGCTGCGCGCCAATGAACACGAACAGATGGTGCGTCGCGACACTATCGGTCGCGCCGTCTTCACGCCGGTAGTGAACGCGTTCGAGCCGGGCATCGCCTTCGAGCGCGGTCAGATCGGTACGGACATGCAGCGTCACGTTGGACAGCGACATGATCCGCTCGATCAAGTAATGCGACATGCTGCGCCGCAGGCTCGCGCCCCGGATGCACAGATGCACGTGTTCGGCATGGGACGCCAGGAACACCACGGCCTGTCCCGCCGAGTTGCCGCCGCCGACCAGCACGACCGGTTCCTTGCGGCATAGCCGGGCCTCGATGGGCGTCGCCCAGTAATACACGCCGTTGCCCTCGAAGCGCGCGAGGTCCTGAATATCGGGGCGGCGATATTCCGCGCCGGTTGCGATCACGATCGTACGTGCCGTGATACGCCGGCCATCCGTCAACTCGACGCAGGGCAGCGCGCCGCCGCAGTGCAAGGCCATCGCTTCGCAAGGAATGCCGATATGCGCGCCGAACTTCTGCGCCTGGACGAACGCGCGTCCGGCGAGCGCATGACCGGTGATGCCGGTCGGGAAGCCCAGATAGTTCTCGATGCGCGAACTGCTGCCTGCCTGACCACCGGGCGCGCGGCAGTCGATTGCCGCCACCGACAAGCCTTCCGACGCCGCATACACCGCCGTCGCCAGCCCGGCCGGACCCGAGCCGACGATCGCCACGTCATAGGCATGCGCCGGGTCGAATTCGGGAATGAGCCCGAGACACGACGCCAGTTGCCCCGCGTCGGGATTGCGCAGGATGGCGCCGTCCGGACACAGGACCAGGGGAAAGTCGTCGGGCTTGGGCGCGAGGCGTTCGAGCAGCGCGAGCGCTTCGGCATTGCCTTCGGCATCGAGGGAAGTAGACGGGAACACATTGCGGCGCAGGAAGGTCTGCAGATCGAGCAGGCGCGCATCGTTCGACGATCCCACCAGCACCACGCCCTGACCGCGTTCGAACACGAGCACGCGGCGCAGGATCAGCGCGCGCATGATCGTCTCGCCGAGATCGGCTTCGCTGATCATGACGGCCTGAAGCGCATCGGGGCGCAGCAGCAGCGCATCGACGTCCTCGATGACCTGGGCATCCACGACCGCCGGCTTGTTCGACAGCTGGGTCACGTCGGACGTGAATGCGCCGCGCTGCGTGTAGGTGCAGAGGACGCGCTCGTGTCCGAGCGCATCGCGGCTGACGATGCGCACTCGGCCGGAGAGCAGCACGAAGACGCCGGGACACGGACTGCCTGCGCTGTAGAGCAGGGTGCCGCTCGCGTGCCGGCAGGGCTCGCCGAAATGGCGCAGCCGTTCGACATCGCGCTCCGTCAGCACGGGGAACATCTGCTGATGTCGCGGATGATCGCGCACGCTGGCTTCGTCCGACTCGGGTGCGCCGAAGAAATCGCTCATGCGGTGATGCTCCATCGAGGGTGCGAACCGGCCGTCGGGCACTCCACAGTCCGGCTGCGATTTCCATCATAGGCGAGCCATGTGCGCACGACAGGAGCACCATTGATCGCGCTTGGCGGGCTCATGCGCAATTGGCTGAAGGTCTTGCCGGAGCATGCCTTCGTATGGCTTAGCAATCGGCACGACGCGGACGCCCGTGCTTTATTCAGCGGCGAACTCGGGGTTTGCCCTTGTCCGCCAACATCTCGTTGACTTAGTTAAATCAATTGATTTAATGTCGTTTCGACGCGGACGGATCGAGCCTGCGTTGCCCATACCAAGATCGCAAGATCGAATAACGGAGACATGATGACTAGCCAATCCCGGACGCTATTGAGCGCGGCCACGTTTGCGCTCGCCTTGTCGAGCGGCGCCGCCACTGCAGCAACGAGCGGCACCGTTGCATTCCTGATGCCCGATCAGGGGTCGACGCGCTACGAGCAGCACGACTTTCCCGGCTTCAAGGCGGAGATGGGCAAGCTCTGTCCCAACTGCAAGGTGCTGTACCAGAACGCCAACGGCGACGCGTCGCAACAGCAGCAGCAATTCAATTCGGCGATCTCGCAAGGCGCGAAAGTGATCGTGCTCGATCCGGTCGATTCGGCCGCCGCCGCTTCGCTCGTGCATCTGGCGCAGAGCCAGGGCGTCAAGGTGATCGCCTATGACCGGCCGATTCCATCGACGCCCGCCGACTACTACGTCTCGTTCGACAACCAGCAGATCGGCCGGGCCGTGGCGCAATCGCTGGTGGAGCATCTGAAGGCGAGCGGCGTCGCGCCGGGCAAGGGCGGCGTGCTCCAGGTGAACGGTTCACCGACCGATGCCGCCGCGGGGCTCATCAAGAAGGGCAGTCATGAAGGTCTCGCGGGCAGCGGCTACAAGACGCTCGCCGAATACGACACGCCGGACTGGGCGCCGCCGAAGGCGCAGCAATGGGTCGGCGGGCAGATCAACCGCTTCTCCGGGCAGATCGTCGGCGTGGTCGCCGCCAACGACGGCACCGGCGGCGCCGCCATCGCGGCGCTGAAGGCGGCGGGCGTCAATCCCGTGCCGCCGGTGACGGGCAACGACGCCACCATCGCGGGTCTGCAACTGATCATCGCGGGCGAGCAGTACAACACGATTCTCAAGCCGAGCGAGATCGTCGCGGCAGCGGCGGCGCGCGTCGCGGTCGGGCTGCTCGACGGACAGAAGCCCAAGGCGCAGACGACGCTCTTCAACACGCCGTCGCAACTCTTCCAGCCGACGGTCATCACGCAGAAGAACCTGAAGGCGGAGGTCGTGGACAAGGGCATCGAAAGCGCGAAGAACCTCTGCACCGACCGCTATGCGGAAGGCTGCAAGAAGCTCGGCATCAACTGATCCGGCGTACTCGCTGCACGGATGCCGTGTCTGCGGCATCCGCCTTCTTCCGATCCGAGGCCTGTCCAAATGAGCGACCAACCGACTGCGGGAGCGCGGACCGGCGAGCTCGTGCTGAGCTTGCGCGGCATCTCCAAACATTTCGGCGCGGTGTCGGCGCTGACGGATATCGAGCTCGACGTGCACGCGGGCGAAGTCGTCGCGCTGGTCGGCGACAACGGCGCGGGCAAGTCGACGCTCGTCAAGATTCTCGCCGGCGTGCATCAGCCGAGCAGCGGCACGATCACCTTCGGCGGCCGTGAAGTGACCCTGGCCGATCCCGGCGCGGCGCTCGACCTGGGCATCGCGACGGTATTCCAGGACCTCGCGCTGTGCGAGAACCTGGATGTCGTCGCGAACATCTTCCTGGGCCGCGAACTCGCCCCGCTGCGCCTCGACGAAGTCGCGATGGAAGTGCGCGCGTGGACGCTGCTCAATGAACTGTCGGCGCGCATTCCGAGCGTGCGCGACGTGGTGGCGTCGCTGTCGGGCGGCCAGCGGCAGACCGTGGCGATCGCGCGTTCGCTGCTGCTCGACCCGAAACTCATCATGCTCGACGAACCGACGGCCGCGCTCGGCGTCGCGCAGACCGCCGAGGTGCTGAACCTGATCGAACGGGTGCGCGACCGCGGTCACGCCGTGATCATGATCAGCCACAACATGGAAGACGTGCGCGCCGTGGCGGACCGGATCGTCGTGCTGCGGCTCGGGCGCAATAACGGCGTGTTCTATCCGGATTCGTCGAATCAGTCGCTGGTCGCGGCCATCACCGGCGCCACCGAGAACGCCGTGTCGCGCCGCGCGGAGCGTCGTCAGGCTGCGCCCAACGCCTGAAGCCAGGAGTCATCGAGATGAGCGACAAATCCACTGAAACGCGCCCGGCCGGCGCGCCGCTCGACCGCAGCGACGTGCGCGTGAAGCACGCCGCGAGCGCGGGCGATGTCATCTCCGCCTTCTTCGATCGCGTGCGTTCCGGCGATCTCGGATCCTTGCCCGTGGTCGTGGGCCTGATCCTCATCTGGACCGTGTTTACGAGCCTGAATCCGGTGTTCCTGTCGGCCAACAATCTGGTGAACCTGTTGTTCGACTGCTCGACCATCGGCGTGATCTCGCTGGGCATTGTCTGCGTGCTGCTGGTCGGACAGATCGATCTTTCGGTCGGTTCGATGAGCGGCTTCGCCTCTGCCTTGGCGGGCGTGCTGTGGGTCAACCAGGGCTGGCCTGCGCTGGCGGCGATCGTCGTGGCGGCGATCGCGGGCGCGGCCGTGGGCGTGCTGTACGCGGTGCTGCTCAACCGCTTCGGCATGCCGAGTTTCGTCGCGACGCTCGCGGGCCTGCTCACGCTGCTCGGCTTGCAACTCTACGTGCTCGGTCCGTCAGGCTCGATCAACCTGCCGTACGACTCGGTGATGGTCAACCTCGGGCAACTGATGATCATCCCCGCTGCCGTGTCCTATGTCATCGCGCTCCTGCCCGGCGCGGCGCTGCTGATCGCGGGATGGCGCACGAGCGCACGGCGGCGGGCCTCGAACCTGTCGGCGGCATCGAGCACTTCGTTGCTGATCCGGAGCATCGTCGTTACCGTGCTGCTCGAAATCGTCGTGGCTTATCTCAACACCGGACGCGGCGTGCCGCTGATGTTCGGCCTGTTCGTGGGTCTCGCGGTCGCGCTGGACTACGCGCTGCGCCGCACGCGCTGGGGCCGGTCGATGAACGCCGTCGGCGGCAATCGCGAAGCCGCGCGGCGCGCGGGCATCAACGTGCGGGCCATCTACACCAGCGCCTTCGTGCTGTGCGCGACGCTCGCCGCGCTCGGCGGCGTGCTGACCGCCGCGCGCCTCGCGTCGGCGAGCACGCAGGCCGGCACCGGCGATGTCAACCTGAACGCCATCGCGGCGGCGGTGATCGGCGGGACGAGTCTGTTCGGCGGCCGCGGCAGCGCGTATTCGGCGGTGCTGGGCATGATCGTGATCCAGTCGATTGCAAGCGGCCTCACGCTGCTGAACCTCTCCTCATCGCTGCGCTTCATGATTACCGGCGCGGTGCTCGCCATTGCAGTGATTGTCGATTCGCTGGCGCGGCAGTCGCGGGTCTCGCACGGACGCGCCTGACTTCATTTCAAACCTCACGAAAGGCAGAAACGGACATGAGTGAACTGCTGAAGGGCAAGGTCGCCGCCGTCACGGGCGCGGCATCGGGCATCGGTCTCGAATGCGCGCGCACGTTCGCGGCGGAAGGGGCGAAGGTCGTGCTGATCGATCGCGCCAGGGAACGGCTGGAGACGCTGTGTACCGAGATCGGGCCGAACGCACTGCCGCTCGTCGTGGACCTGCTGGAGCCGTCGCAGGTGAGCGGCATGCTGCCCGGGATTCTCGATGCCGCCGGCGGTCTCGACATCTTCCACGCGAACGCCGGCGCCTATGTGGGCGGCGAGGTCGCGGCGGGCAATCCTGACGACTGGGACCGCATGCTCAATCTCAACATCAACGCCGCGTTTCGCTCGGTGCACGCCGTGTTGCCGCACATGATCGCGCAGAAGTCCGGCGATGTGATGTTCACGAGTTCGGTGGCGGGCTTCGTGCCGGTGGTGTGGGAGCCGGTCTACACGGCATCGAAATTCGCGGTGCAGGCTTTCGTGCATACGCTCAGGCGGCAGGTGATCAAGCATGGCATTCGCGTTGGCGCGGTCGCGCCCGGTCCGGTCGTGACGGCGCTGCTCGACGACTGGCCGAAAGCCAAGATGGAAGAAGCGCTGGCTGCCGGCAGTCTGATGCAGCCGAAGGAAGTCGCCGATGCCGTGCTCTTCATGCTGAGCCGCCCGCGCAATGTGACGATCCGCGATCTCGTGATTCTGCCGACGAGCGTCGATATCTGAACGCCTTTCAGGACCTCACTCCATGATCCTCGATAAATTCCGCCTCGACGGCAAACTCGCGCTGATCACCGGCGGCACGCGCGGCATCGGCCTGGCGATTGCCCATGCGTTCGGCGAAGCGGGCGCGCGTCTGGTCATCAGCAGCCGCGCCCCGGTGCCCGAAGCCGAACGCAGCCTGCGTGACGCGGGCCTCGAATTCGACTTCATCGCGGCTGATCTTCAGGAAGAGGACGCGCCGCAACGTCTGATCGATGAAACGGTGAAGCGGCACGGCCGGCTCGACATTCTGGTCAACAACGCGGGCGTCGCCATTCACGGCGACAGCGGCGATTTTGACGAAGCGCGCTGGCGCCGCATCATGAGCCTCAATCTCGATGCCGTGTTCCGCGCCTGCCGCGCCGCTCTCGTGCCGATGCGCGCGCAGGGCAGCGGCGTGATGCTCAACATGGGTTCGATCTCGGGCATCGTCTCGAACATTCCGCAGAACCAGGTGGCCTACAACAGTTCGAAGGCCGCGGTCCACATGATGACGAAGAGCCTCGCCAGCGAACTGGCGACGGAGAACATCCGTGTCAATGCGGTTGCGCCGGGCTATATCGATACCGACATGTCGCGCGGCGGCATCGAGAATCCGGAGTGGTTCAGGATCTGGAGCGGCATGACGCCGATGGTGCGCGTCGGCCAGCCCGAGGAAGTCGCGGCGGCGGCGCTGTTCCTGTGCTCGCCCGCCGCGAGCTATGTGACCGGCGAAGTGCTGGTTGTCGACGGCGGCTATACCACGCGTTGATTCAAGGCAGAACAGGAGTTTCCAAGCGTGCCCGACAAGCACACACGATCGCACACCCGACAGCACACCCGGCATCAGCACGGCTTCAACGGACCTCGCGTGCGCGACCTCAATCGCGCGCTGGTGCTCGAAGTCATTCGTCAGGAGCCGGGCATCGGACGCGCCGACATCGCGGCCTCAACGCGGCTCACCGCCGCGACGATCACCAACATCGTCGGCGGCCTCATCGGCGACGGCGCGGTGGAGGAATCGATCGATCGCGAAGTGCGCGCGACCGGCCAGCCGGTGCGCAGCCTGCACATCATTGCGGACTATGCCTCGACCATCGGCCTGCACTTCGACCATGAATTCGCGACCGGCGTGCTCGTGGACGTAGCGGGCAACGTGATCCACAAGATGCGTCAAGAGCTGTCGATAGAAGATCCCGAGCGCGCGGTCCAGGTGCTTGCTTCGCTTTACAACGCGTTGTACATGCATCCCGGCCGCGTGGGGAAGATGCTTGGCGTGGGCGTCTCGGTGATGGGGCCGATCGACGGCGCGAGCGGCCGCGTCTGCCAGTCGGCGCAGTATCCGGCCTGGCGTGAGTACGGCTTCCGCGATGCGCTGTCGCAGCACATCCACCACGAGATCCACATCGAGAACAACGGCACGGCGGCGGGACTCGGCGAATACTGGTTCGGCGACGGCCGGCATTTCGGCAGCTATCTGCACGTGAGCATCGGCAATGGACTGGGCGGCGCGCTGCTGGTGAACCGGCGCGCGGTGCGCGGCTTGACGGGCAACGGTTGCGAGATCGGCCACGTCAATGCGTACCGCGACGGCGTACCGTGCTTCTGCGGCGCGCGCGGCTGCCTGGAGACCATCGTGTCCTTGCGCGGGCTGGCGCATGCGCTGGGCTGCGAGCATATCGGCGATATCGATCTGAACGCGCTCGACACCGGGCGCAGCGCGGCCTTCGAGCGCTGGATCGAGCAGGCCGGCGCGGACCTGGGCCGGGTGCTGGCGAGCGTGTCGAATATCGTCGACGTGTCGGATGTGATCGTGAACGGCATGCTGCCGCCGGAGCCGTTGCAGAGGCTCGTCGCCCGGGCGCGCGACGGCGTGGCCGCCTACGAAATGAACGGCCGTCCCGCCCGCATCGCGCTGCATCAGGGCCGCGCCGACAGCGAGATTTCCGCGGCGCTCGGCGCGGCCACGATGCCGCTCTACAGCAACCTGTTCTAGCGGCACACGCAGCGCCGGTTCATCAATGATCGAGGGTACAGGCATGGCTGAATCATCACTCTTCGGAATCCAGACGAAAGGCCTCATCATGACGATGGGCGAGATCCTCGTCGAGATCATGGCGACCGAGCGCGGGCAATCGTTTCGTGCGCCGGGCCTGCTGATCGGACCGTATGCGAGCGGCGCGCCGGCGATCTTCATCGATCAGGTGGCCAAGGCGGGCAGCCGTTGCGCGATGATCGGCTGCGTCGGCGACGACGACTTTGGCGTGCTCAACGTGGAGCGGCTGCGCGCGGATGGCGTGGATGTGTCGGCCATCGACGTGCTGCGGCATGAAACCACGGGCAGCGCCTTCGTCACCTATCGCGAGGACGGCGAGCGCGACTTCATCTACAACATTGCCAACAGCGCGTCGGCGAAGTTGTCGGAGGCGCAGGTGAGCGAGGCGCGGCTCAAGGACTGCGCGCATTTTCATGTGATGGGTTCGTCGCTGTTCTCGGCCGGGATCATCGACGCCGTGAAGAAGGCGGTCCGTATCGTCAAGGCGCAGGGCGGCACGGTGAGCTTCGATCCCAATGCGCGCAAGGAGATCCTGAACCGTCCCGGCATGCGCGATGCTTTCGACCATCTGATCGCCAGCACGGACGTGTTCCTGCCGAGCGGACACGAAGTCACGCTGCTGACGCAAGCCGATTCCGAGGAAGCCGCCATCGAGGAACTGCTTGGACGAGGCGTGCGCGAGATCGTCGTCAAGCAGGGCGCGCAGGGCTGCCGTCTGTACGACGGTGCGCAGCGGCTGGACCATCCGGCGTTTGCCGTCGAAGAGGTCGATCCCACCGGCGCGGGCGACTGCTTCGGCGCGACCTACATTGCGTGCCGCATGCAGGGCATGGACGCGGAACGCGCGCTGCGCTATGCGAGCGCGAGCGGCGCGCGTGCGGTTCAGGCCAAGGGTCCGATGGAAGGCACCGCGACGCTCGCACAACTCGATCAGTTCATCTCGGAGCACCGACATGCATGACGTGGTGACACGCCTTTCCGGCGATGCCGACGCGGGCCGCAGGCTCAAGGGCATCTACTCGATCTGTTCCGCGCATCCCTGGGTGCTCGAAGCCGCGCTGCGACAGGCGCTGGACGACGATACGCCGCTGCTGATCGAATCGACGTCGAATCAGGTCGATCAGTTCGGCGGCTACACCGGCATGAAGCCGGCGGATTTCGTGCGCTTCGTGCACGGCATCGCCGACAAGGTGGGCTTCGCGCGCGAGCGTCTGATCCTCGGCGGCGATCATCTGGGTCCGAACGCGTGGCGCGCATTGCTTGCCGAGGAAGCGATGGAGCGCGCCGATGCGCTGATCGATGCCTATGTCAGCGCAGGCTTCAGCAAGATTCATCTCGATGCCAGCATGCCGTGCGGCGGCGATCCCGAGCGGCTGTCCGACGCAGTCGTGGCCGAGCGCGCGTCGCGTCTCTGCGCGGTTGGCGAAGCGGCAGCGCAACGCGCGGGCTTCGCCACGCGGCCGGTCTATGTGATCGGCACTGAAGTGCCCGTGCCGGGCGGCGCGAGCGAGGCACTGGAAGGCGTCGAGCTCACGCATGCGGATGCGGCCCTCGAGACGGTCGCGATTCATCGCGCCGCCTGGCACGCGCGCGGTCTCGACGATGCCTGGCAACGCGTGATCGCGCTGGTCGTGCAGCCGGGCGTCGAGTTCGATCATACGAAGGTGATCGACTATCAGCCCGCGCTCGCGGGAGGACTGTCGCAGGCCTTGAAGCAACTGCCGGGCATGGTCTTCGAGGCGCATTCCACCGACTATCAGACCGCCGACGCACTGCGTGCCCTGGTGCACGATGGCTTCGCGATTCTCAAGGTCGGCCCGGGCGTGACCTTCGCGTTGCGCGAAGCGCTGTACGCACTCGCCGATATCGAAGCCGAACTCGTGCCGGCGGGCGAGCAGTCGAGGCTGCGCGAGGTGGTCGAGCAGGTGATGACGGACAAGCCGGGCAACTGGGAACGCTACTACCACGGCGACGAACACGAAAAGCGTCTGCTGCGCACCTATAGCTATAGCGACCGCGTGCGCTACTACTGGACCGATCCCGCGATCGATGCCGCGACGCATCGCCTGCTGCACAACCTCGACGCAACGCCGATCCCCGAGAACCTGCTGAGCCGTCATCTCCCGGCGCAGTACTGGGCGCTGCGGGCGGGACGCATCGACGGTGCGCCGTCGAGCCTGATTCAAAGCAAGGTACGTGAAGTCATCGAGATGTACGCGGCCGCGTGCCGCGCCTGAATCCCTTCTTTCAATGGACGCTGCAAATGAAACTCGAAGGCAAGATTGCGATTGTGACCGGCGCGGCAGCCGGCATCGGCGAGGCGGTCGTGCGCCGCTATCTGGAGGAAGGCGCGAAAGTCGCGGCGGTCGATGTCAAGCCGCAGGCCGACATGAGCGCCACGTTCGGCGGCATTCCGGCCGAGCGGCTGCTGCTCATCCAGGCCGACGTCACGAAGCGCGAGGGCATTGAACAGATCGTGAGCGCGACGCTCGGCGCGTTCGGGCGTATCGACATTCTTTACAACAACGCGGCCATCTTCGACATGCGGCCCTTGCTGGACGAATCGTGGGAGATCTTCGACCGCGTGTTCGCCGTCAATGTCAAAGGCATGTTCTTTCTGATGCAGCGCGTGGCGCAGCAGATGGTGGAGCAGGGCGGCGGCGGCAAGATCATCAACATGGCGTCGCAGGCGGGCCGGCGCGGCGAAGCGCTGGTGTCCCATTACTGCGCGAGCAAGGCCGCGGTCATAAGCTATACGCAGTCGGCGGCTCTCGCGCTGGCGCCGCACAAGATCAACGTCAACGGGATTGCGCCCGGCGTGATCGATACGCCGATGTGGAAGGACGTCGATGCACTCTTCGCGCGTTATGAAAACCGGCCCATCGGCGAGAAGAAGCGGCTGGTGGGCGAAGCGGTGCCGCTCGGGCGCATGGGCAAGCCGGATGAACTGACCGGCGCGGCGGTGTTCCTTGCATCGGCGGATGCGGACTACATCACGGCCCAGACGCTCAATGTGGATGGAGGGAACTGGATGAGCTGACCTGCATTGGGTCATCCCTTTGTCAAACGCGCTGAGGATCCACGCATGTACATGAACAAATTCCGGCTGGACGACCGTGTCGCGGTGGTTACCGGTGCTGCACGGGGCATCGGTTTCGCCATTGCGGAGGCGCTTGCCGAAGCGGGCGCGCGCGTCGTGCTGACCGACTACGACGCGAAGGCGCTCGACGATGCCGTCGCCAGGCTTGCCGCGACCGGCGCGACGGTGGAAGGCGAGGTGTTCGACGTCACCGATGCCGCTGCCGCGCAGCGCGTGAACGACGCCATCGTGGCGCGGCACGGGCGCGTGGATGTGCTGGTGAACAACGCGGGCATCGCCATCTCCGATCACCCGGCGGAAAGCATGAGCGACGAAACCTGGAGCCGCGTGATCGATGTCAATCTGACCGGCGTGTTCCGGGCGTGCCGCGCGTTCGGCCGGGGCATGCTGGAGCGGGGCGGCGGCAGTATCGTGAACATCGGCTCGATGTCGGGATTCATCGTCAACCGGCCACAGGAGCAGGTGAACTACAACGCATCGAAGGCGGGCGTGCATCATCTGACGCGTTCGCTGGCGGCCGAGTGGGGTGCGCGCGGCGTGCGGGTGAATGCGGTGGCGCCCACTTATATCGACACCGAGATGAACCAGTACGTGCACGCGAAGGAAAACGAGGCGCGCTTGCAGGGCTGGGTCGGCAACACGCCCATGCACCGGTTGGGCCGGGTGGGCGAGATCGCCTCTGTGGTGCTGTTTCTTGCAAGCGATGCGGCGAGTCTCATGACCGGGGCGATCGTGCTCGCCGATGGCGGATACGTGTGCTGGTGAGGATGCGCAAGCGCATCGCTTCCGGCCGATGCCTGCAAGCCCGTGCAATTGACGCTACCCTGTCGAATTCGCGTTCCACTCAATCCACCCATGTCCCGCACTCTTCAAATCGACTTCGTTTCCGATATCGCCTGCCCGTGGTGCGCCGTCGGGCTTACCTCGCTGCAACGCGCGCTGGAACGCCTCGGCGACTCTGTCGACGCCAATATCACGCTCCATCCGTTCGAACTGAATCCGGACATGCAGCCGGAAGGCGAGCGCATCGTCGACTATATCGGCCGCAAATATGGCCGCACGCCCGCGCAGATAGCCGAATCGCAGGCGATGATCCGCGAGCGTGGCGGGCAGGAAGGCTTCACGTTCGGTGAACGCAACCGGGTCTACAACACCTTCGATGCGCACCGCCTGCTGCATTGGGCGCGCATCGAAGGCAAGCAGCTCGAGCTCAAGCTCGCGCTGTTGCGCGCCTATCACGGCGAGGGCAAGGACGTGAGCCAGGCGGACGTGCTGATCGATGCAGCACGAAGCGTCGGACTCGATGCCGAACAAGCGCGCGACGTGCTCGCCAGCGGCCGGTTCGCGGATGAAGTCCGCGCGGAAGAGCGCGAGTTCCAGGAACTCGGCATTCAATCCGTCCCGGCGATCATCTTCGACCGCCAGTATCTGGTGAGCGGCGGACAGTCTTCGGAAGCATTCGAAGAAGCGATCCGCAAGATCATCGACGGGCAGGCTTGAGGCGCTTCTAGCCTTGAAGCCAGAGATTGCCCATCTCGGGCTGGCCATAGGTCAAGATATGGCCGCTTCGCTTAAAAAGTTTCATCATAAGCATTATGTTAAGCAAAGCACGGGGTAACGTACCGTGACATGGGCATCCCGAACTTCATGCCGGTCCGGGTTCGCACTCACTTCCCGTCCACCAACACCTTGAGTGCAAGCGGGTTCGTCGCAGCCGTCTTGACCGACCCGATCGCCACCGCCGTGTAG
Organism: Caballeronia sp. LZ032; assembly: GCF_031451315.1. Taxonomy (NCBI): domain Bacteria; kingdom Pseudomonadati; phylum Pseudomonadota; class Betaproteobacteria; order Burkholderiales; family Burkholderiaceae; genus Caballeronia; species Caballeronia sp. LZ032. Next base: position 821,913 of record NZ_JARUXP010000003.1, read on the forward strand.
TTCGTGCCTGCAGCCACATCGATATTCGCTTCGATTGCGGTCGTCGACGTCCCTGCAACGTTGACCTTCACATCGTAAGTGCCGGGTGCGACCGAAAGGTAGTTGCTGATCGCCGCAAACGGCACATTCGACAACACCACTTGGTTATTGACGAGTACATCCACGGGACCCGCGTCGGGCGCAGCGTGAATCACTCGCAAACGCGCTTGTCCGGCGGGAGGCGCCGATGGGTCATCGGTCGCGAGAAGCGGCTGAATGCTTGCCACGAAATTCGCTGCAATGGCGGTATAGAAATTGTCTCGTGCCAGCGAGGGTGAAACGCTGATTACGGTAGTCGAAGTACCCGCTGCGTTGATCTTGATGTTATGCGCGCCCGCAACAATCGTCAGGTAATTCGACGCAGTGGGATAAGGAACATTTGCGAGGACGAGGCCGTTGTCGATATAAACATCGACGTTGGGCGCGTCGGGAGATGCGTGAAGAATCCTGAGATGGGTATTGCCGGAATTGTTATCGTCACCGCCGCAGCCCGCTATGACTGACGCGACGCAAACCAGCAACATTGCAAGGTATTTGATCACGTCGTGCTCCCATAGCCCAGGCGGGCGATGCCAACAGTCTGACCGATTTCCTTGGCCGATCAAGCTTCGGTTCTAAGCACGATGGGCCTATGGGAAAAATATAAGGTCGCGAGTTTTTAGACAAGATGAACAAATGCCGTACATGGAAATATTCTTGTTCATTCTTTGTTGGATTTTAAAAGACTTAGCATTTACGCAAGTGTTTTAACTGCTAAAAACCGCTGACGAACTCCTGTATCAATCAAAGCGAAACGAGGAAATCGCTCAAACAATTCCTCGATGGCATGTGAGAAAACGGAGAGCGGCATAACCTAACGCTGCGGCAGCCTGCTGCGCGCCAGCCTGAGCACCAGCAGGAAGCCGATCAACATCACGATGCCGCCCGCTATCAGGCTCGCGCCAATCGCCCCGCGATAAACCGCGACGACCTGCGCCTGCTGCGCGGCGCTCATCTGCGCGATCGCGCCCAGGCCGTGGTCGAGCAGCGCCTGCGTGTCGAAGGCCGCGGGCAGATCGCTGAGCTCGCGCTTGAGCACGAAGCTCATGATGCCGCCCGACAACGCCACGCCCAGCGACGCGCCGAGCGAGCGCACGAAACCCATCGTCGCGGTCGCGGCGCCGAGCACGCGTTCGGGCACCGAGTTCTGCACGATGACGGTCGCATTCGGCATGCCGATTCCCATGCCTGCGCCGAGCACCGCCATCGCGCAAAGAAACAGCGGCACACTGGCGCCGCGATGCGCGAGCAGCGCGAGCGATGCCAGCCCGAGGCATTCCAGGAACACGCCGATCGACAGCAGCGTTGCAATGCGCTTCAGGCTGCCGACCGAGAAGCGTCCACCGGCCACCGAGGTAATCAGCATCAGCGCGACTTGCGGCAGCATCATCGCGCCAGACTGCTCGGGCGTCTCGCCCAGCACGAGCTGGAAATACAGCGGCATGAACACGAGCGAGCCCATCATCGCGAAGGCCATGATGCCCGACGCGGCCACGCAGGTGGCGTAGGGCACGTTGCTGAACAGCTTCAGGTCGATGATCGGCTCTTGCGCGCGCCGCTCGACGAAGAACAATGCGGCGAAGCACGCGAGCGCCAGCACGCAGGCCAGCGGCAGGCGCAGCCCGGACATGAACGATGCCGACGCCGAGTTGAACACCAGCAACAGCGCCGACGTGCCGAGGCAGACCAGCACCGCGCCCGCGTAATCGACGGCATGTTGCCCGCCGCGCTCGACCTTCGGCAGCGACATCAGCACCAGCGCCAGCGACAGCGCGCCGATCGGCGGGTTGATATAGAACACCCATCGCCAGGATGCGTGGCTCGTGATGAAGCCGCCGAGCAGCGGTCCCGCCACGCTGCTCACCGCGAATGCGCCGGTGAAGAGTCCCTGATAGCGGCCGCGCTCGCGCATCGGCACGATGCTGCAGACGAGCGTCTGCGACTTCGTCATCAACCCGCCCGCGCCGAGTCCCTGCAACGCGCGGAACAGGATCAGCGTGTTCATCGACTGTGCGGCGCCGCACAGCGCCGAAGCCGCCAGGAAGATGCCTATGCTGAGCGCGAAGAACGGCTTGCGGCCGTACATGTCGGAGAGCTTGCCGTAGAGCGGCGCGCTGACGGTCGAGGTCAGCATGAACGCCGTCACCACCCACGTGAGGTGATTGAGTCCGCCAAGTTCGCCGGCGATGACCGGCAGCGCGGTCGCGACGATGCTCTGGTCGAGCGCGGCCAGGATCATCGCAAGGATGAGGCCCGCGAAGACGCGGCGGCGCTGGTTCAGTGGGAGGGAGCTTGCGTGGGGTTCGATTGCTTCGGTGGACATCGGTTGAAGAGAATGGAATGGCGATCGCCAGTTTACTGGACGTGGCGCCCGCATGACCAAAGCGGTCACCCGCACGGACAGCCCGCCGCGATGCGTACACCATGGGTCAGCCATGCTCATGCGTCGCCGCATGAGCGCCACGTCCCCGCCCGAGAGGGACGCATGCATACGCATACGCATTCGAGGAAGACCGCTGATGAAACCGGGAAAAAACGGACCGTGGACCCGGTGGGGCCGACGGCGGGTGCGCTTCGCCTTTGTGGTGATCATCGCGGTGCTGGTTGCGATCGGCGGCGCCGTGCTGCAGCATCGCACGGCCCAGCCGCATGTCGATCCGCTGCAGGCATCGAGCATTGTCCGCGCGATGCGCGATGACCCGTCGCCATGGGCGCGCACCGAGCAGGATGCGTCGCGCATGCTCGCGGACATCCGCGAGCAGCGCGTGGCGGCCATCGGCGTGACGCTGGACGCCATTCTCGTCTCGACGAAAGACGGCGCGCGCTACTTCGTCACCGACCGTTTCGCGGTGTTCTCGCAGGCGCTGCTGCTCAATCCTGCAAAGGACGGCCGCGCGCCCGATTACCGGATTGCGTGGCTGCCGAATGTGTCGATCGGCACGCATGCGGGCTTTGCGACGCTGCTCGCCGCGTTCCGCGACTCGGCCAGCATGCTGGTGTCCGTGCTGCTGCTGTTCCTGATCTTCCGCTACATGCGTCGCGAGATGAAGGGCGATGCCACGCTCATCACCGAACCGACCCACCTGAGCTTCGACGACGTGATCGGCGCGGCCGAGGCCAAGGCCGCGCTCGAAGACATCCGCGCCTATCTGCGCGATCCGGCTTCGTTCGCGAAGCTGGGCGTCCGTCCGCCATGCGGCGTGCTGATGACGGGCGGACCGGGCGTCGGCAAGACGCGGCTGGCGCAGGCGCTGGCGGGCGAATGCGGCGCGCAGTTCATCGCCATCACGGGAAGTTATTTCAGCGCGAAGTACTACGGCGTCGGCATCCAGAAGGTCAAGCAGTTGTTCAAGATGGCGCGCAAGCATGGGCCGGCCATCATCTTCATCGATGAAGCCGACGGCCTCGCCGCGCGCACCACCGGCGCGTCCGATTCCGCCGATGCCGAAAGCAACCGCATCATCAACCAGTTGCTCGCGGAGATGGACGGCTTCGACAAGAACGATGGCGTGATCGTCGTCGCGGCGACCAACTTTCCCGAGAGCATCGACGAAGCGCTGCGCCGTCCCGGCCGCTTCGACCGCATCGTGCCGGTGCGCCTGCCCGATGTCGCGGATCGCGTGAAGATTTTCGAGTATTACCTGGAAAGGATGCCGTCGCGTGCCGCGGATATCGACTGCGCCCAGCTCGCGCGGCTGACGGTCGGCTTGTCGCCGGCCTCGCTGGCGATGATCGTCAATCAGGCCGGGCTCATCGCGCGCCGGAAGGGTGCGGACTCGGTGGCCGCGGCGCATCTGCGCGAGGCGGTCAAGGTCGTGCGCATCGGCGACGTGAGCGGCGCGCAGAAGGCGCTCGATGCCGAGGAGGTGCGCCGCGTCGGCGTGCACGAGGCGGGGCATGGCGTCGTCGCGGCGCTGCTGGGCACGGGCGTGCTGGAGGAACTGACGGTGCTGCCGCGCGGCGGTGCGCTGGGCATGGCGCTCATCACGAAGCCGCAGGAGAAGCATCTGTACCGCCGCAGCGAACTCGAAAAGGAACTGATGGTGCTGCTCGGCGGACGCAACGCGGAATTGCTGGTGTTCGGCGAAGCGTCGAGCGGCGCGGCGCAGGATCTGCAGGAGGCATCGCGCATCAGCCTGGAGATGGTCTCGCGACTGGGCTTCGGCAGCGACGGCAATCTGTTCAGCCTTGCAGCGCTGCCACGCGAGAGCGCCGGACGCCAGCTCGACGGGGCGATCGCACAGGCCAATGCGATGTTGAACGAGATGGACACGCGCTGCTTCGAGTTGCTGGAGCGGCATCAGGCCGTCCTGCAGGAGGTCACGGACGCGTTGATCCGCTCGGAGACGATTCCGGGGGAGGTTGTGTATGGGTTGATTCGCGGGAGCGAAGGCGTCCTGCCGCTCGAACTCGATGCTGCATGCACGGCTATCGATGCGCGAGGCATGCGTCCTTTGTAACGGGCGTTTTTGGAGCCCTGCCGCTCTTCCGACTCACCCGCGTCAAGCGAAAGCAGCGATGGCGCCACGCTGAATCTGCCGAAACGCGGCCGCCTCAATTTTGAGATAGCCGGTTAAAATGCGCGCCATGAATGCCCTTCGCCGGTTCCTCCTGCGGGGCGGAATCGCGAGCCGGCTGAGTGTGCTGGCCGCTTTCGCCTTGCTTCTTGCGCGCGCCCTGTTGCCGGGCGCGGTGATGCTCGATCCGGTATCGGCGGCGCAGGGCGATTTTGCGCTTGTCATCTGTTCCGGGCACGGTCCGATGTTCGCGCCCGACGCCCACGCGATGATGAACATGTCCGACGAGGACATGATGCACGGCGACATGCACATGTCCGCAAGCGGCGGCGCGCCGATGCAGACGCCGATGGCATCGGACGACGGTCTCTGCCCCTTCAGCGCCGCGCTGTTCGTTGCCTGCGTGAGCGTGACGCTCGCGATCGTGCTGTTTGCGCTGACGCGCGTCACGGAACGATGGCGCGTCCTTCCGACGCACCGGCCGACGCGTGCGTCACCCCATCTTCGCCCGTTGTCGCGGGCGCCTCCCCTGTTCATCTGAGAACGAGTCTTCCCGCTGCGCGCGCGCTCCTGGCGACGCGCGAGCCCGACTATTCCTTTTGCTGAACCGAAACCATGAACATCGAACCACGACCGCGGCGAGCGGACGTCGCCGGCACGCGCGCGCCCATGGCACGCTGCGCTCAAATTGCCGCTGCCATGATGTGTGCGGGCCTTGTGAGCGTGCCCGAGGCGCGTGCGGCGGATGCATCGCCGTCCGTCGACGATACCGCCGCCCTGCCCGCCGTCCACGTCAGCGATACCTTCGCGCCCGTCTATGCACCCGGCACGGCCGACAACCTCCTGCGCACCGGCACGCCCTTGAAGGACTACCCGGCATCCGTCCAGGTGGTGCCGTCGGAGATCCTGCAAGAACGCGGCGTCACGCGCATCGACCAGATCGCCGACAACGTCAGCGGCGTGCATGCCGAAGCCAGCTATGGCGGCAATGGCGCCACGTTCTTCAACATCCGCGGCTTCAGCGAGAGCAATGGCCTGCGCGACGGTTTCCGCAACTACGGCTATTACGCCTTCCGCGACGTGCAGAACATCGACCGCGTCGAGATCTTCAAGGGACCGGCGGGCGCGCTGTACGGCGGCGTCGGCGCGGTGGGCGGCTATATCGACACCGTTTCCAAACGGCCCGAACAGGACAACTTCGGCGAAGTCGGGGTCACGGCGGGAACGCATGGTCTCGCGCGCTCGACCGTGGATGTGAACCGCGTCTTGAACGACGAGCTGAGCGTCCGGCTGAATGCATCGGCGGAGAGCAATTCGACCTTCCGCGACAATGCGGGCTATCGCTCATGGTCCTTCGCGCCGGCCATCACGTGGGACAACCACAGCGGCACCTCGGTGACGCTGCTCACCGAGTACAACCACCTGAACCGCGATGGCTTCGATTTCGGCGTGCCGGCGGTGCCCGATTATCAGTCGCTGTCCCGCACCCGCTATTACGGGCTGCGCAGCGGCATGTATCCCGGCATCGACGGCGATTACGGCCGCAACGACACCTTCGCGGAGACCGTGTTGTTCGAACACGCGCTGTCGAGCAACTGGACGCTGCGTTTGTCCGGGCAATACGCCTATGCGCGCCAGCTCTCGACCCAGTCCTTCCCCGACAGCACGACACCCACCGGCAATCTGCTCGATTACTCCGTCTACAGCGGCGCGAACGAGTTTTCCCGTCAATACTCGGCCCGTGCCGAACTGGCCGGCAAGTTCTTCACCGGCAGCGTGAAGCACGCGTTGCTGGCGGGCGTGGACTACAGCTATCTGAAGATCGGCAGCGGCGGCTCGCAAGTCTCGACGATGTCGCTCGACCTGTTCAATCCGGCCTATCTGTCCGGCCTGACACCGGGCGATCCGCTGCCCGGCCATCAGGGACAGGGCAAGGACTACGGCGTGTACGTGCAGGATCTCGTCGAACTGACGCGGGCGGTCACGCTCCAGGCCGCCTTGCGGGCAGACCGCTTCATCAACCAGGCCGAAGAAGCCGGACAACCCGCCGGCCACGGCCAGCAGACGGCGTTTTCGCCGCGTATCGGCGTGGTGTGGCAAGCCACGCAAAATACGTCATGGTTCGCCGACTGGAGCCGCAGCCATGCGCCGAATGTCGGGCATAGCGGCAGCAACGTGACCTACGACGCCGAAGTGGCGGAACAATACGAAGTGGGCGTCAAGCACGATGTCATCAAGGACCGGCTGAGCGCCAGTCTGGCGCTGTTCGACATCGAGCGGAATCACATCCTCACCACCGATCCCTCCAACCCGTTGCTGGAAGTGCTGACGGGCAAGCAGCGCAGCCGCGGTATCGAGCTCGACGTGGCGGGCAACATCACGCCACGCTGGAAGGCGATCCTCACCTATGCCTACACCTTCGCGACCGTGACGAGCGACACCACCTACCCCGTCGGCGATGTGCTGAGCAATGTCCCGCGTCACAGCGCGAGCCTCTGGACCGTGTACCGGCTGGAGTCGCTGCCGGGCTTGCAGGTCGGCGCGGGCCTGTACTACGTCGGTTCCCGGGAAGCGACCCTGCCCAACACGTTCAAGCTCGGCAGCTATGTGCGCGCCGATGCCATGGCGTCGTACGAGCAAGGCCGGTGGAAGACGCAGTTGAACGTCTTCAATCTGTTCAACCGCAAGTACTACACCGGCGGCTCGGCGGCGACCTTCGACTACACGTTGATGCCGAGCCCGCCGCTATCGGCACAGGTGACGGTTGCTTACCGGTTCTGAACGCGCTTGCAAAAAAGAAACGGTCTCGCCCTGCCCTCCGGCAGATGCGAGACCGCTTGCACGAGCAGGTGATGAACCTCAGGAAACGAGATACCCGCCATCCACCGGCACGATCGCGCCGGTCATGAACGAAGCTGCCGGCGTGCACAGGAACGCCGCCACTTGCGCGACTTCTTCCGGCAAGCCCCAGCGCTTCATCGGCGTGCGCTCGAGAATGGCTTGCGAGCGGCCGTCGTCGTTCTGCAATGCCTGCGTAAGCGGCGTCGCGATCCAGCCCGGCGCAATCGCGTTCACACGAATGCCGTCCGCCGCATACGCGATGGCCAGCGACTTCGTCAGTTGCGCCACCGCGCCCTTGCTCGCGCTGTAACCCGGCACCAGTCCGCCGCCGAAGAAGCTCAGCATCGAAGCCGTGTTCACGATGCAGCCCGACGATGCCTTAAGCAGCTCACGCGCCGCCGCGCAAATGCGCATCGTGCCGTTCAGATTGATGTCGAGCACGCGCTCGAAGACCTCGGGTTGATGCTCTTCAACGCGGCTGATCACGCCCGCGCAGTTCACGACGATATCGAGCCGCTCGAACGAGCCGATCAACGCAACGATCTCGTCATTCGAGCGCACATTGAGCGTGGCCTTGCGCACGACGGGCACGAGGACGTCGGGCACGTCGCCCGGAGGCGGCAGGCCCGCCGCGACGACGCTCGCGCCCATCTCGGCGAGCCGGTTCGCAATCGCCGCGCCGATGCCCGAGAATCCGCCCGTCACGAGCGCGGTCTTGCCTGCGAAGAGGTTATTGGAGAATGTCATGATCGATGCCTTGCTTATGAAACCGAGGGAACGTGCGTGCTGGCCTGCTGCGGCGCCACTTCGCGCACCACGAACAGGTACACGAGGGCGGCGGCGAATGCGACCGCTGCGCTGATGAGCAGTGCATTGACGAACGAATGCGTCTGATCCACCACGATGCCCGTGATGACCGGCGCAAACGAGCCGCCGAGATAGCCGCCGAAATTCTGCATGCTGCCGAGCGAAGCCACGAGGTGACGCGGCGCCGCCACGGTCACCAGCGCCCAGGCGCTGCCGCTGGCGAGATTCACGAAGAACATCGCGAGCGAGACGTAGGCGATCGCCATGGCCGTGCTCGGCGTGTACGCGGCCGGCACGGTGAACGCCGCCGCGCCGATCAGCCCGATGCACACCGGCCACTTGCGGCTGCGGATCGGCGCCATGCCCCGGCGCAGCAGATAGTCCGCGATATAGCCGCTGCCGCCCATGCCGAGCGTGCCGAAGATATACGGGATCGACACGAGCCAGCCGGTCTTCGCAATGCTCAGGTGGCGCTCATGTTCGAGATAGCCGGGCAGCCAGGTCAGATACAGCCACACCATGTAGATGACGCCCATGAAGCCGAAGATCATGCCCCACGTGTTGCGCAGCTTGAAGAGCGCGCCCCACTCCTTGAAGCTCAGGCCCTTGTTCGGACGCGCTTCGGTCTTGGCGTTCTGATCGAGCCATTCGGTCTCGTCCTGCGTCAGCGTGACTTCATCGCGATTGCGATACCACACGTACCAGCCCACCGAGACCAGCACGCCGAGCACGCCCATGATGACGAACATCGTGCGCCAGCCGAACGACAGCATCAGCACCGTGAGCAGCGGCGGCGCGATCATCGGCGCGATGGTCGAGGACGCGATGAAGGTGCCGGTCGGCCCGCCGCGCTCATGCACGGCGAACCATTCGTTGACCACCTTCGCGCCGGCCGGGAACAGCGGCGCCTCGGCAATGCCGAGAATCGTGCGGGCGAACAGGAAGTGATTGAGCGACTGGATGAAGCCGCCCGCCATCTGCGCGACGGACCACACCAGCATGCCGAGCCCGAGCATGGCGCGCGAGCCGAAGCGATCGAGCATCGCGCCGACCGGCAATTGCGCAAACGCATAAGCCAGCGAGAAAGCGGACAGCAGCAGACCGATCTGCGCGCCGCTCAGGTGCAATTCCTCGCTGACCGAGTGATTCGCGATGGACAGCGTGGTGCGGTCCAGATAATTGACGATGCCTGCGATCGTCAGAAAAACGACCGCGATAACCTGCGTGCGTTTCAGGCGCTTCGATTTCTGAAGCATGAGTGTCCCCTCGACTTGCGTTGTGGTGTCCAGCTTGGTTCAGGTCAGGTCCGGCATGCGTGACGGGCCGTCCGGCGGAGGCCCGCTGGCCGGTATCAGTATGTGGCGCGGCCGCCCGAGAGATCGAAGATCGCGCCCGTGCTGAAGGTGCAGGAATCGGAGCAGAGCCAGAGCGCCAGCTGCGCGACTTCGTCGACGGTGCCGAGGCGGCCCATCGGGCTCTTGTCGATCATCGTCTGCACGTGGGCCGGCGACATCTGGCCGAGCAGCGGCGTTTCCACCGCAGCCGGCGCGATGCCGTTCACGAGCACGCCTGTCTTCGCGAGTTCCTTGCCGAGCGACTTCGTCATCGCGATCACGCCGGCCTTGGCCGCGCTGTACGCGGATGCGTTGGGCGTGCCTTCCTTGCCCGCCAGCGACGCGATATTGACGATGCGGCCCTGCCCCGCGCGGCGCATCTCCGGCACGACGAAGCGGCTCACGTGAAACGTGCCGATCAGATTGATCTCGACGATGCGTTGCCACTCGTCGGGATCGTAATCATCGAGCGGCGCGGTGGAACCGGCGAAGCCCGCGTTGTTGACGAGGAAGTCGATGCGGCCATGACGCGCCAGCGTGGCGTCGAGCGCGCGCTGGATCGACGCGGGATCGGCGATGTTCACCTGGCATTGCGAGGCGGCGGGCGTGGCGTCGTCGGGGCCGGGCGCAAGATCCCAGTTGACGACGGTGGCGCCCTGCTTCGCCAGCGAGTCGCAGACCGCGCGGCCGATGCCGCCGGTCGCGCCCGTCACGACAGCCACGCGTGCCGCGAAGTCATAAGTCGCGAGCGCAGCCTGGGCGGAATGCATGTTCATCGGATGAACTGGTCGACGTAGTCTTCGCCCAGGCCGACCTGCGCGTAGTGCTTGCGGCACATGTCGATCTTCGTGAAGACGTCTTCGTAGCCGGTGTAGTTGCCGTACGGATCGCAATAGAACATCACGCCGTTGACCTGGAAGTACGTGATCATCTCTTCGACGTCTTCAGGCACGTACAGCGTATGCGTCTCGCCCGGCGGCTCGTAGACATAGCTGCCCTCCGTGGCGGTCCATTCGTGTTCCAGATACTTCCAGCGCCCCTTCAGCACCATGCCGTGCACGCCTTGCGGATGGCGGTGCCGGCTCAGCACGCCCGACTTGCGCACGCGCAGCAGGTTCATCCAGTAACCTTGCGATGCATTCAGGCACAGGGGACGGAACGACACGTTCTCGGCCTGCGGCACCCACACGCGCTCATCGGTGGGAATGGCGAACGGGACAACGACTTCCTTTTGCGCTTCCTTCGGGAAAGGCAGCTGGTAAGGCGTCATCGGATTGGTTTCGACGATCGTGGGCATGGATATCTCGTTTTGAAGTCCGATACGGGTGATCTGCGTGCTGGAACGTCTTTCCAGCGACGTCCACAATACGGACACGTAAATCACGATATGGACAATTATCCGGTGCGCTGTTGATGCCGGTCAAGGCTAGGGTATTCCCTGACCGCCTCGCCTCCACCGTCAAGGCTTCGCAAGGACGCATGCTAGGATCGACGCAAGCCCCGTCCATGGCGACGACAGCGCGACGTGACCCCGCGACCCCGCGACCACAACGAATCGTTCAACATGCAAGCACTCATCCAGTCGCTCGGCGATATCGTCGGCAGCAAGTTCGTGTTCACCGGCGCCACTGAAACGCGCCGCTTCAGGCAGGGTTATCGCTACGGCGGCGGCGCGGTGCTGGCTGCCGTGCAACCCGGTACATTGGTTGAAATGTGGCGCGCGTTGCAAGCGTGCCACCAGGCCAACATCATCGTCATCTGCCAGGCGGCCAATACCGGGCTGACAGGCGGATCGACTCCGGCGGACGAAGGTTATGACCGCCCGGTCATCATCATCAACGGCATGCGGCTGCGCCGGCTCGATCTGATTCGCAACGGCGAACAGGTGGTCTGCCAGCCCGGCGTGACGCTGGATCAACTGGAAAAGCGCTTGCAGCCGCTCAGGCGCGAGCCGCATTCGGTGATTGGTTCGAGCTGCATCGGCGCTTCGGTGACGGGCGGCATCTGCAACAACTCGGGCGGCTCGCTGATCCGCCGCGGTCCCGCGTTCACGCAGTTGTCCATTCACGCGCGCATCACGGCGGACGGGGAACTGAAGCTCGTCAATCATCTGGGCATCGACCTGGGCGATTCGGCCGAGGCCATCCTCGCGCGCCTCGATGCAGGCGAGCTACCCGACGATATTCCGGCTGCCGCCGGGCTGCTGGCATCGGATCATGAATACAGCACCCATGTGCGCGACATCTCGGCTGCCACGCCCGCGCGCTTCAACGCGGATCCGCGCCGGCTCTACGAAGCGTCCGGCTCCGCGGGACATCTCGCGGTGTTCGCGCTGCGGCTGGATACCTTCCCGGCGGACGAACACACCCAGGTGTTCTATGTCGGCAGCAACGATCCGGCCGAACTCGAGACGATCCGCCGCGACATTCTTGCGGACTTCGAGAGCCTGCCGATAGCGGGCGAATACATGCATCGCGGCGCGTTCGACATTGCCCGCCGCTATGGCAAGGACATGTTCCTGTATATCCGCAAGTTCGGCACGGACAAGGTGCCGCATGCGTTCGCGGCGAAGAGCCGCTTCGACGGCTTCACCGAAAAGGCCGGCCTGGGCGGTGCGATCAGCGACCGGTTGTTGCAGGCCGCGAGCCGGCTGTTGCCCGAGCATCTGCCGCGCAGGCTCATCGAGTACCGCGACCGCTTCGAGCATCACTTGCTGCTGAAGATGGGCAATGACGGCGTGCAGGAGGCGCGCGCGTATCTGCAAGCGCGCTTCCCGACGCAGCAAGGCGACTACTTCGAATGCACCGACGAGGAAGGCAAGGCGGCGTTCCTCAACCGCTTTGCGATCGGCGGCGCGATGGTCCGTTATCGCGCGGTGCATCCGCGCACCGTGGAAGACATCGTGGCGCTCGACATCGCCCTGCCGCGCAATACCACCGACTGGTTCGAGCGCCTGCCGCCGGAGATCACGAAGGACATCGAGTTCACGATGTACTGCGGCCATTTCTTCTGCCACGTGCTGCACCAGGAGTATCTGGTGAAGAAGGGCGTGGACTGCGACCGCGTCAAGGACACCATTCTTGCGCTGCTCGCCGCGCGTGGCGCGGAATATCCGGCCGAGCACAACGTCGGGCATCTGTACGAGGCCAAGGCTTCGTTGCGCGAGTTCTACGAGCAACTCGACCCGACGAACTCGTTCAATCCTGGCATCGGCAAGACATCACGCGTGTTCAACTGGGGCAAGCCGGGGTATGCCTGTGCTTGCGAAAGCGAACATGAGGGCGTGCAGCACGCGCCCTGATCGTGTCGAGCTCGATTGCTGAGGGTCATTGAGACCCCATGGGCCTATACGAAGCCGGGCTGTATCGCGCGCGGCGGGACGCATCCGTTCCATTAAAAAACGGAATGCGTTCATTTCATTAGCGGAGCGCGGCCTCGATTCGGGATATTCGTCGCTTGAGGTTTGCGCGTCGCAGCTTCGGGCTTACGCGATTAGAATCGCTGTCTTGGCGACGAGCCGCAACAACTTGCGGACTCCGTCGTGCCCACTGAAGCGACCAGAACAAACGAGACCATGCTCAGAAAAAAAGTCTTACCACTCGCTTTCGCGATTCTTTTCCATGCATTGCCGGCGGCAGCCCAGCAGACGCCGAACCGCGACGAGTTCTACTGGCTCGGCGAGATCAACAAGGCCAGCGCGGTCATCAATACGCAAGAGGGGTTGCTGGACAAGTCGCTGGCGCCCGGCATCGCAGCGGGCCTTGCCAAGGTGCTTCACGATGGCGATCAACCCGGCGGCAAGCGCCCGTCCACGGTGATCACCTTCGAGCCGCTGATGATCCAGGCAGCAGGCATGGATGTCACGCTCCTGCATGCGGGACGCTCGAGCCAGGACATGCACGCAACCTACCGCGCGGCGATCCTTCGTGACGACATGCTGCGCCTCGCCGATCAGCTGAACCAGACCGCCACGACGATCGTGGCGCTCGCACAGAAGCACGAACACACCATCGTGCCGAACTACACCAACGGCGTCGCGGCGCAGCCGAACAGCTACGGTCACTATCTGCTGGGCTATGCGGCCGCGCTCGATCGTGACGCGCAACGCATTCGCGAAGCCTATGCACGCATCGATCTCTCTCCGATGGGAACAACCGTCCTGAACGGCACGAGCTGGCCGCTGGATCGAACGCGCATGGCAGCGTATCTGGGGTTCGCCGGCATCGTCGACAACGCTTACGATGCGCATCAGATCGCCGCGGTCGATCATCCTGTCGAAGCGGGCGCGATCGTCACGAGCATCGCGCTTCATGCGGGGAGCTTCATCGAGGATGTAATGACGCAGTACGCGCAGCCGCGTCCCTGGATCCTCTTGCAGGAGGGCGGCAACAACACCTATGTGTCCAGCGCGATGCCGCAGAAGCGCAATCCGGGCTTGTTGAATTCGACCCGCGCCGATGCCTCCACCGCCATCACGCTCGCCATGGGCCCGGTGATGCGCGCCCACAACCTGCCGCCGGGCATGCCCGACGCGAAGGAAGTCCGCGACAACAAGGAGATGGTGAACAGCGCGATCACGGTCTTGCGAAAGTGGAATGCGATCCTCAATGCGCTGGTGATCGATCAGGGCCGCGCGCTGGAAGAACTGAACAGCGACTGGACCGCTTCGCAGGAAGTCGCCGACGTGCTGATGCGCAAATACAAGCTGCCGTTCAGACTGGGACATCACTTTGCTTCGGAGGTCGTGGAATACGCGCGAGCGCACGACATCAAGCCCAGCGACTTTCCCTATGACCAGGCACAGCGGATTTATGCGGAAACCACGCAAGGGTACGGCAATGGCGTGCTGCCCATGAGCGAGGCGGAATTTCGTTCGACGCTTGATCCGGTCGCCATCGTCAATAACCGGCGCACCTTGGGCGGTCCTCAACCAGCCGAGATGACGCGCATGCTCACCGAGGCGAAAGCGAAGCTTGCGCAACAGGATCAATGGATCAAGGAGAAGCGTGCGCGGATCGATGCATCGCTGAACCGGCTCGACCGCGACTTCGACACGCTCCTGAGCAGCCGCTGAGGCATCTTCAGGATGCTCAGCGCCGCCCCGTCAGCGCGAACTCGGTGGTCGTGACGGCGTCGGCCAGATAATCGACGAACGAGGCGATCCGTGCCGAGATCGCCGTGTTGCGGTAGTAGACGGCGTTGATGGGCTGCCGCACTTCCTGCGTGTGCCGCGCAAGGATCTGCACGAGCTTGCCTTCGCGCCGGTCGCGCAGGGTCATGAAGTCCGACAGGCATACGATGCCCTGTCCTTCCAGCGCGAGATGCCGCAGCGTCTCGCCGCTCGAGGACGCGATAGCCGGCGTAATCCGATACGGCTCGCTGTCCCGTGCCGAAAGCGGCCACGCATTGAGCGACTCGGGCTGGGTGAAGCCGAGCAGCGCATGGCCCGCGAGTTCGTCGACGCGCTTCGGATGCCCATGCGCTTCCAGATATCGTGGCGACGCGAGCACGCGGATCCGGCTGCTGCCGATCGGGCGGCTGTGCAGCGTCGAATCCTTCAGCCTGCCGATGCGGATCGCGACGTCGGTGCGGCGTTCCAGCAGGTCGATCACCCCTTCATTGCTGTTCAGTTCCAGTTCGACGTGCGGATAGCGTTCACGGTATCCGGCGAGCAGCGGCACGATCACGTGCAGCATGAACGGCGTCGCGGCATCGACGCGCAACAATCCGGACGGCCGCTCGCGGCGCGCAGCAATCTGCTCTTCAGCACGTTCCACCGCATCGATGATTTCACGTGCGTTCTGAAGAAAACTCTTGCCTTCGTCCGTCAGTTCCAGCCGGCGGGTGGTTCGCCGCAGAAGCGTGGTCTGGAGTTTTTCTTCGAGCCGGCCCAAAGTCCGACTTGCGCCGGAGACGGTCTGATCCAGCTGCTCCGCGGCGGCAGTGATGGAACCCGTGTCGACCACGGCGGCAAAGGTCTGAAGCTCGTCGAGCGTGACTTTCATCGTTGATTATTTTTCAAGGATGTTCCGGTTATAGACTAGCTTCCTCGCAAAAGTAAAGCCGGTCCGCACGCCGCCGATTAAGAAAAAAAGCGGAAGATGCCGTTCCACCCAGAAAGCGCCGCGCGCGTTACCCTTCGACGGCGGCCCACTCTTCGATTCCGAACATGGTCAGGTCCTTGCTGACGAACCTTGTTTCCGGAACGCATCCGCCTGACGAAGACCATGTGCTCGATCGCAAGATCACCTGGCGCATCGTGCCCTTCCTGTTCGCCTGCTTTGTCGTGCTGTTTCTGGAACGGATCAACGTCGGCTTCGCGCAGCTTCAGATGAAGCACGATCTCGGCTTCACCGACGCGATGTACGGGCTCGCCGCCGGCGTCTTCTATCTCGGCCATGTCATCTGCGAAGCGTGCAAGCAACATGCTGCTTGCACGCTTCGGCGCGCGCAAGACGTTCTCGCGCATCATGCTTTTTTTCCGGAATCACGGCCATGGGCACGATGCTGGCCTCCACGCCGTCGGCGTATTTCGCGCTTCGCTTCATGCTCGGCGTGTTCGAGGCGGGGTTCTTCTTGGGCATCATCCTGTACATGACCTACTGGTTTCCCCCGCATCGGCGCGCCGGCATCATGTCCGTCTTCATCGCGGGTGTCGCCACCGCCGGCATGCTTGGCGGATTGTTCTCCGGATGGATCATGCGCGACATGAACGGCATGCTCGGACTCTTCGGCTGGCAATGGATGTTTGCGCTCGAAGGCTTGCCCGCGGTTGCCCTCGGCCTCGTCGCGCGAGTGTGCCTGGCCGATTCCCCGGCTCAGGCAAACTGGCTCTCCGAGGCTGAAAAGACGCGTCTGGGCGCGATGCTTGCCTTGCAGGCGTCGGCCACGCGCGCGAGCAGTACACGCGCCATCACCGCGAATCCGAAGGTGTACCTGTTCGCGTTCGTCTACTTCACGCTGACCTGCGCATCACTCACGCTCAACTTCTGGCTGCCGCTGATGATTCGCGACTTCGGCGTCGATGACGTCGCGCTCGTCAGCCTGTATTCCGTCATTCCGAATGCGATCGGCGTCGTCGGCCTGATCGTCATTGCAAGGCATTCCGACCATACCCGCGAGCGCCGCTGGCATTTCGTGTGGTGCACGGCCGGCGGCGCCGCCGCACTCGGTGCGCTGACGCTGCATCCGCACAGCCTCGTGGTCATGCTGGGCTTGCTCACCGTGGCATGCGTGTCGATCTATGCGGCGTTGCCGGTGTTCTGGGCCGTCCCGCCGACACACTTCCCGGCCCGCGACACGGCGGCCGGCATCGCGCTCGTCAGCAGCATCGGGATCACGAGCGGCATCGTCAATCCATGGGCAATCGGTATCGTCCGCAGCAGAACGGGCAGCCTCGATGACGCCATCCACATTCTTGCGCCGCTGCTCCTGCTGAGCGGCATCGTGCTGCTGGCGGCCGCGAGGCCTGCGCATCGACGCGACCGGGCTACATGATTCCGGCACTTGCGACGATGGAATCGGCGCGTGCAGCGATCCGGTTTTTATCGCGCTTCCATTCCGCTTTTTTCCGGAACAAACCGGCTCTTTAAAAAGCGGAATGCCTGGACGCTGTTTTCTGACGCCTTGCCAGAACGCACTGAGCCCACGGCCCAGGGTGTGAAGCGCGCTAGCCTGTATGAAGGCGCCGGACTTCTGCCGCGCTTGCCATGGGTCGCGCGTTCTTGCGCATCGAAGCGGAGGAGCGTCAGATGGAACATCAGCCGGAAAACGCCCGGAACCTGCGTCATGTCGGCCATGCGCCTCTGAACCATGGCCGGCGCGCACTGATGATCGCGGCGGCGGGATCGATGTTCACATGCGTGGCGGCGCAGACGCAACCGAAGAAGCTCCAGACCATCACCCTCGGACAGATATCGCTCAGCTTCTGGACACAACGAATACTGGACCGGATACGGCCGGAACGCGCAGGAAGTCGCGGAGCTGTATCAGGGCGCACGCTTTTTCTGGGCCGTGCCTGACTATGTTCCGGCGACGGAAATCCACTCCATCGCCGATCTCGCCAGGCCGGACGTGATGAAAACGATGAACCTGTCCATCCAGGGCATCGGAGCCGGCGCGGCGATCACGAGACTCTCGGAGATCGCCATGGACGAGTACAACCTGGAGGAGCTGGGCTATCGCTTCCAGCCAGGTTCGCAAGGCGAATGGATCGCCGCTCACGACGCCGCGCTCGCTCAGCGTCAACGCTTCATCTTCCCGACCTGGACGCCGCAATACCTCAACAACGGTGGCCGCTTGCGGCCGCTCGACGATCCTCTGCACGTGCTGGGCGGTGAGAATCGCGGTTCGCTGGTGGCGCCGCACGCGCGGCTAAAGATGCTTCCGGAGCGAACGGTGCGCGTGCTTTTGCGCATCCGGCTCGGAATCGACGGCGTGACGCAAATGGACTGGCTGGTGAACGTTCAGAAAAAAACGCCGCTGGAAGCCGCGCGTGCGTGGATGCGAGCCAACGATGCGCTCGTCTCCTCATGGTTCGCCGCCTGACCGGGCACACAAACCCGGGATCAATCTCCCGATCCGGATAACGGCTTCGTCGCCATCGCGCGCGTCAGGCCGTGTACCGGCCGCCGCACGGCGACATCGAACGGATTGATCTGCTGGCCGAGCGCCTCGGCCTGGCGTCTCAACAGTTCGACCACCATCGGCAGGCGGTCTTCGCCAAGGCGCGTGGACAAGGTGCCGACGCTCAATGCGCCGATCGCAAGGCCCGAACGGTCGAGAATCGGCACCGCAACGCCCGCCATTCCGTCGATCAGACCGCTGTTGCGCCCCGCGTAGCCCTGCGTGCGCACCCGTTCGATCTCGGTGCGCAAATAGACTTCGTCGAATACGCCATAGCTGTGCAGACGCGGCACGTTGAAGCGAATGATCTCTTCACGCTCCGCTTCGGGCTGGAATGCGAGTATCGCGAGGCTGCCCTGTCCGACGCCCAGCGCCACGCGTCCGCCCACATCGCCTGTGAAGGAGCGGATGGGAAACGGACCTTCGCAGATGTCGAGGCACACCGCATCGAAGCTGCTCTTCACCAGCAGGAAGATGGTTTCGCCGAGTCCCGAACACAACCTCAAGAGTGCGGGCCTGCACAGCGCGCGCATGCGGCTCGGGTTGCCTGCCTGCGCCGCGAGCGAGAAAAAATCGACGCTCAGCCGATAGCGCTTGCTGCCCTCGTCTTGCTCGACCACCCCTTCCGCAATCAGCGCATGGAGAATCCGGTGCACGGTGGCCTGTGTGAGGCCGACAGCTTTCGCCAGCGCCGTGACGCGGCTTCCTTCCACCTGATCGTTGCCCAGCGCCCGGATCACGGCGAAGGCACGCTGCAGCATGCCCGCGCCGGGCGTTCCGTTTTCTTCGTCCAATACCTGCATTCTTGCCTCTCCGATTCCATTAAACGGAATAACTGCGCCGCTGCTCCACCTGCCCCGGGACACGCGGATGTCCAATCCTGAAGCGGCGCTCCGGGATTACCCACATACCGCTCAGCGAAATTTCTTCCGGAACATCGTAACGATAATTTCATTAATCGAAATCCAAATGCAGATTCTAATCAATGGATGGAATTTTAAATTGACCGGGCGAAATTTGGCTGGCTAGAGTCGCTCCATCGCAATCAAACGGATGTCGCCATGCAGGCGCACCGAAGGGGCTCGCCGTGTCGTTTCTCACCTTGACCGATCTGTCGAAGTCATTCGGCGATCTGCACGCCGTCGCCGACGTCAACCTGTCGGTCGAGAAAGGCGAATTCGTCTCGCTGCTCGGGCCGTCAGGCTGCGGCAAGACCACGACGCTGCAAATGATCGCCGGCTTCATCGAGGCCACGCGCGGACGCATCATGCTCGATGGGCGCGACATCACCCACATGCGGCCGAACCGGCGCGGTCTCGGCATCGTGTTCCAGAGCTATGCGCTGTTCCCGCACATGAGCGTCGAACAGAACGTGAGCTTCGGCCTGGAGATGCGCGGCATCGACCGCGCCGAGCGCCGTGAGCGCGTCAAAGAAGCGCTCTCGCTCGTGCGCCTCGATGCCTACGCGCACCGTTTTCCCCGTGAGCTGTCCGGCGGCCAGCGTCAGCGCGTCGCGATCGCGCGCGCCATCGTGATCGCGCCGCCGGTGCTGCTGCTCGACGAACCCATGTCGAACCTCGACGCCAAGCTGCGCGAGGACATGCAGTTTGAATTGCGCGGCATCCAGCGCAAGATCGGCACGACGACCATCATGGTCACGCACGACCAGTCCGAGGCGCTGTCCATCAGCGATCGTGTCGTCGTGATGGAAGCGGGCCGCATCACGCAGGTGGACTCGCCGTATCGCGCCTACGAGCGGCCCGAGACGAGCTTCGTGTCGCAGTTCATCGGCAAGGCGAACATGCTGCATGGAAAGATCGTGGCGCGCGATGGCGACGCGATCCGCATCGACCTCGGTCACGACCTCGCGGAAACCGGCACGACCTCGCAATTGCCGGAACGCGAGCGCGGCATCGGCGTCGGCGCCGCGATCACGGTCTGCATCCGTCCGGAGAAGCTCCGGCTCGGCGCGGCGGGCAGCGGACGTCTGCCGGGTCGCGTGACCAGCCGCTTCTTCCTCGGCAGCCAGTGGCTCTATCGTCTCGACAGCCGCGCCGGCGAAATGCTCGTGTGCTGCCAGAACCACGGCGACGACCCGCTCGATGAAGGCGCGCAGGTGGGCATCGACTGGAACACGGAATCGATCCGCTTCATCCAGCAGGAGGCCGCCCGTGGATAGCACGCTGCGCTCCTCCAGCCCCACCGCGACACCCGACCCGCAAAACACGCGACGCGCGCCGTGGCATGCGTATCTGCCCTTGTGGCTGATGAGCGCGCCCGCCCTGCTGCTGTTCTGCGTGCTCGTGATCGTGCCGCTCGGCATGACGCTCGCACTGACGTTCTATCGTTTCGATCCGTCGCTCGGCCCGGTGGCGGCATTCGATCTGCATAACTACGCCGAGGTGCTCGGCTCGTCGTACTTCCACACGATCTTCCTGCGCACCTTCGGCATCGCCGCGCTCGTGACGGTGCTGTGCATCGCGATCGGCACACCCGAGGCCTACATCCTGTCGCGCATGGGAGATCCCTGGCGCTCCCTCTTCCTGCTGGTGATCCTCGCGCCGCTGCTCGTTTCGGTGGTCGTGCGCGCGTTCGGCTGGAGCATGCTGCTCAACGTGAACGGTCTGGTGAACCAGTTGCTCGGCGTGTTCGGCATGGGGCCGTACAAGCTGCTCTATACGACCTTCGCGATTGTCATCGCGCTCGTGCACGTGATGCTGCCGTTCATGGTGATTCCGGTCTGGACCGCGCTGCAACGGATCGATCCGCAAACCGAGAACGCCGCGCTGTCGCTGATGGCCTCGCCCGCCGTCACCCTGCGGCGCATCGTGCTGCCGCAACTGGTGCCGGGGATCCTGTCGGGCAGCCTGATGGTGTTCGGCCTCTCCGCGAGCGCGTTCGCTATTCCGGGCCTGCTGGGCGGACGACGCCTGAAGGTCGCCGCAACCACCGTGTACGACCAGTTCCTCAGCTCGATGAACTGGCCGCTCGGCGCGACCATCGCGGTGCTGCTGCTGATCGCCAATCTGGTCGTGATGCTCACTTATTACCGTGTGCTCGAGCGGCGCTATGCGCGCAGCATGGGCTGAGCGAGACGAATCATCATGCGTAAAAACGGTCCCATCGCCCTCGCGTTCCACACTATCGTCATTCTCTTCGTGCTCGCGCCGCTCGCTGTCGTCGTGCTGGTCGCATTCACGCCCGAAGAGACGCTCACGCTGCCCACCCATGCACTGTCGCTGCGCTGGTTCCGCGCGATCCTCGACTATCCGGATTTCATTTCGGCTTTTTTCAACAGCGTCAAGCTCGCTTTTGCATCGGCGACGCTTTCGCTCGTCATCGCGTTGCCGGCGGGACTCGCGATTGGCCGCGGGCGCTTTCCGGGCAGAAATTTCCTGAACGCGTTGTTGCTTTCTCCGCTCGTGATTCCCGGCCTTGTGCTCGGCATCGCCATGCTGCGTTTCTTCGCGATGATCGGTGCAACCGGTTCGTTCGCGTGGCTGATCCTCGCGCACATGATCGTCATCACGCCGTTCGTCATGCGGCTCGTGCTGGCTTCGGTGACCGGCATGGACCGTAGCGTCGAGCATGCAGCGGCGTCGCTGGGCGCGGGCGCATGGACCACTTTCCGCCGCGTCACCTGGCCGATGATCCTGCCCGGCATCACCGGCGGCTGGCTGCTCGCGTTCATCAATAGCTTTGACGAGCTGACCATGTCCGTCTTCGTCACGTCGCCCCAGACCATCACGCTGCCGGTGCGCATGTACATGTACGCGACCGAATCGATCGATCCGATGATGGCCTCCGTGTCCGCGCTGGTGATCTTCATCACTGCCGGGGCCATGCTCATCCTCGATCGCGTGTATGGGCTCAACCGCATTCTGATCGGCCAGCACTGAACGACATCTCATGACTACCCCGACGTCCCGCTGCGCCCCGCAATTCGTCCGACTCGCGGAAACCGGACGCGCGCCCGTTTCCTTCATCCTCGACGGCACGCCCACGCAAGCCCTCGCGGGCGACACGCTCCTCACCGCGATCCTTCTGCAGCAGCGCCATGTGCGCCACAGCGAGTTCAGCGACGCACCGCGTGCAGGCTTCTGCCTGATCGGCGCGTGTCAGGACTGCTGGGTGCGCGGCGAGGACGGCACGCGCATGCGCGCCTGCTCTACACGCATCGAGGCCGGCATGCGCATCGTCACGCAGGGACAATGCACATCGCGCACATTGCACACAGCGAACCCGGAGGATGCGCAATGAGCGGCGAGCGCCGTGTGGTGATCGTCGGCGCGGGCCCCGCGGGGATTCGTGCGGCGCAGACACTCGTGGGCGCCGGTGTACGGCCGGTGGTCATCGATGAAAATCCGCGCTGGGGTGGACAGATCTATCGCCAGCCGCCGGCGGACGCGGGCTTCGCACGCGCGAAGTCCACGCTCTATGGCTTCGAGGCCAGCAAGGCCGATGCCGTACATCGCGCGATGGAAGCGCTCCTGCCCGGGATCGACTATCGTCCCGGCACGCTGGTCTGGTCATGCGAAGCGAACCGGCTCGATACGCTCCACGCCGGCCGCGAAGCCACCGTGCCGTTCACGCATCTGATCATCGCGAGCGGCGCGACCGATCGCGTCATGCCGCTCCCCGGCTGGACTCTTGCAGGCGTCTACACGCTCGGCGGCGCGCAGGTCGCGCTGAAGTCGCAGGGTTGCGCGATCGGCGCGCGCATCGTGCTGGCAGGCACGGGGCCATTGCTTTATCTCGTCGCCTATCAATACGTGAAGGCCGGCGCGCAGATCGCCGCCGCACTCGATACCAGTCCGCTCGCACGGCAGGCCGCGGCCGCGCCGCGCATGCTCAGCCAGCCCGCGACTTTCGCGAAGGGCCTGTATTACGTGGCATGGCTGCAGGCGCGCGGCGTGCGTATCGAACGCGGCGTCACGCTCGATGCCATCGAAGGCGAAGACGCCGTGCGTTCGATCCGCTGGCGCACGCATCGCGGCGAGGCGCGCGCGCTGGAGTGCGATGCCGTCGGCATCGGTTTCGGTCTGCGCCCGGAGACCCAGCTCGCCGATCTCGCCGGTTGCCGCTTCCGTTTCGACACGCTCAATCGCTGCTGGATTCCGGAACGCGATGCAGCCGGCCGCAGTTCGGTGCGCAACGTGTATCTCGCCGGCGATGGCGCAGGCATCGCCGGCGCGGATGCCGCCGAACTCGCCGGCCAGCGTGCGGCGCTCGCGCTGATCGAGGACCTCGGCGTCATGACGCATCGTCATAGCCAGCCCGATGCCGCGCGGCTCGAACAACAGCTCTCACGCATCGGCGCGTTTCGTGTCGGTATCGAGCAGGCGTTCGCGCCGCCCGATCATGCCGCGAAGACCTGGCCCGACGATCTCGTGATCTGCCGCTGCGAGGAAGTCACCGCAGGCACACTGCGCGCGTGCGTCCGCAGTGGCCTCGCCACCGAAGTGAACCGGCTGAAGGCGCTTACGCGCATCGGCATGGGCCGCTGCCAGGGGCGCATGTGCGGTGAAGCGGCCGTGGCGCTGCTCGCCGCCGAAACCGGCAAGCAGGTTTCCGAAGTGGGCAGGCTGCGCAGCCAGGCGCCCATCAAACCCATTCCCATCACGCCGATGCTCTACGACGACGGCGTGCAGGTCCAGCCCGAGGAAGCCCACGATGAGTGAGGCGCGTCACTACGATGTCGTCATCGCGGGCGGCGGCCTCGTCGGGTCATCCACGGCGCTGGCGCTGGCATTGCAAGGGCTGCGGGTCGCGCTGATCGAACGGCGCTTCTGCGGTGCGCAGGCGAGCGGCGTGAACTATGGCGGCGTGCGCACGCAAGGCCGCAGTCCCGAACAGATGCCGCTCGCGGTGCGCGCGCGAAGCGTCTATGCTCGCTTGCCTGAACTGATCGGCATCGATGGCGAGCTGGTGGTGTCGGGTCATCTGCGGCTCGCACGCCGCGAAGCCGATCTCGATGTGCTCGACCAATGGTCCGCGATGGCGCGCGAGCACGGTGTCGAATCGCAGGTGCTGCGCGGCCCGGAATTTCGCAAGCGCTATCCGTGGCTGGGTCCGGCGGCGATCGGCGGGTCGCTTTGTCCGAGCGATGGTCACGCGAATCCGCGTCTCGTCTCGCCGGGTTTCGCGCATGCCGCACGTCGCGCGGGTGTCGACGTGCGCGAGCAGACCGAGCTCGCCGATATCGTCTTCGACGGCACGCGTTTCCAGATGCGCGCGGGCGACCGCCGCATCAGCTCGGACTGGCTCGTCAACAGCGCGGGTGCGTGGGCCAATCGCATCGCGGGCAGCTTCGGCGAGACTGTGCCGATGAAACCCATCTATCCGAACATGTGGGTGACCGAGCCGCTGCCGCGCTTCATCGGCCACAGTCTCGGCGTGGTGGGCGGCGGCGTGTATGCGCGGCAAGTGGAGCGCGGCAATTGCGTGATCGGCGGCGGCCGCGGTCATGGCGACGGCGAGTATGCCCAGCCGTCCACCGCCACCACGCGCGCCGTGATGCGCGATGCCTGTGCGCTGCTGCCGGCGCTGCGCGATGCACTGTTGATCCGCACCTGGAGCGGCGTGGAAGGCGAAACGCCGGACAGCAATCCGGTCATCGGCCTGAGCCGCACCACGCCGCGTCTGCTGCATGCATTCGGTTTTTCGGGCGGAGGCTTCCTGCTTGCGCCCGGCGTCGGCGAAGTGCTCGCCGAGCTCGTCACGCAAGGCGATACCCGCACGCCGATCGACGCGTTCTCGATTCAACGCTTCAGCCGGGTGCCGCTCTCCGCTGCTCACTAACCTCAAACGCAATCGCCATAACAAGGACAATCACGATGAACCTGCCCCGCACACTCGCCTCCGTTGCCGCGCTCGTCGCGTTCGGTGTCTCGTCGCAAGCCTGGTCGCAGAGCAAGACGATCTATATCGGCATGAACGGCGGACCGATGGAGAAGGCCTACACCAGCCAGGTGCTGCCTGACTTCGAGAAGGCCAACAACGTCAAGGTCGTGGTGGTGCCCGGCACGTCGTCCGACGTGCTCGCGAAGCTGCTCGCGAACCGCAACAGTCCGCAGATCCATGCCGCGTTCCTCGACGACGGCGTGATGGCGCGCGCCGTCAGCATGGGCATCTGCCAGAAGCTCGATGACGCGCCCGTACTCAAGGAACTCTATCCGTTCGCGCGCCTGAAGGACGACATGGGCGCAGGCGTGCAGCTCGGCATGACGGGCATCGGCTACAACACCAAGCTGTTCAAGGAAAAGGGCTGGGCGCCGCCGACCTCGTGGATGGACTTCGCCGATCCGAAGTACAAGGGCAAGGTCGTGTTCCAGTCGGCTTCCAGCAGCACGTTCGGCCTGCACGGTTTCCTCGCGATCAACCGTCTGCTCGGCGGAAGCGAGAAGAACGTCGAGCCGGGTTTCAGCAAATGGGCGACGACGGTCGGCCCGAACGTCGTCGAATACATTCCTAACTCGGCGAAGCTCTCGGAGATGATTACCACGGGCGAAGCCGGTTTGTTTCCGCTCACGCCGACCGCCATCGGCGACCTGAAGGACAAGGGCCTGCCGGTTGCCTACGTCGCGCCGAAGGAAGGCGCGGTGTTGCTGCTGGTCGATCTGTGCGTCGTGAAGAACAATCCCGATCCGGCGCTCGCTCAGAAACTCGCGCAGTATCTGCTGTCCGCGCCCGCGCAGACCAAGGCGGCCGAAGCGGGCAAGCAGATCCCCACGAATTCGCAAGCGAAGATGACGCCGGACATGGAAAAGAATCTCGGCGACCTGAACACGCTCGTGAAGAAAGTAACGGTGGTGGACTGGGACACCATCAATGCGAACCGCGCGCAGTGGGATCAGCGCTGGAATCAGCAGATCGAGAAGTAAGCAGGTTCGCGCTGGCGCTGGACGGCGGCGCGGCAGTCTTCTCCCTTTCAGCGTCTCTCGGGACTGAATGGGGTTGCCGCAGCCGCTTGTCCACGACTTGATGGCCTTCTTCGGAACAGCCAATTCCGCATTTTCTTGCAACTGCCGAAGCTCTTGGTGGGCAAGGTGTCGGGGCCCGTTCCGATAAAAAGCTGAACGCGTTCCGGAAAATAATGCACGTTTGCGGATCGCTTTCTTGAAAGCAGTGCCCGGCCGCCGGGCATCCAGGACGACAGTCGACTACTTGCGAGCCGCCATGCCGCTCTTGCGAAGCGGCTTCATCGCGCCAGACCGACAGCCGCGAAAACCGCCCCATGCCGCGGATTCATTGGACGCGATCATTCAGGCCACCGACAATGAGGAAACACGCGCGACAACCTCGCGCCTTCGCTTTCCACTCATTCCGAACGCGCCCTCATGACCTTCCAGCACTCCAACCCTTCGCGCGGCACACGCGGCATGGCCGTCGCGCCGCATTCACTTGCAACGCAAAGCGCCCTCGCCGTACTGCGCGAAGGCGGCAACGCGGTCGAAGCGATGATCTCCGCCGCAGCCACCATCGCGGTGGTATATCCGCACATGAACGGTATCGGCGGGGACGGCTTCTGGCTGATCTCGCGTCCGGGCGAGCCACCCGTCGGCATCGAGGCATGCGGGTCCGCCGCCTCGGGCGCCAGCATCGAACGGTATCGCGCGCTCGGGCTCGACCGCATTCCGCATCGCGGCGCGCTTGCTGCGAATACGATGGCCGGGACCGTGTCGGGCTGGCAGGCCGCATTCGACTGGTCTGCGAAAACGCTAGGCGGTCGTCTGCCGGTCTCGCGCCTGCTCGACGACGCCATTGCCTACGCCACCCACGGCGTGCCCGTCACCGACAGCCAGGCGCGCTGCGTCGCCGGCAAGCGCGGCGAACTGGCAGACGTGCCGGGCTTCGCCGAAAGCTTCATGCCCGACGCACTCGATGGCGGCCCGCCGCGCGCCGGCGCTCGCTTCAGGCAGCCGCGCATGGCCGCGACGCTCGCGCAGCTCGTCCATAACGGTCTCGACGATTTCTATCGCGGCGATCTCGCGCGCACGCTTGCGCGAGAACTCGGCGCGCTCGGCAGCCCGCTCGCGCTGGAAGATTTCGAGCGTCATCGCGCGCGCCTGGTGACGCCGCTCGCGCTCAAGCATTCGCTCGGCTCGGTATACAACATGCCGCCGCCGACACAAGGTCTCGTGTCACTGCTCATCGTCGGACTGCTGGACCGCGTGCTGCGCGACGACATGGACCCGCTCGGCCCCGAGTACGTGCACGCGTGCGTCGAAGCAACCAAGCTCGCCTTCAGGATCCGCGACGCACACATCACCGATCCGGATCACATGGACATCGATCCGCAGACCCTGCTCGATCCCGCGCGCCTCGACGCACTCGCCGCGCAGATTTCCTTCACGCAGGCCGCGCCGTGGGGCAACGGACGCGGTCCGGCGGATACCGTGTGGCTTGGCGTCGTCGATGGCGACGGCGTCGCCGTGAGTTTCATCCAGAGCATCTATCACGAGTTCGGCAGCGGCATCGTCCTGCCGGGGTCGGGCGTGAACTGGCAGAACCGCGGCTGCAGCTTCTCGCTCGACGCAGCCTCGCTCAATCCGCTGATGCCGCGCCGGCGTCCTTTCCACACGCTGAATCCCGCACTCGCGCGTTTCGCCGATGGACGCGTCATGGTCTACGGCAACATGGGCGGCGACGGCCAGCCGCAATCGCAGAGCGCGGTGTTCACGCGCATCGCGCGGTATGGCTGGAATCCGCAATCGGCCATCGACGCACCGCGCTGGCTGCTCGGGCGCACATGGGGACAGGCGAGCGATTCGCTCAAGCTGGAGGCGCGCTTCGGCGATGCGACGGTGGCCGCGCTGCGGCAACTCGGCCATGAAGTCGATGTCCTGCTGCCCTACGACGAAACCATGGGTCACGCCGGGGCCATCATCCGCTACCCGAACGGTTGCTTCGAAGGCGGCCACGATCCGCGCAGTGACGGCGCGGCGATTGGCTGGTAGGTTTCTTGGGCAGGCAGGAGCAGGATTCATCGAGACATCGCTACTGCCACAATCAATTTGTAACGCAATCAGATAAATTCGATTTCTAAAGCTTTGTTGCGCACTTACAAAGCTTGACATTCTTTGACGTTTACGAAGGCTGAATCGTGGGACTCTCGCGCGGGAGCGATTCGTCCAAGAACGGAGGAGAAGAGAAATATGGATTTCATCGATGAAGTGAGGACTTTGGCGGCACGCATCGCAACAGCGAAGGATAGGGTGCAAACCGAAGAGGCAACCAAGAATGCCATGGTGATGCCGTTCATCCATCTGCTGGGATATAACGTCTTTGATCCCCTCGAGGTGACGCCCGAGCTGATCGCCGATGTTGGCACGAAGAAAGGCGAGAAGGTGGACTATGCGATCCTGAAAGACGGCAAACCTATCATGCTGTTCGAGTGCAAGAGGTCCGGCGGCGATCTCAACATCAATCATGCAAGCCAGCTCTTCCGCTACTTCCATGTCACGGAGGCGCGATTCGGGGTGTTGACGAATGGTCTCGTCTATCGCTTCTTTACCGACCTTGAACAGCCGAACAAGATGGACGAGAAACCGTTCTTCGAATTCAATATCGCTGACTTCCGCGATCAGGATGTCGATGAACTGAAGAAGTTCGCCAAAGCTGCGTTTGACCTCGAAAATATCCTGACCACGGCAAACCACCTCAAATATACGCGTGCAATCAAGAATACCTTGAACGAATGGATGGCTGAGCCTCCCGAGGAATTCGTTCGGCTCGTTTCAGCGGAATTCCTCGCAGGGAAACAGTTCAGGACCACCGTCAAGGATCAATTCACGCAGGTCACGAAACACGCTTTTCAGCAGCTGGTGGCCGACAAGATCAATGGCCGTCTCAAGGGCGCAATGACACCGGAGCCGGCGTTGCTTCCCTCAGTTCCACCGACAGGGAGTGATGCAGCATCCGGAGACGCATCTGAGCCGACTGCTATCGAGGTCGAAGCATTCCAGATTATCCGGGCGATCCTGCGGCCTGTCATATCGCCGGGGATGGTGGCGATCCGCGGTGCGGCGAGCTATTGCGCGATTCTCTTCGATGATAACAATCGCAAACCCATCTGCAGATTGCGCTTCAAGAACGAAAGCAGGCTTGTCATCGGCGTGTTCGACGACAAGAAGGAAGAGGATCGTGTGCATCTGGACAATCTCGATGCCATTTTCGAGCTTTCCGACAGATTGAAAGCCTGCGCGACGTCGTACATGAAACCTGCCCGGGAAGACGAAAGCGCTGTCGCTTAGTTGTCTCCGTGCATCAGGCACATGTTCTGATGTTTGAGCCGGCGCCGCCGTCGTGCAGGATCACAGCGGGCCGGCATACAAAAGCACCCTTCCGTCTTCAGGCGTTCGCACCGCCATCCACAGTGAGCGTCGCCCCGGTGATATAACCGGCGTTCGCGCTCGCCAGAAAGACCACGGCCTGCGCGATATCCTCGCCCGTGCCGTAGTCGCCGGTGGCCGTCAACGCTTTCAGCGTCGGCCCGAACGGACCTTCCACCGGATTCATGTCCGTGTTGATCGAGCCGGGCTGCACGAGGTTCGCCGTGATCCGCTGCGGGCCGAGTTCTCTCGCGAGGCCCTGCGTGAACGCCACGAGCGCCGACTTGGACGCGGAATAAACGCCGAGCAACGAAGCGGGAACGCGGTCCGCAAAGTAGCTGCCAATCGAAATCACGCGGCCGCCCGCCTTCAGGTGCGGAATCGCCGCCTTGGCAGCGAGAATCGGCGCGCGCACGTTCACGTTCAGCGTGGCATCGATATCTTCGAGCGAGATGTCCTTCACATCGCCCATGCGCAGAATGCCGGCGTTGTTGACCAGGATATCGAGCCCGCCCAGCGACTCCACCGTCTTTTGCACGGAAGCATCGATCGCCGCTGCATCCGCGCTATTCGCCTGGATCGCGACGCCACGGCGACCTTGCGCTTCGATTGCCTGCACGACCTGCGCGGCCTGTTCCGCCGACTTCTCATACGTGATCGCGACGTCCGCGCCAGCGGCCGCCAGAGCCTTTGCAATCGAAGCGCCGATACCGCGGCTTGCGCCGGTGACCAGCGCGCGTTTTCCTTCGAGCATCATGTCAATCTCCAGAGTGGTTTATTGAATACAAAAAATCGTGAAGGGCCTGTCCGCCCATACCGATCCATCAGTTGAACAATCCTTGAATCTCGCCGTATGGCAGCGGCGTGTCGTCGAGCGCTTCGGAACGGCCGTGCGCGAGGAAGTCCGCGGCCATGGCCTTGCTCCTGCCGAGCACCACCTGCGCGATGCCGCTGCCCGCGCTGAGCCGCCGTACGCCGAGCCTTCCGAGCGTCGCGGCATCGGGCAGGCCCGGCAGCGCCATCACATTCAAAGGCAGCCGGATGTCCCGGACGATCGTCTCGATGTGGGACGGCCGCATCAGCGCCGGAACGAACAAACCGTCCGCGCCCGCCGATGCATACAGCCCGCCGCGCGCAATCGCCTCCTCCGGCTGCTTCGCCGGTTCGACCAGGCTGGCCAGGAACACGTCGCTGCGTGCATTGACGAACAGGTCCAGGCCGGCCTTCGTCACAGCCGCCTTGATCGCCTTGATCTTCGCGGCCAGCAGCGATGCCGGGTCGGGTCCGTCTTCGATATTGATGCCCGCAATCCCCAGCTCCGCCAGCCGCAGCACCTGCTCTGCGACGGTCTCCGGATCGTCGGAATAGCCGTGTTCGACGTCCACTGACAACGGCACGGCGAGCACGCGCACGATCCGTCGAACCGATGCGAGGACTTCATCGAACGGCAGCATGCGGCCGTCCGGATAACCGAGCGCCCATAGGTGAATGCGTCGTCTATTTGGGCGATTGCTCCGCCGAAGCAGGTCTTGACTGGACTTGTGAGCCGTAAATGAGAAGAACCCCGCTTCGCCTGTCATGGGCGAGGCGGTTAGATCCTCATGTCTGCGATCTCTCACCTCCTTGCACGGACGTGCATCGTGTCCGACCGTTCAATGGCGGGCCGTAGTAGAGGGTGCAGAGCGATTTGGGTTCTTCGTCGCTCCGCCCAGTCAACTC
>NZ_JARUXP010000003.1:870688-1040626 GCF_031451315.1 Caballeronia sp. LZ032
GGTGAACACGCCGCCAATTGGAAAATGCAGGCCGGGCATATGCATGGTCTGCGTGCCGGCGGTCGAGCGCATCAGGCCATTGATCCAGATCGGACCACCGCCAACGCCGGCAGTCACCGCAGCGGCCATCGCGCCCGCCGCGACCGCCGCCGCGCTCACACTGCGCATCCCCAGCTTGACGATGGCTCCCGCACTCATCGCCATCATGCCCGTCGACACCATGCTGCCGACACCTTCCGGCAGCGTCGACAGGTATTCCATCGGATCGAGCACGAAGCCCACGTGCGGATGCGGCAGCGGCAAGACGACGCCCGCGGGCGTCTGAATCAGATGCACGTCCACGCCGACGACGGGCGTCAGGTGCGTGACCGCCGGCATGCCCATCAGACTTCTTCCCTGCCGATTGGCTGCTGAACATGGATTTCCGCCATGCTCAGCTTGAGATCGATCCGGCAATGGTCAACCAGATGGATAAGGTGCCCTGTCTGCATCATGCGCCCGAAGCCTCGTTGATCGAAGCTATCAAGCCTCCTGCATCCAGCCCTTCAACGGAATGATTAAAGTCTGAATTGTGAAATTGATGAAGTGAAGCAGATGCGCTGCATTCCCGGGGACAGTTCCGACAGCTTCTTGATGGCCCTTGCCACTACCCCAACCAATGCCGCGATCACGCCCGGGCCCATCGTTCCAAACCGACACTGTGATGGCGGCGCGTCGTGCGGCCGTGTTGCCGGTGGCGGCGGCACGCATCCCATTTCCTCAACTTCCTCGAACAGGAGAATGCCATGCGCGTTGGTCAGAGCCCCTATCCTCAGCAAACCACCACCGACTATCTCGATCCTCAAAGTCATCAGAACCTGAACCGCGTCACTCAAAAACCCGACGGCGGTTACAGCGTTGAGGACTATAACGGCCGCGGCAACGTCGGCTCGCTGCACGAATACGACGCCTTGCGCAAACCCCTCCAGTCGACGGGTTTCGATCCCGGCGAAGGCCGGGGGCGGCACGCTTACCAAGGTCAAGTTCCATCCCGACGGCAGTCGCACGGTGTCCAAGCTGGGGCAGAACGCGTTGATCACTTATGAAGTCGGCAAGGATGGCAAGGAAACGAATATTCAAAGCCGGCCATTGACGGCGAATGAATTTCGGGATTATTTGAAGTGGCGATCCGAGGCTGACACGCCGGAAAACGGAGCCGATACGCAATCGGAGGCCGCGCCTTCACCTCAGGCAGCAACTCAGCAACAGACGGCCCAGGCTCCCGAGCCTCCGGCTCAGCAACCCATGGACGATGCCTCACAGAACGCCGGGCAGCAGCCGGCGATGACCCCGCAGACCGCGCTCCAGCAGCAACCGGCGACAGCCATGCAAACCGCAGCGCAGCGGCAGACAACACCCGATCAGCAGACCGCCTTGCCGCCGTTTAAGCGACCACGCAGAGTTATTTCGATCCGCAAAGCGGCCGCGAATTGAACCGCTTGGTTACACGGCCTGACGGCAGTCACACCATTTACTCGTTCAACGAAAATGGCCATGAAGCGAGACAGGACAGCTTTGACAGCAGCGGCAAGCCCACGCATTTGATCGGCTACGATCACGACGAGGGTCTGGGGGGGACGTTGACGGTTTCCAACTTCAAGAACGACGGCCGCGACGTAACGAAGGCGAATCAAGCCGGCATGACAACTACTCGGTCGACGCCAACGGCAACGAGTCGAATATTCATGGGCAGGCGCTGACGCCGCAGAACCACGCGAACTATGCGACATGGCAGCAGCCGGGCGCCGCGGCACCACAGCTCGCCAGCGCACAGGCGCAGACTCCAACGCAGTTGCAGTTGGCACCGGCTCCGACGCAACAGCAACCGACGGCACAAGCTCCGAGACAACAGCAGCAGCCGGCAACACAGACTCCGTCGCAACAGGATCAACAGGATCAACAGGAGCAACAGCCAACACAAACTCCGACACAGCAGCAACAGCCGGAAGCCCTGCCCTCCGCTGAGCAAACGCCCGCCGCAGCCGACCCTGCCAAACAGCCCGACACCACGGCTGTGAACAGCGACGCTCCGGCCAAGGAAGCTCCGGAAGCCCCCACCGCTTCACAACCGGACACAAACTCCGTCGATACGTCCTCCACCCAGAGCGACTAACCTTCCCAGACGCGCCCACCCGGGCGCCGAACCTCACCGCGTGCGCGCCCACCCCGCAAGCCCCGCGCACGCGATCAACAAACTGCCCGTCACAAAAAACACCGAATGCAGGCCGAGCATCACGCCGATCTGCCCGCCGATCACCGGCCCGATCACCTGTCCGCTGAACTGCGCGGATTGCAGATATCCGAGCAGCGTGCCGCTGCTGTTCTCATCGACGGCACTGCGCGCGAGCTTGGCGATGGACGGCAGCAGTCCCGCCAGCGTCATGCCCATTACCACCCGCAGTCCGGCGAGCTGCCACCAGTGGTGCACAAAGGCTTGCGGCAGCATCGCGAAACCCGTCAGCACGAGACAGCCGACGATCACGTTCCAGCTGCCGATACGATCCGCCAGCGCGCCCAGCCGCGCCGCCGTCAACATGCTGCCAAGCGCCGAGCACGCCATCACGAGGCCCGCGATGCGCGTCACGTGATCGCCCGCCACGCCGAGACCGCTGATGTACACCGTGATGATCGGCTCGATCGACATGTTGGCGAGCAGCACCATCATCGCCGTCGCGAGCAGCGCGGCGACCACCGCGTAATTCGTGCGCCGGGCCGATTCGGCAACATGGCGCGCGCCGCGGCGCTTGGCATCGCCGGGATGGAAGTCCTCCCTGACGAACACGATGCTCAGCAGCGCGGCCACCGCGATCATCCCCGCGCCCGCGAAGAAGGTCCCGCGTATGCCGATCAGCCCAGGCAGGAACCCGCCCACCAGCGGCCCGGCGAGATTGCCGGCGAGCGCGCCCGTCGAGAGGATCCCGAGCGCCCAGCCCGCACGTTCGCGCGGGGCCTGCGTGCCGATCAGCACCGTCGAGGCCGACGCATAGCCGCCGATCAACCCCGCCAGCAGCCGCAGCGCCACGAGCTCATACACCGAATGCGCGACGCCGATCAGCGACATCACCACCGCCATGCCGATGGCGGCGCGCACGAGCATCGGCTTGCGGCCGTAGCGGTCGGCGAGCCGGCCCCAGAGCGGCGCGGTGACGGCGGTGCCGAGAAAGGTCGCGCTGAACGCGACGCCTGACCACTGGATCACACCCGCCTGCGACTCGACGCCCAGCTGCCGTACGTAGAGTGGCAGGAACGGCAGCAGCATGCTGAGACTGACGAGCGTCGTGAACGAACCGAACACGCAAACCGCGAGATTGCGCCGCCAGTAGCCGGCGTTGCGTTCGGCGTAGCCAGTCGGCGGCACGGCCGCTGACATGATCTGGCTCATCGCGTTTCTCCCCGTGTCGCCGCGAACAGGTCGATGGCGAGCGCCATCACGAGCGCCCCCGCGCCGATGCCGAACAGCACGCGGTAGTCGCCGCCGCTGTTCGCAAAGAGAAACGACATGCCGTACGCCGCGAGCGCCTGCAGGATGGCGAAGGACGTCGTCGCGGTGCGCCACGCGCCCTTCTGCTCCGCCGGATGATGCGCGAGCAGTTCGTTGACCCGCCCCAGCACGAGCGGCACGATGCCCGGCGTGAACGCGCCGACCATCACGCTCGACACCATCAGCAGCGCCGTGTTCGAGGTCAGCGCGGGAATCGCGACGGCCAAGGCCTGCAGCAGATAAGCCACGCGCAGTGCCGGCCCGAAGCCGGCGCGATCGGCGAGATGACCGGCCAGCAACGGCCCGGCAATCGCGCCGATGCCGTACAGCACCCAGAACTCGGCGCCGGCATCGACACCCTTGCCGAGACCGCGCGCGACGAAATCCACCAGGAAAATCATGTGCGGCACCAGACCGGCCGCGTTCAGCGCGTATTCGGCGAAGAGCGCGCGCAACGCGGTCGGCCGCGTGGCCTTCGCGTGACGGCGCGGCGCTGCTTGAGTCACATGAGTCACATGAGCGGGTGCATCCTGCGCAGGCCAGCCCCGCCACGCGACAACGGTCAGCAGCAGCGACACCACCGCGAGCCCGAGCCACGTCGCCGTGAGTCCATGCCGCAACAGCAACGGCACGATCGTGCCCGAGGCCGCGATGCCCAGCCCGATGCCCGTGAAGATCGCCCCGCTCGCAAAGCCGCGCCGCGCGGGCGCGACGTGCGCGATGATCGTCGGCGCGGCGAGCACCATCAGCGCGCCGCCCGCGATGCCCGAGAGAAAGCGCCACGCGAAGAACCATACGAACGACAGCGGGATCGCGCAGGCGACGAATGCCAGCGTGGCGAG
Source organism: Caballeronia sp. LZ032 (assembly GCF_031451315.1). Classification (NCBI taxonomy): domain Bacteria; kingdom Pseudomonadati; phylum Pseudomonadota; class Betaproteobacteria; order Burkholderiales; family Burkholderiaceae; genus Caballeronia; species Caballeronia sp. LZ032. The sequence continues at coordinate 875,051 of NZ_JARUXP010000003.1, forward strand.
CACCATCATCGCGCGCAGCACCGTCGCGGCGCGCGCGTGGCGGGCGAAGACGCCCGCCATCAATGCGCCGGCGAGATAGCCGCCGAGATTGGCCGCGCCGAGATAGGCGGCCGTCGAGGCCGGAAACCACTGCGCGCCGATGATCGCCGGCAACAGCGGCGTGTACGCAAAACGCGCCAGCCCGATGCCCACCAGACTCGCACTCGCGCCGGCCAGCACGCCGCGCCACACCTGAAACGTGCTGCGTTCCGTCCGATTGAAAACTGCATCACTCATACCGCCTCCACGACTGCGGCGAACGCGGTCTACGCATCCTGCCCATGGAGTCAATATAGTTTCAACCGGATGTCGAGAGAATCAGCACTCAATGGAAGACACTCTTCCGAGCGGCGGTTGAATCACATGGAAATCAATCCAGTCGCAGCCGCTTGAATTCGCGGCGCAGGCGCGGTGTCGCGAAATCGACGAATGCGCGCACCTTCGGCACGGCAAGGCGTCCGTGCGGTGTGAGCAGATGTACGGGCAACGGCGCGTGCTCGCGATCATCGAGCACGATCTGCAGCGACGCATCGCGCACTTCCTTCGCGACGTGATACGAGAACAGCCGCACGAGGCCGTGCCCATCCACCGCCGAAGCAATCGCCGCCCGCACCGTATTGACGATGAAACGCGGCGCGAATTGCACGACTTGCGGAATCGCCGCGCCGCCCGAGGTTGGAAAGCTCCACGAATCCAGGCCGAAATGGGTCATCGAGACAATCTTGTGGCGGGCGAGATCGGCGGGCTGGAGAATCGGCGGATGCTTCGCCAGATAGCGCGGCGACGCCGCCACGACGCGCCGCACCTCGCCCACTGGCACCGCCACCAGGGTCGAGTCCGGCAGATGCCCGATGCGCAGCGCGATATCGATGCCCTCGTCGATCAGGCTCACCGGCCGGTCCAGCAGTTGCAGCCGCACGGAAACCGCCGGAAAGCGCGCGATGAAGTCGTCGAGCATGGGGCGCAGCAGATCTTCGCCCGCCGCGACCGGCGCGGTCAGCGTCAACAGGCCGCGCGGCGCGGAGCGTTCGTGGGCGATCAGGAGATCGGCTTCCTCGAGATCGGTGAGGATCCGGCGGCACGCGGCGGCATAGCGCTCGCCGGCGTCGGACAGCTTGATGGTGCGCGTCGTGCGATGCAGCAGCGCCGTGCCCGTGTGCTCCTCCAGGAACGCAATCGCCCGGCTCACGGCGGCGGGCGAGCGGCCGAGCCGCCGTCCCGCGCCCGCCAGGCTGCCTTCGTCCAGCGTGGCGATGAAGACTTTCATCGCGTCGATTCGGTCCATTGGGGGATCGGCGGCGCCGGGTCGTCTCGAGAAGCGCCCAGTCTAACGCTGGCGCCCCTTCCGGGCCGCGTCAGACCACGGTGATCGTCACGTCGATATTGCTCTTCAGCGCCTTCGAATACGGACAGGTCTGATGCGCCATCTGCGCGATCTCTTCGGCCAGCGCGCGCTCGATGCCCGGCAGGCTCACGTTCAGGCGCGCACGCAGCAGATAGGCATCGCCGTTCATGCCGAGATCCACTTCCGCGTCGACGGCCGTCCCGGCGGGAAGGCGCGTTGTCAGTTTCGCGGCGGCCTTGCCCATCGCGCCGATGAAGCACGCCGACCAGCCCGCGGCCAGCATCTGTTCCGGATTCGTGCCCGGTCCGGTCGAGCCCGGCGGCGAGAGCTTCACGTCGAGACGGCCGTCGGTGCTGCGCGCATGGCCTTCGCGGCCGCCGACGACGCGGGTCTTGCCGGTGTACAGCACGGTATCGATCTGGGTGGTCATGATTAATCCTTGTCCTCTGTTGATGACTGATTTAACTGAATGGTTTAGTGATGAGCGAACAGCCGGGCGGTGTCGCTGACCGCCACGGCGCGCGCGCCGGATTGCGAGCGGGTGTCGTCCATGCCGCCGTAGGCCTCGGCCGGCGCGGCTGCGGCTTCCTGCGCGAGGGTCTGCACGCTGACGCCGCGCTGCGAGGCGGGCGCGCCGGCCAGCGGGTCGTAGTGCGGCGCGGGGCCGTAGCCGCTGCTGGCGAAGGCGGAACCGGCGGCGGCCGCGCTGGCGGCGATGATGGCGGCGGTAACGAAGTGCTTGATCATGATCGGTGCTCCATACGAGAGAGTGATTAGTGATGACGGGTGCGTCGGCTGAAAGTGCCTGCTGCGCCGTCGGTGGATGCATTTGAATGCCCGGAGGTATCCGGCATGTGTCCGGCAAGCGGGTCCGCTGCAATGTTTTGTATCGGCCACGCGGCAGATACAGTGAGATACGAAGGCCGCGCGCGCGCTGCCGTTCGCCGCGACATGCGATGGCAACCTTATGTATCGCCCGGCATGCGGGATACACTGCGATACAAACCATCCGCCGGGACGCGCTATAACGCATTCATCGACGCAAGCAACGCGTCACCCGCCGGAGCTTCCCGCATGAAACGCTTGCTCGCGATGTTCGCCTTCCTCGCAGGCGGCCTCGCCACCGAATTGGCCCATCCGGTCCAGTGCCTGCTCGTCAATCCGGGCCGGATGCAATCCTGGCGTCAACGACCACGGTCCATCGATGGAAAACACTGACCACGTATTGATCGTCGACGACGATCGCGGGATCCGCGAACTGCTCGCGTCCTATCTCGAGAAGAACGGCATGCGCGTGTCGCTGGCCGCCAATGGCCGGCAGATGCGCACAGTGCTGGAGCAAGGCGCGCCGGACCTGATCGTGCTCGACCTGATGCTGCCCGGCGAAGACGGTCTCGTGCTGTGCCGCGAACTGCGCGCGGGCAAGTTCCGCGACGTGCCGGTGCTGATGCTCACCGCGCGCAACGAGGAAGCGGACCGGATTCTCGGCCTCGAAATGGGCGCCGACGACTACCTGCCCAAACCCTTCGCGGTGCGCGAGCTGCTGGCGCGCATCAAGTCGGTGTTGCGCCGCACGCGCATGCTGCCGCCCGGCATGGAAGTGAGCGAATCGAGCTCGATGCTCGGCTTCGGCGACTGGAAACTCGATACCACCGCGCGTCATCTGCTGGACGCCGAAGGCACGATGGTCTCGCTGTCCGGCGCGGAATACCGGCTGCTGCGCGTGTTTCTCGATCATCCGCAACGCGTGCTGACGCGCGATCAACTGCTGAACCTGACGCAGGGACGCCAGGCCGACGCCTTCGACCGCAGCATCGACCTGCTCGTGTCGCGGGTGCGCCAGCGGCTGCGCGACACCGCGCGCGAGCCGCGTTACATCAAGACGCTGCGCAGCGAAGGCTATGTGTTTTCTGCCGAAGTCAAACCGCTCGGACCCTCAGAATGAGCACACTATCCACCGCTTCCACGACTGCCGCCGCCGCTCCGGCTGCGGCGCTGCTGCGCGGGCCGCGCACGCTGTTCGCGCGACTCGCGCTGATTCTCGTCGTCGGGCTGGCGCTCGCGCAGACCTTTTCGTTTCTGCTGACCATGCACGAACGCGACGACTCGATGACCCACATGATGGTCGGCTACGTCGAGCGCGAGGTGGCCACGTCGGTCGCGCTGCTCGATCACCTGCCGCCGGACGAACGCGCGCAATGGCTGCCACGCCTCGCGCGACGCAGCTACAGCTTCGTCCTCGGGCCGGGCGAGAGCGGCACGCCGCCCGCCGCGCCGCTCTCGGCGCGCTTCGCGCAATCGATGGTCGCGGGCGCCGCAGCGGGCCTCGGCACGCACGTTCCGCCCACCGTGAACGCCGTGCCCGGCGGCAAGGAACACTTCCAGGTGCATCTGAAGCTCTCGGACGGCACGCCGCTCACCATCGACATGCGGCCGATGGTCGGCATGCCGCTGTCCGACTGGCTGCCGCTGGTGCTGCTGCTGCAGCTCGTCGTGCTGGGCGCGTGCTGCTGGCTCGCGGTGCGCATCGCGACCGGGCCCCTCAAGCAGCTCGCGCGCGCCGCCGACACCCTCGGCCCCGATCTCAAGGCCAGCCGCCTGCCGGAAAGCGGACCGGAGGAAGTGGCGCATGCAGCGAAAGCGTTCAACGCGATGCAGGACCGCGTCGCGATGTACATGACCCAGCGCATGCAGATTCTCGCGGCCATCACCCACGACCTGCAGACGCCGATCACGCGCATGCGGCTGCGCGTCGACACGATGGACGACGACGCCACCGGCGCGCGCCTGCGCCAGGACTTGCAGGAAATGGAATCGCTCGTGAAGGAAGGCGTGACCTACGCGCGCACGCTGCATGGCACCCAGGAAGCGCCGCGGCGCATCGACCCGGACGCGCTGTTCGAGAGCATCGCCGACGACTATCGCGATGCCGGGCAGGACGTGACGCTGCGCGGCAGCATCGGCGGCGCGCTGATGGCGCCGCCGCAGGCGCTCAAGCGCGTGGTGGGCAATCTCGTCGATAACGCGCTGAAGTATTCGGGCGCCGCCGAGATCGAGACCGGACGGCAGGACGACGGCCGCGCGTTCATCGCGGTGCTGGATCGCGGGCCGGGGATTCCCGAGGAGTCGCTCGCCGCCGTATTCGAGCCCTTCGTGCGGCTGGAGGAATCGCGCAACCGGCAGACGGGCGGCACCGGACTGGGACTTGCGATCGCCCGTCAGCTGACGCTCGCGATGGACGCCTCGCTGACGCTGCACCGGCGCGAAGGCGGCGGGCTGGAAGCGCGGCTGGTGCTCAGGCCGGCGTAGTCATCGCCCCATGAGAGCCATGAGTCTGCGGACGGCCAGAAGCGGCAGCCGCAGCACGAAGCCCGCCAGCAGCCTGAGGTGCATCCACGTCAGCAGGAGGTTGTCACGGCCATACTGGAAGTGCGACACGCCGCCCTCTTCCGCCGTGAAATAACGCACCGGCGCGTCCAGGTTGATCGGGCGCACACCGCGCCAGCACAGCCGCACCACCGCTTCGGGATCGAAGTCGAAGCGGCGCATGAACGGCTGCGAGCGCATCACGGCGGCGAGCGGCGCGATCGGATAGACGCGAAAGCCGTACAGCGAATCGCCGATGCCCATCCACAGCGTCTCCAGATTCGCCCAGCCGTTCGATATGCGCCGGCCCTGCACGCGCAGTTGCGGCGCGCTCGCGTCGAAGCGCGGACGGCCGAGGATCATCGCGTCCGGCGCGGCGCGCGAGCTTTCCATGAATTGCGGAATCAGCGCGGCGGGATGCTGGCCGTCGGAGTCCATCGTCAGCGCGTGAGTGAAGCCCAGCCGCGCCGCTTCCTCCAGCCCTGCGAGAATCGCCGCGCCCTTGCCGCGGTTGTGCGGCAACACGATCACGCGCAGGCCCGCATCGGCTTCGGCCATCTGCGTCAGGCGTTCGGCGCTGCCGTCGGTGCTGCCGTCCACGACGACCCACACCGGATTCCACTGCTCGCGCGCGCCGCGCACGGTTTCCTCGACTTTCACACCGGGGTTGTAGCTCGGAATGAGGACGAGGTGCGTGGACGATGCGCGTGACGAAAGCATTGAGAAGAAATCGAACAGAACGGGATGCGACAAATTTTAACGGCTGTGGGACAACCCGCCCGTCAGCTGCGTGGACGATGCGGGTCCAGTTCGCCGGCATAGAAGCGCTGCAATTCGGCGATGAAGCCTTGCAGCGCGGCGTGATCGCGTGCCGGCGGCGCGAAACGGCGACCGAGCGTGACGCGGTAGGTGATCGGCAGCGCGGGCTTGCGGAAGATCTGCCAGCCCTTGCCGAGAAAGCCCGAATCCGTCTCGATGATGAGCGTCTGCACCGGCGCCTGCGCGCGCGCCGCAATCAGCGCAATGCCGCCCTTCAGCGGATTCACGGACCCCGAGCCGACGCCGGTGCGCGTGCCTTCGGGAAACAGCAGCAGTGGACTGCCGCGCTGCAATTCGCCGACGGCCGCGCGAATCAGCCCGACCGGCGAGTCGTTGACGATATAGCCGGCGAGCAGCGCGCCCGGCCCGAGGAACACGTTGCCCGCGACATCGCCCTTCATCACGCAGCAGGTGTCCGGCACGCGCGACGCGATCAGCAATGCATCGAGCAGGCACGGATGGTTCGGCGCGAGGATCATGGCCGGCTGGCCGGCGAGCGCATCGAGGGCCGAGAGATCGAAACGGCACGCGCCAAGCGAACGCAGCAGCACGAAATACAGATGCCAGACGCGCTGCACCGCCGCGCGGCCGACGCGCCGCCCGTCAGCGGCAGACAGCACGCGCCGCAGCAGCCACGCGAGCGGACACCACGTCAGACACACGAGCGCCAGCACCAGCAGCGCAAAGTAGAACGCCACGCATTGCCACGCGTATTCGAGCCCGCCGCCCGCCGTGATGCGTTCGCCCGCGCCGCCGATCTTGCGCTGCGCGTCACTCATCGCTCGCCACCATCTTCGACGACTGCCCGAACACCCATGCCACCGCGATGCCGCCCGACAGCACGCTCTTCTGCCGCACGAGCGGGCTGTCGTCGAAGTGCGCGCCCGCGAGATTCGCATAGCGCACGAACGCGCCGACCCAGTAGCGGCTGAAGCGCCGCGACATCGACACCAGCGCCTGCGAGCCGGCGTAACCGCCGCTCGCATGGAAGGCCGGACGCGCGGCGGTCGCGTATTGCGGGGCGACGGTGTAGTAGTGATCGCTGTACTTGCTGTCGGCGAACATCGGGCCGGCGAACACGGCCGCGTGCAGCCCGGAGACGTGGCCGACGTCGGTGAAATCGAGATTCAGGTTCGGCGTGAACTGCCAGCCGACCGTCTTCGGCGACGACTCCAGCGTGATGCCCAACCGCACCGGCATGCGCAGGTCCAGTTGCATGTCGCGCGATGCCGAACGCCACAGATGCACCTCCACCGAAGGCCCGACCTCGATGGTCGGCTTCAGGTCGGGCATGCCGGCGCGGGCGTTGTCGTCGCGGCTCGACACGGGCAGCGAACCGAGCACGCTGATGTTGAAGTTCACGCGATCGGTGTCGAGCAGCTGGCCGCGCACGCCGTCGCGATCGGCGCGCAGATACTTGCCGCGATAGACGATGTACGGAAACGGAAAGACCCACGCGCGCGTCTGGTCCGAGCCGGGATAGTGCGGAAACGCGGCCACGCCTGCGCCGACGCCCACTTCCCAGAGCGGCTTTGAAGGCGGCGGCGCTTCATCGGCTGCGGCGGAGGCCGTCATGACTAGCGCGAGCCACGCGAGATGCGCTGGACGGAACACGGTCGGCGTGATCAATTGGCCGGCCGCTCCATGTGCTCCGCCTCGCTCAGGTTGCGCCGCCGCATGCGCCACGCACGCAGCGAATTGCGAAAGTCGAGCGCCGCCGTCACGTAATAGACGCCCTTGAACGCGCGCAGCGAATGCCAGATCGGCGTCTTGCCGAAGATGTCGCCCGCCAGCAGCGACAGCAGCGCCTCCTTCATGCGCAGCGGATTGCGCGGGCCCATGAAGAGATTGCGCATCGTCGGCGACGTCATGCGATAGATGAACCACGAGAATTCGCGCGGGCCATGCCGCACGTCGCGGTCGAACTTCGCGAGCGCAGCCTGGGCGCGCGCCGGATGCGCCAGCGCCGTGTCGATGGCTTCCGCGCCCGCGAAGGCGCTTTGCATCGCCAGCATCACGCCGGAGGAGAACACCGGGTCGATGAACGCGAAGGCATCGCCGAGCAGCAGGAAGTTCGGCCCGTGCGTCATCTCGCCGGTGTACGAATAATTGCCGGTGGCGTGGACTTCGCTGACGAGCTCGGCGTCCTTCAGGCGTTTCGCGAGCGGCGCGCACAGCGCGATGGTGTCGCGGAAAAACGCTTCCACCGAAGTGCCCTTCGGCCGCTGCCTGAGATACGCGGGCCACACCACCGCGCCGATGCTGGTCGTGCCGTCCACGAGCGGAATGAACCAGAACCAGCCGTGCTCGAACCAGAACACGGTGATGTTGCCTTCGTTCTCGCCGGGGTTGCGCTGCGCGTGGCGGAAGTGCGCATAGAGCGCCGACGAATTGTGCCGCTCGTTGCGCCGCTTGGTCTTGAAGTGATTGGCGAGCAGCGTGTCGCGGCCCGAGGCATCGATGACAAAACGCGCCTGCACCGTCTCGCTGCGGCCGTCATCGTGCTCGGCGTGGATGGTTGCGCTCGCGCCGTCCGCCGCGAACACGACTTCGCGGGCGCGGCACCCTTCGCTCACTTCCGCGCCGTGGCGGGCCGCGTTGCGCAGCAGGATTTCGTCGAGTTCGGAGCGGCGCACCTGATAGGCGCTCGGCATCGACTTGTCCCAGGCGTCGGCGAACAGGAAGCGCTGCATGCGCCCGTCATGTTGCGGCGACACGAATTCCGCCGCCAGCTTGACCATGCCGATGCGGCGAACCTCGTCGGCCACACCGAGTTGCTCGAACAGGCGCAGGTTCGCGGGCAACAGCGACTCGCCGATATGAAAGCGCGGATGCCGCGCCTTCTCCAGCACGCGCACGCGATAGCCGCGCCCGGCGAGCAGCGTCGCCGCTGTCGATCCGGCCGGTCCGCCGCCGATCACGGCCACGTCCCAGGCCTGCGTCGCTTCAGTCATCCACGCTCCTTGTTTTGTCTCGTTTCGGCAGATGCGCCGGTTCAGGCGATCCCGCCATTGATCGACAGTACTTGCCCGGTGACATACGCCGCCGCGTCCGACACCAGGTACGCGACCATGCCCGCGACTTCCTCCGCCGTGCCCGCGCGCTGCGCCGGCACCAGCTGCCTGATGCGCTCGGGTGGAAACGCCGCGCCGAGCATCGGCGAATCGATGACGCCGGGCGCCACCGCGTTCACCGTGATGCCGCGCGACGCCAGTTCCTGCGCGAGCGCCCGCGTCGCGCCGATCAGCCCGGCCTTCGCCGCGGCGTAATTGACCTGTCCGCGATTGCCCATCAGCCCCGCCACCGACGACAGATTGACGATGCGTCCGTGGCGTGTGCGGATCATCGGCAGGAGCAGGGGCTGGGTGACGTTGAAGAAGCCGTCGAGCGTGACATCGAGGACGCGTTTCCATTGCTGGCGCGTCATGCCGGCCATGGGCGCGTCGTCATGGATGCCGGCGTTGTTTACCAGGATCTGCACCGGCCCGTCCGTCAGGATGCGTTCGATGGCGTGCTGGGCGGCGTCGGGATGGGTGACGTCGAAGGCGATGGCGTGCGCCGTGCCGCCCGCCGTGCGAATGGACTCCACGCACGCTTCGGCCCGCTCGACGCCGCCGTTGGCGTGCACCCAGACTTCGTGTCCCGCGGCGGCCAGGGTCCGGCAGATGGCCTGTCCGATGGCGCCGCTGCCGCCCGTCACGAGCGCGCGCATGGCTCGGCTTGTGTCATCGATTGCACTCCGCTGGTTGATTGCGCCGTCCAGTCTCGAGGCACTGGATTTCACCCGCGTGAAGGCGCCCGAGCCAAGAGGCTGAGCGCCGTTATGGGGTCTAGCGCGTGCGATGCGCCGCGACGTGTGCCGCGAGCGCGCCCAGGCTGGCGAAAATCTTCTGGTTGTCGGGATTGTCCGAGCGCAGCTCGAACCCGTATTTTTTCGAGATCAGCAGCGCGATCTCGAGGATGTCGATGGAATCGAGCCCGAAACCTTCTTCATACAGACGCGTGTCGGCCGATACGGCCTTGGGATCGACGTCCTCGAGATTCAGATCGGCGACGATCAGCTCGGCCAGCTCTCTTTCCAGTTCGTTCATCGTATTTGCAGAGCGGCGCAAAAAAACGCGCCAAAGGCCGCCCGGCGATAGTGCCCCGCGCGCTTGCGCACGCTTCCGGCGGCCTGATTTCGAGATAATTGCGGTTCGCGAAATTCTAGACGAAGCCCCTTGGGACGCCTAGTAGGAAAGGTAACCGCTCGTACGGCAGGCCCCTATGCGAAATTTCTGAGAAGAATCAGTGATTTCCACGCGGGGCCGGGCGCAGGTGGCCGTAGGGTAGAATCCGGCCCGTCCGACGGTTGTAAGAGCATCGAACAATCGGTTACAGACCGGGCGCGCACCCGCACGAGAAAATAAGCGTCAGGCAGGCGACTGCCGCATTTTTGTTCAACAAACGGGCGTTTTCGACAACGCCGCAGCCGCAATTCATGGTGCGTACTCTTTTTCTTCCGCGAGCCTGCTCGCAGCCGTTGGTGCATCTGCTTCCGGAGTCCGGCCGGTGAAGGCCGCCCGCGTCCTGCGCGCGGCGGGCGTCGTCGCCGGCATCGTCGCGTACCAGTGCGCCGCGCATTACGCGGTGTCCACGCCGGGCGCGCACGGCATCGGCCTGGCGCTGGTCCTCGCGCCGCTCGCGCTGATCCTTTTGAACGCCGCCGCGCGTTCCTCGGCGCGCGCCTGGCTGCTGCCGCTCTGGGCGCTGGCCGGCGTGGTGCTGTGGCTCGGACGGGCGCCGCTCGTCGAGCATTTCGGCTGGGGGTTGTGGATCGAGCACGCGGGCTTCAACCTCGCGCTCGCCTGGACCTTCGGACGCACCCTCGCGGCCGGTCGCGAGCCGCTCTGCACCCAGTTCGCCACCCTCGTCCACGGCCGCATCGAGCCGCGCGTGATGCGCTACACGCGCGGCGTCACGCTGGCGTGGACCCTGTTCTTCAGCGCCACGGCGCTGGTCTCCACGGTGCTGTTCGCGGGTGCGTCCATCGTCACGTGGTCGACGTTCGCGAACTATCTCGCGCTGCCGCTCGTCGGACTGATGTTCGTCGTCGAATATGCGTGCAGGCGCATCGCGCTGCCGGGCATGAAGCCGTCGAGCATCATGGACGCCGTCCGCGCGTATTCGCAGTCCACGCAGATGCGCCGCGGCGCGCCATGATCCCGCCGGGCCCGTTACTCATGCAGACCTTTCCGCTGGTTTTCCACGCATCGCCCGATCAGACGCTCGCCTGGCGCGATGGCGCGCCCGTCAGCGTCCGCGCGTTCCTCGCCGACGTGCGGCGCGTGGCCGCCGCGCTGCCCGAGGGCGGGCATGTGTTCAACGTCTGCGCGGACCGCTACCGCTTCACCGTGAGCCTGTGCGCGACGCTGTTATCGGGCCGCATCAGCCTGCTGCCGTCCACGCACACGCCCGAGATGGTGCGCGCGCTGGCGTCGTTCGCGCCCGACGCGTTCTGCCTGCACGACAGCGACGACTGCGCGATCGACCTGCCGCGCATGCGCTATCCCGAAGACGCCGCGCCCTGTGACGGCGCCGACGATCCCGATGTGCCGATGATCGACGGCGCGCGCGTCGCGGCCTATGTGTTCACGTCGGGCTCGACCGGCGCGCCGGTGCCGCATCGCAAGACCTGGGGCTTCCTGGTGAAGAACGTGCGCGCGGCGGCGGCGCGTCTCGGTCTGCTCGGCGGCGCGCCCGCCACGCTCGTGGGCACGGTGCCGCCGCAGCATATGTACGGTTTCGAATCGACGGTGCTGCTCGCCCTGCTCGGCGGCCTCGCGTTCAGCAACCGCCAGCCGTTCTATCCGGTCGATATCCGCGCCGAACTCGCCGCCGTGCCCGAACCGCGCGTGCTGGTGAGCTCGCCGATCCACCTGCGCGCGCTGTTCGCCAACGAAGCGCCGCTGCCGCCCGCCGCGCTGGTGCTGTCCGCTACCGCACCGCTGTCCGAGAAACTGGCGCTGGACGCCGAGGCGCGGCTCGCCGCGCCGCTGATGGAAATCTACGGCAGCACGGAAACCGGCCAGATCGCGACGCGCCGCACCTCGCGCGGGGCGGCGTGGGAATTGTTCCCCGATGTCACCCTGACGCCGCGCGCCGATGACAACGGCGACACCACCATGTGGGCCTCGGGCGGACACGTCGAGACGCCGGTGCCGATGGGCGACGCACTCGAACTCATCGACGGCGCTTTTTTCCTGCTGCACGGACGGCGTGCGGACCTGATCAACATCGCGGGCAAGCGCACTTCGCTGGCTTACCTGAATCATCAGCTGAATGCGATTCCGGGCGTCATCGACGGCGTGTTTCACATGCCCGACGACACCCACGCCGACGACGAACCCGTGCGCCGACTGATGGCGCTCGTCGTCGCGCCGGAACTCGACGCGGCGGAATTGCAACGCGCGTTGCGCGAACGCATCGACGCCGCGTTCATGCCGCGTCCGCTGCTGTTCTTCGACTCGCTGCCGCGCAACGCCACCGGCAAGCTGCCGCGCGACGTGCTGACGCGGCTGGTCGCGCAGGAACGCGGGCGGCGCGCGGCGCTGTCGTTTTCGGTGCCGCCCGGCCATCCCGCGCTCGCCGGGCACTTTCCTGGGCGGCCGATCGTGCCGGGCGTCGTGCTGCTCGATCACGCGCTCGATGCGCTCGGCATCGCGCTCGGTCAGCGTTTCGATGCCTGCCGGATCGATTCGGCCAAGTTCCTGAGTCCGGTGGCGCCGGGCGAGGCGCTGGACGTCGCGTATGAGACGGCGGCGAGCGGCGCGATCCGCTTCACGATCCGCGCGGGCGCGCGTGCGGTGGCGAGCGGTTCGCTTACCGCACCGTCCGCACGGTCCGCACGGTCCGCGACGTGAGCGACATGAAGCCCGCGCGCATGAACCGCGACGACTGGGCCGAGCGCCAGGAACGCAGCAATTTCGCGTTGCTGCGCTTCATGACGTGGATTTCGCTGCGCTTCGGCCGGCGCGCCGGGCGCGTGCTGCTGCGGCTCATCACCGCCTATTTCGTGCTGTTTTCGCCGGCGGCGCGGCGCGCGTCGCGCGGTTATCTGAATCGCGCGCTCGGGCGGCATGCGGGCTGGCGCGACGGCTATCGGCATGTGTTTTCGTTCGCCTCGACGATCCACGACCGCATCTACCTGCTCAACGATCGCTTTGACCTGTTCGACATCCGCACCCACGGCGTCGCGGACGTCGAGGCCGTGCTCGCGGACGGCGGCGGCGCGTTCCTGATGGGCGCGCATCTCGGCAGCTTCGAGGTGGTGCGGGCGATCGGCCGGGCGCAGCCACACATTCGCATTGCGATCACGATGTACGAGGAGAACGCGCGCAAGATCAACGCGATCCTCGCCGCCGTGAATCCCGCCGCGCATCACGACGTGATTGGCCTCGGCAAGGTGGACGCGATGCTCAAGGTGCGCGAGCGGCTCGATGCCGGCAGCCTGGTCGGCATCCTGGCGGACCGCACGCTGCGCCAGGCCGGCGACACGCTCAAGGAACGCGACTTCCTTGGCGCGCCTGCCGCGTTTCCGCTCGGCCCGCTGCACATGGCGGCAGTGTTGCGGCGGCCGGTCATCTTCATGACGGGGCTGTATCTCGGCGGCAACCGCTACGATATCCACTTCGAGACGCTCGCCGATTTCTCGAAAGTGGAACGCGGCGAGCGCGCCGCCGCCGTCGATGCCGCGCTCACGCGTTACGTGGCCTTGCTGGAGAAGTATTGCCGGGCGGCGCCGTACAACTGGTTCAACTATTTCGACTTCTGGCAGGCCAATGCGGCGTCCGCGCCGCAACGCGCGGCCAAGGCATCCGGCGCCGCCCAGGCTGCAGATGCCTGCGTGCCCGAAGTCGCACGGGATTCCTGAGCTTATGCGAATTTTGATCGCGGCCCTGACCGCTGCGCTGGTGTGTGGCGCCTTCTCACTCGCCACCGCCGCCGACGCGCCTTCCTCCGCGTGGACGCTCGACCGCCTGATGAACACGCTCGGCGCGAAGAAATCCGGCCGCGCGCATTTCACCGAGACGCGCTATCTGAAGATCGCGCAGGAGCCGCTGGAGTCGTCGGGCGAACTGGTGTTCGTCGCCCCGGATCATCTGGAAAAGCATACGGTCAGTCCGAAGCCGGAGAACCTGGTCGTCGATGGCGACATGCTCACCGTCGACCGCAACGGCCATACGGTCACCATTCCGCTGCGCAATTACCCCGAACTGGGCGCGTTCATCGAGAGCATCCGCGCGACGCTCGCCGGCAACCGCTTCGCGCTGGAGCAGGCGTACCGGGTGTCGGTGACGGGCAAGGGCAACGACTGGACGCTGACGCTCGTGCCGATCGATTCGCGCATGCAGAAGAAGGTCAGTGAAATCACGCTCGCCGGGACCGGCGCGGCGCTGGCGCGCGTCGAGATCAGACAGGCCGACGGCGATCATTCGCTGATGCGCCTGCAAGACGCTTCCGCCCACTGACGCCGATGTCTTCAGGCGCGCGCGGCCTCGTCGCGGTGTGGCGGGTGCTGCGCCAGCCCGCCGTGATCCTCTGGGTGTGCCTGCTCGCAGCGTGCGCGGGCGTGATTGCGCGCACGCAGTTTTCCGCCGATCTCTCCGCCTTCCTGCCACGCACGCCGAGCGAACAGCAACGCGTGCTGGTCGAGCAACTGCGCGACGGACTGGTGTCGCGGCTGATTCTCGTCGGCATCGAGGGCGGCGACGCGGCCGGGCGCGCCGAGGTGTCGCGCAAGCTGGCGGCGACGCTGCGCAATGACGCGCGTTTCTCCGCGATCCATAACGGCGAGCCGGTCGCGCAGGCGCGCGACGAGCGCTTCGTGTTCGAGCATCGCTATCAGCTGAGCCCTGACGTGACGCCCGAGCGTTTCAGCGAGGCGGGCCTCAAGGATGCGCTGGCGGGCAGCCTCGACCTGCTCGAATCGTCGGCGGGCATGATGGCGAAGGACCTGCTGCCGCACGATCCGACCGGCGAAGTCACCGCGCTCGTCAGCCAGCTCGACAGCGGCGCGCAGCCGCCGTTGCAAGATGGCGCGTGGGCGTCGCGCGACGGCCGGCGCGCCGTGCTGCTCGCGCAGACCGCCGCCGCCGGCTCCGATACCGACGCACAGTCCGCCGCGCTCGGCGCCCTTCAACATGCCTTCCGGCAGGCCGCGCCTTCGGCGTCGCCATATCGCCTGCTGCTGACGGGTCCGGGCGTGTTCGCCGTCGAGACCCGCGACACCATCATGCGCGAGGTGCGCTGGCTGTCGGCGGCGAGCATCGCGTTGATCGTCGTGTTGCTGCTGGCCGTGTACCGCTCGCTGCCTACCCTCTTGCTCGGCCTGATGCCGGTGCTGACGGGCGTCGCGGCCGGGGTCGCCGCCGTGAGCCTCGTGTTCGGCACGGTGCATGGACTGACGCTGGGCTTCGGCACGACGCTGATCGGCGAGGCTGTCGACTATTCCATCTACCTCTTCGTGCAGTCCGCCGGCATCCGTTTCGGCGGCCGGCGCGAGTCGCTCAAGGACTGGGTCGCGGGCTTCTGGCCGACCATCCGTCTGGGCGTGCTGACGTCGATCTGCGGCTACGCGTCGATGCTCTTCTCGGGCTTTCCGGGCCTCGTGCAACTCGGGCTGTATTCGATCGTCGGCCTGGCGACGGCGGGCGTCGTCACGCGTTTCGTGCTGCCGTATCTGCTCCCGGCCAACTTCACGATTCGCGATGTCTCGCGCCTCGGCACGCTGCTCGCGCGCGGTGCGGCGCGCGCCTCGAAGCTGCGCGGCGCGCTCGCGGTGCTGCTGATCGCCGCGCTCGCCGTGCTGCTGATGCAGCGCCACGGCCTGTGGAGCCAGGAACTCGCGGCGCTGAGTCCGGTGCCGAAGGCCAGCCAGGATCTCGATGCCCGCCTGCGCGCGGATGTCGGCGCGCCGGACGTGCGCTATCTCGTGGTGGTGTCGGCGGCGACGGAGCAGGCGGCGCTCGAACGCGCGGAGGCGGTCGCGCGGCCATTGCAGCCGCTCGTCGATGCACACGTGATCGCTGGTTTCGAAAGCCCGGCGCGCTATCTGCCAAGCGAGGCGGCGCAGCGCGCGCGCATCGCCAGCCTGCCGCCCGCCGACACACTGCGCACGCGGCTCGCCGACGCGCTGCGCGAGCAGACCGTTCGTATCAAGCCGGAGGTGTTCGAGCCGTTCATCGCCGATGTCGACACGGCCCGCGCCCAGCCGCCGTTGCATCGCGCCGACTTGCAGGGCACGTCGATGGCGCTGGCCGTCGATTCGCTGCTCACCGGAAGCAATGGCCGCTGGACCGCGATGCTGCCGCTGCGCGCCGCCGCGGGATCGGACCTGCAGGCGCAGCGGATTCGCGCGGCGCTGGCGGAGGCGCACGTGCCCGCCGCGCTGTTCGTCGACATGAAAGCCGAAGCCGACCGGCTCTACCAGAACTACGTGCACGAGGACATCCGGCTGTCGCTGGGCGGCTTTGCGGCGATCGTCGTGCTGCTCGTGTTCGCGCTGCGCTCGCCGGTGCGCGCGGCCCGCACGCTGGCGCCGCTGGTGGCGGCGGTGATCGTCGTGATCGCCGGGCTGGCGGCGGCGGGCAAGGCGCTGACGATCCTGCATCTGATCGGCATGCTGCTGATCGTCGCGGTCGGCTCGAACTACGCACTGTTCTTCAATTACCGCCCGCACGCTGAACGCGGCGCCGTTTCGCCGCAGACGCTGGTCTCGCTGCTGATCGCCAATCTGGCGACGGTGCTCGGCTTCGGCCTGCTGGCGCTGTCGCATGTGCCGATGCTCGAAACCTTCGGACTCACGGTCGGCCCCGGCGCGATTCTCGCGCTGCTGTTCTCGGCGATTCTCGCGCCGCGTCCGGAGTCCCGACGATGAGTTCGCCCCTTGCACCGCCCGGACAGCCGCGCCGCTGGCGGCCAGCGCCGCTCGTCGGCGGCGCGGCGGCCGTGCATGCGGGCGCGCTGGCCGCGCTGCTGGCGGCGCCCGCAAGCTGGCCGTGGGCGGCGGGCGGCGTCGTGGCCTCGCATCTGGCGCTGACGGCGGCGGGACTCTGGCCGCGCAGCGCGCTGCTCGGCCACAACTGGACGACGCTGCCGGACACGGCCGGCGCGTGCGTGGCGATCACCATCGACGACGGTCCTTCTCCCGAAGTCACGCCGCGCGTGCTCGACCTGCTCGACCGGCATCAGGCTCGTGCGACCTTCTTTTGCATCGGCGAGCGGGCGCGCGAACATCCAGGCATCGTGCGCGAGATCGTCGCGCGCGGGCATGCGGTGGAGAACCACAGCCAGCGGCATCGGCATCATTTTTCGCTGCTGGGGCCGCGCGCGATGCGGCGCGAGATCGAAGCCGCGCAGGACACGCTCGGCGATATCACGGGCACGCGGCCGCTGTTCTTCCGCGCTCCGGCCGGCTTGCGCAATCCGTTTCTTGAGCCGGTGCTGTGCGGGCTCGGCCTGCATCTCGCCAGTTGGACGCGGCGCGGCTTCGACACCCGCACCGGCGACGCGGCGCTCGTCGCGCGCCGTCTGCTGGACGGCTTTGCGCCGCGCGACATCCTGCTGCTGCACGACGGCCACACCGCCCGCGATGCATCCGGCGCGCCGGTCATCCTCGCCGCGCTCGACACCGTGTTGCACGCGGCCGGCGCGCGCAGCCTCGCGGCCGTCACCTTGCGCGAGGCGATCGCGTAGACTGCACGGGCCCATCGTTCATCAGGTCCCGCATGGTCCCGGCCGAGCTCATCGAGACAGCCCGTCGTCCTTTCCGCGCCGCAGGGCGCTTTGCGTGGCATTTCGCGGCCGCCAAGCTGCGGCACGATCCCTTCTTCCCCCATCTGCTCGCGCACGGCCTGATTCCGGACGGCGCGCGCATCCTCGATCTCGGCAGCGGTCAGGGGCTGCTGGCCGCCTGGCTGATGGCCGCGCATGCCTGGCATCGCGATGGCGCGCCCGGCACATGGCCCGGGCATTGGCCCGCGCCGCCGCTGCTGGGCTCGCTGCATGGCATCGAACTGACGCCGCGCGATATCGAGCGCGCGCGCATCGGCTTGCGGGCGCATCGGGCGCGCGTGCAGTTCGTCTGCGACGACATTCGCGCCGCGCCGTTTCCGCAAGCGGACGTGATTGTCGCGTGCGACGTGCTGCATTACGTCGATGCCGACGCCCAGGAATCGGTCCTGCGCCGCATCCGCACGAGTCTGGCGCCGGACGGCGTGCTGCTGCTGCGCGTCAGCGACGCGGCAGCGGGCTGGCGAGCGGGCCTCGACCGGGCCGTCGATTTCGGCATGCAGATCGCGCGCTCCGGCCGCGCGAACGGTCTGACCTGCCGCAGCGAGGCGCAATGGCTGGCCTTGCTCGACGCGCTCGGCTTCAACGTGACGACCCGTCCGATGGGCGACGGCGCGCATGAGGCGAATCGGCTGATGATCGCCCGCCTTGGGCGCATCGGCCGCCTCGGTCGCTGAGCCCCTGAGCCCCGTCCGGCGCGCGACAGAGCGTTTGTTACAATTCATCGAATATCGAATGCCTGAGCCCGTAGTGAACCCTTTTCTGCTGACGCACTTCACCGCCACGAGTTGCGCGGGACGCGGCCTCGACGCGACGCGCGCCGCGCTCGTCGAAGGACGCGGCGGACTCGCCCCATGCGACTTCGACGGGGCCGATCTCAAGACCTATACAGGCCGGGTTGCCGGCATCGAGGACGAACCCGTCCGCGCCGATCTTTCCGCCTTCGACTGCCGCAACAACCGGCTCGCGCAGATCGCGCTGACCCAGGACGGTTTCGACGCGCGTGTGCGGGACGCCATTGCGCGGGTGGGCGCGGCGCGCGTCGGCGTGTTCATGGGTACGAGCACGGCGGGCATCCTCGAAACCGAGCTTGCCTATCAGCGCCGCGATCCGCTCACCGGCGCACTGCCCGCCGACTTCAACTACGCCGCCACCCACAATCCGTTTTCCCTCGCCGCCTTCGTGCGCGTGTATTTCGGCGTGCGCGGGCCGGCGGTGTCGGTGTCGTCGGCGTGTTCGTCGGGGGCGAAGGTGTTCGGCTCGGCGCGCCGCATGCTCGATACCGGCCTGATCGACGTGGCCGTGGTGGGCGGCGTCGATACGCTGTGTCTCACCACGCTCTACGGCTTCAATTCGCTCGAACTGCTCGCGCCGGGACCGTGCAGGCCGTTCGATCTGCATCGCAACGGCATCAACATCGGCGAAGCGGCGGCCTTCGGGCTGCTGGAACGCGATACGCCCGAGGCCGACGCTCACGCGATTCGCTTCCTGGGCATCGGGGAAACGAGCGATGCGCATCATATGTCGTCGCCGCATCCCGAGGGTCTCGGCGCGCGCATGGCGATGGAACAGGCGCTGGCGAGCGCCGGACTCGATGCACGCGACATCGGCTATGTAAACCTGCACGGCACCGCGACGCCGAGCAACGACGCCGCCGAAAGCCTCGCGCTGAACAGCGTCTTCGACAGCGTGCCGTGCAGTTCCACCAAAGGCGCAACGGGGCATACGCTCGGCGCGGCGGGGGCGCTCGAAGCCGTCATTGCGGCGCTGGCGCTGCAACACCAGATGATCCCGGCGGGCGCGAATACGACCGAACCGGACCCGGCGCTCGGCCTCGATTACGTCACGGCGACGCGCCGCGCACCGTTGCGCGCGGTGCTGTCCAACTCGTTCGGGTTTGGGGGCACCAATTGCAGCCTGGTGTTCGGGCTGGGCGCGCGCGAAGGGGGATCGGCATGATTCCGCTGCGCGCGTATATCGAAGGGATCGGGGTGATCGGGCCGGGGCTTGCGGACTGGCCGCAGGCTGCGGAGGTGCTGACGCAGCGCGCCGCGCTGCATGCCGCCCGGACCGTGTTGCCCGCGCCGGCCGGACTGCCGTCCGCCGAGCGTCGGAGGACGGGTCCGGTAGTGCGCGCCGCGCTCGCCGCCGCGCATGAAGCGGTGGCGCAGAGCGGCCGCGACGCCGCGACGCTCGCGGCCGTGTTCGCGGCATCCGGCGGCGATGGCGGCAACTTCCACGCGATCTGCGAAACCCTCGCGAGCGACGAGCCGCAACTCTCGCCGACCCGTTTTCACAACTCGGTGCACAACGCGCCGGCCGGCTACTGGAGCATCGCGACGCGCGCGATGGCGGCGTCGAACGTGCTGTGCGCGTATGACGGCAGCTTCGCAGCGGGGCTGCTGGAGAGCCTGGCGCAGGTGAGCGTCGATGGCGCTGCAACCCTGCTCGTCGCCTACGACACGGACTACCCGGAACCCTTGCGCAGCGTGCGTCCGATCGACGATGCCTTTGGCGTGGCGCTCGTGCTCGCGTCGCAGAAGAGCGAGCGCTCGCTCGCGTGCATCGAGGCGCGGCTGTGCGCGACGCCTGTCTCCGCGCTCGATGATGCCGCGCTGGAAGCGCTGCGCGTGTCGAATCCGGCGGCGCGGGCGTTGCCTTTGCTCGAAGCAATCGCCGCCTCGCGCACAGCGAGCGTGGTGCTCGATTATCTCGACGACACGCAGCTTGCCGTGGAAGTTGAATCGGTATGTTGAGCGCGGCCCGGACGTTGAAACGCGATGAAATCGCCGCGCGCATTCCGCACGACGGCGCGATGTGCCTGCTGGAATCCGTCGTGGCGTGGAATGCGGAACGCATCCGCTGTACCGCGACGAGCCATCTTGCCGCCGATAACCCGTTGCGCTTCAAGGACCGGCTCGCGTCGGTGTGCGGCATCGAATACGCGGCGCAAGCCATGGCGACGCACGGTGGGCTGATCGGCACGGAACGTGGGCAGCGTCCGCGCGCCGGTCTGCTGACGAGCGTGCGCGGCGTGGACCTGTTCGTTGATCGGCTCGACGGGCTGGATGGGCCGCTCGATATCGAGGCCGAGCGTATCGGCGGGGATGAGAACACGGTGCTGTATCGCTTCAGCGTGCAATGCGCCGGGCGACTGCTGCTGAGCGGCCGCGCTGCTGTGATTCTCGATGCGGGTCAGTCGGCAGGTTGTGCTGCGCCGGGTTTGACTGCGCAGTAGGCTGAGAAGATGCCGAGTTCCACCTCGCGGCGCACTTCGATGAAACCGGCGCTCCTGATTGCCGCCAGCACGGTCGCAGGCGGCACGCAGGCTTCGATGCTGTCCCAGTAATAGCGCATCAGCTCGACGCTTTCCCCCTTCTTCCCCACGACACGCGCAATCAACGGCACCACGCCGCGCATGTAAAACTTCAGTGCTGCGAGGCCCAGGCCATGTTCGGGGCGCGTGATTTCCAGCACGCACAAACGGCCGCCGGGCGCCAGCACGCGGAAGTATTCATCGAACACACGGGTCAGGTCGCCGACGTGGCGCAGCGCGAAGCCCATGCTCAGGAAGTCGTATGAGACGTCATCGCAGGGCAGCTGCTCGGCACTGCCGATACGCGTCTCGACGCCAACCGGCAACTGCGCCTGTCCGACCATGCCCGGGCTCGGATCGACTCCGGTGACGAGCGCCGCGTCGCCGGTGATCGCGACGGCCTCCTTCGTGACGAGACCGGTGCCCATGCCGACATCGAGCACGCGCATGCCCCGCTTAAGGCCCGCCGAGCGCAGCGCCCGATTGCGATACCACGGGCCGGAACCCAACGCCATCGCGCGTTCGATGGCGTCGTAGTCGCTCGCGGTGCGGTCGAACATGCCGCGCAGCCAGGTGCGTCGGTTGGATTCGTCGGGGTAGTAGGCGGTCAGGGGTTCGTGCGGGACCTCGGGGCGGGAGGGTTCACGCATGGTGGTTGGGGGTTGGTGGGGTGTTCGTCGAATGACGAGCATTCGGTTGCAGCGATTGGGTCATGAGAATCATGAAGGGAAATCCGCTGGAAGGGTTGACAACGGAGTATCGCGGGTGGAGGGGCTGGAGTAAATGGGTGGTTGGGGTTGGGGCATGCATGCAGCGTTCGTTCGGTCAGCGCTGCTGGATTCCAGACTACCCCTGTCTCTTATGAATGAATTGAAGATCTTTTGATGAGAATTCTCCATTTTCAATAAAAATTAATTGCAGCTCTTTATCAGAGAAATACGATGGGCTATGCAGTCCATCTTCTCTTGACATCGAATACTGGAGATATTCTTGAGAGCTAGCGAAAAACCCTCGTCTCTCCTTCCTTTGTTCGAAAAGGACAACGGTGTTTCCGTAGCTATTTTCCAGGAGAAATTGCGAATTCACCCGTTCGACCGGATGACTGACCCGCGTCCACAGAGGTCCGCAGGTGGAAGTATCCAAAGCGCAGTATTACAGCGGGGAAGGAAAGAAGCGCAGATATGCCTCTATCGACCGGGCCTCATTGGACTGTGTTTCCCTTAGCGCCTGCGACGCCAGAAAATACATCCATCTTTTAAATCCGCTTCGATTCAAGTTCACATTCGTCGACGGCCAGTGCGCTGCGAAGTAGTGAAGGAACTCTGGCCAGAGTATAGAGTTCGGGTCGCTCTGGAATCTGCCAGCGGTTTTTCGATTCAGGCGCTTGCGATGCCGCATTCAGAACGCAGAAATTCATTTGGCATTGAGCATGCAAAAGGCTTGATGCAAGGGCGCTTCTAACAGGGAAGCTGGCACTCCACTCCGCCTCGACGGCGCGCCACATTACCTCGATCTCCAGTGCAGCATGTCGCCGCGGTAGTCACCACTGCAGCCAGCACTGCATTCATCGACGCCACCGTCGACCAATCCCGTGCAGCAACGCCGCCGTGCCGGCACGGCGTGCGCGACGCAATCCGACGCCGATGGGTCCTTCCTGACTGGTCAGCCGCCCTTGCTCAAGAGCGCGACGGACAACGCGCCCAGCACCTTGCATCATGCAATCCCGCACGCAGAACGCGAAATACTCTTTGGCATTCGGTATGCAAAAGGCTTAATACCGAGTCCCATCCGAAGCAAATGGAAGCGATTCGCAGTGCGTCAATCAGCCGCGACCGCAGCATGTTGTACTGTCCTTGCACTTCCGCCGACGGCCGCCGCAGCAAAGCCCGGATCCATCGTCCCAGAACTCACCACCGATCGATCAGCTGCAGGCGCCGGCAACGCCAGCGTCATCGCACGCTGTGCGCGCCGCATCGAGTTGCGGACACGCCGCTCCGGCCGGCTCAGCATTCCGCCGCCCACGAGCGCCACGAATGAAGCCACCAACGGAACCGCGAGCAGCATCGTCGCGAACTTGAACAACCCGAGCCGCAGCGGACTGCGCGCCGCCCATGCCGACCAGCCGGTTGCAAAAAAAACATAGGCAAGGCCGGCGGGCGCGCCGGCAAGCTCGGGCGCACCCACCCACTGCGCGAAGGGCAAAGGAAAAACGAGTACGAAAAGCGCGACGCTCGCGAGGGCATGCACCAGCAGCGCCCGCCGACGTCTTGCCAGACCGCTCAACGACCAGAACGCCAGCACCAGCACGAACGGCGGACACGCGGCTACGACGATCGCCAGCGTCAGATAGACCAGCACGCCTGCCAGCAGATTGCGCGAGTAACCCGCCGACGACGCATACCACACCAGATACGCCGCCGCGGCCGCCCCCACGCAGGCGAAGTACGCCACCATGCCGCTCTGCCCGTCGGGCGCGACGACGAGTCTCAGCAACAGCAGGCTCGTGAAGGCGATGAGATAAACCAGAAAACGCAAGACCGAAAAACGTTGCTGCATGCCACACCCCAGTTCCCCTGACGGCTTCGCGGTCCTGGTCCGGCTGATGTGCCGGGGAGACCGTCTGCGTCCGTCTGTCGCCTGCGTCCGCGTTCGGATGACGGATCGCGAGGCTCAAGATGTCGCCGCCAATGGCCAATGAGGCGTTCGCGATCGACTTTTATTTATCGACTGAGGAATGGGAAATCTTTAGTGCGCAATAAAACGCACCGGCAGTCAGCGCGGCAGCGTCCTGGCCTTTTTCATCGCGGACGCACTCACGAAATTTCCCGCGCCGAGATGGTGCAGCGTATGCAGCGGCTCGTTGGACTCGTCGAGGTGCCAGTGGCCCTCCGAGAACACGACAGGGTCCGCGGCCGCCGCGACGACTTCCGCGAAACACGTGTCGTACGCGTCCTCGGTGTGCTTCTCTTCGATGAGCCTGCACTCGAGCCACGCCGCACAGTTCTTCTCGATCAGCGGCAGCCCGAGCACCGGACCTTCCACCGTTTCGATGCCGAAGGTATCGAACTTGTCGAGTTCGCGTCCGTCCGTCGTGCCGACCGCGTAGGTCATGTCCATCGCGGCCGCGCCCGGCACGATCACGCCGAATATCCCGCTCGCAGCGGCGAGTTCGCGTGTGAACGTGCGCTTGTCGATGACGATGGCAATGCGCGGCGGCGTGAATTCCACCGGCATCGACCAGGCAGCGGCCATCACGTTGCGGCGGCCGCCGTGTGCGCTCGTGACGAGCACCGTCGGACCATGATTGATGAGGCGGCTCGCGTGTTCCAGCTTGACGGGAAGAAAGTGGCTCATGGGGTTTCTAAAAAAAGTGGAACGATTTGCGTGGAAAAAAAGCGGAACAGATGACGTGATTTTAGGCGGCGACCGGCGCACACGCCCTGGATCCGCTCGAAGCCGATAATCAGCTTGACAGACACTCTTACGATATATATCTTTAGATATGTTTTACGACATATCTGGAGCGTACCTCATGAAATCCCGTTGCTTTCAACATGCACGTGAAGTCGGCTTCCGTGCATCTGGTTTCGATTTCCCCTTCGATGCACCCGAGTGGTTCGAACGGTTTGCCATCGAGCGCCGCGGCATGATCGGGCGCCATGGCCGTGGCGGCGGACGCTTCGGCGGCGGCCCTGGCGGTCCCGGAGGCATGGGTGGGATGGGCGGCATGGGCGGGTTCGGCGAAGACGGCATGCCGCGCGGCCGCAAGTTCTCGTCCGACGACCTGCAATTGCTTCTCCTCGCCATGCTGGCCGAGGCGGCGCGTCATGGCTACGAACTCATCAAGGCGCTGGAAGACCGTTCGAACGGCTTCTACGCACCCAGTCCCGGCATGGTGTATCCGGCGCTCACGTATCTGGAAGAACTCGGCCACACCACCGTCGAACTGGAAGGCAACCGCAAGCGTTACGCGCTGTCCGAGACCGGCCGCGAGTACCTCGCGGCGAATCGCGAACGCGTGGACATCATGCTCGCGAAGCTCACGCATTTCGCACGCAAGATGGATCTCGTGCGCCGCGCCTACATGGGCGAGGACGTCGAGGACCCGAGCGGCGACACCGGCTGGGTGCCCGAGCTGATCGCCGCGCGGCGCGCGCTGAAGAAGGCCATGCTGCTGCGCACGAACGCATCGGCGGACGAACAGCGCCGCATTGCCGCGATCCTCGCCCGCGCCACGGCCGAGATCGAACAGAACCCCGCGCCCAAGCAGGCGTAACCAGGACGCAAGAAAAAACGGAAAAAAGGAAACGCATACGATGATCGATTCCATCCTCCAACACCGGCCCGACCTCGAAGTCACCCGCGTCCGTCACCCGCTCAGGTTTCGCCTGGTGCAAGTGCAGCGCGTGCAGACACTGAACCCTTTCCTCGTGCGCGTGACCTTCAGCGGCGACGATCTCGCTGACTTCGTCAGCGCCTCCTTCGACGATCACGTCAAGCTGTTCTTCCCGGCGCCGGGCGAGTCCATGCCCGCGCTGCCGCAATCGAGCCCGGACGGTCCGGTCTTCGATCCGTCGAAGCCCCGTCCCGTCGCGCGCGACTTCACGCCGCGCCGTTTCGACCCGGCCGCCCGTGAACTCGACATCGAGTTCGCGCTGCATGAAGCCGGTCCCGCCACCGACTGGGCGTCGCAAGCCGCGCCAGGTCAGTATCTCGGCATCGGCGGGCCGCGCGGGTCGTTCGTGATTCCAGTGCAGTTCGACTGGCATCTGCTGATCGGCGACGAAACCGCCTTGCCTGCGATCGCCCGACGCGTCGAAGAGCTGCCTGCCGGCACGCGCGTGGCTACCTTGATCGAGGTGGCCGAGCCATCCGCGCGCATTGAATTCGACACCCATGCCGACCTCTACGCGCAATGGCGTTATAGAAACGAAAGCGAGCATCCCGGCGGCGCGCTGTTGCTCGCCTTGAGGGAGACCTACATGCCCGAGGGCGAAGGCTATGTATGGGCCGCTGGCGAAGCGACGCTGATGCGCGCAGTGCGCCAGTTGCTGACCACCGAGCGCGGCATCGACAAGCGGCGCATCCGCGCGTCCGCCTACTGGAAGCGCGGCGAGCAAGGCGTGCATGGCAGCATCGAGGACTGAGCACACGCGGTCCGCTTTCATGGCGCGGACAGCCGGACCCAAAGCCGCGATAATCCCGTCATGGAGACAACCGGCAACCAGACATGACCGACGACACCAGCAATAAGCCACGCGGCCTGCGCAAATCGCTGACGAGCTATGGAGACAACGGCTTTTCGCTCTTTCTGCGCAAGGCCTTCATCAAGGGCGCGGGCTATACCGACAGCGCGCTCGACCGCCCGGTCATCGGCATCGTCAACACCGGCAGCGCGTACAACCCCTGTCACGGCAACGCGCCGCAGCTGATCGAAGCGGTCAAGCGCGGCGTGATGCTGGCAGGCGGCCTGCCGATGGACTTCCCCACCATCTCCATCGCCGAATCGTTCTCGCAACCGACGAGCATGTATCTGCGCAACCTGATGTCGATCGACACGGAAGAGATGATCCGCGCGCAGCCCATGGACGCCGTGGTGCTGATCGGCGGTTGCGACAAGACCGTGCCCGCGCAGTTGATGGGCGCGGCATCGGCGGGCATTCCTTCCATTCAACTGATCACCGGCTCGATGCTCACCGGCGCGCATCGCGGCGAACGCGTCGGCGCATGCACCGATTGCCGGCGCTACTGGGGCCGCTTTCGCGCTGAAGAAATCAATGCCGATGAAATCGCCGCGGTCAACAACCAGCTCGTCGCGAGCGTGGGCACCTGCTCCGTGATGGGCACCGCGAGCACCATGGCATGCATCGCCGAGGCGCTCGGCATGACGGTGCCCGGTGGCGCGTCGCCGCCGGCGGTGACATCGGACCGCATGCGCATCGCCGAACTCACAGGCACCCAAGCCGTGAAGATGGCGCACGAGCAGCTCACCATCGACAAGATCCTCACCGCCGAGGCCTTGGAGAACGCCATGCGCGTGCTGCTCGCGATCGGCGGGTCGACGAACGGCATCGTGCATCTGACGGCCATCGCGGGACGCATGGGCTATGAAGTCGATCTGAAGGCCCTCGACCGCATGGGGCGCGAGACGCCCGTGCTCGTCGACCTCAAGCCTTCCGGCGCGCATTACATGGAGGACTTTCACAAGGCCGGCGGCATGGCGAGCTTGCTGCGCGAGCTCAAGCCGCTGCTGAACCTCGACGCCCTCACCGTGACGGGACGCACCCTCGGCGAGGAGATCGACGCGGCGGGCCCGCCGTTCGCGCAGGACGTCGTGCGTCCGTTCGACAGGCCGGTCTATCCCCAAGGCGGCATCGCCGTGCTCGAAGGCAATCTCGCGCCGGGCGGCGCGATCATCAAGCAATCGGCGGCCGACGCACGGCTGATGGAACACGAAGGCCGCGCGGTCGTATTCGAGAACGGCGCGGACCTCGCGGCGCGTATCGATGCCGACGACCTCGACGTCACGCCGGACGATATTCTCGTGCTGAAGAACATTGGGCCCAAGGGCGCGCCGGGCATGCCGGAAGCCGGCTATATCCCGATCCCGCGCAAGCTCGCGGTGCAGGGCGTGAAGGACATCGTGCGCATCTCGGATGGCCGCATGAGCGGCACTGCGTTCGGCACCATCGTGTTGCACGTGACGCCGGAGTCCGCCATCGGTGGACCGCTTGCGCATGTACGCAATGGCGATCGTATTCGTCTGAGCGTATCGAAACGGGAATTGAGCCTGCTGATCAGCGATGAAGAACTGGCGGCGCGCGCGCAGGCATCGCCCGTGACGGAACCGAGCGCGGATCGCGGCTATCGCAAACTCTTCTACGACACGGTGACGCAGGCAGACAAGGGCGTCGACTTCGACTTTCTGCGCGCGGCACGCATGCGCGGCGTGACGCCGCGCGGCTGATCAGTCTTCATGCGTGAGATGTCGCTGCCACGCCAGGAACAGCATGTTCACCAGCGTCGCGAACACGAACAGCATCAGCGCGAGCGCCATGATCGTGCTGGTCTCGTTGCGGTTCATCGCGATCATCAGCAGGCGGCCGATGCCGCTTTGCGATGCGAACATCTCGCCGATCAGCGTGCCGAGCAAGGTCAGCGAGAAGCCAATGCGCAGGCCTGCGACCACCTCGGGCACGCACGCGGGCAACAGCACGAAGCGCGCGAAATCGCCGGGACTCATGCGATAGGTTCGCGCCGCCCGCGCGTAAATGGGCGGCATGTTGCGCACGGCATTCATCGTGAACAATGCAATCGGCACGATGCCATGCATCACGCCGAATACGATCTTGGCCCATAGCCCAAGGCCACACGCCAGCAGCACCACCGGGTATAGCGTCACCTTCGGGATCGAATAGAAGCCCATCATCAGCGGCTCCATCACATCTCCGGCGAGGCGTCGCGCCCCCAGCAGCAAGCCGATGCCGACGCCCGCCACAGCGGATATCGCAAACGCCGATGCGAATGCGAGCGAGGTCACATAGAGACTCTGCGGGAAGTCCACATCGCTCACGATATGCACGGCGCGCTGCACGGTATGCAAAGGCGTCGTCAGCACATCGGGGCCGAGCCATTCGCTCAGGATCTGCCACAACGCGACGAGCACGACGATCAGCACGAGCGCATCCGTCCAGCGTCGCGCGGCGCGCGGCTTCGCGACAGCGGAGGCAAGCGCCGTACTCATGCCGCCTCCCTGCGGATACGCCGGTACAGCCGCTTCTCGGCTTGCCGCAGCAAGCCGTTGATCGTCGTGACGAAGACCAGCATCAGCACCATGAGGCCATACATGACGGCGTTGTCGAACGCGTTGTAGGCGAACGCGATCTGATAGCCGAACCCCGAACCCGACAACACGAATTCGCCGGCCACGACCGCAATGAACGCATACACCACGGTCAGCTTGATGCCGGTGAAGACGAACGGCAGGCTGGCGGGCAGCGTAATCAGGCGAATCTCGTCGAGGGTGCTCAGGCGGCATACGCGCGCGGTGCGCAACAGAACACGCGGTACGCGCTCGAGACCGTTGAGCGTGTTGACGGCCATCGCGACCACCGCGAACAGGAAGCCGATGCCCACCAGCGGCCAGCGATTGAGCCCGAAGATCACGATCAGGATCGGATACAGCACGAACACGGGCACCGCGTAGTACGAGAGCAGCAAAGGGTCGAGCACCCGGCGCAGGCGCGGCAGCCTGAACAGCACCACCCCGCCGATGAAGCCCGCAATCACCGCGAGCACCACGGCCAGCAGGGCGCTGCTGAGCGTCTGCACGATATCGAGCGTGAACTGCCCCGACGTAAGGATCTGCCATGCGCTGAGCGCCATGCGCGAAGGCGGAATGAACGACACCGGGTTGATCCACGCGAGACGCGTCGCCACTTCGAGCAAGGCGAGCAGCGCGACGACCAGCCCGATGCGCCAGCGCGCCGCCTCGTTCATGGCCGGCTCCCGAGCGCCTTCAATGCCTCGTCGCGCAGCAGGCCCCACACTTGCGCGGTCAGCTCGCCGAAGCGCGGATCAAGCGCGATGGTGCTGTCGCGCATACGCGACCAGCCGGTCTCGATGGTCGCAATGAAGCGCCCCGGACACGCCGACATCACGCCGATGCGATCCGAGAGCAGCACCGCTTCATCGATCGAATGCGTGATCAGCATCACGGTCGCGCCGGTATCGCGCCATAGCTTGAGGGTTTCGTCGCCCATCAGGAGGCGGGTCTGCTGATCGAGCGCGCCGAACGGTTCGTCGAGCAGCATGAGACGCGGCCGGACCACCATGGCCCGCGCAATGCACACGCGCTGCCGCATGCCGCCCGACAATTGCGCGGGATAGGCGCGCGCAAACGACGCCAGGCCCATGAACGAAAGCGCATGCTGAACGCGTTCGCGCACTTCGTTTTCCGGAACGTTGGCGCGACGCGCGGCGAACGCGGCGTTATCGAATACATTGAGCCACGGGAAGCTCGCGTCTTCCTGGAACACGACCGCCACGCCGTCGGGCACCTGTCGTCCCACCGGCTGCCCCTCGAACTCGACCGTGCCGCCGCTCGCCGGATTCAGGCCCGCGAGCACGTCGAGCAACGTGGACTTGCCGCAACCCGAAGGACCGACGACAGAGAAGAATTCCCCCGCGCGCAATTCGAGGCTCACCGGTCCGAGCGCATGAAAAGGCGGCTTGCCCGCGGCGCCGGGATAGATGCGCGTGACGTCCGTCAGGCGCGCCTGGATGCGCTGCTCGCCGGACGCGGCGGGCTCGCTCGACACCACCGATATCTTCGTGCGACGGGGCAGCACGCTCATTGCTGACTCACTTCGCCGCGCGCAAGTCGGCGGGCAACTGCGATTCGTCGATGATCTTCGTCCAGTCGAACGCACCATCGGGGATGGCCTTGACGAGAATCAGGCCCTTGAGCACTTCGTCCATGCTCTTGCGATCGAAGCCGCCTTCGCTCCAGTATTTCGGATCGGCATCGAGCACGTTATTGATCGCCGAGGCCGCGACGCCCGGGTCCATCTTGTACTGCTTCGCGAGAATCTGCGCGGACTCCTCGCGATGCGCGGCAATGTACTGCACGGCCTTGCGGCGCGCCTTGATGATGCCGCGTATCACTTCCGGATGCTGCTTCAGGTAGTCCGTGCGCACGATGCCGACGGTCTGCGTTTCGTTGGGCACGATATCGCTCGAACGGAACGCGATGCGCAACTGATCCTTCTTCGCGCTATAAGACGGCTCGGTCATGTAGGCCACGTCCACGGCGCCCTGCTGCAGCGACGTCAACATGCCGCTCGAACTGCCGACCGGCTTGCGCTGCACCTGCCCCGTCAGACCGGCACGATCCAGCGCGATGGTGACGATGGTATCGGTCGTGGACTTCGGACTGCTGTAGCCGATGGTCTTGCCCTTCATCTGCTGGATGTTGGTGATCGTGCCGTTCTTCTGTTCGACCCACACGAGATCCGCGAGGCTTTGCACGCCGCCATGCACGATGGTCAGGTCGACGCCCTGCTTGACCGCCGAAATAGCCGCAGGCAGCGCGACTTCGCCGTAAGGAATTTCGGATGCCATCGCGTTGCGCACTGTCGTGCCGCCGCCTTCGGAGGTGATGAAACCCGTGACATCGACGCCTTCTTCCTTGAAGAAACCCTTGTCCATGGCCACCGCGAAGGGCACGCCGTACATGCCGTCGCCCCAGTGCGTGACGGTGAGCGGCGCGGCCTGAACACGAGCGGTCCCTGCTATGAGTGCAGCGGCCGCCATGAAAGAAAACAGACCGGCTCTCCCAAGCTTCCCAAGGGCAAACATGTAGGCGTCTCCGTGCATGAACGGCGGCTTCGTCCGTCGTGCGCGAAGTCGCGCACAGGCGGCCGCCTTTTGATTCTGGACACAGTTATCGCGGATAACCGTGCAAGTTAATGTATGCATTAAATTCGTGAAAGTCCAGTTTGATGCAGGGCGGAGATACCCTTGTCTGGCACGCGCCAGACGATGTATCAGGCCTGCTGAATGCCGTATTGCTGCAGCACGGCGGTTTGATCACGCCAGCCCCGTTCGCGATGAGCGCGGTAGAGCGCACTCGCCTTCGCTGCATCGCCGCAGCGCAATGCTTCGATGATCGCGCGATGTTCCTCGATCGACTTGGCAGGCTGCGGATGCGGTCGGACTCGCTGCGTGAAGCGCCTGACGCGATGCACCTGGTCACGGCAATTCATCACGATGCTACGCAGCCGCGCATTGCCGCTGAGCGCCACGAGGCTTTCGTGGAAGACCTCGTCCGCTTCGGCCCAGGTCAGCATGTCGCCGGCTTCGAGTGCGCGGACCATCGTGTCGCAGGCATCGACGAGCGGCGTGAGATCGACGTCGGGCTGCGCGGCGACGAGCCCCGCGGCCGTGGATTCGAGGCTGATCAAGACCTGATAGATGTGTCGGATGTCGGAGATCGACGTGGGAACGATGCGAATGCCGTGACGCGGCACGATTTGCACAAGTCCCTCTCCCTGGAGTCTCAACGCAGCCTCGCGGATGGGCGTGCGGCTGAAGCCCAGCATCAGGCCCAGTTCCTGTTCGAGCAGATAGGATCCCGGCGTGAGTTCGCTTTCGATGATGCGGCGACGCAGTTCGCCGTAAGCGAGATCCGCTGTGTTGAGCCGGGCGGGCTTGGCGGTGGCGACGGGATGATCGTTCGAGATGACCTTCACGCGCCTTGCTGGATGCGGCGCGACCGTGCTGCGCGATGCGGCCATGCTGGACTCCCTGAAGGAAACTCCGCGTTGAGCCGATGGTACTGCATCGGAACCTTCATCATCCAACCCATCAAGCGCGCGCAAGATGGGCGACCAGTTTCTTGCACGCCTCGGGCAAGGCATCGGGGGAGCGTATGGCGATCAACAGTTCGCGCATCGCCCAGGTATCCGTGAGCGGAACGAAGCCCAGCCCGTGCTGCCGCGCCACCGCTTCCGGCATGACGCCGAAACCAAGCCCCGCTTCGATCATCAGGCACTGGGCGTCGTAGCTCGACACCTGCATCCGCACCCGCACCGAGCGCCCTATTTCGTTGGACGCCCGCGTGAGACTCAGCGTGATGGCGGCGTCGACGGGCAGCGTGATGAACTCGTGTTCGAGCACGTCGGCAAAGGCCGTCGCTTGCCGCTGCAGCAGCGCGTGTCCGGGCGGCGCGACGAGTACAAGGTGATCTTCGCGATAAGGCATCGTATGGATCGCATGACCATGCGGAAGGGACGTGAAGATACCGATATCAGCCGCATTGCCGGCTACCGCGCGCACTACGTGCACGCTCGGCTTCTCGTCGAGTTCGATGCGCACATGGGGATGGAGCACCGCGAACGACTGGAGATCGCGCGGCAGGAACTGCACGATCGACGAGACATTCGCCACGATGCGCACGACGCCGCTCGTGCCGCCCGAGTACTCGCGCATCTGCACGACGATGTCGTCGATCTGATGCAGTGCGCGATGCGCGAGCGTCCTGAGCCGCTCGCCCGCTTCGGTGGCTACGACACCCTTGTTCGTGCGGCGCAACAAGCGCACGCCGATGGAAGACTCGATCTCGCTGATGCGACGGCTGACGGCGGCGGCTGCAATGTGTTCGCGTTGCGCAGCGGCGGCGATCGTGCCGGCATCGACCACGGCAAGGAAGAGTCTCAGCGAGAGCGGATCGAGCGTCTGCATGAACGATGTCCTCGTTACGGCCAGCAGTTCGCGTCGTCTTTTTGGGGGCGCTGGCCATCGCATGCGGCGATGGCGGCATGACGAAGCGTTGCTTTGCCGTCATCGCCGCATCACGCAGAATGCGCGCAAACGTTACCGTCTGACGGAAAGACATGCAATAGGCATCTTTTGACAACTTTCTTTTTGCACGACACCACATCCTCATCACGCTCGGCCGCACATGGGCGGCAATCGGCCTCGGGGGCTTGGCGTTGCCGCAAGAAATCTGAGGTGCGATCGGCTTCTCTCCCGATCGCGCGGCCGCGCGCAAGTCCATTTCAGCCGCCCCTTCGGGGGCGGCTCTTTTTTGCCCGGAAAGCTCCGGCGCCGTACTGTTCAATGCATACATTAAACAATGCGGCGAGTTTCTTTTCTTATAATGAAGACAGCCTGTCGCCCGAACGATCAGCGGGCCGACCTGTCCTCCGTGCATCGACGGCAACGTTATCGGAAAGCCCAGCATGGCTCCAGCCCGACCCGTTGAAGCAATCAGCAAGCCACGCGAGAAATCCACCGACACGGTCTATCTCGCGCTGCGTGAGCAGATCCTCAGCAACGCGCTGCGGCCCGGCACCCAAATGCTGGAACAGGAACTGGTGCAGTGGTTCGGGGTGAGCCGCACGCCGGTGCGCGAGGCGCTGATCCGCTTGCAGAATGAACGCCTCGTACAAATTATTCCGCGTCACGGCATGCGGGTGCGCAATGTGTCGCTGACGGACATCGAGGAAGTGTTCCAGGTCCAGACCAGTCTCGAAGCCACGGCCGCCGCTGCCGTCGCCGCGCGCAAGCCCGGCGTGAAGGAGTTCAGGCCGCTCGAAAAGGCCTGCACGGACATGGACCGCGCACTGGAGAAAGACGACCGCGATGCCTGGGCCGCGGCGCATGACGCGTTCTATGCGCGGCTCGTCGAACTGAGCGGCAATCCGCGTCTCATGCAGATCGTCGGCGAATGCGTGGATCAGGTGCGCCGCGTGCGCGAACTCACGCTGCGGCTGATTGCGCCAGATGCGTCACAAGCACAGACCTTGCGCAAGGTAATTGAAGCCTTGCGCCAGAGCGATGCCGAAGCGGCACAGGCGCTGTGCCGCGACAATCGGCTGCTCAATCTTCAGACGCAGGTCGAAGCGCTTCAGCGCTACCGGATCCTCGACGTCTGAGCGGCTTCATGCGCTACGCGCATTGCAACGTGCGCGGGGTCGGGGCATACGCAATCAGCACGTTGCGGCCGGTCCGGCGGCGCACGATATTGCGCACATGATGCATGCCGATACCGCCGAACGACGACCTGCCCGCACCCAGCACGATGAGATCCACATCCAGCCGGTTCGCTTCGAGGGCGATCACGCCACCGATGCTATGGCCGTCCTCCGGTAGCCTGCGCGTTTCCCAGTCAGCCTTCATGCCCGCGTTCGCCAGCATCTTCTCGCAATGGCCGCGAATTGCCAGCGCGAGTTGATCGACGAGCTCGGGCATGTTGCAGAAAGTCTCCACTGACCACCCTGCCCACCACGGCGCGGATTCGATCACGTGCAGCAGCGTGATGCGGGCAGCGTTGCCGCGCGCGAGTTCGATGGCCTTCGACAAGGCGGCTTCGCTGAAGCCGGGGCCCACGGCGACGAGAATATGCGGGTACATGGCGTTGCCTCCGTTCGTTGTACGGCACTCTTTTCGAGTGACCGTCGTTGTTTGCATGAAGGCATGATGGCCGCGCAAAGTTAGGAAAGACTGAGCCTGACATTCCTCGCGATGCTTCTGATGCCGCGGCTCGCGATAAATTAAACTGATGGCATCATCCCCGCACGCCGCACGCTCATGGACTCTCGCGATCTTCTCAACCTTGCCTACCTGCGCGCGTTCCGCCTCGTGGCGGAGACCGGCAGCGCCACGCGCGCCGCCGCCGCGCTGTTCCGCGCGCAATCGGCGGTCACGCGTTCATTGCAGGAACTGGAGGCGGCCGTTGGCGAAACCTTGCTGGAACGCCGTCCATCAGGCATGTTGCCCACGCCCGCCGGACGCGCCGTGCTGCTGCGCTGCCAGCGCATCTTCGCGGAACTGGAGGAACTCGCGCAGTGGTGCGCGGCGCGGCAGTCGCGCCGCAGAACTGCGGCGGCCAGCACGCTGCCGGCGTTCCTGCTCAATACGCGCCGGCTGCAACTGTTCTCGGCGCTCGCGCGCCACCGGCACATGCCGAGCGCGGCGCAAACCCTTGGACTCAGTCAGCCCGCCGTCAGCAGCGCCATCCGCATCATGGAAACGGGTGCGGGCATGCAACTGTTCTATCGCAGCCCGCGCGGCCTCCTGTTGACCAGCGAAGGCGAGACCTTCGTGCTGCACGTGCGCCGCGCATTGAACGAACTGCGCCATATCCCCGACGATCTCGCCGCTCTGCGCGGCACCATTCAGGGCGTGGTGACGGTCGGCGCGCTGCCGCTCGGCCGTACGCTCATCTTGCCGGGCGCCATCGCCCGCGTGGCCGCACAGTATCCGGGCGTGCGCATCGTGACCGATGAAAGCGCGTACGAAACGCTCGTCGCGGGACTGCGCGCAGGCGAAATCGATTTCGTGCTCGGCGCGCTGCGTCCGAACGATGCATCGAGCGGACTGGTGAACGAGCGCTTCATGTCGGAGGATATCGTCGTGATTGCGCGCAGCGGGCATCCGCTTGCTCGCTCACGCGGCCTGGCGCTCGCCGATCTCACCACCGCTCAATGGATCCTGCCGCGCAACCAGGCCCCCGCGCGTGGCATGTTCGAAGCACAATTCAAACGCGGCAAACTCAAACCGCCGATGCCCACCGTCGAAACAGCGGACCTCGCCGTGATCCGCGGCTTGCTGCTGCATACCGACATGCTTGCGGCCGTATCGGCGCAACAACTGCATTACGAGCGCGAATCGGGACAACTGGCCGTGCTCGACATCGCGATGCAGAACACCCGGCGCGACATCGGACTCACGCTGCGCGCGGGCGGCTCACCCTCGCCGGCCGCGCGCGCGATGATCGACGCGCTGCGTCTCACCGTCGATCAACTGGGTCATGCCATGCGTCGCGATGCACAAGCTGCCGTGATGTCACGCGCATGACAAGCGCGAGGTGCAATCTGAATTATTTATCGGGGCAGCGGCTTTTGCGGTGCGTGCTTGCGGTGCTGTATGGTGACAGTCGCGCATGGCGTGAACCGCAGGACATCCCAGCGAATAAAGAGGAGTTGGCATGAACGAACAGCAGTGGATCGCAATGGACGAATACCTTTGCGAACGAACCCAGGCGCCGGATGAAGTGCTCGAAGCCGCGCTGCGCGACAGCGTGAACGCAGGATTGCCCGCCATCAACGTCGCGCCGAACCAGGGCAAGATGCTGCACATGCTTGCGAAGCTGCGCGGCGCACGACGCATCCTCGAACTCGGCACGCTGGGCGGCTACAGCACGATATGGCTCGCGCGCGCACTGCCTTCGGACGGCACGCTGCTGACACTGGAAGCCGTCGACGCGCATGCGCACGTCGCACGTGGCAACCTTGCGCGGGCGGGCTTGTCGAGCGTGGCATCGGTCATCGTCGGCGATGCGGTGCACACGCTGCGGTCCTTCGTGCGCGACGGCATCCCGCCGTTCGATTTCATCTTTCTCGATGCCGACAAGAAAAGTTATCCGGCTTATCTCGATCTTGTCCTGCTCCTCAGCCGCCCGGGAACGCTGATCGTCGCCGACAACGTGATTCGTCGCGGGCGGGTACTGGAAACCGGCAGCGATGACCCCGACGTGAATGGCGTGCGCACCTTCTTCGACATGCTCGCCACACATCCCCGCCTCGACTCCACGGCGATCCAGACAGTCGGAAGCAAGGGATGGGACGGCTTCTCGATGTCCATCGTGACTGAATGAAGTCATCAGGCACGCCTTGCGCGAGGTGCCGCGCAAGACGTGCAGCGAACGCTATTCCGATGCGGTACGCGGTCTTGCCGTGCCGAACCAGCGGTTCCGGACAGGCGTGAACGTTTCCTCCTCCACACGCGGCATGTTCCGGCATTCGACGTGCATGTTCCGCGCAGGCGCAGCGGCCACGAACTTGTCGATCTCCTCACGGACATCCGGATCGACATAGTCGGCTCGCGAAGCATCGAGAATCACAACGGCCCCGTCAGGGATCGCGGCGAGTCGGCGCTTCAGCGTCACCTTGCACAGAAACGACACGTCCTTGCGGAACGACAGCAGGTAATGGTCATCGTGCTGCGCCATCGTGATCGGGCGGCGCAGGTTGGCGCGCACGGCGAGGAACAGACTGCATGCAATGCCGATCACGATGCCGATCAACAGGTCGGTGAGCAGCACGCCCGCAATGGTCGCGATGAACGGTGCGAAACGTTCGAAGCCTTCCTTCGCGACGGACGCGAATAGCGACGGCTTGGCAAGCTTCAGTCCCGTGAAGATCAGAACGGCGGCGAGACATGACAGCGGAATCAGGTTGATCACACTCGTCAGGCCGAACACGCTCACGAGCAGCAACACGCCATGCACGAATGCAGACCAGCGGCTCTGTGCGCCCGCCGTCACGTTTGCCGAGCTGCGCACGATCACCGAAGTGATAGGCAGCGCGCCGATTGCGCCGGCCAGCATGTTGCCGATGCCCTGCGCCTTCAGTTCACGGTCCGGATTCGCGGTGCGCTTCTTTGGATCGATCTGCTCGACTGCTTCGAGGCTGAGCAACGTCTCGAGACTCGCGACGATCGCAAGCGTCACCGCAAGCCGCCACACGCCGGGATTGAGCAGTTGGGAGAAGTCCGGCAGTTCGAGCGCTTTCGTCAAGGCCGTGAACGATTCGAGCGAGGGCAATGCCACGCGATACTGCTCGGGCGGCGCGAAGCCCGGCGCAAAGCGGTCGATCAGCAGCGTAGCGCCCACGCCGAAGACGACCACAGCCAGGGGACCGGGCACCAGCCGCACGAGGGCGAAGCGGCGCAGCGCGGCCGTTTCCCACGCCGCGAGCATGCCGAGCGAAACGACCGCGATGACGCAGGCCGCGATCGATACATGTCCATAGGATGTGGACAGCAAGCCGTCACCGCCCGTGACGTGGACACCATCGTTCGCGAATCCCGCGGCCAGCGGAATCTGCTTGATGATCAACAGAAGGCCGATAGCCGCCAGCATGCCCTTGATGACCGACGAGGGCACATAAGCGGCGAAGCGTCCCGCCTTGAGCATACCCAAGCCGAACTGGATCATGCCCGACAACAATACGGCGAGCAGGAACGCGGAGAAGCTGCCCAGCCCTGCAATGCCACCGACGACGATCACGATCAACCCCGCCGCCGGGCCGCTGACGCTCAATTGCGAGCCGCTCAGCAAGGCAACGACGACGCCGCCGATGATGCCCGCCATCAAGCCGGCAATCGGCTCGACACCGGATGCATTGGCAATGCCGAGACATAATGGCAATGCCACGAGAAACACGACAATGCCCGCGAATAAATCGCGTGGAAGATTGGCTAAACGATTAGCTGCTTTCATGGTTCATTCCGTTTACGCGAGTGAATGCCTGCGAGCGTCGCTTTCGCGACATCGCATAAGAATCAACGGCTGAATTGAGTGCCTAGACTGTTTCAAGCAGAGCAGCGCTTACCTGATCGCTGCCTTGATGACCGGATTCGTTTTCATAACCTGAAGCCAGCACCTTGAGATGTCCGTCATGCAGGCCGAAGATCCACCCATGCACGAGCGGAGGGTTATCGCGTTCACGGATGATGGCGTGCTCGCGCAGCAGACGCACCTGTTCGAACACGCTCAGTTCGGCGAGCCGATTGGCGCGGGTATCGAGGTCCGCAAAGGTGGCGAGATGGTCGCGATGCGTCTCGCCCAGTGCGCATAGCGGCGCGATGCGGCGATTGACATGCGGCAGGTCGTTCGACAACGGCAGCAGCGACGCACGCACGCCGCCACAGCCGTAATGGCCGCAGACGATGACGTGATCCACCTTCAGCACACGCACCGCATATTCGAGCACGCTCAACGTGTTGTCGTCGGATGGACAAAACAGATTGGCGATGTTGCGATGAACGAAGAGGTCCCCGGGATCCGCATTCGTCACGGTCTCGGCAGGCACGCGGCTGTCCGAGCAACCGATCCACAGCACGCGCGGGCTTTGACCTTGCGCCAGGCGCGGAAAGAAGTCCGCATCGGCATGCGCTGTTTCACGCGCCCAGGCAATGTTCTCCAGCAACATTCGTTTAGGTCGTTTCATCCACATTCTCCATAAGCGACATTCAAATAAATAGGGACAAGGTTTAACGCAGCGTGGCGCGCATTCTTACGAATGACTTTCGCAGAAAAAGTTCAGGCAAGTCCAGAGAAAAAATCCAATGGACTGAGAAACCTGTTTTTTGTGTGTTGCTTGCGATTCAATAGCTTTATTCATTACCTTGCATGCACTGTTCCGATGCATGCTCGCAAGGGAGATTCGCATAACCGCCCGACGGTGTCTGTTAATCTTTGTGCTCTATCTTGCCGATCTTCCAATATGACATTTCAGACAGGCCAGTCTGTTTCTTTTGCCGATTTGAACGGCGGCGCATATCCCGTGCGGGTCGAATACGAATGGCTCAATGCCGAACGCGGCGATGCGCACATCGCCGTATTCCTGCATGAGGGACTGGGATCGGTCAGGTTATGGAAGCGTTGGCCACAAGTGTTGTGTGACCGGCTGCAATGTCGCGGGCTGGTCTTCTCGCGTCCGGGCTATGGGCGCTCGACTCCGCGCCGGCCCGGCGAAACCTGGCCGGTCAGCTTCCTGCATCATGAGGCGCAGGTCGTATTGCCCGCGTTGCTCGATGCGTTGCGCATCGATGCCCGGGAGCGCGCCCGCATGTGGCT
Organism: Caballeronia sp. LZ032; assembly: GCF_031451315.1. Lineage (NCBI taxonomy): Bacteria > Pseudomonadati > Pseudomonadota > Betaproteobacteria > Burkholderiales > Burkholderiaceae > Caballeronia > Caballeronia sp. LZ032. The sequence continues at coordinate 914,915 of NZ_JARUXP010000003.1, forward strand.
CATCGGTCATAGCGACGGCGGCACGATCGCCCTGCTCCATGCCAGCGCATTCCCCGATGCTCTGGCGGGCGCCGCCATCATGGCGCCGCATGTGTTCGTGGAACCCATGACGGTGCAGGCGATCAGGGAAACGCGCGCGGTCTATGAGACCAGTGCGCTGCGCGACAGGCTGGGCGCCTATCACGATGACGTGGATTCGGCCTTTTACGGCTGGAACGACGCGTGGCTCAATCCCGAGTTCCTGCACTGGGACATCACCGCCGAGATCGCCGCGATAAGAAAGCCGCTGCTCGCCATTCAGGGACACGATGACGAATATGCATCGATGCTGCAACTCGACAGGATTCAGGAAGCCGTGCCGCACGCGCGGCTCGTCAAGCTGTCGCAATGCGGACATTCACCGCATCGCGATGCCGCCGATGCCGTGAACGAAGCGATCGCCGCCTGCATTGCGGAACATCGCGAATGACGCTGGCGTGAACGCACGCTGGACCGGCATGTGCTACGGGCCGTGATAACGTCACCGCTATCCGCAGGGAGAACACCATGTTGCTTTCCGATGAAGAACTGGCGCGTTTGCAGGACGTCGCTCCTTTCCTGGCAAGCGAGGCACGCGGCGCACTGGAAGCCGAGGCGCCCTATCAGGTGACCGCGGAACTGGCGTCGCACCTGCAGCCCGGCTTGCGGATACGAGCACCGGGTGCGCCGACGACCGATGCCGACCCCGATGCGCCGCCTTACCCAATCGATCTGTTCGTAGGCTTGCCGTTGAGCGAACTGCGTGCGCTCTCGCATGCCGATGAAGCCACACGCAATGACGCCCTTGCACGTTTCGGCGCGGGCTTCTCGCCACGCCTGCTGCGCGCCATTGCGAAGATGGCGCCGCACGAAATTGATCTCGATGCAGGTGTGCAGAACGAAGCCGGCACGCTCTCCGTGATGCTTGACGAGGCGTAGCACGCAGGCTCCAGGCAAGGCGGCTCAGCTCGCCTCCTGGCCCTTCCCCGAAGCCTCATGCGCGCGACGCAGACGCTCCCGGCTGTTCGACAGGTGCATGCGCATTGCGGCGCGCGCGGCTTCGGGATCGCGACGCTCGATGGCGTCGAAGATATCTTCGTGCTCGCGATTCACGCGATCTAGATAGCTGCCGGGATCGTGATGAGCGAGCGCCGCGGAGTTGACCCGCGTGCGCGGAATGATGGTGTTGCCAAGCTGGCTCAGGATGCTGTGGAAGTACCGGTTGCCGGTGGCCTTCGCGAGTTCGAGGTGGAAGGCGACATCGGCGGTGACCGCACTGCTCTCGCCCGCTTCGATCAGGCGTTCGAACTCGTCGAGCGCGCGGCGCATCTGCGCCAGATTCTCGTCCGTGCGGCGCATTGCGGCGAGCCCGGCCGCCTCGGCTTCGAGGCTGATACGCAGTTCGAGAATCGCCATCACGTCGCGTACGGTGAGGTCGCCCGCAGCTTCGATCTGGAAGCGGTCGTGATCGGTTGCCTCCAGCACGAAGGTGCCGATGCCATGCCGCGTCTGTACGAGACGCGCGGCCTGCAGGCGCGAGATCGATTCACGCACGACCGTGCGGCTGACGCCGAGCTGCGCCATGATTTCCGATTCCGTCGGCAGCTTGTCGCCGGGCTGAAGTGCACCGCTGCGAATGCGCTCCGACAACTCGGCGACAACCTCCTCGGTCAGGTTGCGGGAGCGGCGCAGCGCGCCGGACGACAGTGCTTGGGACATGGGAGGACCGGTCTTGAATAGGCTCGATCGCCCATTATAGGGCGCAAGTCAGCTTGTACGATGACTGATCGTTTCCGCGGTTTTTGTATGCATCATGCAGCATGCCAAAGCTGAGACCGCCATGCCGCTGCGACGAACTGCCCCGAAAAAACCTTGCGTTTCAATCGATTAGGGCCGCATCAAACCGTTGATAATCGGTCCTTTGCGGCGTAAAGTTCATGTACCGCATGAAGTGAACACGCCTGGAACCGCAACCGTGGGCTCCGGGTGTCGGCTGTATCTGCCCCGGCACCCGGCCAGTGGGTTCATTTCGTCGCCAGGCTCGCGTATCCCGGTCCGCATCCGTTGGATTCGCCATCTCCTCGCGCACTCGCGAGCCTGAATAAGGGTTTTCCGGCGTGTCGCTGCCGCGCCCTCGTGCGCCGCTCCCTGTGCCTCTCGCGCTTTTCCCGATCCCTCGGGGCGACAACCGGTATGAACCCGTGTTCACAAAGGCTCGCTTCACGGCGATACTGAATTCGTGGCACCGAGGCAGCAAGGAGACAGGCAATGATGCGAGAAGTATCCGGAGCTTTTTTCGGCTCCCGCAAGCTCGACGAAGCACTCGAAGACCTCCGCGCGGAAGGCATCGCGGGAGACCGTGTCCGCGTGGCCAGCATGACCGGCTTTGCGGACTTTCACAGTTCGGTGGTGCAAAGCGCGGCGGCGCAAAACCAGTGGATCTCAGCCGAATACGCCGGTCACGGCGAACATCTCGGCGTCGTCGATACGCATGAGTACCCGTTCGGTCTCGACATCACCGGCGACGACATTCTTCCGTCGTTCGGCGCGGACGGCGGCGACGCCGACACGCTGTGCGGCCTGACGCGCGTGGTCGTCAGCATCCGCGATGAAGCGGAGATGCGCGCAGTCTGCGATATCTTCTCGCGCCTCGGGACCGACGACATCGACATCGAAGGCGTCGCGGCAGCCTGAAACATTTCGCGCGGACGCGTGCTCCGGCCGTGCTCGTCATCATCACTGCGCGCTGGACGGCGCGGGCTTCGCCTTCTTTTTGTGCTTCAAATGCAGGCCCTGGCGCGTACTGCCCGGCACGGAGGTATTGTCGCCTCCGGCCGTCGGTCCGGCAGTCGCCGCGCCGTGCGCATTGCCTCCGCCTGAACCGCCATTGCCGTTCCCGCCCGCCATTGCAGCGCCCGATACGCCCATCGCCAGGCTCGCCGTCAGTGTGAGCAGTATCTTCAATCCGCTTGTCTCTGATTTCATTGCATTGCCTCTCCTATCAGTCTCATCACGGTTCTGAACGAGCGCTGACGCCCACGCAATCCACGCGTGAAAGAAATTCTCGCCCGCATTCTGCATTCAACATGCATAACGCAAAATGCCATCCGGCATATGGAATGCTGCATGCAATCTCGAAGCCATCACCACTTTTTGCCATGGATGTCCGCAAAGCCCATCACGCTGTCGCCGCACACGACGATGCCAATGAAAAGTCCAGAGCAGGTTTCGTGCGCGTTCGCGGCGCGCGTGAGCACAACCTGAAGAACGTCGATGTCGACGTCCCCCGCGACGCCCTCGTGGTCTTCACCGGCGTCTCGGGGTCCGGAAAATCCTCGCTGGCATTCGGTACGCTTTACGCGGAAGCGCAGCGCCGCTATTTCGAATCAGTCGCGCCGTACGCACGACGGCTCATCGAACAGGTCGGCGTGCCGCAGGTCGATTCGATAGAAGGCCTGCCGCCCGCAGTCGCGCTACAGCAGCAGCGCGGCGCGCCGAATGCCCGTTCTTCCGTAGGCAGCGTGACGACCCTGTCCAGCCTCGTGCGCATGCTGTATTCCCGTACGGGCAGCTATCCGCCGAAGCAGCCCATGCTTTACGCGGAGGACTTCTCCCCGAACACCGTGCAGGGCGCGTGTCCCGTCTGCCATGGCCTCGGACGCGTGTACGAGGTCACGGAGAAGTCAATGGTGCCGGACGACTCCCTCACCATCCGCGAGCGCGCCATCGCCGCGTGGCCGCCCGCCTGGCACGGTCAGAACCTGCGCGACATCCTCGTGACCCTCGGCTATGACGTCGACACCCCCTGGCGCGATCTGCCGAAGAAGGACCGCGACTGGATCCTCTTCACCGAAGAGCAGCCGACCGCACCGGTCTACGCCGGACTCACACCGAAGGAAACCCGCGCGGCATTGAAGCGCGGCGCCGAGCCGAGCTATCAGGGCACCTTCACCGGTGCGCGGCGCTACATCCTGCATACCTTTGCGCACACGCAAAGCGCATTGATGAAGAAGCGCGTATCGCGCTTCATGGTGGGCAGCGACTGCCCTTCGTGCCACGGCAAACGGCTGAAGAAGGAAGCGCTCTCCGTCACCTTCGCGGGACTGGACATCGCCGGGTTCGCGCATCTGCCGATGAACCGCCTCGCCGACCTGCTCGCGCCCATCGCACGCGGCGACTGGTCCACGCAGACGCAGCCGCATGGCGAGACATTGGACAAGGCCGCTCGCCGCGCGGCCACTACGCAACGAGTCGCGGCCGGCGGCTCGGCTCACAAGGCGGCGCCCGATGTGCGCCGCACCGCGAATCTTTCGGACGAAAAACGCGCCGCAGCCGAACGCATCGCCGCCGATCTGCTGGAGCGCTTACGAACGCTCATCGATCTTGGCCTCGGCTATCTGTCGCTCGACCGCGCGACGCCCACGCTCTCGTCCGGCGAACTACAGCGCCTGCGGCTCGCCACGCAACTGGCGTCGCAACTGTTCGGCGTCGTGTATGTGCTCGACGAACCCTCGGCCGGACTTCATCCTGCGGACAACGAGGCGCTCTTCGTCGCGTTGCAGCGTCTCAAGGCCGCGGGCAATTCGCTGTTCGTCATCGAACACGATCTGAACACGATGCGCCGTGCCGACTGGCTCGTCGATGTCGGTCCGGCCGCGGGCGAAGGCGGTGGTCATGTGCTCTACAGCGGCCCGCCGGAAGGCCTTGCAGCCGTCGATGCCTCGCAGACCCGTGAACACCTGTTCGCGCAACATCGTGCGGTCGAGCGCGCGCCGCGCCGGCCGCGTGGCTGGCTCAGGCTTGCGCGCATCGAGCGCAATAACCTCGATGGCGTCGATGCCGCCTTTCCGCTCGGCGCCTTCACGACGGTCACCGGCATCTCGGGCTCGGGCAAGTCGAGCCTCGTCAGCCAGGCTTTGCCGGAGCTCGTCGCCGAACACCTCGGACGCGCCCTCGACGACGCCACCGAAGACGAATCCGACCCATTGCTCGCGACACCGGACGCGCCCGCAGGCGGAAGCATCGTCGAAGGCATGGAGACGATCAGGCGTCTCGTGCGTGTCGATCAGAAGCCCATCGGCCGCACGCCCCGCTCGAACCTCGCGACCTATACCGGCCTGTTCGATCACGTCCGCAAGCTCTTTGCGGACACGCCGAGCGCGCGCAAGCGCCGCTATGGCGCGGGCCGCTTCTCCTTCAACGTCGCACAGGGGCGCTGCCCCACGTGCGAAGGCGAAGGCTTCGTCAGCGTCGAACTTCTGTTCCTGCCGAGCGTGTACACGTCCTGCTCGACCTGCCACGGTTCGCGCTACAACGCGCAGACACTGGAGATCGAATGGCACGGCAAGAACATCGCGCAAGTGCTGGACATGAGCGTCGATGCCGCATGCGCTTTCTTCGCCGATGAACCCAACATCATGCGTGCGCTTGCCGTGCTGCGCGACATCGGGCTCGGCTATCTGCGCCTGGGTCAGCCGGCCACCGAGCTATCGGGAGGCGAGGCGCAACGCATCAAGCTCGCGACGGAACTGCAGCGCGCCCATCGCGGCGACACGCTCTATATCCTCGACGAACCCACCACCGGCCTGCATCCCGCCGACGTCGACCGCCTGATGCGCCAGCTGCAAGGGCTGGTCGATGCGGGCAACACGGTGGTCGTCGTCGAACACGACATGCGCGTGGCCGCGCATTCCGACTGGGTCATCGACATGGGCCCGGGTGCCGGCGAGGATGGCGGCAAGGTGGTGATTACGGGTGTTCCCGATGCAGTCGCGAAGCATGCCGAAAGCCGCACTGCGCGCTATCTGAAAGAAGCGCTTCAGCGCTGAGCACCGGGCTGCACGCCCGGATACAGACCGATCCAGTGCCACACCCAGAACCGCATGATGCCGATCAATTCATGCAGCGCGAAGTTCGAATCGATCCATCCTTCAGGATGCGGCACCCACCATGATTTGGGATTCCGTATGAAGGCTACGCCGGGCTGCGGATCGATGCCGAACACCTGAAAAGCCAGCAGCGCGCGCTGCATGTGCAGCGAGGACGTGACGAGGATCGACGTGTCGTATCGCCGCGACCGTAGGATTTTCTCCGTATTGCGCGCGTTGGCGTAAGTGTCGAGACTCGTGTTTTCGAGGATCAGGTCGCGGCTTTCGACACCCCGTTCGAGCAGCAAAGGTCCGATGACATCCGCTTCGCTCAGCTCGTGACGCTGCGGATTGCCGCCGCTCACGATCACGAGGCAGTCCGGTTCGCGCATCCGGCACCGCTTGTACAGCGACGCGCCGAGATCCACGCGTGTGATGGTGTCGCCTTTCGGAATCAAATGCCGGTTGCGGTCGTACTCGGTCCCGCCGCCGAGCACGATGATGACCGTGTGCGGACCGAAGCGCGGCTCGGTCATGACGGCATGCCCGTCGTTTGCAAGCCTCATCAAGGGTCCGGCCAGCCAACTGCCGACCAACCAGAAGAAGGCGCCCGCCATCAGCAGAACCGCCACGCGGCGCTTCCTCCACACGATGAACAGTGCGACGAAGCCCAGCAGAAAGGAGAACAGTACCAATTACCTCACCCCGTGAGTCAGTTTTCAAATGCCTTGCAGTCTCGCATAGTTTTTGCAAGGCACAGGCTCGTGGAAGCTGCAGGTCTTACCTGAAGCAGTGCAGCAGCCAGTCTGAAGGATTGACGCGAAATGCTGCGTGCCGGATATCGCACATAGCACGCCTTTGCTCTTGAAGGCCCACCGTGCGCCATCGCACGGACGTCCCGGCCTCGTAATTCGTTAAATACGATCAAACAACAAACAAGAAGGTGAGTGCGAGGGCTCTCGTGAAATCGTCTTCACGAAAGTGAACAACACCACCCCATTTCGCTCCGGAGCGAAGACGACATTCGACCACCACGCTACGTCGCCTTCCGGATTTAATGCACCGTTGGCCGGGTACAAGGGAAAACACAGACAATGAAAACTGAATTGCGCCGCATCCTCGCCGAGTCCGCTCGGCTCGACGTGCCTGTCGATACGCTCTCCGACAGCGACGATCTCTACGCCGCCGGTCTCTCATCGCTCGCCACGGTTCACGTGATGCTCGCGATCGAAGACGAGTTCGGCATCGAGATCCCCGATCACATGCTCACGCGCCGGCTCTTTTCGAGCGTCGATTCGCTCGCGGCCGCCGTCGAGGAGTTGCGCCGCTCGCAGGCGGCCGCATGAACGCGCCCGCTCAGGAGCTCGAGGCGGCGCAACTGGCACAGAGCATGAACGCACGCAGCGAAAGCGCGTTGATCGATGCTGCAAAGCGTGTCGCCGCCGTCGCGGCGCAGCACGCCGATGCAGTGGATCGTGAAGCGCGCTTTCCTGCGGAAGCGGTCGCTGCGATGCGCGAGGAGCGTCTCTTCTCCGCGATGGTGCCGGTGGAACACGGCGGCGACGGACTCTCGCTGACCGGCGTGGCCCGCCTGTGTGAAGCCCTCGCCCAGGGCTGCGCCTCGTCCGCGATGATCTACGCCATGCACCAGAGCCAGGTCGTGTGCATCGTCGATCATGGCGCCAACGTGCCTTGGCAGCGCGCGTTCCTCGCGCGCATGGTGAACGAGCAACTGCTGCTCGCGTCGGCCACGTCCGAAGAGAACATCGGCGGCAACATGCGGACGAGCGCATGCGCGGTCGATCTCGTCGACAACGCGTTCCAGATCGAGAAGATGGCGCCGACCATTTCGTACGGCACCTACGCGGACTGCATTCTCGTGACGGCGCGCCGTCATCCGGATGCACCGCCTTCCGATCAGGTCCTGATCGTCGCGCCGCGTGAAACGCTCACGCTCGAACAGCGCGGCACGTGGGACACGCTGGGCATGCGCGGCACGTGCAGCCAGGGCCATCGGCTCACGGCAAGCGGCATCGCCGAGCAGATCCTGCCCGCGCCGTTCTCGAAGATCGCCGACGAAAGCATGCTGCCCGTATCGCACACGTTGTGGTCGTCGGTGTGGTGCGGCATTGCCTGCGACGCAGCGAATCGCGCGCATCAGTTCTTCCGCAACCAGGCGCGCGGCAAGCCCGCCCTGCCTCCTTCGGCGGCGCGGCTCTCGCAGATCATCACGCTCATCAGGATGATGCAGGCGCGCCTGCGCGAATCGCTCGCCAACGTCGAGGCCGCGAGCGCCGAACGCGCCATCCGCCGGGCCACGCAAGGCAACGACGACGACGCGCCGCTTACGGCGTCGATCGGCATCAACGCAGACCTCAACATGCTCAAGCTGGCGATTTCGCAGTCGGCGCTGCACGTGGTGCAGGAGACGCTGATGATCTGCGGCATGGCCGGCTACAAGAACGACACGCCGTTCAGCGTGGGACGCCATCTGCGCGATCTGCATTCGGCGCCCCTCATGATCAGCAACGACCGCATTGAATTGAACACGGCGAACCTGCTGCTTGCGCAGCGCGCCGCAACGGGAACCCTTTGACGCTATGAACATGCCGACAGAACAGGCCGCCATGATGCAGGCCGAAGCACAAACTCAAACACAAGAGACGCAGGCACCGTACGACAAATCGGACCTGACCTTGCGGGACCGCCTGATTGAAGCGGGCATCCTCATCGATACCGGCGAAGACGGCCTCTATGGCCGCAGCGAAGTGTTCGAGGACATCGTCGAGCGTCTGAACCAGGCGATCACGCTGCTCGGCGCCGACCAGCACGCCGAAGTGCTGCGCTTCCCGCCGGCCATGCGCCGCCGCGACTTCGAAGACAGCGAATACCTGAAAAGCTTCCCGAACCTCGCCGGCACGATCCATTCGTTCCAGGGCAACGATCGCGGGCATCATCGCCTGCTCGAAGCGCTCGACAAGATCGTGCACATCGGTGAAGAGGAAGAGCGCTCCGACGACTGGATGGATCAGCAGAAGCCCACGCGCCTCGTGCTCACGCCGGCCGCATGCTATCCGATCTATCCGCTGGTCGCGAAGCGCGGCAAGCTCGCTGCCGACGGCGCGATCTTCGACGCCTTCTCGTACTGCTTCCGTCACGAGCCGTCCATCGATCCGGGCCGCATGCAGATGTTCCGCATGCGCGAATACATCCGCGTGGGCAGCCCCGAACAGGTGATGGCGTTCCGTCAGAAGTGGATCGAGCGCGGCTCGCTGCTGATCGAACTGCTGGGCCTGCCGTATGAGATCGATCTCGCCAACGACCCGTTCTTCGGCCGCGGCGGCAAGATCGTCGCGGACAGCCAGCGCGAACAGCAACTCAAGTTCGAACTGCTGGTGCCGGTCGCGACGCCCGACCGTCCCACGGCGTGCCTGTCGTTCAACTATCACCAGGACCACTTCGGCGAGCTGTGGCACATCAGCCAGGCCGACGACCAGGTCGCGCACACCGCCTGCGTGGGCTTCGGCATGGAACGCACGACGCTGGCGCTGTTCCGCCACCACGGCCTCGACGTCAACGCATGGCCGGAGCAGGTGCGCCAGCTGCTGTGGGGCGACAAGGCCGCGCTCATCGCCCAGGGTCTCGACAAACTGGGTAATCGGGCATGAACGCACGCTCGCCGGCTGATGCCGTGACGGACACGTCCGCGCCCGCGCATGGCGAATATCGCCAGCACGCGCTGCATCGCGACGAGCGCGTGTGGCTGGAGACGAACTGCTACGTCGACTTGTGGATCGAGCTGCTGCATCACTACGGCTGCGATCCGCACGCGGCGCTCAGTTTCACCGTGACGCAGAACTTCGAGGGCGATCAGTTCACGTTCCCGAAGTTCTCGCTCGACGATATCGCGCGGCTCTATGGTCTCCAGGCCCAGGAGCTCGCGATCTACGACACGGTCGAGGCGCACGTGGTGGAGCAGACGAAGCGCGGCCAGATCGTGGTCGCGGAGATGGACTCGTACTGGCTGCCGGATACGCGCGCCACCGCGTACCGGCAGACGCATACGAAGACGACCATCGCCATCGACGCCATCGACGCGCAAGCGAAGCACATCACGTACTTCCACAACGCGGGGTATTTCTCGCTGTCCGGCGAGGACTACGACGGCGTCTTCCGTCTGACGCCCGGTCTCGCGAGCGACGTGCAGGCGCTGTTTCCTTACGTCGAATTCGTGAAGCGCGCGCGCGATCCGCTGCAAGGCGAAGCGCTCGTGCAGCGTTCGGTGGAACTGCTCAAGCTGCGTCTGCAGGACCGGCCGGCGTCGAACCCGGTGGTGCAATGGCGTGCGGCGTTCCCCGAGCACATGCGTGCGATGCTCGAACGCGACCCGGCGTATTACCACCTCTACACGTTCAACATGATGCGTCAGATCGGTTCGAACTTCGAGTTGCTGTCGAAGTATCTCGGCTGGCTGAACGCACATGGCGTGGACGTGCCGGGCCAGATCCAGGCAAGCGCTCAGGCGATTGCAAGCGAAGCGATGGTCATGCAGTTCCGTCTCGCGCGCGCCCGCATGCGCTCGCGCACCGACCTGTGCGAAGACTGCCTCGGATCGATGCAGACTTCGTACGACAAGGTCATCGAGCCGCTCGCCGCGCGCTTTCTCTGAAGACCGAAGCCGCGTCGCGATGACGCGGCTTCTTCAATGTTCTCTTATTCCATTCACGAGGAAGAGTCATGCACGTCTCGCTCGCGCACGCGCCGCGACGCCTCGCCGACGGCTGGCAATGCGTGAGCACGCCCGCGGGTGCCTGCGCGACACCGGCTTCGCTCGACACGCAGACACACTGGATCGACGCGCCCGTGCCGGGCACGGTGGCTTCGGCATTGCGCGCAACCGGCGTGAAAGACGAGGCGCTGGCTCAGCCGTTCGCGCATGCGGATCATTGGTATCGGCTGAAGCTGAGCGGGCACGGCAAGCGCCGGCTGCGCTTCAATGGCCTTGCAACCATCACCGAAGTCTGGCTCGACGACGTCAAATTGCTCGACTCGGATTCGATGTTCATCGCGCATGATCTCGATGTCGAACTGAAGGGCGAGCACGTGCTGCACCTGTGCTTTCGTTCGATCGCGCCCGCGCTCGCCGCGAAACGGGGCCGTGCGCGCTGGCGTCCGAAGCTCGCGCAACCGGCCACCTTGCGCAACGTGCGCACGACGCTGCTCGGTCACATGGCGGGCTGGTGTCCGACAATCCAGCCGGCCGGACCGTGGCGCGCGGTGGAACTGATCGGCGAAGCGCAGGGCTGTATCGAGTCGATCGACATGCGTTCCCGCGTGGAAGGCAATGACGGCGTGCTCGATGTCACCGTGCGCTTCTTTCATGCGCAGGAGGCCGCGCCGGTGCGGCTCGAATGCGGCGAAGCGCATGCGGTCATGCAATGGCAGGACGCGCATACGCTGACCGGCCGCGTGCAGGTTCCGGACGTGCGCCTGTGGTATCCGCATACGCACGGCGAACCCTTCCGCTATGCCGTCAAGCTTGGCGATATCGCGCTGGGCCAGATCGGCTTTCGCACCGTGCATGTGGATCGCGGCGCGGATGGCCAGGGCTTTCAGCCGGTCGTGAATGGCGTGCCCGTGTTCGCGCGCGGCGCGTGCTGGACCTCGGCGGATATCGTCGCGCTCGACGCGCCGCATGAGAAGCTCGAAGCCCTCTTCACGCTGGTCCGCGACGCGGGCCTCAACATGATTCGCGTCAGCGGCATCACGCTGTACGAGTCGGATACGTTCTATGAACTCGCGGACCGTTACGGCGTGCTCGTCTGGCAGGACTTCGCGTTCGCCAATTTCGATTACCCCGATGACGAAGCCTTCCATCTGAGCGTGCAGCGTGAAGCCCGCCAGTTCCTCGCGCGCACGCGGCGTTTTGCTTCGCTGGCGGTGCTGTGCGGCGGAAGCGAGGTGCATCAGCAGGCCGCGATGCTCGGCCTGCCCTTCGACGCCTATCAGCAACGCCTGTTCACCGAGTGGCTGCCCGAGGCGATCGCTGCGGAGCGGCCCGATGTCGCCTATGTCGTGAACTCGCCGAGCGCCGCGCCCGGCGATACCGAGTCGATGCCCTTCGGCACGCGCGGCGGCATCACGCATTACTACGGCGTGCCCGCGTATCAACGCTCGTTCGATGACGTCCGCCGCGCACAGGTCCGCTTCGCGTCAGAGTGTCTGGCGTTCGCCAACGTGCCCGACGATGTCGCCTTGCGCGCGCTGCCGAATCCGCGCGCGCACGAGCCGCGCTGGAAAGCCGGCGTGCCGCGCGATCCGGGTTCCGCCTGGGACTTCGACGACGTGCGCGAGTACTACATGCAGTCGCTCTATCGACAGGACGTGCCGCGCTTGCGCTATGAGAATCCCGAGCGCTATCTGGAGCTGTCGCGCGCAGTGGTCGCCGATGTCATTGGCGCTGTGTTTTCCGAATGGCGCAGGCAGGGCTCGACCTGTGCGGGCGGCATCGTGTGGAATCTGCTCGATGTGAGACCCGGCGCGGGCTGGGGCGTCATCGACGTGCTGGGCGCGCCCAAGAGTGCACTGCATGGCCTCGCGCGCGTGCTTCAGCCCGTGCAGGCGCTGTTGCTCGACGAAGGGCTCGAAGGCCTCGACGTGCATCTCGTCAACGAGACGGCGCACGAGATTCGCGGGCGTGTGGAACTGGCGTGCCTGCGTGAAGGGTCGGTGAAGGTCGCGGGCGGCGCGTGCGATATCGTGCTGCCCGCGCGCAGTGTGCAGCGCATTTCATCGAACCGGCTGATCGGCGCCTTCTTCGACAGCGCGTATGCGTACCGCTTCGGCCCGCGCGCGCATGATGTCACGCACGTGATCCTGCGCGATGCCGGCACCGGCGAGACCTTGTCCGAAGCCTTCCATTTCCCGGATCCGTCGATCGGCGAGCGGCGCGACATCGGCCTCAAGGCGGGCGTGGAGAAAGACGGGGCTGGCTGGAGTCTCGTGATCGAGACCGCGCATCTGGCGCGCTGGGTGCACATCGATGACCCGGACTATCGCGCACGCATCGACTGGTTTCATCTCGCACCCGGCCAGCCGCGACGCGTTCCGCTCGTGGCACGGCACGCAAATGTGCGCGCCGCGCCGGAGGGCGATGTGTGCGCGGTCAATGCTTCGCGCAGTGCGCCTTATCGGGCGTCATGAACGCCCGAAGGCCTCGGTGCCGACGATGCGTCCGTTCAGGAACGCATCGGCAACGAGGCGCAACGGACGCACATCGACGTCGCTCGTGTTCGTCGCGATGAGTTCGTGAAAGCGCTCGTACAGCGCGGGATATTCGCGCTCCGGGCCTGCGTCGATGTCCTTGCCCGCAATGGCAAGACGCTTGCCGCCCTCACGCAGCGACAGACGGCCGCCTTCCGTTTCGATATCGATGTCCCATTCCTCGACCGGGCCATGCCGCCAGTCGAACACTGCGCGCACGGGCGCGCCGTTGCTTGCAACGCAATCGAGTTCGGCGGCGATGGGCGTCGCGGTATCGGCGGGCGTGGTCAGCGTCGCGCCGCGCAATGCGACCTCATGCGGCAGGATGCGGGTCACGATGGAGAGCGCGTTGATGCCGGGATCGAATACGCCGAGACCGCCTGGCTCCCAGATCCACTCCTGTCCCGGATGCCAGCGCCGCACGTCCTCTTTCCAGCGCACTTCCACTGACCGCAGCGCGCCCGCTTCCCGCGATGCCAGCCATGCACGCGCCGCTTCGACAGCCGGCGCTGCGCGTGAATGCCACGTCGCAAACAAGGTGCGGCCACGCGCCCGGGCGATCTCATGCAGGGCCTCGACCTCGCTCACGCTCGCGCCCGGCGGCTTCTCCAGCATCACATGCTTGCCGGCTTCGAGCGCGGCCCGCGCCTGTTCATAGCGCACTTGCGGCGGCGCGCACAGCGACACCGCGTCGATCCCTGGCTCGGCAGCCAGCAGCTCGCCGACATCCCGATAGTTGCGCACGCCATCCACGCTCGCATGACGGCTCGCGCAGGCGACGAGCTCGAACCCGGGCTGGGCGGCGATGGCCGGCAGATGCTGATCGCGCGCGATCTTGCCGATGCCCACTACGCCAAGCCGAACGACTCCTTCCATGTCCTCTCTCCTTTGCATGAAGGCGTCACGATACCCTAGCGGGCCCAGCGCAACACCAGCGGATCGAGACGGCGCGCGATGGCGATGAGTTCGTCGCGCGTTTCGCGTCCCATCGCAGGCAGCGGATGACGCGGCGCATCGCAGGCAATGACGCCGCCTTCCTTCATCAGCGCCTTGGTCGCCAGCAAGCCGGCCTGACGGTTTTCGTGATTGATGAGCGGCAGCCAGCGCTGATAGAGATCGAAGGCATCGTCGGTACGTCCTTCGCGATGCGCCTCGATGATCGGCCGGATGCCGTCCGCGAAGCCGCCGCCCGTCATCGATCCGGTCGCGCCCGCGTTAAGGTCCGCGAGCAGCGTGATGGCTTCCTCACCGTCCCACGGACCTTCGATGGCTTCGCCGCCGAGGCCGATCAGCTCGCGCAGCTTGTTCGCCGCGCCCGGCGTTTCGATCTTGAAGTACGAAACCTGCTCGATCTCGCGCGCCATGCGTGCCAGGAAGGCCGCTGAAAGCGGCGTGCCTGCGGCGGGCGCGTCCTGGATCATGATGGGGATCGTCAACGCGTCCGAGAGGCGCGCGTAGAACGTGTAGATGGCGCTCTCGGGCACCCGGAAGGTCGCGCCATGATACGGCGGCATGGCCATGATCATCGCGGCGCCCAGCTCTTGTGCGCGACGGCTGCGCTCCACGCACACGCGCGTGCCGTAGTGCGAGGTGGTGACGATCACCGGCACGCGGCCCGCCACATGTTCGAGGATCGTGTGCGTGAGGACGTCGCGCTCGTCGTCGGCCAAAGAAAACTGCTCGGAGAAGTTGGCGAGGATCGCCAGGCCGTCCGAGCCCGCGTCGATCATGAAATCCACCGCGCGCTTCTGGCTCTCCAGATCCAGTTCGCCGCTGTCGGTGAAGGTCGTCGGCACGACCGGAAAGATGCCGCGATAGCGTGGACTGACGTGACGGCTCATGCTGGCGTCCTCATGGTCTCGGGTTCTTCAAGCGCACTCAGTGCGAATGTCTCGGCACCGCCGCACCGCGCATGCCGACGAGAAAGTCGAGGTCGCAGCCCTCGTCCGCCTGCAACACGTGGTCCACATACAGCCGCTGATAACCGCCGTCGCCATGCGAACGCGGCGGCTTGCGGTCGCTCATGCGGCGCGCCAGCTCCTCTTCGCCGATGTCCAGATGCAGCGTGCCGGCGTCGCAATCGAGTTCGATCCAGTCGCCGTCGCGCACGGCCGCCAGCGGCCCGCCCGCCGCCGCTTCGGGCGCCACGTGCAGCACCACCGTGCCGTACGCCGTGCCGCTCATGCGGGCGTCGGAGATGCGCACCATGTCCTTGATGCCCTGGCGCAGCAGCTTCGGCGGCAAGCCCATGTTGCCCACTTCGGCCATGCCCGGATATCCCTTCGGCCCGCAGTTCTTCAGCACGAGCACGGAGTCCTTGTCGACATCGAGCGATTCATCGACGATGCGTTCCTTGTAGTGCTCCAGATCCTCGAACACCACGGCGCGGCCGCGATGCTTCAGCAGTTCCGGCGTGGCGGCGGAAGGCTTCAGCACCGCGCCGCGCGGCGCGAGATTGCCGCGCAGCACGCGGATGCCGCCGTCCGCGATCAGCGGATGATCCAGCGTGCGGATGACTTCGTCATTGGTGATCGGCGCGGTCTTGACGTTGTCCCACAGGGACTTGCCGTTGACGGTCAGCGCGGCCGGATGCGGAATGAGCCCGGCTTCGCCCAGCCGCCGCAGCACGGCGGGCAGCCCGCCCGCGTAATAGAACTCTTCCATCAGGAAGCGGCCCGACGGCATCAGGTCGACGATGGTCGGCGTGTCGCGGCCAATGCGCGTCCAGTCTTCGAGTTCCAGCGGCACGCCGATGCGCCCCGCAATCGCCTTCAGGTGAATCACCGCATTGGTCGACCCGCCGATTGCCGCGTTGGTGCGGATCGCGTTCTCGAAGGCCTCGCGCGTCAGGATCTTCGAGAGCGTGAGACCTTCCAGCGCCATCTCCACGATGCGGATGCCCGACATGTGGGCGAGCACGTAGCGGCGCGCATCGACGGCGGGAATCGCGGCGTTGTGCGGGAGCGAGGTGCCGAGCGCTTCGGCCATGCACGCCATGGTCGAGGCGGTGCCCATGGTGTTGCAGGTGCCCGCCGAACGCGACATGCCCGCTTCCGCCGAGAGAAACTGATGCAGGTCGATCTCGCCCGCCTTCAGCGACTCGTGCAGTTGCCACACCGCCGTCCCGGAGCCGATGTTCTTGCCATCGAGCTTGCCGTTGAGCATCGGGCCGCCGGTCACGACGATGGCCGGAACGTCGCAGCTGGCCGCGCCCATCAGCAGCGCGGGCGTGGTCTTGTCGCAGCCCGTGAGCAGCACGACGGCGTCGATGGGATTGCCGCGAATCGCTTCTTCCACGTCCATCGCGGCGAGGTTGCGCGTGAGCATCGCGGTCGGGCGCAGGTTCGATTCGCCGTTCGAGAACACCGGGAACTCCACCGGAAAGCCGCCCGCCTCGTAGACGCCGCGCTTCACGTGTTCCGCGACCTTGCGGAAGTGCGCATTGCAGGGTGTGAGTTCGGACCAGGTATTGCAGATGCCGATGATCGGCCTGCCGTCGAACTCATGGTCCGGAATGCCTTGGTTCTTCATCCAGCTTCGGTACATGAAGCCGTTCTTGTCATTGGTGCCGAACCATTGCGCGGAGCGCAGCTTGGGCTTGGGGGCGGACATGTGTCTCTTCCGTGTCAGTTCGTTATGCGCCCGAGTGTATGCCTGCGGGTGATAATCTACTAATGAAAAGATGGACTTCATCGATAACCATTCCGGCATTAGTAATAACCCGGGTTCATTCATGAATACGAGTGTCTCGAACGTCCGCAACCATCTGAAGACGCGTCAGCTGCTGCTGATCGCGGCGCTGGCGGAGGAAGGCAATGTTCATCGCGCGGCGGCGGCGCTCAACATGACGCAGCCGGCTGCATCCAAGACCCTGCGCGAACTGGAAGAAGCGCTCGGCGTCACGCTGTTCGACCGCGAACCGCGCGGCGTACGGCCCACGCTGTATGGCGAAGCGGTCATCCGCCACGCGCGCGCCGTGCTCGGCAGCCTCGATCAGGCGCAGGAAGAACTGCTTGCGTTGAAGTCGGGAAGGCTCGGTCACGTGAGCATCGGCGCGATCACGTCGCCCGGCGTGCGGCTGCTGCCCGCCGCCGTCGCGGCCGTCAAGCGCCTGCATGCGGACATTCGCGTGTCCGTCGAGATCGACGGCAGCAATGCGCTGCTCGAACGTCTCGCGCAGGACAAGCTCGACATCGTGATCGGGCGCCTCTCGGCGGAACAGGACAACGTGCAGTTGCGCTATGCGCCGCTCGCGGGCGAACCGGCGCGCGCCGTGGTGCGCGCGGAGCATCCGCTGCTGAAGAGAAAGAACCTGGCGCTCGCCGACGTGCAGCAGGCCGCGTGGCTCGTGCCGCCGGCGGGCAGCGTGCTGCGGCATCGCTTCGACCTGATGTTCCAGCGCGCCAGTCTCGCGCCGCCGTCGAACGTGGTCGAAACGGCGGCGATCCTGTTCGTCACCCAACTGCTCGAACAGAGCGACATGATCGCCGTGCTGGCGGAAGACGTGGCGCGCTATTACGCGCGTCATCGGATCGTCGAGATCCTGCCCTTGCAGATGGATTGCCGCATGGACGACTACGGCATCGTCACGCGCGCCGACCGCCTGCTCACGCCCGCCACCGAAACCATGGTGCGTGCGCTGAAGGCCGCCGCGCTCGACGTGTATGGCGCTCAGGCCGTCGCCCTGGATTCCACCGGCGCGCGATAGCTTGCAAGCAGCCGCTCGCGCTTGACCTGCACCGCCGCCATGTTGCGTTCCTTCACATGGCCGAAGCCGCGAATCTCATCTGGCAGCTTCGCGAGTTGCAGGGCCGTATCGAGGCGCGCGTCGTCGAGCGTGGCGCAGAATTCATCGGCCAGCGCCATGTAGTCCGCGATCAGACGGCGTTCAGTGCGGCGCTCCGCGGTCTTGCCGAAGACATCGAAGGGCGTGCCGCGCACGCCCTTGAGCCGCGCGAGCGCCCGGAACGCATGCAGCGTCCAGCCGCCGAAGCGCTGCTTGACGAGATGCCCGTGCTCGTCGCGTTTTGCGAACAGCGGTGGCGCGAGATGAAACGACAACGCGTAGTCGCGGCCCGGCTCGCCTTCGAACTGGTCGCGCAGCTTGTCGAGCCACGCCGGATCGGCATACAGGCGCGCCACTTCGTATTCGTCCTTGTACGCCATCAGCTTCGCGAGGTTCACCGCGACCGCGCGCGTCAGCGGCAGCTTCGCATGGCCGCCCAGGCCTTGCTCCCTGGCGCGGATACGCTCGACCACGTCGCGATAAGCGCGCGCATACGCCGCGTTCTGATACGCCGTCAGCAGGGCTTCGCGCGTGGCGATCACCTGGTCGAGCGACTCGGGCATCTTCAGCACGATGGTCTGCCGGCCTGCATCGAGCAAGCTGCCCACGCCGTGCTGCGCCACATGACGTCCCCATCCGAACGCCAGCCAGTTCTTCTCCACCGCCACGCCGTTCAGTTCGATTGCGCGCTTCAGGCTCGCCAGTTCCAGCGGCAGCCAGCCCTTCTGCCACGCGAAGCCCAGCAGCAGCGGATTTGCGTAGAGCGTGTCGCCGAGCAGCTTCAGGGCGAGCGCATTGGCGTCGATGAACGCGCAGCCCTCGCCCATGCTCTCCGACAACGCCTGTTCCGTCTGCGCGGCCGGGAAGCGCCAGTTCGCGTCGGTGATGAAGTCCGCCGTCGGCGTGGCGCCGCTGTTGATCGCCGCCTGCGTGATGCCGTGCCGCGTGCGCGACAGCACGTCCTTCGACGCCGACACCACCGCATCGCACCCGATCACGAGCCGCGCCTCGCCGGTCGCGATGCGCGTCGCGTGCAGCGCCTGCGGCGTGGGCGCGATCTGCACATGGCTCAGCACGGCGCCGCCTTTCTGCGCGAGTCCGGCCATGTCGAGCACGGTCACGCCCTTGCGTTCGAGATGCGCGGCCATGCCGATCAAGCCGCCGATCGTCACCACACCCGTCCCGCCGACGCCTGTCACGAGCACGCCATACGGCTTCGCCAGCTCGGGCAGTGTGGGCAGCGGCAGCGCGTCGAAGTCGGGTGTGGCGCCTTTTGCTGCGCGCGGCTTCCTGACCTGTGCGCCCTCGGCGGTGACGAAGCTCGGGCAGAAGCCCTTCACGCAGGAGAAGTCCTTGTTGCACGCCGACTGGTTGATCTTGCGCTTGGTGCCGAGCGCCGTGTCCAGCGGCTCGACCGAGAGACAGTTCGATTGCACCGAGCAGTCGCCGCAGCCTTCGCACACGGCGTCATTGATGAACGCGCGGCGGGCCGGATCGGGATAAGTGCCGCGCTTGCGGCGCCGGCGCTTTTCGGTGGCGCAGGTCTGATCGTAGATGAGGATCGTGGTGCCCGGCGTGTCGCGCAGCTCGCGCTGGATGCGGTCCAGTTCGTCGCGATGATGCACGCTCACGCCTTGCGGCAGCACGACCGTCGCATCGTACTTCTGCGGCTCGTCCGTCACGATGACGATCCGCTTCGCCCCTTCCGCGAACACCTGATGCGCGATCTGCGGCACCGTCAGCACGCCGTCGACGGGCTGGCCGCCGGTCATCGCCACCGCATCGTTGTAGAGAATCTTGTAGGTGATGCTCGCGTTCGCGGCAATCGCCGCGCGCACCGCCAGCAGGCCCGAATGAAAATACGTGCCGTCGCCGAGATTGACGAACACGTGCTTGTCGCCCGAGAAATGCATCTGGCCGATCCACGCCACGCCCTCGCCGCCCATCTGGCTGAAGGTTTCCGTGTTGCGGTCCATCCACATCGACATGTAATGGCAGCCAATGCCCGCCAGCGCGCGCGAACCCTCGGGCACGCGCGTCGACGTGTTGTGCGGGCAACCTGAACAGAACCACGGCTTGCGTTCGGCCTCCACGCGCGGCTTGCTTGCTTCGCGCTCCTTCGCCTCGATGGTCGCGACCCGCGCCAGCATGCGCGCGCGCACGTCGGCGGGAAGGTCGAGATGCGCAAGACGCCGCGCGACCGCCTTCGCAATCAACGCCGGCGAGAGTTCATGATGCGCCGGCAATAGCCAGTCGCCGCGCGGCACGGACCACTCGCCGCCTTCGTTGTTGCGTTCGTCGAACTTGCCGTAGATGCGCGGTCGCACATCCTCGCGCCAGTTGTAAAGCTCTTCCTTCAGCGCATATTCGAGGATCTGCCGCTTCTCTTCCACGACGAGAATCTCTTCCAGACCCGTGGCGAACGCGCGCGCGTCCTGTGCATCGAGCGGCCAGACGCAGCCCACTTTCAGCACCCGCAGGCCGATCTGCGCGCAGGTGTCATCGTCGAGACCAAGGTCGATCAGCGCCTGGCGCACATCGAGATAAGCCTTGCCCGCCGTGATGATGCCGAAGCGCGGCGTGGGCGAATCGATCACGACGCGGTTCAGCTTGTTCGCGCGCACGTAGGCGAGCGCCGCGTACCACTTTTCGTCGAGCAAGCGGGCTTCCTGCGCGAGCGGCGCATCGGGCCAGCGGATGTTGAGGCCGCCTTCCGGCATCGCGTAATCGGTGGGCGTGACGATGTGCACGCGGTCCGGATCGAGATCGATCGACGCAGTCGACTCCACCACGTCGGTCACGCATTTCATCGCCACCCACAGGCCCGAATAGCGGCTCATGGCCCAGCCGTGCAGGCCGTAGTCGAGATATTCCTGCACGTTCGACGGATACAGCACCGGCATGCCCGCCGCAATGAACGCGTGATCCGACTGATGCGCGACCGACGACGACTTCGCCGCATGATCGTCGCCCGCCAGCACCAGCACGCCGCCATGCGGGTCCGTGCCTGCCGAATTTGCGTGCTTGAAGACGTCGCCGGTGCGGTCCACGCCCGGTCCCTTGCCGTACCACATGCCGAACACGCCTTCGCGCGTGGCGCCGGGCCACAGGTTGATCTGCTGCGTGCCCCAGATTGCCGTGGCCGCGAGATCCTCATTCACGCCCGGCTGGAACACGATGTCGTGCTCCTTCAGGTGCGCCTTCGCCTTCCATAGCGACTGATCGAGCGCACCCAGCGGCGAACCGCGATAACCCGAGATGAAACCCGCCGTATTCAGCCCCGCCAGCCGGTCGCGCGCTTTCTGAAGCATCGGCAGACGGACCAGCGCCTGCGTGCCGCTCAGGTAGACGCGGCCTCGCTCCAGGGTGTATTTGTCGTCGAGTGAAACGTCGGCGGAAGCCAGCGCAGCGCGATCGGGTGCATTCATGGGGCTCGTCTCCAGATTCGGGATTTTTAGTTTTTCCCGAGTATAGGAAGGCGGTCCGCCATCGTAAAATCATGAATAAACAACTCTGGTATCTGAAAATCAGATGACGTTCGATCTCACCCTGCGGCAATTGCGCTATTTCGTGGCCGCTGCGCAAACCGGGCAATTCTCGATGGCGGCCGCCAACCAGCACGTGTCGCAATCGGCGATCACCCACGCGGTGCAAGCGCTCGAAGACGCGCTCGGCACGAAGCTGTTCGAACGCCTGCCGCAGGGCGTCGCGCTGACGCCCGACGGTCAGGACTTCCACAATCACGCGCGCCGCGTGCTCGACGCCGCCCGCGACGCCATGCACAAGCCGCCGTTCCGTTCGCACGACATGCGCGGCGTCGCGCGCATCGCGGCCTCCTACACGCTGCTCGGCTATTTCCTGCCCGAGTTGCTGGCGCGTTTTCGCGCGACCTATCCGTTCATCGAATTCGATCTCCGCGACATGGAACGGGCCGACATCGAAACCGCGGTGGCGAACGGAGAGATCGACATCGGCGTGGTGCTGCTCTCCAACCTGGAACGCGCCAGCCGCTTTCATACGCAAGTGCTGATGCGCTCGCGCCGGCAGTTGTGGGTCGCGCCTTCGCATCCGCTGGCGCAGCGGGAGGCGGTGTCGCTCAAGGACATCGCCGCGCATCCGTACATCATGATTACTGTCGACGAAGGCGAGCACTCCACGATGCGCTACTGGCGCAAGAAGCGCATCGAGCCGGCGGTGGCCTTTCGCACGAGTTCGATGGAAGCGCTGCGCGGGCTCGTGGCGCACGGCTTCGGCGTCACGGTGCTGTCCGACATGGTGTTCCGGCCGTGGTCGCTGGAAGGCAAGCGCATCGAGGCGCGGCCCGTGCACGACGTGATTCCCCACATGGAAGCCGGCATGATCTGGCGCAAGGGCGCCGCACTGAACGGCCCCGCCACCGCATTGCAGCAGTTCCTGATCCACGCGTGCGGCGGCTGAAGTCGCCCGGACTCACGCGCATTCCGCTATTTTTTCGCAAGCGACGCCATTAAAAAGCCGCAGTAGAATCTGAGCAGTGCCGGAAATCTCGCATCGCCCGTTCCATCCGAAATTTGACATGCAATCTGATTGACATGCAAACCATGGAGGTTTGGAGATGAAGAAGAGTTCGTCCGCCGTCTGGATCCTGGTCGCGATGGTTATCGGCATCGGGCTTGGCTACATGGTCTTCACCAGCTTTCCAGACAAGAAAGCCGCAACCGAGATTGCCGGTTACATCTCCCTCGTCTCCGATGTCTTCCTGCGGCTGATCAAGATGCTGATCGGTCCGCTCGTCTTCTCCACACTGGTCGTCGGCATCGCGCACATGGGCGACGCCGCCTCGGTCGGACGCGTGTTCGCCAAGGCGCTCGCGTGGTTCGTCACCGCCTCGCTGGTCTCGCTGCTGCTCGGCCTGCTGATGTCCAACCTGCTGCGGCCCGGCGATAACCTCGGTCTGCCGCTGCCCGACATCGGCGCCTCCGCCAATCTCGCCACTTCCAAGTTCACGCTGAAGGACTTCGTCGGCCACATGGTGCCGCGCTCGTTCGCCGAATCGATGGCGAACAACGAGATCCTGCAGATCGTCGTGTTCTCGATGTTCTTCGGCGTCGCGCTCGCCGCGCTCGGCGAGAAAGGCAAGGTGCTGCTGGATGCCATCGACCAGCTCTCGCACGTGATGCTCAAGATCACCGGCTACGTGATGAAGCTCGCGCCGCTCGCAGTGCTCGCCGCGATGGCCGCGACCGTCGCGGTGAACGGGCTGTCGATCCTGATGAAGTTCGCCGTCTTCATGGCCGACTTCTATCTGAGCCTGTTCATCCTGTGGGGGCTGCTCGCGCTCGCGGGCTTCTTCTTCCTCGGGCGGCGCGTATTGAAGCTGCTCTCGCTCATCAAAGAGGCGTTCATGCTGTCGTTCGCAACGGCGAGTTCGGAAGCGGCCTATCCGAAGATTCTCGACGCGCTCGACCGCTTCGGCGTGCGCCGCAAGATCTCCAGCTTCGTGATGCCGATGGGCTATTCGTTCAACCTCGACGGCTCGATGATGTATTGCACTTTCGCGTCGCTGTTCATCGCGCAGGCCTACAACATCCATCTGTCGCTGACCACGCAGCTCACCATGCTGCTGATCCTGATGCTGACGTCGAAGGGCATGGCGGGCGTGCCGCGCGCGTCGCTGGTCGTGATCGCCGCGACGCTCAATCAGTTCAACATTCCGGAAGCGGGCTTGCTCCTGATCCTGGGCGTCGATACCTTCCTCGACATGGGCCGCTCCGCGACCAATGCCGTGGGCAATTCCATCGCCAGCGCGGTGGTGGCGAAGTGGGAAGGCGAGTTGCTGTCAGAGCGGGACGCGGACGCCAACGCCGCGCGCATCGAAGCCGAACAGGACGCCTCGCTGGCGCATCCCGCACAGGTCTGAAGAGGAGCGTCTCATGAAGATGCCGCGCTTCTGGAAGTGCGCGGCGTGGGCTGCGCTCACGCTGTCCTGCGCCACGCACGCCGTCTACGCCGCCGATGACGACGTGCAGCCCGCGCGCCCCGTCAACGATCCCTACGCGCCCGCCACGCTGACCGGCACGCTCGCGAAGGTGCGCGACTCCGGCACCATCGCGATCGGTTATCGCGATGCGTCGGTGCCGTTCTCGTATCTCGACGCACGGCGCACGCCCATCGGCTATTCCATCGAACTGTGCAAGTCGCTGGTTGCGGCCATCGAAACGTCCATACACCGGACGCTCACGATTCGCTGGGTGCCGGTCACGCCGGATACGCGCATCGATGCCGTTGCCGGCGGCAAGGTGGACCTCGAATGCGGCTCGACCACCAGCAATCTCGCGCGTCAGCAGCGCGTGGCCTTTTCGCCGATCATCTTCGTCGCCGGCACCAAGGTGATGGTGAAGAAGGATGCGCCGATGAACTCGTTCCGCGATCTCGCGGGCAAGCGCGTCGCGGTGACGTCCGGCACCACCAACGAAACCGCGCTGCGCGAACTGGACAGGAAGTTCCAGCTCGGCATCCATCTCCAGGTCGTGCCGGATCATGCACAGGGCTTCGCGCAAGTGGCGGACGGCCAGGCCGATGCCTTCGCCACCGACGACGTCCTGCTCTACGGCCTGATCGCCGCGAACGCCGGCAAGGGCGGCGCGTACCGCGTGGCGGGCGATTATCTGTCGTATGAACCCTACGGCATCATGTTCCGCAAGGACGATCCGCAACTGGCACAAGTGGTGAAGGACACCTTCCAGGAACTCGCGGCCGACGGCGAGATCGAGCGCCAGTACAAGCGCTGGTTCCTGACCCGCCTGCCTTCAGGCACGAGCCTCGACATGCCGATGAGCGCGCAACTCGTGGGCATCATCGAAACGCTCGCGGGTGGCGAACGGCGGTAATCGTGCTCATGCCCTCCGGTGCTTGAATTGCCTTGACCGCTTGCCCAATATCCGCGTACGTCCGTTTCTGATGCCCCCGACGACCTAGTCATTCTTTCGCGGGTGCAAGCGCCCCCCTTGCCCCGCATCAAGGTTCGGACGATCCGAACGCATGTTTCGTTGCCCGCCCCCTGTTCCGCAAAGCACCCCGTGTCTATGTTAAAGCCTTACTCAGACACGGGGCTACGCGATGAACACCAACCAGCGCGAGGTCTCGACCGTTGCCGGATTGCTCGACGCCGCGGCGAATGCGGCGATCCGGCAAATCACGGTGACCGCCGACATCGCGGACATGCCGGGCTTCCGGCTATCCCCCGGACAAACGCTGACGGCCACCAGGGCCGAGGGGCGGCGGCTTCGACTCCATCTGGCAGCACACGGCGACGCATCGTTCCCGCAAGCAGAGGGTGGCGCATGCGCGGCGCGTGATCTCTGCTGAAAACACCGCGACAAAGGATTGAATCGATGAGCACGGTAGACACCGCGTTGCACTGGATCGGCGGCGAGTGGCTTGACTCACCGCAACATCGCGATTCAATGGACCCCGCCGCCGGTGAAGTCGTCGGCCGCTATGCCGGCGGCTCTGAATCCGGGGCACAGGCCGCCATCGATGCGGCGAGTCAGGCGTTCTCATCCTCCAACTGGAAGCGCGACTCGGCACGGCGGGCATTGTTCAAGCCTGCCGCCTAGGCCTGGCGACGTTATATCGATCAGACTCCTGGGAGGCAGTCATGAAAGGCAAGATCGTTCTCGAGGAACACTTGAGTACCGCACTGAACAACAGCCTCTGGGACAGCGCCGGCGAGGCCGCACGCAACGGCAAAGCCTGCATGAGCGACGTCAACATGCGGCTTATGGACGTCGAACGACGTCTCGAAGAAATGGACCGCAACGACATCGACATCGCCGTACTTTCGCTCACTTCGCCTGGTGCCCAGTCGATCGTCGATCTCAATCAGGCCGTTGACTTCGCGCGGCGGACTAACGACGAGATCGCCGAGCGTTTCACCTCGCGCCAACCACGCCGTCTTCGTGCGTTCGCGACCGTCGCTCTGCAGTCGCCCAAAGCGGCCGCCGATGAACTGGAGCGTGCCGTTAAACAGCTAGGCATGGTCGGCGCATTGATCAATGGCTATACGAACCTTGGCAGCGCTCATTCGGCCGAGTATCTCGACGAACCTCCACTATGGGAATTCTGGGCGCGAGTCGCCGAGCTGGGCATACCGGTTTATCTGCATCCGCGCGAGCCTTTGCCGTCGCAGCAACGCATCTACCAAGGCTATCCCGCACTGGTCGGATCGGCGTGGGGATTCGCGCATGAGACGGCGACCCATGCGATCCGCTTGATGTTGAGCGGTCTGTTCGACCGCTATCCGAAACTGAAAATCATTCTTGGTCATCTGGGCGAAGGCCTGCCTCTCATGCTGCCGCGACTCGAGCACCGCTTGCAGATGCAGCACGAGGGCGCCGGCCGCGGTGCTGCACGGAAAACCGTCGGCAAGTACATGCGCCGCAATTTTTATCTCACCACGAGCGGACACTTTCACACGGGCGCCCTGCATGCCGCTCTCGAAACAGCCGGTGCCGACCGTGTGATGTTCTCCGTCGATTACCCCTACGAAAGCATGGCGACAGGAAGCGAGTGGTTCGACAAGACCGACATGAATGAAGAGGTCCGGGAGAAGATCGGCCGGCACAACGCGATGCGTCTGCTCAACCTGTGAACGTTCGAATGCCGGTCCGGGTGAGCTGTAGCGTTTGCGAAGCGGATTCACCCTGGTCGGTCGCGGTAAGTGAACGCGATGCGCGACTACAACGAGCAACTTCATGAGCACGTCAACGAAAGCGAGTGTGACCGTCGGTCGGGACAGCTGTCTTTTGGCGATGCGACGGTCCGCGCTCGCGTGCTTTTGTCTTCTTCCATGGATAGCGCATGCGACGCAGGCTTCGGCGGACTCGTCGGGAGAGGTGCTCGCGCTCATCGAACGTTGGGTAAAAGGCTGGAACGCGCATGACGCGCGGGCGCTCGGCGAGCTGATGACTCCCGACGTCGATTCTGGGCCATGGGTGTGGACAGGTTGGCAATCAGGG
Source organism: Caballeronia sp. LZ032 (assembly GCF_031451315.1). Classification (NCBI taxonomy): domain Bacteria; kingdom Pseudomonadati; phylum Pseudomonadota; class Betaproteobacteria; order Burkholderiales; family Burkholderiaceae; genus Caballeronia; species Caballeronia sp. LZ032. The sequence goes on from NZ_JARUXP010000003.1 coordinate 941,848, forward strand.
AAACCGACCAGATCACTGTCGATCGGGCGGTGCCGGTTGCGGCTGAAGTGTCCGAGTCGTGCAAGGAAACGCCGACGGTTCGAATCGTTGACAAGGTGAGGTCGCTCGAACAGGAAGGCCAGTCAAGTATCTTTGACCGTCATTGAAGCGGTTACCTTGGGCGCGTGGCGTCACCTTCCAGGAACTCGCGGCCGATCCGCCTGCTTTCCGGCACCCGCCTCGACATGCCGATGAGCGCGCAACTCTTGGGCATCATCGAGACACTGGCGGGCGGCGAACGGCAGTAAGCGCCGAACGCTTTCGCCTGGCAGTTCGAACCCGCCGAACTCCGCTTTCGTGCGCCGCCCTCTAGGCGGCGCTCTCGTCTGTGACTATTTTTGACACAAATTTTCGTCACGGACCTCTCTCATGAGCGCAAGCGAGCGCAACGTCTCGACCCTGGCCGGCTTGCTCGCGGCCGTATCGAGCGCGGAAGTTCAGCACATTGCGGTCACCGCCGACATCGCAGACCTGCCGGGCTTCAGGCTGCTGCCCGGCCAGACGCTGAGCGGCGCCGGCAGCGATGTGAAGCTGCACTTCGCGAAGGGCGAGGACGGCGTGCAGCTGACCACGGACAACTGCGTCGCGCGCATCGAACTGAACGCCGATGCAGACCGGCGCGCCATTCATAACGACACGAGCGTGACGCGCCTCGGGCGCATCGACCTGCACGATCTCCGCACGCGCGGCGTGGTGCAGCTGCTCGCGCGCGACAACGTCCGCAGCGGCCATATTGCGGCGGAAAACATAGACATCATTGCGGCCGATGCACGTGCCCACGCAACCCGGCATCGCGGCTATGGCGTCGAGGTGATCCCGGGCGTCTTCACCGTCTGGAACCAGCACGACGATCATTACGTGACCATCACGGCCGACCTCACGGCCGTCAGCGCCGGGCGCGGCGGCGCGCCGGTGAACGGCAGCGGCGTCTTCGTCGGCGGCGCAGGCGATGCCGGCGGCCAGCTGATCGTCGGCCGCATGGAGACCGGCGCCATTCACAGCGACGGCGGCATCGAACATGGCACGGCGGACCGCATTGCGGGCGGCGTGTTCGTTTCATCCGGCGCCTGTGTGGAGACCGTGCACAACCGCGGACCCGTGACGACCTACGGCGCGAACGACATGGTGCTGGACAACTGGGGCACGGTCGGCTCGTGGATCGCAGAGGAAAAGGTCACGTCCTACGGCCCGAGCGCCACCGGCTTCGTCAACTTCGGCACGCTGGGTATGCTGCGGACCCACGCGACGATCGAAACCTTTGGCTTCGGCGCGCGGGGCTTCAGCGACTACGACGGCACCGTGCAACTCGCCGATATCGACCGCATCGTCACGCATGCGGATGGCGCCGTCGGCATCCAGGTGAGCCGTCCACTCGGCTTGCTGACGGTCCGGCGCGGCGTCGAGACGCATGGGGCGACGGGCGAATCGATGGTGAAGGGTGTCGTCGTCACGCTCGATGCCACCGCGCTCTGCATCCGCAACGGCGCCGCCGTGCGCAAGATCGCCGTCGATGGCGGGCTGCTCACGCACGGCCTGGGCGCCATGCCGCTCCGGCTGCACGGCAAGGTGGAGGACCTGCGCATCAGCGACGGCGCCGGAGCCATGGGCGGCGGCTTTGCAGCGACGTGAGCAAGAACAACAGCGCCCGTGCGACGCGCGCAATCAGCATGGCGAGAGGAACCCAGGCATGAAAACGGCAATCATCGGTCTCGATCAGATCGGCGCCAACCTGTCGCGCAGTCTCGCGCTCGCAGGCGAGTCCATCCTGATTGCGGATCGCGATCACAGGAAATCGCTGGCATTCGCGATGCAATGCAATGGCCGCGCGCGCGCCGTCAGTGTCAGCGAGGCGATCCGTCGTGCCGACATCGTGATTCCGTGCATCCGCTTCGGCGCCATTCAGGATCTGTTCGAGCGTTACCGCGAAGCGTTGAAGGGCAAGATCGTGGTCGATCCGTCGAATCCGATTGCGCCTGATGGCCAGGGCGGCGTCATGAAGATCGTTCCCGACGATGAATCGGCCGGCCAGATCCTCGCGGCGCTTATGCCGCCCGGCACGAAGTTCGTCAAGGCATTCGCGTCGATCCGTCCGGAGTCGATGCATGCGGCCGCCAACCGCTGGCCCGATCCCGCCGTGCTGTTCTATGCCGCCGACGACCTCGCGGCCGGCGACGCCGTCGCGTATCTGATTGCGCTGAGCGGCTTCGTGCCGCTGTGCGTGGGCGGTATCGACCAGTCGATCCGCATCGAGGCGTTCGGCGATCTGAGCGAGTCGGGGGGGCTCGGCAAGCTGGTTTCGTACTGGGAGGGCCGCGCGCTGCTGAAGGCGTCGCCGCGGCATGCGTGCACCTCTGCGATGAAGGAGGCCAAGCCGGTCTAGACAATCCGAAAAAAGCGGAAGGGACTTCACAGAGCCGAACCGCACGCCTGCACGAAGAGCGCGCCTCTTCGTGGTTTGTGCCACGTCCTCTACCTCCTCCGGAGGACTTGCCCGCTTCCCGAAGCGGGTTTTTTTTGTGCGGCTCCAGGCAACCGGACGCGCTGTTCGGCACGCGGCAACAGGTGATCGGCAGGCTGTCTCGCCGGACCCGACACCCGGCCGCGGCGCACGCGCGCTCATGCGAGGCATCAACGCAAAATGAATTCAACATTGATCAATACAATCAACGACTTACGAAAAATCTCAAACGCTGGCACCGCGCCTGGCACGGCTCTCGCAAATGATGCTGCGAGCGCAACGAGACATGCTCAACCAACCCAACCAGCCATCCAGGAGATTCATCATGTTGAAGATCGACAACCTCGCCGTCAGCAAAGAACTCGACCGTGCCGAAATGGGCGCCATCGTCGGCGGCAGCGTGTTCCAGAACAACGGCGTCAACGCCAACCTGCAAGCCGTCGGCGTGTCCTTCGCCAGCCCGCAGACCAACGTCGCGCCCGTCACGCAAGTCGATGCCTCACAGCACCTCGACCTCGACGTGAAGTCGATCACGAAGTCGGTCGGCGCACTCGGCAGCGCGCTGGGCGGCATCGCGATCTGATCCGCATCCATTCCATACCAACCGGCCATCAGGAGACCCGTCATGTTGAAGATCGACAACCTCGCCGTCCACAAGGACCTCGACCGTGCCGAAATGCGCGCCATCGCAGGTGGCTTCAGCATCATGCAGAACAACGGCATCAATGCGAACTACCAGAGCGGCGTCTCGTTCGCGAGCCCGCAAGTCAATGTGGCGCCCGTGACCCAGGTCGATGCCTCGCAATACACCAAGCTCGACCTGACGAACGTGACGAAGTCCCTCGATTCCCTCGGCAGCCTGCTGCAGGGCGTCAAGTTCTGATTCACCTGTTGAAGACCCCTCTCATCTCAAGGAGCATCATCATGTTGAAGATCGACAACCTCGCAGTCAGCAAGGACCTGGACCGTGCCGAAATGAGCGCCATCGCTGGCGGCAGCGTGTTCCAGAACAACGGCGTCAACGCCAACGCAGAAATCGGCGGCGTGTCCTTCGGCAGCGCACAGACCAACGTCGCACCGGTCACGCAAGTCGATGCGTCCAACCACACGAACCTCGACGTGAAGACCATCACGAAGTCGGTCAGTGCGGTGGGCAGCCTGATCGGCGGCATGGCGCTGTAAGCAGGACGTCACGCGGGGAGAAGGAACCAGGACGACTGCCTCCTTCTCCCCCTCTGCTTCACCGCTTCACCGCTTCATCGTGTCATTGCCCGCCTTCCTGGATCGTCAGCGAGTTCTTCACCGAGCGCACGCCGCTCACCCCCTTGGCGATCGACGTGGCCTGATCGATCTGGCTCGCATCCTGCGCATAACCCGCCAGCGTGATCGCGCCGCTCTTCGCAATCACGTTCATGCCGACTACATCCACTCCGCCCTTCTGAAGCGCCTGCGCCACCTTCCTGCTGAGCGCGCGATTGGCTTGCCGCATTGCCTTCTTCGACGTGCCGGCGCTCGCCGCGGGCGTGCCGGACTGACCCGCGGCCGCGCCGGAATCGCTGGTCTGCGACCACGCACTGACGGATGAAACGAGCACCACTGCCACGCCGGCCAGCCTGAGCATCTGAATCAGTTTCATTGTCGAGCTCCTGTCCTTGAGGCCACGCTTGAGGTCATGATTGAGGTCATGTTCGAGACCACGATGGGCCGCGCCGTTTCATCAGGGCGCGCCTCGAATCATTCTAGTCGGCGCCTTGCAGGATGAAAGTCGAACTTGCACGCCTTCTTGCCGGAAAGCGCGCTGCAAGACACGCTTTCAGGTCTGATCAAAGCACGCGCGCTTCAGTGCGCGATGACCGTCGTATCGCCGCCTTTGTCAGGCTTCGTGATCCAGATCAGCGGAATGATCGCGATCATGACGATGGCCGCGCCGTAGAACACGTCGTCGAGGCCGAGCATCGCCGATTGCGTCTGCACCGTGCTCTGGAACAGCGCGTACGACGCGCCCTGCCCGAGGCCGAGCAGCGAATGGTAGGCCTGCATCTGCGCGTTGAACAACGGGTTGTTCGGGCTGGAATGCTGGGTCAGGATGGCGTGATGCAGGATCGTGCGGTCGTTCCATACGACACTCGCCAGCGATGTGCCGATACCGCCGCCCAGCGTACGCGCGAAGGTGGAGAGGCCGGCTGCGGCCGGCACTTTTTCCGGCGGCTGTCCCGACAGGATGATGACGGTCAGCGGCGCGAAGAACAGCGCCATCGGGATGCCCTGGAGCAGCGTGGGCAGCACGATGTAGTCCTCGCTCAACTGGACATAGAAAAACGAGCGCATGTAGTACACGATGGCGAAGCCGATGAACGCGAACGTGCCGATCACGCGCGCGTCCGAGCCCGGCAGCATGCGCCCCACGAGCGGCGAGCCGATCACCGCGAAGATGCCGAGCGGCGCGGTGGCGAGGCCGGCATCCACCGCGCGGTAGCCGAGATAGTCCTGCATCCACTGCGGCAACAGGACGAGCGTGCCGAAGAAGATCGCGTAGGCAATGGAGATCGAAATCGTGCCGCCGAGGAAGTTGCGCTGCCTGAAGAGCGTCAGGTCGACGATCGGGTTGGGGTCGGTCAGCTCCCAGACCACGAACAACGAGAACCCCACCACCGCGCAGATGCACAGCACGACGATCGTGCCCGACGAGAACCAGTCGAGGTCCTGCCCCTTGTCGAGCATCACCTGCAGGGATGCGACCCACAGGATCAGCAGCACGAGTCCGACTACATCGACGGGCAGCTTGTGCACCGGCGTATCGCGGCGGCGATAGATCATCCATACCGTCGCGGCCGCGAACAGGCCGACCGGCACGTTGATGAAGAAGATCCACGACCAGCTGAAGCTGTCCGTCACCCAGCCGCCCAGCGCGGGTCCGATGATCGGGCCGGTCACGACCACCATCGAGAACAGCGAGAGCGCGAATGACGACTTCGCCTTCGGCCATGAACTGAGCAGCAGCGCCTGCGACATCGGGATCAACGGCCCGGCGACCGCGCCTTGCAGCACGCGCGCGAGCAGCAGCACCGGAAAGGTCGGCGCCATGCCGCACAACCATGACGCGAGCGTGAACAGCAGGATCGCGGTGACGAACAGGCGCACCTGTCCGACCCGCGCCGTGAGCCAGCCCGTCAGCGGAATCGAGATGGCGTTGGCCGCGGAAAACACCGTGATGACCCACGTGCCCTGGTCGCCGGACACGCCGAGGTTGCCTGAGATGGTCGGAATGGCGACGTTGGCGATCGACGAATCGAGCACCGTCATGAAGCCTGCGAGGCCCACGCTGAATGAGCCGAGCGCGAGCGTCGCACCCGTCAGCGGAGGAAGTTCCGTGGAGTCCTTGGACATGGGATCGTCGAAGCTCGGGCGGGGATTATTTGTTGTGGTCGACGATGCGCGCGATCGCGGCTTCGGCCTCTTCGCCGTAACGGGCGAAGACGTCGGTCCGGTCCGCGGCGCCGGCGGCAAGGACCGGCATCGTCGAAACTTGCGCGCCCGACGTGTTCTTCACGTCGACGTCCGCGTTCATCGAAAGCCCCACGCGCAACGGGTGCTTGCGCAACTCCTCCGCCGGAATGCCGATACGCACCGCCAGCCGCTGCACGATCTTGATCCAGTTGCCGGTCGCGTTCTGCGCGGGCAGCAGCGCGAGCGCCGAGCCGGTGCCGGGCGTGACGCCCACCACCTTGCCGTGATAGACGACCGAGGAGCCATAGACATCGGCGGTCAGATCCACGGCCTGACCCATGCGGATATGGCGCAGCTGCACTTCCTTGAAGTTGGCATCGACCCATACCTGATCGAGCGGCACGATCGACATCAGCGGCATGCCGGGCGAAACGCGCTGCCCGACCTGCACCGACCGTTGCGCGACATAGCCCGTCACCGGCGCGGGCAAGGTGGTGCGTGCATAGCCGAGCCAGGCGTCGCGCACGCGCGTGGCGCTCGACAGCACGTCGGGATGATCGGCGATCGTCGTGTTGGCCGTCAGCGCGAGATTGGCGTTCAACTGCTGCCGGGCCGCGTCGAGCGCGGCTTGCGCGGACACGACCGCCTCGCGCGCATGTGAAACGTCTTCCTGCGAAACGGCGCCGCTCGTGCCGGTATCCAGGCGCCGCCGCAGATCGGCCTGCGCCTTGGCGAGATCCGACTGGCGTTGCTCGATCTGGGCGCGATACAGGTCGTTGTCCACGTACAGGCCGCGCGTGCGGCGCACCGTCTGCCCCAGATCGGCTTCCGCCTGCTTGAGCGCGATGCGCGCATCGGCGGGATCGATCTGCACGACCGTGTCGCCCACGCTCACGAGCTGGGTGTCGTTCGCATTGACCGCGATCACCGTGCCCGAGGTCTGCGGCGTGATCTGCACGATGTTGCCGTCCACATAGGCATCGTCGGTCTCGATGTGATAACGCGCGACCAGCAGGTAATAGACGCCCCAGCCTATGCCCGCCAGCACGGCCACGGCAAGGATCAGCGTCAGCAGCCATTTGCGGCGCGCGGCTTTGACGGGCGCCGGTGACGCGGGAGAGTTCATCGATAGCTCCGGCAAGACTCGAAAATGCGGTTATTCCTGGCCCGGCCGCGGGGCAGGAATCGGTGTCGTGGGTGTCGTGGGCGTGGCGGGCGTCGTCGCCGCGAGGGCTGCGCCGGAGCCGTCGAAACCGCCGCCCATCGCCCGGATCAGCGCGATCTGCATGCTGCGGCGGCTCATCTCCAGCGTGACGACCGTGGTCGCGGCGGCGAGCCGGTTGTCGTCGGCATCGAGCAGCTGCAACTGCGCGATCAAGCCGGCCCGGTAACGCACCAGCGCAAGCTGCCAGGCCTTGGTCTGCGCGCTCAGCGCACGGCGCGCCTCCACCAGTTGCGCGTCCGTCGAACGAATCTGCGCGACCTGGGTTGCCACGTCTGAAAGCGCATTGACGAGCGTCTGGTTGTAGGACGCGACGTCATAGTCGAAGTCCGCGTAGCGGCCCTTCAACTGGGCGCGCAACGCGCCGGCGTCGAAGATCGGCAGATGGATGGCGGGCGCAAACTGGATGGCGCTGCTCTGGGCGGTCAGGAACTGCCCCCAGCCGAAGGCGTCGAGTCCGGCCACCGCGGTCAGGTTGATGTCGGGGAAGAATTCGGCCTTCGCTTCCTTCACGTTCTGCATGTCGGCATCGACCTGCCAGTACGCGGCGACGATGTCCGGACGGCGCGACAAGAGGTCGGCCGGCAGGTTGTCGGGCAGCATGATCGGCTCGCCCGTCCCGAGCGACGGCCGCGCGATGCTCAAGCCGCGATCCGGGCCCGCGCCGAGCAAGGCGGCGAGCTGATAGCGGGTCGCGATGATCTGCCCGTCGAGACTCTTGACGTTGGTGTGCGTGGTCGCCGTTTCGCCCTCGGCGGTCTGGCGCTCGACGTCGGTATCGAGTCCCGCAGTCACGCGCCGGTCCGTGATCCGTCCGATGTCCTGACGGTTCTGCACCTCGCTGTCCTGGAGGTCGTGCAACGCATAGAGGCGCGCCAGGTCGTTATAAGTGCTCGCCACCGATGCCGCGAGCGTGATGCGCGCCAGTTGAGCCTCGGCGTCCGCAACTTTTTGCTGCGACACGGCCTGGTGCAGGCGATCGCGGTTCTTGCCCCACAGATCGAGATCCCACGACGCGCTCAGGAGCGCCGTGTTCTCGCTTTGCCAGGTGCCGCCATAGGGCGGCGGATAGAGGGTGTTCAGCGTGAAGCGTTGCCGGTTCCATTGATAACTGCTGGTCACGTTCGGAGCCAGTCCGGCGCGCGCGCCGCCGACCAGCGACACTGCCTTGTCGATGCGGCTGAGCGCCTGCTCGATCGTCGGCGCGTCCTTCAGCGCTTCGTCGATCAGCTGCGGCAATTGCGGATCGCCAAACTGCATGGCCCAGTCCATCGCCGGCCACGCGCCGTGCTCGGCGGGCAGGCTCGCGCCGGTTTCGTAGTGCGATGCCGGCGCAATCTGTTTGTCGCTGCCGATGCCCATGTAATTGACGCAGCCGGCCAGGCTCAGCGCCGCGACAGACGCGGGCCAGGGGGACAGACGCCGCCGTCCGTGCTTCCTGAGAGGGTCGTTCATGTGTCCGGCTCGACTGCGCGTGATCGCTTCCTGAAGAACAAGGGCATGGGCGCGACGATTCCTTCGACGGGAAGTGACGAGCGGGTCGCGCAGCACGTATCGCTACGCCGAGTCCGCGATGCCATGACGGCGTCTGTGCAACGGGAACAGATGGATCCCCGCGCGATTCCCGCGGCCCGTGTCGACCACGCAATCCGTGTAGTCGTCGAAGTTCGTCTGGATCAGCCCACAGCCTTTCTGCGAAGTTCCGGCAAACGCCACCATCGATAATATCGACCCCGCTATGAGGATCGAAACCGTTATCGTCACTGCTCGATTCATGACAGCCACTGTTGAAGAAGTTGAAGCTCGACGACGCTCTTTCATCGGCGCGATCCCTTCGGATCTCGAAGCGTTGAACGAAACGTCCAGACGGTTCGAAGCATAGTCGCGGCATGTCGGCCGGAACAGAGCGCGGCGGATGAATCGCCGGTTCGACGCTGTCGAACGGCTGCGTGGGAGCTGTTGTCGCGATGGTTGGTCCGTGGCCGACACATTGCGGCTTGCCGTTTCATCGGCGCCGACAGTCCGGTGGCCGCCGAGATGGTTTCGCAACCGGGATCAAACCCCACTCAGGCTTTCCGCACAAGGCTCCGGCGTGATCTTCAGGTTGCGTGCGCGCTCCTGGCACACCTCTCGCATAAGCAGGTGCGAGCGCAACGATTGGTGCTCAACCAACCCACCGAACCACCCAGGAGACTGACCATGCTGAAGATCGACAACCTCGCCGTGACCAAGGACCTCGACCGTGCCGAAATGGGCGCCATCGTCGGCGGCACCATTTTCCAGAGCGGCACCATCTTCCAGAACAACGGCATCAACGCCAACGGGCAGATGGGCGGCGTGTCGTTCGCAAGCCCGCAGACCAACGTGGCTCCCGTCACGCAAGTCGATGCCTCGACCCACACCGACGTCGATCTGACCAACGTCACGAAGCAACTCACCGCCGTGGGCAGCGCGCTGGGCGGCATGAAGCTGTAAGCATCGCCGGGCAGCACACGAGGAGAAGACGCGCACGCGCGTCCTTCTCCTTTTTTCTTTTCAGGATTCGAACGCCTCCACGACGCGCCCCAGCGTCGCAATGCCCTGGCGAATCTCCTCCACGGTCAGGCTCGCGTAGCCGAGCATCAGCCCCGCGACGCGGGCCGAAGCCGCGCGACGCGCACTCGCGAACAGCGGCGACACCGGATAAACGCCGATGCCTGCTTCGTGCGCCGCGGCGACCAGCGCGGGTTCATCGTCGGGCCGCAGCGACGGCAGCCACAGCACCACATGCAGTCCCGCGGCCGTGCCTGCCACGCGCGCGTCGGCGGGCAAAGATGCGGCAATGGCGTCCAGCAGCGCCGCGCGCCGCCGCTCGTACTCGCGACGCATGCGGCGCACATGCCGTTCATATGAGCCGCTTTCGATCAACGACGCCAGCACGCGCTGTTCGAGCACCGGCGCGTGACGGTCGCTCAGACGCTTGGCCTGACGGAACGCGTTCACCAGCGCGTCGGGCAGTACCAGATAGCCGAGCCGCAAATGCGGCGACAGCGCCTTCGAGAATGTGCCGATGTAGATCACGCGGCCGCTCGAATCGATGGACTGGAGCGCATCGATCGGACGCTGGCCGTAGCGGAATTCGCCGTCGTAGTCGTCTTCGATCACCCACGCTTCATGCGCCTGCGCCCATTGAAGCAGGCCGAGCCGACGTCCCACCGGAAGCACCCCGCCGAGCGGAAACTGATGCGAAGGCGTCACGTAGACCAGCCGCGCGCCGTCCGCCGGCAGACGGCGCGTGTCGAGGCCGGAGTCGTCGACGGGCACCGGCACGAGCCGCCCGCCGGCCGCCTCGAAACTATGCCGCGCGATGAGGTAACCGGGATCCTCGAAGGCAAAGGCATCGCCGGGATCGAGCAGCAGCCGCGCGCACAAGTCGATGCCCTGTTGCGCGCCGCTCACGATCAGGATGCGTTCGGCGTCGCAGACCAGTCCGCGCGCCCGCCGCAGATACGTCTGCAATGCGCGGCGCAGCGCGGCGTCGCCTTCGGGGGGCACGTAGTAGAGGCTGTCTTGCTGGCGCAGCAATTCGGCTTGCCAGGCGCGCCGCCAGAGTTGCGCCGGAAACTCGCGCGCGGCCACCGCGCCATACAGGAAGTGGATGCCGCCCGGCGTAGGCAGCGGCAGCGGCGGCGTCGCGATGCCGGCCACGCGCCGCCCGAAGTCCGACAGCACCGGCGCGCGCACCGACGAACGCGGCGCTCCCGTCACGGCGGGCGCAACGGGCGGACTCGCGACCCGCGCCGCGCGTCCCGCCGACGTGAGCACGAAGCCTTCCGCCGCAAGCTGCTCGTAGACGGCGGTCACGGTGGTGCGCGAGACCGCGAGGTCCGCCGCCAGCGCGCGGGTCGAAGGCAGGCGGGCGCCTGCGGGCAGCGTGCCGTCGGCCATCTGGGCGCGCAGCATGTCGTAGATGCGCCGGCTGGTTCCGGCACCCGGCTCGCCAAACTGGCCCATGCGAATTCACCAAAACTGGATCTTCTCATTGTGCCTGTTTCACGCGAGAGTGTCGTCTCCGCACCCGCCCCGTTCGAGGACTCACGATGTACATTCCGCCGCACTTCGCCGTCACGCGTCCCGACGAACTGCATCGCATCATCCATGCGCATCCGCTCGGCATGCTCGTCACGCATGACGCTACCGGGCTGGACGCGAACCACATTCCCTTCGAGTTCGATCCGGACATCGGCACGCATGGACTGCTGACGGCGCACGTCGCGCGCGCCAACGACATCTGGCAGCGCTGCCCCGCCGGCACGCCGGTGATGGTCGTCTTCCGGGGCGCGCAGGCCTACATCTCGCCGAACTGGTATCCGAGCAAGCACGAGGCGCACAAGCAAGTGCCGACCTGGAACTACGAAGTGGTCCACGCGCATGGCACGCTCACGATCCGCGACGACGAACGCTTCCTGCGCGGCATCGTGGCGCGCCTGACGCGCCGTCATGAGGCGAACGAACCCGCGCCGTGGAAGATGGGCGACGCGCCGGCCGATTTCATCGAAGGCATGCTGCGCAATATTGTCGGGATCGAGATTGCGCTGACCTCGCTGGTGGGCAAGTCCAAGCTCAGTCAGAACAAGGAAGCGCGCGACCGCGAAGGCGCCGCCGATGCACTCGCCGCGCGGGAACACGACGAACTCGCCGAACAGATGCGCCGGGCTGGTCCGGCTTGAGCCGCAGCGGGGCGTTTTCAGCTCGCAAGTCGCCTTGCGCATCGGCTTGCTGCATCGCTTCTGATCGCGCGTGTCAGAAGCGCTCGATCATGCCCAGCTGCACACCGCGTATCGGCGCGCCAGGATAAGCCGCCGGCAAACCGACCACGTTCACGCCGCGCAGCGTGAAGGTCGCGTCGCTCCGATTGCGCAGCAGCGCGCCGCTCGCGTACAGCAGCAGCGCCGGCGACACATCGTATTCGCACGCGACGCTGAACTGGTCGGCATCGTTGTCGCCGCCCGAGCGGTCGCGCGCGAATGCGTAGCCCAGCGATGCACGCAAGCGCGGTGAAAACGCATAGCGCATCGATACCGATACGCCGTCGTCGTGATAGCGCGGCGTGCCGCCGTCGCCGTTGAAGTACGAGACGAAGGCCGTCGCGTGGCCGAAGCGATACGACACGCCGCCGAGATTCGAGCGCAACGCGCCGCTGCCGTTGGTCTGCTGATGCGCATACGAGACCCGGAACGGGCCGTTGCGATACGCAAAGGTTTCATACGAGCCGCCGAGGCCGTTGCCGTCGCCGGTGTCGCGCAACGCGAGCATCAGCGTGGTCGTGAAGCCGTGGAAGTCCGGCGACAGATACGCAATGCCGTTGTCCGTATAGGGCGTGATCTTCGACAGGTTGTTGAGCCCCGATGCAATCGTGCCCGCGCCGAATGCATCGAGCCCGCCCTTGAACGGGATATAGATCGGCGAATACTGGCGGCCCATGCGCAGTTCGCCCCACGGCGCGCCGACGCCGATCCACGCCTGCCGGTTGAAGATCGTGTTGGCGGTGGCGAAGGTGCCGTCGGCCGAGCTGAAGCCGCTCTCGAGATCGAACAGCAGGCGCGTGTCGCCGCCCAGCGCCTCCGAGCCGCGCACGCCGAAGCGCGAGCCGCGATATGCGCCCGAATCCATGCGCGGCGTCCATGAGGAACCGGGATCGGTGACTTCGATGCTGGTGTCGATCACGCCATAGAGCGTGACACTGCTCTGCGCGTGCACTGCGCCACAGGTGAGCAAGGTGGCGAGTGAGAGAAAGGAATGTCGGATTGCGCGGGCGGTTCGGTTCGGCACCATCGATGAAGTATTGTTATTCGATTGAAAGCGCGAATGAAAGCGCCCGCATGCGAGACGGCCGGGCGCGCCGCCCGACATCATAACCGTGGCAGAAACAATCCGTGCCTTCGTGCAAAAACCGGCAACAGATATTAGCCTCCTTTCTGGCTCACATTAGAACTATTCGATTCTCCGTCGCCGCAGCGCCCACTAGACTGCAGGTTCCTTCCTGTCATTCCGTCCGGAGACGCACCGTGTCCCTGAACCAAGACGCACACTTCTGGCGCAACGCTCAAGACCATCTGATCCGCTACGGCGCCACCTTCCAGCCGATGATCATCGAACGCGCGCAAGGCAGCTTCGTCTATGACGCCGACGGCCGCGCCATCCTGGACTTCACCTCGGGACAGATGAGTTCGGTGCTGGGCCACAGCCATCCAGAAATCGTCTCGGTGATCAACGAGTACGCGGGCAAGCTGGACCATCTCTTCAGCGGCATGCTGTCGCGGCCGGTCGTCGATCTCGCGACGCGCCTCGCCGAAGTCGCGCCAGGCGCTCTCGAACGCGCGCTGTTGCTGAGCACCGGCGCTGAATCCAACGAAGCCGCCATCCGCATGGCCAAGCTCGTGACCGGCGGCTATGAAGTGGTCGGCTTCGCGCAGTCGTGGCACGGCATGACCGGGCACGCGGCCTCCGCCACGTACAGCGCGGGCCGCAAGGGTGTGGGACCGGCCGCCGTCGGCTCGTTCGCGATTCCCGCGCCCTTCACCTACCGGCCGCAATTCGAGCGCAACGGCCATTACGATTACCTCGCGGAACTCGACTACGCGTTCGACCTCGTCGACCGCCAGTCGAGCGGCAATCTCGCTGCCTTCATCGCGGAACCCATCCTGAGTTCGGGCGGCATCATCGAGCTTCCCGAAGGCTACATGGCGGCGCTCAAGCGCAAGTGCGAGGAGCGCGGCATGCTGCTGATCCTCGACGAGGCGCAGACCGGCGTCGGCCGCACCGGCACGATGTTCGCCTGCCAGCGCGACGGCGTCACGCCCGACATCCTGACGCTCTCGAAGACGCTCGGCGCAGGCCTGCCGCTCGCGGCCGTGCTGACCACCGCCGAGATCGAGGAACGCGCGCACGAACGCGGTTATCTGTTCTATACGACGCACGTCTCCGATCCGCTGCCCGCCGCAGTCGGCTTGCGGGTGCTCGACGTGGTCGAGAACGAAGGACTGGTCGCCCGCGCGGGCAAGATGAGCGAACGGCTCAGGAGCGGCCTGCTGGATCTGATGGAGCGCTTCGACTGCATCGGCGACGTGCGCGGACGCGGCTTGCTGCTCGGCGTGGAAATCGTCAAGGACCGGCGCACCAAGGAACCCGCCGATGGCCTCGGCGCGAAGATCACGCGTGCATGCATGGAACTGGGTCTCAGCATGAATATCGTGCAGTTGCCGGGCATGGGCGGCGTGTTCCGCATCGCGCCGCCGCTGACCGTCGGCGAGGAAGAGATCGACCTCGGTCTCGACCTGCTCGGCCAGGCGATCCAGCGCTCGCTGTGAGCGTGGCGTTCAGGCGGCGTCGGCGGCGAAGCGGCTGCGCAATTCCGCGAACGACATCACGCTGCCTGCCAGCGCGCTGGCCGCGACCGTCGGCGGGCTGGCGAGCCACACCTTGCCCGGGCCCGAGCGGCCCGGGAAGTTGCGGTTGATCGCGCTGATCGTCACCTGCGCGGATTCCGTCGACGACCCCGGACCGCAGTTCGCGCAGGCCCCGCAAGCGGGCTGAAGCAGGATCGCGCCGACTTGCTCGAACGCCTCCACATAGCCTCGCGCGATGCAATAGTCGCGCACGTCCTGCGTGCCAAATTGCAGATACAGCCTGACGTGGTCGGGCACGCGCAGTCCGCGCGCCGCCGCCCAGGCGAGCACCGCGTGATAGTGATCGAAGTCTTCGCGCTTGCCCGCCGTGCAGGAGCCGCCATAAGCGATATCGATACGCGGCCGTTCACCGAGCGCCGCCAGCGCGACGCCATTGCCGGGATCGCCGGGTGCGGCGAGCATCGGCGTGAGCTGCGCGCAATCGATCTCGATGCGGCCCGCGTACTGCGCGTGCGCGTCGCTGTGCATCCACGGTTCGATGACGAACTCGATGCCGCGCCGCTCCCTGAGAAAGCGCACCGTCTCCTCGTCCGGCGCGACGATGCCCGTGAAACCACCCAGCTCGGCGGTCATGTTGGTGAGCGTGGTGCGCTCGTCGGTGGACAGGGCCGCGATGGCCGTGCCGGTGAATTCGAACACCTTGCCCACGCCCGCGCCTGAGCGGATCGCCGGGTCCGCGAGAAGATGCAGCACGATGTCCTTCGCGGTCACACCGGCGGGCACCGGTCCGCGCAGCTCGATGCGCAGCGACTCCGGCACCGTCATGCGCACCGCGCCCGTGACGAAGGCGTTCGCCATGTCCGTCGTGCCGACGCCGAACGCGACGCAGCCCAGCGCGCCGCTATGCGGCGTATGCGAATCCGTGCCGGCCACGACCTGTCCCGGCAGCGCGTAGCGTTCGGCCATCATCGCGTGCGAGATGCCTTCGGAGCCTTCTTCGACTTCGCTGGCGTTTTCGTTCAGATAGCCGTGATTGCGCACGCCGTAGTCGCTCGCGAACGCACGATGCGCCGCCGACAGTTCGCGCACGTCCGGCAGCAAGCCGTTCTGTACGTGCAGTTCGCTGCGATGCGAATACGACAGATGATCCTCGAACGCGAGCATGCTGTTCGCGTCGTGCAGCGCGAGCGGCCGGCCGAAGGTCGCGTGCAGCATGTGCGCGGCCATGCCGGTGTAGTACTCGTGGATGAAGCGCCAGTCCGCGCGCACGAAGATGCCGCTGCCCGCTTCAATCGATGCATCTGTGGCGCCGGTATTCAACGCGTGGCGCGCGAGAATTTTCTCGACAAGGGTGCGCGGCGCGGCATCGTCGGAGGGCGCGTTGATGCTCACGCGGCACATATGCGCCTGGCCGTATCGCAACAGGCCGCCGCTGCGCAGAATCGCGGCTGCGAGCGGATCGCGCCCTTCGACCAGTTCGTCTATGTCGATCGCCTCGCCACGGCGGATGCGCTCGATCAGACCGAAGTCCGTCGAGGTGAACAGGCCGAGATTGTCCGCGTTCTGCCGATAGATGCGCTCGAAGCTGCGGGCGATCACGAGCCGGATGCCCGCGTAGTGCTCCGCGAGCGGGCTGTGTTCGCGCGATGAACCCTTGCCGTAGCGGTTGCCCGCGACGGTCACCTGGAAGCCGCCGGCGCGCACGGCATCGCGGCCCAGCGGACGTCGGCCATCCACATGGAAGCCGACATACGGACACTGGCCGAGCCGTTCGTCGAAGCGCGTGAGTACGCTGATGGGCGTGATTTCGTCGGTGGAGACATCGTCGCGCAACGGGGCTGCCGCTTCCGCCGACAAGTCTTCGCCCGCCAGTTGCCGCTCGACCTTGTCCGCGTCCGCGCTCAGAAACAGAATCCGCCCGTTCAATTGCAGTGTGGCCATCGCATTCTCCCTGCCTGCCAATCTAGACCGGGACGCATGCGCGGCGGAAGTGCCGGATGGGCAGCGGGGACATCGCGGAATGCGATGTCCGGGTTAACCCTCTTGCTCCACCAACACGTCGATCAGCGCCTGCACGGCCTTCAGCCGCGAAGACTTGCGCGGCGCATGCACGCACAGCGAACGCGCGCTGGCCCAGGTCTCGTGCAGCGGCACGCGCACGAAGCTGTGCGATCCCGCGAAGGCGGACGCCGCGCTCGTCGGCACGATGCCGATGCCCAGCCCCGCCTCCACCATGCGGCACTGCGCGTCGAAGCTGTTGACGGTCACGGAGACGTTGAGCGGCGCGCGGGCGGCGTCGGCGTGTTCCTTGAGCGTCTGATCGAGCGAGCCGCCCGCCTGCAATGCCACGAGCGGAAAGCGCACCACGTCCGCGAAACTCAGGGCATCGGCTTGCGCGAGCGCGTGATCGGGCGGCAGCACGACCATCAGCGGATCGGCTGCGAAATGCCAGGTATCGAGACCCGCCGGTGCATTCGAGCGCGCCGAGATGCCGACGTCCGCGCGGTCGTCCAGGCACGCGCGGATGACTTCGTCGCTGATCTGCTCGGTCAGGGCGATATCGACGAGCGGATAGCACGCCTTGAAGCGCGTCAGGCGCTCGGGAAGAAAACCCACGATGGCCGACGCATTCGCATGCAGCCGCACCACGCCGGCCACCTGCCCGCTCAGCGACTGGATCTCGCGCGCCATGCCTTCGAGCTGACGGTGGATGGAGCGCGCGCCGGCATAGGCGTGCTGGCCTGCCTCGGTCATCTGCACGCCCGCCGGCGAGCGGATCAGCAGCGCCGCGCCGATGGCGCTCTCCAGGTCCGCGATCCGCCGGCTCAACGCCGAAGGCGCGATGTGCGCGCGGCTCGCGGCGCGCGCGATCGATCCCTCCTCGACCACGGAGATGAAGAGTTCAAGACTGTAGGGATCGATCCGCATGCGTCATCGTTTTTTGTTCTGGGGTGCGCCGGTCAGCGCCGTGATGATCGCATAGGCGGCCTTCACCCGGTCGTCGTTCGGGAGGTTGCGGTTCGCCAGCATCACGATGCCCACGCCCTCGCTCGGCACGAACGCGATATACGTGCCGAAGCCGTTCGTCGAACCGGTCTTGTTGATCCAGACTTCATCGCGCGGCGGCTGCGGCGGATCGATTGCGGTGACGGGCGTCGGGTTCAGGATCATCGCCTGGCCGTTTCCTTCCAGCAGCGCGGGCAACGCCGCCGGATACGGATACTGCTCCCAGATCAGGTCCTGCGTCATCGGACCCGCCTTGAAGTAACCCGTGTGCGTCGCGGTGACCGCGCGCTGCCATGCCGGATCGACACGTACCTGATTCATGTTGATCTGCATGAAGCGCGTCAGGTCGGCTGCCGTCGTGCGCACGCCATACGCCTCGGAAGACAGCACGCCGCCTTTCATGCGGATCGGCCGGTCGTCCTGTGCATAGCCTTGCGCATAGTCGCGCTGCTTCGCGGCGGGTACGTGCATGTAACTGTGCGTCAGGCCGAGCGCGGGAAAGAGGCGCGTCTGCATCAGCGCGTCGAAGTCCTGGTTCATGGCCTTCGCGGTAATGAGCCCCAGCGTGCCGATACCGGGATTCGAATACGTGCGCACCGTGCCGGGCGGCCGCGCCGGTCGCCACGTGCTGAAGTAGTGCAACAGCTGGGCGTTGTCGTGGATGTCGTCGGGAACCTGCAGCGGCAAGCCGCCCGGCGTGTGCGTGCCGAGATTGAGCAGCGTGACCTTGCCGAACTCGCTGCCGTTCAGGGACGGCAGATACTTGCCGACGGGATCGTTCAAAGACAAGTCGCCTTTCGTCTGGGCATACGAGGCGAGTGTCGCCGTGAAGGTCTTGCTGACGGAGCCGAGCTCGAACAGCGTATCGCGCGTGACGGGCTGCTTCGTCTCCTTCGATGCCACGCCGTAGTCGAACACATACGCCCGGCCTCCCACCACAACACCCACCGCCATGCCCGCAATGCCGTGCAGCGCCATCAGGGGCTTGATGGTTTCATCGACCGTGTGCTGGACGCTCGCCTTATCAGAACCTGCGGCGAACGCCGCACAGATTGCGCCGCCAAAAGAAAAACTGGCCAGTGCCAGACACACCATCTTGCGGATTTTAATGTTCATCGAAGCTTCTCTTAATTGCCGTGATTGAGCCGAAGCGAAATATCCGCCGTTTCAGGCTGCGCCGCAATCGACGATAATTTGCCCAAGCCAAAAGAAAAACTTATGCGAAACCTGCGTCCTTATCTTCCGCTGAATGCGTTGCGCGCCTTCGAAGCCTCGGCACGGCACCT
Source organism: Caballeronia sp. LZ032 (assembly GCF_031451315.1). Lineage (NCBI taxonomy): Bacteria > Pseudomonadati > Pseudomonadota > Betaproteobacteria > Burkholderiales > Burkholderiaceae > Caballeronia > Caballeronia sp. LZ032. The sequence goes on from NZ_JARUXP010000003.1 coordinate 960,694, forward strand.
GAGTTTCACGCGCGCCGCACAGGAACTGAGCGTCACCCAGGCCGCCGTCAGCCAGCAGGTGCGCGCACTCGAAGAACGTCTCGGCACGCCGCTCTTCAAACGCCTGCCGCGCGGTCTCGGCCTCACCGACGAAGGCCGCGCGCTGCTTCCCGTGCTGAGCGATTCGTTCGGCCGCATGGAAGCGGTGCTCAAGCAGTTCGAGGGCGGGCATTTCCACGAGGTGCTGACGGTGGGCGTGGTCGGCACGTTCGCGGTCGGCTGGCTGATGCCGCGCATGAAGGCCTTCGCGCAGACGCATCCGTTCGTCGAATTGCGGCTGCTCACGCATAACAATCTCGTCGATCCGGCATCGGAAGGACTCGACTTCGCCATTCGCTTCGGCACCGGCGCCTGGCCCGCGACGCACAGCGCCATGCTCCTCGACGCACCGCTCGCCGTGCTCTGTACGCCCGAGATCGCACGCAACCTGCGCACGCCTGCCGACCTTGCAAACCAAGTGCTGCTGCGCTCCTATCGCGCGGACGACTGGACCAGCTGGTTCGAAGCCGCCGGGCTCGACGCCTGGACCCTGAACGGCCCCGTGTTCGATTCCTCGCGCCTGATGGTCGAAGCCGCGTTGCAGGGCGCGGGCGTCGCGCTCGTGCCGTCGCGCATGTTCGAGCGCGAGTTGCGTACCGGACTGCTGGCACGGCCGTTCGACATCGAAGTGAAGACCGGCAGCTACTGGCTCACGTGGCCGCGCTCGCGGCGCCTCTCGCCGGGCATGCGGCTGTTTCGCGACTGGATCGTCGCCGAAGCAGGCGCGACGCCCTGAGCCTTTTCGACGGCCCGCTCCAGCAAGCAAGCAAGCTGAAAGAAAATTCCTCCGTTGTTTATCGTTCGATAGGAGGCTAACGAATAGAGTTCTGGCTATAATCGCGGCCCATGACCTCTCTCGACCTCCTGCGCCGCTCCGTCAGCAGCACGCTCGTGCTCGCGGCGCGACGCTGGCGCCGCACCAGTCACGGCGTGCTCGCCTCGTACGGTGTATCGGAAGCCTGCGCGGTGCCGCTCCTGACCGCCAACCGCCTCGGCGAGGCCGTCCGCCAGGTGACCCTTGCGGAACATGTCGGCATTGAAGGGCCTTCGCTGGTGCGGCTGCTCGACCAGTTGTGCGCGGCAGGCCTCGTGCGCCGCGACGAAGACCCGGAAGACCGCCGCGCCAAGACCATCACGCTGACCGACGAAGGCCGCGCCGTCACCACGCGCATGGAAGAGCGGCTGATCACGCTGCGCGCGCGGCTGCTCAAGGGCGTGAGCCGCGCCGATCTGGAAACCACGTTGCGCGTGCTCAACGCCTTCAGCGACCTGTCCGACGGCAATCTCCTCGCCGCGATGGCCGCCGTCGAACCGCAGCCCAAGCCGGCCCGGCCCGCCGCGAAACGCGGAGCCTAGCCACATGTCCTTTCCTTCCGCGCGCGAATGGCTCTTCTCCGCCAAGACCTTCGCGGCCGCGATGATCGCGCTGTACATCGGCCTCGCGCTGCAATTGCCGCGTCCCTACTGGGCGATGGCGACCGTCTATATCGTGTCGAATCCCTTCGTCGGCGCGACGCGCTCGAAGGCGCTCTACCGCGCGCTCGGCACGATGATCGGCGCGGCGGGCGCGGTGCTGATCGTGCCGCCCTTCGTGGAATCGCCGTATCTGTTCAGCGTGGTCGTCGCGCTGTGGACCGGCACCCTGCTCTATCTCTCGATGTTCGACCGCAGCGCGCGCAGCTATGTGTTCCTGCTGGCGGGCTATACCTTGCCGCTGATCGCGCTGCCCGCCGTCACGGACCCGACCATCGTCTTCGACCTGGCGATGACCCGCACCGAGGAAATCCTGCTCGGCATCGTGGTGGCGAGCGTGGTGGGCAGTGCGGTGTTTCCGAGCCGGCTCGCGCCCACGCTGGTCGAACGCACGGACGCCTGGTTCCGCGACGCCGCGTTCTATGCGAGCGAAACGCTCTCCGGCCATATCGCGGGCGCGACGCTCTCGGCGACGCGCCAGCGGCTCGCGGCCACGGTCAATGGCCTGGAACTGCTGCTGAGCCAGCTGACCTACGATCACGCGCGGCCCGACATCATCCGCCGCGCGCGCGCGTTGCAGGGCCGCATGCAGATTTTCCTGCCGCTGATTTCATCGATGGCCGATCCGCTGATCGAACTGTTCGACAAGCACCGGCAATATCCGGAAGGGCTCGAAGCGCTGCTGAAGGACGTGGCCGACTGGGTCGGCACGCCTGCGCCGCGCTCGGCGGAAGAGATCGAGCACGAAGCCGCGCCGGATGCGTTCCGCGCGCGCATCCTTGCCATGCGCCCGTCCGTCGAGGCGCTGGCCACGCTGGACGGCGCGCTGCTCTCCAACGCGCTGTGGCGGCTCGGACAGGTGATCGACGTATGGCAGGACATCCGCGCGCTGCGCGCGGCCATCCTCAACGAGACGAGCGAATGGCGTCCGCACTTCCGCCACTGGCGGCTGGGCGGCACGGCGCGCTTCTTCGACCGCGGCATGATGCTGTTCTCGACCGGCGTCGCGGTGAGCGCGATCATCGTCGCGTGCAGCCTGTGGATCGAATCCGGCTGGAACGACGGCGCCGGCGCGGTGACGCTTGCAGCCGTGGCCTGCTGCTTCTTCGCCGCGCTCGACGAACCCGCGCCGCAAGTCTTCACATTCTTCGTCGCGACCTGCATGAGCGTGGTGCTGGCGGGCCTGTACGTGTTCGCAGTGCTGCCGCACGTGCATGATTTCCCGATGCTCGTCATCATCTTCGCGGTGCCGTTCCTCATCATCGGCACGCTGATTCCGCGCCCGCGCTTCAATCTCGTGACCATGCTCGTGGCGGTGAACACGGCCACCTTCATCAGCATCCAGAGCGCCTACGAGGCGAACTTCTTCGTCTTCATCAACAGCAACCTCGCCGGCGTGGCGGGCCTGCTGTTCGCGTTCATCTGGACGCGCATGACGCGGCCGTTCGGCGCGGAACTCGCCGCCGCGCGGCTCACGCGTTCGGCGTGGGCGGATATCGTGGTGAGCGCGTCCTCGGCGGAAGTCATCGACGATCAGCGCAATCTCTACGCGCGCATGCTCGATCGCCTGATGCAACTGCTGCCGCGTCATGCATCGAGCGATTCGCAGCGCCATCCTTCCATCGAGAGCTTCCGCGATTTCCGCGTCGCGCTGAATGCCCTCGATCTGCGCCGCTCGCGCCGCAAGCTGCCGGCGGAACTCCAGCATTCCGTCGATGCCGTGCTCGACGCGCTGCGCGGTTATTTCCAGTCCTGCATCGCGCGCCGCGTGCGCCAGCCGGTGCCGCCGGAACTGATTCGCGGCATCGATTCGGCCAGCGCGCAAGTGGCTGCCCGCGCCATTGCGCAGTCGCCCGCCGCCGATGCCGTCGCCGAAAGGTGGCTGCGCGACACGCTGCATGCGCTGGTCGGCATGCGCCTGTCGCTGCATCCGCCGGAAACACAAACGGCCGCGCAGAACGGCGCCGCGCCGCGTGAGGAGCCGGCATGATTCTCGTCACCTCCTTGTCAACGGAACGCCCAACATGATCGGCGAAATCGACATCCTTGGCGTGTTCGTGCCGGCCGTGCTGGTGCTGATGTTCGTCGCCTACCTCGTGAACCTGGCGATCCGCACCGTGCTCGCGCGCGTCGGCTTCTACCGGTTCGTCTGGCATCGCTCCATTTTCGATCTCGGCATCTACGTGCTGGTGCTGGGTCTTGTCGTCATCGTTTCGCAGCGGCTCATCTCGTGAAAAAAACCTGGTTCTCCCTCGGGCAGATTCTGCTTACGCTCATCGTCGTGACCATTGCGGCCGTCGTGCTGTGGAAGCTGGTCGATTACTACATGTTCGCGCCCTGGACCCGCGACGGGCACGTGCGCGCCGACGTCATCCAGGTCGCACCGGACGTGTCCGGGCTCATCACCGAAGTGCATGTGACCGACAACCAGCAAGTGAAGAAGGGCGACGTGCTGTTCGTGATCGACCGCGCCCGCTATGCGCTGGCGCTGCGCAACGCCCAGGCCGCCGCGCAGCAGCGCCGCGCGACGCTCGATCAGGCGCGCCGCGAAGACGTGCGCAACCGCTCGCTCGGCAATCTGGTGGCGCGCGAAGTGACCGAGGAAACCCATTCGCGCGTCGAGACGGCCACGGCCGCGCTCGCGGACGCTGAAGTCGCCATCGATACGGCCCGGCTCAATCTCGACCGCACCGAAATCGTCAGCCCCGTGGACGGCTATCTGAACGACCGCGCGCCGCGCGTCGGCGAATACATCGCGGCCGGGCGTGCGGTGCTCTCCGTGGTCGACATGCATTCGTTCCGCGTGGATGGCTACTTCGAGGAAACCAAGCTGCACGGCATCGACATCGGCCAGCCGGTGGACATCAAGGTGATGGGCGAGCCCAACGTGCTGCGCGGACATGTGCAGAGCATTGTCGCGGCGATCGAGGACCGTGACCGGCAACAAAGCCCGAGCCTGCTGCCGAACGTGAACCCGGCCTTCAGCTGGGTGCGGCTCGCGCAGCGCATTCCGGTGCGCGTGACGCTCGATGAAATTCCGGCCGACTTTCGTTTGATCGCGGGCCGCACGGCGACGGTGTCGGTGCGCGGCATCGGGCCGGCGATCGGCAAGCGCGCGGCGTCGGAGACATCGCCCGCTTCCGCGCCCGCGCCGACGTCGAGCGTTGCTGCACCGGCTTCAGGTGCCTCGCAATGAACGGCGTGCGCACGATGAAGGGGCTGGCATTCGCGGCGGCGACGGCATTCGCGCTGGCCGGCTGCATGACGGTCGGACCGGACTACACGCTACCCGACAAGGCCGCCGTCAACGCGCCCTACGCGAACGCGCCGCTCGACGGCGCCGATCAGGCGCCCGTCACGCAGGGCGCGGTGCCGTCGAAATGGTGGCGGCTCTACGACGATCCGGTAGTCGATCAACTCGTCGAGCAGGCGCTCGCGTCGAATGCGGACCTGCGCGTCGCGGCGGCGAACCTCGCGCGTTCGCGTGCCGAAGTGGAATTCGCGAACCAGCAAGGCGGCTTCTCCGGCAAGTCGTCGGCGGCGTTCCAGCGCGCGCAGGAATCGGCGGAACAGTATCTGTTGACGGAGAAACTTCCGGTCGTCAACGAAGGCGCGCTCGATTTGTCCGTGTCCTACGAGCTCGACCTGTTCGGCAAGATCAGGCGCGGCATCGAAGCCGCGAACGCCGATGACGAAGCGGTCGAAGCCGCGCAGGACCTCGCGCGCATCACGGTGGTCGCCGATGTCGTGCGGGCCTATGTCGAATCGTGCTCGGCGGCAGAGGAACTGGAGATCGCGCGCAAGTCGCTGGATCTGCAGAAGCAGCGCGTGAAGCTCACGCAGCGTCTGCGCGACGCGGGCCGCGGCAACCAGTCCGAAGTCACGCGCGGTCAAACCCAGGCCGATACGCTCGCCGCCGACATTCCGCGTTTCGTCGCCCGCCGCCGGGTCGCGCAATATCGCCTGGCGATGCTGCTGGCGCGCTCCCCCGCCGATCTGCCCAAGGCCGCGCTCGCCTGCCGCAAGCTGCCGCGGCTGCGCGCGCCGATTCCGGTCGGCGATGGCGCCGCGCTGCTCAAGCGCCGTCCCGACGTGCGGCAGGCCGAACGGCAACTGGCGTCGTCGACGGCGCGCATCGGCGTGGCGACGGCGGCGCTGTATCCGTCGGTGAGTCTGGGGGCGTCGGTGGGATCGGTGGGCGTCGCGGAAGACCTGTTCGGCGCGAATACGAACCGCTGGGCGTTCGGTCCGCTGATCAGCTGGAGCTTTCCGATCAACGGCCAGCGCGCCCGCGTACTGCAGGCGGAAGCATCGAGCAGCGGTGCGCTCGCGCACTTCGACGGCGTCGTGCTGAAGGCCTTGCAGGAAACGCAGAGCAATCTCGCCACGTATGCCTCGGACACGACGCGCGCTGATGCCTTGCGCATCGCGTACCGTTCGGCCACCCAGTCCGCCGATGAAACCAACCAGCTGTATCGCGCGGGCCGAGAGTCGTTCCTCAACGACCTCGACGCCACGCGCACGCTGACCGGCGTGGCCGCGCAGGTCGCCGCAGCCGAGGGCCAAGTGGCGGTGGATCAGGTGAACCTGTTCCTCGCGCTCGGCGGCGGCTGGGAAACGGATGAAGCCGTCGCGCAGAACGGCAAGGGGAAGTAAGGGCGTTGGCGTGGTGCGGTGCGAGAAGCACAGCCCACGCTCATCTGAAGCGCGTCAGCCGGAAGCGGGCCAGTTGAACTGCACGTCGGCGCGCAAGCGGGTGGCGTCGATCAACCGGGCATTCACATCGTCGGTGTGGCTGACCCACTGTTCCGCCGCCTCCTCGCTGCGGCCGAAGCTCACGTGCCGCGCCAGCAGCCGCGAGCGCCGCAGGTTCTGATCGACGTTCACGTACCAGACTTCGTCGAGCAGCGGCTTCACGCCCTGCCAGTGACCGTGTTCGAGCAACAGGTAATTCCCTTCGGTCACGATCAGCGGCACGTCCGGCAGCACCGGAATCGCCCCGGCGATCGGTTCCTCGATCTCGCGCCGGAACGCCGGCGCATACACGACCTCATCCCGCCGCTGTTCACGCAGCCGCCGCAGCAGCGCGACATAGCCGGCGCTGTCGAAGGTGTCTTCCGCGCCCTTGCGCCCGGCGCGTCCGAGCCGTTGAAGCTCCACGCTGGCGAGATGGTAGCCGTCCATCGGCACGACGACGGCCTGGTCCGGCAAGGCATCGAGAATGGCCTGCGCCAGCGTGGACTTGCCCGCGCCCGGCGCGCCGACCAGACCGAGGATGCGGCGTCCGCCTGCATCGGCGAGACGTCGCAGGCGTTCGAGATAAATTGCGTCGATCATCAGTGATGCGCCCTGGCCTTTGCCGCGGCGTCGATGCCGCCGGCCATGAATGCGCGGGCGTGTTTCGCAAGGTCCATGCCGTCGTCCCACAGGTTGCGCCAGATCGCGAGCGCGTTCGACAACTGCTCGTTGACGACCGTCGACGAGAAACTCTCGAAGGTCACGACGCCCTGGTAGTCGATCATCGCAAGCGCGTGAAAGAACTGCGAAAAGTCGATGGTACCCGAACCGAGATAGCCGCGATTGCTCTCGCCGATATGCACATACCCGAGCCGCTTGCCGCATTGCAGGACCGGCTGCATGAAGTCCGATTCCTCGATGTTCATGTGATACGTGTCGAGATGCACGACCACATTGGGCGCATCCACTTCGTCGATGAACGCCAGCGCCTGCGAGGCCGTGTTCAGCAGATTGCTCTCGTAGCGGTTCACCACTTCGAGCCCGAGCGTCACGTTCTTTTTGAGCGCGAAATCGGCGATGCGCTTCAGTGAATCGATCGCATTGCGGCGGCCCTTCTGCGTGATCGGGGCCGAGTACTTCGCCATCGCGCCGTACAGGATGCCGCCGAAATAACCGCCGCCGAGTTCCGAAGTGATCGTGATGCCTTCCTCCAGCAACGCGACGCCGCGCGCCACGATGGCCGGGTCTTCGTTCGACACGTCCGCATCGAAGGTCAGGCCGCGCGAGCAGCCGATGCCGAGCCCATGCTCCTGCAACAGATCGCGCGTCAGCGCGAGATCCATGACCTTCGGGCCATGCAGCGACAGCTCGACCAGATCGAAACCGGCCTCCCTGGTCTGGCTGATGACCTTGCGCGTCGATTCCGGCGTCAGGTCGCCCGCCCAGACCAGTGCATGTACGCCAAGCTTGTTCATCGTGCCACTCCCTTCGATGCGGTCGCGCGTCTGCGGACCCGGGTTCTTGAAATGCCGCGGGCCCAGGCCCAGCGGACGAGCATCACTACCAGCAGGAACACGCCCCACAGCGCGGTGGCGAGGTGCTGGTTCGCGCCGAGCAAATTGAGCCCCGACGCGATCACCTGCAGGATCACCAGCGCGATGACGACCGGCGCCACGCGCCCGAAGCCGCCGAACGGATCGACGCGGCCGAGAAAGCACGCCAGCACCGAGATCAGCAGGAAGGCCTCGCCGTGACCGACGCGCACCGAATTGAACTGCGCGGCCATCACGATGCCGGCGACGCCGCACATCAGCCCCGACAGCATATAGATGCGCGTGACGGCGCGCGTCGTGGCGATGCCGGAATAGCGTGTCGCTTCGAGATTCGAGCCGATCATGCGGGTGGCGAAGCCGAGCCGCGACCGTGTCATCACGACATGCCAGACCAGCGCGCAGCCGATGAAGATCCACAGCGGAATCGGCACGCCCAGCAGCGCGCCGTTGCCCATCTCGCGCACGAACGGCGGGAAGCCCGAGATGTCGCCGCCGCGCGTGAGGAATTCGCCGAGGCCGCGCAGGAAAATCATCATCGAGAGCGAGACGAGGATCGGACTCGCGCCGGTGCGGGCGATGACCGCGCCCATCACCCAGCCGGACGCGGCGCCCGTGGCGAGCGCGGCGGCCATGCCGAGCGCCACGGCGGCGGCGCCCGCGTCCGCGCCGCCATGCGTGTGCAGCACGTAGGCCATCGCCAGGCCCGAAATGTTCGCCGTGAACGTCACCGCCAGATTGAAGCCGCCGGAGATGAGCGGCATCAGCATGGCCAGCGTGAAGAAGCCGAGTTCGGGCAACTGGAACGCCACCGAGACGAAGGTGCTCGTCGTGAAGAAGCGCTCGGAGGCGAAGCTCATCACGACGATCACGATGACCAGAAAGCCCAGCAGGCCGGCGACATCGGCGGACACGAACGCGCCGGTGGAAGCACGCGTCTTCATGGCGCCGCCTTCGCGCCCGACGACGCCAGACGCGCGCCGACCAGCTTCGTGAAGCCGCCGCTCGACAGGGTGATCGCAATCAGGATGATCGCGCCGATGATCATCTTGAACGCATACGGCGAGATGCCGAGCAGGTTCAGTCCGTTGGCGGTGATGGCGGTCAGCAGGATGCCGAGAATCGCGCCGAGGATCGTGCCGCGTCCGCCGCCCAAGCGCGCGCCGCCGAGCACCACGGCGGCCAGCACATCGAGTTCGCGGCCGTACAGCGCGTTCGGCACGACTTCCTGCACGTAGTGCGCCTGCATCAGTCCCGCGATGCCCGCCATCATGCCGAGCCAGCCGAACGCCACATAGTGCATCGCGCCGATGTTCACGCCCACGCGCCGCGCGGCCTCGGGGTTGTCGCCCATCGCGTAGAGCTGGCGGCCGGTGGTCGTGCGGCGCAGGAGCAGCCAGGTGGCCAGCACCGCCGCCGCCATCACCGCGACCGGCAGCGCGAGCGTAGCGACGCCGCTGGGCGTATCCACATGGACGATGGACACCCGCTCGACCCACCAGTCCGGCAGGTCGTAGATGGACACGCCGCCCGTCAGGAACATCAGGCCGCCGAAGAAGACGTTGAAGGTGGCGATGGTCACGACAATCGATACGATGCGAAACCGGTAGATGATGGTCGCGTTGATCGCGCCGAGCAGGAAGCCGAAGCACGCGGCAACGAGAAAGCCCAGCGCCCAGTTGCCGCCGCCGAGCCGCATGACGGTGAGCGCGGTCAGATACTGCGCCACCGATGCGCCCACCGCGAACGAAATGTCGATGCCGCCCGCGATCAGCACCACCAGCAGGCCCACGGCGAAGATGATGTTGACCGAGCTCTGGTTGAGCAGGTCAAAGAGATTGGAGAGCGTGAGGAAGGTGCTGGTCGTGAGGCTCAGGCCGATCATCATCGCGACGATGACGAGCAGCAGCAGCGCCTCGATCGATCCGATTCCGAGTCTGCGCAAGTCAGGCATGGACGTCTCGCTCGATGTGTTCCATCGTGGTCTTGCCCGGCACGTATTCCCCCGCGATGCGGCCGTCGCGCATGTGCAGGATGCGGTCGGCGTTGAAATACACCTCGGGAATCTCGTCCGAGATCAGCAGGATCGCCATGCCCTGCGCGGCCAGGTTGTGGATGATCGCGAAAATGCCGGCGCGCGCGCCCACGTCCACGCCGACCGTCGGCGAATCGAGGATCAGCAGCTTCGGATTCGTGGCGAGCCACTTCGCCAGCACGATGCGCTGCTGGTTGCCGCCCGACAGCGTGGACACCGCGTCGTCCGGCTGGCCGATCTTCACGGCGAGTTGCCCGATCCAGTCGTCGATCAGCGCGCCGCGCCGGCGGGCCGAGATCAGGCGCGCGGCATCGAGCAGACGGTCGAGCACGGCCGCGACGGTGTTGTCGCCGATCGATTGCGGCTGCACCAGCCCGAGTTGCAGCCGGTCTTCGGAGACATAGGCGATGCCGGCGCGGATCGCATCTCGGTTCGAGCGCAGCGCGATTTCCCGGCCTTCCATGTGGAGCGATCCCGCGCGCGGCCGCGTCATGCCGAACAGCGACAACGCCAGCTCGGTGCGGCCCGCGCCCAGCCGTCCGGTAATGCCGAGAATCTCGCCACGGCGGATGCTGAGCGCGATGTCGCGATACTCGCGCCCGCGCGACAGGCCCCGCACCTCCAGCACCACGGGCGCCGCCGGACGATCCGCCGCGCGCACCGCGTAATCGAAGGTGCGGCCCGTCATCAGTTCCGTGAGACGCGTCTGCGTCATGCCTTGCGTGGGAAAGGTGCCGACATACTGGCCGTCGCGCAGCACGGTCACGCGCGTGCAGACTTCGAGCACTTCCGCGAGCCGGTGGCTGACGAACACCACGGCAATGCCGTCCGCCGACAGCCGCCGCACGATCTCGAGCAGCGCGCCGGTTTCGGCGTGACTCAGCGAGGCGGTCGGTTCGTCCATGAAGACGAGGCGTGCGTCGCGCACCAGCGCGCGGGCAATGGCCACGATCTGCCGCTGCGCAATCGACAGCGCGCGCACCGACCGGCCCAGATCGAGCGTCACGCCGAGCCGCTCCAGAATGCGCCGCGCGGCCTGCTTCATCCTGCCGTAATCGACGAGACGCGGCCACCCGCCGAGGTTCTGCTCGAAGGCGATGTTCTCGGCCACCGTCATCTCCGGGAACAGCGCGAGATCCTGCCAGATCACCTGGATGCCGAGGTCACGCGCCTTCGCCGGATCGAGGCCCAGGATGGACTCGCCGTCCATCAGCATCTGCGCGCCGGCCTCGGGCTGATACACGCCGTTGATGATCTTGATGAGCGTGCTCTTGCCGCAGCCGTTCTCGCCCGCGAGGCACAGGACTTCGCCCGGCAGCACGTCGAACTGCACGGAGCGCAACGCCCGCACGCCGCCGAAATCCTTCGAGATGGCGTCGAGCTTCAGCAGGGGCGGGCGCGCGTCGGCGGCGGTCGGGTTCATGGGCGCGGCGGCTGGACCCGTTCAGAGGCCGGTCTTGGCAAGATCGTCGACGGTCTTCTCGTTCAGGTCCACGAGTTGATCGACGATCAGGTTGTGGCCGTCAGGATGCACGACGCCCAGTCCCGGAATATTCGTGCCGTCCTTCACCGGCTGGCCCTTCGCGACCATCGTGCCGAGCGTCACGAACACTTCGCCCGCCTGTTCCGGATTCCACATGTAGCCGCCGGTCAGCACGCCGTCGTGAACCAGCCGCCGCCCCTGTCCCGGCGAGAACGGCCCGAGCACCAGCACCTTGCCCTTCATCTGCTTTTCCTGCACCGCGCGCGCCGCGCCGATCGGGCCCTGGCTGCCGAACGCAAGGATCGCCTTCAGGTTGGGATGCGCGCGCATCAGGTCGAGCGCGGTCTTGCGCGACGCATCGACGTCTTCCGCCACGCCGTAACGATCGCCCACCAGCGTCATGCCCGGATAGTTCGCCTTGATGTAGGCGTTCGCCGCATCGGCCCAGGCGTTGTGCAGCGGCACCGTGAGCGAGCCGACGAACACCGCGTATTCACCCTTGCCGCCGAGCGCCTCGCCGAGACGCTTCGCATAAGCCTCGCCGAAGCCCTTCACGGACGCCAGCTCGAAGTCCCAGTCGGCGTTCTGCTGTTTCGGCGATTCATGCGTGATGACCTTGATGCCCGCCGCGCGCGCCCGTTGCAGCACCGGTTCGAGCACTTCGGCATCGTTCGGCACGACGCCGATCACATCCACCTTCTGCGCGATCAGATCTTCGATGGCCCGCACCTGGAGCGCGGGATCGGCGCTGGTCGGCCCGATCATGAAGGCCTTGACGCCGAGTTGCGCGGCGCGCTTCTTGATGCCCGCGTCCATCGCGTTGAACCACGGAATCCCGCCGATCTTCACCACCACGCCGATCACCGGCTGATCCGGCGATGCCGAGGCCGGGACGGCCGCCAGCATCAGCGCAACCGAGGCCACGCCTGCACACCATACGCGAAACAGTTTCATGGACTTGTCTCCTGCGGAGGACTTCCGCCGCATGTCAGGCGGACGCCCGGTCGGGTTGGTCGGAACTCCGCTTGCCGTGCTGCCGCGCCGCCTGCTGAAGTTTTTTGCTAAATCCATTCAGCAATTCGGGCTGAGGTATGCTGAATCTATTCAGCAAGGCGGTCGACTCGGACAAACCCTAAAGAATCCGAGTTCTGCCTTGCCCGTACCGTCCGGACAAGCACGCGCCTGGAGTCAGCCTGATGGCCAGTCACAAGCCCGCAAGAAAATCGACGATCTACGATATCGCCCGCGCCACGGGTTCATCCACCTCGACGGTCAGCATGGTGCTGAACGGCACGTGGACGCGTTATCGCATCAAGGAGGAAACCGCGCAGCGCGTGCTCGAAAGCGCGCGCAAGCTCGGCTACAACGTCAATCTGAAGGCGCGCGGCCTGAGGTTGTCACGCTCGGGGCTGGCGGGCATGGTGCTGCCGCACTATCGCAACCGCTTCTTCGCGGGGCTCGCGCAGACGTTTGAAGATCAGGCGCGCAATCGCGGCCTGTGTCCGATCGTGGTCGGCACGCAGCGCGACCCGGCCGTGGAAATCAGCGTCACCGAAACGCTGCTCGCGCAACGCGTGGAACTGCTGTTCATCGCGGGGGTGCGCAATCCGGCGCCGCTGAACGAGCGCTGCGCGGCGGCGGGCGTGCCGTCAATCAACCTCGACCTGCCGGGCGACGGCGCGCCGTCGGTCGTGTCGGACAATCGCGGCGGCGCGCGCGCGATCACCGACGTGCTGCTCGACAAACTGCTCGCGCAAGGCAAGTCGCCGCACGAGCTGGTGCTGCTCGGCGGCATTCCCGGCGAATACGCCACCGATTCACGCATCGCCGGCTTCCGCGACGCTTTCGCCGCGCGCGGCATCGAGCCCGCCGCGGATGCCGTCGATTCCTGCGGCTACAACGCCGCCGCCGCGCGCCGCGCGCTGGCGGCGCGCCAGGCGGCGCTGGGCCGGCTGCCGGCAGGATTGCTGATGAATTCGATCACCGCGTTCGAAGGGCTCGTGCAGTTCACCTCGACACTGCCTGCCGAGGCGTGGCGTTCGCTGGTGGTCGGCTGCTTTGACTGGGATCCGTTCGCAGCGCACCTTTCCTTCGACGTGACGATGCTGCGTCAGGACGTGGAAGCGATCATCGCGGAGGCGTTCGCGCTGACGGATACCTACGATCCCGCCGGCCGCTCCGTGGTGGTCGTGCCCACGCGCTTCGGGGCGATCTTTGAAGAAGCCGAACAGACCCGCGAGTTCGATCGCTAGCTCCGGCGCTCATGCACCGAGCGCGGCTTCCTGCCCCGGCATCGTGTCGTCCGGCACGGCCAGCGCCAGGCGGCCGATCGCGCCGCGATCCACCTTGCCCTGCTCGGTGAGCGGCACGCGCGGCGCCGTCATCAGGTGCACGGCCTCCGCGACCTGCCGGCCGCAGTTCAGCTCGATCGCCCGCCGGCACAACGCGAGATTCAGTGACAGGCCGGGCCACGGCATCACGAGGACGTTCCATACCTTGCTGGAAGCGGGATAGTCATTCGACACCGCCACGGCGTAGCGCACCTGATGCAACGCGCACAGCGAGGCTTCGATCTGAGCGGGTCCGAACGGCACGCCGCCCATGTCGATGACCTCCGTCGCGCGGCCGAGCACATGCAGAAAACCCTGCGCGTCGACCATGCCGACGTCGCCGGTCATGCACCAGCCGCCGCAGAACTTGAGCGCCGAGTCGACCGGCTGGTTGCGATAGCCCTGCGCCACCGAAGCCGACTTCACCTCGATGCGGCCGCTTTCGCCCGGCGCCGCCAGCAAGCCGTCGGCACGGCGCAGGCGCAGGTCGACGCCGTTGCGCACGCGCCCCGAGCTTTCCAGCGCGGCGGGATGGGGGAGATAGTCTGACGGCGTCAGCACGCTCACGAGACCGGCCTCGCTTGCGCCGTACATGTGCGTGAGCACCGGACCGAAGCGTGCGAGCGCGCGCCGCAGCAGGACGGCCGGCGCCGAACCGCCGATATGCACGATCGAGCGCAGCGAAGACAGGTCGCGGGTGCGCGCGTCCGGATGATCCATCGTCTCGAACAGTTGCGGTTCGACCAGCAGCAGGTCGGTGATGCGTTCGGCTTCGATGGTCGCGAGCGTGTCGGCGGCGTCGAAGCCGGGGCGCAGGATCACCGTGCCGCCGCCCGTCAGCGTCTGATCGACGAGCACTTGCGACAGATAGGCCAGCGCGCCGTTGACCAGCTGGCGGCGCTGCGGCGCAGGCGTGGCGCCGACCATCGCCGAATACGCGGCGAAGCTGCGCAGGCTGGCTTTCGGCACGCCGGTCGAGCCGCCCGACGACGCCACCATGGCGAGATCGCAGGGACGCGCGCGGCTCGGCAGCGGCGCGGCGGACTGCAAGGCCGCGCGAAAGTCGAGGCGCATGGAGGCCAGGCCCGTGCCGACATGCACGACCCGCACGCCCACATCTTCCGGCACGAGATGCGCGGTCTCCGCGAACGCGACGAGCAACGCGGGGCGGATGCGTTTCAGCAACGCGGCCCGATCATCGACAGAGGCGGCCGCGGGCAGGAACATCGAGGCCGCGCCGAGCAGGTTGGCCGCGTAGTGGATGGCGAGCGCGTCGGGGCAGTTCGGCGCGAACAGCGCGACCAGCGAACCACGTCCGATGCCGAAGGTTTCGAGCGCGCGCGCGTGACGGAAGATCGATGCACGCAGCGTGCGGCCGTCGATATCGGTATCGCGATAGCGCAGCACCGGCCGGCCGGCGTGCTGCAGCAACTGGTCGAGCAGGATCTCGACGTAGGAGCGGAAGGCCGCTTGATTTTGATGGTCCATGACGGTGTCTCCCTCGACGATCAATGGACGCAGTCTGCGCGGGCAAAATGAGTTGGGAATGAGCAGGCTTGCGGTGTGTAAAGGCCAAATTTTGTGCCGGCGGGCTCGCGTCACGTTCCTGGTCACGCTTCCCATACTGATGCTCTCGCCGTCGGCCGTTTTGCCCATCGATTCGCCGGCACGCCACGTGCCGCGAGCGCACAGTAAAGGGAGCACGCGATGTTTCGTTTCGCCGGGAAAGTATTCGCGCCACGCAGGAAATCGAACCAGCGCAGGCGAGCCGCTCATCCGCGTCGAATGGGTCCGCCGGCTTCCACCAGGCCGCCGAAGCGGCGTCTTACATCGAAGAGGACGATCCGCGCGACGAGTTGCGGATCGTGCATTCGCTCCAGCGCGGCGCGGACGTGCCCGAGCACATGGACGCGATATGTCGGATTGGGTCAAGGTAGCGGAGTCGGACGTCCTGCAGGAACGGGCCAAGGGAACCGACGTCGCGGATTCCGGCAGTGAGCCGGACCTCGTCGAGTTGCTGCAATTCGCCGGCGAGTTGCCGCAATTCAACGAAACGATGATGGAGGAAACCTCGCCAGGCGCAACGACTGGTCACGTGCACCGCTTTCAATCAAGCCGCTCCGACGCAGAGTATGTCCGGCAGCACCAACGGGCACTACGCACGCCGGTCCTTCAACGTGGTCCGCGACAACTTTCGTTCGGGCGGAATCAAATCGGGCAACAAGTTCCGCAGAGGCGACATGCAGAGCATTCACCGCCTGCACGCCGCCATGGCGACTGTCCCGGAGGTTCAGTCCGCCACTTACCGAAGCACGCCGACGGACTACTCTCCCGCCTTGTTCGCGCGCGCCTGCCGCGTGCCGGCGAGCGCGCAAGATCACGCGGGCCTGACGGACTATGAGAACTGCTGGGTCGTCGATCCCTGGCGGGACTCGTCTGCCCGGCACACGACTACTGCCACGCGTTCGATCAGAAAATGGCCAAATGAGCCGACCGGCACAAAGCGCTGTCCTGGAATAACGAATGGATCGAGCCCACGGATCCACACTGGCTCCTGGCCGTCATGAACGGACCCAAACACCCCGTTGCGGCACAACCCGCGTCCAGCGTGGCTCCGTTCCCGGCGTAGTTATCCGTCCGTCTCCTCGTCCCCGTTCGCCCGCAGCCAGTCGACGAAGTCGCGCATGTGAACCGGCTTGTCCGCATCCAGCGGCACCAGCGCGTGATACGTCGCGCCGTTCGACGTCAGTTCCGGAAAAGGCATGCACACGCGGCCGGACGCGCAGTCGGCGTCGAGCGTCGGCAATGGGCCGATGCCAAAACCCAGCCCGTCCACCACTGCCTGAAGCGTCACGAAGAAGTGATCGAACCGCAGCATGCGATGCGCGCGCAACGCGGCGTGACCGGCGGCATCGAGCCACGCTTCCCAGTCGCCCGGACGCGTCTCGCTGGTCAGCCAGGTCGCGGCGGCCAGCTCTTCGACACGGCTCAGACCCGTGCGCTCCAGCAGCGCCGGGCTCGCGATCACCGTCATGCGCTCCCGGAACAGCGGCCAGCTCTGGAACTGGCCGCCCGGCGGGACGTAGCGGCGGATCGCCAGATCGAAACTGCCGCGCAACGCGGGTTCGGTGGACATCGCGGTGGACACGCGCACGTCCACGTCCGGATGACGCTCAGCGAAACGCGGCAGCCGCGG
Organism: Caballeronia sp. LZ032; assembly: GCF_031451315.1. Lineage (NCBI taxonomy): Bacteria > Pseudomonadati > Pseudomonadota > Betaproteobacteria > Burkholderiales > Burkholderiaceae > Caballeronia > Caballeronia sp. LZ032. Next base: position 977,576 of record NZ_JARUXP010000003.1, read on the forward strand.
AATCAGCCAGCGCATCGCCACGGTCGCCGACGCGCTCACCCGGATCACCTTCACGCGATGATCGCGGCCGTAGCGCTCGGCGGCATCGGCGATATGGTCGAACGCCGCGCTGATTTCCCGCGCGAACGCCCGCGCATGCGGCGACGCCGCCATGCTCTGCCCTTCACGCGCGAACAACGGCTGGCCGAGCCACTCCTCGAGGATCGCAATGTGCCGGCTGATCGCGCCGTGCGTCAGGTTGAGCTCGCGCGCCGCCGCCGAATAACTGCCCGCGCGCGCGGCGACTTCGAACACACGCAACGCATTGAGAGGAGGAAGCTTGGATCGCATATGTGATTTTTTCTGACAGGTATCGCGTCTTTATTTCGATTGTGTGAGCGAAACGCTCATCTTACGCTGGGAACCGACTCAACCAGACAAGGTGCGCTCATGTCCTCCCCGATCATTGTCAACTCCCGTTCCTATCAGATGCCTGCGGCGCCGACCATCGTGGTGTGCGTCGACGGCTGCGAGCAGGAATACATCAACCAGGCCATCCTCGCGGGCGCGGCGCCGTTCCTCGCGCGACTCGCCGACACCGGCACCGTGCTGACCGGCGACTGCGTGCTGCCGTCGTTCACCAACCCGAACAACCTGTCGATCGTCACCGGCGCGCCGCCTTCGGTGCACGGCATCTGCGGCAACTTCTTCTTCGACGAGGAAACCCGCACCGAAGTGCTGATGAACGACCCGAAGTACCTGCGCGCCCCGACCCTGCTCGCGGAGATGGCGCGCGCGGGACAGCGCGTGGCCGTCGTGACGGCGAAGGACAAGCTGCGCGCGCTGCTGGGTCACGGTTTGCACGGCATCTGTTTCTCGGCGGAAAAGGCCGATCAGCTCGATATCGAGGTGCACGGCGTGACCGGCATGATCGAGCGGACCGGCATGAGCTTGCCTTCGGTGTACAGCGCGGAGCTGTCGGAATTTGTGTTCGCGGCCGGGCTGTCGCTGCTCCAGCATGAGCGCCCGGATCTCATGTATCTCTCGACCACCGATTACGTGCAACACAAGCACGCGCCCGGCACGCCGGAGGCCAATGCCTTCTACGCGATGATGGACCGCTACTTCGCGCAGTACCACGACGCCGGCGCGGTGCTCGCGATCACCGCCGATCACGGCATGAACGCGAAGACCGATGCGCTCGGCCGCCCGCGCATCGTCTTCCTGCAGGACCGGCTCGATGCCCGCTTCGGCGCCGACGCCGCCCGCGTGATCCTGCCGATCACCGATCCCTACGTCGTGCATCACGGCGCGCTGGGTTCGTACGCGACCGTGTATCTCGGCGAGCGCGCGCCGCAGCGCGACGTGACGGAATTCCTGGCCGGTCTCGCGGGCGTCAGTGCGGTGCTCACGCGCGCGCAGGCCTGCGAGCGGTTCGAATTGCCGCCGGACCGCATCGGCGATCTGGTCGTGCTCGGTGAACGCCTGACCGTGCTCGGCAGCGCCGCCGACAAGCACGATCTCTCGGGTCTTACCGTGCCGTTGCGCTCGCACGGCGGGGCATCGGAGCAACAGGTGCCGATGCTCTTCAACCGCAGGCTGAGCGGTATCGATGCAAGCCGCCGGCTGCGCAACTTCGACGCCTTCGACCTCGCCCTCAATCACCTCGCCTGATATCACCCGACGAGCGCGACACAGAATCGCGCCCACCAGGAGACACCATGCCCTCTGATACGCCCGACGTTCTGGATTACCAACTATCGCGCCACGAAACGACGCGCGCGCAATATCGCTGGCGCGCGCTGATCGGCGTGACCTTCTGCTATCTGTTCTATTACACCGGGCGGCAGACGCTCGGCTTCGCGGTCGCCGGCATCCAGCACGACTTCGGGCTGTCGAAATACGAGCTCGGCTGGATCAGCGCGACCATGCTCTGGTGCTATGCGGGCGGGCAGTTCGTCAACGGCAATCTCGGCGACAAGCTCGGCGGCAAGACCATGATGATCGCGGGCGCAGTGTTGTCGCTCGCGGCGAACTGGCTGTTCAGCTTCGGCCACGGCTTCGTGTTCTTCCTGCTCGCGTGGGGCCTGAACGGCTTCTTCCAGTCGATGGGTTTCGCCCCCGGCAGCCGCCTGCTCTCGAACTGGTGGGACGACCGCCATCGCGGCTTCGTGTACGGCGTGTACGTGGGCTTCTCGGGATTCTCGTCGGTGCTCGCGTACATCCTGCCTGTGCTGATCCTGGGCACACTGCATCTCGGCTGGGTGTGGATCTTCCGGCTCGCGCCGCTCTCGATGCTGCTCGGCGCGCTCGTGCTGCTGTGCTTCGTCGCGGAGCGCCCCGAAGACAAGCACTTGCCTGCCGCAGAATCGTCCGCTGCACCCGCCTCTCCCGGCGACGACCTGAGCAGCGCGCAACGCTATCGGCTCGTGCTCGGCAACTGGAAGCTGTACATCACGGGACTCGCCATCGGTCTGCAGAACGCGGCGCGCTATGCACTCGTCGTGTGGGTGCCGGTGCATTTCCTCGGCATGGACTGGAAGACCTCGTCCTCGCTGATCGATCCGAAGTGGATCACCATCGCGTTGCCGGTCGGCATGGCGCTCGGCTCGCTGTCGAACAGCTGGATCTCCGACGTGCTGTTCCAGGGCAAGCGCTATGTGGCGATCGTCTGGTACATGGTGCTCGCCTGCGCCACCGCCATCTGCATGATGTTCGTGCCGCACGGCAGCCTGCTGGGCGTGGCGCTGCTGTTCCTGTGCGGCTTCTTCGTGTTCGGACCGGCCTCGTCGTTCTGGGCGCTGTGCCCGGATCTCTTCGGAAGGCGCGCGGCCGGCACCGCGACCGGCGTGCTCAATACGATGTCGTACGCGTTCGCGGGCATCGGCGAGCCGGCCATCGGTCACGTCATCGATGCGACCGGTCACACGACCATCATCTTTCCGATCGTTGCAGGCCTGTGCGCGGGCAGCGCATTGATGTCGATGCTGATCCGGCGCTGAGCCGGACGGTCGTCGTGGCAGGGGCGGCAGGACCGTGCACGTCCGCGCGGAACCGCAGCCGCAGGGTTAACGAGAACATCGCCGATTGCGATGCCCCCGCTGCCGAAGCAGCACTTTTCGCACGCCGCCGCCCCGTCTAGATTGGCCAGCAATGAGATGGAGGCGCGCGCGGAGTGATACGAGCCTGCGTCATCCAGAAAAACGACTGGAGACAATCATGGCCATTTCGGAAAGCGCCCCGCTACCCGAAACCCTTCATGCCGCGCCTTCTCGGGCCGTGGCTGCGGACACCGAGCCGCCCGGCCCCGGCGGCCTGATTTCAGCGCGGCTCGACCGCCTGCCCGCGACCCGCGCCGTCTGGAAGCTGATCCTGCTGCTGAGTCTCGGCTTCTTCTTCGAACTCTACGACCTGCTGTTCACCGGCTATATCGCGCCGGGCTTGGTGAAGAGCGGCCTGCTCACCCCGACCACGCCCGGCCTGTTCGGCACCTCGGGCGTCGCGAGCTTCATTGCGGCGCTGTTCTGCGGACTGTTCATCGGTACGGCGGCGTGCGGCTTTCTCGCCGACCGCTTCGGCCGCCGCGCGATCTTCACGTATTCCATGCTCTGGTACGTCGCCGCCAATACGGTCATGGCCTTCCAGGACAGCGCCGGCGGCCTCAACTTCTGGCGCTTCGTGTCCGGACTCGGCATCGGCGTCGAGCTGGTCACGATCGGCACTTATCTCTCCGAGCTCGCGCCCAAGCATCTGCGCGGCCGCGCCTTCGCTGTGTGCCAGGCGGTAGGCTTTTCAGCGGTGCCGGTCGTGGCGTTCTGCTCCTGGCTGCTCGTGCCGCGCGCGCCGTTCGGGCTCGACGGCTGGCGCTGGGTCGCGCTGCTGGGCGGCGTGAGCGCGCTGTTCGTCTGGTATTTCCGGCGCAACTTGCCGGAAAGCCCGCGCTGGCTCGCGAGCAAGGGCCGCATCGACGAGGCCGATGCCGTGCTGAAAACCCTCGAAGCCACCGTGGCGCGGCAGCACGGCGCAGCGTTGCCGCCGCCGGGCGCACCCGAGCCGGTCGCGCGCCGTGCCGGTTTCGCGGACATGTGGAGAGCGCCGTATCGCCGGCGCACGGCCATGCTGATCCTGTTCCACATCTTCCAGACAGTGGGCTTCTATGGCTTCGCCAACTGGGTGCCGACGCTGCTCGTCAAGCAGGGCATCACGGTGACGTCGAGCCTGCTGTACACCACGATCATCGGACTCGCGGCGCCGCTCGGCCCGCTGCTCGGCTATCTGATCGCGGACCGCTTCGAGCGCAAGCATGTCATCGTCGCCATGGCGGCGCTCAACATCGTGAGCGGGCTGTTGTTCAGCCAGACGTCGTCGGCGCCGTTCATCGTCGTGCTCGGCGTGTTGCTGACGCTGGCGGGCAACATCATCTCGTTCACGTATCACGCCTATCAGCAGGAGCTTTATCCGACCGCCATCCGCGCGCGCGCCGTGGGCTTCGTGTATTCATGGAGCCGGCTGTCGGCGGTGTTCAGTTCGTTCGTGATCGCGTTCACGCTGAAGGAGTTCGGCGTCACGGGCGTCTTCGTGTTCATCGCCGGGGCGATGACGCTCGTGATTCTCGCCATCGGGCTGATGGGACCGCGCACGCTCGGGAAGTCGCTGGAGAGCATTTCGCATTGAAGGGAGGCGTTGACGCGCGGTATTCGTCTCGTCTCGTGCGATCTGATGCGCTACTATCTGCGCTGGTATCCACCGTTGCGAGATCGACTGCCCATGAGCGACTCGAATCAACAGCGCATCCAGTTCGCCTGCAATATTTGCGGGACTGCCAATGAGGTGGAAAAATCACGCCTCACGCGGGAAGAGCCGAGTTGCTCGTCGTGCGGTTCGACCGTGCGGATGCGCTCGATCGTTCAGGTACTCACGACCGAACTCTTCGGCAAAAGCCTGACCATCGACGAGATATGGCCGCCGCGCCCCGACATCGTCGGCATCGGGATGAGTTGCTGGGACGTCTATGTGAACCGGCTCATGCACAAGCTTCGGTACACGAATACCTTCTACCATCAGGAGCCGTTCCTCGACATCACGAAGATCGATCCTTCAATGGAAGGAACGCTCGATTTCATCGTATCGACGGACGTCTTCGAACACGTGGCGCCGCCTGTGTCCAGGGCCTTTGAAAATGCCCGCCGCCTGTTGAAACACAACGGCGTATTCGTCATGTCGGTGCCGTTCGGTACCGGCGACGCCTCGCAACCCGACACCATCGAATGGTTTCCCAACCTGCACGACTGGCATCTCGAGAATCCGGATGGCGACAAGTGGGTCCTCCACAACACCACCGTCGATGGCAGACATGAGGTCTTCGAAGACCTGTGTTTTCACGGCGGGCCGGGCAGCACACTCGAGATGCGGCGTTTCGTACGGCACGACCTCATCAGGCAACTGGTCAACGCCGGCTTCAACGACATCACGTTCTACAGCAAGTCACACTTCGCGCATGGCATCCATTGGCCGCACAACTGGTCGGTGCCGCTCGCGGCGCGCGTGAAGAAGCGGCGGCGGTCCTTGCTGGACTGGCGCGCAGCCCCGCCAGTGGTTCGGGAAGCCTGATGCGCGGCGCCGTCCTGGCCGGACCGCGCCGCGCGCATCCTTACTTCAGCCCGTTACGCGTCTTGTAGTCGAGCGCATAGGCCAGCTTGCCCGGCTTCGAAGCACTGAGCGGCTTCAGCAAATCGCCGAACTCGCCCTTGCTGTACTTCTTGCCCGCATTGATCGCGTCGAGCCGGCCGAGGTCCTTGCCAGTCTTGCCGTCGATGACGGGATCCGTCGTCGCGACCATCTTAAGCGAAGCATTCCACACCGCGTTCAGATAGCCGCTACCGGCGGTTGCGGGATCCGGATCGGTCGCGCCGGGCGTGGTCAGCGTGTAGCCGGTCAGCGGGAAGTTCGCGCGCAGCCAGTCGGCCCAGTAGAACTCGAGGAAATCGGTGGACGGCGTGGGCTTGCCATAGCCGATGTCACGCGTGAAATACACCAGCGAGCGGTACACGTCGTTCTGCATGCCCTGCTTCAGGCCGAGACCGGTGGGCAACTGCGCCGCCGCGATGGGCGCGCCGTTGGCGTCCTTCAGGCGCGTGTAGCCGCGGTTCTGCATCTCCGACCAGAACGTCGTGCCCGAGTACGCGCTCAGGTTGTCCTTCACGATGACATGCACATGCAGCGTCGGACCGCCGTCGGGGACTTCGTAGTAGGTCGAGAGACCATGATGGCCGTCGGTCAGATACAGCGAGTCGCCGTTCGGGCCGATCACGACCGGGTTGAGGACGGTCGTGTCGCGCTGGGCGGTGTAGGTGGTCGTGCAGGTGAAGCTGGTGGAATCGGTCAGCTTCGAACTGGCCGACGAACCGTCCGTCGCCAGGCTGTCGAGACCTTCGTCGGCGCAGAAGTCATCGAACTTCTTGGTCGGATCCGCCTCGTAACGGCCGAGCTTGTAGTAGATCTGGTCGTAGCCGAGCGCGGCCTGCGTCGGATGCAGTTCGCCGAGCGTGACGTCGAGCATCTGGCCCGCGCTCGCGGCGGCCCATTGGCCGGCTTGCGGCGGCGTCGAGACTTCAGGGGACGAAGCCGAGGTTGGCGCGGAGGCTTCGGTCGGCGCGGAGGCCTCGACGGGCGACGATGCGCTGGCGGGCGCGGAAGCCGTATCGGTAGCGGCGGCCCCGTTCGCGGTCGGGGTCGTCGAATTGCCGCCGCAAGCGGCAAGCGCAATCAGCAGTGGCAGTGTGGTGCTCAGGGCGATCTTGCTATACACAGGTTGATCCCGGAGGGAGAAAGTAAGCAGGCTTGTCAGAAACCCGCGAGCTTGCCGTAGGGATGTGAAAGACGCGTGAAACCAGCCGGATTGTCGTCCGATTTGTGTGGCCGATCCGGCAAAACGAAGCCCGACAAGCCCAAGGGGCATCCGGCGCACGCACGCGGATCATGATAAGGTACGCCTCGTTTCCCGAATCTCGATTCTTTCGGGGAACACGTTCTCGGGGCGGGGTGCGATTCCCCACCGGCGGTAATCGTTTCCTGTTGCGGGAGACGTAGCCCGCGAGCGCTCACCGGTTGTTCTGCCTGTCCAATCCCATTGGACCCGGCGCACCGGCGAGGTCAGCAGACCCGGTTGGATTCCGGGGCCGACGGTATAGTCCGGATGAAAGAGAACAGGACGGCTCGCGCCGCCCTTCGTCACGCTGCGCGCGTGCGGGGGCTAACGGCTGTCCTTCGCCCTGTTCACACCAAACAGGCTGAAGTCCATGAACATGAATCACTCCATCGAAGCACAGGCTGTCTCTTCCGCAGGTTCCAACCGTCCGCGCGTCGCCTTCGTCCAGGCTTGCTGGCATCGCGACATCGTCGATCAATGCAAGACCGCCTTCATCGAGGCCATGCTCACGAAGGGCTATACGCGTGAGGACATCGATCTTCATGAAGTGGCGGGCGCCTTCGAAATCCCGCTGCACGCCAAGCATCTCGCGCAAAGCGGACGCTATGCGGGCATCGTGGCGGCGGGACTCGTGGTCGACGGCGGCATCTACCGTCACGAGTTCGTCGCGCATGCAGTCATCGACGGCCTGATGCGCGTCCAGCTCGATACCGGCACGCCGGTGTTCTCCGCGGTCCTGACTCCGCATCACTTCCATCACGGCGAAGAGCACGTCCGCTTCTTCAGCGAGCATTTCCTTGTGAAGGGCGCCGAGGCCGCGCATGCCTGCGCCGACACCATCGCCAAGCTGAGCGCGCTGCCGGTCTGAGCATCGCGCTCCTGCCGCCGGTTGGCATGCTCAGGACATGAACATGCCGCCGTCGACGTTGACGGTCTGGCCGGTGATGTACGCCGCGTCTTCCGAAGCGAGGAAGGTCACGAGTCCGGCCACGTCCGCGCCGTTGCCCGCGCGCTTCATCGGAATGTTGGCGACCCACTCCGCCATCAGTTCGCCGGGCTTGTAGTCGCCGAGCAGCTTGCCCCAGGCTTCGTCGTTGTACGACCACATGTCGGTGGTGATGATGCCCGGGCAGAACGCGTTCACGGTGATGCCGGTGGGCGCCAGTTCCTTCGCGAGACTCTGCGTGATGCCGAGCACGCCGAACTTGCTGGCCGCATAGTGCGGCGTGTACACGAAGCCCTGCCGCGCCTGCCCCGACGCCGTATTGATGAGCCTGCCGGTCTTGCCCGCCCGCAGCATGCGCGTCGCCGCTTCCTGGCAGCACAGGAACACGCCCTTGGTATTCACGGCCATGACCTTGTCCCACTCGCCTTCGGTCAGTTCCGGCAGCTTCGCGATGGTGATGACGCCCGCATTCTGCACCGACACGTCCACCTCGCCGAAGGTGGCCGCCACTTCCTCGTAGAGCGCCACGACCTGCTGCTTGTCCGTCACGTCCATCTCGACGGCCAGCGCCTCGAAGCCTGCTTCCCGCAGGTGCGCGGCGGCATCGTGCACGCTTTTCTCGTTCGCGGTCACGCAGACTTTGGCGCCTTCCCGCGCGAACCGCTCCGCGATGGCGAGTCCGATACCCCGGCTGCCGCCGGTCACGACCACGACCTTGCCTTCGAACCGCTTGGCTTGATAAGTCACGTTCCCTACTCCCAGGTTTTCAAAGTCGATTGATCCAGCGCAGCCATTGCGCATGATTGTCCGCGGCCGCCGCGACGCCGCTTCCCGGCTCCACGCGCCGCGCCACCACGCGCTTGGACTGATACGCATCCAGCGATTCCGCCAGTCCCGCCTGACATCCCGCCAGCGCCGCCGCGCCCGCCGCCGAGATCTCGCTGACGGCAAGCGTGCTGACGGGCCGGTCCAGCGTGTCGGACAGGTATTGCAACAGGAACGACCGCTGCGTCAGGCCGCCGTCGAGATACAGTTCGGCGAGCGGCACATCGGCGGCCTGTTCCATGACCGTGATGACGTCCTTGATCTGATACACGATGGATTCATACGCCGCGCGCGCCACGTGCTGCCACGACGTCGAGAAATTCAGCCCGACGATCTGCGCGCCGCCCGGATATTTCCAGTGCGGGCAGCCGATGCCCGAGAACGCCGGAATCAGGAACACGCCGCCGTTGTCGTAGTCGGTGAAGGCCTGTTCGGCGTGGGCGAAGTCGTCGAAGAGATGCAGCTTTTCCTTGAGGAACGCGGGCGTGGAACCCGCGCTGATGACGATGCCTTCCAGCGCGTAATCCACGCGCTCCCCGATGGCGAAGCACAGCGTGGACACGAGTCCGTGCTCCGGTTCGTGCGCCTTCGCGCCGACGTTCATCATGATCGACGAGCCCGTGCCCATCGTCGCCTTGGCGACGCCCGGACGCAGGCATCCTTCGCCGACAGCGGCCGCGTGCGAATCGCCGATCATCGCGAGAATCGGCAGCGGGCGGGCGAGCAGGCCGTCGAAATCGGTCGAGCCGAAGTCGGAGGCCGAGGGCCGCAGTTCCGGCAGCCGCAGTCCTTCCAGCCCGAACAGCGCGACGAGTTCGCGATCCCATTCGAGCGCGCCGAGATTGAGCAGCATCGTGCGCGACGCGTTGGTGTAATCGGTGCGATAGGCCGCGCCCTTCGTCAGCCGGTACAGCAGCCAGCTGTCCACCGTGCCGAAGAACGCCTCGCCCGCTGCGATGCGCGCGCGGACGCGTTCATCGTTCTCGTTGAGCCAGACGAGCTTGGTGCCGGAAAAATACGGATCGATCAGCAGGCCGGTCTTCCGCGCGATCAAAGGCGCGAGCCCGTCGCCCTTCATGCGTTCGCAGATGCCGAGCGAGCGCTGGCACTGCCACGACACCGCCGGCACGATGGGCTCGCCCTGCCGGTCCCAGAGCACGACCGTCTCGCGCTGGTTCGAGATGCCGATCCCGGCGATCTCACCTTGATATCCGCTCAGGCATTGGCGCACCGCCACGAGCACCGACTCATACAACGCATTCGCATCCTGCTCGACGAAACCCGTGCGCGGCGTGTCGCAAGTCACCGGCGCGAAACCGCGCGCATGCACGTGGCCTTCGTTGTCGAAGATGAGCGCCTTGGTGCCGCTCGTGCCTTGATCGATTGCGAGAATGGTCTTCATCGTCCGGGCCTCATGCGGTGAGCGACACCATGCGCGACTGGAGACGCTGCTGCAACTGGTCGACGACCACCGCGAAGATGATGACGAGGCCCTTGATGACCATCTGCCAGAAATCGCTGATGCCGCACATCACCATGCCGTCGCCGAGAATGCTGATCACGCACGCGCCCACCACCGAGCCGAACACCGTGCCGCGCCCGCCCATCAGCGCGGTGCCGCCCAGCACCACTGCCGCGATGGCGTTCAGTTCATAGGTCTGGCCGGTCAGCGGATGCGCGGTCTGCAATTGCGCCGTGATGACCAGCCCGACAATCGCCGCGCAAAAGCCCGAGAACATGTACACGAACAGCTTCACGCGATTCGTGCGGATGCCCGAGAAGCGCGCGGCCTGCTCATTGCCGCCGATCGCGTAGATGCGCCGTCCGAGCGGCGTCTTGCGGGCGATGAAGATGGTGATGGCGGCGAGCACGATCATGATCCAGACGGGCATCGAGAGGCCGAGGATCGTGCCGTTGCCGATGAACTCGAAACCCGTGTTGCCGAGCGCCGGATTGCCTTCGAGGTCGGCGAAGGTGCTGCCGTTGTTGACCAGCAGCGCCGCGCCGCGCACCACGTAGAGCATGCCGAGCGTCGCGATGAAAGGCGCGACGTTGAGCATGGTGATGAGATAGCCGTTCACGGCGCCGATCAGCGCGCCAAGCAGACAGGCGATGAGCGCGACGCCCCACGGATTGAAGAAGACCACGTGATGCCCGATCTTCACGCCTTCGAGCAGCAGATAGCCCGCCGCCATGCCGCTGATGCCGACGATCGACCCGACCGACAGATCGATCCCGCCGGTGAGGATCACGAGCGTCATGCCGATGGAAAGAATCGCGACCACGGTGACGTGCTTCGCCATGATGAGCAGGTTGCCGGTGGAGAGAAAGCTTTCCGTGGCCAGCGAGAACACGATGATGATCGCGAACAGCGCGATGAAGATGCGCAGCTTGAGCAGGTTGACCGCGATGCGCGCCGCGGCGTAGGCGCCCTGGCGATTGTGCTTCGCGTGGACCGGCGTCACCGGTGGATTGCTGCTGTTGGGTGTATTCATGGTTCGGATCTCGTTCCTTTCACACTACGGCGGTCGCGGGCGTCGAGGCGCGCACGATGCGCTCGCTGTCGAACTGCCCGCGCTCCAGCACGGCGGTCAGCCGGCCGCTCGCCATGACGAACACGCGGTTCGACACCGCCATGGCCTCGTCCAGCTCGGAGGTCGCATAGATCACGGCAATGCCGGATTGCGCGAGCAGACTGATGGTCTTGTAGACGTCTTCCTTCGCGCCCACGTCGATGCCGCGCGTCGGTTCGTCCATCAGCAGCACCTTCGGCTTCGTCAGCAGCGCCTTGCCGATCACGACCTTCTGCATGTTGCCGCCCGAGAGCGACGTGATCGGCGCATCGACGGAAGCGGCCTTGATGGCGAGCTTCTTCACGATGTCGCCCGCCGCCTCCACTTGCCGGTCGCGCGTCAGCGCACCGACGAAGCGCCGCGTGAACTTGCCGAGGCTCGACAGCGTCATGTTTTCGAGGATCGTCATCAGCTGCACCATGCCTTGCTTCTGCCGGTCTTCCGGCACCAGCGCGATGCCCGCTTCAATGCGCTTCGGAATCGGCATGTCCTCGATGGCCTTGCCCGCCAGTTCGATCTCGCCGAGCGCGAGCGGATTGGCGCCCAGCAGCGACTCCAGCAGTTCGGTGCGGCCCGCGCCCATCAATCCATAAATGCCGACCACCTCGCCCGCCTTCACCGAGAACGACACGTGATCCACCGCGTAGATGCCGTTCGAACGCTTGAGCGCGAGGTCCTTCACCTTGAGCACTTCCGCACCGATGCTGTGCTGCTCGAAGGCGAAGCGCTTCTTCGAGGAGCCGACCATCGCTTCGATGATCCACGGAATGTCGATGTTGGCGATCTCGTCCTCGGCCACGAGCCGGCCGTTGCGCAGCACCGTGATGCAGTCGCCGATGGCCATGATCTCTTCCAGCCGGTGCGAGATGTAGATGACCGTGACGCCTTCTTCCTTCAGCTGACCGATGATCTTGAAGAGAATCTCCACTTCCGTCTTCGACAGCGCGGAAGTCGGCTCGTCCATGATGAGCACCTTGATGTGCTTGGACAGCGCCTTGGCGATCTCGATCAGCTGTTGCTGGCCCACGTAGAGATCGCCCAGCCGCGTGCGCGGATCGATGGCGATATGCAGGCGGTCGAGCAGCACCTTCGCCTGATGATTCTCCCGCTTCGACACGATCACGCCCGAGCTCGTGATCTCGTTACCCGCGAAGACGTTCTCGGCCACCGTCATGTCGGGAAAGAGATTCAGCTCCTGGAAAATGATGCCGATGCCGTGCTTCTCGGCGCTGCGCACGTCGCTGATCTGCGCGAGCTGTTCGTCGATCCAGATCTCGCCCGAAGTGGGCGTCTCCGCGCCGGCCAGCAGCTTCATCAGCGTGGACTTGCCCGCGCCGTTCTCGCCGATCAGCACGTTGACCTTGCCGCGCCGCACCTTGTAATCGACGTCGATCAGCGCGGCCGTGCCGGGATACTGCTTCGAGAGACCGCGCGTCTCGATCACGTTCACCGGGTTCAGGGTTCGGGGTTCGCTCATTTCCAGACCACCGGAATCGCGCGGATCTCGCCCGCAGGCTCGCTCCAGCTGCTGTAGACGGCGGCGGCGTCCACGCTGTCGCCGGCCTTGAGCTTCAACGACTGCTGCACGCGCGCCACGACCAGCTTGTTCAGCTCCTGGCCAAACGCGGCGAAGCGGGTCTGGTCGTCGAAGTCGCTGTACTTGACGCCGGGAAAGCCGTCGCGCACGCCGGTGCCGACCACCACCGGTCCCATCTCCAGCACCACGTTCACCGGCTCGCCGCCGCCCGCCGGCGCCACTTCGACATAGGCCTTGCCGACCCGCGAAGTCGAATCGATGCGCGTCACCTTGCCCTGCACGCGCAGCCAGAAATTGCACGGAAACGCATTGCTCTGACGGAAGCCGAACTGCTTGCAGGCATCGTCGAAATTCTGGTTCAGCGCGCCGATCACCTGCGCCGCCGGCTTCGCGTTCTTGTCGGCGTAGGGAATGAGCTGGTCGCTCAGCATCTTCGCGGCGTCCGGGCCCTTGTGCTGGCCCTGGCTGCGGATTTGCGCCAGCTCGGTATCGGTCACGACGTGACACGCGGCGAGGCTCAGCACGCACAGCGTCAGCAGCGCGCGCCAGCCGGTGGAAACGGGATGAACCATGACGACCTCACTTGACAAACCCTGGCAGCGGGCCGCGCCCGCTGCCGTTCACGCACCTTACTTCGTGTAGTAGAAGTCCTTGACCTTCGATGCGTTGTCTTTCGTGATCAGGATGCCGCGCGTCAGCTGGCGCTCCGGCTCGCCGGTCTTGCCGGTGGTGATGTACTTGTCGAGCAGGTCCACGCCATGGATCGCGATGCCCTGCGCCTGCAGCATCACCGTGGCCTTCAGCTTGCCGGCGAGGACCGAATCGCGCTCGTCATTGCTGCCGTCGATACCCATCACGACGACATCCTTGTGCCCCGCCGATTCCAGCGACGCAATGGCGCCCAGCGCCACCGGCCCGTTGCCGCAGATCACGCCCTTGATGTTCGGATGCTCCTGCAGGATCGAATCCATCGCCTGCTTGCCGGGCAGCAGCGCGCCCTTGGCGTCCTGGCGCGCGACCATCTTGAGATCGGGATATTGATCCAGCACCTGATGGAAGGCTTGCGAACGCGTGACGCAGTTCTTGTCGGCGAGATTGCAGGTCAGCTCGACATACTCGCCCTTCTCGCCGATTGCCTCGACGAAGCGCTGCGCCACTTCGGTACCCGCCTGCAGGTTATTGTGACTGAGCTGCGCGATGGCGATGCCGTCCTTCGGAATCTCGCGATTGATCAGCACGACCGGCACTTTCTTGTCCGCCGCCGCGCGCACCGTGGCGACGCTTGCATTCGAATCCGCGTTGTCGAGCACAATGCCCTTCACGCCCTTGCCGATCACCAGGTTCACGAGTTCGTTCTGCTTGTTCACGTCCTCGCCGTGCGAGAGCACGATGGTGTCATAGCCGAGCTTCTTTGCCTCGGCCTCCGCGCCCTTGGCTTCGGCGGCGTAGTAGGGGTTGTCGAGCGCGTTGACGAGAATCGCGATGGTGCCCTTGCCCGCTGCATACGCACTGCCGGGCATCACGGCGGCGCACGATACGGCCACCGCGGCTGCGACTGCAAGCTTCTTCCACATGTTGTTGTCTCCGGTTTGGTTTGTCTTTCTGGAACAGCGTGGTCTTGCTCGGGTAACGACTCAGGCGATCGTGTAGCCTCCGTCGATCATGATGTCGGCGCCCGTGATCATGTCCGCGCCGTTGGACAGCAGGAAGAGAATCGCGGCCGCGATTTCGTCGGTGTACGCGAAGCGTCCGACCGGAATCAGCTTCTTCATGTTCTCGCCCTTCTCGCCTTCCCAGGCAGCGGCGCCCATCGGCGTCAGCACGACCGTGGGCGATACCGTGTTCACCGTGATGCCGCGCGGCGCCCATTCCTTCGCCAGCACCTTCGTCATGCCGATCAGTCCGGCTTTCGCCGAGGTATAGGCGCAATGCTGGTCGATGGCGACCGTCGCCGCCTGCGACGCGATGTTGACGATCTTGCCGCCATGTCCGCTCGCGAGCACGATGCGCGCGAAGTGTTTCGAACACAGGAACGGCCCGGTGAGATTCACGCCGATCTGCCGCTGCCATTCGTCGAAGGTGATGTCTTCGGCGCGCGTCAGCGTGATGCAGCCAGCGGCGTTCACCAGCAGATGCAGGTCGCCGAAATGGTCGCGCGCGGCGGCCATCGCCTGCTCGACTTCGGCTTCGTTGGCGACATCGCAGGCAAAGGCGCATGCGTTCTCAGCGCCCAGTTCCGCCAGCGCGGCCTGCACGCGCGGTTCCTCGAAGCTCGGATAAAGAATCGCCACGCGCGCGCCCTTGGCGATCAGCGCGGCGTTGGTCGCCATTGCGATGCCGCCCAGGCCGCCCGTGACCACGGCCACCTTGCCGTCGAGGCGAAAGTCGAAATCGACGCCGTGGCGCAGCGACATGTCGTATTGAATGCTCATGTACGTGTCCCCCTGTTCTTATTGCGCGCACAACGCGCGCACGGCGTCGGCGATGCCCGCCGCGTCGATGCCATAGTGCTTGCGAATGCCTTGCCGCGTGCCGTACTGCGCGAACTCGCCTTCGGTGATGCCGAGCGTGGTCAGCGGGCGGTTGAGGCGACGGCGCGCCATCAGCATCGCCACGGTGGCGCCAATGCCGCCGTGCAGCGAATGCTCTTCCACCGTGACGATGGCTT
This sequence comes from Caballeronia sp. LZ032, assembly GCF_031451315.1. Lineage (NCBI taxonomy): Bacteria > Pseudomonadati > Pseudomonadota > Betaproteobacteria > Burkholderiales > Burkholderiaceae > Caballeronia > Caballeronia sp. LZ032. The sequence goes on from NZ_JARUXP010000003.1 coordinate 993,032, forward strand.
CGTGACGCTCAACGATCGCCGCGAGCGCGTCCTGATCGAGCGGCCGCAGCGAGGACAGGTTGACGAGCGTCGGATCGAGCACGCCGTCGCGGCGCAACGCCTCGCACGCATCGAGCGCTTCTCCGACCACCGAGCCGAGCGCAATGACCGCGACCTTCGAACCCTCGATCAGCACATCGGGACGGCCCGGCTCGAAGCGGTACGACGCGTCGTGCACCACGGGGAATTTTGCGTTGTCGAGGCGGATATAGACCGGCCCGTCCACCGACACCGCATGATCGATCACCTGCGCCGTTTCCATCTCGTCGCACGGCGCGAAGATCTGCACGGTGCCAAAGCCGCTCATGATGGAGATATCGTCGATCGCGTGATGGGTCGAGGCCAGTGGACCGTAGGCGACGCCCGCGTTGAGTCCGAGCATCTTGACGTTGGTCGCGCTGTAGCAGACGTCGTTCTTGACCTGCTCGTTGGCCCGGCCGACGAGAAATGGCGCGGCGTTTGCCGTGAACACGATGTGCCCGCCGAGCGCGAGGCCCGCGGCCATGCCGACCATGTTCTGCTCCGCGATGCCCACGTTGATCACGCGCTCCGGAAAGCGTTCGAGATAAGGACCGATCTTCGAGGTCGAAGTGGAATCCGCCACCACGACGATGATGTCGCGTCCCGCCGAAGTCAGCCGGTCGATTGCGCTCACCGCGCCGTCACGCAAGTCCGCGTAGTCACGCATGGTCGAGCTCCTGCAACGCCTGCTTGAGTTGATCTTCAGTGGGGAACTTGTGATGCCACGCCGGCACGTTCTCCATGAAGGAGACGCCGCGTCCCTTGATGGTGTGCGCAATCACCACCTTCGGCTTGCGATTGTCGTAGTCGAGACTTTCCAATAGTTTCCAAATGGAGTCCACCTGGTTTCCATTGACGTCGTGAACCTCGAAGCCGAACGCGCGGAATTTCTCGTCGAGCGGATCGAGATCCATGATGTTGTGGGTGAAGTCCGCCAGTTGCAGGCGGTTGCGGTCCACGATCACCACCAGGTTCGAGAGCTCGAAATGCGCCGCCGCCATCGCGGCTTCCCAGTTGGAGCCTTCCTCGAGTTCGCCGTCGCCGGTCAGCACGAACACCCGTCCCGTGCCGCCGCTGCGCGCGGCGTGGCGCTGCTTCGCCATCGCCAGGCCGGCGGCGATCGGGAAGCCATGGCCGAGGCCGCCGGTATTCACCGTGACCCACGAAGGCAGCTTCTGCCGCACCGGATGGCCCGGCAGGCGGCCATCGTCCTTCAGATAGGTCAGCAACTCGCGCTCCGGCAGCCAGCCCAGTTCCGCGAAACACGCATACAGGCCGCCCACGCCGTGCCCCTTGCTGAGAATGAACTCGTCATGCCAGCGCACGCGCTGTCCTGCCTCGACCTCATAGCGCAGCACATGAAAATACAGCGCCGCCAGGATGTCCGCCTCCGACATGTCGCCGCCCGTGTGACCGCTCTTCGCGGTGGCGTTCATCACGCAGATCTTCTTGCGGATGTCCTGTGCCCGGCGGTGTAGCGCGCCGCCGGACTGCTTGAAAGGGTTTTCCATTCCTGCTCCCAGACTTCCCGTTTGCCTGAAAGCAAGTTTCTTTTACTTTCTTTCGAAAGTCAAAGGGAAGCAAAGCAAAGAAGGGAAAACACCTAAGCGGGGCGCGTCGGCGGGCTTGATGAGGCAGAATAGCGCCTGTAGACGCGCGTGCTGGGCGACGTGTCGGCGGGAATACAAAAATGGATCAACGGACCCGAACAGAAAAAATCTTCGAACGCGTGCAGGCCGCGAAACTGGTGAAGCTGTCGGAGCTTTCCAGCGAATTCGGCGTGTCCATGCCGACGATCCGAAAGGACATCGACGAGTTGCAGCGACTCGGCCGCGTGGAACGCGTGCATGGCAGCGTGCGGCTGACGTCGACGCAACCCGAACCCGCGCATCGCGCCGACCACGCGCCCGTGCTGCCCACCAGCCCGGAAAAGGCGTTGATCGGCAGGAAGGCGGCGAGCCTGATCTCGAACGGCGACTCGCTGATTCTCGACTGCGGCGCCACCACCACCGAACTCGCGAAGAACCTGCTCGACCGGAAGAACCTGCGGATCGTGACGAATGCGCTGAACATCGCCATCCTGCTCGGCGCGGAGCCGACCAATCGCGTGATGCTCACCGGCGGCATCTTCAAGGCGGAAACGGTGGCGGTGTCGGGCGAGAAAGCGTCGGCGTTCTTCGAAGGCATGTTCGTCGACAAGCTCTTTCTCGCGGCGGGCGGCGTGTCGATGGAGTCGGGCATCTCGTATCCGGACTTCATCGACCTGCATGTGAAGCGCGCGATGATCGACGCCGCGAAGACCGTCTATCTGCTCGCGGATTCGAAGAAGTTCGGCAAGCGGGAGTTCGCCGCGTTCGGCGCGATGGAGAGCATCGATTGCCTGGTGACGGACGAAGGCCTCGGCGACGAGTTCGTCACCTGGCTGAACAGCAGCGGCACGCGCATTCTCTACGCGTGAGCGGTCACGATTGCGCAGCGAATTCCACGCGATTGCGTCCCCCGCGTTTGGCGCGATACAGCGCCTCGTCGGCAAGACCATAGGCGGTATCGAAGCCGGTTCCGGCGCGGTTATGACTGACGCCGAAGCTGACCGTGATGCGCCGGTCCAGTGACGGCACCACGCGCGCCTCGCTGATTGCCGCCCGCATGCGTTCCGCGAGCGAGGCAGCGGCGGCGTGATCGTCGCCGGGCACCAGCACGGTGAACTCCTCCCCGCCCACGCGGCCGATGAAACCGCGCTCGCCCACGATCCGGCGCAGGCAATCGACGACACCCAGAATCACGGCATCGCCGGTCGGATGACCGAAGTCGTCGTTGACGCGCTTGAACTCGTCGATGTCGAGCACGATCATCGTCGCGCTGCGCTCCTTCAGCGTGCGCGTGGCCTGCTCGATCACGGCGCTGCGATTGAGCACGCCGGTCAGCGCATCGTGCGAAGCGCGGTGCGCGAGTTGCTGGGCCAGCACCTGCATCTCGCGTTCGGCGCGGTCGCTGCGGCCGATCAGGCGGCGCGTTTCACGCATCAGGCGCTCGAAGTGATCGATCAGCGCGCCCAGCGACTGATGCAAGGCTTCGGCATCGGCACCGTCCGCTGCATGCACGCCGCGCGCTTTCTCCAGCGCGGCGGTCTCGTTCTCGAACAGGTCGGGGGCGTGGGCGGGCGTCGTGTCGCCGGAGGAGTTCGAAGTCATCCTCAGCGTCCCGGGTAAGCCACCGGACGATCGGTGAACTCGATGGCGTCGAAATCCGCCTTCAGTTCCTCGCCGAACTCGGCGATCGTCTCGTCTTCTTCGTCGTGATACCAGTTCATCAGCACGCGGCAGCCCGACTGCGCGGCCTCGTTCAGCGCATCGAACATGCTGAACAGCATCTTGGTGCTCGAACTGTTGAAGTACGTGAGCGCGACGTCGATGGTGACGGCCGCGTCCGTATTCACCGCGAGATACTTGCGCATCCGCTCGATGACGGGCGCATAGAAGGCCGCCGCGTTCTCCGGATACGACTCACCCTTCAGCAGCAACGCATGCTGATCGAAACGAAAATCGACCTCGGGCGACGTGGTCGTGGCGGCAATAAAGAAGTTATCCATGATTTCTTGCGCCTTGTGCTCAGATGATGGCCATGAGGCAAAACAGCGTGGTTCCGGGTTCGTCGGCACGCGGATGAAAAGCGAATTCGAGCGGCGCGCTGGCATCGCGCGCCATCGTGAGGAAGCCCATGCCGGCGCCCTTGCTGTCCTCCGGCGTCTCGGCGCGCAGCGATTCCTTGTAGGCTTGCTTGATCTGCTCGAGCGACATGTGACGCAAGGGCTCGAGCCTGTTGCGCAGGCTTTCCACTTCGGCGCTCGATATCGGGTTGACGCACAGCATGACGTGACGATCGCCGTCGCGCGAGATGCAGACCGCGCCCTCGCGAATGGAGCCGTCTTTCTCGCCGTCGCGCGCCAGCGCATTCGACGAGTAATGCACGATGTTCTGCGACAGCTCGACGAACGAAGAGAACAGCTTGCGCCGCGTCGGGCCGTTTACGCCGGCCACTTCCAGCTGCAGTTTGACGACCTCGCCCATCGCCGCGACGATGTTATGCGAGAAGTAGCCCTTGTGATAGAAGAGCACGTTGCGTCGCTGCGCCAGGTCGAAAAAGGCGCTGTCTTGATCGAGTAGTTGGGACATGCCTGGGAAGAGCTAGAGTCGCACACAAAAGAACGTTACGTCGTCGCGCCGGGGCTGCACGCTCTGCCAGTCCGCGAGCGTCAGACGCAGCCGTTCGCAGAGGGCCGCCGCCGGTTCGGCCCGATGTTCGCGAATCACATCGAGCGCGCGGCGCCGGCCGAAGGAAATGCTGCGCGGTCCGCCGATCTGGTCGGTCAGCCCGTCCGTGCAGATGAACAGCAGGCTGCCGGGCGGCACCGCCACCGAGTGCAGGTTCCACGCATAGTCCGCGTGGCTGTCCACGTAGCCGACGCCCATGCGGTCGGCGGCGAGCGTCTCGAATTCGGCCGCGTCCGGCCGCAGGATATGCAGTGCGATCCGCGCGCCCGCGAAATGCAGCACGTTCTCGCGCGTGTCGAACCAGAGGAACGCGGTATCGAGGCCGTCGTTCGAACGGGCTTCGCCGGGCGCGCTGTTCACCTGACCGAGCAAACCCTTGACGTTGCGGTTCACCGCCGAGAGCAACGCGGCGGAATCGCGCGGACCCATCTGTTCGAGCGCCTGCGACAGCGAAGCCGAAGCCAGCAGCGTCATGAATGCGCCGGGCACGCCGTGGCCGGTGCAATCGGCGATGGCGCCGAACCAGCCATGCGGAAACGCGGCGAAGTGGTAGAAGTCGCCGCCGACGACATCGCGCGGCTCCCACTGCAGCGCGGCGCCCGGCAAATGCATGGCCAGCGCTTCGTCGGAGGCGCGCAGCATCGCGCGCTGGATCACGCTGGCGTACTCGATGCTCTGCATGATCTGGCGGTTTTTCTCCGCCTGCATTTCCGCCACGGCGCTGACCAGTTCCAGACCGCTGCCCACGCCCGCAAAGCGCCCGCCGCGCGTCACGATGAACCCGTCCACCAAGGCTTTCTCGCCGGCTTCGACCGTCCTGAACGCAAGCGTTTCGATGCTTTCATCCGCATCGACGATCAACGGCTCCTTGTCCATGAAAGCGATGCAGCTTTTCTTGTCGTAAAGCTCGCGATGAAAAGGCTTGCTCATCTGCGACATGAAAATATCGCGGTTGATCAGTCCGATCGGGCGCAGATTTTCAATCACGGCCAGACTTCCCATATCGCGGCGCGCCGAGAAGATTTCCATCACGAGGGAATTCGAATCCTCGGCGTCCACGAATGGAACTTCCTGGGATAAATCTCCCGCGACGCGTAAATTGCGCTGGCCGGAGAAGCGGTGAAACCTTGAAAACGCAGGGTGCATCGGACGTCGAAGGTAGAGAAAACAGAGCACGCTAAGGCTTCTGTGTGAACTTTCGGTGACAAGAACACAGGTGATGCTTTCACCACACCGTGCAAACGTTTGCAGGATACGTCCCTTTGTCTGCGCCTTGCTTCTTTCCGCAGCCCGCGAAATTTGCCGCCAATTTCTTCAACAGGCAGAAATAAATCCCGATGCGCTTCTTTGCATCGAGCGGATTCTATTGATTAATACTATTCGTCTGAGTATTGAAACGGTTTCAGCGAGTGTCTAAACTGAAATTAATGATTCTTCACGGAGAAGCGTGAATGAATCGACTGGCAACAGCCCTCTTATAAATCTCAAAGGCTGAATACCATGGACAATCAGGACACACAGGAAATCATTCGCGAAATCAATCTTTCCTATCTCATTCTTGCGCAGAGGCTGTTGCGCGAAGACCGGGCCATCGGCATGTTTCGGCTCGGCCTGTCCGGAGACGTCGCGGATCTGCTGAGCGGCCTCTCGCTGCCGCAGGTCGTGAAGCTCGCATCAGCGGACCAGTTGCTGTGCGCATTCCGCTTCAACGACCGCATGCTGCTCTCGGCGCTCACGCAGGCGCCACGCCATGCCGATGTCGCCTCCACGCATGCCGCCATTCTCATGGCCGGGCAATCCGCCCGCCAGTTCGCCTGACGCGGGGACTGCATGAATACGCCAGCCAAGAAGACCGTCACCGAGGACGCCCAGGAAGTGTTTCGCGCCATCGCGCTGATTCAACTGGGCGCGCGCATGCAGGTGCTCGAAAGCGAACTCAAGCTGTCGCGCGATCGCCTGGTCCGGCTGTATCGCGAAGTGCGGGGCGCATCGCCGCCCAAGGGCATGCTGCCTTTCTCGGCGGACTGGTATATGCCCTGGCTGCCCAATATTCACGCGTCGCTGTTCTTCAATACCTACCAGTTCCTCAAGAACGATGCGAAATGCTCGCACCTCGATGCGCTCACCAAGGGGTATCGGCTGTATCTCGAACATTGCGCGCGCACCGGCACCGAACCCGTGCTCGATCTCACGCGCGCGTGGACCCTGGTGCGCTTCTTCGAAGCCGAATTGCTGCAGCTGACGCCCTGCTGCCGCTGCACGGGAAAGTACATCGCGCACAAGCACGACTTGCAGCATGGCGTCGTATGCGGCGCATGCCAGCCGCCGTCACGGGCGGGCAAGACGCGCAAGGCAGCGGCGCGCGCCGCGGAGCAGACCTTCGCCGCGGTGGCCGAAGACGAGCTTGCGGCATCGCCGGATTTCATTCCGCCGCAGGCCGCGTGAGGCTTTCCGGCGCCTTTCACGGGGCGGCGTAGATTTTCTTCTCCGCTCGCACAGATCATCTCGTTTGTCGGGGACGGACCGTTCGTCGATAGTGAAGTCACGGGCAACGCAACACAGCGAAGCCCTTCACTTCACCCACTATCGAAGGAGTCGGTCATGAAGCTCAACGACAAGGTTGCACTGATCACGGGCGGAACCTCGGGCATCGGTCTGGAAGCCGCCAAGCTGTTTCAACAGGAAGGCGCGAAGGTCATCGTGACGGGCACGCATCCGGGCCGTCTCGAAGAAGCCGCGCGGCTTCTCGGCGACTCCGCGATGACACTCAACGTCGATCTGCGCGACCCGGCTCAGCTCGACCGGGCGATCGTCGAGATCGTGGAAACGCATGGACGCATCGACGTCGTGTACGCCAACGCGGGCGCCGCCACCGCCGCGCCGCTCGAAGCCGTGACGCCCGAGCAGATCAGCGAGCAGTTCGCCCTGAACTTCAACGGCGCGTTCTTCACCATTCAAAAAGCCGTGCCGCATATGCCGAAGAGCGGTGCGATCATCGTCACCACGTCGTTCCTGAATGAAACCGGCACGCCGGGTCTGTCAGTGCTCGCGGCGACGAAAGCGGCCTTGCGCTCGCTGGTCCGCTCGGCCGGCGCCGAACTCGCACCGCGCGGCATTCGCGTCAATGCCGTGAGCCCCGGACCGATCGCCACGCCCTTTCACGGCAAGCTCGGTCTGTCGGACAAGGAACTGGCCGCCGCCGGCGAAGGCATTCAGGCCGCCGTGCCGCTGAAGCGTTTCGGCGAAGCGCGGGAAGTGGCGCAAACCGCGCTGTTCCTCGCCAGCGACGACGCCGCCTTCATCACCGGCACGGAGATGGTGGTTGACGGCGGCCTGACGCAGTTCTGACGGCGCGCGTCGCGCTCTGGCCGGGCGCAGCGCATTTCGGTAGATTGAGCGCACTTCCCCAACGCAGGAGTCATGATGCGCGCGCCCGGCAACCTGAACGCGCTGCGAGCCTTCGAAGCGGTCGCACGGCATCTGAGCTACACCGCCGCAGCCAATGAACTCAACGTGACGCCCGCGGCGGTCGGTCAGCTGATTCGCGGGCTTGAGGGCACTCTCGATGTCGAACTGTTTCATCGCTCGACATCGGGTGCGTCGCGGCTCACGCTGACCGACGCCGCCCGTGCCGCCCTGCCCGACCTGCAAGGCGGCTTCGATCTGCTTTCCAACGCGATGGAGGCGCTCAAGGCCAGCAAGTCGCGCATCGTCTTCACGGTGACCGTGCCACCCGCCTTCGCGGACAAGTGGCTGTTGTGGCGGGTCGAACGCTTTCAGCGCCGGCATCCTTATTACGATCTGCGCATCGACACGAGCGGACGTCTGACGGACTTCACCGCCGAACGTATCGATGCCGGCATCCGCTACGGCGCGGGCGTGTGGCCCGGTCTCGATGCCACTTTCCTGCTGCGCGACGAGTTCTTCCCGGTGTGCAGTCCGGCCCTGCTGCACGGCCCCCACGCGCTCAAGTCTCCGCTCGATCTGCAACATCACGCGCTGATACACGATACGTCGATGAGCGGCTTCGGCGTCTTCCCGACCTGGCGTTCGTGGCTGCTGCATGCGGGTTGCCGCGACGGCGTGGACACGCGGCGCGGCTTGCAACTCAACGACTCCGCGATGGCGCTTCAAACGGCGATGTCCGGCAATGGCGTCGCGCTCGGCAGGACCACGCTGGTCGAGCGCGATCTCGCCGAGGGCCGCCTCGTCAAGCCCTTCGATACGGTGCAGAGCTGCGAGCTGGCTTACTTCCTGGTGCATCGCAAGGGCGGCGGCGAACAGGCGCCAGTGCTCGCGTTCAAGGCCTGGCTGCTCGAAGAGGCCGGCTTGCGCTGATCCGCTTTGTCCGCGACACACTGTCATCGCGCAAGGACACTGTGCTCCCTCGTGCCGCGCCCGAGCGGCTTTGCACTGTGGGCATGTCTTATGCATCCCCTGACGCCGGCTCGATCAAGACACCCTTCATTCGAAGCAAGGCGCGGCGCGACTTCATGGCATCCGAAACCGAACTCGAAGACTGGCGCGGCGAAGCCCGCAACATGGAGGCAGCGGTCGCGAACGCCGTCGTCGGGCAGGAAGCGATCTCGCATCTGATCAACATCGCGCTGTATGCGCGGGGCCACGTGCTGCTGGAAGGCGGCGTGGGCGTCGGCAAGACCACGCTGCTGCGCGCCTTCGCCCGCGCCACCGGAGGCGACTTCGAGCGCGTGGAAGGCACCATCGACCTGATGCCGGGCGATCTCATCTATCACACCTTCGTCGATGCCGACGGCAAGCCGCGCATCGAACCCGGTCCCCTGCTGCGTCATGGAGAAGGACTCAGCACCTTCTTCTTCAACGAGATCAACCGCTCGCGTCCGCAAGTGCAGTCACTGCTGCTGCGCGCGATGGCCGAGCGCACGGTGTCCGCATTCGGCCGTGACTACCGCTTTCCGCACCTGACAGTGTTCGCGGATCGCAACAAGGTGGAGAAGGACGAGACCTTCGAGCTGGCGTCGGCGGCGCGGGACCGCTTTCTCTTCGAGCTCAACATGCCGACGCCGCAGGACGACGACGTGCGCCGCGCGCTGGTCTTCGAGCCGAAGTTCCATGACGTCGATGCCCTCATGGAAAGCGTGCCGCGCGCGGTGATCGACGCCACGCGGCTCAACGCCATCGGCGCGGCGATCCAGCGCAGCGTCACGCTGAGCCCGCGCATCGAACGCTATGTGCTCGACATCTGGCAGGCGACCGAAACGCCGCAGCGCTTCGGCATCGGGTTGCCGGACGTCGACATGGACCGCCTGATTCTCGCGGGCGCCAGTCCGCGCGGCATGAGCGCGCTGGTGCGCGCGGTGCGCGTGCGTGCGTGGCTCGAAGGACGGCTGCATGTGCTGCCCGAGGACGTTCACGCAGTGCTGCTGCCCGCGCTCGGTCACCGGGTCTTCTTCACGCCCGTCTATGAAATGCGCCGGCAGGAACTCGCCGATGCGCTGACCGCGATGATCGTCCGCACGATCGCGGTTCCCTGATCTGCACGCCTGGTCATGAAGGATCCCGTCGAATTCCACTACCGGCTGCCCGGGCGGGCGCGCGGCTTCCGGCCCGGCTCGCATCCGGGCACGAGCTTTGGCGCGGGACAGGAGTTCGCGATGCACGCGCGGCTGTTCGATCACCCCGATCCACGCCGGCTCGACCTGCGCGCCAGCCAGCGTGCCGTGCCGCAGCAATGGCTGGTGCGCCTGCATTTGCAGCGCGTCGCGGTGCCGGTGCAGGTGCTGGTCGATGTCTCCGCGTCGATGCGCTTCGGCGCGCGGCGGCCGAAGCTCGATCTCGCCGCCGAGTTCGTCGAGGCGCTGTGCTACAGCGCGTTCCGGGCCGGCGATCAGGTCGGCCTGCTCGGCTTCGACGAGAACGTGCGCGAAGACCTGTTCATGCCGGCGCGCCATGGCCGGGGCGTCGGCGATGAAATGGCGCAGCGGCTGCGCACGTGTTCCGTATCCGCGATCTCCGCGAAGCCGGCGGCGGGACTGGTGCGCGCGCTCGAACGTCTGGCGGGACGGCGCGGTCTCGTGTTCCTGGTGTCCGACTTCCACTGGCCGCTGACGGCGCTCGACGCCGCGCTCGATCGGCTGGTCCATGCCCGGCTCGTGCCGATGGTCATCTGGGACAAGGCCGAAACCGAGCCGCCGGCCAGCGGCCGGTTCCTCCAGGTGCGTGACATCGAAGACGGCAGACGCCGTGCGCTGTGGCTGCGGCGTTCGATGGCGCAGCAGTGGCGCGACAACGTTGCGAAGCGCCGCGCCGAGTTGAGCGGCGTGTTGCGCAAGCGCGGCGCGACGCCGTTCTTCATCGAGGGTGCATTCGATGCCGAAGCGCTCTCGCGTTACTTCCTGGAAACGACGGCATGAGCCGCGGCACAGGCTCGATCGGCGCGGCCGCGTTGCTGCTGTGCGCGATGCTCGCCCGCGCCGAACCGGCCGTGACCGCCGCCGTCGCGCAGCCGCGCGCGTTCGGCTATGCGCTCGGCGACGTGCTGACGCAGCGCGTGCTGCTGTCCTCCGACGGACACGCGCTCCACGGTGTGCCGCTGCCTTCGGCGGGCCGCGTGGGCGTGTGGCTCGAACGGCGTCCGGCGCACATCGAGGAAGACGCGCAGGGGCAGCCGTGGATGGTGATCGAGTATCAGGTCATCAACGCCGCGCAGACGCTCACGCAAACCGGTCTGCCGGCGCTCGAACTGAAGCCCGCCGAGGGCGCGTCGTTGAATGTGGCTGCATGGCCGATCAGCGTCGGGCCCTTGACGCCGCGCAATGCGTTCCGCAGCGGCGCGCTCGAAGCGCTGCAACCCGACCGCATCATCACGCCGACGGATGGACCGGTCGCGCGACGCCGCATGATCGCGATGCTCACGCTGTTGGCGCTGACCGTGCTGGCGTGGGCGGCTTGGTGGACATGGCGGACGCGCAAGGACGTGAGGACGCTGCCGTTCGCGCGTGCGTGGCGGGCGATACGCCGCATCGAAAACGACGGCGACGCCCCCTGGGTCCACCTTCACCGCGCCTTCGATGCCGCCGCCGCACAGGTCGTCCATACCGCGTCGCTGCCCGCGCTGTTCGCGCGCGCGCCCTATCTCGAAGCGCTTCGACCGCGCATCGAGCTTTTCTACGCGCACTCGCAGCGGCGCTTCTTCACGCCCGACGCCGCGCCGCCCGAAGACCTGCGCGACCTCGCCCGGGCGCTGCAGCGTGCGGAACAGAGGCGCTGACGCGATGCCCGTCGATTTCCTCCGGCCCTGGCTGCTCCTTCTGCTGCCGCTCGCGCTGCTGCCGTTGCTGCCGAAACCCGCCGATTCGTTCGCCTATTCGTTCGTCGACTGGCTGCCGCGCGATCCGCTCGGCTCGGCCATCGATCACGCCCGGCGCCTCTGCGCGCTGCTGGCGATGGCGGGCATCGTCATCGGGCTGGCGGGTCCGGGGCGCTCGCACGTGCAGGCGATGCGCACCAGCAGCGCCGCCGAAATCCTCATCCTGATGGACCGGAGCGCGAGCATGGACGCGGTCATGTCGAAGACGCCGGTGAGCGAGCCGAGCGGGCAGTCGAAGAATGCGGTCGCGCGCCATGCGCTCGAACACTTCGTCGCCGTGCGGCCCGACGACCGCCTCGCCTTCATGATGTTCGGCATCAGTCCGATTCTCGCCGTGCCGTTCACCGCCGATCACCGCATCATCGACGCGGCGCTCGACGGCACCGGCATCGGGCGCGGCATGCCGGATACGCGGCTGGATCGCGGCCTGATCGCGGCGATCCGGCAGTTCGACGGACGCGCGTACGCGGCCCGCCGCGCCATCGTGCTGGTCTCCGACGGCGGCGCGAATCTCGACGCCGCCGCGCGCGAGGCGATCCGCAGCGGGTTGGCGCGCAACCGTATCGCGCTGTACTTCGTGTACTTGCGCAGCGGCGTGTACAGCCCCGATCTGACCAAGCCCGCATCCGCCGACGATCACTCCGAGGAAGCGGAGCTGCATCGTTTTTTTCAGGGGCTCGCGATGCCCTACCGGCTCTATCAGGCCGAGGACGCCGCCGCCATGGCCGCCGCGATGGCCGAGATCGACAAGCAGCACAGCACGCCGCTGTCGTTCTCCGAACGGCTGCCACGGCAGGACGACAGCGCGTTCTGCTTCGCCGCCGCGTTGCTGGCGAGCGCGCTGCTGCTGGCTCTGCGCGGGGTTCAGGTGCGGAGCTGGACATGAGGCGCGGCGCGATCCATCTCGCCTTTGGGACGGTCGCCATCGTCTTCGCGGCGCTGGCCTTGTACGACTGGAGCGTGTTCCGGCACGCGCAGACCGTGACGCGCGAAGTGCATGACATGACGATCAACAAGTCAGACACGCAAGACACGCCGGAGGCAGCGGGCGAAGTGCGGCTGGCGCGTGCGGCGGCGCTTGCGAAAGCCGGACGCGTCGATGACGCCCAGCACCTGCTCGACCCGCTCGCGGCACAATCCGCCGATCGCACGCTGCAGACGGCCGCCCTTTTCAATCTCGGCAACCTGTATCTGCGCGAAGCGGCGGGCAGCGAGGCCACCGGGCCGATCCGCTCGCTGCCGCTGCTGGAACAGGCCAAGGACCGCTACCGCACGGCGCTGCGCATCACGCCCGGCGACTGGGACGCGCGCTACAACCTCGAACGCGCGCTGTGGCTCGCACCCGAGATACCCGGCGATCAGGATGAACTCGACATCAAGCATCAATCCACCGTAAGGCTGCGCGGCGCTCAAAGCGAGGATCTGCCATGAGCGCCGCCCTTGCCCTGACCCGAGCGCCGGGCGGACGACGCAACTGGGCGCTCGCCGCCGCCGCGCTGCTGCTCGCCGCCGCGGTCTGGATGCCGCCACTGATGCTGCCGAGGAATGTCGTCAGCACTATCGTCACCTTCGACATCACGCAGAGCATGGACGTGGAGGATGTCGGCATCGGCAATGCGCCCGTGAGCCGGCTCGAGTTCGCGCGCGCGGCCATGCGCGATACGCTGGAACGCCTGCCGTGCGGCTCGCGCATCGGCTGGAGCATCTTCACCGGACAAGGCACGCTGCTGCTCATGCCGCCCGTCGAGGTGTGCGGCAACTTCGACGCCTTGCAGGCTTCGCTCGACGGCATCGGCGGCGACATGCGCTGGACCAACTGGAGCCGCATCGCGGAAGGCGGCGTGTTCGCCGCCGTGCGCACGGCGAAGACCATCGGGCACGAGACGGGCGTGCTGCTCATCACCGACGGTCAGGAAGCGCCGCCGGTCCTCGCCGACGAACCCGTCCGCGACGTGCCGCGCGGGCAGGTGAAGGGCTGGCTGATCGGCGTCGGCGGGGATCAGCCCGCGCCCATTCCGCGCACGAACGCCGATGGCCGGCGCGTCGGCTACTGGCAGGCGGATCAGGTGATCCAGGTGCCCGCTCATTCGAACCCGGGCGTCAGCGCGCAGAGTCACGAGGAGCTTTCGGCCTTGCGCGGGGAGTATCTGGCGTCGGTGGCGCAACAGATCGGCTTCGATTACCGGCGCCTGCGCACGCCGCAGGATCTGTTCGCGGCCATGACCGACCGTCGCTACACCCATCGCGACAGCGTGCCGACCGACATCAACTGGCTTCCCGCCGCGCTCGCATTGATGTTGCTGACCTGGCGCTTCCTGCCGCAACGCAATGCATGAGCGGCCGACGTCACGCCGGTCACGCCCGTCACGCCGCCTTGCCGCCCACGGCCTGTTCCTGTTCGATCCAGATCTGGCTGTCGGGGAACCAGAATGCGTCGGGGCGCGGCGGCACGGCAAGAGTGATGGGCAGATCGGGATTGAAGATCTTCGACCACGCCGACAGATAGGACGGCGTCTTCACGAGGTGCCCGCAACGGGCCAGCAGCAGGCTCGACACCAGCGCTTCGCGGCCGATCGCAAGGCCCGGATAGCCGCTGAAATGTATCGCGGCATCGCCTTTCGAAAGCAGCTGCGCCGGCGCCACGCTGATCGGGCGTTTGAAGGGCCAGGCAAGAAAGAAGTCGATGAAGGCCTGCTCGTCGCTCGACACATAGAGATTCGTGAGATGCGGATTGAGCGCGAGCGTCTGTTCGACGAGCCGGCAGAAGTCGCTCCACGCCACCAGGAACGCTTCGAACTTCTTGTCCGTGCCGCGGAAGTGGACGCCGAGCGTGCTGGCGGAGATATCGAGCGTCGCGCACGCCGCCGCGACTTCTTCGCGAATCGATGCAGCCGGCCGGTAATATGAATTGAACAATTCGCTCGCACTGCGCAGGCGCAGCGCGCTTTCGTAGCGCCGCCTGAAACCCAGTTGCTCCAGATCCCGCACGACGGATGTGCGGACCCGGCGCGGCGGCATCGCGCCTGCGGACGCGCGCACGTTCTCGAACAGCGCCGCGAACCAGTCGATCCTGCCTTCCGCGTCGCCATACAGCCCGCCGCGCGCGGACACTTGCGGCGTCAGCCGCTTTTCCTCGCAATGCACGAGGATGAACAGCACCATCTGCATCACGGAGAAGAAGCCCGATGTCTCCCTGATCTCGATCGCAAACACACTGCGATTCAGCCGCTGCCGCGCATGCAGCGAAAAGCGAACCGGCGTGGCCAGCGAATGCTTGAAGCCTTCGCTGCGCCGGAACTGTCTCACGCGCTCCACCACCCTTCGCAACATGTGCGGCCCCGATTGATTTTTGTTCGCTTCGTGTTCGCTTCGATTGTGCTGACGATCAGGCGGCTGCGGTAACTTTGAGCGCCAAGCGTAGCATCGGGCGCCGCCGGCAAGAATAAATTACGCGATCGTTCTGTTGGCTAACAAACGCGGTCATGGTCATGTAAAGCACGCTTTACATGACCACAACGGTTCGCTATGCTGTAAAGCATCCTTTACACGCAGAGAGAAGCCGTCATGAACCGATATCGCAAGGAAATGACCGCAGCGATGCTGGCC
This sequence comes from Caballeronia sp. LZ032, assembly GCF_031451315.1. Lineage (NCBI taxonomy): Bacteria > Pseudomonadati > Pseudomonadota > Betaproteobacteria > Burkholderiales > Burkholderiaceae > Caballeronia > Caballeronia sp. LZ032. Next base: position 1,008,317 of record NZ_JARUXP010000003.1, read on the forward strand.
TATGTGGTCTTGCTGATGGCTTCGGTGTGGTGGCTGCGCTCCGGCACGCTCGACAACCCGACGGCCCGCATCGCGGTCGCGCTGTGTCCGATGATCGCCGGCCCGTTCATCTGCTGGGTCGTCTTGCGGCAGTTGCGGCGCGTGGACGAACTGTTCCGGCGCGTCCAGCTCGAAGCGCTCGCCATCGCGTTCGCGGGCACGGCGCTTATCACCTTCAGCTATGGCTTTCTCGAAGGCGTCGGCTTTCCGAAGCTGTCCCTGTTCGTCGTGTGGCCGGTGATGGCGGTGCTGTGGATCCTGGGCAGCGTGTTCAGTGCGCGCCGCTATCGTTGAGCGGATGCGGCGCTCATGAAGAACCGCATCCGTGCGCTACGCGCCGAACGCGAGTGGTCGCAGACGGATCTCGCCGGCGCGCTCGGGGTGTCGCGCCAGACGGTCAATGCGATCGAGAACGGCAGGTACGATCCGAGCCTGCCGCTGGCGTTCGCCATCGCCCGGGTCTTCGGGCTCAGGATCGAGGAGATCTTCGAGGACGCGTGAAAAACCCTCAGCCGCGTTCAGAACTTCATCACGGCCCGGCCTACTACGTCGCCCACGCGCAGGCGGTTGATGTAGTCGTTCAGTTCCTCGAAGCCGAAGGTCTTGACCGTGTGACGGATCTTGTCCTGCGTGGCCAGCGCCATCACTTCGCCGAGATCGGTGTTGTTGCCCCAGAACGACCCATGCAAAGTCTGCTCGCGCGAGACACGCGGAAACAGCGGAATGTCGACGCGATCGCCCACCAGACCCACATCGGCATAGTGGCCGCCGATCGACAGAAGACTCATGGCCAGTTGCACCATCTCGGGGGCGCCGGCGCAGTCCATGGCGGCGTCGATGTCGTTGCGGCCCACCAGCTGATGCAATTCACGGCCGATATCGGCGGCTGGTTTGCCCTTGATATCGACGATGTCATCCGCGCCATATTCACGCGCGATGGCGAGCTTCTCCGGATTGCGCGCGAACGCAATCACCCGCGCGCCCGCGCCGAGGATCTTTGCGTACTGCACCGCATGGCATATGACGGCACGCATGCCATCGGAAGCCTGCTCGTCGCCATTCGACGAGTGTGACAGCGCGACGCCTGCGAATCAGGCGTCGCCCGGAAAGACATCCAACGCATTGACGACCACCGCCGTGCGCTCCGCTAGTTCGCCGATACGCGACAGATAGTGCTGGAAATGCGCCGTGCTCCGGTGCGAGGCGATGGCATCATGGCTCAGATAGAGTTCGTCGAGCACGAACTGGCCGGCGTTGTCGACGTCCCGCCAGAGGTCATAGCGCAGATTGCCGGCTTCCGCGCGCGATGGGCCGGTCATGCCGTGCAACAGCGCAGCGAGTTCCTCCTCTCGTCCCGGTTTCGCTTTCAGGATGGCGACGACTTTCACATTCGAGGTCACTGGAGTGGTCTCCTTCAGGTTGAGCGCGCCTGCGCGCACGAGGTTTCCGCTTCAATGTACCTGATGCGCGGCCAGAAATTCATGAACCTGCGCGACGACGGACACGCCCTCCCCAGGCCGCCGACACCCGCTTGATCGAGCCGAAGCGCGCATCGCCGATGGCGAACACGCCGTTTCACGCTGGTTTCGACCAGACACGGCTGCTGTTCGAGACCGCTGCGCGCCGCATTGCCCGTCAGCACGAAGCCCTTGTCGTCGGTGTCGACGCTGCAATCCCTGAGCCAGCGCGTATTGGGTTCGGCGCCGGTGAACAGGAACAGATGCCGGACCTTGAAGCTGTGCCCGCCCTGCGGGCCGCGCGTGTTGACGCCCGTGAGTCCGGCGCTGTCGCTGGACAGCGAGAGCACCTCGGTGTCCGAGAGGCTCGCGATGCGATCGATCAGGTACTGCGACATGTGCTCCTGGAGACTATGCCCGCGAATCAGCAGATGCACCGGCTGGGCCCGCCACGGAAGGGGCGCAACTGCTGATCGCCAGGATGAACCCGGCACGCCTCGAACACGCCGCGAAAGAACTCGCGGGGTCACGCCTCGCGCGTCGAGATCTTCGAATGCGACGTGACGGACCGCAATCAGGTCGAAGCGCTCGCGGACTTCGCATGGAGCAAGTTCAGGCAGGTGGATGTGATCGTCAACAATGCGGGTGTCGGTCCCGTGCCGTCGAGCGTGATCGACGCGCGCCCGGAAGACGTGCAGAGCGTGCTGGCGGTGAATCTTTTCGGCGTGCTGCACGGGGTCTCGGTGTTCGGGAAGCGCTTCATCGCGCAAAAGACGCCGTGCGCGATCTATAACGTCGGCTCGGAGAACGCATTCTTCAATGCGATTCCGGAAGGCGCCGGATAGGTGGCGAGCAAGCACGCCGTGCTCGCCGTGACGGTGGCGCTGCGCGAAGAAGCGCCCGACTTCATGGATGTCGCGCTCATCTGCCCGGGACTGGTCCGCTCCGAACTCGCCAGGGAAACCCAGGAAGGCATGGACACGGACAAGTACGCGGCCATCGTCATGAAACAGATCAAGGCCGGCGAGTTCTACATCATGTCCCACGCGTACAACTTCGTGCGCATCAGCGCGCGCTCGCGCGAGGTCGAGGCGGCCTTCAGGAAATATGCGCCGCGCTATGAAGGCGACATCGAGTTCGACGTGCGGACGCTCGGCGTGAAGAACGGCTGGTATCCGCGTTATCCGGATGCATCGGAGAACCTTCCTGTGTAGCAAGCAGGCGCGGCGAGGCACTCATGTCCTCGCCGCGCCGCTTCCGCTCAACCGTTGCCGCCGTGGAACAGGCCGAGCTTGTTGTTCACGGAGGTCACGCCCTTCACCGAGCGCGCGACATCGCCCGCCACGGGGATCTGGTCGCCGCTCCTTACCGAACCCGACAGCGTCACCACGCCGCTGCGCGCGCGGACGAACACGCCGGAACTGTCGAAGCCCGGCGTCTTCCCCAGCGCGCGCCGGACCGCCTTCGCCAGCGCGCGGTCGGCGCTCTTCTGATTCGTCGCATTGGTGCCCGCGGCGCCCTGATTCATGGGTGCATCCGTGGTCTGCGCCATGAGTGCCGGCGGCGCCAACAGGCAGGCGCAGGCGAGCATCATCGATACGGTTCTGACTCTCATGCCAATCTCCTTCAGGTTGAGCGCCACGCCGGTCCAGGTGTGGATCAGCGCTTCCCACTGATGCGCGCGGCTTCCTGACGCCGCTTCTCCGCGACACGCGCCTGCGCGTCCTCGATGTCGAAGGGAAACCGGTGACTCGATGCCTGCGCCGGGTGGTAGCCCACCGCAGCCAGTTCCTCGAGCTCCTTGCGGGCCTGCGCGCGCGTCATCGGCTGGTCCGGCGACTGCGCGTACGCACCGGATGTCATCAGCATAGTCATCGGAAAGCCAAACGTCAGTTGCGGGAACCCCATGGTCGCCTCCGTGCTGCTTTGGAGACGACGATACGGGCAAGCCGTGCGGGTCGCGCGATGCCGTGGGTTTGTATAACGAGCGTCGGGGTATCGGGGAAGGGCGAACTTCTGATGAATGCATTTGGCAGGCGTTCGTTAGCTCCGGCGAGACATCGGAGACGAGCACGTCCGCCGTTGGTCAAGCCGCACCGAGCGCCGTCAGATACGCAGGAAAGTCCGGCTGCTTCATGCGCCGGATGATCTCGAAACGCAGCACCCAGCGGGTATTCGCTTCGCGGATATGTTCCGTCAATGCCTGCGCTGCGCGCTCAGGCTGGCCAGCCAGTATGTCGTCCACGATCTGCAGATGCTCGGTGAACGCATCGCTGATGAGCTGATACGGGATCTCGAGGTAGGGGTCGCTCAGATAGCGTGTCGGCACGAACAGGACGTGCGTGCGTGAGAGGGCAAGCACGATCTCCTTGTTCGGGCAGTGCGACAGGAGATCGATATGCAAATCGGTTTCGGCGGTGTCCATCTCGGCACCCCCGCGATGCCCCGCCTCGATGACACCGACGAGACGTGCGCGCACCGCTTCGAGGAACTCGCGCGGCACATGCTGCGCGGCGTGCAGCAGCGCGGTCGGTTCAAGCAGGCGGCGTATCTCGAACAGGTGCTCGATGCGCTCACGCGTCACCTGCTCCGCAATCCAGTGCCCGTTGCGGTCCTGCGACAGCTGCCCGACGCTGTGCATGCGCGCCATCGCGCCGCGGGCGACGGTGCGGCTCACGGCGAAATGTTCAGCGAGCGCTTCTTCCGTGATGCGCACCGAACCGAACAGCACGCGAGTGCATAGCTCGCGCTCCAGTTCGGCGTACATGCGCTGCCATTGCGGCGCGCTCGTGATTTCCAGCTTGTCGAGCACGGCCGGCTTGCCGGCACGATCGCCCGAAGCCGCACCGGCCACGCGATAACCGCGCCCCTCGCTTTCAACGATGATCCCGTCCGCGCACAGCGCGGCCAACGCAATGCGCGCAGGCGAGCGGCTGATACAGAACGATTTCGCGACCTGCGCTTCGAGCAGCCGTTCACCCGGCGTAATGCGCCCGTCTTCGATCATCTCGCGCAACAGCCGATACGTGCGATGCTGAATGGAACCGCCCGCCTCGGACGTGGAATGCGAATTCGTCGGTGCGATGTCCTCGACCTGGGGATTCATGACACGGGCCTCTGCTAATACGCCATGAACGAAGCGATCTCCGCATTCAGCCGTGCGGCGGAAGTAGGATCGGCCTCCGAGGCCATCATATGGCCGCTCGTCGAAGGCACCCGCAGCAGTCTGGCGTTTCCGATCTGCCCGGCCGCGCGTATGCCCTCTTCCACGGGATTGTAGAGGTCCAGCGCCGGCACGCCAATCAGCGTGTGCGCCTCGATGCTCGCGAGCGCGCGTGCCGTATCCCCTTCGAAACCCGGCGTCGTGCCGACGTCGTGAGCATCGTAAGCATGCGACTGCCAGATCCAGTCGAGCGGATCGAGCCGCTGCGTGCGAAACCACGCGGCGCGCTTCTCGAACCACGCCTGCGTGCCGCCCGCCTGTGTCGCGTCTTCCTCGAAACGCTCCGGCGTGCGCATCGCCAATACATGCATGATCCCGAGCCACGCACTCCAGTCTCCGCCCGAGGTTTCGAGCGCGCGCCGGCCCGCCTGATTGACCGCCTGCGACCAGGCCGTGGTCTTCGCCATCGGCACGAGCGCGACCAGCTTCTTCATGAAGCGCGGATACGACACGCCCCATTGCAGCGCCTGCATGCCGCCCATCGATGCACCCACCACTGCGTCGAGCGTCGCGATGTTGAGGTGATCGAGCAGCGCCTTCTGGCTGCGTACCATGTCGCGAATCGTGAAACGCGGGAAGGCCGTACCGCCCTGCGTCGGTGAATTCGACGGGGAACTGGACAGGCCGTTGCCCAGCGCATCGGCGACGATCACGGTGACGCGCGCGGGATCGAACGCGCGTCCCGTACCGATCAGGAAGTCGAGCCGGTGATGCGTGCTGCCGATGGCACACACGCCCAGCACGACAGGGCGCGTACGATCATCGAGATCGCCGTGGACGACGTAGGACATCAGCAGATCGTCGATATGTTCGCCCGATTCCAGCCTGAAGCGCCCGAGCGATGCGCAGCGATGCGGCGTGTCGATCCAGCCGGGTTGCAGGTCGGGATGACTCATGATCAGAACTCGATCACCGAGCGGAGCTCGACACCTGCCGCAAGACGTCGCATCCCTTCATTGATTCCATCGAGCGTGATGCGCGAGGTCACGTATTCGTCGAGCCGCAACGTGCCGTCGAGATAGGCATTGGCGAGCATCGGGAAATCCCGTGCCGGGTTCGCGCCGCCATAGCTCGAACGCACGATGCGCTTCTCGCCCATCAGCGCGCCCCAGCGGAACGACGCTTCGTCGTCGGCGGGGAGTTTGCCGAGCCACACCACCTGACCGCCCGGACGCACGATTTCAACGCTCGCCCTGAGCGCCTGACGATTGCCCGCGGATTCGATCACGCAATCCGCGCCGCGTCCGCTCGTCAGGTCCGCGACGGCCGCCACCAGCGATTCATCGGCGCACAGTGCGTGGCTCGCCCCCAGCGCACGCGCCGTCTCGAGCCTGTCCGGCGCGCGATCGATCGCGACGATCCGCGCGGCGCCCGCGTGCCGCGCGCCCTGTATCGCGGACAGACCCACCGCCCCGCAGCCGATCACCGCAACCGTGCTGCCGGGCTCGACCTTCGCGATGTTGGTCGCTGCGCCAAAACCGGTCATGACGCCGCAGCCGATCAGACAGGCGCGGTCGAACGGCATGGCTGCGGGAACGGGCACCGCGCACTCCTGCGACACGACGCAGTATTCCGCGAAGCTGCCCATGTAGGCCAGTTGATGCACGCGCGCGCCATCGTCGAGAAAGAGACGCGGCGCGCCGTCGAAATGAAACGACTGCGCCATGTGACTGCGATACGGCTGGCACAGGATCGACTGTTGCCGCCTGCAATAGAAACACTGGCCGCAGTGCGGATTCCACGACATCACGACGTGATCGCCCTTCGCGACTCGCGTGACCGATGCGCCAGTCCACTCGACGATACCGGCCGCCTCGTGTCCGGGCACGAACGGCAGCGGCGTGCCCAGGTCGCCGCGCATCGCTTCGAGATCCGTATGACACAGGCTCGCCGCCTTCACCCGAACGACGACGTCGGTCCCGGCGAGATTGCGCAGCGACACGCGCGTGATGCGCAGCGGCTCGCCGGTGCGCTCCATGAGTGCGGCATCGAAGGTCAACGCATTCATGCGCGGTTCAGCGCTGGGCCGACGCATTCTGCGCCGCGCCCTTGTAAAGAATATTCAGGTTGCGTTCGCCGATCTGCTGATGCAGCGCGACGAATGCAGGATCGAGATCCTGTGTCGGACGCGGCTCGTGCTCGAACGTGTTGAACGTATCGACACCGCGTACGAGCGTGGCGCTGTCGGCGCCTTCGAGCTGACGCACATAGGTCGGGATGTAACGGATCGCATACCCGATGCGCCGGTTCGGCGATGCGTTCGGCGGCGAGCCGTGCACGATCCGCACGTGATGCAGGGACATCTCGCCCGGCTCGAGTTCGATCGCCACCGCCTGGGATTCGTCGACGTCCACCGCGACTTCCTGCCCGCGCGTCAGCAGATTGCTTTCGTTGAAGGTGTCGCGATGCGGAATCTGGTCGAGCAGATGCGTGCCGGGGACCACCTGCATGGCGCCGTTCGCGCGGTTGCTCTCCGACAAGGCGACCCAGGCCGTCACCACATCGGGCTTCGAGAGTCCCCAATAGGTCGAGTCCTGATGCCACGACACATACGCCGGATCATTGCCGTTCTTGATGAAAAAGCTGCTCGCCCAGACCAGCAGATCCGGTCCGTACAGATCCTCGATCGCATCGACCACCTTGTCGTTGCGCACGAGTTCGTTCAGCCACGAGAACAGCAAGTGGCTCTTCACGTTCAGCGCCTTCTTCCTGAGCGGATTGCTCGATTGCTCGAAATCTTCGAGACGTTTGCGCAACTCGAGGGCGGTCCGCTCCGACATGACGCGGATCGGCGCGACATAGCCGTACTGTCTGAAATGTTCGAGCTGATGGGGCGTCAACGACTTCAACATGATGCGAATCTCCCTGTATGAGGCCGCTAGGCGACCTGGATGCGAACCGGCGCCGTACCGTGGTTCACTGGCTTTCGCTCCCGGACGAAACCGCCCGAGCGGAGCACGGCGCCGTCCACGTGACGAACGTCCGTGACGCCCGCCAGCGCCATCGTCGTGTCCAGTTCGTCGCGGATGATTTCAAGGCAGCGCGTCACGCCGGCCTCGCCTTCCGCACCGAGCCCGTAGAGAAAGGCGCGCCCCGCGTAGACCGCCTGCGCGCCGCATGCCAGCGCCTTCAGCACGTCCTGTCCCGAGCGGATGCCGCCGTCCATGTGCAGCTCGATCTCGCCGTCCAGCACGTCGGCGATGCGCGGCATCATCGAAATGGTGGACGGCGCGCCGTCGAGCTGACGCCCGCCATGATTCGACACGATCACCGCATCGGCGCCGACATCGCGTGCGATGCGCGCATCTTCCTCGTCGAGGATGCCTTTCAGCACCAGCTTGCCGCCCCAGCGCTCCCGCACCCAGTCGATGTCCTTCCAGGTGAGCGTCGGATCGAACTGCTTCGCGGCCCAGTCCGCCATCGATGCGATTCCGGTCACGCCCGGCGCATGTCCGACGATGTTGCCGAAGCTCCTTCGCGACGTCCCGAGCATCCCCGCGCACCAGCGCGGATGGCGCGACAGATGGGCGAGATTGCGCAACGTCAGCTTCGGCGGCGCCGAGAGGCCGTTGCGTTTGTCCTTGTGACGTTGTCCCTGGATCTGGAGATCGAGGGTCAGCACGAGCGCGGAGCACTGCGCGCTTTTCGCACGAGCGATCAGATCGGCGATGAAGCCGCGGTCCTTCATCATGTAGAGCTGGAACCAGAACGGCTTCTGCGTGAACGCGGCCACGTCTTCGATCGAACACACGCTCACGGTGGACAGCGTGAACGGCACGCCGAAACGCTCTGCCGCACGCGCCGCGAGCATCTCGCCGTCGGCGTGCTGCATGCCCGCGATGCCCGTGGGCGCGAGCGCGACCGGCATCGATACGGGTTCGCCGAGCATGGTCGTCGCGAGATTGCGCCGGCTGAAATCCACGGCGACGCGCTGACGGAACTGCAGGCGGGCGAGGTCGTCGCTGTTGGCGCGATAGGTCGACTCGGTCCATGAGCCTGCATCGACATATTCGTAGAACATGCGCGGCACGCGTCGTCTGGCGGCAACGCGCAGTTCCTCGATGGTGGCGTAGTGACGCATGTCGATCAGGCCAGCTCGGGTTGAAGTTGCAGCTCGGCGGTCGGGGCCCGCACGAAGATCGCGACGAACAGCGCGCCCAACGCCGCGATGATGCCCGTCAGCACGAACGCGCTCTTGAAGCTGCCGGACGATTGCACGAGAAAGCCCGTCAGTGCCGGCGCCACGATGCCGGCCAGGTTGGCGATGAAATGCACGAAGCCGCCGACCGCGCCCACGCGGCGTTTTTCCACCGTGTCGAGCACGATCGCGAAGTAGGTGTTGAAGGACGCGTACATGAAGAACACGGCCACGGCCATCAGCGCGACGGCGCTCGTCAGCTCGCTCACCGCGCCCGTCAAGGCGATGCATACCGCGCCCGCGCCCAGACTCGTGATCAGCACGATCTTGCGCGAGAAGATCGCGCGTCCCGTCTTGCGCACGAGCCAGTCGCACGCATAGCCGCCCGCAACCAGCCCCGTCACGCCCACCGCCCACGGAATCACGCTGACGATCGACATCTTCTGGATGCTCAGGTGATGCGCCATCGTGAGATAGGACGGAAACCACGACAGGAAGAAATAGAGAATGTACGCATAGCCGAAGAACGCGAAAGCGGTGGCGAGGATGGCGGGCCGACGCAGATAGGTCGAGAGCGGCGCGGGCGCGGCGCCGTCATCGGCTGCTTCAGGAAGCTGTGCGTTCGACTGCTCCTGCCCGGCAATCGGCGTGGAGGGCTTGTCCTTCGCGAGCCATAGCCACGCAACAACCCATAGCACGCCCACTGCGCCGATGATGACGAAGGATGCACGCCAGCTCGTCGCCAGGGCGAGAAAGCCGACCACCGGACCTGCGATTGCCGCGCCGATGGATTGCCCCGAGTTCGCGAGGCCGAGCGCGCTGGCCTGTTGATCGCGCGGATACCAGTTCGACACCAGCTTGTTGATGTTGGCGCAGAAAGGTCCCTCGCCCATGCCGAAGATCACGCGCACCAGCAACAGACTCACGATGCCGACCGTCGCCGCCGTCAGTCCGCAAAACAGCGACCACACGAGCATCGACACGCTGAGTACGACCTTGGGGCCCCAGCGGTCCGCCGAGTAGCCGCCGACGAAACAGAACAGCGCATAGCCCACGAAGAAGCTCGAGAACACGATGCCGAGCTGCGCGGGGTCGAGGTTGAGCTCCTTCGAGATCAGCGGCGCGGTGATCGACAACGCCGCCCGGTCCAGGTAACTGATCATGCCTCCAGCGAACAGCAAACTGACGAGCGTCCAGCGAGCGCGTGTCTCCATCACTTTCTCCGGTGGTCTGCTTCAGGCCTCAATCGCGGCACATCCTTCAGCGGCAACCAGAATGTTCAATGGATCCACTGTACATAAAGCGTAGTGGATGCTTACGACCGATGTCAACGCGCGTCTTGCCGGTGTTAACCCTCGACCGGGGCGCGTGGGTTCGCGTGCGCGCTCAGTGGGCATATCGTGGAGTTGACCGCTATTGTCGGAGGCGCAAGCAAGGCGCCCGGGGTCTATCGGAGTTGCGTCCGGAAGAACTGCAATACAGCCTCGTTGAGTCTGGCGTGAAATGCGACGCGGTCGAATCCACCCTCGTCGACGCATAGGCGAGGAAGCCTCGCAGCCTGCTTTGGCGCACACGGTGCGAGAAACGCGAAATGGCCGGCGCCTGCGACCAGGTGGTACTCGGTCGTCCTGGGCAGCAGTTTCGAAAGCGCGGGGGTCGTCTCCGGCAACACACCATCGCCACCGTATTCCGAGGCCCATAGTTGAATGGGGGCGTTGATGTCCTGAACGGTCGTGGCCGTCGGAAAAGCGTCGAGCGGGTCCGCCAGGACGAATGTCTTGATGCGCGGATCGCGAATCCAGTGTTGCGGCGGCAGTTTCCCCTCGCGGATGGTTTTGCAAACGGGAAGCTCGTCAGGGCACGGTATGTCAGCATGCTGAAAGTCAGGCACGCCTCCAGCCAGAACAAGGCCGGTATAGCCGCCCCGGGAAAAGCCGAAGAACCCGATGCCGCGAGCGTTGATCTTCGACGCTTCCGGCGATGCATCCAGCATGTAGTCGATGAGCCGCTTGATGTCCATCGGGCGTTCGACAAACTCCGACGGCTCCGACGCGCGCGACATGTCCGATGATGTGTCGCCGGGGTGACTGATCGCCGCAACGATGAATCCTGAATCCGCGAGCTTTTCGGCAAGGTCGTGGTGACCGAGGCGCGAACCGCCGTGCCCGTGCGATATCACGACCAGAGGAAGATGGTCGCCGGCAACCGGGCAGTTCTTCGTCCCTTGCAAAAGGGTGGTTCCTACTTCGATGGGTTCGGGTTGCTCAGCACACGGCGTCCACACGGCTGCGTGGAGCGCGGGCCCGTTGGCGTCCGCCGGGATGTCGAAGAGTCTCACTCCCGCACCATGACAAGTCGAAGCCAGGAGACAAAGAGAGACCGCCGCAATCAGCGCCTTCATGAGCTTCTCCCTTCATGCCAACGTGGCCGCACCCGATGTTAGCAAGCATGGAAGACGCGGGAAACACTTCTGCTTGAAGTTCACAAAAGGCTTTCGCTCAAGCAAGCATCTGTTCAGGTTTGGATGCCACCTGCCCCGCTCACCGTCGAAGCAGGCGGCGCTCCCCTCACGTCCTCTTCGCCACTTCCGCAGCAAGCGCCTTCAGCCCATCCTCATAGATGCCCTGAAACAAGCGCGACACTTCCGCGTCGCTCACGCCCTTGGGCTGGAACCGCCCCGACCATTCAACGCGCGAACCTTTCGCGCCGAGGTCCACGACCTTGATCGTCGAAAGATAGTCAGTCACCGGAAACGGCGCCTGGAGAATCGCATAGCTATAGCTCTTGCCGGCGTGATCGAAAGCGATGAGCCGCTCGACAATCGCCTCGCCTTCCGGATTGGCGAGATGCCTCACGCGGCCGCCTTCGCTCAGTTCGCTCTTCGGTATGTAGGGCAGCCAGTCAGGCAGGGACCCGAAGCCGCCGATCAGTTGCCAGGCCTGATCGGCCGGAAGATTGATATCGATGCTCGTGGATGCTTCAGCCATGACGCCTCCTTATTTCTTGTCGATGGGCAAGGGAGCGAGCGGTGACACCAGGCCCTGCTCGCGCATCTCGCGCCAGAAATCGTCGGGAATCTTCGTCTTGAGCGCCGCTGAATTTTCGGCGATGCGTCCCGGATGACTCGCGCCCGGAATGACCGCGGCCACCGCCGGATGCGCCAGACAGAACTGCAACGCGGCTGCCTTGACCGGGATGTCGTATTGCTCGCTCAGCGTCTTGATGCGCTCCACCTTCGCGAGGATCTTCGGTTTCGCGGGGGCATACTCGCAGTGCGTGCCGCCCGCCAGCACGCCCGAACTGTACGGACCGCCGATCACGATATCCACCTTCTTCTCCTGTGCCGCCGGCATCAGGCGCTGCAGGCCGGCCTCGTGGTCCAGCAACGAATAGCGGCCCGCCACCAGCATGCCGTTCGGATGCGCGTGATCCAGTCCGAGCGTGAGTTTGATCGGTTCGACCCGGTTCACGCCCAGACCCCATCCCTTGATGACCCCTTCCTTCTGCAAACGGGACAGCGCCTTGAACGCACCGGTCCGCGCGGTCTCGAACTGTGCGAGCCACGCGTCGCCGTGGAAGTCCTGGGTGATGTCGTGAACCCAGACGAAATCGATCCGGTCGGTCTGCAAGCGCTTCAGACTGTCCTCGATGGATTTGAGCGTGCCGCTCTCCGTGTAGTCATAGACGATCTTGTTCTTGCGTCCGTACTGGAACAGCGTGCCTTTCTCGCCGAACTCCTGCGCGCCTTCCACCACTTCATCGAGGATGATGCGGCCTACCTTGGTGCTGAGCACATACGTCCATGACGGATCACTAGACCACTATTCACTTGTCAGAGTGAAGGCTTCGGCTCGGCAGCCGGACGCAGACAACATGCAGATCAACCGGGGAATGGCAGGCGCTTTATTGGCGCTGTGCGTGACATTGGCGTCTTGCGGGGGCGATTCAACTTCCCCGAGTGCCACAAGCGCGGCACACACGACGCAAAGCGCCCCGCCTCCCGCTTCAGCGCCGATTGCTTCGTTATCGCCCGTATCGGCTCCCGTGAATCTGCCGTCTCCTCCCACTTCCACCAACGCTGCCAGCATTGCCACTCCGCCCGCCGCGACCGCATCGGCATCCGTCGCCCCTGGCCCCGCGATTCCTCCGGACATGCAGCTCGCCCGATTCGTCAACCCGTTGATCGGCACGGATTACGCAACGGACAAACCCGCCGCGGTGCCCTGGGTCCATGCATGGGCCGGTGCGCCGACTCATACGCAGCAGGTCCTGCACACTGCGCTCACGACCGAGTTCGGCACCGGCGCGAGCGGGCTGCCCGGCAACGACGATCTCGGCGCGATCTCGGCCTGGTACGTCTGGGCTTCGCTCGGACTCTATCCGGAAGTGCCCGGTGTGAGCGGCGTCGTGCTGTCGAGCCCGCAGTTCGCGCAGATCGACGTGCGCGTCGGTCAGCTGGACGGCAGCCAGAAGCTGCTGCATATCACGGCGCCGGGCGCGGGCTCGGGCGATAGCGCGTCGTACTACGTGCAGTCGCTGCAACTGAACGGCGCGTCGCACGCTTCCACCTGGATGCCGCTTGATGACCGCCAATCCGGCGGGCAGCACATGGGGCACCGATGTGTCGGCGTTGCCTTCGTCTGCTCCCACGCCGGCCACTCACTAGCGGGACAAACAGCTTCAGAACGTGCCAGGATAAGCGCCGCCATCCATCAGCACGTTCTGGCCGGTGAAGTAGCCCGCATGCGCGCTGCACAGGAACGCGCACATCGCGCCGAATTCCTGCGCCGTGCCGAAACGCGCCACCGGAATGGCCTGCCGCTTCGCGTCGAGCACGGCGTCGAAGCTCTTGCCCTGCGACGTGGCCGCCGCTTCGGTGGATTGCTTCAGGCGGTCGGTATCGAACAGGCCGGGCAGCAGGTTGTTGATGGTCACGTTGTGAGCGGCAATGCGCTTCTGCCGCGCCAACCCCGCGACAAAGCCGGTCAGCCCGGAGCGCGCGCCATTGGAGAGGCCGAGCACGTCGATGGGCGCTTTCACGGCCCCTGACGTGATGTTGACGATCCGCCCGAAGCCGCGCGCGGCCATGCCGTCCACCGTGGCGCGCATCAGTTCGATGGCCGTCAGCATGTTCGCGTCGAGCGCGGCGATCCAGTCGTCGCGGGTCCACTCGCGAAAATCGCCCGGCGGCGGGCCGCCCGCGTTGTTCACCAGTATGTCGATGTGCGGCGCCGCGCCCAAGGCCTGCTCGCGTCCCGCGTCCGTCGTGATGTCGCCGGCCACGGCAATCACCTGCACGTCCGGGTTCAGCGCCCGCAGTCCGGCAGCGGTGGACTCCAGCGCCTCCTGGCCGCGCGCCGTGACCACCACGTTGACGCCTTCGGCCACCAGCGCCTCGGCGCAGCCTCGGCCCAATCCTTTGCTCGCGGCGCACACCAGCGCCCATTTACCCTCGATCTGCAAGTTCATTGCGTGTCTCCCATCAGATGACCGGTTCTTCGAATGGCGCCACGGCCTCGGCCGCGCGTGCGTGGCGAGCCTGCGTGACATGCGGCTCATGAAAGTTATGCAGCCCGATCTCGCCGATGGAACGCACGCCGGTGAGCGCCATCGTCACGTCGAGCTCGTTTCTCAGGATCTCGAGCATCCGCGAAACGCCGGGCTCGCCCATCGCGCCGAGCGCATACATGAAGGCGCGGCCGATCATCGTGCCCTTCGCGCCCAACGCCAGCGCCTTCATCACATCCTGGCCGGTGCGGATGCCGCCATCGACCCAGACTTCGGCGGCATCGCCCACCGCGTCCACCACGGCGGGCAAGGCCTCGACCGTCGATGGCGCGCCGTCCAGCTGCCGTCCGCCATGATTGCTGACGACGATGGCATCCGCGCCCAGCGAAGCCGCCATGCGCGCATCCTCGGCGCACATGATGCCCTTCAGCACGAGTTTGCCGGGCCACAGGCTGCGGAGATGCGCGATGTCGTTCCAGTTCAGGCTCGGATCGAATTGCGATGCCACCCACTTGCTGATCGCGATCACGTCGTCGCCGCCCTTGATGAAGCCGGCAAGATTGCCGAAGTTACGCCGGCCCGATGCCGCTCGCAGCGCCCAGCCCGGCTTGCGCAGGAAGTCCAGCAGGTTCGCGGCCGTCAGGCGCGGCGGTACGGTCATGCCGTTCCTGAGATCCTTGTGGCGCTGGCCGTTGATCTGCAGATCGAGCGTGACCACCAGCGCCGAGCAGCCTGCGGCCTTCGCCCGCTCGATGAGCGACTGGTTGAAGCCCCGGTCGCGCATCACGTACAGCTGGAACCAGAATGGCGCAGTCGTATGCTGCGCGACGTCCTCGATCGAACAGATGCTCACGGTCGAGAGCGTGAACGGCACGCCGAAGCGCTCCGCCGCGCGCGCACCAAGGATCTCGCCGTTGGCCCACTGCATGCCCGTCAGGCCGGTCGGCGCGATGGCCACGGGAATCGCGACCGGCTGGCCGAGCATCGTGCTTGTGGTGCTGCGCCCTTCGACGTTCACGCCCACGCGCTGCTTCAGCGTCAGCCGCGCGAACGCGCGGCTGTTCTCGCGATAGGTCGATTCCGTGTACGAGCCGCTGTCGACGTAATCGTAGAACGCCTTGGGCACCCGCTTCTTCGCGATGAGGCGAAGGTCTTCCACACACGTGACTGTCCGCATTGGAACTCAAACTCCGACAGAAGATCTTTTCAAAAGGCCCGCAGGCCGGGCATCGCGTCGCGTGCGAATCAGGAAAGCGCGCCGACGGCGCTTTGCTCGACGTCATCCGCCACCGCGACGGGCCGATGCACGAGCAGCAGATACGCGACGGCCGAGAGCAGCGCAATGACCGCGCTCACGATCAGCGATGCGACGAACGAATGCGTCCGGTCCACGACGATGCCGGTGACGATGGGCGCAGCCGAGCCGGCGAGGAAGCCGCCGAAGTTCTGGATGCCGCCGAGCGAAGCCACGGCCTGGCGCGGCGCGGCAATCGAGATCAGCGACCATGCGCCGCCCGAGGCGAGATTGATGAAGAACATCGCGCCCGAGATGTAGATCACGGCAAGCAGGGTGGAAGGCGTCAGCGCCGCCGGCACCGTGAACGCCGCCGCGCCGATCAAGCCGACGCAGATCGGCCACTTGCGGCTCGTGATGGCCTGCATGCCGCGTCGGTACAGCCGGTCTGCCGCGAAGCCGCTGCTCAGCATGCCGAGCGTGCCGAAGACATAGGGAATCGAGACGACCCAGCCTGCCTTCGCGATGCTCAGACCGCGTTCGTGTTCGAGATAGGCCGGCAGCCACGTCAGATAGAGCCACACGGTGTAAATGACGCCCATGAAGCCGAAGAAGATGCCCCACGTCGTCTTCTGCCGGAACAGGCTGCGCCACTGCGCGCCGCTGAGCGGCTGGCTGTTCGCATCGTCCTGCGAGTCCTGGTCCAGGTAGGCGGTTTCCTCCGCCGCGAGCTTCACTTCGTCGCGATTGCGATAAGCCACATACCAGCCGATCGCTACGAGAATGCCGAACACGCCCGTCGCGAAGAACATGTTGCGCCAGCCGAGCGCGAGCATCATGCCGGTGAGGATCGGCGGCGCGATGGCCGGGCCGACCGTGGTCGAGGCGACGAAGATGCCGGTGGGCGTGCCGCGGTCACGCACCGCGAACCATTCGCCGATGACCTTCGCACCGGCGGGAAACTGCGGCGCCTCGCCGACGCCCAGGCACACGCGCGCAATGAAGAACTGCTGGAGGTTGCCGACCAGTCCGCAGCATGCCTGCGCGACCGACCACAGGATCATGCCCCAGCCCAGCATGACGCGCGCACCGAAGCGGTCGAGCATCATGCCGACCGGCAGTTGCGCGAACGCATAGGCCAGCGAGAACGCCGACAGCAGCAGTCCCATCTGCGATGCGCTCATGCCCATCTCGCCGCGAATCACGCTGTTCGCGATGGACAACGCGCTGCGATCGAGATAGTTGACGCTGCCGGCCAGGGTCAGAAAGAAAATGGAAATGCGCTGGATCCGTACGATCCGTTTGCTCTTGTTCATGCCGTGTCTCCGTGCGTGTCATGCGCGGACGCCTCTTCGCCGGGCGTCCGTTCGTTGATCCGTTGCTTCGTCAGTACGACGCCTCCAGCAAGCCGAGATAATCGGCTTCCGATGCCTCGCGCGGATTGGTCTTGTGACTGTGATCCTTGAGCGCGCCCTGCACGATGCGCGGGAACATGTCGCGCGTCACGCCCAGCGCCCGGAGACCGGTCGGCAAGCCGAGGCGCGCCGTCATGTCGCGCAGCGCCGCGGATAGGTCCGCGTCGTGACGCAGGCGCATGGCGTTCGCCATGCGCGCCATCTTGTCTTCGTCGCGCATGGACGGCGCGCTGCGGTTGAACTCCACGACTGCCGGCAGGAAGATCGCGTTGAGCGTGCCGTGGTGCAGGCGCGGGTCCATGCCGCCCAGCACATGACTCAGGCTGTGCACGCAGCCCAGTCCTTTCTGGAACGCGAGTGCGCCTTCCATCGAGGCCATCATCATGTTTTCGCGCGCGGCCTGATCGGTGGGCGCGTGCGTGGCCCGCTCGATGTGCGCCCATGCGCGCCGCAAGCCGTCGAGCGCGATGCCGTCGGCCGGCGGATTGCGCAGCGGCGACATGAAGGTTTCCAGGCAATGTGCAACGGCGTCCATGCCGGTGGCGGCGGTGAGCAGCGGCGGCAGGCCGATCGTCAGGCCGGGATCGCAGATCGCGACCTTCGGCACGACATGCGGGGAGATCACGCCCACCTTGCGGCCATCGTCGAGGATCAGGATGGCGCCGCGTCCGACCTCGCTGCCGGTGCCGGCGGTGGTCGGCACCGCGATCACCGGCGCCGTTTGCGCGGTGATCCGGCTCGCGCCGCCTTCGATCACGGCGAAGCTTTGCAGCGGGCCTTCGTGCGTCGCGCAGACTGCGACGCCTTTCGCAAGATCGATCGACGAACCGCCGCCCACCGCGATGATGCCGTCGCAGTCCGATTGCCGGTACAGCGCGACCGCATCGCGCACGGCGGCTTCATTGGGATTCGGCGGGGTGGCGTCGTAGATCATGTCGCCGTCGGCGCGCTCCAGCACCTTCAGCACGATGTCGAGAATGCCGGCCGCACGGATGCCCCGGTCGGTGACGATCAACGGGCGTCGGATCGCGAGACGCTCGCATTCGCTCTTCAGCAGATTCACCGCGCCGAAGTCGAACTGGATCTGGGTTACGTAGTTGATGAGAGACATGATGGATGACCTTCGGTTATAGTTGACCGACGCTCGGCGAGCCTTTGACTCATCTGGCTCGCCGCCTCGAAATGGACAAAACGCGCTGTTTCATGGGTTCTTTTCCCGAAGTATAGAGAGCCCTGCCGAGGAGCAAAATTGAGAAGTTCTCATGCTGATATAACTCGCTCTCAAGTCACATGACGCCCACGCTCAACTCCATTGCCTCGCGCCTCCACCTCAAGCAGTTGCGGCTGCTGGTCGCGCTGAGCGACCACGGCTCGCTGCTGAAGGCGGCCAATCAGGTCGGACTGACCCAGCCGGGCGCGAGCAAGGCGCTGCAGGAGATCGAAACCACGTTCGGCACGGCGCTGTTCACGCGCACGCGGCGCGGACTCGAAGCGAATGAAGTGGGACACTGCGCGATCCGCTATGCGCGGCTGATCTACACGGACCTGTCCCACATGCGCGAGGAAATCGCGGGGATTCTGCGGGGGCATGGAGGACGCGTCGCGGTCGGCGTCATCATGGGCGCCGTGCCCTTGCTGACACGGGCCGTGTCCGCGCTCATTGCGCGTCAGCCGGAGATGTCCGTCGAGATCATCGAGGACGCCAGCGAGACGCTGCTCGGTCTCATCGACGCGGGAAGGCTGGACCTCGCGATCTGCCGGACTTCGGTGAGCCAGAATCCGGACATGTATGAAAGCCTCGTCCTGCAGGAAGAGACGCTCGCGGTGGTCGCGAACGTGCAGCATCCGTTACGCAAGGCGAAGAAGCTGACGCTCAAGGACCTGGCCGTGTACCGATGGGTCGTCTACCGCGCCAACATGCCCATGCGCGTGCTGCTGGAACGCGAATTCCAGCAGGCCGGGATCCGCTTTCCATCGAGCCTGCTGGAAACCACGTCGGCTTTCGCGACGCTGAGCCTGCTGCAGGACAATCCTTCGTTCGTTGCGCTGGTGTCCATCGATGTCGCGCAGTTCTTCGTGCGGCACGAAGCCACGCGCATCCTGCCGCTGTCGTTCGCGTCCCGCAGCGAACCCTATGAACTCGTCACGCCGCGCGGGGCGCCGCTGTCGCCCGGCGCGCGGCTGTTGCGGGACGAACTGGTCGGCAAGGCCGAGGTTCAGTCCCGCTGAAGGCGTGGTCAGAGCGGCCCTTTCGCGGGATTGCAAATGCAGGAATTGAATTGAATCGCAGGCGGCGGGTTTTATTCAGGCAAATGGATGCCTCATTCAATCAAGCGCGTGAATCACAATAATGAAATTCTCGTCATTCTTGTTTCCCTCTGAGTAACAGTACCGCGCGCCGAAGGCTCGCGAGTGCATGTCGATTTGCCGCGGCCTCGTTCGTCGTATCGGCATCACCCTGGAGAACACGATGCGCACACTCACGGTTTCGTTATTCAGCAGTCTGGACGGCGTGATGCAGGCGCCAGGCGGTCCGAACGAGGACCTCAGCGGCGGTTTTCGCCTGGGCGGCTGGATCGTTCCTTTCGCCGATCCCGCCATCGGCGAGAACTTGCAGCAATTGCTCGCGAAGCCCTTCGAACTGCTGCTCGGGCGGCGCACCTACGACATCTTCGCGTCGCATTGGCCGCATGTGGCGCCTGACGCCCCGAGTCATGCGCTCGCGGAGAAATTCAATGCAGCGGCGAAGCACGTGGCGACACATCGGCAAAGCGGGCTCGACTGGCACAACAGTCACGCGCTCGATGGCGAACTACCCGATGCGGTCCGCGCGCTCAAGACGCAAGAGGGTGCGGACCTTCTGACCTTCGGAAGCGGCGACATGGTGCGCCAGCTGCTCGCGGCCGGCCTCGTGGATGAGCTGAGCCTGCTGACCTTCCCGGTCATGCTCGGACGCGGCCGGCGCCTGTTCGACGACAACGCAGAGGCACGGGCGTTCGAGTTGACGCACATGACGCGCACACCGGGCGGCGTGGTGATCGCGCGTTATGCGCGCGCGGGCGAGGTCCGGACAGGCTCGTTCAATGAACCTGGCCGGACTTGAACCCGCACGGTCTCACGCGTTGCTTCAATTCACCCGCAACCCCTGGCCGGGGTACTGTCCAGCGGGTGCCGACTTGAGCATGGCGAAGGTCGTGCAGTCGTTACGGCCCGCGTAGGCCTGGCCTGTGTAGTACTCGAAGAAGCGCTGCGCCAGGAACTGAAAGGGATAGTTGACGGGCGCCGTGAACGCGGCAGCCGCGCTTGAATGCACCTGTTGACTCGGGAACAGGCTGACCTGGCTTTGCAGCACCTGCACACTCGCTCGTGCCTTGCAGAAAGACTGGATCATCTGGAAGCTGGCCGACGCCGGGATCAGCGTATCGCCGACGTCGTAGTACACGAGCGTCGGCACATCGGGTGCGTAAGCCGTGCCGGCCACGCTGTTGGCCGCCAACATGGCGTTCAGGGATCCCAGGCCGCTCGCGCTCAAGGTCGGCAGGAAGGCCGGATAGAGTCCGGCGGTATAGCAGGAATACGGCGCGGCGGAGGTCTCCATGCACGTGAACACGTTCGCAGCAGCGCCGCTCAAGGCGCGCTTGAAGGCTGCATAATTCACCGGATCGTGCCGTCCCATGGCGACGATCGCGGCATAAGCAAGGCGTGCCGCTGCGGTCCCATCAAGTGCGGTGATGATCGTCGCAAGATCAGAACTCGAACTCGCTCCGAGCGCGGCGCCGACCACGTTGAGCCTCGGCGCATAACTTCCGCGCAGCACCGCCGCCCAGGTCGAGGCGCCGCCGCCGCCCGAATATCCGAGCAAGCCAACAGGGCTCGTGGCTGCGAGCCCGCCTACGTTTGCCGGCGTGACTCCGGTGCAGGCGCCGTAACCTTGAGCACAGTTCAGGATGGCTTGCGCCCCGTCCAGCACTGCCGGCCCCATCTGCTGACCCACATTGAACTCGGAGTTCGGCCCCTGATGATCAGGAAAGGCTACCGCGATACCGTTATTGAGCATCGGTGCGGCCATCGCGGCGTAATCGCTGGCCAGGCTCGTGGCGTTCAGAAGCACATACGACGGCTGGGTCGTCGTGACGAGATCATCCTGCGGATACTGAACGGAAACGAGTGGCGCGCCCTTGTTCGATGTCAGGCTGCTGAGCGCACTGGCCGCAGCCGGCGGGGGCAAAACCAGGGTAGTGACGACCGTGACAGGCTTGCCGCCGTCGGTGCTTTTGTAGAGCAACTGGTAACCGGTTGAACCGCTGGGAAACCCGGCGGGCAGGTTGATCGGCTTGGCGGCCAGCGGGGTCCCGTTCGCCTGACTCATCCACTTCGGCTGCCAGGTTGCGAAGTCCATGGCGGCGTACGCAGCCGGCACGGCAAAATAGGGATCCCTGTTTAATTGCGCATTGACCGCCAAGAAGGCGGCGCGCTCACACGTTGCCCGTCAATCGTCAACTGTCAACCAGTTGCCTTACTTTCTCGGCGAGCGTTTCCAGCGCGAACGGCTTGGTGAGGACCTGCATGCCGGGGTCAAGGCGGCCATTGCCGATCACCGAATTCTCCGCATAGCCGGTGATGAACAGCACCTTCAAACCGGGCCGCGACGCGCGCGCCGCATCCGCCATCTGCCGGCCGTTCATGCCGCCCGGCAGACCCACGTCGCTGATGAGCAGGTCGATGCGCACATTCGATTGCAGCACCTTGAGACCCGCCATGCTGTCGGCCGCTTCGATCACGGTATAGCCGTGCTCTTCCAGCACGTCCGTGATGAGCATGCGAACGCTCGGTTCGTCATCGACGATCAGCACCGTCTCGCCGCTCTCCGCGCCCGAGATGGGCGCGGCGTCGTGATCGGGCAGGTCGCTCGCGACGTCGCCGTAGAAGCGCGGCAGATAGATACACACCGTCGTGCCCTGCCCCGGCTCCGAATAGATGCGCACCTGGCCGCCCGACTGCTTGGCGAAGCCATAGATCATCGACAGACCGAGTCCGGTGCCCATGCCGATGGGCTTGGTCGTGAAGAACGGATCGAAGGCCTTCGCGACGATGTCAGGCGTCATGCCGATGCCGGTGTCCGTCACGCAGAGCGACAGGAACTGTCCTTCGGGCATGTCGTGGGTGTGCGCGGCAGCATGGTCGATCCACTTGTTGGCCGTCTCCATCGTGATGGCGCCGCCGTCCGGCATCGCATCGCGCGCGTTGATGCAGAGATTGAGCAATGCGTTCTCGAGTTGCCCGGCATCGACGAGCGCGGGCCACAACCCGGCAGCGCCCACCGCTTCCACCCGGATGCCCGGTCCAACCGTGCGCTGGATCAGGTCGGTCATGCCGTTGACGAGCGCGTTGACATCGGTGGGACGCGGATCGAGCGTCTGACGTCGCGAGAACGCCAGCAGGCGGTGCGTCAGCGCGGCCGCGCGCCGCACCGCGCCCTGCGCGGCCACGACGTATTTGTCGACGTCGGCGACACGTCCCTGGCTCAGGCGAATGCTCAGCAATTGCAGCGAGCCCGATACGCCCGCCAGCAGATTATTGAAGTCGTGCGCGAGGCCGCCCGTGAGTTGACCCACGGCTTCCATCTTCTGCGCCTGACGCAGTTGTTCCTCGGCGCGCATCAGTTCGGCGGTGCGCGCGGCGACGCGCTGTTCGAGCGTTTCGTTCAACGCGCGCAACGACGCCGCCGCGCGATCGCGTTCCGCTTCCACGGCGCGGCGCTGCTCGGCGTCCAGCAGCACGCCCGGGAATCGCAGCGGCGTGCCGTCCGCGCCGTGATCGACGCGGCCATTCGCTTCGATCCAGTAATAGCGCCCGTCCGCGCGCCGCACGCGGTATTGATAGGCATAGTGACCGCCGCGCTGGAGCGCTTCGGTCAAAGCCTGCGTGAGACCGTCGCGGTCGTCGGGATGCACGTTCGCGATCACCTGCGCGAGACTCAGGCCGTCATGTCCTTGCGCGGGATCGAGACCGAATGATTGGGCGAAGGCTTCGTCGACGGTAAAGCGGTCGCTCGGCAAGTCCCAGAACCACGTGCCGATGATCGCGCCCGCCGCGAGCGCCAGTTGCACCCGCTCGATGTTCTGCCGCGCGAGCGCCTCGCTGGCGCGCAATGCGGCGTCGGCCTTCTTGCGCGCCGAGATGTCGCGAAACAGCACCGACACTTGCCGCAGGCTGGGCGGTTCGACGCGGGTCGCCGACACTTCGATATGCCGTCCCGCACTGATGAAATAGCGCTCGAAACGCGCGGGAACACCGGTACGCAACACGCCGCCATACAGTTCGATCCATTGGTCCGCATCGGCGGGATCGACTTCGCGCAAGGTCTTGCCGACGATGTCCGCAATGCCCGTGTGCCGCTGATAACCCGGGTTCGCCTCGATGTGCGTGTAGTCGCTCAACGGGCCTTGCGGACCGTCGAAGAACTCGATCGTGCAGAAGCCGTCATCGATGGCATGGAACAGCGCGCCATAGCGCACGCGATACGCCTCCGCATCCTTTGTCGCGCGCTTCAGTTCCAGCGCCGTCATGGCCTGGCGCGCCAGCATGCACAGCGCCTGCTGCTGCGTTGCATCGAGACTGCGCGGCGCATGATCCATCACGCAGAGCGTGCCGAGCGGGAGACCTTCGGCGGTGGTCAGCAGTGCGCCCGCATAGAAGCGCACGTGCGGCGCACCGGTAACGAGCGGATGAGCGGCGAAGCGCGGATCGTCGAGGACGTCGGGGATCTGGAGAAACTCGCCTTCCCGCAGCGCCTGTGCGCAGAACGGGCTTTCGAACGAAGTCGCACGCGCGCCGAGTCCGGTTTCCGCCTTGATGAACAGGCGATCCGCGGCGATGAGGTTGATCAGCGCAATGGGCGCGCGACAGATCGAGGCAGCGAGGCTGACGATCTCATCGAAGGCAGATTCACGCGGCGTGTCGAGCACGTCATGGCGCACGAGCGCGGCCATGCGTCGGGCATCAAGGTCGAGAGGGTCGGTCATCAAATGAGTTCTTGTTCCAGGCTTGATCCGGCGTCGCGCGCGGCGGCGAACGGCCGTCTAGTTTAAGGCAGTCATGGCCGTTCGCGTGCTGGAAAAGCAGGGATATTCCGCATATGGCGCGGACAAAGAGTGGACGCGATGCGCCTGTGAGGCGCTGCGTTCAATTCACGCCGGCGATCGCATCGATGTCCGGCCGCGCCGCGCTCCTGAACACCTCGATCCGGTTGCGGCCGCGCTTCTTCGCGCCATAGAGCGCGATGTCGGCGCGCGCGAGCGTTTGCGCCGCTTCGATATCCGTGCCGAGCATCGAATCGATGCCGATGCGCGCGACGATGGCGCCTGGTTCCACCACCGCGCGCAGCAGTGCCGCGAAATGCGCGAGCGTGCGGTCGCCGAGCGAGTGTCCCTAGCGATCGTTCAGAACCTTGAAGTTGTCGAGGCCGGGCAACAAGGTCGGTCAGTTGACGTGAGACGCATCGGGCGACATCTTTGCTTGCTTCCGGAGATTCCGAAATGGCGGTATCAAGCGTCAATTCACAATCGTCAGTTTCCACGCAGCAGTATGGCGGCAGCGACGACGACCCTGCCTTGCTGGAAGAGATCTCGAACTCACCACGCACCAGATGGAAAAAATCGCGGAATGCCTGGGACCATGAGTGCCCTTCATTTTGCCCGGCAGCAGCCTCGGCACGTAATGATCCGTGCACAACCTTCATCGAGACACGTCGGAAATATCTGCTCACCACCTCGAGATATTGGCTGAAGGTAACACTGGACGCGAACGGTGCTCGGATGCATCGACATGACATCCCTCCTCGCTTCCGGAGAACCCGATATGGCCGTATCAAGCGTCAATTCACAATCGTCCACTCCCGTAGAAACGTATGACGGCGACGATAACGACACCCCCGCCGCCGGCAGCGCTCCGCCGGACGGCTCGCCTGCCGCTCCGATCCGCAACGAAGCAGACGACGCTCCTGCCGGGCAGACCGGCACGCCCACGTCTTCTTCCACGCTGGCGCAAGTGCAGTCAGCCGATGCGGCCGCGCCTGGCCTGTCGTCCGCCGAAACCCAGCCATTGCTCGATCGCCTCGACAAGGACCCCGCCGTTCCCAACGACGCCGGCAACGCCAACAGCTTGGCGGCGCTCCAGGGCGAATCGCTGCGTGGCGCTCCACCCGATGCCATCTCGTTCGAACAGCAGGCCACCCAGACGAACCAGCAAATCGAGGCCCTTCCGTCCGGTCAGCGCGACTTCTATCGCGGCGCGCTCGCCGCGGGCTCGACCTACTACAACGCAGCCGCCACCGGGGATCAACGCGCGAAGATCGCGCAGTCCGTGCGAAGCGATGTCATCGATCCGGTCAGCAAGGCCTATCAGCAGGCCATGAGCGACCCCAACGCCCGCGTCCAGCAGGCCTTCGGCAAGCCCTTCGGTGCCGTCTATCTCGGCGCCGCCGGCCAGCAGCAGAGCGATCTGCTCGCCGAAAAGGGACAACAGTTCAACCAGGCCACGACCCCGGATGAACGCGCGCGCATCTTCGGACAGGCCGTTGACATCCGCCACACCATGCAGACGCAGATCGGCTCCATGATCGATCAGGAACACAGGCGCGTGCATGACCAATGGAAGCAGGCCGATCAGCAAATCGATCAGGCCATGCGCGATGCCTCATCGCTTCAGATTGCCTCGCTCGGTTCGCTTGACGACACCCGTTCCTTCCAGCGCCTCCAGTACTTCATCAACCACGGCCTGAACTCCGAGCGCAATGCGCAGCAGTTCCAGTATCGCCTGGAGCACACTCCCGACGACTTCAAGCCCCTGCACCAGTGGTCCGATGAAGCGACCGGGAAGGCTCAATGGGCCATCGATCACATCCAGAGCGATCCCTTTCGCCGTTCGGCCGAGCTCCCGCCGCTACCGCCCGACCCCACGCACACCACCGCCGAAAACCTGCGCATGGGCAACTTCGGCGCCGATCTGCTCCATCGCTACCAGACGGAGAACAGCCGCATCAACGAGGCCGGCATGCTGTATCACGCCGCCTCCCAACGCGGTCCCCTTCGCTACGAGTATCTCGATGCCCACACGCCGCCCCTGCCGCTCTGGCAGCAGCAACTCCAGGACGGCCTTGGCCGCTTCTTCGTGGGGCTCGTGCCGGGCGTGAACCTGCTCACCGACTACATCGTGCCGGCCAAGTCGCTTCCCGAAGCAGCCAGACAGGGTATCGACTTCTTCTCCGGCGTAGCGGGCGGCATGCTGGGGGAAGCGAGATTGCCGCGCTTCGGTCGCGCCGCAGAAGAACAGGTGCCGGCATCCAGGACAAAGTCCGAGGAAGCAGGCGTCGCGCAAGAAGTCAAACCTGCCGATGAAATCAAGCCCGTCACTGCGCCGGACGGTGGACCCGCCGTGCTCGCTGCGAGCACCGCAGCCGACGCGCCGGGCATTCCGCTGGTGGCGTCGGAATACGCACGACAACCCTCCGGCAAACTGGTGCCCGATGCGGACTACCGTGGCCTGTATCACGATGGAACCGGCCAGCACTTCATCCAGCAAGGCGGACAAAGTTATCCGGTGCGCTTCGACGAAACCGCCGGCAAGTGGCAAATGGAGCCGCGCGACGGTGCGCCCAATGCGCCCCACATGTCCATTGACACGAGGGGGAACTGGCAGGTCGATCTCGACCACGGTCTGGTGGGGGGAGGGAAGGGAGAGGCCCGTTGGGCATTTGAACTGTATGAACAGGGAAACACTCTTGAGGAAATATCCCGAGAACTTCACGTCCGTCCGGAGACCGCCAAAAACCTCATCAATCAATATATCGCGGAGAGCGGGGAGGTAAGGCTGGCGCGTGCATACAATCGGGGCGAAGCGCCCCGTGATGGAAAGAGGTTGTCGCTCTTGTACACGCGATTGACCAGCGGTGAGTCGCTGTCAGCTGTCGCACACGAACTGACGAGCGGTGACGAGTTCTTGGCTTATATCGGCGCGCGGCGCTATGCAAGGATCCACGGTCGTCCGATCGACCGGCTCCCACAGGAGCTACCCTGGAGAACCCGGCCAGACGGTCCGGCAGCGGCGTCCCAGCCCGCTCCTGCGGCGTCGTTGACAAGCTATCCCATGGCCTATCAGCAATACGCCGACATCATCGAAGGGAACGAACAGTTGAAGCCGGCCTGGCAGATCAGCCAGGAAACCGGCGTCCCGACAGCGTGGATCGAGCGAATCCGGTCCGGAGACGGGTACTGGTCAGAGCGGTCGCAAAAATGGGTCGCGCTCGACATGCCTTCCGAGCCCTCCGGAGCCGGCGTTAGCCCCCCGGAACCGCCGCTGAAGCGCCCAAGCGCATATGCCGGCCAATCCGACCCTCCACCCGGAACCAGCGACCCCACACAACCACCGCCGCTCAAGCGACCGCGCACGGATGGCGGTGAGCCTTCGTGGGGAAGCAAGGAGCTCAGACAGTTCTCCGAGGACTATTCGAAGCTGAAAAGTCCCGATGCAAATTCGATGGATGAATGGTTTGAAGGAAACACCCAGGCGCCGCGGAGTCTACAAGTGGAACTGACGGCACGAGGTTATCAGGACATCACGCCAGACATGGTGCGCACCTTCATGACCGGCAAGGGTCGGGAACTCACCACCACCCAACTGCAAAGAATCGCAGAATTTCTGGGCGTGTAGATACCGTTCACCCACAGTGGGTCCGGCAACACGCTGATACCGCCCGGAGAAGTCTGGCAAAGAAGACACTGGACACGAGCAGTGCTCGACGTGCGCATGACAGCACGCGCTGCCGCAGCGTGTCGAGCACAGCCCCGCTCCGGCTCACGAATTCACGCCGGTTCGACAACTGCGTCAGATGGTCCGTGGTTGCCAGCGACTGCAGCTCCGCCTCGATGCGCTTGCGCCCGGTCGCATCCATGATGAAGCCGTGTCATACGGTGCCGCGTCCGCGCCGCGTTGCGCTGCGGCCTTGCTTCGCCTTCGCGCCAGCGCGATTCCCGGTGCCGAAGATCGACGCGATATTCGAGCCGCCACTGCGTCAAACTGGCGGCGGAGGCCCGCTGCGACGCCCGGGATCCGGTTGCTCAACTCATGCGGTTCATAGCCGGTCAGCGCATGCCAGTCGGGCGGATAGTGGAGCTCGCCGGTACGGCGTTGCGGTCCCGCATGCCCGTCTCGCTGCCCGAGAGCGCAAGGCGAGTCAGCTCGCCGTCCTCCTTATCCTGCCGATCCGGCGGTGCCGCCTCTCAGCTTCATCCCACGCGGCGATCGCGTGTTCGGCTAGCCTGGCGAGATCGCGAAGGAAAGTCGTGTGGGTTGTGTCGAAGTTGCGCGGCGTTGGACCGATCAAGGCCAGCACGCAGACGGGGGGCCCAAGGCATCGGTCAGATCGCCTGACGGGCACATGGCTTGCTAAGGGCTTTCTGTTTGCCGCCTTGCGAGGAGGCTCATTGACTGCTCAAACGGAGACGCCGACACCCGACCTTCCTGTTTCAACCCTCGCCCGTCCTTGCTGAGCGGCGAGTGGCCAGCGCTTCCGGCGCGCGCATTTGCGCCACGCCTTCGCGCCCATCCTTTCCATTCCGGCTGTAACCAGCTCCCATTCGGCGCCCGCGTCTGTCGGCAGCGGCGCACGACGCAGCGTGGATCCATCGCGCTCGCCCTTCGAACAAGGAGACCTTTTCCATGTCCCGACGAACTGTCCAGATCCTCGGCAGCCTGCTGGCGGTAATCATCGTGGCCGTGCTGCTGACGCGCGCCATCGACGCCAGTACATGGCACAAATACTCCGGCGATCTCGTCTACTATACGGGCCGTCATCTGCTGCTGGTGGGCATTTCGATGGCGCTTGCCATCGTCATCGGCATTCCGGCGGGCGTGGCGCTCAGCCGCCCCGGCCTCGCGCGGCAGGCCGAAGGCTTCATGCAGATCTTCAACATCGGCAACACGGTGCCTTCGCTCGCGGTGCTCGCCATTGCGCTGGGCATCTTCGGCATCGGCGATACGCCCGCCGTCATCGCGCTGTTCCTGGCCTCGCTGCTGCCGATCACGCGCAACACCTACGAAGGCATGAAGAACGTGCCTGCCTCGCTGCTCGAAGCGGCGCGGGGCATCGGCATGACGGGCATGCAGTCGCTGATGCGCGTGGAATTGCCCAACGCGATGCCGATCATCGTGGGCGGCGTGCGCACCGCGCTCGCGATCAACGTGGGCACGGCGCCGCTCGCCTATCTGATCGGCGCGGACAGTCTCGGCACGCTGATCTTCCCCGGCATCTATCTGAACGACAACCAGATGCTGCTGCTCGGCGCCGCAGGCACCGCGATCCTCGCGCTGCTGCTCGACGCCATCGTGTCCGCGGCAAGCCGGCGCTGGACCAACGGCAGCGAGGTGACGCCATGAAGCTCTCTCGCTTCCTCCGCAAAGCGTTCGCCGCCGTTGCACTCAGCGCTTGCGCGAGCGTGCCGGCGCTGGCCGCGAATCTTGTCGTCGGCGGCAAGAACTTCACCGAGCAGTACGTCCTGGTCGAGATCACGACGCAGTATCTGCGTGCGCGCGGCTATTCGATCGACGCGCGCACCGGCCTCGGCAGCGTGCTCCTGCGCAGCGCGCAGGAAAACGGCCAGGTCGATCTCACGTGGGAATACACCGGCACGGCGGCGCTGGTCTATCACAAGCTGAAGGACAAGATGTCGCCCGACGAGATGTACCAGCGCGTCAAGGATCTCGACGCCAAGGAAGGGCTCGTGTGGCTCAACAAGTCGCCGCTCAACAACACTTACGCACTCGGCCTTCCCGCCGAAGCCGCGCGCAAGTCGGGCATCCGCACGATTTCGCAGTTGTCGGAGAAGCTCAGGAGCGACCCGAAAGGTACCCGTCACGTGTTCGGCATGGATGCGGAGTTCGCGAACCGTCCCGATGGCCTGAAGCCGCTGGAAGCCGCCTACGATCTGCACTTCAGCCGCGCCGAGACCAAGCAGATGGATTCGGGGCTGGTCTATACGGCGCTGCATAACAACCAGTTGACGATCGGTCTCGTCTACACGACCGATGGCCGCGTGAAGGGCTTCGGCATCGTGCCGCTCGAAGACGATCTCCATTTCTTCCCGCCGTACAACGCCACGCCCGTAGTGCGCGCGACCGTGCTCCAGCAGAACCCCAAGCTGGCCGAACAGCTGAACGCTCTGTCCGCCGTGCTGGACAACGACGCGATGCTGGAGATGAACAAGCAGGTCGATATCGACGGCAAGTCGGTGCAGGCGGTCGCGAGCGAGTTTCTGCGCGCGCACAAGCTGCCTTGATGAAGGAGGAACCCGAACGATGAGTCTGACCGACTATCTGAGCGCCAACTGGCCCGAGTTGCTGCAACTGACCTTGCAGCATTGCTATCTGGTGGGCTTGGCCGTGGGCTGCGCGATCCTCGCGGGCGTGCCGCTCGGCATTGTGATGAATCGCTATCCGTGGCTCGCCGGCCCGCTGCTCGGCCTCGCGACCATCATCCTGACGCTGCCGTCCATCGCGCTGTTCGGCCTGATGATCCCGGTGTTTTCGCGCTTCGGCGCAGGCATCGGCGCTGTGCCGGCGATCACCGCCGTGTTCCTGTACTCGCTGCTGCCGATCATGCGCAACACCTATCTCGCGCTGCGCAACGTGGAAGCGGGCATCAAGGAAGCGGGGATCGGCATCGGCATGACGGCGTGGCAACGGCTGCGTCTCGTGGAACTGCCGCTGGCCGTGCCGGTGATTCTCGGCGGCGTGCGCACCGCCGTGGTGATGAACATCGGCGTGATGACGATTGCCGCCGTGATCGGCGCGGGCGGGCTGGGCTCGCTGATCGTGCGCGCGATCGGCCAGAGCAGCATGATGAAACTGCTGGTGGGCGCCGTGCTCGTGAGCCTGCTCGCGATCGTCGCCGACTTGCTGCTGCAGGCATTGCAGCGTGTACTGACACCGAAGGGAGTGCAAAAGACATGATCGAACTCGACCGCCTGACGAAGACTTTCACGCAGAAGGACGGCCAGAAGGTGAACGCCGTCGACTCGGTGAGCCTCAAGGTCGAAGAGGGCGAAATCTGCGTGTTCCTTGGCCCGTCCGGTTGTGGCAAGACCACGACGCTCAAGATGATCAACCGTCTGATCGAGCCGACCTCGGGACGCGTGCTGATCAACGGGGAGGATACGTCCGGGCTCAATGAAGTGGACCTGCGCCGGCATATCGGCTACGTGATCCAGCAGATCGGCCTGTTTCCGAACATGACGATCGAAGAGAACGTCGTGATCGTGCCGCGCCTGCTCGGCTGGGACAAGAAGCGCTGCGCCGAGCGCGCGACCGAACTGATGTCGATGGTCGCGCTCGATCCGAAGCTCTATCTGAAGCGCTATCCGCGCGAGTTGTCGGGCGGGCAGCAGCAGCGCATCGGCGTAATCCGCGCGCTGGCCGCCGATCCGCCCGTGCTGCTGATGGACGAGCCGTTCGGCGCGGTGGATCCAATCAACCGCGAGTCCATCCAGAACGAGTTCTTCGCGATGCAGCGCCAGTTGAAGAAGACCGTCATCATGGTGAGCCACGATATCGACGAAGCGATCAAGCTGGGTGACCGCGTGGCCGTGTTCCGGCGCGGCAAGCTCGTGCAGTACGATCATCCGGATACCTTGCTGGCGCATCCGCGTGATGATTTCGTCGGCCAGTTCGTCGGCGCCGACAGCACGCTGAAGCGTCTGTTGCTCGTGAAGGCGGGCGATGCGGCGACGCAACCCGATACCGTGCGCGCCGAGACGCCGCTGGCCGATGCGTTCGCGCTGATGGACGAAAGCGACAGCCGCTATCTGACCGTGCTGGATGGCGCGCGGCACGCGCTGGGCGTGGTGTCGCGACGGGCCGCGCGCGGGGCGCAAGGCGTGTGCGGCGACAAGCTCACGCAGTTTCAGGCGACTGTTTCGCCGGATGAGAACCTGCGGATCGTGCTCTCGAAGATGTATCAGTTCCGATCGTCGTGGATGCCGGTGCTGGATGCCGATGGGCACTATGTCGGCGAGATCACGCAGGATTCGATCGCGGATTATTTGAGTTCGGGGAGGTCGCGGCATCAGACCGGACAGGGGCCGGTGGCGCGGGTGGGGGAGACGGCGGGGGTGTAATTCAGGTGGGCCATTCCAGCCCGCCACACCGCTGCATGAAGTAATGAAGGGGGGGGGGCCGCGGGGGCCGGGCCGGGGGGTTTTGGGGGGGGGGGGGCCGGCGACCCCCAAAAAAAAATACCCCCC
>NZ_JARUXP010000003.1:1040636-1439877 GCF_031451315.1 Caballeronia sp. LZ032
CCGGCGGGGGGGCAAGGCCGGGGGGCCAGCCCCGCCCCCCACCCCGCTGCATGACGTAATGACGGGCGCTCGCCATCGGCGCGCGCCCTTTCTTTTTTGCTGTCCGGATAAGCGTAAACCCTAAATCTAAATTTCC
Source organism: Caballeronia sp. LZ032 (assembly GCF_031451315.1). Classification (NCBI taxonomy): domain Bacteria; kingdom Pseudomonadati; phylum Pseudomonadota; class Betaproteobacteria; order Burkholderiales; family Burkholderiaceae; genus Caballeronia; species Caballeronia sp. LZ032. The sequence goes on from NZ_JARUXP010000003.1 coordinate 1,040,773, forward strand.
CACCCACCGAGAAACCGATTTTTGTCCAGCGGGAGCCGCATGGCATTCTCTGTCCATCGACATCGCTTCAAGCAACGACCAAAATCGTGAACAAGGAATCCAGCGTCATTGGGGCCGAGCGCCTGCTGCTCGTGCTGAGCGCACTCGCCAGCCACGGCAAAGCCATGTCCGTGAAGGACATGCTCGGCGCCACCGGTCTCGCGCAAAGCACGCTCTACCGGCAAGTCGCGCTGCTCAAGCGCTGGGGCTTCGTCTCCGAAGACGCCGGCTACTACGCGCCCGGCCCCATCAGTCTCCAGCTCGCGCTCGGCTTCGACGTCAACTCGATGCTCGTCGAAGCCAGCCGCGACAGCATGCTGCAACTCTCCCGCGCGACGCAGGAAAGCGTCGGTCTCATCGTCGCCGTGAACGACCAGGTGATCTGCCTCGAAATGATCGAGAGCACGCATTCGCTGCGCTGCTCCTTCGAGAAAGGCCGCGCCGTGCCGCTGCGTGCGGGGGCATCGGCGAAATCGCTGCTCGCCTTCATGGCCGACAAGACCCGCGCCGAAAGCCTCGAACGCCAGTTCGCCGACAACCCCGCCGCGCGCGCCGCCCTCGAAGCCGAACTCGACGCCATCCGGTCCCGCGGCTACGCGGTCAGCGACAGCGAGATCGATATCGGCGTGTGGGGCGTCAGCGCGCCCGTGTTCCGGCGTCCGACGCGCGGCAGCGGCGGCGGCGCGGCCGCGTCGATCACGCTGATGGCGCCCTCCTCGCGCGCCGCCGGCCGCGAACAGCAACTCGCCGACTGGACCGTGCGCACCGCCAACGCCATTTCCACCCAATTGCAGTCCACCTGACCGCTTCAAAACCACGACCGAACCACACCCGGAGCCCACACGATGAAACTCAAGAACCTCTTTACCGCCGCGAGCCTCGGCTTTGCGATCATGGCCGCCGTGCTGCCCGGCAGCGCCGCCGCCGAAGACTCGAAGGTGCTGAACGTCGCCACCGACGCCACCTTCCCGCCGATGGAATTCGTCGACAAGGGCCAGCGCACCGGCTTCGACATCGACATCATGAACGCGCTGGCGAAGGCAATGGGCAAGACGGTCCAGTGGACCGACATCGACTTCAAGGGGCTGATTCCGGGTCTCGTCGCGCGCCGTTTCGATGCCGCCATCTCCGGCATCTACATCACGCCGGAACGCTCGCAGGTCGTCGACTTCACGCAGTCGTACTTCGCGGGCGGCCTCTCGGCGCTGGTGAAGGCCGATTCGCCGATCAAGACCCTCGCCGATCTCAACGGCAAGAAGGTGACGGTTCAGGTGGGCACGAAGTCCGTGAACTTCCTGCGCGACAACTATCCGCAGGTGCAGCGCGTGGAAGTGGAAAAGAACCAGGAAATGTTCGATCTCGTCGGCATCGGCCGCGCGGACGCCGCCGTCACGGGCAAGCCCGCCGCATTCCAGTTCGTGCGCACCCGCCCCGGTTTCCGCGTGCTCGACAAGGAGCTGACCACGGAAGCGTATGGCATCGCCGTGCGCAAGGACGAGCCGCAACTGCGCGACCAGATGAATGCCGCGCTCGCCAAGATCAAGGCCGACGGCACCTACGACGCCATCGTCAAGAAGTGGTTCAGCACCACTGCCACGACCGCCAGCGCCAAGTAAGCCGACGGACCTGACCCATGCAACTCGACTTCACTCCCGCCTTCGCCGGCTGGGCCGACATCGCGCACGGCGCGCTGGTCACGGTGGAAGTGACCGCCGCCGCGCTCGTGCTGTCGTGCCTGCTCGGGCTTCTGATCGGCATCGGCCGGCTGGCGCCGCAGCGCCGGCTGGTCTACGGCTTCTGCACCGGCTATCTGATCTTCTTCCGCGGCACGCCGCTGCTCGTGCAGTTGTTCCTGCTGTTCTTCGGCCTGCCGCAGTTCGATATCCTGCTGCCCGCGTTCGTGTGCGGCATGCTCGGCCTCGGGCTGTATTCGGCGGCGTATGTGTCGGAGATCGTGCGCGGCGCGATTCAGTCGGTGGACCGCGGCCAGACGGAAGCGGCGCGCTCCATCGGCATGTCGTCCGGACAGGCGATGCGCGCGATCATCCTGCCGCAGGCCATCGTGCGCATGATTCCGCCGCTTGGCAACGAGTTCATCGCGCTGATCAAGAACTCGGCGCTGGTGTCGCTGCTGACCATCCACGACCTGATGCACGAAGGACAGAAGATCATCAGCGTCTCTTACCGGTCGCTGGAGGTGTATATCGTGATCGCGCTCGTCTATCTCGTGCTCACCCAGACGACCAACTACATTCTTCATCGCGTCGAGCGTCGGCTGCGCGCAGGAGGCATGGTGCAATGAACAGCGCTCAACCCATCGTCAGCATCCGCGAACTCACCAAGTCCTTCGGCACGCATCGCGTCCTGAACGGCATCGACTTCGATATCCAGCCGAGCCAGGTCGTCGTCGTGATCGGGCCGAGCGGTTCCGGCAAGAGCACCTTCCTGCGCTGCTGCAACGGTCTTGAACAGCCGGAACGCGGCACTATCGACATCTGCGGGCATCGGCTCGTCGATCACGGCACGATGCTCAAGGAGCGCCCGCTCAACACGTTGCGCACCGAAGTCGGCATGGTGTTCCAGTCGTTCAATCTGTTCCCGCATCTTTCGGTGCTGCACAACATCACGGTCGGCCCGCGCATGCTGCGCGGCCTGTCGAAAGCCGATGCCGACACCGCCGCGCTCGCGCTGCTCAAGAAGGTCGGCCTCGAACACAAGGCGCATGCGATGCCCGCAAGTCTCTCGGGCGGACAGAAGCAGCGCGTCGCGATTGCCCGCGCGCTGGCCATGCAGCCGCGCGTCATGCTGTTCGACGAACCCACGTCGGCGCTCGATCCGGAACTCGTCGGCGAAGTGCTGCAAGTGATGAAGCTGCTCGCCGCCGAAGGCATGACGATGCTCGTCGTCACGCACGAAATGGGCTTTGCGAAGGAAGTGGCGGATGTCGTCGTCGTGATGGACGGCGGCGAGATCGTCGAGGCGGGTCCGCCCGCGCAGATCTTCTCGACGCCCACGCAGCCGCGCACGCGTTCGTTCCTGCAAGCCGTGCTGACGCGCGCATGAACCTCGCTCTGATACGCGGCGACGCGCTCGTCGCCTCACCCTGGAAGAACGGCGGCGGCATCACGCGCGAAGTCGCAGCGCAGGCCCAGGCGTGGCGCGCGAGCGTCGCGGATATCGACCGGCCCGGGCCCTTCTCGCGCTTCGACGGCATCGATCGTGTGCTCGTATTGCTCGACGGCGCGGGTCTCGTGCTCGGCGAACAGGTCGTCGGGCAGGCGTTGGAGCTGGCCCGGTTCGCGGGCGAAACGCCCATCGACGCGCAGCTCACCGACGGCCCCGTCCGCGTGTTCAACCTGATGACGCAACGCGATGCCGCGCGCGCATCGGTGGATATCTGGCACGCGCCGGGCACGCGCGTCGTGCGCGGCGACACCGTGCTGCTGCACTGCGCGCGCGGCACGCTCGACGTGCGCGTCGGCGAGACGCATATCAGTCTGACGAAGATGGACACGCTGCGCATCGAAGACGCGCGCGCCATCGAAGTCGGGATGCAGGGCGACGGCGCGTTGCTGTGCGCGTCGCTCGAAACCCAAGTCCGATCATGAACTCATCGAACTCAATGCTTTTTGCGGCGCACGCGCTGCTGCCGGACGGCTGGCGCACCAACGTGCTGCTGGAGTGGAGCGACGCGGGTACGCTCGTCGCCGTGACGCCCGACACGCGCGAGATACCCGCGAACGCGGCGCGCGCGGCAGGACCGGTCGTGCCCGGCATGCCGAACCTGCATTCGCACGCGTTCCAGCGCGCGATGGCGGGTCTCACCGAATATCGCGCGAACCCCGCCGACAGCTTCTGGAGCTGGCGCGACCTGATGTACCGCTTCGCGCTGCGCATCACGCCCGAGACGCTCGGCGCCATTGCGCGCTGGCTCTATGTCGAGATGCTCAAGGCGGGCTACACGTCCGTTTGCGAGTTCCACTACGTGCATCACGCCGAAGACGGCACGCAGTACGCGCAACCGGCGGAACTGGCGCTGCGCGTCGTGGATGCGGCGCGCGAGACCGGCATCGGCATGACGATGCTGCCCGTGCTCTATCAGCAAGGCGGCTTCGATGCGCAGCCGCCGCGCGCCGACCAGCGCCGCTTCATCAATTCCACGGCAGGCTATCTCGACCTGCTGCGCAGCCTGCGCACGGCGCGTCCGGAAGACGGCGCGCTGCGTTACGGCGTCGCGCCGCACTCGTTGCGGGCGGTGTCGGAGGCTTCGTTGCGCGCGTTGCTCGAGGGCCTCGACGCCATGTCGCCCGGCGCGCCCGTGCATATCCATATCGCGGAGCAGACGGCGGAAGTGGACGCATCGCTCGCGGCGCTCGGCGCGCGCCCGGTGCAATGGCTGCTCGATCACTTCGACGTCAACCCACGCTGGTGTCTCGTGCATGCCACTCACGTCGATGCCGGCGAAACGCTCGCGCTCGCCCGCAGCGGCGCGATCACCGGGCTGTGCCTCACGACCGAGGCGAATCTCGGCGACGGCTTCTTCCCCGTCGCGGAATATCTCGACGCACAGGGCGCGTTCGGCGTCGGCTCGGACAGTCATATCGGCGTGGACTGGCGCGCGGAACTGCGTCTGCTCGAATACGGCCAGCGGCTCCAGCGGCGGCAGCGCAACGTGCTCGCGTCGCCGGACACGGCGCAGGTCGCGGACCGGTTGTTCCACGGCGCGCTCGAAGGCGGCGCCCGCGCGACGGGCCGCACCACCGGCAAGCTCGAAGCCGGCGCGCGCGCCGACTGGCTCGTGCTCGACGCCGATCATCCGAATCTCGCGGAACAAACGCCCGCGACGTGGCTCTCTTCCGTGGTCTTCTGCGAACATGGCGAAACGCCGGTGCGCGATGTTTTCGTCGGTGGAGAATGCGTGGTTCGCGAGCGTCGTCATCGGGACGAAGCGCGGCACTACGCGGACTATCGCCGGGCGCTCTCGCAACTGCTTGCCGACGCCTGAACGTCGGCCAACCCAGGACGCAAGCTCATGAACGATCTCTTTTCTCTCGAACGCGGCGATGCGCCGCTGCTCATCTCCATCCCGCACCTCGGCACGCAGATTCCGGACTCACTGCGCAGCCAGTACACCGACGTCGCGCTGACGGTCGCGGATACCGACTGGCATCTCGACCGCCTTTACAGCTTCGCCCGGACGCTCGGCGCGACGATTCTGGGCGCGCGCCTGTCGCGCTATGTGATCGACCTGAACCGGCCGCCGAGCGACGAAAGCCTGTATCCCGGACAGACGACGACTGGCCTGTGCCCCGACCTGACCTTTCGCGGCGAGCCGGTGTATCGCGAAGGCTGCGTGCCCGATGCCGCCGAGAAGCAGCGGCGCGTCGCGGCGTACTGGCAGCCGTATCACGACACCCTGCGCGCCGAATTGAAGCGTCTGCGCGAGCGGCATGCGAACGTGCTGCTGTGGGAAGCGCATTCCATCGCGAGCGTGCTGCCGCGTCTCTTCGACGACAAGCTGCCTGATCTCAACATCGGCACGCAGGACGGACGCACGGCGGCGGCTTCGGTGCAGCAGGAAGTGGAACGCGCGGCTGCGGCGGGTCCGTTCACGTGGATCGCCAACGGCCGCTTCAAGGGCGGCTATATCACGCGGCACTTCGGCGCGCCCCAGGACGGCGTGCACGCGGTCCAGCTGGAGATGTGCCAGTCGACCTACATGAACGAGGCCGCGCCGTTCGAGTATCGGCCCGAGGTGGCGCAACAGGTCGAGCCGGTGGTCGAGAACATGGTGAGCGGCGCGCTGCGGGCGGTGGTCGCGCTGAGCACGGCGGCCGGCTGAAAAAGCGGGCGTGATTCACGCGCCATCGAGGAGCAGGTCGCGGAGCGCGTCGAGCGCCGCTGAGTAATGGCCCTTGCGCCAGACCAGCAGCGTATCCACCTGCCCCAGTTCGCCGAGCGGATGGACATCGACGTCATCGTCGAGACGCGCCAGTTCCAGCACCGAGCGCGGCGCCACCGCGACGCCCGCGCCCGCCGCCACGCACGCGATGATCGCGTGGTACGAGGCCAGTTCCAGCACCCGCGCGGGACGGATGCCCTGCTGCTCGTACCAGCGCATCGCATAGGAGCGATAGGCGCAGCCGCGTTCGAACGCTACCAGCGTGAGGCCGGCCGGCTCCTGCGCCAGGGTTGTCGGATCCTGTCCGCGCGGCGTGACCAGCGTCAGTTCTTCGCGGAACACCGGCACGGTGTCGAACTGCCCGGCGCCGAGCGCGTCCGGTTCGATCGGCCGCGCCATCACCGCCGCATCCACGTCGAAGGTGCGCACGCTTTCGATCAGCGCGCGCGTGACGCCGGTCGCCAGTTCCAGCGTCACCTGCGGCCAGCGCCGGTGGTACGCCGCGAGCACGCGCGGCAGACGGCTCGCCGCCGTGCTTTCCATCGTGCCCAGGCGCAAGCGTCCTTGCGGCCGGTTCTCGCTGATCGCATGACGCGCCTCCTCGGCCAGCGCGAGCAGGCGTTCGGCGTAGGGCAGCAAGGTCTCGCCGGCGGGCGTCAGCACGAGGCGCCGGCCATCGCGGACGAACAACTCCGTGCCGAGCGTTTCCTCCAGCTGGCGAATGCGCGTCGTCACGTTCGATTGCACGCGGTTCAGCTTGAGCGCGGCGCGCGTCACGCCGTTTTCGCGGACGACCGCCCGAAAGATGGTGAGCGCAGCCAGATCCATGATCTTTCCTGAAGATTGATTCCATCTCGATTATTCATTTTTCAAGATGGATAGGTCAAGGTAGGATCAGCGGACCCTCGCTCTGACTTTCATGCTCATGGCATCGCCGCTGCCCGTCTCGTCCGCCTCCGCTCAACCCGCCCGCGATGCCGCGCTTGCCTGCGCCGTGGTGCTGGCCGTTGCGCTGGGCGTCGGGCGCTTCGCGTTCACGCCGTTGCTGCCGCTGATGCTGCACAGCGGCGCGCTCGACATCCGGCACGGCGGCTGGCTCGCGTCGGCCAACTACGCGGGTTATCTGATCGGCGCGCTGTCCTGCGCGGCGATTCGCATCGATCACGCCCGCATGGTGCGGTTCGCGCTCGCCGCGACCATCCTGCTGACCCTCGCGATGGGCGTCGTTCATCTGTTCTGGCTCTGGACGGCGATCCGCTTCGCGGCGGGCGTCGTCAGCGCGTGGGCGTTCGTGTTTGCATCGCAATGGGGCCTGCGGCGGCTCGCGGAACTCGACGCGCACGGCTACGGCGGCGTGATCTATGCCGGGCCGGGTGTCGGGATCGTCGCAACCGGACTGCTCGGTGCAGGTGCCGCTGCGCTCGCCGTGCCCGCGCCGTGGGTGTGGGATGGCTTCGCGGTGTGCTCGGCGCTGGCCGGCCTGGCCGTCTGGAAGACCTTCACGCGGCAGGCATCGGCCGCGCATGGCCACGCGACGCATCACGGCGGCAGCGAGACCGGCGTAGCGCGCGCCGATTCGATCGGATTGATCGGCCTTTATGGACTCGCCGGGTTCGGCTACATCATCTCGGCGACCTTCCTGCCCGTCATCGCCCGGCAAGCCTTGCCCGGTTCAGCGTGGCCCGACTTGTTCTGGCCAGCCTTCGGACTCGCGCTGATCGCCGGCGCGCTGCTCGCCGCGCGCCTGCCGCTGTCTTGGGACAACCGCCTGCTGTCGGCCGGGTTGTATCTGATTCAGGCGCTGGGCATCGCGTCGGGGATCGTCTTCCCTACCGCGCTCGGATTCGGCATCGGCAGTCTGCTGCTGGGGTTTCCGTTTACCGCGATCACTTTGTTCGCGATGCGCGAGGCGCGCCGCCTGCGCGGCGATGCGGCCGCCGGATTGATGGGCTATGCCACTGCTTCGTATGGATTGGGGCAGATCGTCGGGCCGCTGGTCGCGGCGCCTATCGCCGAGCACACGGGTTCGTTCTCGGCCGCGCTGTGGATCGCGGCGGCGGCGCTGGCGGCAGGGGCTATCGGATTGGTCTGGCTGGGGACGCGTGCTTCGGCCCGGCGCTAGAAGAGATCAGCAGGCCACGCTGTCGCGCGGCGCTTGAGAACGCGCCGCGGGTTGCGCGAGTTCCACCCGGTTGCCGCCGAGCGACTTCGCCCGGTACAACGCGCGGTCGGCGATGGTCAGCAGATCAGTCAATGCAGCGCCGGCCGTGCCGCATTGCGCCAGACCGATGCTCACGGTCGCACGGATCTCCACCCCCGCCGCGCCGGGCGTGCCCGCTTGCGCGAAACGCCGGACCACGGCTTCCGCCGTCGCGCGGGCGCGATTGCAGTCGCGTCCCGGCAGCAGCGCGGCAAATTCCTCGCCGCCGATGCGCGCAAAAATCGCCTCGGGCCCCAGCGCGTCCTGTGCGATCGACGCGAAGGTCTTGAGCACGGCGTCGCCCGTTTCATGACCGTGGCGGTCGTTGATGGCCTTGAAGTTATCGAGATCGAGCGCGATCAGGCAGACCGGCTGCCGTGCATCCGCGCGCCGGATGATGCGCATGCCTTCCTCGAAGAACCAGCGGCGGTTGCCGAGCCCCGTCAGGTAATCCGTCCGCGATTCCTTCAGCAATTCACCATGCGCCTCGTCGCGCACGAAGCGCAGCAGGGTCATCGGCAGAATGACGGAATAGAGCACGCCTTCGTACATCGTCGCCTTGGCGATCGCCGACAGCATGCCCGGCCCGAGCGACGCTGCCAGCCACGGCAGGATCAGCGCGCGCGCGGCATAGAAGAGCCCGTGAAAGCCCGCGACGAACGCCGCGATATCGCGCGACTGCAGGCGCCGGGCGCGATCGCCACGCAGCAGTTCGCGGGCCGTCATGCCGCTGGCGAAAGCGATCGGGATGGCGCTGACGTAGTTCCACATCGGCACTTCCCAGCGCACGCCGGCGATGACCCACGCGAGCGCCACGCCGGCCAGCACGCCAATGGACAACGCCCCATGACGCCGGTCGTTCATGATGGCGACGCCGCGCAGCAGCAGCAGATAGCCCGAGACCATGATGAGGTTGCTCAGCGCCGATCCGATGGCGCCGGGCAGCGCGTGGCGCACGGCGACGGCCGCGCAGCCGGCGGCGAGCGTCGCGTAGCCGGCGGCCAGCGTGGCCAGCTCCTGCCTGCGTCCGGCATGACCGCGGCGTTCCCACAGCGTCATCCCGCAACTGGCGAGGAGCGTGCCGATGGCAAGCAGATAGATGGTAATGAGATCGACATGCATGCTGTCGCGTGCCTGATGTGCCCGAAAGACTTTTCCGTGCGACTGTTAACGGCAGGCAAACGTCAAACTTGAAGTGAATCGCTGATCCGTTCTTCACGCGGCCCGTGGGCTCGCACTGTTGGATCGGCGGCAACGCGCCACGCGCGCCCGTTCTGTCGCCGCCAACACCTCGCCACATGACGAGACTCGTGGCAGGTACCGCCGAGTACCGCCTTTCCCTTTCTCATCAACGGCTTGCACGATCTTCACGCCCGCGAAACGTCTCCTGGCACGGCTCTCGCAATGAATGTCGCGAGCGCAACGATACGCGCTCCCCACCCAACCGGAACCCAGGAGATTCACCATGAAGATCGACAACCTCGCTGTCAGCAAAGACCTCGCCCGTGAAGAGATGGAAGCCATCGTCGGCGGCAGCGTTTTCCAGAACAACGGCGTCAACGCCAACCTCGAGGCCGGCGGCGTCTCCTTCGCGAGCCCGCAGACCAACGTCGCGCCCGTGACGCAAGTGGATGCCTCGACGCACACGGACGTCGACCTGAAGAACGTCACGAAGTCGGTCTCTTCGGTGGGCAGCCTGATTCAAGGCATGAAGATCTGAAGTTCGCAATCCGGCGAGCGAAGGATTCGGGGATCCTTCCCTCGCCGGACGCGGCGTCGCTCAGCGCGGCGCCGATACCACTTCCAGCGCGAGCAGATTCGATACGTAGCGGCCCGCCTTGCCATCGCCGGGAATGACGAGCCGCGCGAAACCGGTCGTCGTCAGGGGCGCACCGTTCATCTCATACGCGACGATGTCCGGCTGATTGCCGAAATCGGGCGACAGCTCGGCCAGCGACAGGATCACGCGATAACCATCGCTGCCCGTCGCGATCAGGTAGAAACCCAGCAGATCGTTCTTGACCGTCGAACTGGTCTGGATGCCCGCCGCATTCAGCAGATTCCACAGGCTCACGCCCGTGTAGGTCGTCGTGCCGACCGTGCGCGTCACCGCGGGAAGCGCCTGAAGCGCGGCGAGATCGAAGCTTGCCGGCGTCGCCACCGCGCCGGACAACTGGAACTGCGTCGTGGTCCCGCCGCCCGCGACGTGAACCGCCGACACCGCCGTGCCTACCTTGAGCGTCACGAGGTTCGACACGTAGCGGCCGCCCTTCACGTCGCCCGGCGCGGTGACGCGCAGCGGGCCGTCGGTCGAGGACAACGCGGCGCTCGTGCCGTTGATCGTCTCCGCATACACCACCTGATTGCCGCGATTGCCGAAGTCCGGGCTCAGCTCGCCCATCGCGAACAGCGCGCGGTAGTTGTCGCTGCCGGTCGCGATCACGTACTTCGCGAGCACATCGTTCTTGACCGCCGCGTTCGTCGTGATGCCGATCTGGTTCAGCATGCTCCAGAGGCTCGCTCCGGTGTACACATGCGTCTGCTGACCCGTGCCGCTGCCGAAGGACACGGTTTGAGTCGTCGCGGGCTGAGCCTGGATCTGCGCCAGTGTGAACTGGGTCTGCGTCGTGACGTCGCCGGAAACCGACAGTACGGTCTTCGGCGGCGGCGTATCGTCGTCACCGCCGCCGCAGGAAGCGGCTGCGAACGGAAGCAGGCTGAGCAGGATGAGCGGCGATGCCAGCCGCTTCAGAACAGGGGAAAGCGTCATTGTCGGTACTCCCTCCGGTCAGCGGATCGACGCCCGTCGTGCAGCGCAGTGCGCGCGATATCCCGCTCGTTATGTTTATGCGGATACAGCGGCGATCACATTCGCAGAATCGCGTGCAAAAGGCAAGACGGGGTCGTGCGATGAACGGCGCGTCGCGCGGCCTTCATGTCTGGCGAATGGACGGAAGACTTCAAGCGCCCGGTGGAAGAAGGCGCGCGGGAGATCGCGAAGGTGGCGACTGTCCTTACCGACGGCGGACAGCCGCAGCCATGACGTCAGATCGCCATGCCGCCCGACACCTCGATGCGCTGCGCATTGATCCAGCGATTGTCCTCCGACAGCAGCGACGCGATCATCGGTCCGATGTCGTCGGGCAGGCCCGGGCGGCCGAGCGCCGTCATCTCGGTGACGCGCCGGTTGACCTCGGGGTTGTCGCGCACGATGCCGCCGCTGAAGTCGGTCTGGATCGCGCCCGGCGCCACCACGTTGACCGCGATGCGGCGTGGCGCCAGTTCCTTCGCCATGTACTTGGTCAGCACTTCCACCGCGCCTTTCAGCGAGCCATAGGCCGCGCTCTCCGGAATGATGATGCGCGTGAGGCCCGACGAAATATTGACGATCCGGCCGCCGTCGTTGATGAGCGGAAGCAGCTTCTGCGTGAGAAAGAACACGCCCTTGAAGTGGACGTCATAGAGCGCGTCGAGTTCGGCTTCCGTCGTCTTCCCGATGCTGTTGTGATGCGACGTGCCCGCATTGTTGACGAGATAGTCGAAGCGTTCGGCCTGCCATCCGGCGAGCGTGCGGCGCACATCATTCGTGAAGGCGTCGAACGCCGCGACCTTGCCGGTATCGAGTTGCAGCGCGGCCGCCTTGCTGCCCGTCTCGGCGACGAGCGCCAGCACCTTGTCCGCTTCCGCGCGATTGCTGTGATAGGTAAAGATGCAATCGACGCCGCGTCGCGCGAGATTGAGCACCGTGTTCCGACCGAGCCCGCGGCTTGCGCCGGTCACGATCGCGATCTTGCTGGCAGACATGGATGACCTCTCTGTGAAGTGAATCCACAGGATAGCCATTCGAGTGCGTTCGAATAATCCATGCAACGTTGCACGGGCTGTGCTGGCATGCGAACAATGACGCATGCCAGCATGAGATCAAGGCGTAGGCGGCGTGCCTTCGCCCGGCTGGTTGGCGAGACCGGCGCGCGTCACGTCGAACGCCAGCTTCTTCCTGCTCTCGTCATAGCGGCAGCGCACCTTCGCGCCTTCGCCGACCTCGCCGCCAAGCATTTCCCTCGCGAGCTGGTTCTCGATCGACTGACGAATCTGCCTGCGCAACTCACGCGCGCCGAACTCGGGCCGATAACCGACATCCGCGAGATGATCGACGACGGATTCGTCGAACTCGAGCGCGATGTCCTGGCTATGCGCGAGACGTTGCACCTGATCGAGCATCAAGCGCACGATCTGCCGCACTTCGTCGCGGCCAAGGGACTTGAACAGGATGATGTCATCGATCCGGTTCAGGAACTCCGGCCTGAAGTGCTGTTGCAACACCTTCATCACGCCGCTTTGCAATGAAGCATCCGCATCCGAAGCCGTGCTCGTGAAGCCCAGCACGCCGCGCTTCTGACCGGCGATCACATCGGAACCGAGATTGCTCGTCGCGATGATCAGCGTGTTGCTGAAGTCGACGACGCGGCCCTTGCCGTCGGTGAGGCGTCCGTCGTCGAACACTTGCAGCAGCACGTTGTAGACATCCGGATGCGCCTTCTCGATCTCGTCGAGCAGGATCACGCTGTAAGGCCGGCGCCGCACGCGCTCGGTCAGCTGGCCGCCTTCGTCATAGCCCACATAGCCCGGCGGCGAGCCGATCAGCCGCGACACCGCATGGCGCTCCATGTACTCGCTCATGTCGACGCGCAGCATCGCGTCTTCGTCGCCGAACACGACTTCCGCGAGCGCCTTCGCCAGCTCGGTCTTGCCGACGCCCGTCGGCCCGAGGAACAGGAACACGGCGATCGGCCGATTACGCCCTTGCAGCCCGGTACGCGCGCGGCGCACGGCGTCGGACACGGCCTCGACCGCTTCGTCCTGGCCGATCACGCGCTTGTGTAGACGCTCTTCCATCTGCAACAGGCGCGCGCGCTCTTCCTCGGTCAGTTGCGCGACCGGAATGCCCGTGAGCGTCGCGACGATCTCCGCGATCTGCGCGACCGTCACCGTCGACGTATTCGTGCCGACACGCTTCTTCCACGTGTCGGTGGCTTCGTCGAGTTCCTTTTGCTTCTGTTCGAGTTCGCTGTCGAGCGCATGCGCGCGGTCGAACTGCTTGCGCGATGCCGCGTAGTCCTGCTCGCGCCGCAACTGCGCGTGCTCCGCTTCCAGTTCGAGGATTTCGGCAGGACGTGAAGTGGCCGAGAGATTGACGCGCGCGGCGGCCTGATCGACGAGATCGATCGCCTTGTCGGGCAGGAAGCGTCCGGTGATGTAACGGTCCGACAACTCCGCCGCACCGACGATCGCATCGTCCTGGATGGTCACCTTGTGATGCGCTTCGAGACGGTCGCGCAGGCCGCGCAGGATGTTGATGGTCTGCGCGACGGTCGGCTCCGCCACCAGCACCGGCTGGAAGCGCCGTTCGAGCGCCGCGTCCTTCTCGATGTGCTTCTGGTACTCGGCGAGCGTGGTTGCGCCGATCAGGTTCAGCTCGCCGCGCGCCATGGCCGGCTTGAAGACATTGGCGATGTCGAGCCCGCCTTCGCCGCCGCCCTGCCCCGCGCCGACGATCGTGTGCACCTCGTCGACGAACAGCAGCAGCGTGTCGCGATTCGCGCCGATTTCATCGACGACCTGCTTCACGCGCTCCTCGAACTCGCCGCGAAACTTCGCACCCGCGACCATCGAATTCACGTTCAGTTCGACGAGCCGTTTCTCGCGCAGCGACTCGGGCACGTCGCCGTTCACCATGCGCTGCGCCAGCCCCTCGACCACCGCCGTCTTGCCGACGCCCGGTTCGCCGATCAGCACCGGATTGTTCTTGCGGCGGCGCGCGAGCACTTCGACCATCGTCTCGATCTCGCGTGCGCGCCCGATCACCGGATCCAGATGTCCTTCGCGCGCGAGTGCGGTGAGGTCGCGGCTGAACTTGTCGAGATTCGGCGTACGCGAAGGCGGCGTATCGCCGCCGCGCGGCGGTGCGCCCGCGCCGACCGTCTGCGCGGTCTGCTGCCTGAGCGCCTGCGGATCGACGCCGAGCTTGCCGAGCAGTTGCCCGGCGAAGCTGTCGGGCACGTCGGCGAGACCAATCAGCAAATGCTCCGGCGCGACATAGCTGTGCCGCAGTTGCCGCGACGCGAGCAACGCGCGGTCGAGCGCGCTCTTCAGACGCGGCGACACGCCGATCATGCCGTCCGCCGGCGGCGGCGACGTGCCGTAGCAGCCTGGCGCGTTGGCATCGATATAGGCGCGGATCTGCGCGGGATCGAGCCCGAGGCTCTTCATCAGCGACTCGATCACCGCATTGTTCGCGAGTTCGTAGAGCAGGTGTTCCGTATCGACCTGTGAACATCCGGATTGCACGGCGCGCTCGGCCGCGCGCATCAGCATCTCTTTCGCGCCGTCGCTGAAATAGCGGTCGATGTTCGCGCCTTCGGCTTCGTTGCGCCGGGCGCTGGGGGTTGGCGCTGCATCGGCGGACGGGGGCGGCATGGCTGCGCCGGATGGATCAGGCTGCTCCGGCGCGCCACCGAGAAACAGCGATTCCAACGGCGAGAGCGCACGCTGATGCCGTGTCAACTGGGCATAGTGAAAGTCGCATACGTCGATGACATGCCGCTGCCCGTTGCGCAAGACGGCCAGCCGCACCGTGGCGGGACGCGCGGCGCAAACGTCGCACAGATGAGCCATGTTCGGTTTCCTTACATGAGGGCATGCGCCCGGCCAGGCATCGATGCAACCGCTATTCCTGATCCCTGGCCTTGCAAGTGCCGTGAACAAGATCGGGCAGTCATGGTACTGCGCAAGCCGCCCTGCATGCGGGAACGATGTTTGCAGTAGGCCGTGCCGATTGCGCGATCTACGCGGACCTTGCTTGCTCGCCCGCCGCCAGCGTCTTGATACGCCCGGCCACTTCGGCATCGAGCGGCGTATAGACGATCATGCCGAGGTCAGGCCGGCCATCGACCGCGAAGGCCGAATACTCGAGTTCGACGGGACCGAGCAGCGGATGCTGCAGGCGCTTGATGGCATGCACGTCCGAATGACCGAGCACATCGTTGTCGCGCCACAGGGCTTCGAACTCGGGACTGGCGCCGCACAGTTCATCGACGAGATCAGCGGCTTCCGACACGATCCCCGCGCGCGCCACGTCCGCCCGAAACGCCCCGACGACAAAGCGCGCGACGTTCTCCCAGTCGTGCTGCTTCGCGCGCACGGCGGGATGGCGGAACAGGAACTTCAGGATATTGCGCTGGCCCGGCGGCAATGCGCCGTAGTCGGTCAGCACAACGGCCGCCGCGCGGTTCCACGCCACCACATCCCACGTGGCTGTCTTGATGAGCGCCGGACTGGCTTCGAGCGAGTCGAGCAGGCGCTGCAAGCGCGGATTCACGCCGTCCACGCTTTGATAGCGAACTTCCGGCGGCCTGCCGAGGCCGAGCATGAACAGGTGCTCGCGTTCGGTATCGGTCAGCAACAACGCGCCGGCGATACGTTCCAGCACGTCCGGCGAAGGCGCGCCGCCGCGTCCCTGTTCGAGCCACGTGTACCAGGTGGGGCTGATGTTGGCACGCTGCGCCACCTCTTCGCGGCGCAGTCCGGGCGTACGGCGGCGGCCCGTGAAGCCGAAGCTGGCCGGATCGAGACGCGTGCGCCGGCTTCGCAGGAAATCGCCGAGTGAGCGCGGTGTGTTCAAGGTGTTAGTCGGTTTACCATGATGTCGTCACTACTTTAACGGGATAAGAAAACGCAGGATAGTGCATGGGTTCGATCAAGGAGAACCACACCATGCGAATCTTTCTGACCGGCGCGACCGGTTTCATCGGCTCGGCGCTCGTTCCCGAACTCATCGCGGCGGGTCATCGAGTCATCGGCATGACGCGTTCCGATGCCGGCGCGCAAGCCCTCAAGGATGCCGGCGCCGATGTGCATCACGGCACGCTCGAAGACCCGTCGAGCTTGCGCGACGGCGCAGCCGACGCCGACGCCGTCATCCACACCGCCTTCGACCACGACTTCTCGCGCTTTGTCGAGAACTGCGAGAAGGACAAGCGCGCGATCGCCGCGCTCGGCGAAGCGCTCGCGGGCTCGGACCGGCCGCTCGTCATCACGTCGGGCACGGGGATCGGCATCGGCGAACAGGGTGGACTGGCAAGCGAGGACATCGTCAACCTGAAGCACCCGAATCCGCGCATCGCGTCGGAGATCGCGGGGCAGGCGTTGCTCGATCAGGGCATCAACGTGTCGGTTGTACGGCTGCCGCAGGTCCACGATCCATTCCGCCAAGGGCTCATCACGCCGCTCATCGGCATCGCGCGCGAGAAAGGCGTATGCGCGTATGTGGGCGATGGCGCCAATCGCTGGCCGGCGGGGCATCGTTCGGATGTCGCGCGCTTGTACCGGCTCGCCATCGAGAAGGCCGAACGCGGCGCGCGTTATCACGCGGTCGGCGAGGAAGGCGTCAGCGCGCGCGACATCATGGAGTCGCTCGGGCGCGGCATGCAGCTGCCGGTCGTATCGATCACGCCCGCCGAAGCACAGGATCACTTCGGCTGGATGGCGATGTTCATGGCCCTCGACATGCCCGCCTCCAGCGCGCAGACACAAGCTCGACTCGGCTGGCAACCCACAGGGCCGACGCTGCTGTCCGATCTCGATCAGGCGCGTTACCTGGAACAGTCTGCCTGAGCGTCGGGCGAGGAAAGTGGCTTGCGTTTATGATCGATCGGCGCCCACCCTTTCGAGCAAACATCCATGAGCGGCTTTCCTTATCGCAGTGCGCTGATCGTCGGCGCCGGAGCGGGCATCAGTGCTTCGCTCACGCGGCGCCTGCGCGCCGAGAACATTCCTGTCGTGATCGCGGCGCGCAACGTCGACAAGCTGGCCTCGCTGGTGGATGAAACCGGCGCCGTCGCCCTGCCCGCCGATGCCGCCGATGCCAGCCAGATCGACGCGCTCTTCAGCGAGACTGAAGCGCGCATCGGTGCCCCGGAGATCGTCGTGTACAACGCCAGCGGCCGCGTGCGCGGGCCGCTGGCCGAACTGGATGCGGCGGCGGTGGAACGGGCCGTCGCGGTCTCCGCGCTGGGCGCCTTCCATGTCGTGCAGCAGGCGGCGCGGCGCATGATGCCGGCCGGTCACGGCGCGATCCTGCTGACCGGCGCGACCGCCGGCGTGAAGGGCTTCGCACTGTCCGCGCCGTTCGCGATGGGCAAGTTCGCGCTACGGGGTCTTGCGCAAAGCGCCGCACGCGAACTGATGCCGAAGGGCATTCACGTCGCGCACTTCGTCATCGACGGCGGCGTGCGCGGCGCGCATCCCGAAGCCGCCGACGCGCCCGACAGCATGCTCGATCCCGATGCGATCGCACAGTCCTATATCGATGTGCTGCGTCAGCATCGCAGCGCGTGGACGTGGGAGATGGAACTGCGGCCATGGGTGGAAAAGTTCTGAGTCGGCGCTGCACCGACAGGTTTCTCTGCTTCGTCGGGCGCACGCCGACATATCCGCCGCGCCCGCAAGCTCGCCAAAACCGCGCTTTCCTTTGCTGACAAGGACTTCAACGTTCTCCACACATCGCTGGCACAGCTCTCGCACAGGTAGCTGCGAGCGCAACGAATGATGCTCAACCAACCCAACCAGCCATTCAGGAGAACCATCATGTTGAAGATCGACAACCTCGCCGTCAGCAAAGAACTCGACCGTGCCGAAATGGGCGCCATCGTCGGCGGCAGCGTGTTCCAGAACAACGCCATCAACGCCAACGGCCAGCTCGGCGGCGTGTCGTTCGCCAGCCCGCAAACCAATGTCGCGCCCGTCACGCAAGTGGATGCCTCCACGCATACGGACGTCGACCTGACCAACGTGACGAAGTCGCTCACCGCCGTCGGCAGCCTGGTTCAGGGCATGAAGCTCTGAGCATCGCTGCAACAAGAGCACGGGCACGAGATGGGACGGACTGCTCCGTCTCCTCTCCCGGAACCTTGGCCCGCCTCGCCTCGATCACGCCGAGGTTCCCGGAGAGGACTGCTGGCTTGCCGGCGGCCTCTCGTGCTGCTGTGCGTAGTGCGTCGGCGGCACGCCGACATGACGCGTGAACGCGACGCTGAACGCACTCGCCGATCCATACCCCACGCGCTCCGCCACCTTCGCGACACTGCCTTCCTTCTGGCGCAGCAGCTTCCTCGCCAGCGCCATGCGCCACGACAGCAAATATTCCATCGGCGCCACACCCACCGCACGGCTGAAGCGTTCGAAAAACGCCGAGCGCGACAGCGCCGCCGCCCGCGCCAGCTCCACGACAGTCCAGGCACGCTCGGGACGTTCGTGCATCTGCCGGATGGCCTGCGCCAGACGGGCATCGGCGAGACCGCGCACCAGCCCCGGCGATGCCGCCGTGCCCGTGGAGCGCAAGGCCTCGATCAACAGCACTTCCAGCAGGCGCGCGAGCACCATGTCGCGCGCGGGCCGCTGCGCGCGCGATTCTTCCCGGACGAGCTTGACGAGCGTAGCCAGCCGGCGCTCGCCGCGCACATGCACGAGTTCCGGCAGCAAGGAAACCAGCAGCTCCGCATCCGGCGAACCGAACACGCAATGACCCACGAGAATCTGGATATCGCGCGGAGCGGTTTCCGCGCCGATCCGGAAGCCGCCGTCGGCCAGCGCGACCGGAACGGCATCGGCTTCGTCGGCTTCGGGCGGTTCGAGACTCGACATCGTGAATTCGTCCAGTTCCGGGACCAGCACGAAGTCGTCGGTCTGCAGGGTGACGGGCTCGCGGCCGTTGGCCACGAGACGGCACGCGCCTTCGAGCACCACGCAGTAGAACGGCAAGTGCGCGTCCGAGCGCCGCACGCGCCACCGGCCACTGCCGCTCACTACCTTCGAGAACGCCGCGACCGGCTGCAACAAGGTGACGACGTCCGCGAACGGATCGATCATGGCCGGACTTCCTCGAATGAAAACTGGACGTTCGATTGTAGCAAGTCCGGCCTGGTCGACTTATCGTGAGAACTCATTCACTCACCTGCGGATTTGCCATGCCCACCGTATTGATCACCGGATGCTCATCCGGTTTCGGCCTCGAAATCGCCCGTTATTTCCTGGAGCAGGACTGGAACGTTATCGCGACGATGCGCACGCCGCGCGAAGACATCCTGCCGAAGTCCGACCGCCTGCGCGTCATCGCCCTCGACGTGACGGATCCGCACAGCATCAGCCAGGCCATCGCGAGCGCGGGGCCGATCGACGTGCTCGTCAACAACGCGGGCATCGGCTTTCTCAATGCGGTCGAAGCCACGCCAATGGCCACGGCGCGCGAGATCTTCGAGACCAACACGCTCGGCACCATCGCGATGACGCAAGCCGTGCTGCCACAGTTTCGCGAGCGCCGCTCAGGCGTGATCGTCAATGTGACCTCCACCGTGACGCTGCGGCCGCTGCATCTGCTGTCCGTCTATACGGCCAGCAAGGCGGCGGTCAACGCGTTCTCGGAATCGCTCGCGCTGGAGCTGGAACCGTTCGGCGTGCGCGTGCGGATCGTGCTGCCCGGACGGTCGCCTGAAACGAAGTTCGGCGACAACGCCCGGACGCGCATGCAAAGCGGCTTCCCCGAGCCTTACGCGAAGCTCGCGCAAACGGTGTTCGAGCGCTTCGAGAACGACCCGACCGTCACCTATTCGCGCGATGTCGCCGAGGGCGTGTGGCGCGCGGCCACGGACCCGTCGAGCCCGATGCGCATTCCCGCCGGCGCGGATGCCGTCGAATGGGCGAAGGCGGGTTGAGGCAGGCGACGTCTTGGCACGCCGCCTTTATTGGCCTGCGCCCGTGCGCCGCATGTGCATCAGCAACTCGTCGGTCGATAGGGTCGGCGGCAAATGCTCGCGGCGCTCATAGTCTGAAATGGCGGCGCTCGTGCGCGGACCGGGCCGGCCATCCGCATCGCCGCGCAGGATCTTCCTGCTGATCAGGATGCGCTGCACTTCCTGCAGGGTCTCGCGATGCGTCAGCGGCACCGGGGCGGGCGCATCCGCGCGGGGCGCCGCGAGACGGATCAGATAGCGGTTCGCCATCGAGCCCGGCTCGGTGTGGCCGACGACGAAGCCGGTCGCAGCCTGCGCGGCCTGTGGCACGGTCGGCAGCCAGCCCAGCGCGCCGCCGAGGCCCACCATCACGCCGGTCAGCGACATCGCCATCGTGAAGCCGCAGGCCCGCTTCAACGGCGCCCAGTTGCGCACACGCTGGCGATACTCCCGGGGTACCCGCAGCCGCCATGCGTAGCTCACCAGGCTGCTGAGCAGCCAGCCTGCCGGCGAGACGATCAGCATGGCGCACAGCGCGCCAATGAGCGTCACGAAGAACGGAAGCACCGCCGACCACGGCGCATGCAGCGAGAAATGATTGAACAGGCGGGCCGCATAAAGGAACGACGCGCCCGCCGGAACCAGCGCGACGAGACTCCACGCGAGGTGCGAATGCGTGGGCGAGACCTTGTCGAGCACATTGCAGGCTGCGCGGCCGAAGGCCTCGGCGGCCGTCGGCGAGATGAACCCTTCGGCGACTCCAACGATGGCGGACGCGGGTTCCACCGGCCCTTTCCGGTCGAGCTTCGCGACCGCGCGCAGACCGGCGTCCAGCACCGGAACCGCCCGAAACGCGGCGAACAGCGCTTTGGCCTGCCGTTGCACCTGCGCTTGCCCGCGCTTGCCGGTGGCGACCGCCGCAAGCCGCGCCATTTCCGCCGACAGCAATTGATCGAACACGGGCGGCGTGACGATCGGAACGGGCACCGCGCCCGCCGCCGCCACGCGATACCGCTGCTTCAGCACGGTCAGTTCGAGCGCCACCACTTCGGCCGTGCCGTCGTACTGCACGACCCAGTTGTCGCGCTCGTCGTAGCCGGTCCGGCATAAATCGAGCGCGACGAGTGCCGGCGCGCCGGCGGACCCTCGGGCACGCAGCGACGCGGCGAGCGCATCGCCCGCCAGGCCCGTCGCGGCCGGAACGCTCCACACCGGACGGGCGACGGCCTGGACCCGCGAGACATCGGTGAAGAAGCCGTGGCCGGCGCATGAACCGCATTGCCGATGCCCCGATCCGCCACATCCGGTACAGACCACGCGTCCGCCGCCCAGGCATCGGACGCATCGCTCCCTGATGTGCTGCGAACAGGTTTCGTTGTTTCGTCCGTTCCAGCGCGTATGCGTGACGGTGCGGTTATGGCCGCCCGCGCCTCCGCATCCGCCGCAGGTGCTCTTGCCCGCGCCGCCGCAGCCGCCGCAACGAACCTGCCCGCGTCCGGCACAGGTGCCGCACTGGCGGAACACGGACCAGGCGCCGAAGTCGTGGACAGGTTGGGCCGCGTTCGACCATGCCAGCGCCTCCTTCCTCGCGGCGTCCACACGCTGCATGAACGGACCGCGAATGGCGCGGTCCCGCTGGGCTTGCTGGAAAAGCCGCTGCAAGTGAGCCTGGAAGTCACCGGTCCGGTAATCGAAATGGCCGCCCTTCACGGCGGCATTGCCCGCGCAGGACTGCGTCGTCACGCTGTGATGGAACTGCCAGGATACGAACGCCGATACTCGGTAGACATCGTTTTCTTCCGCGACGGACTGGATATCCGCCGGGTTGCAATGATTGCCGCCGAAGAGTCGCCGCAGATTGCCAAGCAGCCGCTGGCCTCGATTTCCAGATGGTTGGTCGTGCATGGTCCGATGCCGTGAAGATTGTCCGCTCCGTAGAGCGCTCCACGCATATCGGCAATTGTAAGAACCTCTTTAATTCGCGTCGGCTGCGTCGGACGGCCTCACTCGGCGGCCGCGACCGCCGTTTCAACGCCCTTCGGCCGGCGCATCACGGCAAGCCGCTTCGTGCAGGCCTGAACAAGCATCGCCAGCGCCGCCGACTCCGCGAAAGCGAGCGCCGTCGGCTGGCGCGTCAGCGAGAACGACAGCAGCAGGCAGAACGCGGCGAACGAGAAGCGGCCGAGCACCATCCCGCGCAGCAGCGAGATAACGAAGTCCGGTCCATGCGCGCGATGCGACGACACCGACAACACGATCCCCAGCAACGGAAACACCGCGAGCAGCCCGCTCCACGAGGCGCCGGCCCAGCCGGACAAGGCGGTCACCGCCAGCGTCAGCAAGGCGCCGGCGGCCATCCGTCCGATCAGGTCGCCCCGTCCGAGCGGGACGCCCGCCGCAACCGCCGCACTGTGCGGCAGGAACGACTGCCCGAAGCAGACCGCGCCCAGCGCCACCGCCGCAGCCCATACCGGCGACGCGGGCAGCATCGACAAGCCCCACGCCGAGACGAACCACGCACCCAGCCCGGCGCTCAACGCGACCGGCCAGGCGCGCGAACGGCAGGTCCACGCATAAGCGAAGTTGAAGGCTTCCGACGCGAAGATCGCGGAAAGAGAAAGGATCGCGGCGTGCGCGCCGAACGCGGGTCCATGCGCGAGCACGAGCAGCCAGAGAATGGGGCCGGCCACCACCGGCAAGCCGGCGAGCCATCCCGCAACGGACGGGCCCCACCATCTTCCCGACATCGACACGATCAACAGGAACAGCGGAACCAGCGTGAGCTTGAGCGCGAGCATCGCAAGGCCGTGCGAAGGTAAAGCCGGATCATACCTTTGCGCCTGAGCCGTGCGTGGCGCTTATCGCGGCATCGCCTGGTCGAGCACCGACGCCAGGATCATCGCGCCCGCATTGGACGGCACCGGCCGCGAGTTCGGCGCATAGACCGGATCGCCGTAGCTGCCACGCGTGACGTCGTGCCATTCGATCGTGGCGGTGGCCTTCGACTGCCGCTCGATCAGCTTCACGGCCGCGCGCCGTTCGCCCGCCTGCGCCACGTTGCGCCGGAACGGCGGCGCCTCGATACGCAGGCCGTTCAACTGAAAGATCGTACGTGCCCATGGATTGAGGGCGATTGCCGGTGCGGCCATGGACCGTCGTGAATGCGCCTGCGAGCGGAATCCGCAACCCGGCGCGACGTCGAGCATGCTGTGCCGCGACGTGCGCAACAGCGCCTGCGCACACTCGACGCGCTTCTGCAACAGGAACTCATGCGGGCGCATGCCCGTCGCGCGCCGGAACTGCGCGGCAAAATGCATGCGCGTGAGGCCGGTGCTCGACGCGATATCGGCCCAGATGCGCATCGACGAATTCCGCCACGCGCTTGATGCGCCATTGCGGCAACGCCGACGGCACCCGTCCTTCGGCAGCCGAGGCACGCTGAACCCTTCCGATCGAAACCGGAACCGATTGCCGCCGTCATCGAAGACGCGTTTTCCTCTGCGCATTCGCCGCGCTTGCCGCCTGCACCGTCGATGCCTTATATAAGGAGTGGCCGCGCCTGCCCTACGCGCGGCCGCCCCGTACAGGACATGAATGATCAGACGGAGGAACGCGATGGTTCGTCTCGTGATGATTCTGCTTGGCGTCGACTATCTGCGCTCCCGCTGGCGTTCGCTGCTGACGCTCGGCTTCCTCAGCATCCTGCTGGGCGGCGTCATCTTCACCGATGCGCTCGACGGCTCGCTCTACTTCCCGATCATCCCGTTCGCGCTGCTGATGCTGCTGGAAGGACTCGCGACGCTGGCCGTCGCGTGGACCGGCATGGGCGGACAGCGCACGCTGCGCTACGTCAAGGGCGCGACCTTCTGCTTGTCGGCGCTGCTCGTGCTGATTGGCGGCGAACACGGCAACTTCGCGCTCTCGCTCATCTTCGGCACGCTGTTTCTCGTCGATGGCGCGTTGCAGATCATCTCCGCGCGCGTAGTCCGGTATCGCCGCTGGCGGCTGGCAGCCGGTATCGGCGCCGTCGAGATCGCCATTGCAATCTTTTTCTATCAGCCCTATCCGGATCACTATGCGGGCACGGTGGCCTATTGCGTCGCGTTCGGACTGTTCTTCGCGGGCTGGAACATGATCCTGCTCGCATCGCGGGTGCGCGGCATGGCGGCGAACCCGGCCGCCGAAGGCGCCGTGCAGCGCGCGACGCAGAAGCCGACAAGCACGCCCTCGTTCGCGAACGCCGTCTACGACGGCCCGCCCGCGGCCGACGAAGCGGCCTTGACCGTGCATGTGTGGACGCCCGTCGGCACGGCGAAGACGCAGGCGAAACGGCAGTTGATCGTGGACCGCTACATTGCAGCCATCGACAGGAACGGCACCATCTCCACCGGCCACGCCGCGCTGGAAACGCCCGAGGGCGTGTACATCAGCCTGTATCCGGCGGTGGAGATCGATCGCTCGCCGAACGAATTCTCGCGCACGCTGCGGGCCACGCGCGAGAACGATGTCCCTGGACTCTTTCAACCCGACTACGCGACCGAATCGACGGCCTGGTGTCCTTCGACCCAGCAGGTCCGCATCCGCAATTACGATCCGCAACGGCTGGCGCGTTTCTGGGACGAGTATCGGCGCGACGCAACCTACAACCTCACTTATCGCAACTGTTCGAGCACGGTGGCGCGGGCGCTGGAGGCGGCGATCGAAGGGGCATCGGCGCGCGTGTGGGGTACGGGCGCCGGATGGCGGCCGCTGGTGCGCATCATGACGACGCCCGAGCTATGGGTGGCCGCGCAGGTGCGCAAGCGCGCCGCCACGATGGCCTGGACGCCCGGCCTCACGCTGGACTACGCGCGGGCGCTCAGCATGCTGGCGGATCCACGTCCGTCGGGCTGGGTGAAGATGGCGCGCATCGCGCTGGCGACGATGTACCGCTCGCGGCAGCGCTGGCGCGCCGAGGAACATGCGGCGGCGCGCCACGGGTCGTGACTCGGCCCGATGCTTATTGCTCGACGGGCTTCTCTTCGGACTTGCGCGAGCGTCGCGCGCGTGACGGCGCGCGAGACGACGATTTGCGCGAAGACTTCTTGGCGGGCGCGGGTTCCTCGACGGGCGCGTCAGTCGGCGGCGCGCTGGCTTCGGGTGCTTGTGTTGCGATTGGCGCTTGCGGCGCTTGCGGTGCTTGCGGCGTTTCCGCCACCGCCTGCCGCGCGGCGCTCTTGCGCGTGCGACGCGGCGCTGCCGCCTTCCTTTTCTTCGCCTTGCCTGCGCCTTCGGCCGTTTCAGCCTCGCTGACCGGAAGCGCTTCGTCCGCTTCCACCGATACGTGCGTCACCGGCGACGGCACCACCACCGGCTCCGCCTGCGTCACTGCCGGAACCTCTGCCGGACGGACATCGGCGGAAACCGCCACCGCCGAACGGAACACGAACGCGCCGGACTTGTCGTCGCGTCCGACTTCCAGCAGCCCGCGCGATTGCGCTTCATCCAGCAGATTGCCGAAGGCCTTGAAGCCATACTGGGTTTCGCTGAAACCCGGCTTGCGGCGCTTGATCGCGCTCTTCAGCACCGACGCCCAGATCTTGCCGCTCTCGCCGCGCTCGGACGCGAGCGCCTCGAAGGTTTCGACCGTGATGGCGATTGCCTGCGATTTGCGCGCCTCCGTTTCCTGCTTCGGCTCCGATGCGCGCTTCGGCTCGCGCGTTTCGCGCGACTCGCGCCGGGCGGCTGCGCGTTGCTGCTCGCGGACGAGGTCGTCGTAAAAAATGAACTCGTCGCAGTTCGCGACCAGCAGGTCCGACGTGGAATTCTTCACGCCGACGCCAATCACCTTCTTCGCGTTCTCGCGCAGCTTCGAGACGAGCGGCGAGAAGTCGGAGTCGCCGCTGACGATGACGAAGGTATCGACGTGCGACTTCGTATAGCAGAGATCGAGCGCGTCGACGACCAAGCGGATATCCGCCGAATTCTTGCCCGACTGCCGTACGTGCGGAATCTCGATCAGCTCGAAACTGGCTTCGTGCATCGACGCCTTGAAGCTCTTGTAGCGATCCCAGTCGCAATACGCTTTCTTGACGACGATGCTTCCCTTCAGCAACAAGCGTTCGAGCACGGGACGGATGTCGAACTTGTCGTAATTCGCATCGCGTACGCCCAGCGCGACGTTCTCGAAATCGCAGAACACCGCCATGCTGACGCTTTCCTGAGGTCCAGCCATATGGTTCTCCGGCCTGTGCGGCACATTTTGCAATGCGCACATGATAGCTTGCCGGCGCGGTTCCAGAGGCGGGCGCGTCAGATCCAGAGATCGTTGGGCACGGTGCGGTCGCTGGGTGCATCGCCGGTGTTCACCACGCCGCGCGGTTCGATCAGCATGATCTTCACCTCGCTCGCGGCAAACGGCTTGTGCTCCACGCCCTTCGGCACGACGCCGATTTCGCCCGCGCGCAGCGTCATCGCACCGTCCCGGAAGTCGATGCGCAGTTCGCCTTCGAGCACGATGAAGGTCTCGTCGGTATCCGCATGACGATGCCAGACGAACTCGCCTTCGAGCCGCGCGACCTTGAACTGGTAGTCGTTCATTTCGGCGATCACGCGCTGTTGCCAGAAGCCGTCGATGCGGCGCGCCTTGTCGAGCGGATCGATGGCGATGCCTTGTCCGCGTGTGGAGGGAATGGCCTGCATGATGTGACTCCGTGCTGTCGTGAATATGAACGGAGCCTACTGTGCGCGCATCCGGCGGCGAGGTCTTGAACGATCGTGCAGGCGTGCGATGCCCGTCAACGCTGCGGTGCGATGGCCCGCCAGCGCGCGGGCGGCATGCCGTAGGCGCGCGTGAACTGGCGCGTCATGTGGCTCTGGTCCGCGAAACCCGCCTGCGCGGCGACGTCGGCGAGCGGCGCGCCGGCGAGCATCAGGCGGCGCGCGAGGTCGAGCCGGCGCAGCGTCAGGTAGCGATACGGACTCGTGCCGTAGAACTTGCGGAAATCGCGCGATAACGCGAAGCGGTCGCGCCCTGTCACGCGTTCGAGTTCATCGAGTGTAATGATGCGGTCGCAATGCGCGTGCAGGAAGTCATGAGCGCGCACGGCGCTTGCGTAGTCACCGGTGTCGTCGGCGAATCGCGTGCCGGAAGCCTGCGCGAGCGCCAGCGCCAGTTCGGTGAGCGCATCGTGCCGTTCGAGCGGTTCGAGCGGTGGCAACGCGCCTTCCGTACGCTGCAAAAGGGCTTCCGTGGCGCGGGACACGCGCGGGTCGGTGGTCAGGCCGCCGTCGATGAACGGCAGCGCGCGGCCGCCCAGCACGGCCTGGATGAGCGCCGGATCGACGTACAGCATGCGATAGCGAAAACCTTCGCCGGTGCCGGCCTGGCCGTCGTGCGCTTCGTCGGGATGCAGGACCATGGTTTGTCCCGCGATGCTGTTGCGCAGGCCGCGCCGGTAATTGAAGCTCTGCACGCCGGCCAGCGTGCGGCCGATCGCGTAGGTATCGTGCCGGTGCATGCCGTACGCCTTGCCGCCGAACCAGGCTTCGATGCGCTCGATGCCCTCGCCCGGCACGGCCCGCCGCACCCAGTCCGACCGCTTGTCCTTGCCGCGTCCATCCATGTCCATTCCCATCTCAACGCTCGCGCCGATGTCCGGTCCAAATCCGAGTCGAATACTAGCCGATGCGCACCGGATCCGTGCTTCGGCGTCTCTGTCTCAAGCATCGCTTCAGCGCGCCGACAAGCAGACTGGACGCGACATCGAGCAAAGGAACACGCAATGAAACGCTTGACTCTGCTTCTGGCCTGCCTCGTGGCGAACTCTGCGCTTTCCGGCCCGCTCGCTTATACGACCTCATGGCTCGGCAACACCTGGGGCTACGGCGACGGCAAATGGATGCAGCAGGACATCCAGGCGCTGCACGTCGCCGCCGACGGCACCGTCTACACGAACTCGCCGTGGGACGAAAGCGGCGCCGAGATCGCGGCGTATCGCAACGGCGACCGCCTTGCGGTTGCCGGCGCGACGCATGGCTGGGGCGCAGCGGGCGGCGACGCCGTGACGTCCAACGGCGCGTATCTTTACGCGGCGATGTCGATCGGCAATCAGAACGGCGGCCTCACCGGCGCGGACTATCCGCCGAATGGCTATACCTGGTTCGGCATCACGCGCCGGTCGACCGGCAATATCGCGCAGGGCGCGCCGTTCGCGGGCGGCGTGGGCAACAGCGCGAATGCGTCGAAGAACAGCTTTCTGATCGTCGATACGGTACCCGCCGGCACCGATGCCGGCATTCGCGGACTGGCCGCGAACGACACCGAGCTGTTCGTCGCCGATCAGTACGCGAACCGCATCATCGTGTTCGATGCCGTGACGATGCGCCGCAAGCGTTCATTCGACGTGGCATCGCCGGGACGCATGGCGCTCGACAGCGACGGCTCGCTCTGGGTCATCACCGGCGCGCTGACCGGGCAGCCGGCCATCGCGCACTATGCGGCGAGCGGCGCCCTGCTCGGCGGCGCGCCCGTGCTGCCGGCCGGCACGGTGCCGGCGGATATCGCGATCGCGCCATCGGGCGATCTGTATATCGCCGACATCGGCCCCGGCCAGCAGATTCTTCCGTACCGCAAGACCGCATCGGCGTTTCAGGCGCTGACGCCGGTCGGCACGCTGAACGGCGTGAGTCATGCCGTGCCCGGAACCATCGAGCCGGGCCGCTTCAACTTCATCACGGGCATCGGCTTCGACGCCGCGGGCAACCTGTACGCGGGCCAGAACGGCGAAGGCCCGCGCGCGCTGAATTCGGCGTCGGTCGGTTCGGGCGCGGTCCTGCAAGCCTTCAAGGGAACCTCCCGCGCGTTGCTGTGGGAACTGGACGGCCTCGTGTTCGTCGACGGCGCCGACTTCGATCCCGGCGCGCCCGACACCATCTACACCGGTTCGAAGATCTTCACGATGGACTGGATCCAGGCGCCCGGCAAGCAGTGGAAATACGCGGCCTACACGGTGGACCGCTTCGCGTATCCCGACGATCCCGAACTGCATATCGGCCGCGACGTGCGCGGCGAGCCGATGGTGCGGCGTCTCAACGGCAACCGCCCGTATCTCTACACGCTCGATCCTTATTCGCACGAGTTGTACGTGCATCGCTTCGACGCGGCTCACGGCAAGATCGCGATTCCATCGGGCATGTTCGCCGAGAGCTTCATCTCCGGCGGCTATCCGGCGAACCAGCCGGCCTATGGCGAATGGCTGTGGCGCGACCTGAACGGCGATGGCCGGATGGACGATGGCGAATACACCGGCAATCCGTCGACGGGCAGCACGGTGGGCAACAGCTTCATCTGGGTCGATACGGCGGGCGCGGTGTGGTTCGGCACGCCGACGAGCGGCATCCGGCAGATGCCGATACAGAGCTTCGACGCGTTCGGCAATCCGGTCTATGCGTACGCCGCGTCGAAGACTTACGCGATGCCCGCGCCGTTCACGCGCATCGGGCGCGTGCTGTATGTCGCGGCCACCGACACGATGTATGTCTCGGGCTTCACGCAGAACATCCCTTACGATGCTTCGCGCTGGAAGGAAGCCGGCCCGGTGCTCGCGCGCTACGACAACTGGAGCGGCGGCGCGCCGGTCATGACCTGGTCGATCGCGCTGCCATGGAATACCGCGAGCACGCCGCCCGTGACGACGGTCGGTCTCGCGACGGCGGGTGACTATGTGTTCGTCGCGGAGCTGTACACGCAGAAGGTCGATGTCTACGACGCGCGCACCGGAGCGGCGGTCGGCGTGATGACGCCGGGCGCCAATGTCGGCGGGACGAGCGGCTATGTGGACGTGGAACTGGGTATCAGCGCGACGCGCCGGGCCAATGGCGAATATGTCGTGCTGGTGGAAGACGACGCGCGCGCGAAGATTCTTGTGTACCGGTGGACGCCTTGAGGATGAAGGCTATGCCGAACCATGACGCGCGGCGAGCGTGGCGAGGTCGCGGCGGACCCAGTCGGCATCGGCGGCGAATTGCTCGTCGGACATGCCGGGCTGCTGGAACAGCGTCAGCAGCACTTCCGCGCCCGCGCCGTTCGGAATCACGCGCAAGGGCATGGTGATTTCGTGGCCGTCGGGCAGCGTCACCTGATGATCCATTACGCCGAACGCATTGTGCGCGGTGAAGCGGATCAGGACGTCGCCCTCGGGGGCGCGTGCGCGCCAGTGATCGCCCTCGGCTTCGAGCGTCGATTGCGCGAGTCCCGAAGCCCAGGTCGGAAAGACTTCGGGACGCCAGATCGCCTCGTAGAGTTCGCGCCAGTCGCGCGCGATGGACACACTAAGCGTCGTGGCGTGCATCGTCGCGCTCATGGCCGTGTCAGCCTTCGATCTTCGACATGACCGCCGTCGCCGGATCGTAGCGATAACCCTTCTGCGCGAGCTGTTGCGACATCTTGTCTCCAATCAGCTTCTGCTGCGCCTCGCGGAACACGAGTTCATGATCGGGTTTCATGCGCTCCAGTTCCACCGCGAGACGTCGCATGAGCGCGACTTCGCCGGTGCTGCGGGCATCGATGAAGAGGATTTTTTCGTTGGCCACGTCGAGACGCTGACGCAAGTCCTTGGCGTACGTGACCCACTGCTCCGCGTTGCTGCGCAGTTCGTCGTAGGACTTCGAATGCGCCTTGGCCTGTGCGGCGACCTGACGCTGCAGCGACGCCAGTTCCGACTCTTCGCCCTGCTCTCTTTCGACGAGACGCCGCGCGAGTTCGGTGGCGTTCTTCTCGGCGGTTTCGGCGCGCTCGCGCAGGGCCGTGACCTCGTTCGACACGCGCGCGAGTTCGGCGCTTTCCGTCGTCCGCTCTTCGGTGATGCGGTTGAATTGCGTGCGCGCTTCTTCGAGTTCGCCTTGCAGGCGGCTCACCTGCTCGCGCTGCGCCGAGGCTTCCTCGCCACGCGCGGACGCCGCTGCGCGTTCCGCCGTCAACGCGGCGCGCGCTTCGCTCAGTTCGGCTTCGAGGGCGGCGATGCGCTGGAGCGTTTCGCTGGCGCGCGCTTCGGCGGCTTGCAGCTGGGCGCTGGCTTCGTCGGAACGGACTTGCGACGACTGGCTGAGCGTCGCGTGGTCCTGGCGAGCCGTGTCGCGTTCCTGCGCGATACGCGTCAGTTCTTCGTCCTTGCCGGAGATGAGCGCTTGCAGGTTCGCATGCTCCTGACCGATGCGAGCAATTTCCTCGTCCTTGCCCGATACCAGCGCCTGCAGGTTCGCATGCTCCTGAGCGATGCGCGCGATTTCCTCGTCCTTGCCCGACATCAGCGCCTGCAGGTTCGCATGCTCCTGACCGATGCGCGCGATTTCCTCATCCTTGCCCGCAACAAGCGCCTGCAGGTTCGCATGCTCCTGACCAAGGCGCGCGATCTCGTCATCCTTGCCCGCGAGCATCCCGCTGAGTGTCTCGTTCGCGCGGCGCTGTTCTTCGAGCGATTCCTTCACCGCCTGCAATTGCGACTGCTCCATCGCTGCGCGCGCCTCGATCGCCTGCAAGCGCGCGCTCGCCTGCGAAAACTCTTCCTTCAGCCGCGCCGCCGCTTCCTCCGAAGCACGCAGGCGGCTGTTGGCTTCCTCGGCTTCCCGTCGATAGCTCGCGGCTTCGTCTCCGGATTTCTGAATTTCGGCGAGCGCCTCGTCGCGGTCCGAAAGGGCTGTCGCGAGCCGCTGGCTCACCACGCTCAGATGCTGCCCGGACAGGCGTTCGGTTTCGTCGCGCGAGACCGTCCACAGCCGCCGCGCCACGTTGACGAGCGTTTCGGCGAGGTCGTCGGGCAGGCCGCTCGGGGCCTGCTGCGGCGGCACCTCGGGCTGACGCGCCTCACGCCAGCGTTGCAGGCCGGCCGCGATCGCGACGATCGACGCGCCGGGCAGCTCTGCCCGGACGGTCAGCGGGGAAACCTTGCGGCCTTCTTCGGTGAGCCGAGCGGCGATGGACGCGATCTGCTCGTCGGTGATGGTGTCTACGTCGTTGGGCATATGCGCCTCGAAAATCAGTGGCGTCGCACGCAAGAGTCTGCGATGCGTTGTTACATTTGGCGAATTCGCCGCCGGAGGACATGGATGATACCGATTTTCCGTGAAGCGCTTGCGGTGTGGACCCGGTTCGGCGGTGCGCGACGCGGCTTTTTGCTGGTCCCGACATGCATCGAGCCCGGACGGCATAGGCCGTCCGGGCTCGAAGAAGAACGGCTGGATACCGCCAGGAACGCTTACGGCCTGGCGTACACCGAACCGAGGCCGATGACCGTCGTATCGCCCGAAGCGGCATTGGAGCGCGCGCCCGACACCACGCCGGTATCCGCCACCGCGCCGTATGCCGAACTGCCTTTCGCGGCGTTCAGCCGTGCTTCGGCCGCCTGGATGTTCTGCGGATATTGCGTCTGGTCGCTTGCCGGATCGTAGCCGGCCTGTTGCAGTTCGACGAGTTGCGCCCGGACTTCGGCACGCGTCAGCGGCTGGTTCGACTGCGCGAACGACAAAGCGGGAAGCGCGACAGCGGCGGCGACGATCAGCGACGAGATGAGTTTCATGACTTACCTCCAATGGATTTGTTGGGAAGAGCCTGTTGTGATCCGCTGTGTGTTTCGGATCGTTCGGGCCTGGAGGTATTTGAACTGCGGGACGTATCTGCCGTGTTTCGCCGACGGGCGGTTGTGAATCGACGTGTATCGTCGCGACGGGCGGATACAGTGAGATACAAAAGGACGGCGGCGATTCAGCCGTTCACTGCGTCGCCACCCACCAGGTAGTGCCGGCGGCGTCGCGAAAACCGCCGCGCAGATCATCGTCGTCACGCTTGCGGCCGGGCGCCTGCACGCTTTCCGCGCCCTGCCGCAGCGCGCGCTCGTAGACCGCCTGCGCATCGCGCACGTACACATGAACATGCGTTCCCGCCGACACCTGCCCGGCCGCCCCGCCGCCGATCATCACGATACTGTCGTCGATGCGCACTTCCGCGTGCATCAGCGAGCCATCGGGCCGGTCGAAGCGGCGCACGAGCGCCGCTTCGAACACCTGTTCGAGGAAGTCAATGACTTTCTCCGCCTGCTCGCACACCAGATACGGGCTCACCGACGGATACGACGCGGGTTTCCATTCGCTCATGACTGCTCCTTTCGCGCGAAGAAGAGCCGTCAGCGTAACGCAAAAACCGCCGTCACAAACCGAGATAAGCCAGCGCGTTATGGCAGCGCCAGTCCTCGCGAACTTCGTCGGCCATCTCCAGCGCATCGAACTCTTCCAGCGCGCGTTCAACAGGCATCATCGGAAAGGCGGAGCCGAAGATCATGCGCTTCTTCAGCACGGTCCGGCCGTATTGCAGCAAGGCTTCATAGCCCGAATGCGCGGTGGCCAGCAGCTTCGGACGCACCGCCACCGTGCCGATCCACACGCCCGGATGCCGCCACGCCACCGCCAGCAGTTCCTGCACCCATGGCCAGCCCGGCGGCGACGCGCACACGCGCAGGCCGGGATACGCCATCATCACCCGGTCGAGCGCGGCCGGATGACCGTACATCATCGACGTATGGGTGGAAAAGTTCGCGCCGCAATGGATGTTCACCGGCACGTCCAGTTCCACGCACTTCGCATACAGCGGAAACAGCAGCGGGTCGTCGATGGCCAGCCGGTGTTCGAAGCCCTGCACATTGAGGCCGCGCAGGCCGAGCTCGCGCACGGCGGTCT
The DNA here is from genome assembly GCF_031451315.1 of Caballeronia sp. LZ032. Taxonomy (NCBI): domain Bacteria; kingdom Pseudomonadati; phylum Pseudomonadota; class Betaproteobacteria; order Burkholderiales; family Burkholderiaceae; genus Caballeronia; species Caballeronia sp. LZ032. The sequence goes on from NZ_JARUXP010000003.1 coordinate 1,074,407, forward strand.
CGAACTCGGCGACGGCCGTCGCGCCCGCATGCGGATCGACACCCGCGAAACCGATATAGCGCTCGCCATGCTTGCGGCAGAACGCGGCCACATCCCCGTTCGATATCTTCACGCCGAACGTGCTGGTCAGGTCGCGCGCCTTGAGCACCACGTGCCGCGCCTGAAGCCGCTCGTAGATCGCGAGGTAGTCGGCGAGCGGATCGTGACACACGGTGCTGGCCGCCTGCGCCTCGGTGCCCTGATACACGCGCCGGTAATTCGACAGATGGTCCGCAGGCCCGTTGAACTGCAACACGGGCGGACGACTCGAAAAGTCCACGAACATGAGAGACTCCTGCACAAATCAGGTCACCGCCAGCGCGCTTCCTGGCGGTCGTAGGTGTTCACGAAGGGATCGGCCGTCTCGGCAATCAACCGCTTCTTGGCGATCTTCCTCGAAGGCGTGCGCGGAAAATCGCCTTCCATGTACTGGAGATAACGCGGCACCTTGAACGCCGCGAGATGCCGCGCGCAATGCTCGAACACGGCAGCGGGCGTCACCTCCGCGCGCGTGAAACCTTCGCGCAGCTTCAGATACGCCTTCACTTCCTCGCGACGCAACGGATCGGGCACGGGCACGACGGCAGCTTCGTCGATGGCGTCCATGCTGCGCAGCACGGTCTCCACTTCCGTCGCCGAGACGTTCTCGCCCGCGCGCTTGATCATCTCCTTGATGCGGCCGACGATGTAATAGAAGCCGTCGGCATCGCGCCGGAACAGGTCGCCGGTGCGGAACCAGTCGCCGTCGAAACTTTCGGCGTTGGCTTCGGGCCGCTTGTAGTAGCCCCACAAAATACCGCGTCCGCGTATCCACAATTCGCCGACTTCATCGACCTGCGCGGGGCTGCCGTCTTCCCGGCGAATCTGCAGCTCGCGGAACGGCGCGGGCAGGCCGCAGGTGCGTTCCAGCGCTTGCTCGCCCGCCCACGCCGGCACCAGCGCGCCCGTCCCGACCTCGGTCATGCCGAAGCCTTCACGCGCGATCACGCCGAAGCGCGCCTGCACTTCCTCGCGCGCCGGCCGGGTCCAGCCATAGATGCTGATGTACTTCAGGCACACGGCGGCATCGCCCGGACCGCGCGGATGCTGGCTCAATGCCGGCTCCGGAAAGATGCAGTAGTGAATGCGATAGTCGATCAGCCAGGACATGAAGCGCGTCAGGCTCATGCGCTCCGCAATGTAGGCGGTGCCGCCGAGCTTCAGCGTCATCAGGAACTGCCACAGCGGGTCCATGTAGAAGAACGGCGCCCAGATCAGCACGTTCTCGATGCCCGCGTCCGCGCCCCGGCGATGCCGCGCCGCGCCGTGGCAGTGGATCATCCAGTAGTCGTGGCTCAGCATGCAGCCCTTCGGGAAACCCGTGGTGCCGGAGGTGTACTGGAGGTTCAGCAGATCGTCGCGGGAGACATGCGCCGGCGCCGCGAAGTCCGCGCGCCCCGAAGCCAGCAGCGTTTGCCATTGCAGCAGGTCGGCGCGCGCGCCGTACGCTCCGCTCACGATCACGCGTTCCCATGCCAGCAGTCCGGGCAGTGCGTCGAAGCCTTCCAGGCGCGGGACGTATTCCTCATCGATCACGAGATACTGGACGTCGGCGTCATCGAGCACGAAGCGCATTTCATCGCGCGTGTAGGCGGTATTCACCGGCACCATCACCGCGCCGATGCGCCCGAGCGCGATCCACGTCACCGGGAACTCGGGCGCGTTCTTCAACATCAGCGCCACGTGACAGCCCTTGCGCACGCCGCGCCTGACGAGCGCATCGGCAAGCTGCGACGCCGCGCGATCGAGTTCGGCGTAGGTCATGCTGACCCCGCGCTCGAACCACACGGCCGCGGTCTTGCCGCCGTAGAGCGCGGCCTGCTCGCGCACGAACTGCCCGAGCGACTCGGGCAACGCGAGCTGTTCCTGCCGTTTTCGACGGACGAGTTCGTCCTCCACGGTCGGCGACTGTGTTGTCATCGTGTTCTCCTGAAACCCATCCTCGTAGCGCGGCGCACTGCACGCCGCGGGTCTGGCCCCGGCTGACGCTAGTCCTGCGCGATCACCTGACAATCCTCCGGCGCCCAGTCGAGCATCACCGGCGCGCCCCGCGCATGAGCCGCGCCGTGCCTGCCGCCCTGCTGCTGCACGACGATCTGCATGTCGCCCGGCAGGCGCACGTGATGGCGCACCACGCTGCCGAGCGTGATCGAATCTTCGAGCGTGCCGGCGTGGCGCGGCTCCCGTTGCGCCTCTTCGCCGGATGCGGCCGGCATCATCCGCACGCTCTCCGGACGCACCAGCAACTTGACCGCCGCGCCGCGCGACACGCCGTTCCCCCCGCGCGCCGCGCGCAGCATGCCGAGCGCGGTCGACACCACGATGTGCTCGCCGCCGCTCTCCTGCACCGTGCCCGCAATCAGGTTCGCCGTGCCAATGAAGCTCGCCGCGAACGCCGTCCGTGGCGCGCGATACAGCTCGTCGGGCGTCGCGATCTGCTCGACGCGTCCTTCGTTCATCAGCACGATGCGGTCGGACATCGAGAGCGCCTCGTCCTGATCGTGCGTCACGTTCAGCATCGTGATGCCGAGCCGCGCATGCAGCCGGCGAATCTCGAACTGCATCTGTTCGCGCAGCTTCTTGTCGAGTGCGCCGAGCGGTTCGTCGAGCAGGATCAGCGCCGGGTTATAGACGATGCAGCGCGCCAGCGACACGCGCTGCTGCTGCCCGCCCGAGAGTTCCTTCGGCTTGCGCGCGGCCAGGTCCGGCAGGCGCACCATGTCGAGCACCTCGTGCACACGGCGGCGGATCTCGTCCTTCGGCACTTTGCGCACGCGCAGCGGAAACGCGATGTTGTCGAACACGGTCATGTGCGGCATCAGCGCATAGTTCTGGAACACCATGCCGAGGCCGCGCGCGCTCGGCGGCGCGTTCGTGATGTCGACGCCGCGCACGAAGATCTGCCCCGACGAAGGCTTCACCATGCCCGCGATCAGATTGAGCAGCGTCGTCTTGCCCGAGCCGCTCGGCCCGAGCAGCGTGACGAATTCGCCCTGCTTCACGCTGAAGTCCAGCGGCGCGAGCGCCTGCACGTCGCCGTAGCGCCGCGAGACCTGCTTCAGTTCGATCATGTTCATCGTCGGAATCCGCTGTTCGTTGCTTCGTTGCCGCTCAATGCCGCTCGCAGCGCATCACGACCTGCGCCGCGTTGTGCCCCGGCACCCCCGTCACGCCGCCGCCGGGATGCACCGACGCGCCGCATTGGTAAAGCCCTTTGACCGGCGTCCGATAGTCCGCCGCGCCGCGCACCGGGCGTCGGAAGAAGATCTGGTCGGCGCTGAGTTCGCCGTGATGCACGTGGCCGCCCGGCAGCGCAAAGATCCGTTCGAGATCGACGGGCGACAGCACCTGTGCCGCGTCGATGCATTCGCGAATGTCAGGCGCGTACTGCGCCAGCGTATCCAGCACGATCTCGACCAGCCGCTCGCGCTGCGTGTCCCACGATCCTTCGCGCAACGCATAGGGCGCGTGCTGGCCGAAGATGCTCATCAGATGCTTGCCCTCGGGCGCGACACCCGGATCCACCACGCTCGGACTCATCACGACGAGCGGCGGATGCGGCGCGATCTCGCCATACTTGGCGGCGTCCCACGCGCGTTCGAGATACTCGACCGACGGCCCGATGCGCACCTGCGCCGGGTAATCGAAGCCGGCCGCGCGTGCGTCGAAGTCCTTGAAGACGGGCAGGCGATTCAGCGCGAGATTGACCTTGAACGCCGTGGAACGGTCGCGGATCTGTGCGACGCGCGTGCGGAATTCCGCCGGCACATGCTCCGCGCCGACCAGTTGCTGGAACAGCACCTTGGTCGCGACATTCGAGATCACGCAGCCCGCCTCGATCAGTTCGCCCGATGCAAGCCGCACGCCGGTCGCGCGCTCGCCCTTCACTTCGACCGAGGCCACCGGCGCATCGCAGCGCACTTCCATGCCGTGCGCCTTGCCCGACGCGGCAATCGCCTCCGAAATCGACCCCATGCCGCCGCGCACGAAACCGGCAGGACCGGCGGGCGTCGTGTGATCGCGGATGAAACCGCGCAGCAGCACATACGCCGATCCCGGCGAGCAGATGCTCGTGGCCGCGCCGCCGCAGGAGGCGTAGAAGCCCATCGCAGTGATCATCTCGTCGGATTCGAACCAGCGCGCGAGGTAGTCGCGCGCGGAAAGCGTCAGCACGTCGTAGAGGTCGTAGAAGCGCTCGCCCATGTCCCGGAAGCGCCACGCAAAGCCGAGCAGACGGCTTCGTGCGGCGAGCGCGCCATCGGCGGGATCGGGCGGGATTTCCCACAGCATGTCCGCCACCAGCTTGCCGAGCTTCGTCATGTGCGCGCGATACTTGCTGTAGGCGTCGGCGTCCTTCGCGCTGAAGCGCGCAATGTCCTCGAACAGACGCGGACCTTCCGCGCGCACGATCAGGCTGCGCCCGTCGTCGTACAGGTGTGTCATCGGCGGCGGCACGATGATCTCGTAGCCATGCTTCGCCAGTTCCAGTTCCTCGATGATGCGCGGTTGCAGCAGCGCCATCGTGTACGACGCCACCGACACGCGATACCCCGGCCACACGGCCTCGCTGACCGCCGCGCCCCCCGCCAGCCCGCGACGCTCCAGCAGGCACACCTTGAAGCCCTTGCGCGCGAGATAAGCGCCGCAGACCAGGCCGTTGTGGCCCGCACCGATGATCACCGCGTCGTACTGGTTCGCCATGATGGTTGTCAGAGAAATTATTCGGCGGGCGCGTCGCGCCGTTGCAGGGCCATGATGCCGAGACACACGGCGAGCGAGACAAGCGTCAGCAGCGTCGATACCGCCGCCAGCACCGGCGACACTTCCCAGCGGATCGCGCTGTACATCTTGACCGGCAAGGTGGTCGTCTGCGGGCCGGAGATGAAGTACGCGACCACGACTTCATCGAAGGACAGCAGGAACGCGAACAGCACGCTCACGGCCACCGACGCACGGATCTGCGGCAACACCACCTGGAAGAAGATGCGCACGCGGCTCGCGCCCATCAGCATGGCGACCGCTTCGAGCGCCGGGTCCGCGTGCTTGAGCCCCGACCCCACCGCGATCACGACGAACGGCACCACCAGCACCGCATGCGCCAGCGCGATGCCCCACACCGTGTTGACCAGCGCCAGCATGGAAAACTGCTTGTAGATGCCGAGGCCCAGGACCACGACGGGAATCAGCATCGGCGTGATCGCGAAGGTTTCCAGCACGCGGCGGCCGGGGAAACGTCCGCGCGCCAGCGCATACGCGCCCGGCACGCCCACTGCCACGGAAATCGCCGAGGCCAGCAGCGCGACCATCACGCTCGTGAGCGCCGAGCCCCACCACGCGGGATCGGTCAGGAAGCGGTGGAACAGTTCCAGCGAGAAGGTCTTCGGCGGAAAGCTCAGTTCGTTGCCGCCGCCGAACGACACCGGCACGACCACGAGACTCGGCAGCAGCAGGAACAGATAGCCGCACCAGCCGCCGAGCGCGCCGAGCACGCGCCACATGCCGCGAAAATCACGGCGGCGCGGTTCCGGCACCGCAAAGTCCTTGCTGACACGGGCGGCGGTGGACGTCATGCGAAAGCCTCCTGGCCGCGCTGCACGCGTCCGAGCAGCGCGATCAGCACGCCGGACAGCACGAGCAGCATCATCGCGATGGACGCGGCGAGCGTCCAGTCGAGCGTCTGCCGCGTGTAGAAGTCGATCAGGTTGGCGAGCATCATGTCGCGCGGTCCGCCGAGCAGTGCGGGCGTGATGTACATGCCCATCGAGAGCGTCAGGCACATCAGCACGCCGGCGATCACGCCGGGCATCGAGAGCGGCAGCGTGATGCGCGCGAAGATCAGCCACTGGCCCGCGCCCATCATCTCCGCCGCGAACTTGAGGTTGCGGTTCTGCGCGGTGAGGCTCGTCAGGATGGGCAGCACCATGAAGGGCAGCAGATAGTTGCTCATGCCGATCACCACGCCCGTACGGTTGAACATCAGATCCGGATGCCAGGCGTCGCCGCTGATCCATCCCGCCAGCTTTGCGATGATTCCCGCGCTGCCCAGCACCACCGTGAACGCATAGCTCTTGACGAGGATGCTGGTCCAGAACGGCAGCATCACCATCACGAGATACGGCGTGCGCTTCGACGCGGGCAGCCGCGCCAGATGCAGCGCGACGATATAGCCGAGCACGAGACTCGCCACCGTCGCGGTCACGCTGATGACGAGCGTATTGCCGAGCACGCGATGAATCAGCGGATTGCTCAGCACCTGCGCATAGCCGCGCAGGGTGAAGCCGTTCTCCCAGATGCTCGACCAGCCCACCAGACCGAGCGGCCAGAGAAAGAACACCGCGAGCAGCCCGTAGAGCGGCAGCAGCATGACGATGACGGACTTCAGGTTCAGCGAGTAGTTCATCGCGCGCGCCGGGGGCTCAGGTCAGCATCCAGGTGGTGAAGCGGTTCTGCAGCGCATCGTAGTGATCGCCCCACCACTGGTCGTTGATGACGATGCTGTTCGCATCGTGCATGTCCGGCATGCGCGCCTTCGCGGCGGCCGAGACCAGCGGCATCGCGGCGGCCGTGTTAGGCGCAAATTCCACCAACTCGCAGAACGCCGCCTGCCGGTCCGGACGCAAACAGAACGCCACGTACTGCATCGCGGCCTGCGTGTTCTTGCCGTACTTCGGCACCGCAAGATATTCGAGGCTGTTGAGGGTTTGCTTCATCGACATCTGGATGGACGTGCCCGCGCGCTGGGCCGGCAGCACGCGGCTCAGATAGGTGTAGGTGAAGTCCAGTTCATTGCTGGCTATGAGCGTCACGGTTTCCGGCGTGGTCTCGATCCACTTGCGCACCGCCGGCTTGATGCGGTCCATCGCCTTGAAGGCGCGTTCGACGTCGAGCGGATAGAGCTTGTCGGGCGCGACGCCATCGGCGAGCAGGGCCATCTCCAGATTCTCGCTGACGCGCGGACGCAAACCGCGCCGCCCCGGATAGCTCTTCACGTCCCAGAACTCGGCGTAGGTGGTCGGCGGCTTGCCGCTGCGCTTCGGATCGAAGCCGATGCCGCCCGCATACGAATACGTGCCGACGAAATCCGCCCCGGTCTTCGTGATGAGGCCATCGGTCTTGACGATCGCCGGATCGAGCTTTTCCCACATGCCCTGGCGCGAGCCGGTGACGATCTGCGGCCCGATGCTGTCGAACACGTCCCATGAGACGTTCTTCGACTCAACCTGCACCTTCATGCGCGCGAGGTCCGCGCTGTTGACGAGCGTCACGGCGATGCCGGTCTCCTTCGTGAACGGCTCGGCGAACGCGCCGCGAATCGCGGCTTCGTAGGCGCCGCCCCAGCAGGTCACGGCGATGCTCTTCGACTGCGCGCGCACGATGGCCGGCGCGCCGAGCAGCGCGGCCCCGGCGAGCGCGCCCGCCTGTTGCAGGAATACGCGGCGCGCGGGCGCCGGGGCGTCGGCTTCGGCTTCGGGTTGCTGCGGGACTTGCGCTTTCATGTCGGTCTCCCAGAGTGGTCGGGTCGGGGCGATGCTTTATCCGGCGATCCAGATGGCCTTCCAGTCCATGTATTTGTCGAAGGCGTGCATCGACTTGTCGCGGCCGAAGCCGGATTGCTTGAAGCCGCCGAACGGCGACGACATCGTGCCGCGGTCGAAGCAGTTGACCCACACCACGCCCGCCTTCAGCTGACGCGACACCTGCTGCGCGCGCGTGATGTTCGAGGTCCAGACGGCGGCGGCTAGGCCGTAGATGGTGTCGTTGGCGATGCGCACGGCTTCCTCCGGCGACTCGACGGTGATCGCCGCCAGCACCGGCCCGAAGATCTCCTCGCGCGCGATCCGCATGGTGTTGCTGACCTGGTCGAAGACGGTCGGCTCGATGAAGAAGCCGCCCGATTCCGCCCGCGCCGCGCGGCCGCCCGCGATGACCTGCGCGCCATCGGCCCGGCCGGCGTCGATATACGACATCACCGACTCGTGCTGCACCTGGCTCACGATCGCGCCCATCTTCGTGGCGGGATCGAGCGGATCGCCGGGCACGAGATCGCGCGCGATGGCCGCGACCTTCTCCAGCAGTTCATCGCGCACGGCGGCGTGGACGATCAGACGCGAGCCCGCATTGCACACCTGTCCGCTGTTGGCGAAGATGCCCGCCGCGACGGCGCGCGCGGCGGCGTCGAGGTCGGGACAGTCGTCGAGCACGATATGCGGGCTCTTGCCGCCGCATTCGAGGCCCACGCGCTTGATGTTCGACTGTCCGGAATACTGCATGAACAGCTTGCCCACAGCCGTGGAGCCGGTGAAGCCGACGGCATCGACGTCCATGTGCAGGCCGAGCGCACGCCCCGCCGTCTCGCCGTAGCCCGGCAGCACGTTGAGCACGCCGGGCGGCAAACCCGCTTCCGCCGCGAGCGCGGCAATGCGGATGGCGCTCAGCGGCGACTGCTCGGCGGGCTTCAGGATCACCGAATTGCCCGCAGCCAGCGCCGGGCCGAGCTTCCAGCTCGCCATGGACAGCGGATAGTTCCACGGCACGACCGCCGCCACCACGCCGAGCGGCTCGCGCACGATCATCGTGGTCATGTCGGGGGCGGCGGGCGCGGTTTCGCCATAGAGCTTGTCGATGGCCTCGCCGTACCACTGGATGCAGGTCGCCGAACTGACGATGTCGCCGTTATAGGCGTTCGCGATGGGCTTGCCGACATCGAGCGATTCGAGCAGCGCCAGTTCCTCGCGATGCTCCATCATCAATTGCGCGAAGCGCAGCATCACGGCCTTGCGCTCGGCAGGCGCGCGGCGCGACCAGACGCCCGTTTCGAACGCGCGCCGCGCGCTGGCGACCGCCACGTCCACGTCCTCGCTGCCGCACTCGGCAATCTCCGCGATAACCCTGCCCGTGGCCGGATTCACGGTGGCGAAGGTCTTGCCGGAGAGCGCGGACACGTATTGCCCGTCGATGAACGCCCGCCCCTCGGGCCGGAGTGACTCGGCGCGTGCGCGCCACACCGTTGCGTCGGGAATGCTCACAGCAAGGCTCCTTGAATGTCAGTTCGATTGGCTCATGCGTTCATGCGACTGAAATCAGTGTACGGTTTCAAAAGTATGAAAACCAATACATTCTGCTAAGCTTGTTCCTGCCGAAAAGTTATACCTTTTCCCGGTGCCCGCCATGCTCAAAGTGCGTCATCTCGAGATCTTCCGTGCGGTCGTGAAGGCCGGCAGCGTGTCGGCGGCCGCGCGGCTGCTGTATGTGTCGCAGCCCGCCGTGACCAAGACGCTGCGCATGCTTGAAGAAGAGATCGGGCTCACGCTCTTTCTGCGCGTGAAAGGCCGGCTGGTCTGCACGCCCGAGGCCGAGGCCATCCTGCCGGAGATCGAACGGCTGTTCGGCAGCGTGCAGTCGATTGCGGAAACGGCGCGCGAGATCCAGCAAGGACAGCGCGGCTCCATTCGCGTATCCACCGTGTCCATGCTCGCCACCACCATCGTCGCGCGGGCGGTCGGCGAGTTTCGCGAGACGCATCCGTCTGTCGAATTCGATATCCGCGCGCTGCCCACGCGGCATGTCGTCGAATACGTGAACAACAATCAGGCGGACTTCGGCATTCTCGATGTGGCCGCGCCGTCAGGCACGCTCGAAGTGGAAGAGTTTTGCAGCGCGGAGCTGCGCTGCGTGATGCGCGCCGGGCATCCGCTGGCGGATCGCAAGACCGTGACGCCGCGTCTGCTGGACGCCGAAATGCTCGCCACCTTCGGCGAGGACACGCTGACCGGCTGGCGGCTGCGCGAGGCGTTTCGCGCGCAAGGCAGGAGTTTTTCGAGCGCGTTCGTCTCGAACAGCACGCCGGTGCTGTGCGCGCTGGTGCGGGAGGCCAATGCCGTCGCGCTGGTCGATCCGTTCGCGCTGATGGGCCGCTCGTTCCCCGATCTCGTCTCGCGACGCTTTTCGCCGGCGGTGCCCGTGGAGCCGCGGTTCCTGTTCGCGCCGGGCAGGCCGAGATCGGTGATCGTCAATCAGTTCGTCGCACAGCTGAAGGAGACCGCCGCGCGCATGGCGGCGGGCTGAGGCGCACTTTCTCGTGGTTCAGGCGTCGGCCGGAACGTCGTCTTCCAGCGGCTTCGACACCGCTTTCGGCAACTCGGCCACGGCTTGCGGCGCGGCCTCGAAGCGATGCACGTCGTGCGTGACGAAACCCAGGTCGTGACTCGGAATCTCGAACCATTCCGGATGGCCGAACGACCGCCGGATATCTTCGAGTCCGCTCGCCCAGTGCTCGTCCATCGTGTCGTTGCTGAACTCGTAGTCCTTGTAGTGGCCTTCGAAGAACTTGTTCTTGTAGATCAGATGCACGATGTTTACGGCGCCGCCGTCCGCGACCTTCTGCGCCTCGCGCAGCAGCGGATGCGAACGCCGCACCTTCTCCGGCACGTGTTCGAGCAATTCCTTGATGAGCCGCGCGTGCTTCTGATTGTGCGAGACGAAATCGGTAATGGCGCGGGTGCGGCTCGAATACTGGATGTCCTTGGTGCGCTCGCTCACGTCGAGGAAATCGCCCGGCAAGGTGCCGCGCGCGCTCCACAGATCCACCTGGAACACCAGCGTGTCCTTGTGCTGGCTCTCGCGGATGATCTCCGTCAACGGCGTGTTCGAGACCAGCCCGCCGTCCCAGTAGAACTCGCCGTCTATCTCCACCGCCGGAAAACCCGGCGGCAACGCGCCCGAGGCCATGAAGTGCTCGGGCGCAAGACGCATTTTGGTGTTGTCGAAGTACACGAGATTGCCCGTGCGCACATTCACCGCGCCCACTGACACGCGCATGTTGCCGTCGTTGATGCGGTCGAAGTCGGCGAACTTCAGCAGCGTCGCGCGCAATGCCGAGGTGTCGTAATAGCTGACATTGCTCGGGAGCTTCGCCTGCGCGTCCGGAAAGAGCGCCGGCACCTGCACGCGCGGCGAGAAGATGCCGCGCTGGCCCTCGGTCAGCGCACGCGCCGCCGCCCACATGCTCGAAAACGTCCGGCCCATGTTCGCGAAGCCGAACGCGGCGGGCACGAACGCGCCCACGTGCCCGATCAGGTCCGCCGGCTGGCAGATGGTGTTCCAGAAGCCGCGCAGCGCCGCCACGCGGTGTTCAGGCGCATTGCCCGCGACGATCGCCGTATTCAGCGCGCCGATGGAAATGCCCGAGGTCCAGCTCGGCTCGACGCCCACCTCGGCCAGCCCTTCGAATACGCCCGCCTGGTAGGAACCCAGCGCGCCGCCGCCTTGCAGCACGAGACAGACCTCGTCGTAGTCCGGCAGCGCGACGTGGTTCGCCTGCGTGAGTGAGTTGCGTTGACTGCGGCGCATGGATTCTCCTTGTCGTTGTGCTCGTTTTTATTGCATGAACCAGCCGTGACTCACGACCACCGACTGCCCCGTCAGCGCGTTCGATTCGAAGCCTGCGAGGAACGCGACCGTGTTCGCGACATCGGCGACGGTGGTGAACTCGCCATCGACGGTTTCCTTCAGCATGACGTTCTTCACGACTTCTTCCTCGGAGATGCCGAGCGCCTTCGCCTGTTCGGGAATCTGCTTCTCGACGAGCGGCGTGCGCACGAATCCGGGGCACACCACGTTGGCGCGCACGCCGCGCGGGCCGCCTTCCTTCGCGACGACGCGCGCCAGACCCAGCAGGCCGTGCTTCGCCGTGACATAGGCGGACTTCAGCTTCGACGCTTCATGCGAGTGCACCGAACCCATGTAAATGATCGAGCCGCCCTTGCCCGACGCGTACATGTGCTTGATGGCGGCCTTGGTCGTGAGGAACGCGCCGTCGAGGTGAATGGCGAGCATCTTCTTCCAGTCCGAGTACGCGTACTCCTCGATGGGCGCGACGATCTGGATACCCGCGTTCGACACCAGCACGTCGATGCCGCCAAGCTTGGCCACCGTGTCTTCGATGCCCGCGTTCACCGCTTCCTCACCGGTGACGTCCATGGAGACCGCGATCGCCTTGCCGCCTTCCGCGACGATGCTGTCCGCCACCTTCTGCGCGTTCGCGAGGTTCAGGTCGGCGATGACGACAGCCGCGCCGTCAGCGGCGAGCTTGCGTGCCGTCTGTTCGCCGATGCCGCTTGCAGCGCCCGTGACGAGCGCGACTTTTCCTTGCAGTGCCATGTGCCTGCTCCTTAATCGATGAGAGTTATTGATTGACCGCGAGCTTCAGTTCGCCGGGGGCGAGATAGTCGTAGGCGACTTCGCCGATGTCCAGCGTCAGGTTCGCGATCACGTGCCGCGCGCCGACCACCTTGCGCACCGGCAGATCCGCGACCGGCGCGAGCGCGTGCGCGTTGAGTTCGAGCGCGGCCGGGCCTTCCCATGCGCCGAGCACGCTGACGTCGCGCAGGAAGAAACGCACCAGTTCGCACACGCGCGCCGTGCCGTCGACGTGCGGCAGCACTTTCAGCAGATAGTTGGGCGTGTCGGCGAGCTTCTTGCGTTCGGTTTCGGGATCGAGCGGACGATACTTGTAGCCCATCGTGCCTGTGGCAATGCGCTGCGTGCCGTAGTCGAGCGTGCCGAGCAGCGTGTCCTTGCCATCCACCGAAAGACGCGGCGACGCCAGCTTCTTCGGAAAGCCCCAGATCTCGCGGCCGCCCGCGATCGGGCCTTCATCGTCGAGATACATTGCATGGGTGTAGCTGGCCTTGGCGCCGTCCGGATCGATCACCGAGATCACCTGGCCGCTCTCGGTGTAGTCGCCGAAACCGGATGAATCCGGCATGCGAATGAATTCGTAATGCACGAGGGCACTGTCGACTTCGAGCGGCTCCGGCACCACGGCGCGCAAGGCATCGAGCTCCGTCTCGTACGAGATGATGAAGTACTCGCGATTGAGGAAGCGGAACGGCGGACGCGGATACGCCGGGTTATGCACCGGCATGGCGAAAGCGTTTCGGCGGATATCGTCTTCTTTCACTGGATCGTCCCTGAGTTGAGAGCAGGCACGATAGTAGATGCAGAACATGACAGTTGTCGCGGACCACCGGCAGCTTGATGACCCTCAGGCCAGCAGTGCGAACCGACAAAAGTTTTGTCGCTTCAAGAGCTTATGGATACCTACTGGATGATTGCATTTTTTTGTGCAATATACTGTTGCCTGAGCGCGCGGCCATCTCCAGGCGCCGCGCGGTCGCATGAGCGCCGGATTTCATGGTTGCGGTAGTGCTTGTGGTCTTGTATTTTTCGGAACGCAACGCGGCGGGACATGCGTTGCATGCAGGTTCAGGCCATCTCCTAAAAAGCGAGTCTCCGATGAAAACGTCTTTGAAGAAGTCCCTCGTGCTCCTGGTGCTGGCGGCTTTTGCGGCGCCTACTCTGACTTACGCTGCTGCGGATTACCCGGACAACAAGCCGCGTCCCGCGTATCACAAGAAGGGACAAAAGCATAAGCACCACAAGAAGTCGTCGACGCCGCCCGCCGCGCCGGCACAGTAAAGCTTCCTTTTTGTCATGGAAGCACGCACGTCCGCATCAGGACGTGCGTGCTTTTTCGTTTCTGCCGGTTTCAATCGTTCGACCTGAGCCGGGCGCGCATGGCATCGAGCCGCGCGGTGTCGATACGGCCGCGCGTCGCCATCACTTCCAGCGCCTGCAACGCCAGCGATGCGCCGTGGATCGAGGCCGCTTTGGCGTCGGCATCGAGTTCGAGGGCCGTGCAGCGTCTCGCGGCATGCGTGCGCCAGATTCTCCGCGACGCAAACAACGCCAGCACCACGCCGATGCCCGGCGCACTCACGCGCCACAGCTCTTCCTCGGGCGAGGCCGCGAACAACACGCACGGCACCGACAGCAATGCCGCCGTGAGCAGCATGGCCCGCGCGAGGTCGAAGAGCATGGTCCTGCGCTGCGTCGCATGACCGACTTCATGCGCGATCACCACATTCAGCAGCGGCTCGGGCAAGGCGAGCGTGGCGGCGTCGATCTCGATGCGGTTGAACAGCGCCTCGTAGCACGGCCCGCCGCCGCGCGTCACGAAGCACACGCGCGGCGGTGCGACGTGCAGCACGGCGGCGTCGGCGGCGATCAGCGCGCGGACATGGGCATGAGCTTCGTGCGGGTTCATCTACGGGTGCTTCAGCTCGGGTTGTCGGTCCAGGCGCTGCGTTCGTGCCACGTGTCGATCTCGGCCGTGAGGCGGGCAAGCTTGCCGCGCACCAGTTCGAGACCCGGACCGCCGAGCACCAGATGTCCCGGCGGCTCGGCCGCGGTCACCGCCTCGATGATTACCTGCGCGGCGCGCGCCGGATCGCCCGGCTGCCTGCCGCTGCGTTCCGCGATCGCCGCGCGCCGCGTGCCCGCGCCTTCGGCGTAGTCGTCGATGGAATGACGCGTCTGCTTCAGCGAGCGACCCGCCCAGTCCGTACGGAACGGACCAGGCTCGACCGCCGTCACCTTGATGCCGAGCGTCTCGGTCTCGCGTGCCAAGGCCTCGCCGAGACCTTCGAGCGCGAACTTGGTCGCCGCGTAATAGCCGCTGCCCGGATTGCCGACCAGCCCGCCCACCGACGTGATATTGACGATGTGTCCCGAGCGCCGCTCGCGCATGCGCGGCAGCACGGCGCGGATCATCGCCGCCGCGCCGAAGAAGTTCGCTTCGAACATGGCGCGCACTTCGTCATCCTCGCCTTCTTCCACCGCCGCGAGATAGCCGAAGCCGGCGTTATTGACGAGCACGTCGATCCTGCCGAAGGCTTCATGCGCCTGCGCGACGGCGGACTGGATTTCATCTGCACGCGTGACGTCCAGGCGCACCGCGATGGCGCGGTCCGCGGCACGCGCGACGAGATCCGCGACGCTGTCGGGGTTGCGCGCCGCGACCACCGCGCGCCAGCCTTTCTCGATGACCGCGGCGGCCAGTTCACGGCCGAAGCCGGTCGAGCAGCCGGTGATGAACCAGACAGGGGTATCGCTTGACGATGCGGACATTGCGCTTCTCCATGGGATGCGCGCGGCGCGGTCAGGGTGCGGTCATGCAAGTGCGCGCACGCGGCTTGAACGTTGAACACCTTCAACGCCATCTTGAAGGAAATGACGCAAACGTGCTGCGCGCCGAAGTTCAGCCCGCATCGCCCGAACTGATCGCGCTCTGCATGCTCTTCAGCAGCTTCGTCAGGTAACGCAGCAGACCCACCGTATCGCCGAACTCCATGAAACCGGGCTTGACGCCATCGCTGAAGAGCAGCGTGCCGTCGAGCGTGGCATCGACGATCAGGCCGGCATAAGCGGCGTGCGGCATGTATGTGTCGGCGATGGCGAAGGTATTGCCGTTCACGGCCGCGTCGCGCACCCGCATCAGGAACTGCACCTCAGGCGCGCGCGACGCCGACAGCCGATGCACATCGAAATACTCGGCGACCGCGAGCAGCGCATTCGTGCACGGCACGATCAGCGCGAATGCAATGCGCTGGTCCGGGGTATCAAATGACGGCCATGCAAGATCTTCGTCAGGCGGCGGCGCTTTCATCGGCGTGCCGGCCTCGCTATGCGTATGAGCCTCGGGATGCGAACGCCGGCGTGCCGTCAACAGAGCCGCCTTGCTGAAGTCGGGCGGCGGCGCACCGCGCTCGATCCAGTCCGACAACAACGCGGCATAAGCATGCAGCATGGTCAATTGCCCTTCAATGAACGCGACGCCGATCCGGCATGCATCCGGGTGACTGTGCTCTGACATTTCATCTCCTCCTGATAGCCGCTGATAAAAAGCATGCGTCTGCTGTTGCAACAAGCGCGCCTGTATAAGGAGGCAAGAAAAATCGACAGTTAGTTGCCTGATAACTTCGGAATAAACGTAGCTTTGTGACAGCCATGTGGAAGAAAGACTACAAACTGCATGGGAGATATTTACCGGACACTGACGATCCGCTATATTCCGTTCGCTACAGCGTCAGTCATCGGCGGCAAGGCGCCGGGGCAACGCCATCCGCCCGCTTCCATCGGGAGCGGGACATCAGCCCCTTCGTTTGACGATCATTTTTTTCTCAAAGCACTCGACCTTCGCAGGCATGTCTTGCGAAGCCGGGAAGGTCGCGTTCGCGCGCTGAAAACGTCGCGCCGTGTACTGCCCACACCGTGTCGAGCGGACAACCTCAAGGAAAACAACAATGAAGAAGCACATCGTAGCGGCGGCCGCGCTCGGCCTGTTCACGCTGTTCGGCACGGCGGCGCATGCACAAAGCAGCGTCACGTTGTACGGCATCATCGATGCCGGCATCACCTACGCCAACAAGGTCGCCACCACGCGCGGCCATGACAGCGTCGTCAAGTACGGCGACGGCGTGGCGCAAGGCAGCCGCTGGGGCCTGCGCGGCGCGGAAGATCTGGGCGGCGGCCTGAAGGCGATCTTCGTGCTCGAAAGCGGCTTCAACAGCGGTGACGGCACGCTCGGCCAGGGCGGCGCGGAATTCGGCCGTCAGGCCTATGTCGGCATCTCGAAGAACGAGATCGGTTCGGTGACGTTCGGCCGTCAGTACTCGTTCTCCACCGACTACCTCGGCGGCAGCTACACGATGGGCAGCCAGACGCCCGCCGGCAACTACGCGTATCACATCAACGACCTCGACCAGCTGACGGCGAGCCGCATCAACAACGCGGTCAAGTTCAGCAGCGCCGACTTCCACGGCATCACGTTCGGCGCCATGTACGGCTTCTCCAACTCGACCAACTTCGCGGGCTCGCCCACGACGGGCACCGGCGCGAACGCGGTGCAGGGTTCATCGAGCGCCTACAGCTTCGGTTTGAACTACAAGCAGGGTCCGCTCGGCGTCGGTGCGGCGTACACCAACATCCGCTTCCCGAACGGTGCGACGCCGGCATTCAGCGTGAGCATCGCGAACATCAACACGACGGGCCTGCGCGACCTGGAAACCTTCGGCGTCGGCGCGCGCTACACCATCGCGGCCGCGCTGATCTGGGCGAACTGGACGCACACGAAGTTCGAGCCGATCACGGCCGGTTCCTCGACGCTGAACAACTATGAAATCGGCGGCAAGTACACGTTCACGCCGGCTTTGAGCGCGGGCCTCGGCTACACGTTCTCGGACCTCGACGGCAACTTCGACGGCCGCTGGCACCAGGTCAACGGCGTCGTGGACTACGCGCTGTCGAAGCGCACCGACGTCTATGTGATCGGCGCCTTCCAGAAGGCATCGGGCAGCAACCGGGGCGTGCCGGTGCAGGCGGAAATCGGCTCGTCGTCGTCGTTCGTCGGCAATGCGGGCGCGAATACGCAGCTCGTGACGCGTGTGGGTCTGCGTCACCGCTTCTGATCGAAGTCTGGTTCAGCGAAGCGCGATGCCCTTGCAAAACGCATCGCGCTTTTTTATTGGTCGGACGCCGCGCGTGCGTAACGCGCGAGGAACATGTCTGCGGCGGCTTCGGCGACCTTCTTCTGCTCGTGCTTCGTCAGCGTGGGCTGGCCCATCGCCACTTGCGGCCAGAAGGCAAAGCCCTTCACGATGCCATGCAGCTGCTGACCGGCGAACACGGGGTCGGTAACGCTAAGGCGGCCATCGGCGGCGGCCTTTCTGATCCACACGGTCAGGTCCTCTTCCCGTTCGCCGATACGCGCGACGATATCGCGCGCCCGTTCCGGCGAGTGAATGCCCGCCGATATCGCCATGCGCGCCACCGACAGGAACGACTCGTCGTTCATCAGCCGCAGCTTGCGCGCGAGCAAGGCCAGCAACTGCGCGCGCAAGGGTTCGCTGCTGCTGTAGGCGGGGGCGTCGCCGGCATCGCTTTCGTCCCAGAGACGCAGCAGGATGGCCGCGAACAAGGCTTCCTTGCTCGGGAAATGGTTGTACACCGTGCGCTTCGAAACGTCCGCGCGCGCGGCGATGCGGTCCATGCTGGTGGCGTCGTAGCCGGCCGCAATGAACTCCTCGACCGCCGCGTTCATGATGGCGGCGCGCTTGCGATCCGTCAGGCGCTGGGGAATGTCGTCGTTCGAACTCATCCGTTTATTTTACACCGCACGGTTTACTTTCCTGACGAGATTAAACTACACTGTGCAGTGTACATTTTGCGTCGGATGCCATTCTCATGAGTTCCTTTACTGATCGCATCAATCGTGCCCTCGGACTGGCCGCCGCACGGCGTGGCCGCGAGATGTCGAGCGCGTCGCCGCAGCATGACGGCGCGCGCTTTCGCAACGTGAAGCCGCGTCCGTCCGAAGGAATCGGCAAGACCCTGCGCATCATGTGGAACATGCTGTTCAACAAGCCACGCAATACGGTGCCTGCGCAGGCGCCTGTCGTCGAGTCGCTCACGCGTGAACAGCTGGACGCCGCGCCGGATCGCAGCCTGTATCGGCTGGGGCATTCCACCTTGCTGTTCAAACTGCGCGGCGCGTACTGGCTCACGGATCCGGTATTCGGCGAGCGGGCGTCGCCGTTCAAGCGCGTCGGTCCGAAGCGGTTTCATGCGCCGCCCATCACGCTGGAAGATCTGCCGCCCCTGCGCGGCGTGATTCTCTCGCACGATCACTACGATCACCTCGACCGCGACACCGTGCTCGCGCTTGCCGCAAGCACCGAAGTATTTCTGACGCCGCTCGGCGTCGGCGATCGTCTGATTGAATGGGGCATCGATGCCGCGAAGGTCCGTCAGCTCGACTGGTGGCAGAGCGCGGAAATCGACGGCCTGACCCTGACCGCCACGCCCGCGCAGCATTTCTCGGGGCGCAGTCTGTTCGATGGCAACAGCACGCTGTGGGCTTCATGGGTCATCGCCGATGACGCACTGCGCGTGTTCTTCAGCGGCGACACCGGCTACTTCGAAGGCTTTCGCGCCATCGGCGAGAAGCTGGGTCCGTTCGATGTCACGTTCGTCGAAACCGGCGCCTATGACGCGCAATGGCCCTACGTGCACATGCAGCCGGAACACACGGTGCAGGCGCATATCGACTTGCGCGGACGCTGGCTCGTGCCGATCCACAACGGCACCTTCGACCTCGCGATGCATCCGTGGCAGGAGCCTTTCGAACGCGTGACCGGGCTCGCATTGGCGCGCGGCGTCGCGGTGGCTACGCCGCGCATGGGCGAGCGGCTCGATCTGGAAGCGCCGCATCGCGGCGAGCGCTGGTGGCGCGAGACGGCGGCTGAAGAACCCAATGCACCTGCATGGCGGATGTGCGCGTCGCGCACGCAGGACGCCAAGTAAGTCAGTGCTTGCGGCGCGCAGTCGCGTCCACGCCGAGCAACGCGAGCACCGGCCGCAGCGCGCCTTCGAGCAGCTTGCGCTGTGGATTGACCCGCGCGAGCACGCGCAGCCCCATCAACGAGGCGAGCAAGGTCTTCGCGAGGTCGCCGGCCTCGAGATCGCGTGGAATGGATCCGTCTTTCTGACCCGCGCGCACGCAACGCAGGAAGAACCCTTCCATGTCCTTCAGCACGCCGTTCAACGCGTGATGAAACGAATCGTCGTGCGGCGCGAGCTCCAGCGCCGAGTTGACGATCATGCAACCCCGCCGATGCGGATCGTTCACCGAGAGCTTGATGATCTCGTCGAAGAACATCGCGATGGCATCGCGCGGCGGCACGCTGTGCTCCAGGCGCTGCACCCGCGCGCGAAAGCCCCGTTCCACATAGCGTTCGAGCACGCGTTCATAGAGCGCGCGCTTGTCGCCGAAAGCGTTATAAAGACTCGCCGATGTCAGGCCCATGGCCGTGGCGAGATCGCGCACCGAACTCGCCTCATAGCCGCGCGACCAGAATTGCGTCATGGCCGCATCGAGGGCGGCATCTTCATCGAACTCACGCGGACGCGGCATACGCTGGCTTCCTCTCAGGCCGTCTTCGGATAGTTCGACGGAAACAGCGAGCGCTTCGTCTCTTCGTCGTTGACGCTCTTGAACGCGTGTGTCTTGTTGACCGCGCGGGCACGGGCCACGGCGGGACGCGCGTCGATTTGCGCGAACCAGCGCTTCAGTTCGGGATAGGGACCGAGCGGATCCTCGCTGTTCTTGAGCACCCGCGACGCGCGATCCAGCCAGCCCCACGCCGACATGTCGGCAATCGTATAAGCATTCCCGACGATGAACTCACGCCCCTTCAAGTGATCTTCGAGCACCTGATAATGCCGGTCCACTTCGCGGCGATAGCGGTTCACCGCGTAATCGAGGCCTTCGGGGGCGGCGTACTGGAAATGGACCGCCTGCCCCGAGAACGGGCCGAGGCCGCTGGCGATGAACATCAGCCATGAAAGCAGTTGCGGCCGGTCTTCCGGCGCGCCGATGAACTGACCGCTCTTCTCCGCGAGATAGAGCAGGATGGCGGTGGAATCGAACACGACAGCGCGCGTGCCGCCGGGGCCTTCCGTATCCACGATGGCCGGCACCTTGCCGTTCGGATTGATGGCGCGGAACGCGGGCAGATGCTGCTCGCCCTTGCTCGTATCGACCGGTTTCAGCGTGTAGGGAAGCCCCGACTCTTCGAGGAAGAGCGCGATTTTTGCGGGATTGGGCGTCGGGTGGAAGTAAAACTCGATCATGCCGGTCGTCTCCTGGAGTGCGCTTGATGGGTCAGCCGGCGTATTTTAGATCGACCGATATAAAACCTGCAATCCTCTGCCTCTGTGCTGCGCGAATTCCTGCGAACGGGTATGGTTGCGACTTCGGCCTCAACCCTGCTTTCAAGCACAATGCAGCCCACCGATTCCAACTTCTTCACGCTTCTCAGCGAAAGCTACGCGCGCCTGCTGAACACGCCGTTGGTTGCCGACACAAGCCTGACGCCCGCCGAAGCCGCGCGCTGGCTCTATGAAGACGCGCCTTTCGGCATCCTTGCACACGACACGCAATCGGACCCGGTCTTCGTGTACGGCAACCTGCGGGCGCAGCGGCTCTTCGGCTATACGTGGAACGAGCTGACCGCGCTGCCCTCGCGTCTTTCCGCCGAAGCGCCCGAGCGCAGCGAGCGCCAGGCATTTCTCGAACAGGTGACGCGCAATGGTTATGTCGATGGCTATCGCGGCGTGCGTGTCAAGAAATCGGGCGAGCGCTTCTACATTGAACGCGCCACGGTCTGGCAGTTGTTCGACCGCGATGGCGACTATCGCGGACAAGCGGCGATGATTCCGCAAGTCAGCGATATCGCCTGAGCTCGCTCAGACCGCGCTCAGCTTGCGAATCACCTCGACGAGCGGCGTCGTCCCCTTGACGATATTCTCGCGACGCCCTTCGAAGTCGATCCAGCCTTCGTTGAAGCCGTCGAGCATCTGCATGCGCGGCAGCGGGTGGCGCATGCCCTGACTCGTGAACAGCGCTTCCCACGTGTCGCGCAGCACGATCTCCACGCGTACCAGCTTGCCAAGCACCTCCGAGAACGCGGCGGCGATATCGACGGGACGCACGCGCGCCGGACCCTCCAGTTCCACCACGCGCACGCCTTGCCATTCCTCCTGCATGAGTTGCGCGGCGAGTCGCCCGATATCGTCGGTGGCGACCATCGGGATGGCGTGCTCGGCCGGTTGCAGGAACGAGCGCACGACGCCTTCGTCACGCGCCGAGGCCACGTCCCACGCGCAGTTCTCCATGAACCACGCCGGACGCAGGAACGTGACCGGAACCGGCTGCTGACGCAGCGCCTCTTCCAGCAATGTGCGCTGGGTCAGCAGATTGGTCTGCGTGGCCTGCGCGCCGACGGTCGAGAGACACACGATCCGTCCCGGCCGGGCACGCGCCACGGCAGCGACGATCGTATCGATCACTTCACGCGCTTCCGGAAAACCCGGTTCCGGATCGAACTCCGAAGGCGGCAGCAGGAATACCGCTTCGGCACCCTCGAAGGCGCGGGCGAGCGCGTCGGCGTCGGTCATCGTGGCGAGCGCGATCTCGCAACCGCGCGCCGCCCACGCTGCGCCCTTCTGTTCGTCGCGCACCACCGCGCGCACCGCCTTGCCCTGCTGCAACAAGGCGTGTCCGAGCGCGCCGCCGACTTGTCCGGTAATGCCTGTGATGACGTACATGGTGTGACTCCCTGGTTCGTTTGAGATCGATGAGTCGAATGTTAAGGAACGGGGACCCATGAATAAATGGCGTGGCAGTTATGAGATTGATGACGCAGCGGCATTAACCGGCACGCCAGCGCGCCGAACATGCCGGACGCGCTTATCATCGAGCTTCACTCGCCCCGGAGGTCCCATGCCGCCGCTACGCGCAATCCATCTGCTGCAAACGACGGAAGGCTCACGGCTGCACGGCACGGACCGCGAGTCATGGCGGCGCTGGGGCCCTTATCTGAGCGAACGTCAATGGGGCACGGTGCGCGAGGACTACAGCGAATACGGCACCGCGTGGGACTTTTTCCCGCACGACCATGCGCGCAGCCGCATGTATCGCTGGGGCGAGGACGGCATCGCGGGCTTCGGCAACGACCCGCTCGACTGGTGCATCTCGCTCGCGCTATGGAACGGTCGCGATCCGATCCTCAAGGAACGGCTCTTCGGTCTGACGAACGAACAGGGCAATCACGGCGAAGACGTGAAGGAGCTGTACTTCTACGTGGACGGCACCCCCACGCATTCGTACATGAAGATGCTCTACAAGTATCCGCATGACGCGTTTCCCTATCAGGATCTGATCGACGAAAACCGGCGGCGCGGCGCCGATCAACCCGAGTACGAAGTGCTCGACACCGGCGTGTTCGACGCCGACCGTTACTTCGACGTCTGGGTCGAATATGCGAAGCACACCGCCGACGACATCGTCATGCGCGTGACCATCGAGAACCGCGCGAACGAGGCCGCCACGCTGCACGTGTTGCCCCAGTTCTGGGCGCGCAATCGCTGGGCGTGGTCGACGAGGCACGGGAAGCCGTCGCTGACCCTGCACGGCAACGCGGGCACGGACGAACATGTAGTCGCGCATCATCCGGCGCACGGCACCCTGCACGTGAGCGCCACCGCCGACGTGCCGCTCGAATGGCTCTTCTGCGAGAACGAGACGAACGTTCGGCGCATCTTCGGCATCGAGGGCGAGGGACCGTTCAAGGACGGCATCAACGACTATCTCGTCGATGGCGATACCACCGCCATCCGCCGCGACCACGGCACGCGCGCGGCCGCGCATGCGCGTCTCGAACTTGGCCCGCATCAGCGGGCGGTGATGACCCTGCGCTGGCGGCCCGCCGCGCAGGACGCGCCGCTCGATACGGATGCGCTGGTCGCGCGCCGTCAGGCGGAAGCCGACGAGTTCTACGCGACGCTGCAACACGACATCGACGACGCCGATGCGCGCCTCGTGCAACGTCAGGCGCTGGCTGGCATGTTGTGGACGAAGCAGTATTACCAGTTCGACGTCACGCGCTGGCACGACGGCGATCCCGGCCAGCCCGAGCCGCCGAAGCAGCGTCGTCACGGCCGCAATGCGGACTGGCGCCACATGTGCAACGGCGATGTCGTGTCGATGCCGGACAAGTGGGAATACCCGTGGTACGCGTCGTGGGACCTCGCGTTTCATGCGGTCGCGTTCGCGATGATCGACCCGGACTTCGCGAAGAAGCAGTTGCTGCTGCTCGTGAAGGAACGCTACATGCATCCGAACGGGCAATTGCCTGCGTATGAATGGGCGTTCGGCGACGCCAATCCGCCGGTGCATGCATGGGCCACGTGGCGCGTGTACGAACTCGACCGCGAGATGACCGGCATCGGCGATCACGCCTTTCTCGAAGTGATGTTCCACAAGCTGCTGCTCAACTTCGCGTGGTGGGTGAACCGCAAGGACGCCGATGACCGCAACATATTCCAGGGCGGGTTTCTCGGGCTGGACAACATCGGCATCTTCGACCGCTCGCAGCCGCTGCCGACCGGCGGACGCATCGATCAGGCCGACGGCACCGCGTGGATGGCCTCGTATGCGCTCGACCTGATGCAGATCGGCCTCGAACTCGCGTTGAAGAACGACGCGTACGTGGAGATCGCCGTCAAGTTCTTCGAGCATTTCCTGTATATCGCGGAGGCGGTCAGTTGCGGCGACGGCTGCATCACCGGTTTGTGGGACGGAGAAGACGAGTTCTTCTACGACGTGCTGCATCTGCCCGACGGCACGCGCGTGCCGATGCGCATCCGTTCCATCGTCGGCTTGATTCCGTTGTTTGCGGTGCACGTGCTGGAGGAAAGCGTGTATGGCGAACTGCCCGGCCTGCGCGAACGGCTTGCCTGGTTTCTCGATCACCGGCCGAATCTCGCCAGGCTGGTCTCGCGCTGGATGGAACCCGGCAAGGCCAACACGACGCTGCTGTCGCTGCTGCGCGGACATCGGATGAAGGCGCTGCTGCGGCGCACGCTCGATCCCGAGGAATTCCTTTCCGATTACGGCGTGCGCGCGCTAAGCCGCGTGCATTGCGCGTCGCCCTATCTCTTCGATCGCGATAACGTGCACCTGTGCGTGCGCTATCTTCCGGCGGAATCGGATTCGCGCGTGTTCGGCGGCAATTCGAACTGGCGCGGTCCGATCTGGATGCCGGTCAACTATCTGCTGATCGAATCGCTATACGAGTTTCACCGCTATTACGGCGACGCGTTCCGCATCGAGGACCCGGCGCAACCCGGGCGCACGTGTTCGCTGAGCGAGATCGCCGATAACCTGTCGCGGCGCGTAACCACGCTGTTCCTGAAGAACGCCGAAGGCAAGCGGCCCGTCATGAGCGCCTATCCGCACCTTCAGGCGGACCCGCGCTCACAGGATCTCGTGCTGTTCCACGAGTACTTCCATGGCGATACGGGCCGTGGCGTCGGCGCATCGCATCAGACGGGCTGGAGCGGGCTGGTGGCGCTGCTGTTGCAGCCGCGTCTGATGAAGCTGGCGCATGCGCGGCCGGAGGCGCCGGTCATGTCGGTGCGTCTGCATGAAGATCCAACGGCTGCGATGGCGCGCTAGTCCTTCAACGTTCCAGATTGCCGAAGCACACATACTTGGCTTCGAGATATTCCTCGATGCCCGATGACGCGCCCTCGCGCCCCATCCCCGATTCCTTGATGCCGCCGAACGGCGCGACCTCGTTGAACACCAGGCTGTCGTTCACGCCGACCACACCGCATTCCAGCGCCTCCATCACGCGGAATGCCCGGCTGATGTCGGCCGTGTAGAAGTAGGCCGCGAGGCCAGTGCGCGTGTTGTTGGCAAGCGTGATGACGTCGTCCTCGTCGCGAAACGGCAGCACGCTTGCCACCGGTCCGAGCACTTCGTCGCCGCACACGCGCATGTCGGGCCTGACGTCCGTGAGCACGGTCGGCCTGAAGAAGCCCGAATCGGGACGCACGCGCACGCCGCCCGCCGCGACCGTCGCGCCCATGCTCACGGCTTCACCGATCAACGCCTCGATGCGCGCAACCGCTTCCTCGCTGATGAGCGGACCGATCTGCACGCCTTCGTCGAGCCCGTCGCCCACCTTCAGCAGCGCGACCTTTGACACGAGCTTCGCCACGAAAGTCTCGTACACGTCCTCATGCACGAATAAACGGTTCGCGCACATCGCGGCCTGGCCGGTATGACGGAAACGCGCGTCGAGCGCGCCCTTCACGGCGAGATCGATATCGGCGTCACTGAACACGATGAACGGGCAATTGGCGCCCAGTTCCAGCGACATCTTCTTGACCGTCAATGCACACTGCGACATCAACTGCTTGCCCGCTTCGATCGGTCCGGTGAACGACACCTTGCGCACGTCGGGATGCGCGAGCAGCGTGCTGCGGATCGGGTCGGCTGCGCCGGTCAGCACGGAAAGCACGCCGCGCGGCAAGCCGGCGTTCTCGCCGAGCGCGCACAGTGCAAGCGCCGAGAACGGCGTGCGGGGATCGGGATGAAGAATGACGGTGCAGCCCGCCGCGAGCGCCGCGCCGACGCGCCGCGCGACCATCGATGCCGGAAAGGTCCACGACGTGATGGCGCCGCAGATACCCACCGGCTGATGCAGCACGCGGATGCGTTGATTGCGCCGCGGTGCGGGAATGTTGTCGCCATAGATGCGGCGCGCTTCCTCGGCGAACCAGTCGAGATAATTGGCAGCCTGCGTGATCTCGGCGCGCGCCTCGTGCAGCGGTTTGCCCTGCTCGCTGCACAGGATGATGGCGAGGTCGTCGCGATGATGTTCGACCAGACGGCCCCACTCGCGCAGCACCGATGCACGCTCGCGGCTGCTCCAGTTGCGCCAGTCCTGCAAGGCCGCCTGCGCGCATTCGACAGCATGCGCCACCTGTTCCTCCGTCACCTGCGGCACCGAGCCGATGACGGTGCGCGTCGAAGGATTGGTGACCGGCACGCGCGGCAGCGCGGTCTCGTCTACCCATGCGCCGGCGATGTAGGCGGATTGCTCGAACAGACTTGGACACTGTAGTTCCATGGTGTGCTCCCATGCGTTGAGCGCTTCGTGCAAGCGTCACGAGCTTAACGCATTTTCCGGGCGCTTCCGCCCGCATCCGGCGATGGCCGGTATACGGGCGCGTGGAACTCAGTGAGACGCGCCCTCTACCGCACCGATGCCGGTTTCCGAGCGCACGGTCTGCGCGTCGAAGCCTGCCTGGTCGATGCGCGCGCGTGCCGACTTGTCCGTCACCGAGAACAGCCAGATGCCGGCAAAGCCGATGGCCATCGAGAACAGCGCCGGCGACGCATATGGAAACGGCGCGCTGGCGTAATGAAAGACATCGACCCAGACGGCCTTGGAAAGCACCGTCAGCACGACCGCCGACAACAGCCCCATGAAGCCGCCCAGCGCCGCGCCGCGCGTCGTGCAGCCGCGCCACAGCACCGAGAGGAACAGCACCGGAAAATTGGCCGACGCTGCCACCGCGAATGCCAGCGACACCATGAACGCAATGTTCTGCTTCTCGAACACGATGCCCAGCACGACCGCGACGATGCCGAGCACGATGGTCGTCATGCGCGATACCTTGAGTTCGCTCTTGCTCGACGCCTGGCCCTTCTTGAAGACGGTTGCGTACAGATCGTGCGACACCGCCGACGCGCCCGCGAGCGTCAGCCCGGCCACCACGGCAAGGATGGTCGCGAACGCCACCGCCGAGATGAAGCCGAGAAACACGTTGCCGCCCACGGCGCTCGCCAGATGCACGGCCGCCATGTTGGTGCCGCCGAGGAGCTTGCCGCCTGCGTCCTTGAAGACCGGATTGGTGCTCACCAGCACGATCGCGCCGAAGCCGATGATGAACGTGAGAATGTAGAAATAGCCGATCCACGTCGTCGCCCAGAACACGGACTTGCGCGCTTCCTTGGCGTTGGGCACCGTGAAGAAGCGCATCAGGATGTGCGGCAGGCCCGCCGTGCCGAACATCAGCGCGATGCCGAAGGAGATCGCCGAGACAGGGTCCTTGATGAAGTTGCCCGGACCCATGATCGACGCCTTCATTGCGTGCACGTCCACGGCTTTCGCGAACAGCGCCTCCGGGCTGAAGTGGAACTGCCACAACACCATGAAGGCCATGAACGAAGCGCCCGCGAGCAGCAGGCAGGCCTTGATGATCTGCACCCAGGTGGTCGCCGTCATGCCGCCGAACAGCACGTAGACCATCATCAACGCCCCGACGATCACCACCGCAATCCAGTATTCGAGCCCGAACAGCAGCTTGATGAGCTGTCCCGCGCCGACCATCTGCGCAATCAGATAGAACGCGACGACGACGAGCGTGCCCGATGCGGCGAACGCGCGGATCGGCGTCTGTTTGAAGCGGTAGGCGGCGACGTCGGCGAAGGTGAAACGGCCCAGGTTGCGCAGCCGCTCGGCCATCAGGAAGGTGATGATCGGCCAGCCGACCAGGAAGCCGATCGAATAGATCAGGCCGTCATAGCCATTCGAATAGACCGCCGCCGAAATGCCCAGGAACGACGCCGCCGACATGAAGTCTCCGGCAATCGCAAGGCCATTCTGGAAGCCCGTGATGCCGCCGCCGGCCGTGTAGAACTCGGCGGCCGAGCGGGTTTTCTTCGCGGCCCATCTGGTGATGAAGAGCGTCGCGATCACGAACGCGATGAACATGCAGATCGCGGTCCAGTTGGTCGGCTGCTTCACGGCCTGGCCGAGATCGCCGCCAACCGCGAACGAAACGGCGGAGGTCGCGAGGAGCAGGCCCGCGAGCATCAACGATGAAAGTCGTGACGGTGTCATGCAGCCTCCCGCTTGATCTGGTCAGTGAGTTCGTCGTAGGTGCGGTTGGCGTGGCGCACATACAGCCCCGTGATGACGACCGTGAAGACGATCACGAACAGGCCGATCGGCATGCCCCAGGTCATCACGCCCGCGCCCATCTTCGCGGACAGCAGCTCCTTGTTGAACGCGATCAGCAGCACGTAGCCGTAGTACACGATCAGCACGAACGCCGTCAGCGTCCAGCCGAGCCTCGAGCGCTTGCGCACCAGTTCGCCGTATGCAGCGCTCGCTTTGATTCTCTCGACGACCTTCAAATCCATCTGTGTCTCCTGTTCGCGCGCACGAACGCCTGCGTCCTGCGCGGCGCGCGGACGGGCGGCGATGCGATCGAGGCTGTTGCAACGGGAAAGCCCTCGTTCAGGGAGGGCAAGGGCCGCGCACGCGCATGCTTTTCAGGCGAGTGCTGCGTGAGTTGCGCTGGAGACTAAGGTAAAAGGATCCGCTTACCCGTTTCTTACGACATGCGGAATATTCGGCCGGGGTTTACGCGAAGCGTTGCGCTTCGTCATGCCATGAAGGAGGGAGCACGACGCGGACCGTAGCCCGCGCCGTGAAGAATGCGTATCAGGCGGCCAGCGGTTCTGCGCACCGCTCATACACCAGCGCAGCAGCCGCCAGATCTTCGAGCGCGGTGCCCACCGCCTTGAACAGCGTGCGCTGCGTGTCGCCGGTGCGGCCCGGCGCTTCGCCGCGGCACAGGCGTTCGAGCGTCGGCCAGTGTTCCGGGCCGCTGACGACACCCCGTTCGAGCGGCCCGAGCAGATCGCCGGACTTCTGGAACGCCTCAGCCGTATCGACGAACACGCGCGCGCCGGCGAAGCACGCGTCATCGGCTTCGCGCATGGCCGGCGTGAAGCTGCCGATCAGATCCAGATGCGAACCCGGCGCAAGCCATTCGCCTTGCACGACCGGCTGCGTCGCAAGCGTCGCGCAAGTCACGACATCGGCGCATGCCACGCTCGCGGGCAGGTCCTGCACCACGCGCGCGCCGAAGCCCAGTTCGGAAAGCCGCGCCACCAGACGCTCCGATGCCGCCGGATTCGCATCCCATACATCGACTTCGCTGATCGGCAGCACGCAGCGGTAAGCCTCCGGCACCAGACTGCCGACACGTCCCGCGCCGAGCAGCGTCATCCGCGTCGCATTCTTGCGCGCCAGGAAGCTCGCGCCCAGCGCCGAAGCGGCAGCCGTACGGCGCGACGTGATCTCGTTGCCGTCCATCTGCGCGAGCGGTGCGCCGGTGCGCGCGTCGTACAGCACATAGGTCGAATGCAGGCCCGGCAATCCAAGCGCCGCATTGCCGGGATACACGTTCACGGTCTTGATGCCGAGATAACGCCCTTCCTGCCACGCGGGCATGATGAGCACCGTACCCGCATCGCTCTCCGTTTCGATTCGGTGGTTATGCCGCAGCGGCACCGTGCAGCCTTCGACAAACATCGCCCGCAAGGCCGCGATCAGCGCGGGGAACTCCAGTGCGCCGCCCGTCGTGGCGGCATCGAACATTTTCATGACATCACTCGCTTGTCGTTTCAACTGGACAGAGACTCAAAGACTCAGGGCATGACCGGCGCGTGATAGGTCAGCGTCGGCGCGAGCACCCACAGCATGAACACCACCAGCGGCGTATGGATCACCAGTTGCGTGAACGTGAAGCCCACCACGTCCTTCGCGCGCAGTCCGAGCACGCCGAGCAGCGGCAGCATCCAGAACGGATTGATCAGATTCGGCAGCGCCTCGGCCGCGTTATAGACCGTGACCGACCAGCCCAGATGCACCTGCAGCGCCTTGGCGGCCTCGATCACATACGGCGCCTCGATGATCCACTTGCCGCCGCCCGACGGCACGAAGAAGCCCAGCACCGCCGAGTACACGCCCATCACGGCGGGGAACGATGCCTGCGACGAAATCGCGACGAAGAAATGCGCGAGATGCTCCGAGAGCGGCAAGCCGCCCGGCGCGGCTGCCTTGGTCAGGATGAACGCGATGCCGCCATACAGAGGAAACTGGATCAGCACGCCGGCCGTCGAGGGCACCGACTTCGCCACCGCGTTCAGGAAGCGGCGCGGCCGCCAGTTGAGCAGCATGCCCAGCAGGATGAACACGAAGTTGTACGTGTTGAGGTTCGAGATCGCCAGCAGCGGGTTCTTGGTCGTGAACTCATGCCCGATCCACACGAGCCCGAGCGCCACCAGCAGCACGGTCACGACAGGGCCGTATTCGAGCCACTCACCGGGACGCGTGGGCTTCTCCATCTTGAGATCGATGTCGTCGAGCGAGACGCCCAGGTCCGCCGCCGTGCGCGCACGCTCGCCGACCGGCGCCGAGAAGCCCGCGATCAGCAGCGAGGCGATCATCAGCACCGCGACCATCAGCATCGATTGCGGCAGGAAGATGGTTTCCGAGAACGGGATCACGCCAGTGATCGCGAGGAGTGTCTTCGGCAGACTGTCCGGATTGGCCTGCAACTGCGCCGCCGCCGAACTCAGGCCGAGCGCCCAGGTCGCGCCCATGCCCAGATACGCCGCCGCGCCCGCCGCGCGGTAGTCCATGCGCATGTCGGTGCGGCGCGCGAGCGCGCGCACCAGCAGGCCGCTGAACACGAGGCTGATGGCCCAGTTGAACAGCGAGGTCGCGATGCTGATGAACGCGACGAACATCACCGCGCCGCGCGCCGTCTTCGGCAGGCGCGCGAGCGCCGCGATCATCTTCGAGGCCGGCGGCGACACCGCGACCACATAGCCGGAAATCGCAACGATGGCCATTTGCATCGTGAACGGAATCAGGCTCCAGAAGCCGTCACCGAACGCAATGCCCACGCGTTGCGCCGGCGCGCCGACGGCGAGCGCGCCGATCGCGACGACGATCACCGCCACCGCGGCGAAGATATAGGCATCCGGGAACCATGCTTCGGCCCAGCGCGTGACGTTGGCCGCCATGCGTTCCATCAGGTTGCCCGGCCCCCCTTCGGGCCGTAGCGCTTTTGTCCGTGTGACCTGTTCCATTTTTCCTCTCCCCTGTGCGCGCGTTGGCGTGTTTAAGCAAAATCAGTTGATGACGCCGTCATGCATCGACGACGAGGTCCGACAGCGGAATCGCCTGGCACGCGAAGCAGATGTCGGGTTCGTCGGGCGCGTGGCCCGACAGGTGATCGGTCGAACCGCGCGCGATCCGCACCGCGCAGCTTTCGCACTGGCCGACGCGGCAGCCGCTCGGCATCGCGACGCCCAGTCCCTCGGCGAAGGACAGCAGGCTGCCGTCCACCGGCGTCCATTGCGC
Organism: Caballeronia sp. LZ032; assembly: GCF_031451315.1. Lineage (NCBI taxonomy): Bacteria > Pseudomonadati > Pseudomonadota > Betaproteobacteria > Burkholderiales > Burkholderiaceae > Caballeronia > Caballeronia sp. LZ032. The sequence goes on from NZ_JARUXP010000003.1 coordinate 1,105,966, forward strand.
GACCTTGCGCGAGCGCGTGAATTCGACAGTGAAGCGCTGCGCCGCGTCGACGCGCGGCGCGGACGGCGAGCGGAACGCTTCCTTGAAGATGTCGAACGCGGGCACGCCGCGCGCGATCAGGCCGTCGGTCAGCGCGGTCATCATCGGTTCTGGACCGCAGAAGTAGAAGCGCGCGCGGCGGCGGATCAGGTCGTCGCTCACGGCTGACGCGTCGAGATAACCCGCGCGGTCGTAGTCGCGGCCCGCCATGTCCACGCCCTCGCGCGGATGCGCATAGCAGTCGAACACATGCAGGCCGGGCCACGCCGCGCGCAACGCATCGATGCGCTCGCGGAACGCATGCGCCGCGCCGTGGCGGTTCGCATAGAAGAGCCACGCCTCGGGCCGCCGGCTGACGGGTTCGATCGCCGCCAGCGATTCGAGATACGAGACGAACGGCGTAATGCCGATGCCGCCCGCGAACATCACCACCGGCTGACGCGAGCGCAGCGGCAGCACGAAAGTGCCGCCGGGCGCGCGCAGATCGACGCGATGCCCGATCTCCAGCGCCTCGTGAATGTGCCCCGACATCGCGCCTTGCGGCTGCTGCCGCACCGAGATGGTGTAGGTGCGCCGCGCCGGTTCGCTGGCGGCGCCGACGAGCGAATAGGCGCGCGTCGTGCCGCGTGCGCCGAGCGTCGGCACGTGTACCGTCACGTGCTGGCCCGGCTGGTAGTCCGGCAGCGTGCTTTCGTCCTTCGACGTAAACGTGACCGTGCGCACGCCTTCGGCTTCGTCGTGCAGATTCGTCACGACGAATTCGCGCCAGCCTTGCCACGCGCGCCGCGTGCGGTCGAATGACGGATCGGGTTCGATGTCGCAGGCGAGCGCGCGCATCGGCATGGAGCCGCTCAGCGGATCGTGCCGCGCCGACGACACCAGAGTGCTGAAGTTGCTGTTGATCTCGCCGAGCGCCGGAAAGCCCGGCATGCCGAGTTCGTCGCAGGCCTGCCACCAGCCGTATTCGGCGATCAGCACGTCGTCCGCGAGCGCTTCCTCCACACGCGCGACGAAGCGCGCCTTGCCCTGCGCCGTGCGCAGGATGACCCAGTCGTTCGACTCGACGCCCTTCTTCAGCGCCAGCGCGCGGCTCATCTCGACCACCGGGTACGGCGCGCGCTTGCGCAGGCGCGTCACGCCGCGATGCTGGCTGTGACAGTAGTAGCCGTTCTTGGTCGAGGTCAGCACGTACGGATACGCGGCATCGCAAGCCGGAGCGGCCTGCGGCTCATGCACCGGCACGGGCGGATAGCCATGGCGCAGCAGCTTTTCCGAATACAGCTCGACCTTCAGCGTTTCCGTACGGAAGCCGCGCACGCCGTCTGGGGTGGTCTTCGCGTACTGCTGCTCGCGCTGTTCGAGCGGCGGGCGGATGCCTTCGGGATGCGCCCGCAGCGTGTCGACGTCGAGCCCGAGCGGCGCGAGCATGTGATTCCAGCCCGCCTCGATGCTGCCGCCAAAGAACGCGTCCTGCATACCGAGCCGCTTGGCAAGCTCGAACACGATGTCGTAATCGGCGCGGCTTTCGCCACGCGGCGCCACCATGCGCTGACGCAATTGCACGAGTTCCACCGCCCGCTCGTCGATCTCGAAGCCGATGCGCAAGCCCTCGCGTTCCCACGGCGTGTTCACCGGCAGGAAGATGTCGGCGTAGCGCGACGACGGCGTTTCATACAGATCACAATGCACATGGAAATCCAGCGCGCTCAGTGCTGCGTGTGCCCGCGCGGTGTCGGGCTGCGACACCAGCGGATTGGTGCCAAACGCGAACAGCGCGCGCACCTTGTACGGCTCGCCCTCGATCATCGCGCGATACATGTCGCGCGCCGTGACCCAGCCTTGCGCGGGCGGTCCGAGCGGGCGTTCGGCCAGGCCCAGCGCCTTCTCACGCTGCTGCGGCGACAGCAACGCATACGTGCTCACCGCATTGGCCGGCTGCTTGACGAATTCGCGGTTCGCGCCGCGCTTGTCAAAGGCGCCGGTGAGCGCGTAGAGCGTGGCGATCGCGCGTTCGGTCTGCGTCGCGTTGGCCTGCTGGCCGACGCCCGACCACGCGTGATAGGCAATCCGCCGGCCTGGCGCGAGCAGTGCGGCGGCGCGCTTCAGGTCCGCCACCGCGACGCCGGTGAGCGTTTCGACATGTTCCGGCGTGTAGGCATCGAGCGCGCGCACATAGCAGGCAAAGGCCGGTTCGCATTCGACCGATGCCGCCACATACCGTCCCGCCAGAGCGAAATCGTCGGGCGAGGTGGCGGCTTCTTCGCCCAGCGCCTCCGCACGGCCGCGCGTGCCGTTCCAGATCACATAGCGGTTCTGCTGAGCGTGCGGATCGAGATCGCGTTCGCGCAGGAACAGCCCGGTATCGCGCCGCACGAGCAGCGGCGCGTTGGTCCACGCGCGCACGAAACGCTCGTCGATGCCCTGCGTCGCGACCATCTCGCGCGCAATGCCCAGCGCCAGCGCCGCATCGGTGCCGGGACGCACGCGCAGCCAGACATCGGCTTCGCGGGCGAGCGCGGTCGGACGCGGATCGGCAACGATCAGCCGCGCACCGTTGCGGCGCGCCGCCGCGATCGCGTCCGCCTGCGCGAGCCACGTGTTCGCCGGGTTCGTGCCCCACAGCATGATGACTTCCGAGTTGCGGTAATCCGCCGTCGGCATTCCGCAGCCGAACGTGAAGATGTGCGCCACGTCCTTGTGCCAGTTGCAGATCTCCGTGGCGTAGCAGATGTTCGGGCTGCCGTACGACCAGATGAAACGCTCCACCCAGTCGATGCTGTCGCTCATCGGCGTGCCGCTCGGCGTCGTCACGCCGAACGCCACGGTTTCCGCGCCGTGCTCGCGGCGCAGCGCGTCGAGTTTCGTGGCGATCTCGTCGAGCGCCTCGTCCCAGCTGATGCGCACCCAGCCCGGATCGGCGGCGCCCTTCGGCGCGGTGCGGCGCATCGGATGCAGGACGCGGTGCGGGCTGTGGACGAGTTCAGGCGCGGACTTGCCCTTCAGGCACATGGCGTGGCCGGTCGGGTGATCGCGGTCGGGGCGCACTTCCGCGAGCATGCCGCCGCGCACGACGTTGACCGTGCCGCAACGCGAGCGGCACAGCGTGCAATAGCCCTTTTTTTCCTGAACTTCCATCTCGTCTCCGGATTTCATAGTCGCGATGCTATGAAATCAAAATGCAATGAAGAATTCATATTTCCGATTCAGCGATATAGAATTTTTAGATATTGCTCGCCCGCCATCACCCGGATCGCCCCTATGCCTCGTCAAGTCACCCTGCGCCAGATCGAATATTTCGTGTCCGTGGCCGATACTGGGCAGATTTCGCGTTCCGCCAATCTGTGCAGCGTGTCGCAGTCGTCCATGACGATCGCGTTGCAGAACCTGGAGGACACCGTGGGCGTGGCGCTGCTCGCGCGCCACGCCAAGGGCGTGCGGCTGACCGAAGCGGGCGTGCGCTTCCTGCGCCATGTGCAGCAGGCCCGGCAATCGGTGGACCACGCGGTGCTCGCCGCACAGGAGGAACCGGGGCAGATATCGGGGATGGTGCGGATCGGCGTGACCGAGACCATTTCCGCCTACCTGTTGCCGTCGATGATGGCCACGCTCACGCGCCGGTTCCGCAATCTTCAGGTGGAGGTAATCGAGCGCGAGCGGGAAGTCGTGGAGCAGCAGTTGCTCGCCGGCGATCTCGACATGGCGTTGCTGCTCGTCTCCAACACCGCGCTGCACGACGATCTCAAGGGCGAGACCATCGTGCGCTCGCCGCGCCGCCTGTGGACGCCGCCGGATCATCCGTTGCTCGACGCACAGCGCGTCACGCTCGAAGACGTCGCGCGCGAGAACTACCTGCTGCTCGACATGGACGAGCACATCCAGACGGTTGCACGCTACTGGGGCAAGTTCGGCGTGGAGCCGCGCGTGCGCATGCAGAGCAAGTCGATCGAAGCGGTGCGCAGCCTCGTCGCGTTCGGCGAGGGCGTGACGATCCTGTCGGATCTCGTCTACCGGCCGTGGTCGCTGGAAGGCAACCGCATCAGCAAGCGCGACCTGAGCGTGCCCGTGCCGACCATGGATGTCGGCGCGGTCTGGCGTCGCAACGATCCGCCCGGACGGCAGGTGCGCACGCTGCTCGACGTCTTCAGGGCGTGGAAGCGCGCGGACTGAGCGCGCCAAAGCCTGCAAATTCATGCGAACGCTATGGCGTTTTCAGCCGTCTTCGACTATTAGTAATTGGGTCACGCACACCGCGTCCGTTGATTGAATGGCGCGGGCATTCGAGGCATGACGCATCATGCGCCGCTCTCTTACAGGCATTCGACCGACAAGACCGGAGGCAGCCACGACCCATCACTTCCATCAGGCTCGCGCGCGCTGACGTTGCATGCTGGCCTGTCCAGCGCGTTCTCATCGCAAGGCGACACGGTCATGCACGCGCGCATGACCGCGAATGCGCTCGCCTCCGCCTGAAGCGGGCCGCCGTGGCGCATGTGTCGGATTGCGCCGCGCCGCTCAACTGTCGGCCGTCCCAGAAGGGGAGGCGCCTATGGCGTTCGTGTCGGAATGGATACTGGACTGCTGCCGGTTCGCCCCACGGTCGGGCACCGGGCAAGCCGTGCGGATGGCGTCGCTTGCCGCGTTCGTCCTGCTGGCGCTGGCCGCCTGCAAGAAGCCGCCTCCCGAAGCACAGAAGCCTCCGGTCGATGTGACCGTCGTCACGGTCGCCGCCCAGTCCACGCCTGTCGAGTTCGAGTTCACCGCGCAGACGCAGAGTTCGCGCGAGGTCGAGATCCGCGCGCGCGTGGACGGCTTTCTCGAGAAGCGCCTGTACACCGAAGGCGCGCTCGTCGCCGCCAACCAGATCATGTTCGTGATGGACAAGCGGCCGTTCGAGGCCGCGCTGCAAACCGCCAAGGGCGCGCTCGCGCAGCAGCAGGCGCGGCTCTACGTGACGCAGCAGAACCTGGCGCGCGTGAAGCCGCTCGCCGCGATGAACGCACTGAGCAAGAAGGATCTCGACGACGCCCTCGGCAACGAAAAGCAGGCCGAGGCCGCCGTCATCTCGGCGAAAGGCGAAGTGCAGAGCGCCGAGCTCAACCTGAGCTACACGACCATCCGCTCGCCGCTCAAGGGCCTCTCCAGCTTCGCGCGCGTGCAGGAAGGGAGCTACGTGACGCCGACGCAATCCGGCCTGCTCACCTACGTCTATCAGCTGGATCCGATGTGGGTGAACTTCAGCATCTCGGAGAACGAGTTGCTGACGTATCGCGAGCAGATCCAGAAGGGCCTGCTGCGCTTTCCGCCCGAGAACAAGTTCGACGTGACGATCATCCAGGCAGACGGCTCCGTGTATCCGCAGACGGGCCGCATCGACTTCACGAATCCGGCCTTCAGCACCGACACCGGCACCTTCCTGGTTCGCGCGGTGTTCGCCAATCCGAAAGGCATTCTGCGACCCGGCCAGTTCGTCAAGGCGCGCGTGGCGGGCGCCGTGCGGCCGAATGCCATCCTGCTGCCGCAGCGCGCCGTGCTGCAGGGCGCGAAGAGTCATTTCGTCTGGGTGCTCGACGAGCAGTCGAAGCCGCGTCAGCGCGTGGTGGAAGTGGGCGAATGGCATGGCGACGACTGGTTCATCACGAGCGGCCTGCGCGCGGGCGAGCGCGTGATCGTGGATGGCGCGATCCGCGTGTCCGCCGATTCGCAACTGCACGTGACCGGCGCTGCAGCCGCTGCGGGCGCGTCCGCCGCCGGCGCAACGACCACCGCAGCCAGCGAGGCCGGCCAGTGATTTGATTGAAAGCTCGTCGCGCGGAAGAGGCCAATGAACATTTCCCATTACTGCATCGACCGCCCGATCTTCGCCTCGGTCATCTCGATCGTCATCACACTGGGCGGCGCGCTGTCCATGCTGGCGTTGCCGACCGCGCAGTATCCCGACATCACGCCGCCGCAGATCACCATCTCCGCGACCTATCCGGGCGCGAGCGCCGACGTGGTCGCGAACAACGTGGCCGCGCCGATCGAGCAGCAGGTCAACGGCGCGGACAACATGATCTACATGAGCTCGTCGAGCTCATCCACGGGCAACCTGACGATCAACGCGTACTTCCAGATCGGGACGAATCCGGAACTCGCGCAGGTGGACGTGCAGAACCGCGTGAACCTTGCGCTGCCGCAACTGCCGCAGTCGGTAACCTCGCAGGGCGTGCAGGTGCAGAAGAAGTCGCAGGCGTTCATGATGGTGATCGCGATCTATTCGCCCGACGAACGCTACGACGCCACCTACATTGCGAACTACGCGAACGTCTATGTGCTCGACGCGCTCAAGCGCATTCCCGGCGCGAACCAGTCGAGCATCTTCGGCACCCCCGACTACGCGATGCGCATCTGGCTCAAGCCCGACCGCATGGCGCAGCTCGGCATCACGGCCGCCGACGTGCAGCGCGCCGTCTCGAACCAGAACCAGCAGTTCGCGGTCGGCCGGCTGGGACAGTCGCCGACCGGCGCGCCCGTCGAACAGTCGTTCGCCGTGACGACCTCCGGACGCCTCACCGAGCCTTCCGAGTTCGAGAACATCATCATCCGTGCGCAGTCGGGCGGCGCGGCCATCGTGCGGCTGCGCGACGTGGGCCGCGCCGAACTCGGGCAGAAGGACTACTCCATCCGCAGCCGCTTCCAGGGCAAGCCGGCGACGGTGCTCGCCGTGTACCAGCAGCCGGGCGCCAACGCGCTCGACGTGTCGAAGCTGGTGCGCGCGCAGCTCGCCGAGATGAAGAAGACCTTCCCGGAAGGCATCGACTACCAGATCGCGATGGACACCACGGAGTTCACGCGCGCGTCCATCACCGACGTGGTGCATACCTTCTTCGAGGCGGTCGTGCTGGTGGTGATCGTCGTGTTCGTGTTCCTGCAAAGCCTGCGCGCGACGCTCATTCCGGTGCTGGCGGTACCGGTGTCGATTGTCGGCACCTTCATGGGCATGGCGGCGCTGGGCTTCTCGATCAACATGCTCACCTTGTTCGGCATGGTGCTCGCCATCGGCATCGTGGTGGACGACGCGATCGTCGTGATCGAGAACGTCGAGCGCAACATGACGGTGTTCAAGCTCGATCCGAAGACCGCCGCCAAGAAGGCCATGGACGAAGTGGCGGGACCGGTGGTCGCCATCGTGCTCGTGCTGTGCGCGGTGTTCGTGCCGGTGGCTTTCCTCGCCGGCATCACCGGGCAGATGTACAAGCAGTTCGCCATCACCATCGCGATCTCGGTGGTGATCTCGGGGCTCGTGGCGCTGACCTTGTCGCCGGCGCTCGCCGCGCTGCTGCTCAAGCCCGGGCATCACGAGAAGAAAGGCTTCTTCCGCTGGTTCGACCGTCAGTTCGAACGCATGACGCACGGCTATACGCGCGCCGTGCAGCTCGTGATCCGGCGCTTCGTGATCGGGCTGTGCATCTTCGCGGGCGTGATCGCGCTTGCCGTCGTGATGATGCGCGACATTCCCACCGCCTTCCTGCCGCCCGAGGACCAGGGTTATCTGCTGGGCGCGGTCATCATGCCGGACGCGGCCTCGCTCGACCGCACCGGCGCGGTGTCCGAGCGCGTCACCGACTACTTCATGAAGCAGCCGGCGGTGGGCAGCATTACAACGGTCGATGGCTTCAGCATTCTCGACAGCCAGAACAAGAATAATTCGTCGACCTTCTTCGTCGGCCTCAAGAGCTTCGACGATCGCTATACATCGGCCAATATCCGCACCGAGAATGCACGCGCCGTGCTGATCGACGCTTACAAGCATCTCTCGCAGATTCGCGAGGGGATCGTCGTGCCGCTGAATCCGCCGTCGATACCTGGTCTCGGCACGACCGGCGGCACCGAAATGTGGATCCAGAGCAAGGGCGATGCGCCCATCGCGCAGTTCGCGGCGCTGGTGCAGGACTTCGTCGAGCGGGCGAAGCAGCGGCCCGAACTGACGGGCGTGACGTCCACGTTCAACGCATCGTCGCAGCAGTTGCTCGCGGACGTGGACCGCGACAAGGCCGAGACGCTCGGCGTGCCGGTGGAGGACGTCTACAGCGCGATGCAGACCATGTTCGGCTCGCTCTATGTGTCTCAGTTCAACCGTTCCAGCCGGCTGTGGCAGGTGATCCTGCAGGCGGAGCCGTCGTATCGCATCAAGCCCGACGATCTCACGCAGATCTTCGTGAAGAGCAAGAACGGCAACATGGTGCCGCTCAAGGCCGTGGTCAACACGCGCTATGTCACCGGCCCCGATCTCATCACGCGCTTCAACAACTTCCCGGCGGTGAAGATCACGGCGAACGCCGCGCCGGGTTATGCATCGGGTCAGGTGATCCAGGCGCTCGAAGCGGTCGCGGCGACGCTGCCCACGGATTACGGCATCGCATGGAGCGGCGAGGCGTATGAAGCGAAGCAGTCGGGCAGCAGTTCGGCGCTGGTGTTCGTGTTCGGTCTCGTGATGGTCTTCCTGATCCTCGCGGCGCAATACGAGAAGTGGAGTCTGCCGATCGGCGTGCTGATGGCGGTGCCGTTCGCGATCTTCGGCGCGCTGCTCGCGATCCTGCTGCGCGGCCTCAACAACGACGTGTACTTCCAGATCGGCCTGACGATGCTGGTTGCGCTCGCGGCGAAGAACGCCATTCTCATCTTCGAGTTCGCCGTGCTGAACCGCGAGGCGGGCAAGTCCGTGTTCGACGCCACCATGGTCGCCGCCGAAGAACGCCTGCGCCCGATCGTGATGACGTCGCTCGCGTTCATTCTCGGCTGCGTGCCGCTCGCCATCGCGACCGGCGCTTCGGCGAACAGCCGGCATTCCATCGGCACGGGCGTGATTGGCGGCATGCTCGGCGCCACGGTGATCGCCGTGTTCTTCATCCCGATGTTCTTCTTCGTGCTCGAAACGCTGTCGGAACGCTCGGAGAAGAAAAAGAAGAAGGACAGTGTGCCGCCCAAGGAACAGGGAGACTGACATGCGCCGGTTTCCCATCGCCCTGTCGGTTCTCGTCGTGACGCTGCTGCTCGGCGGCTGTCTGCTCGGGCCGGACTATTCGCGTCAGCCGGTGGAAACGCCCGCCAACTGGCGCTTCTCCTCGGGCGAAGCCGCCGACACCGCCAACACCGAATGGTGGAAGCAGTTCGAGGATCCCGTGCTCGATGAACTGATCGACACCGCGCTGGCGAACAACAAGGACGTGAAGATCGCGGCGGCGCGCATCGATCAGTTCATGGGCCAGTTCGTGACCACGCGCGCAGCATTGTTCCCGCGGGTCTCGGCGGGCGCGACGGCGGCGCGCCAGCGCGCTTCGCAGGCCGGTCCGCAGCCTCTGGCCGGCTTCGGGCCGGTCTACAACAGCTACGAGGTGTCGGTGTCCGCCGCCTGGGAACTCGACGTGTTCGGGCGCAACCGGCGGCTGACCGAGTCGGCGCGCGCGAACCTGCTGTCGAGCGTCGAAGGGCGGCGGGCAACGATCCTCTCGCTGGTGGCGTCGGTGGCTTCGTCGTATCTGAACCTGCGCAGCCTCGACAAGCAGCTTGAGATCGCCAAAGCCACGACCGACAGTCGCGCCGAATCCGTGCATGTCTTCACGCTGCGCTTCGAGGGCGGCGAAGTCTCGCAGATGGAACTCGCGCAAAGCCAGTCCGAATACGAAGCCTCGCTCGCGACGATTCCGCAGATCGAAACCTCCATCGCGCAGCAGGAGGACGCGTTGTCCGTTCTGCTCGGCGACAATCCCGGCCCGATCCTGCGCGGCCGCACGCTCGGCGAGATGCAGACGCCGGTGATTCCGGCCGGCCTGCCGTCCGATCTGCTGGAGCGCCGGCCCGATCTGCTTCAGGCCGAACAGGATCTGATCGCGGCCAATGCGCTGATCGGCGCGGCGCGCGCGCTCTACTTTCCGCAGATCTCGCTGACCGGCCTGCTCGGCACGGCGAGCGGGCAGTTCTCGTCGCTGTTCACGGGGCCGTCGCGGGTCTGGTCGTTCGCGGGGCAGATCACGCAGCCCATCTTCACGGCGGGCAACATCTCGGGACAGGTGCAATCGGCCGAAGCGCAGCAACGCGCCGCGCTGCTGACCTATCAGAAGGCGATCCAGGTTGCGTTCCAGGAAGTCGACGACGCGCTCATCGCCTCGACCAAGCTGCACGAGCAGCTTGAGATACAGGGCCGTCAGGTCACGGCGCTGTCCACCTATTCGCGTCTGGCGCGGGCGCGCTATGAAGGCGGCTACACGAGCTATATCGAAGTGCTCGATGCCGAACGCAGCCTCTTCAACGCCCAGCTCTCGCTGACGCAGACGCAGGCGGCCGCGCTCGTCTCATTCGTCACGCTGTACAAGGTGATGGGCGGCGGCTGGGTCGTCGCCGCCGACAAGCTCACGACGCAGCAAGGCGCCGCGCCGTCCGCGTCATCCACTCCGCAGACGGTGCAATGAACACGCCCGCTCCCGGCCGCGCGCTGATCGCCTGCCCCGAGTGCGATCTGCTCCAGCATGAACACGCGGTGCCGCCGGGCGGCACGCTGCGCTGCTGCCGCTGCCGCGCCGTGCTGTACCGCAGGCGCGCGCCGGGCTTCGAGCGCGCTCTCGCCTTCGCACTCGCGGCCTGCGTGCTGTGGCTCATCTCGAACGCATGTCCGATCGTGGGCCTGTCGGTGAACGGCGATCTCGTGGAGACGACGCTCTTCGGCGCCGTGCGCGTGCTCTATCGCGACGGCATGTGGCCGCTCGCCGCGCTGATCTTCTTCACGACGATCCTGATGCCCGCGTTGCAGGCCATCGGCATGGTGTGGCTGGTGTTGCCGCTGTTTCTCGGGCGCGTGCCATGGCACGCGGATACGGTGTTCCGCCTGCTGCGCGTCGCGCGCGAATGGGGCATGACCGAAGTGCTGATGCTCGGCCTGCTGGTCGCGCTGGTGAAGCTCGCCCATATCGCCTCGGTGGTGACGGGGCCCGCGCTGTGGTCGCTGGCGGCGCTGATGGCCTTGCTGGTCGCGGCGGCCTCGGCCTGTGACGAACGCGCCATGTGGATGCGCATCGACGGCGCGCCGCCCGGTCTGCCCGCCGGCACGCCGCTGCGTGGACCCATCGCGGCGGCGAGCGGCATCTGCGTCTGTCACGATTGCGGCCTCTCTACCGCTGGTACGCGCAGGCACGAAAGGCTCGTTTGCCCGCGCTGCGGCGCGCATCTGCATCTGCGCAAGCCCGGCAGCCTGTCGCGCACCTGGGCGTTCCTGAGCGCGGCGGCCCTGCTCTACATCCCCGCGAACCTGCTGCCGGTGATGAACACCAGCTCGCTGTTCGGCGCGGAAAAAGACACGATCATGAGCGGCGTCGCGTATCTGTGGCACTCGGGCTCGTGGCCGCTTGCCATCGTCGTGTTCATCGCGAGCGTCGCGGTGCCGATGCTCAAGATCCTCGCCATCGGCTATCTCGCCGCCAGCGTCAATCTGCGTTCGACGCAGCGCAGCCCGCTGCGGGCGCGCATCTACCGGATCGTCGAGTTCGTCGGGCGCTGGTCAATGCTCGATATCTATGTGATCGCCGTGCTGGTCGCGCTCGTGCAGTTCAGCGCGCTCGCCACCATTGCGGCAGGGCCCGCCGCGATTGCGTTCGGCGCCGTGGTCGTGCTGACGATGTTCGCCGCCATGTCGTTCGATCCGCGCCTGATCTGGGACCCGCCGCCGGACGCGCACCCGGAGGCATCGCGATGAACACGCCGAACGACATGCCCGACGCCGAAGTCGTGCCAAGGAAGCGCTGGCGCATTCCATGGGTGTGGGTGGTGCCGGCGGTCGCGCTGTTGATCGGCGCGTGGCTGGCGGCGCAGGCCGTGCTCGAGAAAGGTCCGACCGTCACCATCACCTTCAAGAGCGGCGAAGGACTCGAAGCAGGCAAGACCAAGATCAAGTTCAAGGACGTGGACATCGGCCAGGTGAAGTCCGTCACGCTCTCGAAGGATTACACGCACGTGGTCGCAACGGCCGATCTCACGCGCGACGCCGCCAACATGCTCGTCGACGACACGCGCTTCTGGGTCGTGCGGCCGCGCGTGGCGGGCGGCTCGGTGTCGGGCATCGGCACCTTGCTGTCGGGCGCGTATATCGGCATGGATATTGGCAGGACCAAGCGCGACCGGCGCGATTATGTCGGACTGGAAACGCCGCCCGTGTTCGCGAGCGACGTACCGGGCCGTCAGTTCGTCCTGAAGGCCAGCGATCTCGGATCCGTGGATGTCGGCACGCCGGTGTTCTTCCGTCGTCTGCAAGTGGGACAGGTGACGTCGTTCGAACTCGACCGCGACGGCAGCGGCGTCACGCTGCATGTGTTCGTCAACGCGCCCTACGACCGCTATGTGAACGCCGATTCGCGCTTCTGGCAGGCGGGCGGCATCGACGTCACGCTCGGCACCGACGGCCTCAAGGTCAACACGCAGTCGCTCGTGTCGATCCTGATTGGCGGCCTCGCGTTCGAAACGCCAGCGGTCTCGCTCAGCTGGGCCGAAGCGCCCGCCGATACCGTCTTCAATCTCTTCGGCACGCGCGCCGATGCGCTGCGCGTGCAGGAACGCATCGTCGAAACGTATGTGTTCAACTTCCAGGGCTCGGTGCGCGGGCTGGCCGTGGGCGCGCCCGTGGAGTTTCGCGGCATTCAGATCGGCGAGGTGTCGGCCATCTATACGCGCTTCGACCCGGCGACGAAGCAGATCAGCATACCGGTCGAAGTGAAGCTGTATCCGGAACGCTTCACGTCGCGCTTCGCGAATGCGCCCCCGAAAAGCGGCCGAATGGTCAGCGACCCGAAGGAGCTCGCGGACTTTCTCGTCGAACGCGGGCTGCGCGGGCAGTTGCGCACGGGCAGTCTGCTGACGGGGCAGTTGTATGTAGCGATGGACTTCTTCCCCGCCGCGAAACAGGCGAGCGTCGACTGGAGCCGCACGCCGCCGGAACTGCCGACGACGCCGAGCGGCCTCGATTCATTGCAGGACTCGATCAACCGCATCATGACGCGCATCGACAAGCTGCCGATCGAGCAACTGACCGCGAGCGCACAGAAGACACTCAACGCGACGAGCCTGCTGATGCAGGGCCTCAATACCGATGTGCTGCCGCAAGCCGCCGCGACGCTCAATGCCGCCCGCAGCGCGCTCGATGCCGCGCACGCGACGCTCAGCCCGGATTCCGGCTTGCAGCAGGACACGGCGGAAGCGGTCCGCGAACTGACACGCACGGCGGCATCGTTCCGCAATCTCGCCGATTATCTTCAGCAGCATCCTGAAGCGCTGCTGCGCGGCAAGCCGGAGGAGAAACCATGACGCCGCGTGTGATCGTGCTGCTGGTCGTCGCGACGATCTGCGCGGGCTGTGCTTCGCCACGCGCAAGCTTCTATCGATTGAGTCCGGATGCGGCTTCGGACACCGCAGGCGCAAGTGCGATCCAGCAGGCGGTGATTGTCGGGCCGGTGACGGTGCCGGAACTCGTCGACCGGCCGCAGATCGTCACGCGCAGCACGAACAACGAAATCTCGATCAACGAATATGCGCGCTGGGGCGAACCGCTGAAGAGCGGCATCGCGGATGCCATTGCCGGCAATCTCGGCCTGATGCTCGGCTCGGACCGTGTCGCGGTGGCGTCGCGCGCCCCGGCCGATGCGCGGGCGTGGCGCGTGCGCGTCGATATCCAGCAGTTCGAGTCCGTGCCTGGCGAGGCAGTCGTGATCGACGCGCGCTGGTCCGTGCGGCGGGACAACGACAGCGGCGCTGTCACCGATGCCAGTGGCCGGTCCTTCGTGCGCGAACCGGTGAACGGCGGCGACACCGACGCGCTGATCGCCGCGCATGACCGTGCGCTCACCCGCGTGAGTCGCGACATTGCGACGGCCATCCGCAGCGGTCACTGAATGGTGTAGCCGCGTCCCTGCATGCACGCCGACCACGCGCGATAGTACGTCGACATCGCGCCCTGGCTTTGCGACTGGGCGTTCGCCTGCTCCGCGCGCTTTGCCTGCCGCGCACGCGCGCCGCCCGCCATCGTGCCCGCGACTGCGCCGGCGGCGGCGCCCTTGCCCGCATCGCCCGCGATGGCGCCAATGGCCGCGCCGCCCGCCGCCCCGCGCGCCGCACCGCCCAGACGCTGGCCGCCATGCCCGGCTTGCGCGCTCTGCGAGCTTTGCGCGCCAGTCGTGGCGGGATTGGCGGGATCCACGCCCGTGTTGCTCTTCGCCCAGCTATAGCAGGCGCCGTCGTCACTCTGCTGTTGCTGCGCGCTCTGCCCTTTGGCGGGATAGGCAATCGGCTTGCTCTGCGCGATGACATCGAGCGCGATCATGGCCAGCACGATCGCGCAGCACGTCCGTACGTTCCTTGCTCTCATGGCGACTCCTTGCGTGAGTGGCGGAGGCCCGATGGTCTGTCACGGTCGTGCGCGCCTGTGTGCTTGAAGTGATGTTGAACTGATAGTGCCGTGCGTCGCCCATGTCAATGGGCGACGCAGAAGGTCAGCGCGCCATGCCGCGCAGGATGTCCGCCGCCGCACGAGCGGCCACTTCGCAGCCCAGCACGAGATCCGCCTCGGACGTGTCTTCGATGAAATCGTGACTGACGCCGCCGATGCTCGGCACGAACATCATGCACGCTGGGAGATGCGGCGCGAGCACCTGCGCATCGTGCGATGCGCCGCTCGGCATGGCTTCCCAGCGCCCGGGCGCGAGCGCTTCGGCAGCCTCGGCGAGTTGCGCTTGCAGTGCTGCGTCCATCGTCACGGGATCTTCGGGCGGTTCGGTATCGAGAAACTCGACTTTTACTTTTTCCTTCGCGTTGAAGTCGCGTACCAGCGAGGCCAGCGCAGCTTTCATCGCGTGCAGACGAGCCAGGCTCGCGTCGCGGAATTGCAGAGACAGGTCAGCGCTGCCCGGCACGATGCTGAACGATCCCGGATCGAGATCGATGCGGCCGACGGTCCACACGGTATCGGCATCGGCGAGCTGACGGAACGCTTCGTCCATGCGCCCGATGAACGCCACCAGCGCAGCGCCCGCATCGCGGCGGATTGACATTGGCGTGGTGCCCGCGTGATTGCGCTGTCCGGTGAAGCGCAGCCTGAGCTCGCGAATGCCGACGATGGTTGTCACCACGCCAATCGACTTGCCATGTGCCTCCAGCCGTCCGCCCTGCTCGATATGCGGCTCGAGATAGGCTCTGTGTCGCGTCTTGTCGAGCTGTACGCGCGGCCGGCCTGCGAGTCCCGCCTGAGCGATGGCATCGCGCAGCAGCAGGCCGTCGCGATTGCGCGCGTGGTCGAGTGCATCGTCCACGGATGCGCCCACGAAACTGCGGCTGCCCAGAAAGCCCGAGAAGCTGCCTTCCTCATCCATCCACGACGCGACATCCAGCGCGAGATGACGCGTGCTTTCGCACTCAGCCAGCGCCCGTGCGATCTCAAGGCCGTAGATCACGCCGAGCGCGCCGTCGAGCCAGCCGCCGGTGGGCTGCGTGTCCGTGTGCGAACCGATCAACAGCGCCGGACCCGGATGGCGCGACTGGCCGAAGACGTTGCCGACGCCGTCGATGGTCGCGGACAGCCCCGCTTCCTCCATGCGCTGCGCCAGCCAGCCCCGCGCGTCCATGTCGACTGGCGAGAACGCCAGCCGCACGACGCCCGTTCCCGTCGCGCCGAAGCTGCGCAAGCGTTCGAGGTCTTGGATGAGCCGCTTGCCGTTAATCTTCGGCATCAGCTTTGCCATGCGGCGCCGTCCGGATAATGATGACGCGCGAGCGACTCCGCCTTCATCTCGATGCTGTAGCCCGCACGCTGCGGCGGCATGTAGCGGCCGTTGCGGATCACGACGGGATCGAGGAAGTGCTCGTGCAGATGATCGACATATTCGAGCACCCGGTTCTCCAGCGATCCCGACACGCAGATGTAGTCGAACAGCGAGATGTGCTGCACGTATTCGCACAGGCCCACGCCGCCCGCATGCGGGCAGACGGGCACGCCGAACTTCGCCGCCATCAGCAGCACGACGAGCACTTCGTTCAGTCCGCCGAGACGGCAGCTGTCCACCTGACAGAAGTCGATGGCCTGCGCCTGCAGCAACTGCTTGAACATCACGCGGTTCTGGCAATGCTCGCCCGTCGCCACGCCGATCGAACCCAGCCGGCGACGTATCGATGCGTGGCCGAGGACGTCGTCGGGACTCGTCGGCTCTTCGATCCACCACGGGTCGAACTCCGCGAGACGGCGCATGTTCGCTACCGCCTCATCGACTTCCCAGACCTGGTTCGCGTCCATCATCAGCTTCGAACCGGGACCGATCTCTTCACGCAGGATGCGCGCACGCCGCACGTCTTCTTCCAGATTGCCGCCGACCTTCTGCTTGAAATGCGTCCAGCCCTGCGCGACGCCTTCGCGCGCGAGGCGGCGAATCTTGTCGTCGTCATAGCCGAGCCAGCCCGCCGATGTGGTGTACGCGGGATAGCCCTGTTCGAGCATTTCCTTCTCGCGCTGGCCGCGCGTCTTTTCATGGCGGCGCAGCAGCGCAATGGCTTCGTAAGGCGTGATGGCGTCCGTCACGTAGCGGAAGTCGAGGCAGCGCACGAGCTGTTCCGGCGTCATGTCCACCAGCAGCTTCCACACCGGCTTGCCTTCCGCCTTCGCCCACAGATCCCATGCGGCGTTCACGACGGCTGCGGTGGCGAGATGGATCGCGCCCTTGTCCGGGCCTATCCAGCGCAACTGACTGTCCGATGTGAACGCGCGCCAGAACGCACCCATGTCCGACGTGATCTCCTCCAGCGTCTTGCCGACGATCAACGGTGCAAGCGCCTGCACCGCCGCCACGCAGATCTCGTTGCCGCGTCCGATGGTGAACGTGAGACCGTGACCGGTCAGTCCTTGCGGTGCATCGGTGGCGAGCGTGACGTAGGTGGCGGAGTAGTCCGGCGCAGCGTTCATGGCGTCGGAGCCATCGAGTGAACGCGATGTGGGGAAGCGGATGTCCTGCACGGACAGGCCGGTGATCGTAGTCATCTGAATGCGCTCCTGAGCGAAGACCTGAACGAAGACGAAGCGGAAGAACCGGATTGCATCTGCGGGAAAACACCATGCGCCGTGCGCTAAAACACATGCTTTCCCAAACTGAGAGATACGCCATGACTTCGAGCATGCCTTAGCGGGTTTATACGCATTCGGCACGCGTTGACAAGGCTGCTCCGGCTTCCTAGCATGCTAGCATCTTCATCGCAAAGCAAGCATGCCGTGAGTACTTCCTCCGATACCGCGAGCGTCATCAGCAATCCCTACGATGCGTTGCACAGGATCAAGAGCGGCGACCGGGGCAGCCTCACCGACGCCGTCGAGGCCGCATTGCGCGAAGCCATCGTGACGCTGGCGCTGGAGCCCGGGCTCATGATCGACAAGCTCGCGGTCTGCGACCGCATGGGCGTGTCGCGCTTTCCGGTATCCGCCGCGCTGGCGCGCCTCGAACATGCGGGGCTCGTCGAAGTCCTGCCGCAGCGCGGCACGCGTGTGAAGCCCATCGCGCTGGAAGATATCCGTCAGCATCTGTTCATTCGCAGCGCGCTCGAAGTCGAGACCGTGCGCGGCGTTGCGAAGCTTCGTGACAGCGCAGTGCTCGATGCCCTCGCGCTCAATCTCGACCAGCAGCGCAGCACGATCGGCAACGGCCAGCGTCTTGAGTTTCATGAACTGGATCTCGCCTTCCACGAGATCCTGCTCGACGCCATCAAGCTGCCGCGCGTGAAGGAGATTGTCGCGGTGTCGCGCAGTGCGCTGGATCGCGCGCGGCAGTTGCTGGCGAGTCCGGAGCGTGTCGCGCATACGTTCGCCGAACACGAACGCATCTTCGAAGCCATTCGCAGCGGCAAGGCCGAAGCCGCGGGACGGGCCATGCATGACCATCTGGATCAGGTGGTGGCCGAACTGCGGCGCTCGGCGGCGGAACGGCCGGACCTGTTCGCGCCGTGAGCCTGCGTAAGCGCCATCATCGACGATGCCAACCGGAACAGGACTCGAAGCCACTCCATGACACCCCCGCTCATATCGGTCAGCAAGCTCTGCAAGCGCTTTCCCGGCGTGCGCGCGCTGCATGAGATCCAGTTCGATCTCAAGCCAGGCGAAGTCCATGCGTTGATGGGCGAGAACGGCGCAGGCAAGTCGACGCTCATGAAGATTCTCGCTGGCGTCTACACGCGCGATTCGGGCGACATGCTGCTCGACGGCCAGCCCGTGGAGTTCACGAGTCCACGCGAGGCGCAGGCGCTGGGCATCGGCATCATTCATCAGGAACTGCAACTGATGAACCACCTGAGCGTCGCGCAGAACATCTTCATCGGGCGTGAGCCGCGCAAGTGTCTGGGCTTGCTGCTCGACGAAGACAAGCTCAACGCCGCCGCGCGCGAGATCCTCGCGCGCATGCATGTGAAGCTCGATCCGCGCACCATCGTGGGCACGCTGACCGTCGCGAGTCAGCAGATGGTGGAGATTGCGAAGGCGTTGTCGTTCGATTCGCGCGTGCTCATCATGGACGAGCCGACCTCCGCGCTCAACGATGCCGAAATCGCCGAACTGTTCCGCATCATTCGTGAACTGAAGGCGCATGGCGTGGGCATCGTCTATATCTCGCACAAGATGGATGAGCTCAAGCAGATCTCCGACCGTGTCACCGTGATGCGCGACGGCGAATATGTTGCGACGGTTCACACGGCTGAGACGAGTGTGGACACGATCATCGGCATGATGGTCGGACGGACGCTCACGGATTTGACCTCGTTCCTCGGCGGCTCGGATCAGGGCGAGATTGCGCTGGAAGTGAAGCATCTGAACGCGGGGCCGCTGGTGCGCGACGTGAGCTTCACGCTGCGGCGCGGCGAGATACTCGGCTTCGCGGGCCTGATGGGCGCGGGCCGCACCGAGGTGGCGCGGGCGGTCTTCGGCGCGGATCCGGTGCAGTCCGGCGAGATTGTCGTGAAGGGCGTGCCGGCGAGCATCAAGAAGCCGAGCGATGCAGTGCGGCGCGGCATCGGCTATCTCTCGGAAGACCGCAAGCGCTTTGGCCTCGCGACGGGCATGGACGTGGAATCGAACATCGTCATGTCCAATCTCGGCAAGTTTTTAAGCGGCCGTGTGTTCCTGCGGCGCTCGAAGATCCGCAAGACCGCCGCACACTTCATTCGCCTGCTCGCGATCCGCACGCCCTCGCCCACGCAACCGGTGCGGCTGCTTTCGGGCGGCAACCAGCAGAAGATCGTCATTGCGAAGTGGCTGGAACGCGATTGCGATGTGCTGTTCTTCGACGAGCCGACACGCGGTATCGACGTCGGTGCGAAGAGCGAAATCTACAAGCTGCTGCGGTCGCTGGCGCAACAGGGCAAGGCGATCGTGATGATCTCGTCGGAACTGCCGGAAATATTGCGCATGAGCGACCGCATCGTCGTGATGTGCGAGGGGCGCATCACCGGCGAGCTGTCTTCGGGCGACGCGACGCAAGAGCGGATCATGGAGCTCGCGACGCGGCGTGAATCTTTGCAAGCGGCTTGAGCCGCAAAGGTCGATCACATGACACAACCCACGGAAACCGCCGCGCTCGCCAGCGAGGGACGCGCAAGCGGCCTGCGTGCACGGCTCTTCACGCCGACGGCGCTGCAAAAGCTGCTGGCGTTCGCCAGCCTGATCCTGCTGCTGGTGTTCTTCAGCTTCGCATCGCCCGCCTTCATGCAGATGGACAACATCCTCGGCATTCTCCAGGCCACGGCGGTGAATGGTGTGCTGGCGATTGCGGCCACGTTTGTCATCATCACGGGCGGCATCGATCTGTCCGTGGGCACGCTGATGACCTTCACCGCGGTGATCTGCGGCGTGTTCCTCACTTACTGGCACATGCCGATGACCATCGGCGTGATTGCCGCCATCATCACGGGCGCGATCTGCGGCACCGTGTCCGGCACGCTGACCGCGAAGATGAAGATTCCGCCGTTCATCGCGACGCTCGGCATGATGATGCTGTTGAAGGGGCTCTCGCTGGTGGTGTCGTCGGACAAGCCGATCTACTTCACCGACACCGAGAACTTCTACATGATCTCGCAGGATTCGCTGATCGGTTACTTTCTGCCGAGCGTACCGATTCCCAATGCGGTGTTGATCCTGTTCTTTCTTGCCATCGTCAGTTCGATCACGTTGAATCGCACCGCGCTCGGACGCTATACGTTCGCGCTCGGCAGTAATGAGGAAGCCGTGCGGCTGTCCGGGGTGAATGTGGATCGCTGGAAGATCGCTATCTATGGGCTGGGCGGTGCGATATGCGGCATCGCCGGGCTGCTGATTGCGTCGCGGCTGAATTCAGCGCAGCCGGCGTTGGGGCAAGGTTATGAACTCGATGCCATTGCGGCGGTTGTGATCGGAGGGACCTCGCTTTCCGGGGGATCGGGGACGATTCTCGGGACCATCATCGGTGCGTTCATCATGAGCGTTCTCACCAATGGATTGCGCATCATGTCCGTCGCGCAGGAATGGCAGATCGTCGTGACGGGACTCATCATCATTCTCGCGGTGTATGCGGATATCTTGCGGCGCAGGAAAAGCAGTTGAACGTTATGTGCCTGTCAGACCAACAAAGGGAAACATCGAAACCAAGGAGGAGACGCATCATGCTGAAAAGAACCATCATCGGAGTGCTGGCGGGCGTGTTTGCCATGGCCGGAACGGTTGGCGTCGCGCAGGCGGACGAGCCGTATATTCCGCTTATTTCCAAAGGCTTCCAGCATCAGTTCTGGCAAGCCGTGAAGGCAGGGGCGGAGCAGTCGGCCAAGGAACAGAAGGTCAGGATCACCTTTGAAGGACCGGAAACCGAGGCTATGGTCGACAAGCAGATCGATATGCTTTCGGCTGCGCTGGCGAAGAAGCCGCAGGCTATCGGGATCGCGGCGCTGGATAGCAAGGCGGCTATTCCCTTGCTGAAGCGGGCGCAGAACAACAAGATTCCAATCATTGCGTTCGACTCGGGCGTGGATAGCGATATTCCTTTGACTACCTGCTCCACCGATAACCTGGCGGCTGCAGCGCTTGCTGCTGACAAGATGGCTGAGGCGATCGGGAATTCAGGGGAAGTCGGGGTGATCGTGCACGATCAGACCAGCCGTACGGGGATTGATCGGCGGGATGGGTTCTTGAATCAGATGAAGGCCAAGCATCCTGGGATCAAGATCGTTTCCGTGCAGTATGGCGGAGGCGATCACTTGAAATCCGCCGAAATCGCTAAAGCGATGCTTCAGGCTAATCCGAACATCAAAGGCTTGTTCGGGGCGAATGAAGGGTCGGCTGAGGGTGCGGCTATTGGCGTGAAGGAGTCGGGAAAGAAGCTCGTGCTGATCGGGTATGACTCGGGCAAAGAGCAGAAAGACGACATCATGTCCGGGTTGATGTATGGGGCGATTACGCAGAATCCAATCGGGATCGGGAAGTGTGTCGTCGATTCGGCTGTGAAGGCGATGAAGGGCGAGAAGCTGCCGAAGAAGATCGATACCGGGTTTTATTGGTACGACAAGGGGAATATGAGTGATCCGAAGATCAAGGCGGTTTTGTATGATTGAAGCTTGACGGTAGCAATCGAGCACGCGAAGCAAGCCCCTTTTACGAGGGGCTTCTTCTTAGGTCGCAGCCTGCGTTTGATACGTCCCGATCTGCCCCGCGGCGTGGGTCCCGCCCAAAGCCTACGTTCTCCGCCCCGACAAAGAGCGTGTTTCCTGTCAGCTCACCAGCGCCACGATGACTGTCCCCCACAGCGCCAACAGTACATTCCCCACCGCATAGGCCACGCCATAGCCCAAGGTCGGTACCGCGCTTTTCGCTGCCTCCTGCACCGCTGCCAAAGCCGGCGTGGCAGTCGAAGCGCCTGCGCACACCCCGAGCATGACACCCGGATGCATCTTCATGATCTTGTGCCCGACGAATACGCCGACCAGCATGGGAATACTCGAGGTCAATACGCCTGCAAGCAGCAGCGAAAGTCCGCTCGATTGCAGTCCTTTGACGAAGTCGGGCCCGGCGTTCAAGCCTACGATGGCGACGAAGCCCGTCAATCCAATCGATTCGAACACCCACAACGTCGGCCCGGGAATACGCCCGAAGAGGCGCGGCTGCACTGAACGCAGCCAGCCACACACCAATCCGCCCAGTAGCACGCCCACGCTGAGCGACAGGCCGATCTCCACCCCGCCGACAACCAGCGCCGGGACGCCTATCAGCGCGCCGGCCACAATACCGAGCGACACCAGAACCATGTCCGTCGCATTGCTCGCGCGGTCGGCCACGCCGAGTTTGCCGACGATCGCTTCCACGCGGGACATGCTGCCCACGAGCGTGAGCACATCACCACGGTTGAGCACGGTCTCTGGCGAGATCAGCATCGGCGTGCCCGCGCGCGTGAGGCGTGATACGAATACGCCGCGTGCGGCCTGCTCCCGCGCCAACTCGCCAAGTCGGCGGCCGTCGATCGTCCTGGATGTGACCACCACATCGAGCGCTTCGGCCTCCACGTCCAGTAACTCGCGGTCGTCGATCTCACGCACGCCCGAAGCCTGCCCTGGCATGTGTTCGACCAACAAGGTGCGCCGTCCGGCGGCACTGATGATGTCGCCTGCGCGGAGCACAGTGTCGGGGGCGGCGTTCATGACTTGGCCGTCACGTCGCATCCGGTCTATGAAGAGACGCTGATCGCCCATGTTGGCTTCCGTGTCCGATATCGACGCACCCGCCAGCGGCGAACCTTCCTCAATGAAATAGGCGCGCAGCTCGAACTCCCGTCTCACGGGAATACCTTGCGCGCTGCCGCCTTGCATCTTGTCTTCGAGCTCGCGGCAGGCCGCAGGCAAGTTCACCCCGATGAGCTTGGGAGCCAGTTGACTCAGGATCCACGCCGTACCGATCACACCTATCAGATAGGTAACAGCAAAGGCGACTGGAATCTGATTGGTCAGCATCTGCCGATCGGCGTCGGACAGGTTCAGCCGTGTAATGGCGTCGGTGGCAGTACCGATGGTGGCGGACTCGGTGAGCGACCCGGCTACCACGCCCGCCGCGGTGCCGGCCTGATAACCCAGGAACTTGCTCACGATGAACGCCACCGCAAGGCCGGTCGTGGCCACGATCGCAGCCAGGAACGCTTGCTGCAGGCCGTCGCGACGCAGGCCGCGAAAGAACTGGGGGCCGGTGCGAAATCCGATGGAAAACAGAAAGAGCAGAAAGAAACATTGCTTCACTTCGCCGGAGATCCTGAACTCCAATTGGCCCACGAGCACCCCCGCCAGTAACGTGCCGGTGACCGCGCCTAACGTGAAGCTGCCAATCTTCAGTTTGCCGAGCGCATAACCGAAGCCCAGGACCAGGAAGAAAGTGACTTCGGGATGGATTCGAAGCACGTGCTGAAACCAATTGAACGCGACGCTCATCGATAGCTCCCTGACATGGCTCCGAGCCGGTTTGCAAAGCACGCAACCAGACAGTCCCGCAATTTCCAGGGGCGGCCCTCTTGCGTAGCGGCCTGTCGCACACGCGACGGGCGTCCATGCGTTTCACGAAGCGTCGTCACGGCGCGATCGACTGCAAGAGCCGTGTGAGATCGCGCGGCTCCACGCGGATGATCCCGCCCTTCGGGCTGTCGATGTCCGCGATGAGCGCAAGAGAAAGCGCGACGGTCGCGGGAAGAATGGTGATGAGCAATCCCTTTCGCAGACTGCCTTTCGCGCCGTAACCCTGAACGACACATCCGAGCAGTGCGATGATGATCATCAGATACCACGCTCCCAGCGGGATATGATTGATTCGCGCGGCCTCCGAGTAATCCTGTGAATTCAGAACATCGTTCATGCCTGCGACGACAAGCGCCCCGATTGGCGTCGGCTGCGCTTTCGCGACCTGGGTCGTGAGCGCCCAAAGTTCCGTCTCGGTATTCGCCATGTCGCGGTTGATCTTCGCCAGTTCCACCGGATCCCGCATACGGTAACTCGCGAGTCTCAGCCTCGTATAGTGAACCAAGGCGGTCTTGATCTTTCCACCGACCGCCGCATCGGCGAGATCCGCACGCGAATACTCGGTGCCGATGGCATTCGCTTCGCTTTCTTCCAGCGTCTTGCGAAGGTCGTAGCGGTTCACCGCCATCGACAGGCTGAAGCCGACCAGGAGCGCAAGCAACGTCAACGTGGATGTCTGAATGATGTTGAAGTCCTCCCGGTCCTCGGCAGGCAGCACGGCCATGCGACGCAACACGTAGGCGCCGAACGCCACCGCGCCGATGAGCATCAGGAGAAGCGCCACGAACAGGAGAGCGGGATGATCGACGAACGCAGTCATTTCAAGCGCCTCTCACGCAGGGTGCGGTCGCGGATTCGAGTGAAGAGAAGGAATCGAGGTTCACCATGGTTCACCTTGCCTGGCCCCGTGACGACGCGCCGGCGCGACCTCCGTCGCAGCCGGCGCCGGTTTCACCTCACGGCCGTGGCGTCACGATCGGGAAGAGCGGATTGAAGGTGTCGGTCAAGGACAGCAACTCCGATATCTGCTGCGGATCACCCGGCTTTTGCCTCATGTCAATGGGCGATCGTGCCGCGCAAGCAATGCGGCCAGCACAAAGCATGCGCCCGCGAAAACATCAGAAATCTTCATCGAGCTTGAAGCATCGACCTCGGTTCACGCTCCGTTGCATGCCAGATTACTTCCAGCAGTCGATCGTTCATCGTCGCGAGTCAGTTGGGAAAATCCAGGTATCGTTCCCCGTGTGAAGCGAACGTGACCTTGATGACCGATATCGCTAACCCGCTCGATTGGCAAGGAGTTTCTATCGGAAAGCAGATAGGCAGCTGACCTTCGGGCTATTCGATAGAACCGCGCCAGTGGCGCCACGGCGCCGTCATCACGGCAGGCTCGCCGGCTGAGCCTGCAGATGCCGCCAGATGATGATGCCGGCGGTTTGTGTGAAGGCGGCAGCGAGTTCCATATCGATCTGGTCGGGTTCACGCGGGTTCTCGAAGTACATCGCAAGCGAATTAACCAGATTGCCTTCCGATGTCTCGACCGGAAACGACCAGCAGCCGCGATAATTGAACTGTCTCGCAAGCCAGGTCCAGGGTTGCCAGCGCGGCTCGTCGATACGTAGGGAAAAGACCTTTCTGAGCAGGCAGCGGCCTTCGCCACTGCTCACCAGCGCTTCCCGCGCCTCGCTTTCGCAAAGCACATCTTGAATGTCGTTGATGAGTTGCGCGTCGCGAAACGCTGGCACGAAGTCCGTGATGCGCCGGCCGGCATCGCCCGCCTTGAGCGAGAACATGGCCTGCATCGAAGGCGTGAACCAGCGAAGCTTCAAGTCCCGGTCCAGAAACAGTGTCATCACCGCGCCGGATTGCAGCACACGGCTTTGCATCGCCATCTGCGTGACGTTCTCCTGCAGATGGAGATTCGCATTGTTGAGATCCGCATTACTTTCATTCAACTGCTCGTTGGACGCTTTCAGTTCCTCGTTCAATGCCAGCAACTCTTCACGCGATGCCTCGAGTTCTTCACGCGAGACACGCGCCTCGTTCTCCCAATCCGTACTGATAGCAAGCTCCGGATGCTGAACTGTTGCCTGCCGGTCGCACGTGACGGACTTGAGATGGGGATCCTCGTTGCGAATGAAGGAGACCAGAATCCGGTCCCACTCGTCGCCGAATGCCCGCTGCAATGGCGTAACCCGCACGCATTGAAGGGACGGAAAAGCACCCCGCGCATTGGCGATCGAGACCCTTGAGCATGTCACCTTCGACGAGCGAGTTACGCGCGAGAATCGGGAACAGCAAGCCAGGCTGGCTGACCCGATCAAGGATACTCGTGCGTCGGACAAGCGTGGGCGGAGTGTGAGCGGATGACATGACGTTCGTTCAGCAATGTCTGTATCGTTCCGCAGTTCAGATAAACCGCTTCCCCGCCTGCGCCAAGCTCGCCCCAAGTGTTGCCCGCCTCACGCTCGCCCCGGCAATTCTTCCGTATAGTTCAATTAAAAAAAGGAAGTTATTACGGTACAAGAGGGGACGCCATGCACACGCACAATCCAGCCGACAACATCGGACAACTTGCCAGACCCACGCATAACAACGATATCCGCCCTTTGACAGGCCTTCGCGGCGTCGCCGCCTTATGGGTGGTCGTGCATCACATGTTATTGCTTGCGCCGCTTCCGGCTTCGCTCGACACCCTCGTGCATCACGGTTATCTGGCGGTCGATATCTTCTTCATGCTCAGCGGCTTCGTCATGTCGTTGACGTATGAGCGCATGTTCAGAACCCGCTTGCTCGGCAGAGGCTATGCAATCTTCCTGCTCAGACGCCTGGCGCGCGTGTACCCGCTATACGTCGTCACGCTATTGGCCGTCGCCGCGCTCAATCTCGCCGGCTTCAGCCATTCCTGGTCAGGCGGATTTGCAAACTTCGTCTTCAACGTGCTGATGATTCACGGATGGGGATTCTATGACTCCATCAATTCGCCGGCATGGTCTATCAGCACGGAATTCGCCGCCTATCTCCTCTTTCCCGCGTTCACGCTTCTCGTATTGCGACAGCGGTGGCTGCGCATCGCCTCCGTGACGCTGTTCATCGCGGGCATCGCATTGATGTCATGCGTATCGCTGCATCAAGGCGCCCAGAACGGCCCGCTCGATATCGCCAACGAAGCGACCATTTTTCCGCTGCTTCGTTGCCTGTGCGAATTCGGTATCGGCATGGCGGTCTATGTCGCGGCGAGAGATCCGCGCATTGCCAAGGCGTGCTCGGGCAAGCTGGTATCGGCCTTCATCGTGATCGCGTTGCTTGCCTGCCTGCTGACGCCAGGAAGCGATCTGGTCGTGGTTCTCGCGACGCCTTTCGTCATCGTCATTGCGGCGACTTCAAGAAAGGCACCCGTCAGCAGATTCTTGGGCTCTGCTCCCGTCTTCTTTCTCGGCGAGATCTCGTACGCGATGTATCTGCTCCACTCGCAGTTCTTGCGGATCTACCGGCTCGGACCGCTGATTCTCGAACGACATCACATGCCGCATACGCTCGCGCTGCTGATCACCGTCGCCGCGTTGTTCGGCAGCCTGATTACCGCGAGCTATCTGGCCTTTCGTTATCTGGAAGTACCGGCGCGCAATGCGATTCGCAGGCTCGAAGGCAGATTGCAACCGCGCGTTGCGAACGCGGTTGCGGTCCAGTCCTGAAGAAAGAAGCACCTGAGGAGGATCAGGTCACCGGCGCCGGATTGAAAAGCACCAAGGCGTTATGCAGCTTGAGCGCCTCGGCCTTGGTCTGCTTCTTCCCGCTGGCGACATCGAGCATCAGCCGGAACAGTTCCCAGCCCACATCCGCAATGGTGGCCTCACCGGTAGCGATGGTGCCCGCATTGACGTCCATCAGATCATGCCAGCGGCGCGCCAGGTCCGAGCGCGTCGCGACCTTCAGCACCGGCACTTCCGCAAGGCTATAAGGCGTCCCGCGCCCCGTCGTGAAGACATGCAGGTTGATGCCTGATGCCAGCTGCAACGTCCCGCAAATAAAATCGCTGGCGGGCGTCGCGGCATAGATGAGCCCCTTCTGCTTCACCTTCTCCCCGGGCGACAACACACCGGAGATCGTCGAACTCCCTGACTTCACGATGGACCCCATCGCCTTCTCGACGATGTTCGACAAGCCGCCCTTCTTGTTCCCCGGCGTCGTGTTCGCGCTCCGGTCCGCCCCACCGCGCTTCAGATAATCGTCGTACCACTGCATCTCGCGGATGATCGCCTGCGCCACTTCGCCGTTCGCCGCACGCGCCGTCAGCTGTGCCACGCCGTCGCGCACTTCGGTCACTTCCGAGAACATCACGGTTGCGCCCGCGCGCACCAGCAGATCCGTCGCGAAGCCCACCGCCGGATTCGCCGTCAGCCCGGAAAACGCATCGCTCCCGCCGCACTGCACGCCAACGACGAGATCCGCCGCCGGACACGTCTCACGACGCCGGTTGTCCAGCCGCTTCAGATGCGTCTCCGCCATGCGCATGATCGAATCGATCATCGACTGGAAGCCCACATGTTCCTCGTCCTGCAACACGACCGTGCCGCCGTTGCCGTCGAGCGTGTTGTCGCCGATATCGGCCACGTCTTCCGTCTGCGCCGAAGCCGCGGCGATGGGAATCGTGCCTGCCGGCATCAGCCGCTCCGGCTGCAGCTTCTCGCAGCCCAGGCTCACCATCATCACTTCGCCGCCGAAGTTCGGATTCAGCGCGATGTTGCGCACCGTGCGGATCGGCACCATGGCGTCCGGCGCGTCGATGGCCACGCCACACCCATAGGTGTGACCGAGGCTCACGACATCGTCGACGTTCGGGTACTTCGGCAGCAGTTCCGCCTTGATGCGCGTCACGGCGTGCTGCACGACGTCCGCCACGCACTGCACGGTGGTGGTAATGGCGAGGATGTTGCGCGTCCCGACCGACCCGTCCGCATTGCGATAACCCTCGAAGGTGAAGCCTTCGAGCGGCGATTCGTCCGGCGCCTTGATGGTGGCGATGGGCAAGTCGTGCAGTTCGGGCGGCGTCGGCATGCGCGTGACGTGCTCGTTCACCCAGCTTCCCTTCGGCAGGAACCGCGTCGCATAGCCGATCACCACGTTGTAGCGGATCACGGCATCGCCTTCCGCGAGGTCTTTCAGGGACAGCTTGTGGCCCTGCGGCACGCGTTCGCGCAGCACGAGGCCATCGGCAAACGTGGCGCCTTCGCCCAGGCCGCCGTCGTTCACGACGATCGCGACGTTGTCGTCCGGATGCACACGTATATACAGCGGGGACTGATTCATTCTGACGTTCCTTCGGCACGCAACGGGCCGCTTAGAGTTATGTCATCCTACAACATAGCCGCGTTATACGGATAAGTATTTACCCTATCCATTGATTCCATTGCAATAAATCCATTGTCGACCGCCATCCTATGTTGTACGATGACTTATAAGCTCGGCAACCGCCGGTCGCTGCTCAACGGACATTCTCATGACGACTCCGCAAGAACTGAAGCACATCGTTTCCGAAGGCCTGCTCTCCTTCCCCGTCACCGACTTTGACAGCCAGGGCAACTTCCGCGCCGACACCTACGCGCAGCGCCTCGAATGGCTGGCTCCGTACGGTGCGTCCGCGCTGTTCGTCGCGGGCGGCACGGGCGAGTTCTTCTCGCTGACGCAACCCGAATACTCGCAGATCGTGAAGACGGCCACCGAAGTGTGCCGCGGCAAGGTGCCCATCCTGGCGGGCGCGGGCGGTCCGACGCGCACGGCCATCGCCTTCGCGCAGGAAGCCGAGAAGCAAGGCGCGCAGGGCATCCTGCTGATGCCGCACTATCTGACGGAAGCCTCGCAGGACGGCATCCGCGCGCACGCGGAGGAAGTGTGCCGCGCCGTGCCGAACATGGGCGTCATCATCTACAACCGCGCCAATTCGAAGCTCAACGCGGACATGCTGGAGCAACTGGCGGAACGCTGCCCGAACCTGATCGGCTTCAAGGACGGCGTCGGCGAAATCGAGAACATGGTCACCATCCGCCGCCGTCTGGGCGAGCGCTTCTCGTACCTCGGCGGCCTGCCGACGGCTGAAGTCTACGCAGCCGCATACAAGGCGCTGGGCGTGCCGGTGTACTCGTCGGCGGTGTTCAACTTCATTCCGAAGACGGCGATGGAGTTCTACCGTGCCATCGCCGCCGACGACCACGCGACCACCGGCCGCCTGATCGACGAATTCTTCCTGCCGTACCTGAAGATCCGCAATCGCAAGGCGGGTTATGCGGTGTCGATCGTCAAGGCCGGCGCGAAGCTGGTCGGCCACGACGCGGGCCCGGTGCGCGCGCCGCTGACGGATCTGACGGGCGAGGAAATGGAGCAACTGGACGCGCTCATCAAGAAGCTCGGCGCGCAGTAACTCCACGCTGCAGCGGAAGTACAAGCCGACAGGCGAAGCGCGGCATGGCCGGACGCTTCGCCGACGAGGGCCGCGCGAGCGGCCCTCCGTGTATCGGCACGCCTGAATCCGTGCAGTGCCCAATCGAAGCAAGGGGACGTTCATGTCGATGAGCCGCGCCGCGAATCCCGCGGACCTCATGAAGCGCAGCAAGACGCGCTATCTCATTCTGTTGCTGATCTTCGTGATCACGACCTTCAACTACGCCGACCGCGCGACCCTCTCGGTCACCGGCTCGGCGATGCGTGCCGAATTCGGCTTCGACGCGATCCGCATGGGCTATATCTTCTCGGCCTTCAGCTGGGCGTATGTGTTGTCGCAGTTGCCGGCCGGCTGGTTGCTCGACCGCTTCGGCGCGCGGCGCGTGTATGCGGCGAGCATTTTTCTGTGGTCGCTCTTCACGCTGCTGCAAAGCTCCATCGGCTTGCTGGGCAGCGCGGCGACCGCCGTCACGGCGCTGTTCACGCTGCGCTTCATGATGGGCGCGGCTGAAGCGCCCGCCTTCCCGGCCAACGCAAAAGTGGTCGCCAGCTGGTTCCCGACGAAGGAGCGCGGCACGGCATCGGCGATTTTCAACTCGGCACAGTATTTCGCGGCCGTCGTGTTCACGCCGTTGATGGCCTGGCTCACGCACGCATTCGGCTGGCATCACGTCTATATCGTGATGGGCATCGCCGGCTTGCTGCTCGCGCTGACGTGGCTCTCCGTGATGAAGAATCCGGCGGATCATCCGCGCGTGAACCGGCAGGAACTGGAATATATCGAGGAAGGCGGCGGGCTGGTGCACGGTCACCGGCGCGGCTCGGCGGGCGGCGCGGCGCGGTCCGGGCAGATCGGCTGGCCGGTCGTCAGGCAACTGCTGACCAACCGGATGCTGCTCGGCGTCTATCTCGCGCAGTACTGCATCAACGTGCTGACGTACTTCTTCCTGACGTGGTTCCCGATCTACCTCGTCCAGGCGCGCCACATGACGATCCTGAAGGCGGGCTTCGTTGCGTCGCTGCCGGCCATCTGCGGCTTCGCGGGCGGCGTGCTCGGCGGCGTCATCTCGGATGCGCTGCTGCGCCGCGGCACGTCGCTGACGGTGGCGCGCAAGCTGCCGATCGTTGGCGGCATGCTGCTGTCGTCGTGCATCATCGGCTGCAACTACGTGGACACAGACTGGCTCGTGGTGGCGCTGATGTCGCTGGCGTTCTTCGGCAAGGGCATCGGCGCGCTGGGCTGGGCCGTGGTGGCGGATACGTCGCCGAAGGAAGCCATCGGGCTGTCGGGATCGATCTTCAACATGTTCGGCAACGTCGCCGGGATCGTGACGCCGATCGTGATCGGCTATCTCGTCGCCGAGACCGGCTCGTTCAACGGCGCGCTGGCGTTCGTCGGCATCAACGCGCTGGTGACCGTGTTCAGCTATCTCGTGATCGTGAAGGACATCAGGCGCGTGGAACTGAAGATTTAAGTCTCTTCAGGCGTCAAGCCCGTTCTGTTTGCGACAGAACGGGCTTTTGTTTTTTCAGGCCGCGTGAATCACGTCGATGCGCAACGCCTCGCCGCCTTCGACGATCGCCAGCAGACGGTCCACATTTGGATGCGCACCGGGACGGCTGCGCGCGTCCGCGGTGTGTTCGGCGAACACGGCGAGCGCGTGTTCGGCGGCACGGGCGTCGAGCGTGCCGAACGCCTGCTGCAAGTAGTGATACACCGCGAGCGAACCTTGCTTGCCCGGCTTGTTCTCGATGCTCGCCACCACGTTGCCCGCGCCGTCCACGAGATCGATGCGCTCGATGCCATCGATGGCGGGCAGCTGGGCGAGGTTGTCCTTGAATACGTTGCTCGGTTGGATCACGGGTTGAATCACGGGTTGAATCACGAAAGGCACTCCACGTTAGAAGTCAAAAGCCGGGGCGCCGTATCTTAGCCGATCGTCGGGCGAGCGCGCGGCATCCTGACCAGCGCGGCAATCGCGAAGCCCGCAGCGAGCGCGACGTAAGTCATCGCCAGCGAGCGTTTCGAGAGATGCACTTCGAAGCCCGGCGTCACGCGCTTCGGCACGACGTGATAGTCGACGACATACGCTATCAGCGCGCTGGCCCCGGCAGCGGCAACAATGCCCACAGGGCCGGCGCGGCGTGGACAGAGCGCCTCGAACAGCACGCCCCAGAACACGGCACTGCCCATGTGAATGCCCGCGCCGAGCGCCGTGTACTTGATGCTAAACGTCTGTTGCCGCTGTGCGTCGCGCCACAAGCAATGCGTGACGGCATTGAGCGCCGCGCTCGCGCCGTGACCCGCGCGCACCGCGCCGGTCGAAGCCGCACTCGCCGACGCAAGTCCGGCAGCCGAGCCCGAGCACAGGGCGCGGACAAGCAGTTGATCGGCGGAAACTTTCATGATTCGCTCCTCAGGTGACGAGAGGACTTGAGCATCGCGTGTTCCAAGCCATACCGCGGACCCGGGTCCGCCCTTTGCTCGATACCGGAACCCCTCAATAACCGGAGATCACCATGTCCCGAGATACCCAGATGAGTTCGAGCACGAGCGCATCGGCCAAGCCGGCGCGCAGCATCGACGCGACCAAGTTGCTCACCGAAGATCACCGCGCCGTGCAGAAATTGTTCGATGCATTCGAGAAGGCAGGCGACAACGATCTGGACGCAAAGGGCACGCTGGTCCGCCGCGCGTGCGAAGAATTGACGGTGCACGCCATGATCGAGGAAGAACTGCTCTATCCGGCCGCGCAAAAGGCGTTGCCGGAAGACGAAAGGCCGGACGTGGAAGAAGCTTATGTGGAGCACTTCCTGGTCAAGGTGCTGATCGAGAAGTTCGCCACGCTGAAGCCCGGCGATACAGGTTTCGACGCGACCTTCAAGGTGCTGAGCGAGATGGTGAATCACCACATCGAAGAAGAAGAGTCGGAGTTGTTTCCGAATCTGCGCAAGTCAGGAGCTGACCTCGAAGAACTCGGCGGCAAGATGATGAAGCGCAAGGAGGAACTCGAAGCAAAGATTCCGAAGGACGCGGGCGACAACACCATGCGCCTGCATTGATTCCGCGCTGCGCGCCGGTCCCCTTGCGAGAGGACCGGCGTTGCCGTTATTTCCCCGCTGGAGAAACAGCGGCGCCTTCCGACGCCACCGCAGGCGTTACCACTGTTCCCTGCGCATCTTCCTCTTCCAGCGACGTTTTGGCCTGCTCCCAGAACTCCTCCGCACGGCCATCGGGACTTCCTTCACGCTCCCAGATTTCATAGGCGCGACGTCGAATCCGGTCCTGCTCTTTCTGATCTTCCATGACAGTCTCCCAGTGACACGATGACGAGTCCGCCTGGCGCTTGCCCGGGCGTTCCAGATGCTCACTCGCATTAGCAACCGCCGTGCCCTCGCCAGCACGATTGCGCAGGCGAATCCGGCATGACGCTTGCGCCATGACAAGCCCTATCGTCTGTTTGAACAGGAGGCGTCATGAGCATTTTCTCTTCGATCATGGGCAAGATTTTTGGGCACCACGACAGCGCAACCGCCGCGCAACCCGGCTCGGCCACGCCGCCGTCCAGCACTACTGCAGGCGCTCCTGCTGCACCTGCCACGGCGGCGCCGGCCCCGGCGCAGTCCACGCCGCCGCAGCAACCGGTCGACGTTGAAGCCGTGCTCACCCAAATGCAGTCGAGCCATGGCGAGCAACTCAACTGGCGCACGTCGATCGTGGATCTGATGAAACTGCTGGGCCTGGACAGCAGCCTTTCCGCGCGCAAGGAACTGGCCGCTGAACTGCACTACAGCGGCAACACGGAAGATTCGGCTGCCATGAACATGTGGCTGCACAAACAGGTAATGCAGAAGCTGGCCGAAAACGGCGGCAAGGTGCCCGACGACCTGAGATAAGTATTGGAGCAAGGGCGGCGCGCGTCGCCGCCCTGCTGTGCGTCCGATGAATGGAACGCTCATTGCTGTTGACTGCATCACCCGTTCCACGCTTCGGATTCCACCATGAAACCCGCCGACAAACCTTCCAGCTATCCTTTCGCCTCCGGTGGATGGGGCTCGCTCAAGGCCGTGACCCAGATCGTCACGCAGGAGAAAGTAGCCCTGAAGGACGGCCCCATTCTGCTCAAGCAGAACAAGCCCGAAGGTTTCGCCTGTGTCAGTTGTTCCTGGGCCAAGCCGGCCCATCCTCACACCTTCGAATTCTGCGAGAGCGGCGCGAAAGCCACGGCCTGGGACACGACCAAAAAGCGCATCACGCCCGACTTCTTCGCGCAGCACACGGTGACCGAACTGCTCGACTGGCACGACCACGATCTCGAGGAAGCCGGCCGGCTCACCGCGCCGATGAAGTACGACCACGCCACCGACAGATACATCGAGATTAGTTGGGAACAGGCGTTCGACGAGATCGGCCGGGAAATGTGCATGCTCGATCCGCACAGCGTCGTGTTCTACACGTCGGGCCGGGCATCGCTTGAAACGGCTTACATGTTCCAGTTGTTCGCGCGCATGTACGGCTGCAACAACCTGCCCGACAGTTCGAACATGTGTCACGAAAGCACCAGCGTGGGATTGACGGAAGCAATTGGCGTGGGCGTCGGCACCATCGTGCTGGACGACTTCGAGAAGACCGACCTGATGTTCTTCTTCGGCCAGAACGTCGGCACCAACAGTCCGCGCATGCTGCATCAGCTACAGGACGCCCGCAAGCGCGGCGTGCCGATCATCACGTTCAATCCGCTGCGCGAGCCGGGGCTCGTGTCCTTCGCGAATCCGCAGTCGCCCTTGCAGATGCTGACGCCTGCCGAGACGCGCATCAGCACCCAATACCATCAACTGAAAACCGGCGGCGACACGGCTGCGATCCTGGGTATTTGCAAGGCCGTCATCGAAGCCGACGATCGCGCCCAGGCCGAAGGCCGGCCGCGCAAGATCGATGTCGAATTCATCGAGCAGCACACGACCGGTTTCGACGATTTCGCCGCCCATGCCCGCAGCACGGAATGGCGCGATATCGAACGTGTAAGCGGCCTGCCGCGCGTCGCGCTGCTTGAGGCCGCCGACGAATACATGCACGCGCAAGCCGTGCTCGCGCACTTCGGCATGGGACTGACGCAACACCGGCTCGGCGTGCAGAACGTGCGCATGGTGTGCAACCTGCTGCTCCTGCGCGGCAATATCGGCAAGCCGGGCGCCGGTCCTTCGCCGATTCGCGGACATTCGAACGTGCAGGGACAGCGCACCGTCGGCGTGACGGAGAAGCCGGAACTCGCGCCGCTGGATCAACTGGCGAAGCAGTTCTCCTTCGAGCCGCCGCGCGACAAAGGCATGAACACGGTCGAGGCGTTCGAAGCCATGCTCGAGGGCAAGGTCAGCGCGGTGCTGAATCTGGGCGGCAATCTCGTGCGCTCCGTGCCCGACCGCGACCGCACCGAACCGGCATGGCGCTCGCTGCAACTCACGGTGAACGTGGCGACCAAGCTCAACCGCAGTCACCTCGTCAATGGTAAGAACGCGTACCTGCTGCCGTGCCTGAGCCGCATCGAAATCGATCGTCAGGCCAGCGGCGAACAAGCCGTGTCGATGGAAGACAGCACCGGCTGCATGCATGGCTCGCGCGGCGTGACCGAACCCGGCAGCGACGACACGCGCTCGGAGCCGTTCATCGTGGCGGGCATCGCGAAGGCGGCGCTCGGCGCGCGTTCGACGGTGGACTGGGATGCATGGCGCGACGATTACGCCATCGTGCGCGACGAAATCGCCACGACCTATCCCGACATCTTCCATGACTTCAATGCGCGCATGTGGCAGCCGGGCGGCTTTCATCGTCCGTTGCCGGCGCGTGAACGCGTCTGGAAGACGAAGTCCGGCAAAGCCGGTTTCCTCGTACCTGAATCGCTGGGCGAGGATCCGGACATGCCCGAGACCACCCCCGATGCGCTGCGCCTGATGACCCTGCGCAGCGACAGCCAGTTCAATACGACCATCTACAGTCTCGACGACCGCTTCAGGGGCGTGAAGGATACGCGCATGGTGATCCTGATGAGTCAGGCCGACATGGCGAAGCGCCAGTTGCAGGAGGGTCAGGAAATCACCTTGCAGACGCTCTCGAATGACGGTTTCGACCGCAGGCTCGGCGGGCTCCACGTCAAGGCGTATGACATTCCCGAGGGCTGCATCGGCGGATATTTTCCAGAGTGCAATGTGCTGCTGCCGCTGTGGCATTACGCCAAGGAAAGCAAGGTGCCGGGCGCGAAGTCGATTCCGGTGCGCGTCATCTGACAGTTCGAGCACGCGTGAAAACGAAGGCCAGGCGGCGGATAGGCCGCTTCGACGCGCTGCGCATGTGCGTGCAGTCCCTCATCGCGAGCGGGCTGGCCTACGGCTGCATGCAGTTCGTCGCATCATCGAACCTGACGTGGGGCGTCTTTGCGAGCCTCTTCACGCTGCAAGTCAATTTCGACCGCAGCCTGAAACATGGCGTTGGCCAGATGATCGGCGCGGCAGTGGGAACGGCGGTCGGCCTCGCGGCGCTGCACTTCTTTCCCGGCGCCGATGCAACCCTGCCGCGCCTCGCGCTCGCCACGCTCGTCACCTGCCTCGGCGCAACGCTCTTTCCGACCACCAATTACAGCATCGTCGTGGCGGCGGCGCTGGCGCTGGAACCGTCGATGAGCATCGACGGCGCCTTCTCGCGCGCCGAAGCCATTGTGCTCGGGTCGGCTATCGGCATTGCGGTGTCGGTGAGCGTGTGGCCGCAACTGGCCCGCTCGCGCGCGTTCGACATCATGGCCGAACTGCTCGACGACTGCCGCGCGCTGCTCGCCACGCTGCCGATCCTGCATCCTGCCGAAGACCGGCAGACCGTGGACGCGCTGCATGAACGCTTTCTGCGCCATCTCGTCGATGCCCGCGCGGTCTGCTCGGAGACGCGTGTGCGCGCCCGTTTCGCCACCGGCCCCACGCTCAACACCGCGCTCAATGCCTTCGAGACGCTGTGGCATGGACTGGTGCTCCTCGATCGCGCAGGACAGGTGCAGGAGGGACTGTCGGCGTCCGAGCGGGAGGCGTCGGCCGGGCACATCCGCACCGTCAGCGATTGCGCCGGCGCCTATCTCGAAGCCCTCGCCGGATGGCTGCGCGACACTGACTCGCAACCGCCGACTGAACGCTTTCTGACGCCGCTCCACGACGCCTCCGCGGCAATCAAGGCGAGCTTCTCGCACATCATTGCGTCATGCCCGCCTGACTCGCCGCGCGTTCAGCGACTCTCCACACTGACGTTCGCGCTGGAGCAGATCGAGTCGAATCTGGCGAACATCGGGCAAGTGCTCGAAACGCGCTTTCACGCTTAGCGTGCGACGGCATGCAACATGCTCGCGTGCCTATCGACACCGAACGGAGGACTCATGTTACGCGCCGCCATCTTCGATATAGACGGAACGCTGGTCGATTCCGTGGACCTGCACGCCCTCGCATGGCATGAAGCATTCAAGCACTTCGGACACGATGTCAGCGTCGACGCGGCGCGCAGCCAGATCGGCAAGGGCGGCGACAAGCTGTTGCCCGTGTTTCTTTCCGAGGATCAGATCCGCGATCATGGCGAGGCGCTCGAAGCGTGGCGCGGCAAGCACTTCAAGGCTCATTACCTGTCGCTCGTACGACCGTTCTCGGCGGTGCCCGCGCTGTTGCAGCGACTGAGCGACCAGGGCACGAAGCTGGCAGTGGGTTCGTCGGCGAAGAAGGACGAGCTTCAGGTGTATCTCGACATCGCCGGCGTGGCGGACCGGTTCGAAGTCACCGTGTCGTCGGAGGACGTGGAAAGTTCGAAGCCCGATCCCGATGTGTTCCAGACCGCGCTGCACAAACTCGGCGTGCAGGCCGGCGAAGCCATTGCCATCGGCGACTCGCCCTACGATGCCCAGGCTGCCGGGCGAACGGGCGTGCGCACGATCGGCGTGCTGGCGGGCGGCTTTTCGGAGGCGTCGCTGAGAGAGGCTGGCTGCATCGACGTCTACACGGGCCCCGCAGGCTTGCTGGCCAAATTCGACACCTCGCCGCTCAAAGCCATGGACTAGTTCATTGTCCGATTCTTGGCCCTTCTGACTGAGACATCGAGCCGGTATCGTGTAAATCATGCAATGTGGAGAACACGCATGAACACGACAATCGATTTCCGGCATCTCCATTCACCCGACGAATGGGCCCGCGCTTTTCCGGTCATGAAGGAACTGCGCCCGCATTTGCCGGACGCCGCTGCGTTCGTCACGCGCATGCAGGCTCAACGCGAAGAGCGCTACCGCCTGCTGGCTGCCTGCGAAGCGAATGGCGCTATCCTCGGTCTCGCCGGCTATCGCTTGCAGACGAACACGCTGTATGGACCCTTCCTCTATGTCGACGACCTCGTCGTCACCGCGCGGCTGCAACGCGGCGGCGTCGGCGCGCAGCTGATCGACCAGGTGCGCGACGTTGCGCGCCGTTCGGCGTGCGCGCATCTTGTACTCGATACCGGCCTGCACATGGCGCTCGCACAGCGCTTTTACTTCCGCAACGGTCTGCTCGCGCGAGGCATGCATTTCGTCGAGCCATTGCACTCCACCCACGAGGAGGCCGCGCAATGAAAGTACTGTTCATCAACGCAAGCCCGCACAGCGCGGCGAGCCACGGCTACCGTCTGGCGCTCGACATGATCGGCAAGCTGGGCAGGCGTGCGCGCGTGCAGATTGTGGAGCGCGACCTCGCCGCGCAGCCGCTGCCGCCGGTCACCGTCGACTACGCGCGCGCCATCACGTCGCGCGAACCGGACACGCGCCACTTCGACATTTCCGAAGAACTGATCCGCGAGATCGAGACCACCGACGTGCTCATCATCAACACGCCGATGCACAACTTCACGGTGCCCGCCGCGCTCAAGCTGTGGATCGATTACGTGCTGCGCATTCATCGCACCTTCGCGTCGACGCCGGAGGGCAAGGTCGGGCTGATGCGCGACCGGCCTGCATTCGTCATTGTCGGATCGGGCGGACATCACAGTGGCGAGCAGGCGTTGCAACAGGATTTCCTGACGCCTTACCTGCGCTATGCGCTGGGTTGCATCGGCGTGACGAGCGTGCATTTCCTGCTGCTACAAGGTCTCGTGCGCGGCAGCGATGCCGTGACGGAAGAACTCAACGCGGCACGCGACGAATTCGAACAACACGCCCTCTTCACGTCCGACCACGTCATCACCCAATAGCCCCACAGCCTCAACCGTCGTACGCGCGCCGCAGCAGGCGCGCGAGCCGTGCCGCTTCGGCTTCGTCGGCGACATTCGCGAAGCCCAGCACCACGCCGCGCAACGTGCGCTTCGTGCGCGCGCCGATATGCCACGACGACAGCGCGCTCACCCCCAGGCCCGCTTCCTGTGCGCGAGCGACAATGGCGACGTCATCGACAGGACCGGTGCGGCCGTTGCTGAACAGCATGACGAGATGCATGCCGCCCGCGGGCCGCTCGATGCGCGCCTTGTCGCCGAACGCTTTCTCCAGCGCCCGCGCGCAGACTTCGCGGCGCTCCGCATAGAGCGCGCGCATGCGCTTCAGGTGCCGCGCGAAATGCCCCTGCGCGATGAAGTCCGCGACCGCCGCCTGCAACAGATAGGGCGGCCCGGCGTTCATGCTCGTCGTGAGCTGCGCGAAGCACGCAATGGCCCGTTCGGGCGCCACCACGTAGGACAGCCGCAGACCGGGAAACAACACCTTGCTGAAGGTGCCGCAATAGATCACGCGGTCGTCGACGTCGAGGCTCTTCAGCGCCGGCAACGGCCGCCCGGCATAGCGGAACTCGCTGTCGTAGTCGTCCTCGATGATCCAGCTGCCCGCCCGTCCCGCCCATTCGAGCAGCTTCATCCGCCGCGCCAGCGAGAGCGTGGCGCCGAGCGGACTCTGATGCGAAGGCGTCACGATGGCAAAGCGCGCGTGCGGAGCGAGCGCCTGCCCGGCATCGACATCGAGCCCGTCGCGATCCACCGGCACCGGCGCAAGCTTCAACCCCGCCTGATCGAGGAAATCGCGCGCCAGAAAATAGCCGGGTTCCTCGAACCACGCTCTGTCGTCCGGCTTGGCGAGACTGCGCAGGATGAGCTCGAGCGACGCGCGATAGCCACTGGTCACGAACACCTGTTCCGGCGCGCACTCCACGCCGCGCGACAGTCCCAGATACGTCGCGATGCGCTCACGCAACGGCCCGAAGCCCGCTGGATCGGGGTACGTGAGCGAAGCGAGATCCACGCTGCGCGCCCGGTGCGCGATGATGCGGCTCCACACCTTGCGCGGAAATGCATCGAGCGCGGGCAGTCCGGGACGCAGCGGCCGCGCTTCGTGACCGGGCCCGGCTGCGGGCGCCGGTTTCGCGCGCGGCACGCCGCTGCGTTCGCGTCCCCGGCGCGCAACCGGCTTCAGCACCGAAGCCGGCAACGACGACGACACGAAGGTGCCCGCCGCCCCGCGCATCTGCAGATAGCCTTCGTCGACGAGAATGTCGTAGGCCATTTCCACCGTGCCGCGCGCGGTGTTCAGCTGCGTCGCGAGACCGCGCAGCGCGGGCACGCGGTCGCCCGGCTTCAGGTGTCCCGCTGCAATCGCAGCCTTGAAGCGCTCGCAGATCTGCAAGTAGACCGGCAGCGCATGGTGCCGGTCGATGTCGATCTTCAGCGCTTGTTCCCGGTTCGGCATGACAGGATCCTTGGACTAGTCCAATTGATGATTCTTGTCCCTTCTAGCTAAGACATGATTGTCACACAATGACTTCACTTTCACGAACCAAACGAGGTGTGTCATGAAGATCGTCGTCATTGGCGGGACCGGGCTGATCGGTGCGAAGGCCGTGGCCTTGCTGCGCGAGAAGGGGCATGAAGCCGTCGCCGCATCGC
Source organism: Caballeronia sp. LZ032 (assembly GCF_031451315.1). Taxonomy (NCBI): domain Bacteria; kingdom Pseudomonadati; phylum Pseudomonadota; class Betaproteobacteria; order Burkholderiales; family Burkholderiaceae; genus Caballeronia; species Caballeronia sp. LZ032. Next base: position 1,146,905 of record NZ_JARUXP010000003.1, read on the forward strand.
CGAGCACGGGCGTCAACGCCATCACCGGCGCGGGCCTCGCCGACGCGCTGCGCGGCGCGCAAGTCGTGATCGACGTGACCAATCCGCCGACGCACGACCGCGAAGCCGTCATGCCCTTCTTCCGCGACACCACGCGCAATCTTCTTCAGGCCGGGCGCGAAGCAGGCGTGCGGCATCATGTCGTGCTGTCGATCGTCGGCGTGGACCGGATGGAGGGCAATGCGTACTACGCGGCGAAGTGCGTGCAGGAACAGCTGATCGCGGAATCGGGCGTGCCGTATTCGATCGTGCGCGCCACCCAGTTCTTCGAGTTCCTCGGCACCATCGCCGACCTGAGCACCGTCGACGGCACGGCGCGGCTCTCGCCGCATCAGTTCCAGCCCATCGCCGCCGACGACGTCGCGGCCATCATCGCGGAGATCGCGCTGGGCGCGCCGCTGAACGGCATCGTGGATATCGCCGGTCCCGAGCAGGGTGCGATGCATGCGTTCATCGGCACTTACCTGCGAGCCGTGCGCGATGCCCGCCGCGTTATTGCCGACGACAAGGCCACCTACTTCGGCGGCGTGATGAAGGAACGTTCGCTGGTGCCGACGGGCGCGGCGCGGCACGGCCGCACGAGTCTCGGCGACTGGCTCGACCGCGCCCGCATGAAGCCGCTCGCCACGGCCTGACGCGTCTAGAAGATGTGCATCATGCCGACATACGCGCCGGTCTGTGACTCGCCCGCGAGCGGACTGGTGGGGCTGGATGCGTCGCGCGGCGTCGCGAATACGGAGAACGTGCCGTTCGCGCTGTTGCGCACATAGGCCACCGTGCCGTACAGGAAGGTGCGCTTGGTGAAGTTGTAGGTGGTGCCGAGCGCATAGAGGGTGGCGTGGCTCGCGGGATCGTGCGCCGCGTCGCCGCTGCCCGCGCCGACGTGAATGTAAAAACCCGCCGCCGTGACGGCCCATGCGGGCGTTGCCTGATAGGTGGCGCCGAGCCAGTAATGATCGGCGCTGTCGGCCAGGCCTGCCGGCGAGTCGGGCGCGGCGTAGTGCGTGTAGGCCGCCTGCACCTTCCACTTGTCCACTTTCAGATTCGCGCCGACGAAGTACTCGCGCGAGGCCTGGAAGATGTTGTCGAGCTTGCCGTCCTGGCTGCGGAGTTCGTCGTAGATGCCGCGCAGGTCGAGCAGCGTCGAATGGTAGCTCAGCATGATGCCTTCGGAGCGGCCGAACTCGCCCGGCGCGCCGCGATTGAACGCGCCCGGCTGGTTGCCGAACGCATACTGCCCCTGCACGTCGATGCCATGGAACACCGGGCTGTGGTACTCGACGTTATTGCTGGACTGCTGCCAGTTGCGGCCCCGCACCAGCGAGGCCGACGACACCGCTTCCTGGACGAACGGGTCGAATTCCCAGACGCCGTCGCTGTCGATGAAGAGATTGCGACCCGCCTGGATTTGCCCCCAGGTCGTCGAGTTCAGGCCCGCGTAGGCACGGCGTGACCACAGGCGCCCGCCGCCGGTCGTGCCATTCATGATTTGTATGGCCGTTTCGAGATCGAAGACCGCGCTCAGGCCGCCGCCCAGATCCTCTTGGCCTTTCAAGCCCCACATGCTGGTGCCCCAGTCGCCGCCTTCCGCGCTCCAGCGCGAGGCGCTGCCGTTGGCGCCGTTTGCAATGTGGTTCAGGTATTCGATGCCGCCGTCAATGCGGCCGTACATCGTGACGGTGGACTGGGCAAAGGTGGCGGAGGTGAACAGGAGGAGCGGCGTGGTGATCCAGACGTACGGTTTCATGAGCGAAGCGTCTTCGTTCGGATTCTGTCCTTGGGCGGGGCAAGGGGACGGTTCACGGGAACATAGCACTATCCGGGGGAGAGGGGTGTGTTTGGTGCAGCGCTTCGGGAAACCAGGGGCAACCGGGGTTCGTCAGGCGGCGCGGTGACGTCCGTGTTGCGTCAAAAGCCGCCCTCTCCGGCGGCATTCTTCTCCGCTCATGACGATGCGAAAGCCCAGATGCCGGTCTGATGTCCAGTGCGATAACCATTCGCCTGCAGACCGGCATTGGGCCGATCACTATCCTCGGACATCAACCTGACGCGCCCTGCAATCCGTACTGAACGTGCGTATCACGCGCCCGGCCTGCGTCAGCGTGATGCTGACCTTGCAGGCATCGCCCTTGACGGACGTGACCTTCAGCGTCGATACCGCATGGCTCTCGCCATCGTGCTGTCCGTGAGCGCGCGCTTCGTCGCGAGCGGCCTCACCTTGGTCAGCGGAGCCGGCGTCGGCGGGTTGAGCAGCGTGACGAGCGCACGCGCTTCATTTCCGGATGCGGAGCCATGCGCGCTCACGGGGGAGTCCGCGTCCAGCGCATCCTGCGCATGAACCCTGACGCTCAGCACACTGCCGATCAGCACGGCAATGAGCGCAATCCTGGCAGACGCGTGCCTGTGCCGACTGGAGCATCGCATTGCATCGACGGCGTATTGCATGCGCGTCTCCCCGTGTGTGTCTGGTTCTTGTTTTGGTCTGTGAGCATTCTCACGTTGGGGCATCAACGACGTCCAGAGTTCAAATGAACACCTCGGGCCAGTCGATGGATGACTTGCGTCCCGTGTCACGGCAAAACGTTACGGTGTTACGGCAAGGCTGCGCCACGCACCGGGGTTTATTCCGCCCTGATTCACGCGGAAACGCCAGCCACAAGCGGTTTCGATAACTGGCATACGTTCTGTACCTTTGCGACCCACATCACCAGAGCGAGTGCGATACCAGAACGCTCGCCCAAGAACCAAAAAGCAGCGTTTCATGAAAAACGCCAACGAGAGAACCGCAGAGGGGAATGGAAATGCTGGAAGTTTTCGGGGATTTGCAGGTCGGCGACGAAGGTCTGGCAATCGCGCAGGAAAGTCTGGCATCCATGCCGCCCACAGAGATTGCCGCGCTGGATGACACCATCCAGTGCGACGCCGCCGCGCTGATCGAATACTTGCTCAACGAAGAGACGACGGTCATCGCAGTCGACGCCGAACTGAACGTCAGGTGCCAGATGTCGAACGCCGCGTCGCTTCTGACGGAAGGCGCAGGGCTGTCGATTCTCGATGGGCGGCTCACGCATGAGGACGCGGGCGTGGGCTCGCAAAGGCGCTCGTTCCCGGCATGCCCTGTTCAATCGTGCTGCCGGGAACGTGGGGAGCTTGCGGCTATCGCAAGCGGAGGCGCGCGTACTGTCCGAGCTGATCTGCGGCCACAGCGTGATCGAATGCGCCGCGATTCTCGATCTCTCGGTGGCCACCGTACGCAAGCACCTCGCCGCGACGCTCAAGAAAACCTGCTGCTCGCGTCAGTCGGAACTGATGCGGCTCGCGAGCATCGTGATGTGAGTGAACGGCCGGGTTCCGCTCGCTCCATCAAAGCTTCGATCCCCCATCCACGCGCAAGGTATCGCCGGTGATCCAGCGGGCCTCGTCGGAGGCGAGAAACGCGACCGCCGCGCCGATTTCGCCAGGGTCGGCCATGCGCTTCAGCGCCTGGATGCCGAGCGCGAAATCCCGCCCTGCGTCCGTCTTTGCGAAGCTGGACATATCGGTCGGCACGATGCCGGGGGCCACCGCGTTGACGCGGATGCCGCGCTCGCCCAGCGTCGCGGCGAAGTGCTTCACCAGCGTGTCGATCGCGCCTTTGGTCGCGGCATAGGCCGCCAGCGTACCGAGCGCCGCGTGCGCCGCCAGCGATGAAAGCAGCACGATGCTGCTGCCCTCGCACAGCACCGGCAGCAACTGCTGGACGATGAAGAACGGCGCACGTACGTTGACCGCGAACAGATCGTCGAACTGCTGGACCGTGGTCTCTTCGATCGTCGCCGAGCCGGCAATGCCGGCATTGGCCACGAGGATGTCGAGACGGCCCCCGACGATCGCACGCGTGCGCTGTGCCAGCACATGCGGGCCGTCGGCGGCGCGCAGATCCGCGGCGATCTTCTCCGAGGTGCCGCCTGCCCGGCGGATCTCGTCGACCACCGTATCGGCTTCCTGCTCGGCGCGGCCATAGTGCACCAGCACCTGCGCGCCCGCTCGCGCCAGCGCCAGCGCACTGGCCCGGCCGATGCCGCGTGATGCGCCCGTCACCAGCGCGGTCTTGCCATTAAGCGTATCCATGTCTGCTCCCTGAATGATCAGCCTGCGGTCTTGCCGCCATCGACCGTGACGATCTGCCCGGTCACGAATGCAGCGCCTTCGGACGCCAGATAGAGCACTGCCGCGGCGATGTCCTCCGGTGCGCCGATCCGTGCAAGCGGCACACGGCCCGCGAGGGCTGCCTTGCGCTCGGCGGTGCCGGTGAAGCGGTCGAGCATGCCCGTGTCCGTCGGTCCGGGCGCGACGGCATTGACGCGCACGCCGGTGCTGGCCAGTTCGAGCGCGGCCGATTTCGTGATCCCCTCCACCGCGTGCTTGCTGCCCGCGTAGATCGCCGCATAGGCCGCGCCTTCGTGGCCATAGGTCGACGAAATGTTGATCACGCTGCCCGACCGTTGTCCGGCCATGATTCGCAATTCGTGCTTGAGGCTCAACAGCACGCCCAGCACATTGGTGTCGAAGGTCTCCGCATAGCTCTCCGGCGAGACATCGGTGATCGGGCCCGGCGTGCCTTCCGTGCCGGCGTTGTTGACCGCGACATCCAGCCGGCCGAAACGGGCGAGCGTCTGATCGAAGAGATGGCGGACGTCGTCGTCATGGCGCACGTCGGCCTGGACGAACAAGGCCTCGGCGCCGAGTTCGCGCAGTTCGGCTTCGAGCGCGGCGCCTTCGGCCGGACGACGGCCGGACACGACAAGCCGCGCGCCCGAGCGGGCGAAGGCAATGGCGGTGGCGCGACCGATGCCGGTCAACGCGCCGGTGATGAGAACGACGGGCTGGCTCATGGTGAAACTCCTGTAAGGTATCGCTGCGATGCATGGCTCATGAGTCATGTACGCGGCTGGAATGAGTTGCGACAGGAGTCAATGTAGGCGTCCGTTGCACCGATGAGAAAGACTTTCGAGGCGGGTGGGCATGCCTCGCAGGCATGGAGAAAGAGCGATGGAACTACGGCATTTGCGCTACTTCATTGCGGTCGCCGAAACCGGCAGCCTGACCGAGGCAGCCGCCAGCCGCCTGCACACGTCACAGCCGTCGCTGAGCCGGCAGATTCGCGATCTCGAAGATCGGGTCGGCACCGCGCTGTTGCAGCGGAGTGCGCGCGGCGTCGAGCTGACCGACGCGGGTCGCGCGTTCCTCGACCATGCGCGGCTCGCGATGGCCCAGGTGGATGCCGCCGTCGAAGCCGCGCGACGCGCCGCGCAGCCCGCCAAGGCGCGCCTGGCGCTGGGCTTCCTGACCGGTCAGGAGATGACCTGGCTGACCGAGGCGATGCATCTGTTGTGCGACGAGTTGCCGAACCTCCAGGTCACGGTCACGAGCGACTACTCCACGGAACTGGCCAGCGCACTGGCGCACGGCAAGCTCGACGTCGCGTTCATGCGCGCCGAACCCGGCTATGGTCTCGAGTACCGGGTCATCGGCGAGGAACCGCTCGTCGTGCTGATGCCGAGCGATCATCCGTTGGCCGCGCGCAAAGCCGTGCGGCCCGAGGACCTTCGGCAGCAGCCGTTCATAGCAATGGCGGACAAGGCGAAGGTGCTGGGTCAGGTCATCGACGGCTATCTGACGAAAGAAGGCGTGGAAGTGGATGTCGCGCAACGGGTCGACAATCCGGCCATGGTGATGTCGCTGATCGCGTCGACGCGGGCCGTCACGTTGATACCCGCGTATGTGCAGAACCTGATGCCGTGGTCCGTGGTCAGCCGGCCGTTGAAAGGCGAAGCGCCGACGATCGACCTGGTGGTCGGTTACAGTCCGCGCAACGCGGCGCCTGTCGTCAAGCTGTTCCTGTCGCGACTGGGGGAGTTGAAGGCGAATACCACGCCGCGTAAGGAGTAAAACTGGCGTGACGACGAGCCCGTCGCAGCGTCATTCGGGCACGAAGGCATCCGGAATCGCACGTTGCAGAAGCGTCGCCTGCCTGTACACGGACTGCATGAACACGCTGGCATTGCGCGACGGCGGCGCGAATCGTGAATACACGAAGTGCGCGGTCAACCCGATGGCTTCACGCAGCGGCCGAATGACCAGCGCGCTTCCCGTGGTCGCGAAATTGTCGACGATCGTCACGCCCAGCCCGCCTTCCACGAGGGCGAGCGCCTGATCCGCGCGCATCACATCGATGGTCGATCTGAGTTCGACGCCGGCTTGCTGACAGGCCTGTGCGATCACCGTGCCGAAAGGAATGTCGCGCTTGAACAGCACGACGGGCTCGTTGGCCAAATCCGCGAGCGACACCTCTTGCCGATGCGCCAGCCTGTGTCCCGCCGGCATCGCGCAGACCATGCTTCCCACCATGAACGGAACGTTTTCCAGGTGCTCGTGCAGAACCGGCATCGCGGCGATGGCGACCTCCGCTTCCTTGCTCAGCAGTTCCATCGGCATGTCGGCCATCAGCGTGGTTTGCCAGCTCACCGTCAGCGCAGGCAGCCGCCTCTTCAGTTCGACCAGCGCCGGCGCAACCACGCTCATCGCCAGCGACGCACTGCACGACACACGCAGCAAGCTCGACGGTCCGAGCGCAAGCGCATGCGCGAACTCGTCCACGCGCACCGCCGCCTGATACACCTGCTCGACCTCCCTGAACAGCGCGTGGGCCTCGGCCGTCGGCACGAGGCGGCCTTTGGAGCGCTCGAACAGGCGCAGGCCGAGCGTCGTCTCGACATGGGACACCAGCTTGCTGACGGCGGGCTGTGAGACGAACAGCAACTTCGACGCCGCATTGATCGATCCGGTCAGCATGACCGCACGAAAGACTTCCATGTGGCGGAGTTTGAAGCGCATTGCAGCCGTCCGGACGATTAACCAAAAGTTATACGTTAGCTGACTTTCGGCATACGACAAAGCAGGCGTTAGTCCCTAGTATCGGTTCAAACGATTTCGAACCCTCGGAGACAGAAAGGATGAACCAGCTGGATTTGCATCATCGTGTGTGTGTCATCACCGGCGGCTCCGGTGCGATCGGCTATGCGATCGCGGAGCGATGCGTCGCGTCCGGCGCCAAGGTAGTGCTGTGGGATATCGATGGCGCAGCCGCTCATGCGGCAGCCGAAAGCGTTCGTGCTGTGTCATCCGCTCAGGTGGACGTGACGGACGCCGCCAGCGTGGCTGCCGCAGCGAAGGCCGTCGCCGAACACCATGGCTCCATCGACATCCTCATCAACGCTGCGGGCATCAACGGCCCGATCGGCCCTGTCGAAACGTATTCGATCGAGGCCTGGCGGCAGGTCATCGACATCAATCTCACGGGCGTGTTCGTCTGCTGCCGCGAAGCGCTGCCGTATCTGCGCCGCGCGCGGCATGGGCGCATCGTCAACCTGTCGTCGGTAGGCGGCAAGGAAGGCAATCCGAATCAGGGGGCGTACGGCGCGTCTAAGGCCGGCGTGATTGCACTGACCAAGTCGCTCGGCAAGGAACTCGCGGACACGGAGATTCGCGTCAATTGCGTCACGCCGGCGGCCATCGAGTCGGAGATGCTCCGCAACATGACGGCCGACGCCCGCAATTTCGTGCTCGCGAAGATTCCGCTCGGACGCGCGGGCCGGACCGACGAAGTGGCGTCGATGGTCGCGTGGCTCGCAACGGAAGAGTGCTCGTTCACGACCGGCGCCGCGTTCGATCTGACCGGCGGACGCGCGACCTACTGAGCCCCGGGACGTGATGCGATGAAACGACTCTCCCTGGCTCATCTCACGGTGCTCGACGTCGGGCCGCCGGATCTGATCTCACTGGCGGCGCAAGCGGGATTTAGAGCGGTCGGCATCCGCCTGTGTTCTCCGGTTCCCGGCGGGCTGGCTTATCCGCTGCGCGCAGGATCGCCCGAATTGCGCGACACGCTGCGTCTGATGGACGCGCACGATGTCGCTGTGTCGGATATCGAGGTCATTCGTCTCGGCGCCGATACCCGCATCGACGACTATCTCCCCGTGTTCGAGACGGGCGCGGCACTCGGCGCACGGCGCGCGTGCATCAATATCGACGATCCGGAGCGTGCGCGCGTGACCGACCGGCTGGGCGCGCTATGCGATCTCGCCCGGCCGTTCAACCTGGCGCTCGACATCGAATTCATGATCTGGCGACCGGTCGCGCGGCTCGAAGACGCAGTCGAGGTCGTCAAGGCGGTCGACAAGGACAACGCCTTTGTGCTGATCGACGCGCTGCATCTGTTCCGCTCGGGCGGCACGGTCGAAGCGGTGGCGGCACTCGATCCCGCGTGGATCGGCAGCGTCCAGCTGTGCGATGCGCCGCTCGAAGCGCCGGCGCCTGACGGCATTGTCGACGAGGCGCGCGGCAACCGGCTCTTGCCGGGCGAAGGCGGCCTGCCCTTGCGCCGGCTGCTCGATGCGTTGCCCAAGGATGTGCCACTGGCGGCGGAAGTGCCGCTCGCCCGCGAACCGGATGCGACGAAGCGCGCAACCTTCGTTCGACAGGCCACCGGCCGGCTGCTCGAACACAGTGCGTGGCCGCTGATTTGAAATATCCAACAAATAAACGGAGACAGACATGACGACAAACACGATACGCAGCGGCGACACGACAGCATCCGCACCAGCCGACAGCAGACGGCAGGCGAGAAAGGCGGCCATCGCCGGATGGATCGGCAGTGCGCTCGAATACTACGATTTCTTCATCTACGGTACGGTGGCCGCGCTCGTCTTTCCGCGCATCTTCTTTCCGCCCGGCGACCTGGCCGCCGCGACGCTCGCCTCGATGGCGACCTTCGGCGTCGCCTATGCGGCACGTCCCCTCGGCTCGTTCCTGATGGGACACTATGGCGACCGTCTGGGCCGCAAAGTCGTGATGGTCGGCACCTTGCTCCTGATGGGCATTTCCACGTTTCTGGTCGGCTGCCTGCCGAGTTATCAGGGCGCAGGACTGCTCGCCCCCGCGCTGCTCGTGCTGTTGCGCATTCTCCAGGGCATCTCGGCGGCGGGCGAACAGGCCGGCGCGAATTCGATGTCGTTCGAGCACGCACCCGCGAATCGCCGCGGCTACTACACCAGCTGGACCTTGAGCGGCACGCAAGGCGGACAGGTACTTGCGCCCGCCGTCGTGCTGCCGCTCGCTGCATTGCTGTCGGAAGATCAACTGCTGTCATGGGGCTGGCGGGTGCCGTTCTGGCTGAGCGCGGCGGTGGTCGTCGTCGGTTTCATCGTGCGTTCGCGGCTCGAAGAGACGCCCGCCTTCCAGAGCGAGGCGTCGCATGGCGACGTTCCGCGCGCGCCGCTCAAGACGCTCCTCACGACGTACCGCAAGGAACTGCTGCAAGTGTTCTTCGCCGCGCTGATCGCATCCGTCGGGACGACGTTTGCCGTGTTCGCGCTGTCGTTCTCGCGCACGATGGAACATCACATCAGCACATCGACGATGCTGTGGACGGCGATCATCGGCAATCTTATCGCCGTGTTCACGATTCCAGTCTATGCAACGCTGTCCGACCGTATCGGGCGGCGTCCGGTGTTCATTGCGGGCAACGTCCTTTGTGCGATGGCTGCCGCGATCTTTCTCTGGTCGATCACGACCGGAAGCGACGCGCTCGTGTTCGCAACGGGCGTCTTGCTGGGCGGCGTCGTCTACAGCATCACGAATGCCGTCTGGCCTGCAACGTACGCCGAGCGCTTCCCGACGCAAGTCCGGCTCTCCGGCATGGCGATCGGCACTCAATTCGGCTTCGCGATCGCCGGCTTTGCGCCGCTGATCGAAACGGCGCTGATCGGCAAGTTCGGCACTGCGCCGTGGGTGATGCCGGCCGTCTTCACGGCGTTCGTGTGTCTGTTGTCCGCGGTGTCGATCCATTCGATGCGAGAAACGTATGACGTTCCGCTGGAGCGTCTTGGGAAGCATGCGGGCTGAAGCAGATCAACCCGTCCGACACAGCCCCTTAAAAAAAACGGGCGGGAAGCCCAGCTTCCCGCCCGCCTGCCATCCTCCAGCCTTCAACCGTCGCTTACTTCTGGACGATCACAGCCTTGTTGAACGAGCCGCCCTGCGCGATCGACGCCGAGTTGCCCAAGCCGGTCTGCGACACCACGCCCAGGTTCGAATTGCCGACTTGCGTGATCGACGCGCTGTTGTAGCCGCCGTCCTGCGATGCATACGCGCCGTTGAAGTTACCCACTTGCGCCAGCGCCAGCTCTTCACGCGTACCCGACTGCGATGCCTTCATGTCGTTGTGGAAGCCGCCCTGACCGGCCAGCAGCGTCGACTCGAACGCGCCTTGTTGCGTCAGATCCATCGTGTTGGTCGAACCGACCTGCACGGCCAGCGCCGTGTTGCCGCGACCATCGGCCTGATGCACGGCTGCCGTGTTGCGATCGCCGTCCTGGATCACGAGCGTGTGATCGTTGGCTTCGCGGAACTGGTCCACATAGGCCGTGTTGTAAGCCGAACCCGTCTGCATGATGGTCGTCTTTTCGTTGACGGCGTTGCCTTGCGTGACTTGCGCGTAGTGCGGTGCGCCCGCGCCGCTCTGGTTGATCGTCGTCGTGTTGCCGCCGCCGTTCTCCGAGTGCACCTGGGCACGCGCGAAGTCACCTTGCTTGATCGACACCGAATCGCCGATTTCCGAGATCTGCTCGATCTTGCCGTCGGTGTGACCGCCGGTCTGTTCGATGCGCGCGCCGTTGTAGCCGCCGTCCGTCTGCGTCACCGTCGCGATGCCGTTGTCCTTGCCTTGCAGCACATCGACGCGATTGCCGATGGTATTCGTCTGCGTCACGGTGGCTTTGGCGCCGTCGCTCGTGCCGGCGGTCTTGTTCGTGCCCTGATCGATGTTCACCGTGTTGAAGCTCGAACCGTTGCGGGTGATCGTGGCCGACGCGTTCTTGCCTTCCTGCTTGACGGTGTCTTTATCGAAAGCCGAGGCCGTTTGCGACACGGTCACGCTGTTGTCGTGGCCGGTCTGGCGCACCGTCGTGCGTTCGCCGATAGCCTGCTGTTGCGTCACGTCCGCGCTCAGGTTCGACGCGCCGCGTGCGCCTTGGCCGATCTGCTTGATGTCGGTGACATTGCCGCCGCCGTTGCTCGACTTGACGTTGGCGCTGGCGCCATCGGCGTTTTGCAGCACGTTGACCTGGTCATAGCTCGAAGCGGTCTGCTTCACGCCGGCCCAGTTGCCGTTGCCGATTTGCTCGACCGCTGCGCTTTCACCGACCGAGCCCACGCTCGCGGCGAATGCCGACGTCGAAACCAGTGCTGCCAGCCCCATGGCGATGACGATTGCCTTGACTTTCATTTTTATGCCTCGTTGGTTTGTGTTTTGATGACTTTCGGTCTCACGACTTGCCTTGAATCAACCCCGACGACGGACAGCCCCTGCCATCCGCCGGTCCCGCTCCTTCTGCCTACTTCATCAACACCGCCGCTCTCGCTCCGTTGCCGGTCTGCGTGACCGACAATCCAGAGCCATTGCGGTTCTGCAGAATCGAAATCTCGTTGTTGTTGCCGTACTGCGTGACTTGCGACGACATCGCGCTGCCAATCTGCGTCACCGTCGCGTCATTGCCGCTGCCGTTCTGTACCGCGATCGAACGGTTCAGCATGCCGGCCTGATAACCGGCGTACTGGTTGGCCGTGCCGCTCTGCTGCAACACGGTCCAGTTGTCATTGCCCGCCTGCGCGGTCGCGGCGGCATTCGCCACGCCCGCCTGGTTCGCCATCAGTCCGTTCTGCCCTGTCTGAACGGCGCTCAGCCGGTTGCCCGCGCCGTTCTGCACGACGCGCGCCACTTGCGTCGCGCCGCCGAAGCCCGGCTCGGTCGGACCGAAGTCTGAGACCGGCGAGAGATCGGCTGCAAAGACCGCCAGCGACAGACTCACGATCGCGCTCAGCCCCGCACAGAACGCGATCTTGGATGCGCGCCAGGGCGCACGCGGTGGATTCATTCGTGTCTCCTTCATGGTCGGTTCAGCCGCCCAGCGAGCGGGGCGGATCGATCTTCACCGGGCTGTACGGCGCGTTCGCGTCTTCCATCGTCTGCACGTAGCCCTGGTTCTCCTGCAGATAGCGCTGCATCGTCGGGTCGTACCAGTCCTTCATGTCGGCGAGCGACCACGACTGGTTCGCCACGCCCTGCACGATCAGATGCACCAGCGCGGATTCGATCGCCTCGTTCACGCACAGCTGCTGCGGCTCGTTGCGCGTCATGCCGAGTTCGGCCTGCAACAGATCCTTGAAGCCGATGAAGCGATACACGCCGGTATCGACCTGGATCGAATAGATGGTCTTGGTCGTCGAGACGCTGTTGAGGATCGTGCCGTTGCGGATATCGACAGCGCGCAGGTTCACCGTCACCTGATCCACGCGATACTGCTGCGACGCCGAGATGCCGAGATACGCGACGCCCGCGCCGCCGGTGCGGATGTTCGTGTCATACGCGACGATGCCGCCTTCCAGCACGATGCTCGCCGGCGCCAGCGCGCCGATCTGCGGCAGGTTCGAGCCGGCGCGGTTCTTGTCGTCGGGCGTTTCCAGCGCGCGCATGATCTTGCGTTCGGTGAGAAGATCCTGAAGGTTCTCGCGCTCCACCGGCGTGAACCAGCCCGAATCGCGCATCGCCTTTACGAGGAAGGAGGCGCCGCCCTGCGTCACCTGCGACGAGAACGAGCTGTCCGGCGAAGGCTTGTATTGCCCGGTCAGGTCGCGGAAGCCGTACACGGCCGCGACGATCCTGCCCTTCGGCGGCGGCAGATGCGTGAGGTCGCGCGTGATGCGGGTCGGCGGCGTGAGCGTGGCGTTGCTCGCGGGCGGCATCGGCGCTGTCACGCAGCCGGTGAGCAACATCGTGGCGATGACGGCGGCGCCCAGCGCGGTCCTTTTGATTGCGTTCGTGTTCATTGCTCGTGTGCCCGTCTCACTGTCCATTGCCGACGACGAAGGTCGTCGATGCGCCCGAGGTCTTGTCGGTCGTGGTCACCTGCAGGTTGCCGCCGGTAACCTGGGTGATCGCAATCGAGAAGTTGCCCGTATTGATCGTGCCCGGATGCAGCGTGCCGTCCGCGCCGACGATCGAGCTCGAGATCGACGAGGCCACCCGCGAAAGAATCGCCTGCTGCAGCTGGTTGTTGAACTGATCGAGCGTCGACTGGCTCGAGCCGAGGTCGCTCAGCGACGGGTCCTTGTATTTGTTCTGCGCGTTCGCTTCATTGAGCAGGTTCGTGCCGTTCAGCGGACTGCCGCCGAAGTTCGGATTCACCGGCTCGTAGACGAGCTGCGTGGCATGGGCCGCGGCGAGCGGCAGCGTGAGCGCGCAGGCGAGCACCGCCCTGCGGACAAGCGCATTCGTTTTCATCGTGTGTTCCCCGTATTGGCCTTGGAGCTTTTTTTAGAGTTCGTCGGTCGCCATGTCGGCGTCGCGAAACAGCAGGCGTGTCAGGTCCGCCTGCATGACGTTCTGGAAGGCGATCTGCGCGGCATTCTCGGCAACCGGCCGCACATTGGCGCGGGCGATGGGCAGGAACGCCTGGAAGACGCGGCGCTGCCCGAACTCCACCCACACGAGACTGCCGTAGCGCGCCGACGGCCGTTCGTGCACCGAGACGATGTAGCGGTCCGACAACGGGATGCCGCTCCAGGCTTGCGCGAACCAGGTGTAGAAGTCTTGGCCGGCGAGCGTGACGGTATCGGTGGTGACGACGCCGCCGAGCGCGTCAGCGAGCGGCCGCTGGCCAGTGACGTCGGCGGTGCGCGCCCGCGGCGTGCCGGCGAGCGTGGCGCTCTGTTCGAGCGCAGCAGCGCCGTTGAGCGTCCCGCGCGGCGTGAGCGGCGCGCCGTTGGCGGACGACAGCGGCGCGCTCCGGTTGACCGGGCTGGGCGTCGGCGTGCTCGGCAGCGAGATGAGCGGCTGAGCCTGATTCGCCGATTCCGCCTGTGCCGCGGCCGGCGTTTCAGCATCCTGGGCGTAAGCACCCGGAACCATGGTTGAAACTGCGATGCACACTGCGATTGCATGCCCGCTCGCGGGCAGGATCTTCCTTCGCTGCATGACTTCCCCGTATGCCTCGACCGCTTGTTGCGCGGCCTTGTCGGCGTTGTTTTTATTTGTCTGACGGGATGGATTGTGCGCAAGGTCAGCAAACGCTTATGTTGCGCACGCCACATTCCTCACATGAATTACGAAAGAATCGAAATGCGCGTTGAAAGCCGGCCGAAACCGCGAATAGCGGTGCTTTTAAGCGGCAGCGTAAAGAACCGCCCGCCCCTGCCGATAACGTGAAGCAAAGGGGGCCGGACAACCGTTCGACCCGATCCGCAGCGCTTTCAGGGAGAGAACGAATTGGTCTTCAGCTACAGGGACATGATGGTCACGCCGGCAGCGGTCCGGCACGGCGACATGTTTGCCGCGACGGCGCGCATCCAGGATCTCGACGGCACCGAACGTTCCGTGCGCCTGCCGGGCGCTTTCCCGAATGTGGAAGACGCGATCCGTTTCGCGATTGCCGCCGGCTTTGAATACATCGACTGCGCGCCCCGCTGCGGAGCCGCTTCACGCTGATCGAGCCGTAAAACCGGGCGCACCGCCGATCGGTTAAAATCCCCCGCTTCCCCTCCTTCAGTCCCGCCCAGACACCTATGTAGCGTATCGCGAGCCTCCTTCGTCACATCCATCTGACCGACAGGGGTTCGCGGACCTATGACGTGCGTCGCCGGCCATCGTCCAAACGATCGCCGCGCAGCGCATGCATCGCCTTGCCGCGCCCGCGGTCGTTGCACTCATTCTCCATCCAGGTTCACCCATGAAGACCCACACATTGCGCGAGGAATGGCTCTCGAACGTGCGCGCCGACGTGCTTGCCGGCATCGTCGTCGCGCTGGCGCTGATTCCCGAAGCGCTGGCTTTTTCCATCATCGCGGGCGTCGACCCCAAAGTCGGGCTGTACGCCGCGTTCAGCATCGCCGTGGTCTCGTCGATCGCGGGCGGCCGGCCCGGCATGATCTCGGCGGCCACCGGCGCCGTCGCGCTGCTGCTGTCATCGCTCGTGAAGACGCATGGCGTCGAATACGTGCTGGCTGCGGGCATCCTCGCCGGCATCCTGCAGATCGGCGCCGGATTCGCGCGGCTCGGCGCGCTGATGCGCTTCGTGTCGCGCTCCGTCATCACCGGCTTCGTCAACGCGCTGGCGATCCTGATCTTTCTCGCGCAGTTGCCGCAGCTGAACGCGCAGCCCTGGTATGTCTACGCGATGGTCGCGGGCGGTCTCGCCATCATCTATCTGCTGCCGCGCCTGACAAGGGCGGTGCCGTCGCCGCTCATCTGCATCATCGTGATGACGGCCATCTCGATGGCCCTGCATCTGCAACTGCGCACGGTCGGCGACATGGGCCAGTTCCCCGACCGCCTGCCGGTGTTCGCATTCCCGCAGGTGCCCTTCTCGCTCGATACGCTGCGCATCGTCTTCCCGTACTCGGTGGCCATTGCCATTGTCGGGCTGCTCGAATCGCTGATGACGGCCGCCATCGTCGACGACTACACCGACACCCCCAGCGACAAGAACCGCGAATGCCGCGGCCAGGGCTGCGCCAACATCGTCGCGGGCTTTCTCGGCGGCATGCCGGGCTGCGCGATGATCGGCCAGACGGTCATCAACATGAAATCGGGCGGACGCCAGCGCCTGTCCACCTTCGTCGCAGGCGCGTTCCTGCTGGTGCTGGTGGTGTTCCTCGGTCCGTGGGTCAAGCAGATTCCGATGGCCGCGCTCGTCGCGGTCATGATCATGGTGTCGATCAGCACGTTCAGCTGGAAATCGATCGGCAATCTGCGCACGCATCCGAAAAGCTCGTCGGCGGTGATGCTGGCGACCGTGATCGTGGTCGTGGCAACCGGCAATCTGGCGATTGGCGTCGGGGTCGGCGTGCTGCTTTCGGCGTTGTTCTTCACGTCGAAGGTGCGCAGCGTGCTGGCGGTGGAATCCACGCTCGATGAAGCCGCCAGCGAGCGCCGCTACGTGGTGCGCGGGCAGGTGTTCTTCGCGTCGTCGGAAGCGCTGGTAGCCGAGTTCGACTTCAAGGAACGGGTGCGCGCAGTGCGGCTCGATCTGTCGCACGCGCACTTCTGGGACATCACCGCTATCGATGCGCTGGACCGTATCGTGAACAAGTTCCGCCGCAACGGGATTGCGGTGGACGTGACGGGTTTGAATCGCGCGAGCGCGACGATGATCGAGAAGTACGCCACGCACGACAAGACGTCCGCGACGCACTTCGAACCCACGCATTGACACGCAGGCAACGCAGCGAAGCATGGCGCTTCGCTGCTTCGACGAGCTCGCTCAGCCGAGCTTGATCGAGGTCGGATCGGCGGTCAGGTAGCCCACCGCCGCGCCGAAGCGATCCTTGTAGTTCGCGCGGACCAGCGGATCGAGCGTCGCCTGCACCTTCGCATGCAGCGGCAGTTCCCAGTCGCCGGCGTGCTGGAAGTTGCTCATGATATAGGTCCAGCCGTTGATCTCGTCGACGGCATGCAGGCCCGTCGATTCCGCGCCCGCCGGCGCCGAGAGAATCCGCGTCAGCGATTTCGTATCGACGTTGTACGCCCACATGAAGTTGTTGACGTGCCGGCCGCTGTCCTCGCCGATGAACAGCGTGCGCAGCTTCTCCGAGAACTTGAGGTTGTCCGGATTCGCCACCTTCTCCGGATTGCCGATGTTGCCGAGCTCGTCCGCCGTGATGTCCTCGCCGACCAGCGCGGCAGGCGCGCCGATATCCACCGGCACCCACTCGCTGTCGATGGCCGCGCCGCTCAGGTCGCGCTGGCCGCCCTTCAGGTTGAACGCATACACGGCGCCGGAATTGATCGCCTTGTCCACGGCGAAGTCACCGGCGTGCGCATCGCCCTTGACCATCGACTTGACGATCTGCGACATCGCCGAATAGACGATCTTGTCTTTCGCGTTGACCGTCGTGCCTTCGAGCTTCGTGAAGGTCATGCTCGCGCCGCGCAGCGCGGCATAACGGTGCGTTTCCAGGAACGCGGCGGCCTTCTCCATGCCCGGCTTCACGCGGATCCAGTTGAACGCGCCGTTGAAGTTGATGCGCGTGTAGCTGGCATCCAGCGTCGCGCCGACGGTCGCGTCGCTGACCACGTCCATGATGTCGGCGAGCGTCAGCGTGTTGGCGAGGTTCTCGATTTCATCGCTGGTTGCGTGACCGAGGTTGAGCCACGTGAGCGTCGCCGCGCCCGCGCCGGCCGTCGAGGTCTGCGTGCACTTCGCCACGTAGAGCGTGCCCGCCGAGAGATCCGCCTTCTTGTCCGCGACGAACATGAACACGCCGCCATTGGTGGCGTCGTCGCCCATCATCACGGTGCGCTCGTCCGGCAGCACCTGGATCAGCTCGTGCGAGATCCGGCCGAGGCAGTAGTGCTTCTTGATCGTGCCGGTGCCGTCCGGATGCACGGTGACTTCCGGCAGATGGCCGTAGTGATACGGACGCCCCTTCGTTTCGTCGCCATAGAGGTTCTTGCTGTAGGCGAGGAACTGCGCGTCCTTCGAGCCCAGCGCCGCGTCCGGCTCGTACTCTTCGCTCGACAAGTGCGTGTTCCACGGCGACAGGCTCGCGCCGCAGGTGATCCACAGGCCGTTCGCCTTCGAGGTATCCACGTTGGCGTAGCTGACCAGCGAGAGCTTGCCGGTGGCCGGATCCTGGTCCAGCGTCAGCACCGCGACAGGCGACGGCAGGCGGCCGTACATGCTGGCCGCGTTCTGGTCGCGCGTGGTGTATTCGAACTGCACGACCGCGAACACGGCATTGCCCTTCACGCCCTTGACGGTCGGGTTGTCGAGCTTCAGCAGCGAGGTGCCGTCCGGGCAATCCGAGAAGAACTGGCGCTCCTTGCCGGCCACCGAGCGATCGATGATCGGCTGGTTATCGATGTCGAAATAGCCGCCCGCGACGATCGTGCCGCCGGCCGTGTTCGGCACCGTATCGCCGGTGACGAAGAACGGCTGGTAGGCCAGCTTGTAGGCGCGCGCGCTGCCGTCGCTGAATTTCACGGTCATCGACGAAGCGACGGTCGTGGTGGCCATCGCGTTCGGCGTGGCCAGCGTGGGCGCCGCCATGCCGGTGAAGGCCGCCGTGGTGAAGGCGGCGGTGGGCTTGGGCGTGGCCGGGCTGCTGTCGCTGCCGCCGCAGGCCGTGGTCAGCAGCGCGGCGGTCGCGGCGCCGCCCAGCGGCAGCATCGGTGCGCCGGCGAGAATCTTGAGGGCTTTGCGGCGGGAAAGGTCGGTGGGCAGCGCCATGTGTGGGTTCGAGTCCTGTGTGTGGTTGTGGTCATTGCATCGCGGGCCGGATGCGGCCCCGGCGTGCTGATCGACGCGCTACTTTAGGAAAAGATTGTGAAATCAATTTGACAGGCTTTGGTAATTTTTTTGCCTCGCATCCGAAAGAATGGGGCGGTATGCGTCACGGCAGGCGCTCACCATTCGCGAAACGAGAAGGCTGCCTTCCGCATGCGGGTCATTCCGCCGGGCGGCTCCGGCGCACAGGATGATGCGTACCGCGCCAGGGTCGGCGCCGGAGTTCATGGCTGCGCTGGACTTCGGCTATGCCAGGCTGATCACGGCGCAGGACTTCGTCGCGTCGCGCCGGAAAGCAGCGGCCTGATCCCTGCCGCAGACCGGCGGCGAGTCTTGCGCAATTCTCATCTGCGCGTCATCTTCAGGCACCGCGCGCCTTCCATACTGCCTCTCAAGCTCGGCCAGCCGGCCGGCTGCACTCAAGGAGGCTCACATGAAGAAGTCGCTTCTCGTCGCCATGCTGGTTACTTCGTCGATGGCGCTGGCGCTTGCATCGGGCGCCGCGTCCGCGCAAGGCAAGTCGCGCGATCAGGTCAGGCAGGAACTCGTGCAGGCTCACCATGACGGCGACGTGCCGTCGGGCAAGACCCAGTACCCGCCCTCGGAGCAACTGGTCGCGCGCAACAAGGAAGTGCATGCATCGGCGGTGCATGCGGGCGAGAAGTCCCCTTCCATCGATCAGCACGACAAGCGTTGATCCGTCTCAGTCACTCGCAGCTGCCGCGTCGGCTTGCAACGCGGGATGCGGACGGCGCGGGAACGCCATCCAGAAAGTCGTGGCCACGTGCGGCACGCTGCGCACGCCGCACGCTCCGCCGTGCCGTTCCATGATCGACTTGACGATGGCCAGTCCCAGGCCCGTTCCCGCCGCCGAGTTGGAGCGTGCCGGATCGACACGATAGAAGCGGTCGAAGATCCGGTCCAGATGCGGCTGCGCAATGCCCTGGCCGGTGTCCGACACGCTGACCTTCGTCATGTCGGCGCCGTCCAGCACGCAGACCTCGCAGTCGATCCTGACCACCGAACCCTGCGGCGCATGCGACAGCGCGTTCGAGAGCAGATTGCTCAGGGCCCGCTGGTAGAGCAGCAGATCCGCATCGACGACGGCCGCGCCGCGTACCTCGATGCTCACGCACGCCTCCTCCGCCATCGACTCGTAATAGCCCGCCACGCGTTCGGCTTCGGCAGCGGCATCGAGCGCGCGCACGGCGAGCAGCGCGCCGGCCTGTTCCGAGCGCGCCAGGAACAGCATGTCCTCCACCATCGTCGTGAGCCGGCGATATTCCTCGAGGCTCGACTCGATCACCTCGCGATACTCGTTCGCCGTGCGTTGCTGTGACAGCACCACCTGCGCCGCCGCCTGAAGATTGGTCAGCGGCGTGCGCATGTCATGCGCGAGATCGGACGAGAACTGGCTCAGCAGCGTGAACGATTCGTTCAGCCGCCGCAGCATGGCGTTGAACGCGCGTTCCAGTTCCGCCAGTTCGCCCGCCGCGCCGAGCGCCGGTAACGGCTGCGCGAGGCGGTTCACGGAGATGGCCTCGGCATGCTCGACCATGCGCCGCAACGGGCTGATGCCGACCATCGTGATGCCGTAGGCGAGCGCGGCCGCCAGCAGCACGCCGAGCGCCTGGATCAACACGATGGTCCGCGCCTGCGCGCCCAGCAACGCGATATCGCTCGTGCGGTCGTAACGCACCACTACTTCGACGGAACGCGGGCTCGACCCGAGCGGCACCATCGCCTTCAGATAGCGGTAGTGCACGGTCGAGTTGTCGGGCTTCGCATCGTCGGCGCCGCGCCGGAAACCCGGCGTCGAGATCAGCAGGCGTCCGTCGACCCCGAGGATCGCGAGATCCACGTTGGCGCGCCCGTGGAGCGTTTCGGTCACGGCCGCAATGCCGGCTTCGGGCGTGCCTTCCGGCACCGCCTCCGCGAGATGCGCGCGCACTTCCTGCAGCGTGCCCGTCATCTCCGCCGACGAGGTCGCTTCGAGACGGCCCTTCAGCGTTTCATAGACCAGCACGCCGGTCGAGGCGAGCACCAGCGAAGTCGACAGCACGATCAGCACCGTCAGGCGCGCGCGCAGCGTGCGCGGCAGGAAGCACGTCACTGGAAGCCCCGCGCTTCCAGCACGTAGCCCATGCCGCGCACCGTGTGGATCAGCTTCGGGTGATAGTTGTCATCGACCTTGGAACGCAGCCGGCGGATCGCCGAGTCGACCACGTTCGTATCGCTGTTGAAGTTCATGTCCCACACTTGCGAAGCGATGGTCGCGCGCGGCAGGATCTCGCCCGTGCGCCGCATCAGCAGCCACAGCAGCGCGAACTCCTTCGCCGTGAGCAGGATCGTGTCGCTATTGCGCACGGCCTTGCGCCGCACCAGGTCGAGTTCGAGATCGTCGACGCGCAACGTGGTGACCTCGCGCGGCTGGCCCCGGCGCAGAATCGACTTGACCCGCGCCAGCAGTTCGACGAAATCGAAGGGCTTGACCAGATAATCGTCCGCGCCGAGTTCGAGACCCTTGACGCGGTCGTTCACGTCGTCGCGCGCGGTGAGGAACAGCACCGGCAGCGACTTGATGCGGCGCAGGTTGCCGAGCAGCGTCCAGCCGTCCTGACCCGGCAGCATCACGTCGAGCACCAGCAGGTCGTAGTCTTCCACCTCGGCCTGATGCTGGCCGGCAATGCCGTCGCTCACCCAGTCGACCACATAGCCCGCCTCCGTCAAGCCTTTCTGCAAATACGCGCCGCTCTTGGGCTCGTCTTCCACGATCAGAATCCGCATCAGTCAACACTCCGTGCAGGCCCGGCGCGGTGCGTGAGCACGCGGGGCAGGACACGCGCGAGCGCCGCGCGCAGCGATACCTGATGACTCAGGCGATACAGCACCGGCAACACCAGCAGCGTGAGCGCCGTCGAAGAAAGAATCCCGCCGATCACCACCGTCGCGAGCGGCCGCTGCACCTCGGCGCCGGTGCCGGTCGCGAAGGCCATCGGGATGAAGCCCAGCGACGCGATCAGCGCCGTCATCAGCACCGGCCGCAGCCGGGTGAGCGCGCCTTCGCGAATGGCGTCGTCGAGCGTCGCGCCCGCGTCGATCAGGTTGCGAATGAACGAAATCATCACGAGGCCGTTCAGCACCGCCACGCCGCACAGCGCGATGAGGCCGACCGCCGCCGTGATCGACAGCGGCATGCCGCGCAGCCACAGCGACACCACGCCGCCGCACAGCGCGAACGGAATGCCGGTGAACACCAGCAAGCCGTCCTTCATGTCGCCGAACATCACGAACAGCAGCACGAGCACCAGGAACAGCGCCAGCGGCACGACCAGCTTCAGGCGTCCGACCGCGCTCTGCAATTGCTCGAACTGTCCGCCCCACGCGAGCCAGTAGCCGGCCGGCAGGCGCACGCTGTCGTCGATGCGCGCCTGCGCTTCCGTGACGAACGAACCGACATCGCGGCCGCGCACATTGGCCGTGACCACCACGCGGCGCCTGCCGTTTTCGCGGCTGATCTGGTTCGGCCCCACGCCGACCTCGACCTTCGCGAGCTCGGCAAGCGGGACATACAGCGTGCGTGCAAGCGGCGCGCCCCCGACGCCGGACGCCGCACTGTCCGCCGCCGCACGCGCCGTCACCGGCAACGCGACCGGCAGACGCTTGATCGCCTCGATGTCCGAGCGCAGGTCATCGGGCAGCCGCACGACGATGTCGAAACGCCGGTCGCCCTGGAACAGCGTGCCGGCTTTCTGTCCGCCGACCGCCGCGAGCACGGTGTCCTGCACGTCGGCGACGCTCAGTCCATAGCGGGCCAGCTTGTCGCGCTCCAGCTGCACGCCGAGCACCGGCAGCCCCGAGGTCTGCTCGACCTTCACCTCGATCGCGCCCGGCACCTTCTGCAACGCGCCCGCCACCTTGTCGGCGTTCTCGCGCAGCACGGTCATGTCCTCGCCGAAGACCTTCACGGCGACATCGCTGCGCACGCCTGAAATGAGCTCGTTGAAACGCAACTGGATGGGTTGCGAGAACTCGTAGACATTGCCCGGGAAATCGGCGAGCACGGCCTCGACGTCCTCGATGATCCGCTCATGCGGCTTCTTCGGATCCGGCCACGCGGACGGCGGCTTGAGCATTACGTAGGCATCGGAGAGATTGGGGGGCATGGGATCGGCGGCGATCTCGGCCGTGCCGGTGCGCGCGAACACGCGCTCGACTTCGGGCACGCGCGCCTTCACCGCGTGCTCGATGGCCTTCTGCATGTCCACCGACTGCGACAGGCTCGTCCCCGGAATGCGCAGCGCCGCCACCGCCAGGTCGCCTTCGTTCAGGTTCGGAATGAATTCGCTGCCGAGCCGCGTGGCCAGCACGAGCGTCAGGGCGACGATCCCCGCCGCGCCCAAAAGCACGCCGCGCGGCCGCGCCATGAAACGCGTCAGGGTGGGCTCGTAGACGTGCCGCACGGCCCGCAGCAGCCGGCTTTCCTTTTCCGCGACGCGCCGGTTCACGAACAGCGCGACCGCCGCCGGAATGAACGTGACGGTCAGGACCATCGCGGCGGCCAGCGCCATGACGACGGTGATCGCCATCGGATGGAACATCTTCCCTTCGACACCGGTGAGCGCGAAGATCGGCAGATACACCACCATGATGATGAGCTGCCCGAAGATCAGCGCGCGGCGCGCTTCCTGCGAGGCTTCGAACACTTCGGCGAAGCGCTCCTCGCGCGTGAGCGCCCGGTTCGCGGCGCCCTGCGCATGCGCGAGCCGCCGCACGCAGTTCTCGACGATCACCACCGCGCCGTCGATGATGATGCCGAAGTCGAGCGCGCCGAGACTCATCAGGTTGGCGCTGACGTGCGCGTTCACCATGCCGGCGAAGGTCATCAGCATCGACAGCGGAATCACCAGCGCGACGATCAGCGCCGCACGCAGGTTGCCGAGGAACAGGAACAGCACCGCGATCACCAGCACCGCGCCTTCGAGCAGGTTCTTCCGGACCGTTCCCACCGCCTTCTCGACCAGCCCGGTGCGGTCATACACCGGCACGGCGCGCACGCCCGGCGGCAGCATGCGGTTCACCTCGGCGAGCTTCGCGGCCGCGGCCTTCGCGACCGAGCGGCTGTTCTCGCCCATCAGCATGAAGACCGTGCCGAGCACCGTTTCCTCGCCGTTCGAAGTCGCCGCGCCGGTGCGCAGTTCGCGCCCGATGTCCACGCGCGCCACGTCGCGCACGCGCACCGGCACGCCGCCCGAATTGGCGAGCACGATGTTCGCGAGATCCTCGGTGGAACCTGCCTGACCCGGCACGCGCACCAGATACTGCTCGCCCCGTTTCTCGATGTAGCCCGCGCCGACGTTCTCGTTATTGCGCTCGACGGCGCGCACGATATCGGCGAGCGTCAGGCCATAGGACATGAGGCGGCCCGGATTCGGCGCGATGCGGAATTCCTTCACATAGCCGCCGATCGAATTCACCTCCGTCACGCCCGGCACGTTGCGCATTTGCGGGCGCACCACCCAGTCCTGGATCTCGCGCAGGTCCGCGAGCGTGTAGCGGTTGCCATCGGGCTTGCGCGCCGCCGCGCTCGCCTCGACGGTCCACAGGAAGATCTCGCCGAGTCCCGTCGAGGTCGGACCCATGGCGGGCACGACGTTGCCCGGCAGCTTGTCGCGCGCCTCCTGGATGCGCTCGTTGACGAGCTGGCGCGCGAAGTAGATGTCGGTGCCGTCCTTGAAGATCACCGTGACCTGCGAGAGGCCGTAACGCGAAATGGAACGGGTCTGCTGCAGGTTCGGCAGGCCGGCCATCGCGGTTTCGACCGGGAACGTGATGCGCTGCTCGGCTTCGAGCGGCGAGTAGCCCGGCGCGGACGTGTTGACCTGCACCTGGACATTGGTGATGTCCGGCACGGCGTCGATGGGCAATTGCCGGTAACTGAACACGCCCCAGCCGGCTGCCGCGAGCGTCGCGAGCAGCACCAGCCAGCGGTGCGCAATGGCAAAGCGAATCAGCTTCTCGAACATGCGACGTCACTCCTCGGCGCTGGCCTTGCCCAGCTCGGCCTTCAGCACGAAACTGTTCGCGGCGGCGTAGCGCTGGCCGGGTACAAGGCCGCTCACGACCTCGACCGTATGCTCGTCCTGGCGGCCCACCGTCACGGGCTGCGCGACGAATCCCTGGTCCGACTGCACGAACACCGACGCGGCGCCCTCGACGTCCTGCAACGCGTCCTTCGACACGGCCACCGTGACGCCCGCGCGGCGCGCTTCCACCGCGACGTTCACGAACATGCCCGGACGCCAGACGCCATCCGGATTCGGCAGCACCACGCGCGCGACCGCCGAGCGCGTTTCTTCGCCGAGCAGTTCGCCGACATAGGACACGCGTCCCGTCGAACTCGAATCGAACGCGGCGGCCTTGACCGTTGCCGTGCGTCCGATCCGCACCTCGTCGAGCTGTTGCGGATTGACGGCCATCTCGGCCCATACGGTGGAAAGGTCGGCGAGCGTGAACACGTTGGTGTTGGCGGCGATGGCCTCGCCCGGCGTCACATGCCGCTCGACGATGGTGCCCTCGAACGGCGCCCGCAATTCATAGCGGTTGAGCGCTTCGCCGCCGAGCGGCGCGCCGATCGCCTCGAGCTTCTGACGCGCGCCGCGTGCGGCAATCTCCGCCTCGCGCAACTGCACTTGCGCCTGCAGATAGTCCTGTTCCGCCGAAATGCGTTCGAGCCACAGGGTCTTTTCGCGGTCATAGGCGACCCGCGCGGCGGTCAGCCTGCGTTCCGCCGTCAGCAGTTCGCTGCGCCGGTCGGCCAGATCGGTGCTGGCGATCACCGCGAGCAGCTGCCCCTTCGTCACCCGCTGGCCCACCGACACCGGCACCCGTTCGCCCACGCCGCCGACCCGCGGCCCCACGTGCGCCGTGCGATCCTGGTTGAAGCGGATTTCGCCCGGCAGTTGCAAGGTCGTCACGACTTCGCCCGGACCCGCGCTCGCCAGTCCGATGCGCGCAGCGTTCACCTGCTGCGGGCTCAGCTTGACGAGGCCGTCCTTGCGCGCAAAGACGAACGACGCCGACTTGCCTTTCCATGAAGCCTTCAAGGTCGCGTCGAAGACGTGCGGCCTGCCGACCGATTGCGACGAAACCAGATCGGCGCCTGACGGCACGAAGCGCAGGGACTGCGGCGGCGTGAACGGCCGCGCGAGCGAGCCCGTGATGCTGACGCCCTGCGTGACGGGCTTGCCGTTCGAAAAGGCGGCGACGATCAGGCGCGGATCGCCCGCCTGTTCCGACAACCCGACTTCGATGACCAGACCCAACAGCCGATACTGGTCGAAGCCGGGCCGGGACGCATTGCCGGAGACCGATGCCGTCGCCGGCTGGAGGGCGGAGTGTCCAGGGGAAAACAGCAGCGAGTCGAGCACGAAGCCCGCGCCGATCCCGCCGGCCACCAACGCTACATAGAGAAGTTTGCGCAACATGAACTGACCTTCAGGGAAGAACTGCAACCGGCGACGCGCCGGACAAGGCGGAGGATGTCGACAAGTCCGGGGACGACGGCAGCGGCGTGCCTTCGAGCCGTCCGAGTTCCGCGTATGCCAGATGCGCGGTCGTCAGGGCCTGCACATAGCGCGACTGCTCCTGGTACAGCGTGCGCTGCGCGTCGAGCACGTCGAGGAACGCGAACTTGCCGAGGTCGAAGCCGCGCGACATCGCCGTCAACGTGTCGCGCGCGGCGGGCAGCACTTCGGACCTGAGCCGTTGCGCTTCGGCGGCGGCATTCTGGAAATTCGTGTACGCCGACGAGAGTTGCAGCCGCAAGCTCGCCTTCTCATTGTCGAATTCGGCTTCGGCCTGCTCCGCGTTATGCGCCGCTTCGAGCAGCGCGCCCTTGTTGGTATCGAAAAGCGGCAGCGGAATGGACACGCCGATCACCGCCTGATTGAACGGCACGCCGCCCGTGACCACGTGCTTCATGCCCGCGCTCACCGTGATGTCCGGCACGCGCCGCGCGCGTTCCACCTGGATCGCCGCATCCGAGCGCAGCATCTGCGCCTTCGCGGTGCGCACCAGCGGCGCGCTGTCGGTTCGCGCGACCATCTCGGCAAGCGGTTCGGGCGTCGGCAGGGTCTCGATATCGCCCGCGACGGCACGCTCGCGCACCGCGGACGCGCCGGTGATCGTCGCGAGCCGGTCGGCCTGCACGTCGGCTTGCGCGCGTGCCCGCTGCAATTCGATCTGCGCACCCGCTTCGGCCACGCGCGCCTTGCCTGCCTCGACCGGCGAGATCTTGCCGGCCCGCACCCGCTTGTCCGCGGAATCCAGCGTGCGGCGCGCGATGTCCGCCGATTCGGTCGCCACCTGCAACTGACGTTGCGCCGCGAGCAGACCGTAGAACGCGTCGATGACCTGCGCCCGAAGCGCCGCATTGCGTGCGTCGAGACGGGCGAGCGCGGCCTCGCGGCCATACGACGCGACGTCGAGACGCGCGCCGCGCTTGCCGCCCAGTTCGATGCGCTGGCTCACGAGGCCGGTGCTGGTGCGCTCGGACGGACCGAAGCCTTCCTGGAGAAACGACACATCGGGATTGGGCCGCATGCCTGCCTGGAGGAATGCGCCTTCGGTGGCATCGGCGCCCGCGCGCGCGGCACGCAGCGACGGATTCGCCACGGCCGCAGACGCCAGCAGCGCATCGAGCGTCAGCGGCGCATCGGCCGGCAGCGGCTCGGCGCCGGCACGCGACAGGGCCATCGAGAGAATGAGAATAGAAGCAGTGCGCTTGAGCATGGGGAAGCGTGACCGGTGGAAGTCCTGTATTTCGACGTTTCACATAATGTTAGGGTGACTACCCAATCTGAGGATGATCGTCAGATGATGTTTTCGTCATTTGAGTCGCGCAACCTGGTTGTGTCTTTCGCGTGATGCCTGTCAGTTGCCCGTCTTCGCCGGTGCAATCGCGGCATCCTGGGGATGTTCGATCGCATGCCGCTGCTTGTTGCGCGCAATGCTTGCCGCAGTAGGCGGATATTCACTGTCGCGATGCGGCAGAAAGCCGTCGCGCCAGGCCTGTTCCAGCGGGTCGATGGCCTGCGCCGTGGTCCTGCCCGCGTCGGGTCCGTCGCCGTGCGCAAGGACCGGCGCGGACGCCGCGCCCAGCAACAGCGCCAGCCCGATGATCGTGTGTTTCATGGATGAATCTCCTGGTTTCCGGCTCTTATTGAAGACGCGTGCGCAACAGCCGCAGCCCGTTGGCGATGACGATCAGGCACGTGCCTGTATCGGCGAAGACGGCCAGCCACATCGACCCATGTCCTCCCAATGTCAATCCGATGCACACCGCCTTGATTCCCACCGCAATCGCAATGTTCTGCAGCAGCGTTGCGTGCATCGCCTTCGACAGGCGGATGAACGCCGGAAGCTTGCACAGGTCGTCGTCCATGAGCGCGACGTCGGCGGTATCAAAGGCGGCGTCGGTGTCCATCGCGTTCATGGCGAACGTGATGTCCGCGCGCGCGAACGCCGGCGCGTCCTTGAGGCCGTCGCCGACCATGCCGACCGGCGCACTGCGCCCGAGCGTCTCGATGATCCGCAGCTTGTCTTCCGGCAGGAGTCCGCCTTGGGCGCGATCGATGCCGGCCTGCTTCGCGACCGCGCGCGCGAGATGCGGGTTGTCGCCTGTCAGCACCACCGTGCGCACGCCCACGGCGCGCAGCCGCGCCACGGCGTCGCGGCTCATCGGCCTGAGCGTGTCGGCCACGGCGAAGAGCGCCAGCACGCCGGCATCGCTGGCGAAGATCACGACGGTGCGCGCCACGCATTCCTGCGCCTCCACGCGCCGCCGCAGGTTGTCTGCGTCGTGACCGATCTCGGCCATCAGACGCAGGTTGCCGAGCCAGTACCGCCGTCCGCCGATGAACCCGAACACGCCGCGTCCCCGCACCGAACCGAAGCGGCTCACCGCGAAGCGCGGAATGTGTTCGTTCCTCGCGGCCTGCGCGATGGCCCGCGATGCCGGATGCGGCGAACGCCCCGCCAGGCTGGCCGCGAACGCGCGCACGATGCTCTGCTCGACGCGCGCGTCGAGCAGTTCGAAGGCGGTCTGTACCGGCGTGCCGTGCGTGAGCGTCCCCGACTTGTCAAGCGCGAGCCAGCGCAGACGCCGGCCGCGCTCGAGGAACGCGCCGCCCTTCACCACGATGCCGTGGCGCGCGGCGCGGGCGAGTCCGCTGACGATCGTCACGGGTGTGGAAATCACGAGCGCGCAGGGACACGCGATCACCAGCAGCACGAGCGCCCGATGAACCGAGGCGAACCATTCGCCGTCCAAGGCCAGCGGCGGCAGCAAGGCCAGACCGAGCGCGCCGAGCAGCACAGCCGGCAGCCACGTGCGCACGACGCGTTCGAGCAGACGCTGCGTCGGCGCCTGCAACATCTGCGCTTCCTCGATCGCATGGACGATGCGGGCGAGCGTCGAATCGTTGATGCCGCCGGTCACGAGCATGTCGAGCGTGCCGGTCTCGTTGAGCGTGCCCGCGAACACGGCGTCGCCCTTGCCCTTGGCGACCGGCCGGCTCGCGCCCGTGATCGGCGACTGGTTCACGGTGGAGCGGCCCCTGACCACCTCGCCGTCGAAGGGAATGCATTCGCCCGCCTTGACGCGCACGATCTCGCCCGCTGCGATGCCCTCCACCGCGCACTCGCTCCAGGCGCCATCGGCTTGCAGGACGGCCGCCCTGGCCGGCAGCGACTTCAGCAGCGCGGCGGTGGCATTGCGCGCGCGCCGCAGCGAATTCTTCTCGACCCAATCGGCGATGGCGAAGCACACCGAGATCATGGCCGCTTCCGGCCATTCGCCGATCAGCAGCGCAGCCGTCACGGCAATACCCACCAGCGCGTCGATGGTGAAGTGGCCGCGACAGAGCGCGAGCAGACCCGCGCGATACATCGCCAGGCCCGAGGCAGCCACGGCACTGAGCGCAAGCATGACGATGGTGCTGGTCTGCGCATCGAACCAGCTCGCGGCCTGCGACGCCATCGCGACGGCGCACGCGCAGCCGAGCAGGCAGATGGACACGCGATCCGTCGCGCCGGTTTCCGGCACGAGCCGCGGATCGAATCCGAGCGAGCGCAGGCCGGCAAGAATCGGCCCGAGTGCTTCGACTTTGTGTTCGATGATCAGCATGCGGCGCAGCAGGTCGAACTTCATCGACGTGACATCGCGCATGCCGCCGAGCTTCTTGCGGATCAGCGCTTCTTCGGCGACGCACTCCATCTGTTCGATGTGGATCTGCGTGCGTGCCGCGCCGCGGCTCCGGATGCCGGACACGCCTGCTTCGGCCGGCCGGGCGTCCTGCATCGCGCTGCGAGAACCGAGGCGCGTGTTGCCGATATCTTCTGGCCGTAACATACTGACGTCCTTACTCGATCAAGCGCCAAGTAGAAACCTTGGAGCCGCTCAAGAGTCAAGAAGGATCAGCACATGAAGATAGGCGAATTGGCGCGCATCGCGAAATGCACACCGGACACGATTCGTTTTTATGAAAGAGAAGGTTTGCTTCAGCACGCGGAACGCACTGAAGCGAATTACCGCACGTACAACGCCAGCCACGTCGAACGCCTGCGCCTCATCCGCAACTGCCGCGAACTGGACATGACGCACGATGAAGTGCGTGCGCTGCTGCGTGCCATCGATGAAACGGCAGATAGTTGTCAGCCAATCAATTCACTTGTCGATGAGCACATTCATCATGTGGCTGAACGCATCGATGAACTGATCGGTTTGCAAACGCGGCTGCTCGCATTGCGCGAGAAGTGTCAGGGCGAACAGCTGGTGGATGACTGCGGCATCATGCACGAGCTGACATCTAAAGAGGCCGCCAGCCGGAAGACGAAGAAGTCGCATCTCGGCTAGCGGTTTGCATTGATGGGATCAAGCCTTCATGCGGTCGGCGGCGACGATCGAATCCGCGAAATCGCGCGGCGCTTCCTGCGGCAGGTTATGCCCGATGCCGCCCGTCACGTTCCGGTGCTGATACGGGCCCGTGAATTTCTTCGCATAGGCCGACGGATCCGGATGTGGCGCGCCGTTGGCATCGCCTTCCATGGTGATCGTCGGCACGTTGATGGTCGGCGCGGCGGCCAGGCGCTGTTCGAGTGCGTCGTACTGCGGTTCGCCCTGCACGAGCCCGAGACGCCAGCGGTAGTTGTGAATCACCACCGCCACATGATCCGGATTCGCGAATGACTGCGCTGAACGCTCGTAGGTGGCGTCATCGAAGCGCCATTGCGGCGATGCCAGTTGCCAGATGAGCTTGTTGAAGTCATGACGGTTCGCCTCGTAGCCGGCCTGGCCGCGCTCCGTCGCGAAGTAGAACTGATACCACCACGCGAACTCGGCCTTCGGCGGCAGCGGCGCGCGATTGCCCTGCTGGCTGCCGATCAGATAGCCGCTCACCGACACCATCGCCTTCACGCGCTCGGGCCATACCGCCGCGATGATGTTCGCCGTGCGCGCGCCCCAGTCGAAGGCGCCTAACACGGCTTGCCTGATCTTGAGCGCATCCATGAGCGCGATGATGTCCACCGCGACCACCGCCTGTTGTCCGTTGCGCGGGGTATCGGCGGAGAGGAAGCGCGTCGTGCCGTAGCCGCGCAGATACGGCACGATCACGCGATAACCCTGCGCCACAAGCAACGGCGTCACTTCGACGAAGCTGTGAATGTCGTATGGCCAGCCGTGCAGCAGGATGACGACGGGGCCATTGGCGGGGCCTGCCTCCGCGTAGCCGACGTTGAGCGTGCCCGCGTTGATCTGGCGCAGCGCGCCGAAGCCGGCCTGCGTCACGGGGCGGGTCTGGGCCTGCGCCAGGTTGCCGAAGCCCGCTTGCAGCAGGCCGATACTGGCGCTCGCCAGCGTGGCGCCCAGCAGGCGGCGGCGCGACGTGTCGATGATGTCCGTCATGATGCGGTTCTCCTGTTCCACTGTTTTAGAACGAAGCCGTCACGCAGCCGACGCACGCAACTCGGCGAGCGTCGGGCCCATCGGCCGCACGCGCATGTGGGCGGCGAGATTGCGCCAGGGCAGATCGGCGGGGTCGGCGGCCATCGGGCCCGGTGCTTTCGCGACCAGTATGCGCGACGCGATCGGTTCGAAGTCCGCGCGAAAATGCACTGAGCTCTTGTTGACCAGAATCTTCATGCGCTCGGGTTCGATACCCGCGACGCGAAAGAGATTACGGTCGAAGACCTGCATCTTGATGCTGCTGACCGCAATGCGCACGCCTTCGATACGCAGGCACGCCGTGGGACCGAGTTCGCCGCTCATGCCGTTGAGCATCGGGCCGTCGAAGCGGAAGCGGCCATCGGAAAGATGTTCGACTTCGAACTCGCCTTCGAGCGGCGAATCGCCCGGCACGTTCGAACCGCCGCCCAGCGCCAGCCGGATGCGCGCGCCGACACCCGCCCGATGCGCCGCGCGTGCCGCAGGCTCGTCCCAGATGACGCCCACAGCCGCCTCGCGCGCGCCGTGCCGCAGCAGCGCGCGGACCATGCCCATGGTGTTCGAGTCGCCGCCGACGCCCGGGTTGTCCTGCGTGTCCGCGATGATCACTGGACCTTTTGCATTGCCGCTTGTCGCGATGGCCTCGCGCGCCGCTTCGTCGGGCGACAGGAACGGCACGTCCCAGCGCGCTTCATCGTCGACGAGTTGCGTGTACAGCGCGTGCACCACGCGATCCGCTGCTTCCTGTTCGACCGCATAACCCCAGATCACCGGCCCGCATTCCTCGAAGTCCGACGCCGGAAACCCCGGCGCGAACGACAGCGACACGGCCTCCTTCTCCAGCCTCTCCAGCGCGTCATACATGCCGCGCGCCGGTTCGACGAGCGTACACATGCCGTTCACCGGAATCAGGAACGGCACGCGGCGCACGGCGCGCGCCAGCGGTTTGTCATGCGCGATGCGCTGTGCGAGCAGATGTCCCGCGCGCAGGCCGGTTTCCGCCATGTCGACGTGCGGATAGGTGCGATACGCGACCAGCGCATCGGCGAGTTCGATCATGCGCGCCGTGACGTTCGCATGCAGATCGAGGGAGACGACGAGCGGCATGTCGTCGCCGACGATCCGACGCACGCGCGCCAGCAACTCGCCTTCGCCGTCGTCGAGATGCTCGGCGACCATGGCGCCGTGCAGGTCGAGATAGATCGCATCGAAACCGCCGGCGCGCACGCGTTCGACGATCGCGCCCGCAATGCGCTCGTACGCGTCTTCCGTCACATGCGCCGATGCACTCGCCCCGGCCCAGATCACCGGCAGCAGTTCGTGCCCTTGCGCTTCGGCCCACTGGATGAAGCCGCCGACCGGCACGTTCACGTCGCGCAGCTTCAGCACGTCGGCGCCGTGGGCCATCGGCGGAAAGCCTTCGCCCTGGATGAAGCTCGGGTAGCTGGCCCGGGTCGGCGCAAAGGTGTTGGTTTCGTGCTGGAATCCCGCGATCAGGATCTTCATGATGGTCATCCTTTGTCTTCGATGAAAAGGTGTCAGGCCGCGCGCGTCTTCGCGACGGCCACGGTGCAACGGTTCGCCAGAATCAGCACGCAGGCGAGCGCGGCCATGCCGGCCATCGCGTACAGGCCGCCGTTCGTGTTGCCGGTCGCGGACTTGACCCAACCGAACACCGCTGGTCCCCAGAACCCGCCCGACAGACCAATGGTGTTGATCAGCGCGATGCCGCCTGCCGCTGCGGGGCCGGAGAGGACTTCGGAAGGAATCGCCCAGAACACCGTGTACGCCATCCACATGCAGGCGGTGGCGAGCGTGAGCAGGACCAGCGTCGCGGCGAGGCCGCCGGAGGCATACGGCGTCATCACCAGCAATGCGGCCGCGGCGAGCGCCGGCAGCGCGCTGTGATAGCGGCGCTCGCCGAGCGCGTCCGACCGGCGGCCCGCGCCGTACATGGCCACGGCTGCGGCCACATAGGGAATCGCGACATACCAGCCGAGCTTCAAGGTATCGTGCGCCCCCTGCTCCTTCAGCAGCGTGGGCAGCCAGAAGCTGATGGCGTAGATCGGAAAGATGATGCAGAAGTAGGCGAGCGCCAGCACGAGAATGCGCGGGTTCCGGGCGATCTCGCGAAACGATGCGATCCGGTGCGACCCGCCGCCATGCGCGCCGGCCTCGGCCTCGACGAGACGCTGTTCGTCGCGCGAGAGCCAGCGTGCTTCGGCGGGACCGTTGGCGAGCGTGAACCACACCAGGGCGCCGAGTGCGATGCACGGCAGGCCTTCGACGAGGAACATCCACTGCCAGCCCGTCAGTCCGCCGACGCCCGCGAGCGAGGTCATCAGCCACGCCGACAACGGCCCGCCGACCACTCCGCCCAGCGGCCCCGCGACGAACACGAGCGCGATGGCGCGCGCCATGCGCTTCGGTCCGTACCAGCACGAGAGGTAATAGATCATGCCGGGCGCGAAGCCCGCTTCGAAGACGCCGAGCAGGAAGCGCATCGCGTAGAACGCGGGCACGTTGCGCACGAACAGCATGCACGCCGACGTGATGCCCCACAACACGAGGATGCGGCTGAAGGTGAGGCGCGCGCCGATCTTCGGCAGCATCAGGTTGCTGGGAATCTCGAAGAGCACGTAGCCGATGAAGAAGATGCCCGCGCCGACGCCGTATGCGGCGTCGGAGAAGCCGAGATCGCTTTGCATCTGGAGCTTCGCGAAACCGACGTTCACGCGGTCCAGATACGCGAACAGGTAGCACGCGATGAGCAGCGGCAACAGCCGCCGGTTGATCCTGCTGTAGAGCGCCTGGACGGCAGCGCCGCCCGGCTGGGGTTGAATCGTCGACATGCGCGTCTCCTTGTGGTCTTCCCCTCTCCGGGTGAAACCATGGTGAGCGTGTTCGACTGTGCCAGCAAGAGCAACCAAGTTCACGTATCGTTGCTCTGTGAGCAACACTGTCTTCTCATGTTCCGGAGCCGTCGAGATGCGTGAAATCAATCAGCAACGTCTGCGTTACTTCCATGAAGTGCTGTCGCACGGCACGATGCGCGGGGCGGCGGACCATCTGAACACGTCGCCGTCGGTGATCGCGCGGCAGATCAAGTTGCTCGAAGACGAACTCGATACCACGCTGTTTGAACGCGAGGCGCGCGGCGTGCGGCCCACCGAGGCCGCGTTTCATCTATTGGAGTTCTGGCGGGGTTATCGCTCGCAGCAGGAGCGGCTCGAAGACCAGTTGCACGCGCTCAAGGGCTTGCAGCAAGGACAGATCCGGCTGGCGGTGAGCGAAGGCTATGTCGATACGCTCGTCGATGACGTGCTCGCGCCGTTCTGCGCGCGCTATCCGCGGCTCGAGATCGACGTGCAGATGCTCGCCGTCGACGACCTGCTCGACGAAGTCGCGCAGAGCCGGGCGCATATCGGGCTCGCGTACAACCCGCCGCCGCATGAGCGGATCGAGATTCGGGCAAGCTGCGCGCAGCCCGTCGTGCTGCTGATGCGGCGCGATCATCCGCTGGCGCGGCGCGGAGGCGCGGCACGGATTCACGATCTGCTCGATTACCCGCTCGCGCTGATGCCGCCGAGCTTCGGCATCGGACATGTGGTGAAGATGCTCGAAACGACGGACGGTCTGTCCATTCGACCCGCCCTCACGACCAATTCGCTAAGCGCGCTGAAGCGGCTCGTCGCGGCGGAGCAGTTCATGACGCTGATCGGCGAGTTTGCCGCGTATCGCGAGCTGGCGAGCGGCGAGCTGACCCTCGTTCCGGTCGCGCATCCGCTGTTTGAAAGCGCGCAGGCGCGCGTGCTGGTGAAGACCGGCCGGCCGCTCGCGGCGGGACCGCAGGCGTTGCTCGAATCGATCCTCGAACGGATGCCGATGTTCGGCAAGAAGCCGCGCCGTAAGACGAAGCGGTGACGCGTGATTCACGCGCCCCGCGCGCCTTCCGGCACGTCATCCAGCCGCGCCACCCGCGACGCCGCAATGATCGCCGCCTGCACGACGAAGCACACGGCCGCCGCCGCAAGACACGGCCCGGTGCCGAGGCGCGCGCTGATCGCCGCGCCCAGCAGCGCGCCGAGCGGACGGGCGCCGTAGGTCGCCGTGCTGTTGAGCGCGGAGACGCGGCTCAGCATCGAGGCGGGCGTGATGGCCTGGCGCAGTGTCGTGGAGCCGACGGTCCACAGGATCGGGCCCGCGCCCAGCAGGAAGAAGCTCGCGGATGCCAGCCAGAACGACGGCGCGGCGAGCGTCGCGACCAGCATCAGCGAAGCGGCCAGCCCGCACAGCGGCCCGACCATCAGCATCCGGCCGAAGGTGATGCGGCATGCCACCGCCGGCGCCGCCAGCGCGCCGCACACCATGCCGATGCCATAAGCGGCAAGCGTCATGCCGATCGCCGATGCATCGAAACGCAGATGCTGCGCCGCGTATGGCACATACACCGCCTGCACGATGAAGAAGCCGAGATTGAAGAACACGGCGGTGGCGAGCATCGGACGCAGCAGCGCGTCGTGCGCAACGAAGCTCGCGCCCTCGCGTAGTTCGGCGAAGAAATGCCGTTTGGCGGCGTGTTGGCGCGGCGGTTCGCGCAAGCGTGCGAGCAGTAGCGCCGCGCAGGCCGAAAGGCCGGCCGCGCAGCCGTAGGCCCAGCCCGCGCCGGTCCATCCGACGAGCAGTCCGCCGAGCGCCGGCCCCGCCGAACAGGCGACGCTGCGCGCGAGTTCGATGCGTCCGTTCGCGGCGGCCAGCGCGGCGCGTTCGACCAGCGCGGGCACGAGGGCGGGCGCGGCGACGTTGTAGGCGACGGTGCCGGTCGCGCCGAGAAAGCCGAGCAACGCGAGCAAG
This sequence comes from Caballeronia sp. LZ032, assembly GCF_031451315.1. Classification (NCBI taxonomy): domain Bacteria; kingdom Pseudomonadati; phylum Pseudomonadota; class Betaproteobacteria; order Burkholderiales; family Burkholderiaceae; genus Caballeronia; species Caballeronia sp. LZ032. Next base: position 1,183,187 of record NZ_JARUXP010000003.1, read on the forward strand.
GGCAGCGTCAGCGCGTGCGCATGCGCGAGCAGCAGGACGGACAGCATGGCGAGCGCGCGGGCGCATTCGGCGCAGGTCATGAGCGTGCGGCGCGAGCGGCGGTCGGCGATAACGCCGAGCGGGATCGACAGCAGCAGGAAAGGCAGCGTCTGGGCGCTTTGCAGCAGGCCGGTGTCGGCTGCCGAGGCGCCGAGCGCGAACACCGCGACGAGCGGCGTGGCCGCCAGGCCGATCTGCTCGGCGGACTGCGCAAGAAGGTTCGACCAGGCAAGTTGCTGGAAGGCAGCGGGGAACGGCATCGACGGGCTCCGGAGCGAGAAGATGGCCCATGGTCGTGGGTGAGGCGCGCGGGGGCACTCCGGGGCTTGCGGTGTGATTCGGGAGGTCAGGGCTCGCTGCCCAGTCTCTTTTGCTCCGTGACGATCCCGTCGGCGATCTTTCCCGCCAGATCGTGGAGTGACGACGCCCCTTCCACCTTGTTGATGACGAAGCGCGCGGCCGCGCCGTAAGGCTTGGGCGCCGCCGCCGATTTCTGCCCCTTGAGTTCGTCGCTGGTGTCGATGCGCGCCGACGCCTGGCCGGCCGGCGCCGACAGACTCGCGAGTTGCACGGTGACGTGCGTGTTGGGCGGCGTGTCGGAGGAATTCATCGAGGGCAGCGCGGCGCCCGGGCCGGCCGGGATGGATTCATCGAATTCGCCGGTCACGAGCCAGCCCGATGCGGGCAACGGGCCCTGCGACTGCGCCCGGCACGCATTGACACCTCGCGCCTGGAGCGTCTTCACGATGTCCTCAGCAAGTGCGGACGCATTTTGGTCGACTTTCATCGTGTTGCGCATCGAGCGCAGGCGGGAGCCGGGAAGGCGCGACTCGCCGCCCTGGCTCACGGCCGTGAAGTCACGCACGACAACAGGCACGCCCGCGCTGCTGCATGGTGGAGCATCCTGCGCGAAGGCGCACGGACCCGCGAAGAAACCGAGCACGATCAACCGCCATGACGCCGATGTCTTCATCGCACCCTCCGGCAAAGGATCAGCGGTTCTACCGCCCGACGATGATACTGCCACCCGCCGTGGGGCCACGCGTTTCCTGTCCGGGCGTTTCAATGCGCCACCGCTGTCTCCACCGACCCCGCCCGCTCCATCAGCACCGCCAGCGGAATCGGCCGGCTGAGCAGGTAGCCCTGCACCTTGTCGCAATGAACGGCGCGCAACGTGTCGAGCTGATCCTGCGTCTCGACGCCCTCCGCCACCACCGTCACGCCGAGCTTGTGCGCGAGGCCGATCACGCCTTCCACCACCGTGCGCACCATCTCGTCGGTGGCGATGTTGTCGACGAAGGACTTGTCGAGCTTCAGTACGTCCGGACGGAAGCGCGCCAGATAGCTCAGGCTCGAATACCCCGTACCGAAATCGTCGATGGCAATGCGCACGCCCATGTCACGCACCTTCGACAGCACCTCCTGCGCATCGTCCACATTGTCGATCAGCGCGGACTCGGTGATCTCCAGCATGATGCGGCTCGAGTCGATGCCCGCGCGTCTGATCGCCTGCCGCAGCACATGCACGAGACGCGGATCGCGGAACTGCTTCGGCGACACGTTGAGCGCCACGGAACACACCGCCGGCAGCGCGCCGGAGAGCCGCGCCGCCGACTGCACGGCTTCGCGGATCACCCAGTGCCCCGCCTCGACGATCAACGCGCTTTCCTCCAGCACCGGCACGAACGCGCCGGGCGGGAGCATGCCGAGCGACGGATGATTCCAGCGCAACAGGGCCTCGACGCCCACGAGCGCGCCTGACTTGACGCGATATTGCGGCTGGTAATGCAGCACGAACTGGTTGTCGCGAATTGCGCCATGCAGTTCGGATTCCAGATGCGCGCGCGCCAGGTCGTCCTTCTCGCGCTCGCCGAACACCCGGAAGGTGTTGCGGCCGGCGCGCTTGGCGGCGTACATCGCCATGTCGGCGCTGATGAACAGTGCTTCAGGCGTGCGCCCGTGTTCCGGATACAGCGCGACGCCGATCGAGCAGGTCATCGTCACGCTCTTGCAGTCGACCTTGATCGGCCGGTGACACGCCGCAGCCAATTTGCGGCATGCGCGCTCGATACTTTCCTGATCGAACGGTCCGGGCAGGATCACCGTGAACTCGTCGCCGCCCGGACGCGCCGCCACCGCGCCGCCCGGCAGGGCCTCCTGGATGCGCCGCGCGATGGTGCGCAATACGGCATCGCCGGCAATATGGCCGGCCGTATCGTTGATCGACTTGAAGCGGTCGACATCCACGAACAGATAGGCGAACGCCGTGCCCGCTTCACAGCGGCCCACGAGCGTTTCCATCATCGCATTGCGGTTCGCGAGGCCCGTGAGGCTGTCCGTATTGGCGAGCCGGTGCAGTTCCTGAAGCCGCTCGCGTTCGTCGGTGGCGTCCACGCACACGCTCACCACACGCGACACCGCGCCATCCCCGGTCACCGGATAGATATCCGCGCGCACCCAGCGGGTCCGTTCATGCGGCAGGCACAACCTGAAATAACTTTGCTTCGCGGAGCCGGTCTGCACCGCGCTGCGCATTTCGACGCGCAGCGCGCCGATATCGTCAGGATGCACGCGCTGCGACCACGCGGTCTGGTCGGCTTCGAGCGCGGACATCGGCATTTCCCACATGCGCTCGAACGCAGAACTCACGTGCAGCAGTTCGCGGAAGTCGTGCGTGGCGGTCCAGAACACGGCATCGACGTGATCTTCCATGTCCTTCTGCACGCGCGCGTTGCCGCGCAGTTCATCGATGAGATTCCTTTCGGCCGTAATGTCGCGCGACTTGCATAGCACGGCCGTCACGCGGCCATGCTCGCCGTACACGGGCGCGAAGGTCGAGGTCCACCATTTCAGCGTGCCGGTCATGGTGCGGCACGCGCCGGAGAACGAGGTCGATTCACCCGCCTTGGCGCGTTCGAAGGCCTGCCGCGCGTCGGGACCTTCCCAGAGCGCGAGCCAGTCGATGTCGATCAGCGCATCCGCGCATTCCGCCTCGATCAGATTGCGGCCCACGTCCGAAATGCACATGATGCGGCCGTCGAGACTCAGCAGCTTCAGGCAATCCTCGGCGATGGCGAGCAGCGCGTGCGCCACCTGACGCGCGACGAAGATTTTCCGGTGCGCGGCCTGCATGCGATGCACGACCAGCGTGAGCGCCAGTACCAGCGCGGCCAGCGCGATATTCCATGGCATCGGCACGAAAAACGTGCCGCAGGCGGCAATCAGTACGCCGAGCGGAGCCAGGCCGAGGCCATCGAAGCGGCGCGCGTATTCGAGGTACGGCAACTTGCTGGCAACGTTCTCGCCAATGGTTCCGAGAAAGTCGGTCGGTTCTCTCTGCACCGCTTTGACCCTGTTCTGCTAATTGTACGATCGTTGTTTATCGGCGCAGCATCTGGGGTCTTTAGTGCCGCGGAACTAAACGATGCCCGCCGCCGCGGCAAGTGTTACGGCATGCTCAGCCATTCAAGGCCGCCGCGATCTCGCGCGCGAGCGTTTCAGCCCGATATGGCTTGTTCAGCAGCGTCACGTTCGGCCTGAGCACGCTGTCGCGCGAAATCATGTCGCGGGTATAGCCCGACGCGTAGATCACCGGCACCGGACGCGTTTGTGAAAACGCCCATTCGGCCAGGTCCGCGCAGCTCACCTTGCCCGGCATCACGACGTCGGTGAGGATCAGGTCCACATGCACGCCGCTTTCGAGCACGCTCATCGCAGCGTCGCCGTTGGCCGCGCGCAGCACGGTATAGCGCATCACCTCCAGGATCGCGACTGTCGAGGACAACACCGAAGCATCGTCGTCCACGACGAGCACCGTCGCGCCGCTGGTCTGCGTCATCAGCGCATCGGCGCGCGGCATCGCGGTTTCGTCGTCATGGCTGCGCGGAAAGAAGATATCCACGGTGGTGCCTACATCCACCGTGCTCGACACCGCGATATGTCCGCCGGACTGCTTGACGAAGCCGAATACCATCGACAATCCCAGTCCCGTGCCATGTCCTTCCGGCTTGGTCGTGAAGAAGGGTTCGAAGGCCCGTTCGAGCACCTCGGGCGGCATGCCGGTTCCGGTGTCCGATGCGGACAGCCTCACGTACTCGCCCGGCCGCAGTTCCTTGCCTTCGCAGGCCGCCGCGTCGAGCACTTCGTTCGAACTCGCGAGCATGAACTTGCCGTCGCCGCGCATGGCGTCGCGGGCGTTGATCGCCAGGTTCAGCAGCGCGTTCTCCAGCTGGTTGCGGTCGACGCAGAAATTCCACGGTTCGTCGACGATCATCGTGCCGATCGTCACGGACGCGCCCACCGCGTGCTGGAGCAATTCGCGCAGTTCGTCGAAGAGCCGGCGCGGATTGATGACCACCGGCGACTGCGGCTGCCGCCGCGCGAAGGACAGCAGTTGCGAGGCGAGCTTCGCGCCGCGCTGCACCGCGTCCATCGCGGCCTGCAGGCGCTCGGGCACGCGCTTGTCGGCGGGCGGCAGATATTGCAGCAGTTGCAGGTTGCCGCTGATCGCCTGCAGCGTGTTGTTGAAGTCGTGCGCGACGCCGCCCGTCATCGCGCCGAGCGCCTCCATCTTCAGGCTCTGGCGCAGTTGCGCCTCGACCGCCGTGCGCGCCGCCACCGCCTCCGCGATCTTGTCCTCGAGGTCATGCGTCAGCTCCCTGAGCTTTTCCTCGGCCACCTTGCGGTCGTGAATGTCGATGATGACGCCGGGAAACCGCATCGGCCGGCCGGTTTCGTCGTATTCGCAGCGGCCCGACGCCATGATCCACGTCCAGCCGGATTCAGCCGTGCGAATGCGGTACTCCGCCCGATACGACGTGTTCTCGCGCACCGTCCGCGCGATCAGCGAGGTGATGCGCTCGACGTCGTCGGGATGGATGATCTCGAACGCCCGTTCGATCGGCAGGCCGGCCGTCACCTGCTTCAGCGAGAACAGGAAGGTGCGCGCGAAGCGCTCGTCGCCCTTGACGCGGTTGTGCTGGATTTCCCAGACGAAGGTGCCGAGCACGGCGCCCGAGTTGAGCGCGAGCTGCAGGCGTTCGTCGGCCGCGCGGAATGCCGCTTCGGCCTCGGCGCGCGTGCGCTCCAGCGTGACCCGCACGGTGGTTTCGACGACCACCGCCAGCACGCCGAGCGGCACGCCCTCGTCGGAGGCGATCGGGCTGTAGTGCAGGTCCAGCCAGACGTGGGCTTCGCGGCCCGCGCGCGGCAGCACGAAATCGATGTCCAGGTAGGACAGCGTTTCGCCGCGCAGCCCGCTTTCGACCACATTGCGATTGAAAGCCGCCGCCTCGGGCCAGGCGCGTTCGATCGGCATGCCGAGAATGCCCGGATGGCGGCCGCCGGAAAACTGCGCATAGGCGTCGTTGTAGAGCAGCGTGCCTTGCTTGCCCCACAGCACGGCCATCGGCAGTGCATTGCGCAGCATGATCTGCACGGCGGAACGCAACACTTGTGGCCATGTGTCGATGGGGCCGAGCGGCGTCGTGCTCCAGTCGAAGTCGCGTATGGCGCGCGCGGATTCCCCAATCCATGAATCGAGCTGGCGGGGGTCGACGGTGTTCGAGGTCAAACGGCGGTTCCTTGTGGGTCGGGGCGTGGGGCGCGCGATACAGCGCCCCACAGCATGAGGGTTCGGCCGCTGTTTCCTTGGCGCCGGAGACCCGTATCCGCCATTTTGCCCCACCCGGCAAGGAACCAGCCCGCCGCCGCCTTACTCGCGCTTCGGCCTGCGTATTGCACGAACCTTGCCCGTCCGGCCGCCGCCGCAGAAAAAGCGCTCCCCGCCGTCCGATTCGAGCCCCGATACCGCCGCGCCCTCGGGCATGTCGAGCCGCTCCAGCACCTCGCCGGATTGCGGGTCGATGCGGCGCAATTCGCTTTCGTCGCCTTCCCAGGTCGCATGCCAGAGTTCCCCGCCGACCCACGTGACGCCGGTGACGAAACGGTTCGATTCGATGGTCCGCAGCACCTTGCCGTCCTGCGGATCGACTTGATGAATCTTGCGCGCCTTGTATTCGCCGACCCACAGCGTGCCTTCGGCCCACGCGAGGCCCGAGTCGCCGCCGTTGCCCGGCGCGGGAATCGTGGACAGCACGCGCCCGGTCTTCGGGTCGATCTTCTGGATGCGGTCTTCGGCAATCTGGAACAGGTGCTTGCCGTCGAATGCGGTGCCGGCGTGCGCCGCGATGTCGAGCGAGCGGCGCGGCTCGCCGCTGGCCGGATCGAACGCGTTGAGCGTCTCGCCGGCGGCGAACCAGACGTTCTCGCCGTCCCAGGTGACGCCGTGCACGCCTTCGACGCCGGCAAACGGCCCGTATTCGCGGATGATTTCCGCCTTCGCGCGTTTCATGTCGATGTCCTCCCGATTGACTTCATGATTAATTGAGCGACGACGGCTTCATCCTAGTCATTCGCCATCGCCGCGGGGAGTAACAAGACCGTCGTGAATCCGGGCATCGGCGGCATGGTCCAGCGGCGCGCCCGTCCGCGCCCGAAGGATTGCACCTTGCCCGCCGCGCCGAGCGCATCGAGCGCGCGCTGCACGGTGCGCTGGCTCGCGCCCAGCGCAAGCGCCAGCGCGGAGCTCGACCACGCCTCGCCGTCCGCCAGATGCGCGAGCAGCGGTGCGTGCTCGTCCTCGACCGGCAGCGCGAGCACCGCGACCTTGCGCGCGTGCAGCGGCTGCAGCGCGAAGCCGCGCGACGTGGCCTCGATGCGCGCATGCGGACGCAACAGCCCGCGCAGCCGGCCCATCTCGACGCGCAAGCGCGCGCGATGCGTTTCGTCGGCTTCACGGAGGCGGAACGCGCGGGCGATCAGCGCATCGCGGGGGACATCGCCGGGCCAGGCATCGGCGAGCATGCGCACGAGCGTAAAGAGCACGGGGCGCGTCGCCAGCGATACCGCGCTGCCCGCTTCGCGCACGCACAGACGGCAGGCATCGACGACGAAGGTCTGCGATGCGAACAGCGCTTCCACTTCGTCGAGCAGCAAGAGCCGCTCGCCGTCGCGTGCGATGAGACGCGCGGCCGGCGTCCGCAACAGCCGCCACGCGCTTTCGACTTCCGCCGCGAGCGCCGGAATGCCCGCCTGCTTCGCGGCTTCCCGTGCGAGCCCGAGCGCGTCGCGTGCGTCCCGCGTGCGCAGTCGGCGCAGTGCAAGTCCCGCTGCAAACAGTTCGTGCGCCGCGCGCAGCGCCGCAGGCAGCGCCGCGGGATCCAGGCTGGCGAGCATCTGCCCGGCGTCATCGAGCTGGCCGAGCAGCAACGCGCGCCGCACGTCGAGATAACGCGCGTGGGCGGCGTTGACGTTGTCGCCGTGTGCTTCGAGGATGGCGCGGGCCTGATGCAGCGTCTTTTCCGGCCAGCCGAGATCGCGCGACGCCAGTGCAATCTCCGCTTCCGCGACGATGCAGCGCGAGCGCGCCAGCGCCTCTTTCGCACCGAAGGCGCGTGCCGCGCGCCTGACGAGCACGCGCGCGCGGGTGAAGTCGCCAAGCTGGGCCATCGCGATGCCGCGCAACGCGAGCGCCCCGGCATCCTCGCGCAACGCGATGCGGTTCAACGCGCCCAGCGGATCACCCGCCGCGAGTGCCCGGGCTGCGGCAGTGATCAACGAATCCATGCGAATGCCGGCACGCGCGCCGCTCCCGGAGGGTAGAGGTCAGCGACCAATCTACCACCGTGCCGCGGCCGGCTATCTTCCCAGCAAGCCGAACACGGCCACGCCGCTCTTCGTGCCGACGTACACCTTGCCGTTCGCGATCATCGGCGTGATGAACTTGTTGCCGGGGCCGAACTGGTCCCGGCTGCCGGCGTCGTTGCTGCTGTAGAGCGCGTTGCGGAGATTGGTCGCGTCGAAGGCGCGCAAGACCCCCGTCGCGCCATTTTCCGCTGCCCACAAAATGGCGTTAGCCGTGCCGTTCGCCGAAATGGCCGGCGTCGCGCCCGGGTAGCCGAATGTGATGTACGTCTGGCTCGTCGGCGTCCGCGACAGCGAAGCGTTCGACACCGCGAACGCCTTGATGCTGTCGCCGACCGCGCCGAAATAGACCGTGTTGTTGAAGTACGCGGGCGCGCCGAACATCGGGCCGGTGATCTGACCGACCAGCTCCTGATAGATGTGATCCGCGTTCGAATCGAACTTGCCCATCGAATAGCGGTTCACGACATAGATGGTCGCGTTCTTGCCCGCGCCCACCGCGAGATGACGCACGGTGCCGTTCACATCGACGAGATCGGGCAGAACCATCGCGCCGCCCGAGCCGAGGTCTTCATCCTCGTTCGTCAGTTGCACCGTGTTCGACGGCTGGAAATAATCCTGCACGCGCAGCGGCGAGAGATTGAGTCTCAGGAAGCCATTGCCGTAGTTGCCGTTGATCGGCATCTCGTGTTCGTTCTGCGTGGGATCGAAGGTGCCATTTCCATCGAGCAGATAGATCGCTTCTCCGTCCGAGGCCGGTCCCGCGCCGCTCATCCAGATCGCGCCCATCTGGCCGTTCGGCGTGACGTTCAGCACGCTCGCCTGTTGCAGCGTGTTGGCGTCGTAACCCATGACCCAGCCGGTGTACGGCAGGAAGTCGCAATGCGACGTCCACGCGGTGTAGATGACGCCGTTCAGCATCAGCAGGGACGCGCGCTCGACGTACTGGCCCGGATCGAACGTGAGCGTGCCGTTCACGCTGCCCGATCCGTTGCCGGGATAGGTCGCGCGAATGTCTGTCGGGCCGTTGAACAACTCGGCGCCGGTGGCGAGGTCGAGTGCGTGGATGCGCTGGTGATAAGCGCCCGCGCCATCCTTCGACACACCCACGACATAGATCGCGCCATTCGGCCCGCGCGTGCGGTCGATGACCGGCGTCGCCGTCACGCCGATGCGCGGCGTGATCTGGCCGCAATTATGGTCGTCGCTCGGATTCTCGCCGCTGCGCAGCGTCGAGACGCGCCAGAGCACTGTGCCGCTGTCGGCGTCGAAGGCATAGACGCTCGCGTTCTCGGTCGCGACGTACACCACGTTATGCGTGCCGCCCGCGATGTTCACGCCGGCGAGAAAGAGCGGCTGGGCATCGACAGGGCCATCGGCAGCGAAGATCGCGAGCTTGCCGAACGTACCGGAACGGACGTTGGCGGGCGTGAGGACTTTCTCGGCGAGTTGCTGGCCGGTGCGTGCAATGTCGTTGTGCCAGGTGAGGACATCCATGGGATTGGCAGCGGCATTCGTGCTCGCTTTTGAAACGCTGGCCGGCGTCTTCGCTGCCGATGCCGGATCGCTGCCGGAGTCGCCCCCGCTGCACGCGCCGATGATTACCGTGATCAGCACGGCGCCGAGTGCGGCGGTACAAGCGGATAGACGCGCATTCATTTGCAATCTCCTTCAGCGGAAGGCATGGACGGTTCAAACGGCGTGGAGCGACGACGGTGTCTGAGTAAAGCAATCGTAATGCCCCGTATTTTTGTGTCCTGATCGATCCCCGCATTACGTGATGGTGTACGAAAGCTGGCACTTTCGCTTCGCCGAACGTTCGGTTTGAAAGAAGTGAGCACGCGTGACGTGCTCCAGATTCGCAACACAGTGTTCAGTCACCACATACGAATGTGCCCGAGTGCACATAATTCGCCATTCATTTCGCTTACCGAACGGTTATTCCCTTTGCGGATTGCTAACCTTCGATCCAGAGTCTTTTCAGCACGTCTCGCGCTCATCAGGCTGCGTCTTTCGAAAGTCCCTCCACCCCGAGTGCTCTCGACGGGGATCGTGAAGCCGTCGCCAAGGACGGCTTCGGAAAGTCAGCAAGGTGCGAAATCAAGTGGATTCCGGCGTGCATGCGTGTGCTCCCTCGCGGACCCGACGCTCCCTGCTGTGGGGCATGGCCGCACTCGCTTCGGGCGTCACGCCTTCATTCGTTCACGCGCAACACGGCGGGCCGGGGCCGGTCACGCCGCCCGTTCGTCTCGACGATGTCTGGCTCGTCGATCAGACCGGCAAGAACCGCCGTCTGAACGACTGGCTGCGCGGCGACATCACGGCGCTGCAAACGGTCTACACCGGATGCGGCACGGTCTGTCCGCTGCAAGGCGCGCTCTTCAGCGCGGTCCAGGAACGGCTGCCAGGCATCCGGGCGCCTCGCCGCGTGCAATTGCAATTGCTATCGATTGGAATCGATCCGCTCTCCGACTCACCCGCCGCATTACGCGCCTGGCTCGCCCGCTTCGAGGCGGGACCCGCGTGGAATGCGGCGACGCCGGCGCTGGCGGATGTGGACCAGATGCGCGTGACGCTGTCGGGCAGCAAGACACCCCTCGGCAACCTCGCGGACCATTCGACGCAGGTCTATTGCTTCGATGCCGGCGCGACGCTGCGCTGGCGAAGCGCGGACCTTCCTCGCGTCGCTGACGTCTGCGAGGTACTCGGCGCGCTTGCACGTGCATAACGGAGTCATTCACGGGGAGCAAGATCATGCGAGGCATCCGTTCGACGAAGAGTGCGACTGACTGGCTCAAGCGCTGCATGCGCGTGCTGCTGGCAATCACGCTGCCGCTGGCTTGTGCATGCATGCCGGCCACGGTCCGCGCGCAGACCTACGGCCCGCTCACCGTGAACGGCACCAACCTGTGCGCCGACGTGAGCGGTGCCTCCGTCACGCAAGGCGCGCCCGTGCTCTCGTGGACCTGCTGGGGCGGCAACAACCAGCAATGGCTCCCTTCGGCCACCGGCACCCGCTATAACCTCATCAACCGGAACAGCAACCTGTGCATGGACGTCTCGGGGCGCAGCCTGAACCCCGGTGGCGTCATCATCCAGTGGCCTTGCAGCGGTGGGCCCAACCAGGCCTTCTCGATGGTGCCGCAAGGCGGCGGCTATGCGATCGTCGTGCAGCAAAGCGGCCTGTGCGTGAGCACGTCCAGCACCACCACGCAGGGTCCGCAGCTGACCCAGCAGATCTGCGACGGCAGCGCCGGGCAGACCTGGAGAGTCGGCGGCCTGCCGACACAAAAGCCGCCGCTGGTCTCGAAGTGGACGGCGCCCATCACGCTGCCCATCGTGCCGGTGCAGGCGGCCAATCTGCCCGACGGCACCGTGCTGGTCTGGTCCGCCGACAGCGCGCTCAACTTCACCACCGGCGAAGTCACGCCGGGCAAGACCTACACGGCGATCTTCAATCCCTCGACCGGCAAGAGCCGGCAGGTGATCGTGACCAACACCGGGCACGACATGTTCTGTCCGGGCATCGCCAACCTGCCGGATGGACGGATCTTCGTGACAGGCGGATCGGACACGCGCAATACGAGCATCTATTCGCCTTCGACGAATTCGTGGTCATCGAGCAATCTGATGAACATCCCGCGCGGCTATCAGGGCAGCGTGACACTGAGCAACGGCAGTGTGTTCCTGGTGGGCGGCTCGTGGAACGGCGGCCTCGGCGGCAAGACCGGCGAAACGTGGACGTCGGGTTCGGGCTGGCAAATCAACGGCGCGATCACCGACGACATCATCCTCACCAACGACGCCGCCGGCATCTTCCGCTCCGACAATCACGCATGGCTGTTCGCAGTCGGCAATGGACGCGTGTTTCATGCGGGACCGAGCCGCGCAATGCACTGGTTCGATACGGCGGGCAACGGCAACGTCACCGCGGCGGGCAATCGCGGCAACGACAACGACGCGATGAACGGCAACGCGGTCATGTACGACATCGGCAAGATTCTCGCGGTCGGCGGCGCGCCGAGCTACGACCAGTCGCAGGCGACGTCGAATGCCACGCTCATCGACATCAGCAGCGGCACGGCGGTGACGCGCGCCATCGCGCCGATGAGCTACCAGCGCGCCTTCAACAACAGCGTGGTGCTGCCGAACGGCCAGGTCGTGGTGGTGGGCGGGCAGACCTTCGCGGCGCCGTTCTCCGATGACAACGCCATCCTCACGCCGGAGATCTGGGACCCGGCTACCAATGCCTTTTCGCCGCTCAATCCGCAGGCCGTGCCGCGCGTGTATCACAGCATTGCGCTGCTCCTGACCGATGGACGCGTGCTGAGCGGCGGGGGCGGACTGTGCGGCACCTGCGCGACGAATCACACCGATGTGGAGATCCTGACGCCGCCGTATCTGCTCAACGCAGACGGCTCCGCCGCGTCGCGTCCGAGCCTCACGTCCGTGCCCACCGACGCGCAACTCGGCACGACGATCGTGGTCAACGCCAGCAAGGGCGTGAGCGCTTTTGCGCTGATGCGCTCGTCGTCGGTCACGCATTCGCTGAACAACGAACAACGGCGCGTGCCGCTGTCGTACAGCGTGGGGACTGCGGGCGAATATCACCTGAACGTTCCCGCCGATCCCGGCATCGTCGTGCCGGGCTACTACATGCTGTTTGCGCTGAACGCGAAGGGCGTGCCGAGCGTCGGGCGCGTGCTGCGCGTGCATTGAATGAGGCAGCTATGCGGTGGCATGGCGAGCGCGCTTGCGCTCGCTTGCCTGGCCCTTGCCGCTCATGCGCAGCAGACGTGCAGACCGGGCGACCTCGGCTGTGCGATCTTCATTGGCGAACACCCGCTGCACGCTCATTTGCGCGACGACACTCGCGCGCTGCCTTCGGCGACGACCCGCTGCGTCAATTGTCACGCCGCGACGCCGGGCGCAGCGGCCTCGGCGGCCTTCGCGCCGCCGCTCACGCATGACGCGCTGCTTGGTGAGACGCGTCGCCGGGGCGGACCGCCGAGCCACTATGACGCCGCGGCGTTCTGCCGTGCGCTTGAAAACGGCGTCGACCCGGCTGGCGTGATCCTGCGCAAGGCGATGCCGCGTTATCAGCCAAGCGACGCCGAATGCGCGGCGCTGTGGAGGTTCGTCACGACTCGTTGAGACTTCATGTGTTCGGCTTCGGCCCAACCTGGATCGAGGCACGAGGAAATCAACGTGTGCTGATCCTTCAACGAGTCAAAGCCTGGCTGCCTCAGCTGATCCGATAAGTCCTTCGAGCCATTTTTTTTCATTATTTTTCGTCGTCTTTCTTCTACCTTGCTGACATTCGCGAAACATTTCGTATTATGAAGCGCCTGCTGAACAAGAGCGGAACAAGGGCGCGACTTCATCCCGACCACAGAAGACGACAAGGGACGACATGGCCAGCACACCGACCGTTTCCATCTGCCTGCCAAGCTGCGACCGGCCGGAATTGCTCGTCGAATGTCTCGACTCATGCCTTGCGCAGAGCTACCCGCACATCGAGATCCTGATCGGCGACGATTCGCGCGACGACGCCACGCAGCGGCTGATCGACACCCGCTATGCAGACGACGCCCGCATCCGCTATGTCCGCAACGATCCGCCGCTTGGCCAGGCGCGCAACGTCGCGAGTCTCTTCGAGCGCGCGTCCGGCACGCTGGTCATGCTGATTCACGACGACGATTACCTCGCGCTCACCGCCGTCGAACGGCTGGCGTCGTTGTGGGATCTCTACCCGCATCTCGAAGTGGCATTCGGCGACCAGCATGAAGTCGATGCCGCGGGCGTCATCGACCCGCAGCGCAGCGCCACGCTCAATGCCGCGTTTCATCGCACGCGCACCGCGCGCGGCATGCAGCCGCTTGCCGGACGAACCGGCCTCGTGCAGATGTTCCCCAACAATGGCTGGATGGCGCTTGCGCCGCTGGTCCGGCGCGTCGGCTATCGCGAAGAAGCGGCCGCCTGCTGCGACTTCGTGTTCGGCGTCGAGTTATGTCTCGCGGCATCGCATGTCTATTACCTGCACGACTACGTGTCGTATTACCGCAAGACGGCTGTTTCCATCTCGAACAGCACCCGCCTGTCGCCGCGCGCCGCCGCCCTCGTCGCCTGGTCGTTCGTGGTCGGCCTGCCGCTCGACGCTTCACTCGAACCGGCTCGCGCCATGGCGTTGCGCAGGCTCGCGCCGATCGTCGTCTCGCTGCGTGCGCGACAGGATGCGCCGCGCGCCGCGCTGCGCATCGCGCTTGCTCATCCGGATGCCTATGCTTATGGGCTGAGTCCGCGTCTCTACTACCATCTCGCGCTGATTGCGCGGGCGCTGCTTGCACGCGGCGTGCGCCAGCGTTCGGGGGCGCCGCGCTTTCCGTGAGAACGTCCGGCATTCCGAATGACCGTGCTAAACATCTTGTAAGAAATCCTGCCTGCGCCCTTCAGCTTGCGGGCAAACCCTCATAGAAAAAGAAGTCCTTGTTAACAAGGACCTTTTTCGCTCACCTACCCGCCCCGCGCCATCGTGTCCTAAAGGGCATCGTTTCACGGTCGATATATAAGCGGCTGATGAACAACATCCGCCGCGCGGCGGGCGAAGCCTCTTCGTCCGCCATCGCGCCCCGCGCCCAACGATGCAGCCCACCTAGAGATACCTATGTTTTCGACCATCAAAGGCCGTCTGGCCTTGGCCATGACCATGCTGAGCGCGCTTCTGATCGCGATCGGCGTGGTCGGACTGATCGGCATGAGCCGCTCCAACACCGTCACCCACGACCTGTTCTCCAATCAGATGCCCAGCGCCGTGTCGGTGGGCAACGCCGAAATGTTCATGGCGCGCGAGCGGCTGAGCTTTGACCGCGCCGCCCTCAACGTCGGCACGCCGGCGGCCGAGGAAGCCATCGGCCGGGGCGCGCTGATGCGCAAGATCTCCGACGACGCCTGGACCAAGTATTCCGGCCTGCCGCAAGCTCAGGGAGAAAAGGAACTCGCGGACAAGTTCAACACGGAGCGCCTCTCGCTGCAAAAGCTGATCGACCAAGGCTATGCCGACATTCGCGCGAAGGACCAGGCGAAGATCATCGACGATGCCAGCGCCATGCAGGCATCCTTCAACCAGTTCGCGAAAGCGGGCGTCGACCTGCGCAAGCTCCAGTTCGAACAGGCCAATCAGGCGTACGACGCCGGCCAGTCGACCTTCGACCTGTTCCGCACCGTCAACATCATCGCCATTCTCGTGGGCGTGGCCGCCGCGTTCTATACGTGGATCTCGCTGCGCAGCCGCATCTCCCGCCCGCTCGACGCCGCGCTCGCACAGTTCGACGCCATCGCATCGGGCGACCTGCGCCGCAGCGTCAGCATCACGTCGAACGACGAAATGGGCCAGTTGCTGCGCGGCCTCGCGGCCATGCAGTCGAGCCTCATCGACACCGTGCGCACGGTACGCGGCGGCAGCGAGTCGATTGCATCGGCGACCAAGCAGATCGCGGCAGGCAACATCGATCTGTCTTCGCGCACGGAACAGCAGGCTTCGGCGCTTCAGGAAACCGCATCGAGCATGGATGAGCTGACCGGCACCGTGAAGCAGAACGCCGACAACGCGCGTCAGGCCAGCGTGCTCGCGGCCAATGCTTCGGACATCGCCGGCAAGGGCAGCCAGGTGGTCTCGCAAGTCGTGACCACGATGGGCGAGATCAATCAAAGCTCGTCGAAGATCGCGGACATCATCACGATCATCGAAGGCATCGCGTTCCAGACCAACATCCTTGCATTGAACGCGGCAGTGGAAGCGGCACGCGCCGGTGAGGAAGGACGCGGCTTCGCCGTGGTGGCGGGTGAAGTGCGATCGCTCGCGCAACGCTCGTCGGCGGCGGCGAAGGAAATCAAGGAACTGATCGACAACTCGGTGGAACGCGTGCAGTCGGGCACGGCGCTCGTCGATGAAGCCGGCCGCACGATGACCGAAATCAGCACGGCCGTGCAGCGCGTGACGGACATCATGGGCGAGATCGCGGCGGCCTCCGAGGAACAAAGCAGCGGTATCGATCAGGTGGCGCGCGCCGTCACGCAGATGGACGAAGTGACGCAGCAGAACGCGGCGCTCGTCGAGGAAGCGGCGGCAGCGGCGCAGTCGCTCGAAGACCAGGCCGGCGCGCTGCGCACGGCGGTGGAAACCTTCCGCCTGCAGGACGAAGGCA
Organism: Caballeronia sp. LZ032; assembly: GCF_031451315.1. NCBI lineage: Bacteria > Pseudomonadati > Pseudomonadota > Betaproteobacteria > Burkholderiales > Burkholderiaceae > Caballeronia > Caballeronia sp. LZ032. Next base: position 1,199,134 of record NZ_JARUXP010000003.1, read on the forward strand.
TGCGCGCAAGCGCCTGAGCCTTTAACTGCAAGCGGTGACCCGCGGCTCGCGTTCCGAAGGAAACGCGGGCCGCGTCTGCTTTCAGACCTTGAGTACGCGCTTGCGCTTCGCTTCGCACTTGATGACCGGCACGGAGACGCGCTCCCGCAAGTACTCCACCGTGCGCGCGCAACGTGCGGGCAGCGGCCATTCGGCGCGATGAATGAGCCATAGCGTATCGATGACCGGCGCGCCGCACTCCATGACGCCGATCTCCTCCTCCCGGCCAAACGCAATGCGCGCGTAACGCGGAATCACGGTGAAGCCGAGCCCGCGCGCGACGAATTCGAGGATCAGGCTGATCTGATTGCTGAAGCCCTGCCGCCGCAGACTGCCGACGCCGGGATTGCCCGGAAAGCGCCGGCTCAGCAGACGGCTGGCGGTGGCGTGCGCTTCGGGATAGTCGATGAAACCGAGCCGTTCCAGATCGCTCCATTCGTGCACGTCTTCATGCGCGGGCACGACGAGTTCCAGCGGCTCCTCGATGAAACGGCTTGCGGCAAGACGCGGATCGTCCGGCTTCAGCGCGACGATGCCGAGGTCGTAGCGGCTTTCCAGCACGGCGTCGAGCACTTCGGAATCCGGCGCGAAGCGATGCCGCATTTTCCATTCGGGCCGTTGCTGTTGCAGGTCGAGCAGCAACGGAAACAGCACCAGCCCGATGCTGCCCGGCGTAATCAGTCCAACTTCACCCGCTTCGTCTTCCTGGTCGGACAGGCGCGATGTGAGCCGCCGGTCGGCCAGTTCCATCTCGCCGCAATAGTCGAGCAGCGCGCGGCCCGCCGGCGTCAGCTCGATGCCACGCGGCCGGCGCACCACCAGCAAGCCAAGCTGATCTTCGAGGTGACGCAGATGCTGGCTGACGGCGGCCTGGGTCAGATCCAGCCGTTCAGCCGCGCGCGTGAAGTTGCCGAGTTCGACGAGCGCAAGGAAAGTACGAAGCCACTGCGGATTGAGCATTACGAAATCTTATTGAAGCGATAATCGTCGGATAGTTTTAATTATAACGAGGTAAGGGTAATCTCGGATGCCTCAACTCACTCGATCGCTTTCAGGGAATTCCGGATGTCAGCACTTTTCACTCCCTTCACATTGAAGGACGTCACGTTGCGCAACCGCATCGCCATCCCGCCGATGTGCCAGTACAGCGCCATCGACGGCTTCGTCAACGACTGGCACCTCGCGCATTACACGAGCCTTGCACGCGGCGGCGCGGGCCTCGTGATCGTCGAGGCGACCGCCGTGTCGCCGGAAGGACGCATCACGCCGGGCTGCACGGGCCTCTGGGACGATGCGCAGATCGAAGGCATGAAGCAGATTGCGTCGGCCATCAAGGCGGCGGGCGCGGTGCCCGGCATCCAGATCGCGCATGCGGGACGCAAGGCAAGCGCGAACCGTCCGTGGGAAGGCGACGACCACATCGAAGCCGGCGATTCGCGTGGCTGGGACACGATCGCGCCGTCGGCGGTGGCGTTCGGCGGCGGTCTGCCGAAGGTGCCCGCCGCGATGACGCTGGACGACATCGCGCGCGTGAAGGCGGACTTCGCCGCCACGGCGCGCCGCGCCCGTGAGGCCGGCTTCGAATGGCTCGAACTGCACTTTGCGCACGGTTATCTCGCGCAGAGCTTCTTCTCCGTCGATGCCAATCAGCGCGACGATCAATACGGCGGCGACTTGGCCGGCCGCAGCCGCTTCATCGTCGAGACATTCGACGCCGTGCGCGATGTCTGGCCAGAGAACCTGCCGCTGACGGCGCGCTTCGGCGTGATCGAATACGACGGCCGCGACGAAGCCACGCTCGTGGAATCGATCGAACTGACGAAGACGCTGCGCGGCAAGGGACTCGACCTGATGAGCGTGAGCGTGGGCTTCTCGACGCCGGATGTGAGCATTCCGTGGGGTCCGGCATTCCTCGGGCCGGTGGCGCAACGCGTGCGACAAGAAGCCGAGGTCCCGGTGGCGTCCGCATGGGGTTTTGATTCGCCGCCGAACGCGGAACACGCGGTGGCATCCGGCCAGCTCGATCTCGTGATGATCGGCCGCGCGCATCTCTCGAATCCGCACTGGCCGTATCACGCGGCGAAGCAGTTGAAGGTCGAGAAGCCGTCGTGGGCGCTGCCTGCGCCGTACGCGCACTGGCTCGAACGCTACGCCGTCGCCGAGTGACCAACGCTTCGGCTAGCGTGCCTTGCGGATCGCAGCGCGGGCCGCTTGCGCCGCGAGGTCTGCATACAGCTCGGCCCACTTGCCAAGCAGCGATCCGTCGTTGGTGAGAAACAGCGGCGCGGTGAGCCAGGCGTTCACCGTGCCGTCGTGCGAACTGTCTTCGAACACGCGCAGATCGCGATCCTCGCTGACGCCCGCCCGGGCCAGTTCGGCGAACGACAACGCCTCTTCCACGCGCGATTCATGCAGCGGTACGTCGCGCAGCATCGACAACGCGGTGCGCGCCCGGCGCGTCGCGCTCTCGCGGTTCTCGGCAAGGATGAAGATCACCAGCGCGGCAGGCGTCGCCATCCGCAAGCGATAAAGCTGCGCACGACAGCGTTCGCTCAGTTGCGTGCTCATCGGACCGGCTCCATGCCGTGACGCGCCTTGACGGCGTCCGCTTCGGGAGAAGCGGCGTAGGAGAGAAACTCGCGTGCGAGTCCGGGCGCGCTCGCCGTGGCCGCGATTGCACCCGTGAAGACCGTAAGCGTCTGGATGGAGGCCGGCAGCATGCCGAGCACATCGATGCCCGCGATCCCGATCATCTCGCTCATCTGCTGGAATCCCAGTTCCACGTCGCCACGCGCGATCAGCGTGCCGACCGCGACACCCGGCTGCGCCTGCACGCAGCGCGCCGCGATACGCTCGGCAATGCCCCAGCGCTCGAACAACTGCGTCAGATAGACGCCGCTCGGACCGGTCGAATAACCGATACTGCGCGCCGCCAGCACCGCTTCGCGCACGTCGGCTTCATCGTGCATGCGCGGATGCGGCGCCCCTGCCTTCACGGCGACCGCCACGCCCGAGAGCGCGATCGGCACGCGGCTTTGCGGATCGACGTGACCCGCCGCAGCGAGCTGGTCGATCACGTTCGACGCCAGCACGACGATATCCATCGCCTCGCCTTCCTCGACGCGCTTGCGCGCCGCCACGCCGCCCACGGACCCGATGACGACGCGCCGGTCCGAGTGCGCCGTGAAGGACGCGGCAAGCTCGTCGAGCAGACGGCGCGTGGCCATCGACGAAAGGCCGTTCAATGCAACATCGGTCATTGCTCGAATCAGTCGATATAGCGCAGACCCGCCCGTTCGAGCGGCTCGCGCATGCTGTACATGTCGAGCCCGAGTATGCCACTCGCGAGTTTCTCGCGCTTTCCGGCTTCGAGCGCCTCGCGCGCGGACGCTTTGTCGAGCACCTGACGCGCGGACGCGGCCGGCACCACGACGACGCCGTCGTCATCCGCGACGATCACGTCGCCCGGCGTCACCAGCGCGCCCGCGCAGACCACCGGCACGTTCACCGAGCCGAGCGTCGCCTTCACGGTGCCCTTGGCCGAGATGGCCTTGCTCCAGACCGGGAAGTTCATCTCGGTCAGCACGCGCACGTCGCGCACCCCGCCGTCGATGATGAGCCCCGTCGCGCCGCGCGCCTTGAAGCTGGTCGCGAGCAGGTCGCCGAAGAAGCCGTCCGTGCAGTCCGCCGTACAGGCCGCGACCACGATGTCGCCGGGCCGGATCTGTTCGGCCGCGACGTGCAGCATCCAGTTGTCGCCTGGTTGCAGCAGCACCGTTACCGCCGTGCCGCTGGCCTGAGCGCCGACGAAAACCGGCCGCATATACGGCTTCATCAAGCCGACGCGCCCCATGGCTTCATGCACGGTGGCCGAGCCGAGTGCACAGAGCTTCGCGGCGGCTTCCGCATCCGCGCGTTCGATGTTGCGATACACCACTCCCAGTTCAAACATGATCAACGTCCCTTTGCCTTGAGCGCCGCATCCAGACGCGGATATACGCGGCGCGCGTTGCCTTCGTAAATCTTGTAGCGCGCTTCAGGCTCGATCTGCGCGGCCTCGACATAGCGCTTCGTATCGTCGAAATAATGCCCGGTTTCCGGATCGATGCCACGCACCGCGCCGATCATCTCGCTCGCGAACAGGATGTTGTCGACGGGAATCACGCGCGTCAGCAAGTCGATGCCCGGCTGGTGATACACGCAGGTGTCGAAGAACACGTTGTTGAGCAAATGATCCTTCAACAAGGGCTTTTTCAGTTCCTGCGCGAGACCGCGGAAGCGGCCCCAGTGATACGGCACCGCGCCGCCGCCATGCGGAATCACGAACTTGAGGGTCGGGAAATCGCGGAACAGGTCGGACGTCAGGCACTGCATGAACGCCGTGGTGTCCGCGTTCAGGTAATGCGCGCCGGTGGTGTGGAAGCACGCGTTGCAGCTCGTGCTGACGTGGATCATCGCGGGGATGTCGTACTCGACCATCTTCTCGTACAGCGGATACCAGCTGCGGTCCGAGAGCGGCGGGCTGGTCCAGTGTCCGCCCGACGGATCCGGATTCAGGTTCACCGCCACGTTGCCGTATTGCTCGACGCACTTCACCAGTTCGGGAATGCATGTCGCGACATCCACGCCCGGGCTTTGCGGCAGCATCGCGGCCGGCACGAAAGAGTCGGGAAACAACTGGCTCACGCGATGGCACAGCTCGTTGCAGATCGCGGCCCACGTGCTCGACACCTCGAAGTCGCCGATGTGATGCGCCATGAAGCTCGCGCGCGGGCTGAACACGGTGAGGTCGAGGCCGCGCTCGCGCATCAGGCGCAGTTGGTTGCTTTCGATCGACTCGCGCAGTTCGTCGTCGCTGATGCGCAGTTCCGAGACGGCGGGTTTTTCCGCCGGGCTCCTGATGCCGGCGATCTGCCGGTTGCGCCATGCTTCGAGCGCCTTGGGCGCGGTGGTGTAGTGACCGTGTATGTCGATGATCATCCGTGATTGCTCCTGGAACTAGTGTGCTGCGGTGGTCTGCGCGTGCGCTTCGTCGACGTGCGTGCGTTGCGCGACCAGAATCGAAATAGCGGCGAGCGTCGCGGGCACGGCGAGCATCGCGAGGATCGCGCCGAATTCCCAGCCGAGGCCCAGCAGTGCGCCGCCGAAGGCGGAACCGAAGATGCTGCCGAAGCGGCCCATGCCGAGCATCCAGCTCACGCCGGTGGCGCGCGCGACGGTCGGATAGCGGCTCGGCGCGAAGGCGTTGAGGCCGGTCTGCGCACCGCTCATGCAGAAGCCCGCCGCGAACACCAGCACCGCGAGCGACGACGACAGCGCGCCGATCCACGCCAGGCCCAGCACGCAGATCGCTCCGCCGAGGTAGGCGGCGCTGATGACCGGCGCGGGCCGCGCCCGGTCCATGATCCAGCCGACCAGGATCGCGCCGATCGTGCCGCCGATCTGGAACATCGCGGTGACGTTGGCGGCCGCCGAGACCGTGAGGCCCGCGTCCTTCATCAGCGTCGGCAGCCAGCCCGTCAGCAGGTAGATCACCAGCAGGCCCATGAAGTACGTGACCCACAGCGCGGCGGTCAGCAAACCATAGCCGTGCGAGAACAGCACGCCGATCGGCTTCTTGGTGGGCAGCGGCGGCTCTTGCGACACGAAGGTTTCGCTGCCGTCGAAGCGCTCGCCGCACACGCGGCCCAGCACCTTGCCGATGCGTTGCGCGGTCGCGCCGCGCACGGCGAGCAGACGCGCCGACTCGGGCAGCAGCCACATTTGCAGCGGGATCAACACGAGCGGCAACGCGCCGCCGAAGATCAGCACCGAACGCCAGCCATGCACCGGGATCAGCGCGCCCGCGACGAAGCCGATCAGCGCCGAGCCGAGATTGAAGCCCGTGAACATGATCGTGATGAGCAGCGCGCGCTTGCGTTGCGGCGCGTATTCGGAGAGCAGCGTGGTGGTATTCGGCATGGCGGCGCCGAGGCCGATGCCGGTCAGCAGGCGCAGCAACGCCATGCTGGCGGGCGAGTTCGTGAACGCGGTCGCGATGGTGAACACGCCGAACAGGAACACCGAGGTGATGAGCACCCACTTCCGGCCGATGCGGTCCGAAGCCGGTCCCGCCGCCAGCGCGCCGATCACGAGGCCCAACGGCGCCGCGCTCATGACGAGCCCGAACGCGGGCCGCGAGATGTGCCAGTCCGCGATGATCGAGGGCGCGACGAAGCCCATGATGGCCACGTCCATGCCGTCCGCCGCGACGACCAGAAAGCACAGCGCCACCAGCAGCCACTGGTAGGCGGAGATCGGGCGCTCGTCGATGAAGCGCTTGATGTCGATGGTTTTACCGTTTGTCATGTCTGTCTCCTCCACGTGTCGTTCAGTTCTTGGTCTGGTCCCAGTCGAGCTTGTCGGCGCTCTTGCCCGCGACCGAATACAGCGCACCGGGCGCATTGCGGGTTTTCTGGAATTCCTCGAGAGTTTCGCCGCGCATGGCGGCATAGATATGCAGGTTCGAGATGCCCGTTACCGCGCCGAGCTTTTCCAGCATGAAGAAGATGACGCCGTAGTGCAGCAGGCCGCGCCAGTCGCGGCGGCGGATCAGGTCGCGTTCCTCTTCGGAAAGGCCGGCCGCTGCGAAGCTCGCTTCTTCATCGGCCTTGAAGGCTTCACGATGCGCGGGCTCCACCATGCGATGGAGGTAATCGTTGATGCGATAAGCGCGCACGGCGGTTTCGATGGAGAACGGATAGGTGCCTTCGAGCTTCTCGACATCGGTGAGCTCGACCGCCATCTTCTGGCGATGACGCTCGATGATCGCGGGCTTGGTCTCGCTACCCTCGCCTTCGTAGATCGCCGTGGCGATGCCGGCCATCGACGGCAGGTAGTAGCTGCGATGCTTGCACACCACATTCGAAGACAACGCGCCGCGCATCGTGAGCCACATGATGACTTCGGCGCCTTCGTAGCCGCCGAGCGTCGCGTACTCAGCGAGCGTCATGTTCGCCAGTTGTTCGGGATCGCGCTCGAACAGGTCGAGGAAGCGCGCGTCCCACTCCGTGTTGTTGAAGCCCGCGCGTTCGCCGTGAACCTGATGCGAGAGGCCGCCGGTCGCGAGAATCGCCACCTTGAGGTCTTCCGGATAGCTCTCGATGGCGCGACGCAGCGCCTGCCCGAGCTTGTAGAAGCGGCGCGCGCTCGGCACCGGCAATTGCAGCACGCCCATTTGCAGCGGCACGAGCTTGACCGGCCACTCGGGCTTGTGCGGACACAGCATCGAGAGGGGCGAGAAGCAGCCGTGATCGAGCGGCTTGTTCTGGAAGAACGACATGTCGAACTCGTCGCTCATCAGCGACGTGCCGATGTGCGCGGCCAGTTCCGGATGACCCTTGATCGGCGGCAGGTCGCGCGCGCCGCCGCCTTCGTCCGCGACGCTCCATTCGGGACCGACGCCCAGCGTGAACGCCGAGTAGTGATCGAAGAAGAACGACGTGACGTGGTCGTTGTAGATCGAGATGATGACGTCAGGCTTTTTCTCGGCGAGCCAGTCGGCGAGCGGCGCGAAGTTTTCGAAGATTGGCGCCCAGACGGGATCGTCGCGCTTGTTCTTGTCGAACGCGAAACCGATAGTCGGCGTGTGCGAGGCGGCAATGCCTCCAATGATCCGTGCCATGTGCGCTACTCCTTCGAAATGCGTCGCCGGGCGGGCTTGCTTCAGGGAAAACTGAATTCGAAGGGTAGCGGAGATTGCGTCTTTTCTGGGACTACGCGTTAACCAGAAGATAGCTTTTATGGAAGCTTGCTGATGCCCCGGAACGGCGCTGCGGCGGGCCTTTGCGGCAGTTTTTCACGAGCCGCTTTCCGCGTATCGCGATAAACAAAACAGATGGCGGGTGAAGCAGGACGCAAGGACGGGCGTGGAATTGGTTGTTTGCAAACGAAACCTGAACTGGTGCAAAGAAACCTGTCTTGGCGGAATTTCGCAAATAAACCTGTACTGGATCCATCTCTCTGCCACCTCTTTGCAAACAAAGCTGTTCTCAGCGCCCTAACTCTCTGTTTTTACGGATAGTTTTCCCCTGCTCTCGCACGCCCATGTTTGCAACACCCGCTCGGCGCCAAATATTTGTATCTGCGTCCAAGCGCACCCGGCCTTGCTTCCGGTCGGCTCGCAGCGCATTCTGATGCTGCCGACGTGGCTTCTTCTGAGACCGTGGCAGCGTGCAGGCATTCACGGTCACGGTTCCCGCCGCCTTCGCCGACAAGTGCCTGTTGCGACGCGTGGACCGCTTTCAGCAACGGCATCCGTATTACGACCTGCGCATCGATACAAGCAATCGACTCGTCGACTTTACATCTGACCGGGTCGATGTCGGCATTCGCTACGCCGGCACATGGTCCGGACTTACCTCCACGTTCCTGTTGAGAGACAAGTTTTTTCCGGTGTGCAGTCCCGCTCTGTTACGCGGCAAACAGAAATTGAAGACGCCAGCCGACTTACAGCACCATCTCCTGATTCATGATGCGTCGATGCGGTCGTCGGGCGTGTTTCCAACATGGCGCTCATGGCTCCAGAAAGCCGGTTGCCGGAATGTTGTCGATTGCAATCGCGGCATCCGGATAAACGACTCTCCAGCCGCCTACCAGACGGCCATTTCGGGCAACGGCGTTGCGCCGGGACGGACGACCCTCGTCGAGCATGACCTGAAAGAGGGGAAGCTCGTGAAGCCGTTCGATGTCGCGCAGAGCTGCGAGCTTGCGTACTACCTGGTGCACAAAAAACGCAGTGAAAGCGCTCCGCCGATCGTTGCTTTCAAGGAATGGTTGATAGCTGAGGCGGGAAGCCGCGCATAGCGATCGCATTCGCCGTCGATATGAAATTCAGGTGAGCCTTTCTCCGCGGTTCTTAGGGATGTTTTAGCTCGCGAGATGGTGCGTTATCGTTCGGCGACTTGAGACTGGTTCGACTTCGCGTATAGCGTTCTCCTTCCTACTCTATCCCGCACATTGATTCCACGCTCCTGACCTTATTCCGCCAGACCTCGGAGCATTACGCGCATGACCGCTCAGGATCACAATTTCATCCCGCAATGCTAATGAAAGGCATTCGCCCGCAATTCGAGCAAGAATTCGAAGCTGCTCGCCATAGACCTCGAATCAAAGACCGCATTCGTAACCTGAAAACGTCGCAGTCCAGCGCGATGTCAATCGCGTAGATCGCGACGGCCTGCCGATAGACGCGCTTGAACAGGACTACGCAAAGCTAGAGGGGCGCGTTGCGATTTTCCGTTTGAAATCATAAAAGCCCACGTCGACGACGGTCAATACTCCGTCGAACTCGCGACGATGCATCACATCGAACAGGAACTCCCGATGTACCGCGAGATTTTCCCGTACCTGCGGGACCGCCAATGGCGATTGTGGATCGCACCGGAGAACGGCGGCGGCTTCGTGACATCTGATCATCCCGTGAGCATCGTCTGGCAGGAACGTCCCACTGTCGGCAGCATGCTGGGGTTCGCATCTCCGAAATCGTCCCTGGCCTTTCCGCTTTCAAGGACCATGGCCATTGCCGGGCATTTCGACGCTCAGGGTGGCACTTATGTCTCTGCTTTGCAGATCGCCAGGTATATTCGGATGATGAGCAATTCAGATAGATGCTGGACAGACAAATCAAGAGGAACAGCGAGGCCGACCTCCGCAATGACCTGCTTGCCATCCGTAAGGGTGATGCCCGATAGTCAGCGCTATATGATTGCTTCATCGAAGCAACACGTCATAAGCGGCTTGGTTGGATCGCGCGTCTGTGCCGATGCACCGAAAAGATCGTTGCCAAATCTCAGGCCTTGTTGAGGATTGTTCGACGCCTGCCTCTGCCTGACGCAACATCAGCTTCGTGAACCTGTGACCGGCAGCTCGAGACCCGCTTCGGCCAGTTGCCGGCGAGCAATGAACGTCAGAAACTATCCCGCGACCGGACACTCAGACAGGGCACGATGTCGGAGCGGGTTCGCTAAATGCTCTTCGCAGTAACTGGCAACGCCGAAGCGCGCTTTTCCCGGTGGGTGATCAAACCACCGGCGTCGGATTTATTCACCCAACAGAAATACAAGCATCATTTCCTGCACGGCTTCGACCATCTGAACGCCGTTCGCCGTCTTGCAACCCGCCGCTTGCGCCGCCGCCAGAAGCGGCGTGACTCCATGCCCGGCAATCACGTCGCCAACGAACATTGACGCATCGAGTAGATCGCGCCGCAGGGGAAGCGGATCATCTCCGTGCAGCCCCATGGGGGTTGCGTTGAACACGAGGGTGCATCCTGTCGGATTGGCTGGACCAACGCGCACGCGGCGCCGGTCGGGCTCTCCAAGTTTTCCGGCGAGCCAGGCCGAACGAGCTTCGTCAGCGTCGTGAATGATGAGTTCACTGATGCCTGCCTCCAGCAAAGCGATGGCGATCGCGCTCCCAGCCGCTCCAGCGCCGATCAGCAATGCCCGGCCGTCACTCACGTGTGCACCGTGATCGGTCTGGGCCTTTACGAACGCGAGCCCGTCGAGCATGTCGCCGTGCCACGTTCCGTCCGCGTTCCGTCGCATGACGCTGACCGCACCCAGCAACCGTGCAGTATCGGAAACGCTGGCGCAATAAGCAAACGCCGACTGCTTATGTGGCATCGTGACAAGCAGTCCGTCGACGTTTGCGGTCAACGTCAATGCACGCATGACCACGTCTTGGTCGTCGTTGGCAACCTGCATGGGCAGGCAAAGCGCATTGTGGCCTCGCGCGACGAAGCCACGAGTCAGCTTCTGCGGCGATTTAACGAATCTGATCGGATCGCCGATGATCGGAAACAGCCGTGTAGCGCCGTTCAATTTCTCAGTCATCTGGCTTACCTTGTGTCATACCGGTTGTCACGTTCGCTGCGTTCTCCGCGGTCGCGCCGCACGGAGAGATCTTGACCGTTGCATAACGCGCCTGCCGGCTTGCCATGGAGTTGAGATACCAGCTGTTGCGGTATTTGATCCCGTATGCGTCGTCGACCCTGTCATTGAGCGCATTCGCTGCTGACTCGAAGCTCACGTCTCGCGTCATGCCGGCAACGCGAATTCTTCCGCCCCGCTGCGGCAGGGCGGCCTGATACCAACGGGATACCAGGCCGTTGTAGGCGCCCACGTAGAGATCGCCGTCGACGACGACCGACCAGATCCATGTCGGCGTGCCATGCGTGACACCATCGTCGCGCAATGGCGACACGTGAAGATCGTCGCTCGCCGCGATCGCCGCAAGCTCATCCGTGGACCACGATGTCATTCGATCACCTCGGCATATCGGGCGATCGGTGCGGCACGCCGTGGCGGGACATCAACCCGGGCGGTGCGCAAGGACGTCCTTTACAACGGGCAGCGCTGTAAAGACATTGGGCCAACCGGCATAGAAGGCCAGTTGAGTCATCACTTCGGAAGCCTGTTCCGCGGTCAAGCCATTGTCCATCGCGCGGTTCAGGTGATAGGTGAGTTGCGCGACCTGTCCCGATGCGACCAGCGCGCTGACGGTGACAAGACTGCGATCCCGTGGTGCCAGACCGGGTCTTAACCACAAGTCATTGAACAGCGTGTCGCGGGTGAATTGAACGACCCCAGGCGACACCATCCCGAAGTTCTGTTGCACCGTGCTTTCTCGCTGCGCCTCTGCGGCTTTGTCGAGAGGAAGAAGCTCGACGGTCGAGCTTGGCAACTGTGCCGCAGTGATTCCCCGTCTCTCGAATACGGTACTCGTCACTCTCGCAGCAGCGGTGGCGTTGGCCCAACCGGAATAAAACGCGAGGTGAGTGATGATCTCCGAGATTTCACTGGGTTTGAGTCCGCTGTCGAGCGCGAGATCGAGATAGAACGGCAACTCGGTGCTCTGATTTCGGACAGTCAGCACGGAGAGCGTCACGACGCTTCGGTCTCGTGCAGACAGTTGCGGACGCTTCCACAGATCGCCCAGCAGCACTTCGTTCGTGTATTGCTCGAGCGCAGGCGACACTTTGCTCATCGCGGCGAAGGCGGGGGTGGAGGTCGAGGCATCCCGACTGGACATATCAGGTTTCCTTTCGAGTTGCGAGCAGGCAGCAGTGCCGAGCGCCAGGGACAGTATTGCCATCGCACATATCCTCATTGACTGGATCTCCGGTAGCCTGGCCCGCATTGAAGTCATTCGATCAGCGCATCGCGCTTTGGCTGAAATCTATCGCGACCCGCTGTCTGCGACTAGAGGCTAGAATCGGCAAACACCTATGAAGTGAGTTCATCAATGCGACGCGAAAGCTACAACGACCTACTTGCACTTATCGCCGTCGCGCGCGAGCGCAGCTTCACGCGTGCCGCCGCGCAGCTCGGTGTATCCCAATCCGCCCTGAGTCATACCATCCGGGCGCTCGAAGCGCGGCTCGGTATGCGGCTACTGACCCGCACGACGCGCAGCGTGGCACCAACTGAGGCTGGCGAGCGGCTCATCCGGACCGTCGCACCGCGTTTCGAAGAGATCGATTCAGAACTGGCGGCCGTGTCGGAGTTCCGCGACAAACCTGCGGGCACGATTCGCATTACCGCAACCGACCACGCGACAGAGACGATCCTGTGGCCCAGGCTGGCACCGGTCCTGCATGACTATCCGGACCTCAAGGTGGAAATCATCACCGACTATGGCCTCTCGGATATCGTGGCAGACCGCTTCGACATCGGGGTTCGACACGGCGATCAGGTCGCCAGGGACATGATCGCCGTTCGCCTCGCGCCGGCCATGCGCATGGCGATTGTCGGCACGCCGCAGTACCTGAAGACGCGCGCGTCGCCCAAAAAGCCCCAAGACCTCACCGCACACAACTGCATCAATCTTCGCTTACCGACTTTAGGTAGCTTCTACTCGTGGGAGTTGAAGAAAGGCCGTCGCGAGGTGCAGGTTCGCGTCGACGGCCAACTCGCTTTCAACGGCACCTACCAGATGCTGGCTGCGGCGTTGTCGGGCTATGGCCTCGCCTATGTTCCCGCGGACCTTGCCCAGCCGCACGTTGAAGCGGGGCGCCTCGTCAAAGTGCTGGATGACTGGTGTCCCACGTTCCCGGGCCTGCATGCGTGCTATGCAACCCGCCGCGAGTTCTCGCGCGCGATGACCGTCGTGATCGACGCGATCCGCTATCGCAAGGGTGATCCTGACCACGGGTAACGAAATTTATTCATGAATTCACTTCATGAGGTTTTGCCGTTTTACATGCTTTATCGCTAGAAACCCCTGCCCTATCATTTTCATACGGACGGCGCGAAACGCGCCAGTGAGCACGTCCCTTCACGATGTGCACGCAACGCTAACCGCAGGCACTGCCTGTATGGAGATGATGAGCATGCACTACCGACACCTAGGGCGAAGCGCCCTGAAAGTTTCGCCCCTGTGTCTGGGCACGATGATGTTCGGCGGCGAAACGGATGAAGCAGGCTCGCGCCGGATCATCGACAAGGCATACGATCAGGGAATCAATTTTCTGGACACTGCTGACGTCTATCACGTGGGTCGATCCGAGGAAATTGTTGGGCGCGCAATCGCGGAGCGGCGCAACGACTGGGTCGTGGCGACCAAGTTCGGGTATCCGGCTTCGGCGAACGCTCGCCCGAACGAGCAGGGGCAGTCGCGCAAATGGGTCTGCCAGACGGTCGACGCCAGCCTGAAGCGCCTGGGCACCGACTACATCGATGTTCTGTATTTTCATCGCTCCCTGGTCGAGGCGCCGCTCGAAGAAGGGGTTCGTGCCATCGGCGATCTGATCCGCCAGGGCAAGGTGCGTTACTTCGGTCTCTCCAACTTCCGTGCGTGGCGTGTCGCGGAAATCGTGCGCCTGGCCGATCAGATGGGCATCGATCGACCCGTGGCGATCGAGCCGGTCTACAACCTGGTCGACCGTACCGCCGAGCTAGAACTGATGCCTGCAGCCGGCCATTACGGCATCGGCGTCGTGCCCTACAGCCCGCTCGCGCGAGGCGTACTGACCGGCAAATACTCGCCCGATGGCGCCCCCCCGGCCGATTCGCGCGTTGCGCGTGGCGACAAACGCATCCAGCAGACCGAGTGGCGTCCTGAGTCGCTCGCCATCGCGCAAAACGTCGCGGCGCACGCCGCCGCGCGCGGCACCCATGCGATTGCGTTCGCGATCGCATGGGTGCTCCGGAACCAGCTGGTCAGCTCGGCAATCGCCGGGCCGCGCACGGAAGCGCACTGGGATAGCTACATGGACGCTTTGACGCTGCAACTGGGACCGGACGACGAGAAGTTTGTCGACAGTCTGGTTCCTCCCGGCCATGCATCGACACCAGGTTATACGGATCCCAACTATCCGGTTGAAGGCCGCCGCGTCGGTTGACCCGTCCGCGCGTGAATCGTCGCGAACGCGGCGAATGCCCAACACGTGCAGGTGCGAGTCAGGGTCGGCAGCGACTCACATCATTGTTGAAGCCCCGTATCCGTAGAGGTCGGAGGAAAACATCTTGAACATCACTTTTGAAAACAAGGTTGCACTCGTCACGGGTGCGGGCTCCGGGCTCGGTCTCGCGACCGCAAAGGCGTTCGCCTTGTCGGGAGCCGCGGTCGTGCTGGCAGACCGGAACCGCGACGCAGTGCAGTCTGCCGTCGATGCATTGAAGGAGCTAGGGGCAAGGGCCCTCGCCGTGCAGTGCGATGTATCCGACGACGTCCAGGTGGAAGCCATGGTCGCGCAGACCGTGTCGACGTTCGGTCGGCTCGATGTCGCTTATAACAACGCCGGGGTACAGAACATTCTCGCTGAAACGGCCGACTCTCCGCGCGACGATTACGACCGCGTGATGTCGATCAATCTGCGCGGCGTATGGAGCTCCATGAAGTTCGAGTTGCAGCAGATGCGAAAACAGGGGAATGGTGCAATCGTAAACTGCTCGTCGCTCGGCGGTCTTGTCGGCGGTGCGGAGCGAGGCGCCTACCACGCGGCGAAACATGGCGTGCTTGGGCTCACAAAGAGCGCGGCGCTCGAATATGCGGCGCAGGGTATCCGGGTCAATGCCATTTGCCCCGGGTTGATCTGGACTCCCATGGCGGACCAGATGGTCGCGGGTGGCCAGGGGGCGGCACTCGAAGCCATGACAGCCACCATTCCGATGGGCCGTCACGGACGTCCGGAGGAAATCGCCGATGCCGTTTTGTGGTTGTGTAGCGAAGCATCGAGCTATGTGACAGGTCAGTCCAATTCCATCGACGGCGGCTTCATCATGCGATAAGAAGTTCTGCGCTGAGAAACCCACGCCAGTTGGGTTGAAGGAGAGAAGAGATGGAAAAACGCAAGCTGGGCCAAGGCCTGGAAGTGTCGGCGCTGTCACTGGGCTGTATGGGCTATGGCGTCGCCAGAGACATCCCGGATCGCACTGAAATGATTGCGGTCATCCGGACAGCAATCGAACGCGGTGTCGACTTTTTCGATACCGCGGAGGTCTACGGGCCCTTCACCAACGAGGAGATGGTCGGAGAAGCAATTGCACCGCTAAGGGACAGGGTGAAGATTGCAACCAAGTTTGGCTGGGATGTCGATGTTGATACCGGCGTTCATCACGGTGGCGTCAACAGTAGGCCTGCACACATCCGGGCTGCAGTCGATGGCAGCCTGAAACGGCTCAATGTGGATTACATCGATCTTCTCTATCAGCACCGGGTGGACCCTGCAGTCCCGATGGAAGAGGTCGCGGGCACGGTCAAGGATCTTATCCGCCAGGGGAAGGTGCGATATTTCGGCTTGTCCGAAGCGGGCGTGACGTCGATCCGGCGTGCCCACGCGGAGCAGCCCGTTGCAGCACTTCAGAGCGAGTATTCGCTGTGGACCCGGGAGCCGGAAGCCGAGATTATTCCCGTGCTCGAAGAGCTTGGCATAGGCCTGGTACCGTTCAGTCCCTTGGGTAAGGGGTTTCTCACAGGAAAGATCACGGAGGCAACGCATCTTGGCAGTGACGACTTTCGCAGCAAGATTCCGCGATTTGTACCTGAGGCCCGAAAGGCCAACGCAGTTCTGATTGGATTGCTACGCAGTGTCTCGCAACGGCACGAGGCGACACCGGCACAGATCGCCCTTGCATGGCTCCTGGCGCAGAAGCCTTGGATCGTGCCACTGTTCGGCACGCGCAAGGTCGAGCGCCTCGACGAGAATCTCGGCGCGTTCAAGATAAAGCTGAGTGCGGCGGATCTGGACGAAATTCAATCTGTCGCGTCTGAAATCGAGGTTCAGGGCGCCCGATATCCCGAGGCGATGATGAGGCTGTCAGGTCTATAGCGCGCTGTTACCTGTTGGGAGTGTCGCCGCTGTCGCCGAGAGATGTCTGGTGTCTTTTGCACGCCGGAAAACAGCCGTTCACCTGCGGCAGTCGAATGTCGGATTGTGGCCGACTCTCGTCCGACACGCATGTAAAGTTCATACCGACTCTCCCGTCCAACTACAAGGAGGCCGACGCCCGTTTCGGTTGCTGGCAGTGTTCATGCCCCAGCTTGCGAGCGATTACAGTTCTCCCTGGGCATTCGCATCTGATACGGCGTAATCCACTCTGCTGCCCGCAGACCGAGCTACATTGGTGCCAAGATGCGACCGGGCATGACTCGGTTGACAGACCAGATTCTGTTTGCAGATCCCGATTTCCTCATACACACAGCCAGTACAGAAGTATTTGCATCGGGACGCACCGCGTTTGCGGACCAAAACCCATTAAATCAATTAGTTAGCCAAATCTCATAGAACAGTTTTGTTTTGCAACGAACCAGAATCCCTCGTCTGCACGAAAAATCCGCACGACCGGCCGTCAGACCCTGCAAGACACGGATGCCGCGCCATTTAAACGTCACATTGTTGACGCAACACCGACGCACCATGCTCACTGCACACATCGCTCGATACGGCGCCATCCCTTGTTCCGAGCCCCGGCGTCATTGACCTGTGGAGACGACCATGAATGGCAAGCCGGCCCAGCCCCCGTTGCAAGGCGCCCCGCGGACCTTTCCGCCGCGGCGCGATTTCTCGTCGCTCTCCGTACTCGATCTCCTGGAAGCCCGGGAAGCCCAGCACGTGCAGTTGTCGAATCTCGACAACGTCGTGGCCACGGCGATCGGCCGGTATCTCATTCATGAAGACGACTGGTACGCCGTCCATTCGCCGGAAGAACCCCGCCCCGCCGATGTCGCGAAAGCATCGACGCCGCGCACGCTGGATAACGGCGTCGTGCGCGCGTGGTCGTGGCCTTGCGTGCTCGTCTTCGTGCGCGAGTGGGTCGAGTCCGAGCGCCTGGGCGGCAATGTCGTTCCTCGCGCGCTGTATCTGAGCGACGGACGCGTCGTCCCGACATGCGTCGTCCTCGCTCCCGCCGATGAAGAGGCCGGACCGCCCTCCCCCGGCCCGTCCCAGGTGAGCCCGATGGTCGGCGGCGGTTATGCCTGCCTGCGAACCGATCAAGGCATCGAACGCATGGGCACGTTCGGATGCATCGTGAACAAGGACGGATCGTTCTACGCCTTGACGAGCCGGCATGTCGCCGGCGAGCCAGGACAGCCCGTGAGCGCTTACGTCGGCGATTCCACCCGGGAAGTCGGCGACGCCGTGAACCTCGGCCTCAGCAAACTCGCCTTTTCCGAAGCCTTCCCGGAGTTCCCGGTCCTGAAGGGCATGCTCAATTTCGATGTCGGCCTGGTTCGCATCAGCGATGTCTCGAACTGGACCTCGCAGGTCTTCGGCATCGGCGAAGTGGGCGAGAGCTATCAGGCGACGGCGGCGTCATTGACGCTCGACCTGATCGGCGCGCCGTTGCGCGCGTTCGGCGGCACGTCCGGCGTGATGGAGGGCGAGATCAAGGCGCTGTTCTTCCAGCCGCGCGGAACGGGAAGCATCGAGTATTCGACGGATGTGCTGATTGGTGCCCGCAAGCAAACCGGAACGCGGACGCGCCCTCAGGAACCGCCCTTCACCCGGCCTGGAGACTCGGGAACGTTGTGGTTCTACGATCCGCCCGGGACACCTCGCGAAACTCATCCCGATCAGCTCGTGCATGAGCAGGCGCCGGAACGCGGCGCCCTCGCACGGCGGCTGCGCCCGGTCGCGGTCCAATGGGGCGGGCAACGCTTCCGGCTCCCCGACGGCAAGGCCAGCGCCTTCGCGCTGGGCAGCTTCCTGTCCACCGTCTTGCGCGTGCTGGACCTGGAGCTCGAGCACGAATGGAGCACCGGTCACGACGAATACTGGGGCAAGCTCGGTCACTTCGCCATCGGCTGGAAGGCCTGCGAACTGCTGCAAGGCAAGCTCTCGACACTCATGCTGGCGAACCAGGCGCGGATCGGCTTCGATGACGCGACATTGGGACAAGGCAAGGCATTCAAGATGGGCAGCAATGCCTTCGTGCCGCTCGCCGATGTCCCCGACTACGTCTGGGTGCATGCTCGTCCAAACGAGCCGATACAGCATTTCGCGGACATCGACATCGTCGATATCGACGGCGGCAAGAGCATGCTGGACCGTTGTCATCAGGACAAGCGCAATTGTTCCGCGACGCAGTGGAAGGCGTATTTCGACGGCTTCGCCAAGGCAGGCACGGGGCCGGAAGAAGGTGCGCTGCCCTTTCGCGTGTGGCAGATCTGGGAGGCGATGGTGGCCTATCTCGAAGACGGCGACGTGCTGCGCTTCGTCGCCGCCGCCGGGATACTGGCGCACTACGTGGGCGATGCGTCCCAGCCGCTTCACTGCTCGTGGCTGCATCACGGCACACCGCCGCTCGTCGAACATGATGGCCGGCAATATCCCGTCCCGCGCAGCTCTGCCGCATTCAAGACCTTCTCCGGCAGCGCTGCCGCGAAGATTCACAGCATCTACGAGGAAGGCATGCTCGAAGTGGACCCGGTGGCGATGCTGGAAGGGGTCAACAAGGCCATTGCCGGCAGCGAGGCCGATGCAGGCGCGGCGGCCACCGGTCATGACGCCGCAAGCGCAACACTGGATCTGATGTACGCGGTCCACCAGCGCCTGAGCCCGCAACGCATCATCGATGCCGATGACCCGGCGCTCAATGTGCCGCAGCGGCAAAAGCGCCTGTGGGCGAACGATCCGATCCGGAAAGCCACGATCGCGTCGCTCGCCGACAGCGTCAAACTGCTCGCTTCACTGTGGGCGTCGGCGTGGGCGGCGGGTTCCGGCGATGCATTGGCGAAGAACAAGTTGATCGCGTTCTCCGAGTCCGAGCTCGCCGACATCTACCGGCACGACGAGAGCCTGATCCCCAGCCTCTCGCTGGATGAGATGGCGTCCAGCGGCAAGTTCGAACCCCCGGCGGCCACCGAACCCCATGGCGACGGCGCGCTTCCTGTGAAAACGCCGCCAAGAAAGAAGCGCGCCTGATGCTGCTCGCTCGCTCAACGGGCGATGGCACCCGCCTGCGACACACCGTTCCAGTCGGCTCCATACCCGCCGACGGCAGCCTGATGAGCCGCCTTGTGGAATTCCGCGGCCTGCATCTCGCCTTCGGGGAAATAGGCCCAGGCAGTCGGGCTATAGCCGGCTTTCTCGGCCTGGACCAGGTCGGCGCGCACTTGCGCGCGGGTGAGCGGCTGTGAATTTGCCTGCGCGAAGGTGATGGCCGGAGCGGCAACGGCCAGCGCAATGACGGCCCTGATGAGCGATTTCATGGCAAACCCCTGTGTTGCGGCGCGCTGCGCCCACGGTGTACTCGACTCGTGGCAAAAGCTTAGCAGCGCGCCGGGACAGGGTAAATGCCGGAGCGGTCAACCGCATCGGGAAGTCAGCGCGGCGTCATTCGATCGAACGTTCATGAACAGCTTCGTGACAGCACCGCGAGGCTTCAGAAGGTATGCCGGATACCCGCGATGATCGAGATCTGGCCGCCGCCGGCCGGCGGACTGGCCGTGGGCGACAAGGTGGTCGCCGCGAGTGCGAGGGTGCCCGAGTTGTTGATGTGCTCGCCGGTCAGATAGACCAGGGTCCGCTTGGACAACAGGTACTCGCCGCGCAGCACTTCGACGAGCGCCTTGTTGGGCGACTGATCGTATCTGAGCTGGGCCACCATGCCGTCGATATGAAAGAACGGATTCACCGGCACGGTGCCCGACACCCAGAACAGATTGCTTCGGGGCGTCGCGATGCCGTCATCGAGGCGCCGTATCCAGCCGACGCCCAGCTTGGTGCCGTGGAACTTGACGTAGCCGCCCAGCGTGATGCGGGCATCGGCCTTGTCGGGCGAGGTGAGACCGCCCCACGTCGCCGCCGTGCCGCCGTAGTTACGCTCGTAGGAGGTGGCCACGCCCCACGTGTGCGCGTCGTACTTGAGCAGCGCCGACCATTCCCGGCACTGGTTCGACGGCGTGGTCTGCCCGGGACAATTCGTGGCGACCGAACTGTTGCCCGCCACGGCGTCGCGGCCGAAGCTGTAGTTCACGCCGCCTTCGAAGTCGCCGAGGAAGTAGCGATAGCTCACCGAGTTGTCGGCCCGCGCGTTGGCAATGCCGTTGTCCAGCGTCGTGATGCCTTGCGCACCCGTGCCGAACGGGTTGATGAACGACACGCCATAGAAACGCATCGTGTACTGGCGGCCGAAGGTGAGCCGCCCGTATTTCCCGTCGATGCCCACATACGATTGACGCCCGAACAGGCGGCCGCCCTGCCGCGAGGCGCCGTTGGTCGGCTGGAAACCGCCTTGCAGGTCGAAGATGGCGCGAATGCCGCCACCGAGATCCTCGACCCCGCGAATGCCGAAGTAGGAGGTCGCGGTGCCGTCGCCGGTGCGCCAGCTGTTGGTGGTGGCGTTCTTGCCTTTCGCCACGTTGTTGACGAACTCCACGCCCTGATCGATCAGGCCATAGATGGTGACGGAGCTTCCGCCCAAGGGCAGCGGTGCGCCCGAAGTCGGGACTTCGGCATTCGCCCATGTGGGAGCGATGCTCATGCATGCTGCGCAGGCCCACGCTGCGGTCGGGTAATTCATGATCGACGCTGTCTCCTTGACGGGATCCGTGCTTGACCTCGCCGGCGCGACAGCAATCGCCTTCAGGTATGGATCACGTTCTTTTCATGTGTGTTTGTAACGCACTGAAATTCTGCCAGCGGGAGACGACGTCGAGATTGAATAAAACTGCGTGTCGATTGAAGGAATGGTTAAGGCGTGGGTCCGTCCGGAAGGCGCCGCTTCATGAGGCGTTCAAGCGGCTTCCACGGTCTGCGTGAATTGCAGGACGATGAACTCGGCAGGCCGCGTCGCCGCCAGACCGATCTTGACGATCATCTTGCCTTGAGCGATGTCGTCGGCCGACATGGTGATGTCCTTGCCGATCTGCACGAAGTACGCTTCGTCGTCGGATTGGCCGGCCAGTGCGCCCTGCTTCCACAACTGATGCAGATAGCTGTTGATGGCGGATCGCACCTTCTCCCACGTCAACGGCGTGTTCGGTTCGAAGACCATTTCCTTCATGGCGTTGTCGACATCGCGTTCGACGCTGTTGAACAGACGGCGTACCGGGATGTAGCGCCAGTTGTCGCTGTCCTCCAACGTACGAGCGCCCCAGACTACCGGAGCGTTATCGTTGAACGAGCGGATCATGTTGATCGCGCGGCCGCTGGTGTACTGCGCCTGGAGGTCGTCCGTCACTGTGTAAAGCGGTGTATAGCCAGCAGGCAAGGGCATGTTGGCCGGCGCCTTCCAGACCCCTCGCTGGCGATCGTTCCTGCAGTAGAGGCCGGCCATGACGGCGCTGGGAGGGATGTCCGCTGTACTCCAGTTCGTCTTGAGGAAAGGATAGTAAACCGCCCCGCAAGGATTCGATGGATAGCCGTCGGTGGCATTGGCGCCCGTTATTTCGTCCTTGGGTCCATCCAGAATCTTGAAAAGCGAAACCGGCAGGTGGTCGAGGTGGAATCGCATGTCCTCCATCTTTTCGCCATTCGCAACCACCAGCGTAACGACCGACTCAAGCGCCTTGGCTGCGGTGACCAAATCATAGTAGTTCACCGCATAACAAGGCCCGCCGCCTGATTCGAAATAGGCCCTCAGACCCGCGAACTTTGCATTATTCAGGTCGACGTTGTCGGACTGGTACAAGGTCACGTCAAGCCAGTTATTGAAGCGAATTGGCGCCTTCGAGAAATAGGCGCTCATGCATATCAACGGCACCGCCGTCGAGAGCGTGTTGACCGTTGCAGCAAATGAAGCGTTTTCCTGCACGTAGACACCGGGGTAACTCGTCACGACGGTCATGGGATCGATCTCCGCCTAAAGTGGTGACATTCATTATGCGAAGATCCGCGGACAACTCCTAACCAGCAGCACAAAATCACGCTTTTGCGCAGAGTCTTGATTCTCCTTCCGATTCCGAATCTTTCTCAAGACAATGCCGGAAGATTTCAACCAAAGCAGTGATGCTCTGCATGCCACTACTCAGGCAGCACGCCCTCACCCCCACACTTCCTCCGGCAGCGGCAACCCTTCGAGATCCCCCGCGCTCAACGGCCCATCCGGCGTCACGCCCTGCGTCTCCAGCATCAGCATGATCTGCCGCGTGTGCTGCGTGGCGTGCCACGCCGTGCGTTCCAGCACTTCGTGGAAGGGTCGCGTGCCGTAGTAGGTCTGCACCGTGTAGTTCACCCCGGGGTCCGCTTCAGCGGCCCACCATGCATCGAAGCGGCGATGCACGTCGTCGCCCCAGCGGCGGATGTCGTCGGCCGTCCAGGTCTCGGGCGGTATCTCGTCGAAACTCTCGAAGCGCAGCAACATGCCCTGCGACGCTTCCATGCCCATCTCGGCGATGCGATACACGTGATAGCACAACTGCGCCGGCGTGCGACGCCGGTCGCGAAACGGTTCGTGCAAATGCTCAGGCGCGAACTGGACCACGTAACGCGACACGGCGCTCATCACCGTGTCGAGCCGTTGCACCAGCATGCGCGGCGGCAAGGGCTCCGCGAGCGTCGTGCGCAGGTCGAGAAACTTCACCACGTCCTTGAGCGACTGCGCGAACGTATAGCGCGCGCCGATCGACACCACCGGCACGCTGCGCACGCCCAGCGCGAACAACTCGGCCTGCGCCTCGGGATCGTTATGCACGTCGCGCGATTCGAACTCGACGCCCTGCTGGGTCAGGAACTCCTTCGTGCGCAGGCACGACGAGCAGCCCGGCTGCCAGAAGACCTTGATGCGCGCACTCGTCGCGATATCGTTCATGAGTCTCCTCCGTTGCGTTGCAATGCATCGCGCGAGATCAAGCCACTCAACCACGCACCCGCGCTAGTCGTAAATGCGCATCGCCATCTCGTGATGCGCGGCGATGCGCGCCTCGAACGCGCGCGTCGCCTCCGTGATGTTCACGCCGCGAAAACCGCCGCGCACCGCCTTGCTCGCCACGTCCTTGTAGGTCGGCAGGAGGCCCGGAGCGAGCGGCTGCGCATCCGGGATCGCCAGCCATAGACGATACAGCAGACGGCGCCGCCCCGGTTCCGGCCAGTCTTCGTAGCTGGTGCGCGAATGCAGTTGCGTATGGTTGTTGAGGAACTGCATGTCGCCCGGCTCGAGATGCATCGAGAAGCGCACGTCCTCGCGCGCGAGGATTTCGTCGAAGAGATCGAGCGCCTCGATTTGTGCCTGCGTCAGGCGCGGCAAGTCGGGAAAGCCGTCCTGCGCGCCCTTGATATGGTTGCGCACATGACGGCACGCAAAGTGCCCTTCCGTCACCGAGAACACCGGCGACTCGTACCACAGCCCTTCCTCCGGCGCCTGCTCGCCCTGCCGGCTGAAGATGAACGGCTCGTACAGCACCGCGACGAGATCGGGACGTTGCTGAAGCATCACGTTATGGGCATGCACCGAACTCGCGATCAGGCTCTCGCCGCCGCGCTTTGCCGCATTCACGCACATGAGCCCGACGATGTCCGCATTGTCCGCATGGAAGTCGAGCTTCGAGTTCGTGTTGTAGCCGCGGCCCGTGGTGCTGCGGTAGGTGCCGCCGGCATCGGTGACGTCGGACATGAACTGGCTCTGCTTGCCCTGCGGACGCGGCACGCCCATGTGCAGGCCGAGCCCCCAGAACAGCAGGCGCAGATGCGCCGGCTCATGACGCGCCACCGGAAAGCCGCGCAATACCATCACACCGAGTCCCTGCTGGGTCTCGTCATGCACGACAGCGAGCGCGGCGCGCCCGGCGGCGCCGAGCGGAAAGTCTTCCACGCCCAGATCGAACAGATCCTTGCCCGATGCCACCGCCGTGCGCATCGCCGTTTCGAAATCGGCGATGGCGTCGTCCGACAAACGATGAAACCACGCCTCGGTCTGCGCGAGGTCCGGTCCTTTCCAGCCCGCGCGGCTTGCAACCTGCTGAATCATGAAGCTCGTCTCCTTTTATCGGTCCAGGTTCGCTCAAATCGCAAGCTGTGCCGCACGGTACGCGTCCTGTTCGGCGTCGAGCTTCGCGAGCCGGTCCGCATCCATGCCGAGCATGCGCGCCGGATTCTCGCGCACCATCTTGCGCACCGCCGTCTCGGACATGCCCAGTGCGAGGAACGTGCCGATCAGCATGCGCATGGTCTCCGGACCCGGCGGCGACCATTCGAAGAAGTAGTCCGTCGTCAGGATGACCTTGTCCTCGCCGATATCGCCCACCACATCGGCGAAGTCCTTCGGCTTCATGCGCATCAGCGGCGGCAGGCAGCCGAGCGCGCAGAACTCGCACACCGCGCCGAGCGCGCACATGTCGCGGATTTCCTGGCGGTTCGCGCCCACCGAGTTGCTGTCCGGATGCGAGAAGATCACTTCGTTGATGCCGTAGTCCTTCGCTTCCAAAGCGAGCGCGATCGACTCCGTCGGCGAAACGTGTCCCGTGCAGATGGTCATGCCGTACTGGCGCGCGCAGTCGAGACACTCGCGGGTTTCCTGCAGCAGCTTGCCGTTGGAACGCGTCAGGCGGATGCCCTTGCCCGGCCGCAACGTGCCTTCCGCGCGGTCGAGGAAATGCCGCAGATGCCGGCTCATGCCGCCGCGCTCGATGTCATGCTCGGCGCTCCAGGTCGGCATGAACACGACCTTGGCGCCCTGCTTCGCCGCGCTTTCGATCGCCAGCGGATTGAGCCCGCCCACCGCGTAATTCAGCGTGATGCTCGGGAAGATCTCGATGCCCGGCACCAGGTTGCTCAGGTGATACGCGCGGCCCACGGTCGGGAACATGTGCGACTTCAACACGATGCCGAGCATGCCGGCATTGCGTGCGATCGACATCTCGTCGATGTCTTCCAGACGCGTCTTCGCCTCGAAGCTGATCTCCGGGAAGCCGTGATGATGCAGGTCGATGGCGCCCTTCAGGATGCGGTCAGTGGCGGTGGCGCCGCCCGGCGGATACGGATAGTAGTTCGATGTCATGCGTGGGGTCTCCAGTATCGTTCGCTACGTGCGTTACGCGAGACGCTTCTTCACGTCCGCGAGAATGTGGGCCTCGAACTCGCGCATCGTCTCGATGCCGAGCGCGCTGTTGGTCTGCGCGAGGCTCGCCATGCGATCGACCCATGCGCGCGAGTCGCCGCTTTGCTTGAGATCGGCAAGAAAGTCCTCGACGATGCGCACGGTCAGGCGCACCGTGCTGCTCGGGAACAGCGCGATGGCAAAGCCAAGCTCCTGCAGTTCCGCCGCGGAAAGCAGCGGCGTCAGCCCTGATTCCGACATGTTCGCGACCAGCGGCCCGCCCGCCAGTTCGCGTCCGATGATCTCGAGTTCCTCGAGCGACTGCGGTCCGTCGACGAACACGACATCCGCGCCCGCATCGCGGAACATGCGGCAGCGTTCGAGCGCTTCGTCCAGCCCGTGCGGACCGCGTGCATCGGTGCGCGCGATGATCACGGTGCCGGGATCGTTGCGTGCTTCGAGCGCGGCGCGCAGCTTGCGCAACGCCACCTCGCGCGACTCGACGATCTTCGCGTCCATGTGGCCGCAGCGCTTCGGCCAGGCCTGATCCTCGATCTGGATCGCGGCCACGCCCAGGCGCTCCATGCCCTGCACGGTGCGGATCATGTTGGTGACGTCGCCGTAGCCGGTGTCGCAATCGACGATCAGCGGCACGTCGGCGACGCGCGTCGTGGCGAGCACGGCGTTCTCGATCTCGCCGTACGCAACCAGCCCGATGTCCGGCACGCCGTAGCGCGAAGCCGCCGTGGCATAGCCGCTGAGATACGCGGCTTCGAAACCCGCGCGCGCGATCATGCGGATTTCCAGCGGCGAGCCGCCGCCCGGCACCACGACGATGTCCTTCCGTTGCAGGCGTTCGCGCAACACGCTGGCATGCGATGCAGATTTCATGACTTGTTTTCAGGTTGGGGATAGCGCCGCGACGCGATCCGTTGCAGGAAATTGACGAGCTGATCGAGGGCCACAGCGAGCACCAGCACGAGCAGCACGCCGAAATAGACGTTGGGGGTATTGAAGAGCGTGCGGTTCTGCGTGATGACGAAGCCGATGCCCGAGGTCGCGGCCATCATCTCCGCGACCACCACGCCGATGGCCGTCATCGCGCTGCCGAGACGCATGCCCGACAGCACCGAAGGCACCGCGGCGGGCAGCATCACGTGCCGCACCAGCTGCATGCGGCGCGCGCCCATGCTGCGCGCCGCCACGAGCAGTTGCCGGTCCACCGTGCGCACGCCGGCGGCGGTGGCGAGCAGCATCGGAAAGAAGCCGTAGACCGCGCCGAACACGATCTTCGATTCCATGCCGATGCCGATCCACGCCGTCAGCAGCGGATAGAGGATCACGAGCGGCACCGCATACAACGACGACGCCAGCGGCAACAGCGTGTCGCGCAGCGCGGCCACGCTGCCGAGCAAGAGCCCGCACGCGCCGCCCACCACGAACACGATGGCCAGCGCGGCCGCCATCTCGGCCACCGTGGACGCGAGGTTCATTGCGAACATCGGCCCGTTGTCGAAACCGGCCACGAGGGTCGACGACAGTGGCGCGAGCATCACTTCGGGCACCCAGCCGAGACGCGGCGCCAGTTCCCAGAAGGCGAGCAGCAACACGATGCAGACGAGCCGCAGCGCCGCTGCACTCAACGCGGGACGGCGCGGCGCGCGTTCGGCTGCTGCTTCTGCGGCGGCGGGCGCGTGCTTCGTGCGGACCAGGGGCTGCGAGATCATGCGTGCTCCACGGTACGGATGAGTTCCCAGATCTCGTCGCGCAGTTCGCCGAAACGCGCGGTCGCCATCGTCTTGAAGGTGCGCGGACGCGGCAGGTCGATCTGGATGCGCTTGATGACGCGCCCCGGACGCGCCGCCATGACCACGACTTCATCGCACAGATAGACCGCTTCCGTGAGGCTGTGCGTGACGAATACCACGGTCTTGCGATGCTGCTCCCAGATGGACAGCAGTTCGTCGCCGAGCGAGAGGCGCGTCTGTTCATCGAGGGCGGCGAACGGTTCGTCCATCAGCAGCACGCGCGGGTTCTGGCAGAAGCCGCGCGCAATCGCCACGCGCTGCTTCATGCCCCCGGACAGTTCGTGCGGACGGCGGTCGAGGAAGTCCTTCAGCCCGACGCGCGCCAGCATCTCGCGCGCGAGCGGCCGGCGCGTCGCCACGTCGATGCCGCGCAGTTCCAGCGGAAACTCCACGTTCTCCAGCGCGGTCTTCCACGGCAGCAGGCTCGACTCCTGGAACACGACGCCGATTTCCTCCGGCTCCGGCTGCGTGATGCGCCGCTCGCCCACGCGGATGCAGCCCGCGCTCGGCGCGAGCAGGCCGGCCATCATCATCAGCAGCGAGGACTTGCCGCAGCCGCTGGGACCGACCAGGCCGATGAACTTGCCGTTGTCAATGCTGAACGACACGTCGTCGAGCGCGTGGACCGGCCCGCTCTTCGATTGATAGGTTTGCGACACGCCGTCGATGTGCAGCGCGGCGGTCTCGTTGCGAGAGAGTGCGTTCGTTGTGCTCATGCGAATTGTGTGTGGTCGTGGGGTTGTGCGGATTTCCTGAGCCGCGCGTCAGCCGCGCCAGGCGCCGACCCGATGCTCGTACCAGCGCAGTGCTTCGTTCACCATGATCGACACGAGGCTCGCGAGGACGATGCCCGCCAGCAGGCTGACGATGTCGAAGTTCATGCCCCAGTTGGCGATCAGGTAGCCCAGCCCGGCGCGCGACACGTACATCTCCGCGAACAGCACGCCGGTGATGTTGAAGATCATGCCGAGGCGCAGGCCTTCGAGAATCACCGGGAGCATCGCGGGCAGATACACATGGCGATAGATCTGCGCACGCGTCGCGCCGAACGAACGGGCCGTGCGCACGTAGTCCACCGGCACGCTCTGCGCCGCCGCGATGGCCGCGACCACCAGCACGAAGATCGCCTGGAACATGCCGAACGCCACCTTCTGCGAGAAGCCCATGCCGAGCGCGAGAATGAAGACCGGCAGGAACACCGACTTCGGCACGCTCGACATGAAGTAGAACAGCGGCCGGAAGGCCGCGCCCCAGTACGCGTTCTCGCCGAGGAACAGGCCCAGCGCGATGCCCACCGGCGTGACCAGCACCACCGCCAGCATCACCTCGCCGAGCGTCACGCCGAGGTGATGCAGCGATTGCGCATCGCCGAGCAGATGGATCATGCGCGCGAAGACTTCGGCGGGCCCGGGAAGCAGCATCGGATCGACGAAGCGGCCCGCCACCGTCAAATGCCACGCGAGCACGAAGCCCGCGATGATCGCCGCCTGCGTGAGACGTCGTGCCCAGGGGCTCATGGCGTCACCGTCTTCACCGGCACGAAGCGCGTGGTGAACAGGTCCTTCGCGGGCGGCGTGTCGTTCATGCCGGCGAGCTTCGCGAGCTTGAGCGATTCCTCGACCCATTCGGCCTTGATCGAACCGTCAGGCGAGAGGCCCTTGATGGTGTTGTCGTATTCCAGCTTGGCGATTTCCGGCGGCAGGCCGGTCTGCTTCTGGATGAACGCAATCGTCCACTCGGGGTGCGCCTGCATGTAGACCACCGCGCTGTACAGCGCGATCAGCGTCTTCTTCACGCCGTCGGGATTCTTCGCGAGGATGTCGTCGGAGGCCATCCACACGTCGGGCACGTTGGCCGGCATGGCCTTGCCGAAATCGACCAGACTGCGGCCCGTGCCCGCCTGCAACACCTTGTAGCTGAGCGGCGGATACGCGACGATCGCATCCACGTTGCCCGACAGCAGGTTCGGCACCATGCCCGGACCGCCCACCGGAATGCGGTTCACCGGCGCGCCCGCTTCGTTGGCCGCCCACAGTCCGAAGAAGTCGGTCGTCGAGCCGGTGGCCGAGATGCCCACCTTCTTGCCCGCGAGATCCTTGACGGTCTTGAGCGGCGAATCCTTCTTGACGATCACGTCCCAGCCGCGCGGCGTCAGCGAATCCGCACCGACGATGGTCGCCTTCACGCCGCGCTTCTTCGCCAGCGCGAGGCCCGGCGGAAAGAAATTGACGATATCCACTTCGTTGGCGGCCAGCGCCTCCATGCAGGCCGCGCCGCCGGGAAAGCCGGTGAACTGCGTCTGCACGCCGACCTTGTCGAACAGCTTGAGCTCCTGGGCGGCCATCACGGGCAGCACCGGCCCGTAATTGCTCGTCCCGCCGATACGCACCACGTCCGCCGCATACGCGCCCGCCGCGCACATCCACCCCGATACCGCCAGCGCCACCGCGCCCAAGCGCATCAAACCCTTCATGTTGTCTCCGAATTTGTAGTGTTGTGGATCAAAGTGTCGAACACTTTTGTTTGAATTAAATGTTAAAACGTATGGCGCGTCAACGGAAACTGTTGGACAATCCGCTCATGGACTTCCCTCATATCCCCCTTCCCGCCGCTGCCGAAGCCGACATCGAAAGTGCCGGCCGCTCGGGCGAAACCGTCGAGCGCATCGCGGCCGAACTGAAAAGCCGCATCCTCGAAGGCCGGCTCGTGCCGGGCCAGCGGCTGATTTCACGCGACATCGTCGAGCAGCTCGGCATCAGCCGTGGTTCGCTGCGTGAAGCGTTCCGCCGGCTGGAAGCGGACGGTCTGATCGATGTCGTGCCGAATCGCGGCGCGGTGGTGCGCAGTCTGTCGGCGGCGGAAGTAGCGCACGTCTATCAGATTCGCGAGGCGCTGGAAGGCTATGCGGCCCGCGTGGCGGCGCAGAACATCGATGTCGGCGACAACCGCGCGCGCCTGGTCGCGGTGCTGGAGCAGGGCCGCGTGCACAACGACCGGCCGGACTTCCAGCGTTTCATCGTCGACAACCGGGCGTTCCATCAGGAAATCGTGCACATGTGCGGCAATCCGCAACTGGGCGAACTGATCGACAAATATCAGCTGCCGGTTTTCATGATCCAGTTGCGCCAGCAGATCGGCAGCGCGCAGATGATGAAGAACGCGCTCGCGGAACATGAGGACATCGCCGAGGGCATCCTCGCGGGCAATGCGGACATGGCCTATCAGGCCATGAAGCGCCATCTCTGGCATTCCGCCGACCTGATCCTGCAACTGCCCGCGCTCGCGGGCCTGGGTGCGCCGCTGAGCTGAGATCGCAGTCTGAAGGAGGAGGAGACAACCATGACATCCCACATAACAACTCATCAGGATGGCGAAGAATGAGCGCGCAAACGATGTTCGACAAGGTCTGGAATGCGCACGTCGTCGAGGAATTGAGCGACGGCACCACAGTCCTGCATATCGATCGCCATCTGCTGCATGAACTGACCGCCGTCGAAGCGATCCGCGTACTGGAGCGGCGCGGGCTCGGCGTGCGCGACGCGAAGCTGACCTTCGCGACGCCGGATCACGTGATATCGAGCGCGCCGGGACGCCGTGCCGGCGACCAGCCGTGGGCCACCGAAATGGTCGAGGCGTTCCGCGAGCAGACACAGCGTTTGAAGATCGAGCGCTTCGATCTGGACGACGCGCGCCAGGGCATCGTCCACGTCATTGCGCCGGAACAAGGCTTGACGTTGCCCGGCACCACGCTCGTCTGCGGCGACAGCCATACCTGCACGCATGGCGCATTTGGTGCGATGGGCTGGGGCATCGGCTTGTCGGAACAGGTGCAGGTGCTGGCGAGCCAGACCTTGCGCCAGCGCAAGCCCGCACGCATGCGCGTCACGCTGCGCGGCAGGCCCGCACGGCGCGCGACGGCCAAGGACGTCATCCTGCATGTGATCGGCAAGCTGGGCGTGGCGGGCGCGGTGGGTCACGCGCTCGAATTCGCCGGCGACGCAGTGCGCGGCTTCGACATGGAAGCGCGCATGACGCTCTGCAATCTCGCGATTGAAATGGGCGCGCGTCTCGGCATGATCGCGCCCGACGACGTCACCTTCGACTATCTGCGCGGCCGTCCCTTCGCGCCGCAGGGCGATGCATTCGACACCGCCGTCGCCGCCTGGCGTCAACTGGCAACCGACGCCGACGCGATCTTCGACAAGGACGTGGACGTCGATATCGAAGGCATCGATGCGCAGATCACCTGGGGCACGACGCCCGAGCAGGTGGTGTGCATCGACGGCTATGTGCCCGATCCCGCCGCCGAACCGAACCCGCAACGGCGCGCGCAATCGGAAGCCGCGCTTGGCTACATGAAGCTCAAGCCCTTGCAGCGCATGGAGGGCACGCGTATCGACCGGGTGTTCATCGGCTCGTGTGCGAACAGCCGCATCTCCGATCTGCGCGCCGCTGCGCAAGTGGTGCGCGGTGCGCGCGTGGCGAAGCACGTGAACGCGTGGGTCGTGCCGGGTTCGCTGCCGGTGCGCGAACAGGCCGAACGCGAGGGACTCGACCAGATTTTCCGCGACGCGGGCTTCGAATGGCGCGAGCCGGGCTGCTCGATGTGCGTCGGCGCCAACGGCGATCTCGGCGCCAGCGGCGAACGCTGCGTGTCCACGTCGAACCGCAACTTCGTCGGACGGCAGGGACCGGGCGTGATGACCCATCTCGCCAACCCGGCCACCGCCGCCGCTTCGGCGCTTGCAGGCGAAATCCAGGGAGCCGCATGAAAGCCTTCGACGTGTGCACGGGACATGCCGCGGTGATCGACCGCGATGATGTCGATACGGACCTGATCGTGCGGATCGAGCGCATCTCGCAACTGAAGCGCGGCGAGTTCCAGCCTTGGGCGTTCGAGACGCTGCGCTATCGGCCGGACGGCACCGAGAACCCGGATTTCGTGCTGAACCAGCCGCCGTTTCGCGAGGCGCGCATTGTCGTGACCGGCAAGAATTTCGGCTGCGGCAGTTCGCGCGAAATGGCCGTGTGGGCGCTCGACGAGTTCGGCATACGCTGCGTGATCGCGTCGAGCTACGGCGACATCTTCTACAACAACTGCTTCCAGAACGGCGTGCTGCCCGTGCGGCTCGCGCCCGAAGAGATTGCCACGATCATGCCGGTCGCGGCGCGCGGCGAGTTGCTGACGGTGGATCTGCAAGCCTGTCAGGTGCGTGTTCCGGGGCTCGAACCGTTTTCGTTCAGCCTGCCCGAATCGCAGCGCGTCGCGTTGCTGAACGGCCAGGACGATGTCGATCAGGCCGTGGCGCGGGAAACGCGCGTCGCCGAGTTTCAACGCGCCGACCGCGCGCGGCGTCCATGGGTTTATGCTTCGGCGTGATCCTCACGCACACACCGACACCATGACACCGGACGAACTCTCGGCACTCTATCGCGCGTATATCGACTGTCTGAATGCACAGGACTGGGACCATCTCGGCAACTTCGTCGATCAAACCGCACAACACAACGGCCGTGCGTTCGGCCTGGCGGGTTATCGGCGGATGCTGGAGCAGGACTTCCGCGATATTCCCGACCTGCGCTTCAACATCGAGTTGCTGGTGGCGGAACCGCCGCGCATCGCCAGCCGTCTGCGCTTCGACTGTTCGCCGCGAGCGGACTTCATGGGCCTGAAGTTCGACGGCCGCCGCGTGACGTTCTGCGAGAACGTCTTCTATACGTTCCGCGACGGCAAGATTGCCGAGGTCTGGTCGGTGATCGACAAGGCCGCGATCGAAGCGCAGCTTTAGGCTCTAGACGCCATCCGTGAAGAACCGGCCGACGATCTCGTCGCGCAGCCTGCCGACGCCCTGATCGCCCGGCTTGCGCGGCCTCGGCAGCGTGACATCGATCACGTCGCCGATGCGTCCCGGCCGCGCCTCCATCACGACGATACGGTCCGACAGCAGCACGGCTTCTTCGACATCGTGCGTCACCAGAACCATCGTGATACGTTCACGCGCCCAGATGCGCTGCAATTCGGCTTGCAGACGCGAACGCGTGAGCGCGTCGAGCGCGCCGAAGGGTTCGTCGAGCAACAGCAAGCGCGGCCGGTTGACGAGCCCGCGCGCAATCGCCACACGCTGCGCCATGCCGCCCGACAACTGATGCGGATAGTGCCGCTCAAATCCTTCGAGTCCGACGAGCGCGACATGCTCCGCAACCGCACGCGCCTTCTCCACCCGTGTAAGGGGTGCATTGCGCAGCGCTACCGCCACGTTCTGCGCGACATTCAGCCAGGGAAACAGCCGATGATCCTGGAACACGATGCCGCGTGACAGATCCGTCGTGACGACGCGTTCTCCGTCAAACTCGATTTCGCCGTCATGCGCGGGATCGAGCCCGGCGATGAGGCGCAGCAGCGTCGACTTTCCGCAGCCGCTGGCGCCGACGATGCTCACGAACTCGCCGCTCGCAATCGACAGCTCGATGCGATCCAGCACCGGCGGCGCGGTGTCGTCGTTGAAGCGCTTGCTCACGTGCCGCAGCGTCAGGCCGCTTTCCTGTTCGATCAGGCTTGCCATGTTCATTCTCCTCAAACCGCACGCGCCGCGCCGAACCAGCGGCGCTGCACGCCGCGCGCAAGGGCGTTCAACGCCCATCCCGTGATTCCCACCACGATCACGCCGAACACGACGAGATCCATGCGGAACTGTTCGCTGCCGTCCACGAGCAGATTGCCGATGCCGCTGCCCGCCACGAGCAGATATTCCGCGCCGAGCGTCGCGAGCCACGAATAGATGAGCGCGAGATAGACGCCCGTGAAAATGGACGGCAAGGCGGCGGGCAGCACGACGAACGCCAGCGTCTGCAATCGGTTATAGCGATAGGCGCGCGCCACGTCGAGATACATTGGAGACACGGCGCGAATGCCGTCGCTGGTGTGCACGACGACCGGCACCAGCGCCGCCAGCGAGAGGAACACGACCTTCGCGACATCGCCGAGTCCGAACCATACGGAGATCAACGGAATCCACGCGAACAGCGAGACCTGCTTGAACGTGTTGAAGCTCGGCGCGATGGCGCGATTCGCCAGCTTCGACACACCGAGCAGCGCGCCGAGCACGAGTCCGAGCGTCGCGCCGATGGCGAAGCCCGTCAGTTCGCGCGCCAGCGAGGCCGAGAGCGCACGCATCAGTGCGCCGCTGCGGGTTTGCTCGACGGCCGTCTGCCACACGCGCGCCGGCGAGACCAGGATGCCGTGATCGGCCTGTGCGTGACGCGCGAGCCACCACCACAGCGCGAGTCCCGCGAACGGCAGCACGGCGCCGCGCCATGAGCCCTTGACCGCACTCGGTTCCTGTTCCAGTTCCAGCGTGGACATGTTCTTCTCCTCAGTGGGCGCGGCCGCGCTGGAGCCTGCGCTCGAACGCAGTGAGCAGCCGGTCCGCCGCATAGCCGATCGCGCCGACGATCAGCACCGAAGCCAGCACGAGATCGAGCTGAAACAGTTGCCGTCCATAGACGATCAGATAGCCGAGCCCTTCCGACGACGCGACGAGTTCCACCACCACCAGCGTCAGCCATGCCTTCGTGAACGCGAGCCGCACGCCGGTGCCGATCACCGGAATCGCGGCGGGCAGCGTGACGCGCGCAATCACTTGCCAGCGCGTATAGCGATACGCCGCGGCCACTTCTCGCAAGCCGCGCGGCGTGTTGCGAAAGCCTTGCAGCGTGGAGAGCGTGACCGGCACGAGCGCCGCGTGGCCGATCAACAGATACTTCAACGGCTCGCCGATGCCGACGACGATCATCAGGAACGGCAGCCAGCCGAGCACCGGCACCTGCACGATGGCGTTGAAGCTCGGCAGCACCCACGCTTCGAGCGTGCGCGACAGACCGAGCGCGCCGCCCAGCAGCACGCCGAGCACGACGCCGCCGCCGAAGCCGACTGCCGCGCGCGTCATGCTCGCGGACAGATGCATCCACAACTCGCCGCTCTTCACCAGCGCGGCCAGCGTGTCGAAGACGAGCGCGGGCGGCGGCAGCACTTGCGCCGAGATCCATCCGTAGTGCGACCCGAGCACCCACAGCAGCGCGCAACTCGCGGGCAGAAGCCAGGGCAACGCGGTCCAGCCGGCGGCACGCAGCGCGTCGATCGAAAGCGTCCGGTGCGCGCGCAGAGCGGGCAGCGCGACACGGGTCAGGGTACGGGCCATATTGACTGGTCTCCTCGAAGCATCAAGCGGTGGGTTTGCCTGCCGCATCGAAACGCGGCCAGTACCCTTCGAGCTTCAGCGACTTCAACGCCTGGTCGAGATACTTCGGCTCGAACCAGCCATTCACGCTCACGGGCTGACGGATCAGGTTGAGGCGCAGCGCATCGTCGGCGACGGACTGGTAGCGCGCGACCAGGAACGGATCGATCAGCGGCGACATGCGGTCCTTCAACGGCTGCTTCGCGTACTCCGCCTGCCATGATTCGGTCGGCACGCCGCTCTTCGCCCACAGCGTGAAGAGCGCATCGCGGTTGGCCTCGTCGGATGACCATTGCGCCGCCTGCACGACCGCCGTCACCACTTTCTGCACGATCTCGGGGTGCTTCTGCTCGTAGTCGTCGAGTACCAGCAAGTGCGCCTGCCGCGTGAGCTGCACGCCGTCATCGCGCGATGCGTAGACGATCTTCGCCAGCCCCTGGCGCTGCAGCTTGAACAGCGAGTAGTCGAGAAACACCGCATCGACGCCCTTCGACGCCAGCGCCGCCTGTGCGGCAGCCGTGTCGAGATTGATGACGCGCAGATCGCGTTCGCTCAGGCCGTTTTCCTTGAGGACGTTGTCGGCCACGAGTTGCAGATTGGTCCCGCGAAACAGGCCGACGCGCTTGCCTTTCAGGTCCTTCACGCTCTTGATGCCGGAATCCGGCGGCACGGCCAGATACACGCCCGTGCGCACGTTCGACGCCACCAGCAGATGCGTCTTCAAGCCGTTCGCGCGGCCCAGCACTGAAGGCAGATCGCCTTGATAAGCGAAGTCGATCTGCTGGTTCGCGAGCGCCTCGTTGACGGCCGGCCCCGCGCCCTTGAAGAACAGCCATTGAACCTTGGCCTGCCCGGACAACGCATCTTCCACGCGATGCTGCAACTGCGCGGTCGCGGCCGGTGAACCGCCGAACGTGGGTGGATCGCCGCTGCCCTGTTGCGCCACGCCGATGCGGACCACGGCGGGATCGGCGGCTTGCGCAGAACCGTTGAACACGGCGAACAGCATCGCCGTGAAGGCGACAAACTTGAATCGTGAGGTCATCTTGCTCAGGCTGAAGAAGGGTTGACGCGGCGATGGCGCGAGGCGAAGCGCGTCAGGCGGCGCGCGTTTCCTGCTTGACGATGCGGCTGCGGCGTCCGTCGATGCCCACGGGCACGTCGCCATGAACCGTCGCGCGGCGCACGACGCGATGCGCGTCGCCATAGTCCGCCACCGCGTAATGTTGGGTCGCGCGGTTGTCCCAGATCGCGACATCGCCTTGCGTCCAGCGCCAGCGGACGGTGTTCTCCAGACGCGTGACGTGATCGTGAAAGAGTTCGGCCAGCCGGTCCGAATCGCGCTGCGACAAGCCGATGAAGCGCTGCACGAAGTGACCCAGCACAAGCGTGCGTTCGCCTGTCTCCGGATGCACGCGCACGACCGGATGCTCGGTCTCATAGAGCGTCGAGGTGAACTGCCTGCGATACGCGCGCTCGGAATCGGTGTCGGGCACGTTGCGTGTCGCGGCGTAGTCATAGGCGTTGGAATGCAGCGCCCATAATGCGTCGGCGAGCGCGCGCAGCGGTGGCGGCAGGTTGTCGTAGGCGGCCGCCGTGTTGGCCCAGACCGTGTCGCCGCCGGCGGGCGGAATCACCACGCCGCGCAGGATGGAGATCTTCGGATAGGCATCGACGAAGGTCACGTCGGTATGCCAGGAGTTCGCGCGCGTCCCGTGTTTCGAATCGAGCTCGAGCAAGCGGCTGCTGCCCGCGCGCGAAGGCACCGTCGGATGCGCCACCGTCTCGCCGAAGCGCGCGGCGAAGGCTTCCTGCGCGGCGTCGTCGAGATGCGACTGGCCGCGGAAGAACAGCACCTTGTGTCGTAGCAGCGCCTGGTTGATGGCGCCGATGGCGGCATCGTCGAGGTCGGCGGACAGCGTCACGCCGCGCACTTCAGCACCGATGCGTCCGCCTATGGGACGCACCTGGAACGGTTCATTCGACGTGACGGGTTCGCGCGCGGCCTCGGCGGCGAGTGTGGGGCTCGTGGACATCGGGACACTCCGTTGGGTTGCGTTTGTCGGATGCAGCCGCGTTCAGCGCGACGGAATCATTGAAGCATCGACAGCACATTCGACCAACGAAGCGTTTCGACTAAGCTTTACAGCGATCAGCGCGATTCATATTGACGCAGGCCCGCGATGCTTTCCTGCAACTCCTCTTCAAGCCGCGCCATCAGTTCGGCTGCCGGCAGTTCGCGCACCAGCGCGGCCGCCTGTCCCGCCCATTGCGCGCCATAGCCGAACTCGCCCTGCGCCTTCGCGGCCGCATGCAGCGCCTTGCCGGCGTCGTAGGTGACCGGATAGTCGGGAATCGCGGGCGCCTGCGCGCTGCGGCCAAGTTCGGTGAAGCGGTTGACGAGGCTGCGCGCCTCGCGTCCCGAGATCGCGGTGGTGAAGGTCGTGCGGCGCGCCGCATCGCTCAGCAGGGCGCGCCGGTAGCCCGCATCGATCGACGTCTCCTTGCACGGCACGAAGGCCGTGCCGAGTTGCGCCGCCTGCGCGCCCAGCGCCAGCGCCGCCGCGATGCCCGCGCCGTCCATGATGCCGCCTGCGGCGATCACGGGAAGGTCGAAAGCGCGCACGAGGAGACGCGTGAGCGCCAGCACGCCGAGCTTGTCGTCTTCTCCGGCGGGATCGAAGAGGCCGCGATGCCCGCCTGCCTCGATGCCCTGCGCCACGATGGCGTCCACGCCCGCCTTCGCCACCTGTTCGGCTTCCCGCAAACTGGTTGCGGATGCAATCAGTTTGATGCCCGCGCCGCGCAAGGCGTCGATCGCACGCTGCGACGGCAGCCCGAAATGGAAACTCGCCACTGCCGGCTTCTCTTCGACGAAAACCTGGAGCATCGCTTCATCGACGACAAAGCTCGTGTAGATCTCGCTCCGGGGGGGGGGCGGCGTCGCGCCGTTTTGCGCGAACACCGGCGCGAGCCAGTCGGTCCATGCCTTCTCCACCGCCACGTGGGCGGTGGACGGCGCGTGACAAAAGACATTGACGTTGAAGGGCCTGGCGGTCAGTGCACGGGTCTCGCGAATGACCTTGCGTGCGCCTTCCGCGTTCATCGCGCCGACGCCGAGCGAGCCCAGCCCGCCGGCTTCCGATACCGCCGCGGCCAGCGCGGGCGTACTGACGCCGGCCATCGGCGCCTGGATGATCGGCGTCCGGATGCCGAGTAGCGATGTCAATGGGTTCGTGCTCATGTTGATCGTCCCTTGAAGGTTGCATTCAGCGCGTGCCGAGCTTCTCGACGACGAAGTCGACGAACGCCCGCACGCGCGACGACAGATGCCTGCCGTGCGGATAAAGCAGGATGAATGGCCGGCTGCTTCCGCCGGCCTCGCGCAGCACTTCGACGAGCGTGCCCGCGCGCAGTTCCTCGGCCACCGCGAAGCGGTAGGTCTGGAACAATCCCGCGCCGTGCAGCGCGAGCGGAATGCCCGCGAGCGCGTCGCCGGACGTGCCATAGACGGCTTCCACCACCATCTCCACGGCCTCGCCGTTCTGCATGAAGCGCCACGGCACGGACCGGCCGGTGCTCGGCATCTCGAACTGGATGCAGTCGTGATGACGCAGATCCTCGATGGTATGCGGCACACCCGCCCGCTTCAGATAAGCGGGCGAAGCGACGATCACGAGTTCCGCGTCCTCGAGCTTGCGCGCGATGAGGTTGGAGTCGCGCGGTGCGCGGCCACGGATCGCGAGGTCGAAGCCTTCCTCGGCGAAGTCGATATTGCGGTTGCTCAGATGCGCTTCCACCGTGACATCGGGATAACGCGCGCGGAATTCCGCAAGGATGGGCAGCATGCGGAAGTGCCCGTAAGGCGTCGGCATGCTGATGCGCAACACGCCCTTGGGCGTGGTCTGCTGGCCGGTGGCTTCGCGCTCGGCTTCGGCCAGACGATTCAGCGCGTCGCGGCATTGCTCGAAGTAACGGCGGCCGGCATCGGTCAGGCGGATCTGGCGCGTCGTGCGCACGAACAGCCGCACGTCGAGGCGCTTTTCCAGCCGCGCGACGGCACGGCTCACGGCAGCAGGCGTGACGCTCGCAGCCGTCGCGGCCAGCGTGAAACTGCCGAGTTCAGCCGCGAGGCAGAACAGCTCGATGCTGCCAAGAAGAAGGTCGTCGAATTGCCGCTGCATGTCGGTGGACACTATGTCCCGGTTCACTGTGCTGCATCTTCGCCATGCGCGGCCCGCGAGTCAATCGACGCGCATGCATTTGACTTGTGACTGCGCGGAACAGATGCGCCGGTTCAAGCCGAAAAAAACCCGCTTGTCCGGTCAGGAGAAAGCGGGCGTTGCTTGCAAGCGTGCCATCGGAATGGCGAGCGATGCCTTACTTCGCGGTCGGCATCGCGAATTCGGCGCCCTTCTCGGTGCTTTCGGGCCAGCGCTGCATGATCGACTTCTGCTTCGTGTAGAAACGCACGCCTTCCTCGCCGTACGCGTGCATGTCGCCGAACAGACTGCGCTTCCAGCCGCCGAAACCATGCCATGCCATCGGCACCGGAATCGGCACGTTGATGCCCACCATGCCCACCTCGATGCGGCGTCCGAACTCGCGCGCAATGTGGCCATCGCGCGTGTAGCAGGCCACGCCATTGCCGAACTCGTGCTCGTTGACCAGATCCACGGCTTCGCTGAAGTCCTTCACGCGCACGCAGGCGAGCACCGGTCCGAAGATCTCTTCCTTGTAGATGCGCATTTCCGGCGTCACGTGGTCGAACAGCGTGCCGCCCGTGAAGAAGCCGTCCTCATGGCCGGGAACCTTGAAACCCCGGCCATCGACGACCAGCTTCGCGCCTTCGTCCACGCCCATCGCGATATAGCCTTCGATGCGCTCCAGCGCCTGACGCGTGACGATCGGGCCCATTTCGGCATCGTCTTCCATGCCGTTCTTGATCTTGAGCTGCTGCGCGCGCTCGGCGAGGCGCGGCACGATCTTGTCCGCGACATCGCCCACCAGCACCGCCACCGAAATGGCCATGCAGCGCTCGCCCGCCGAGCCGTAGCCCGCGCCGATCAAAGCATCGACAGCCTGGTCGAGATCCGCATCCGGCATCACGACCATGTGATTCTTCGCGCCGCCGAGCGCCTGCACGCGCTTGCCGTGCTTCGCGCCCGTTTCGTAGATGTAGTTGGCGATCGGCGTCGAACCGACGAAGCTGATCGCCTTCACTTGCGGGTGCGTGAGCAGCGCATCGACGACGACCTTGTCCCCCTGCACGACGTTGAAGATGCCGTCCGGCAAGCCGGCTTGCTTGAGCAGCTCGGCCATGAACAGCGACGCCGACGGATCGCGCTCGCTCGGCTTCAGGATGAACGCATTGCCTGCCGCGATGGCGACCGGGAACATCCAGCACGGCACCATGCACGGGAAGTTGAACGGCGTAATGCCCGCGACGATGCCGAGCGGTTGGCGCGTGGTCCAGTTGTCGATGCCGGTGGACACCTGTTCGGTGTAGTCGCCCTTCAGCAGTTGCGGAATGCCGCAGGCGAATTCGATCACGTCGATACCGCGCGACACCTCGCCCTGCGCATCCGAGAACACCTTGCCGTGCTCGGCGGTGATGATGGCCGCGAGTTCGTCGCGATGCTTGTTCATCAGCTCCAGGAACTTGAGCATGACGCGCGCGCGGCGGATGGGCGGCATGTCGCGCCAGGCCGGGAACGCCTGCTTCGCGCTGGCGACCGCAGCGTCCACGTCGGCGGCTTCGCCGAGCACGAGCTTGCGCGGACGTTCGCCCGTTGCGGGGTTGAAGACCGGCTGCGTGCGCGTGGCCGAGCCGTTCGTCCGTTGACCGTGGATGTAATGGACCACGTCGGCGGTATCGTTGAACGCTTGCATCTCGTCTCCTTCACTGAATGTTTGGGCAATGGTCACAGTGTAGGAAGCATCGGGCTCCGCGCAAAGACGCTATGATTGAACTCATTGTTTATTCTGGCAAACAATGAGCAGATGGAAGAGCAAAAGATCGAGGCTCTCTGGACCCATTTGCACTGGCTCACGGTGCTCGCGGAACAGGGCAGCTACACGGCGGCGGCCGCCCGCCTGAATGTCTCGAAGGCGGCCATGAGCCAGCGCATCGCGGAACTGGAGCGCGCGGCGGGCGTGCCGCTCGTCACCCGCACCACGCGCAGCGTGCGCTTCACCGAGGCGGGCCGCCGGCTCGTCGACGACACGCGCGAGCAGTATCAGCACATCGCGTCGAGCTTTCTGAGCGTAAGGGAGATGGCGGGCGTCGCGCGCGGGCTGATCCGGATGACCGCGCCCATGGCGTTTTCACGCCAGCAACTCGTGCCGAAGATGTCGGGGTTCCTGCATGCGCATCCCGAAGTGCGCGTGCAGCTGGAAGCCGCCGACCGGCTCAGTTCCATCGCCACCGAGGGTTTCGATCTCGCGGTGCGTCATAGCGCGCAGGTCCCCGACACGCACGTGGCCTGGAAACTGTGCGATACCTATTCGGTGATCGTTGCCACCCGCGCCTATCTCAAGCGGCGCGGCACGCCGCAGACGCCGAACGATCTCGCCACGCACGACTGTCTCGTCTATCCGCGCGCGCAGTCTGCGAGTATCTGGTCGTTTCAGCGCAAGGGCGGCCGCAAGAGTTCGGCGGGGCCGCACACGCTGGCCGTCAGCGGACCGTTCGAAGCCAATAACAGCGAGGTGTTGCGCGACGCCGCGCTCGATGACCTGGGCATCGCGTTGCTGCCGGACTTCACTGCGCAGGCGGCGGTGCAGACGGGCAAGCTGGTGGTGCTGCTGCCGGAATGGCGTCCGGTCGGCGCGTTCGCGGATCAGCTTTTCGTGGTGCGGCCTTATTCGCCGCATGTGCCGCGGGCCGTCGCGTTGTTCATCGGGTATTTGCGCGAGACCTTTTCGGGCGGGTTTCCGCTTTGATTTACGAACGCCTGAATGCAAACGCGCCCGCATGGTTGCGGGCGCGTTGCTTGATGAGGCTGCTTGCTTAGTGATGCGCGAACGTCGACGTCACGTCGTTTTGAATCGCAGTGACACGTGCGCCCGATTGCGAGCCGCCGTCCGCCACACCGCCGTAGGCGCTTTGCGCTGCGACACGCGCTTCGGCTGCCTGGATGTCGGCGGGATACGTGGTGTCGTTGACGACGCCCGGGTT
This sequence comes from Caballeronia sp. LZ032, assembly GCF_031451315.1. NCBI lineage: Bacteria > Pseudomonadati > Pseudomonadota > Betaproteobacteria > Burkholderiales > Burkholderiaceae > Caballeronia > Caballeronia sp. LZ032. Next base: position 1,241,858 of record NZ_JARUXP010000003.1, read on the forward strand.
GTAGCCTGCCTTTTCCAGTTGAACGATCTGCGCGCGGACTTCAGCGCGCGTCACGGGTTGGTTCGATTGCGCGAAAGATGCGACCGGAGCGGCGAAGGCGAGAGCGACCGCTGCAATACCGATGAGCTTGTTCATGATTCATTCCTCCGTACCTTGAGTTTTTGGGTTGTCGCTCACGCTGCCTTTGCCTGACTTGCTGCTTCGTTTGCGACCGTTGAGGCAAGTTTAGGGATCGCTCCATCTAGGGTAAATACCTAATCTGCGAAATCACTTTTGGCGAAAAACCGACTAATCCGGGCACATGCGAAGCCGGGCGACGGCGCTCCATATCGGCTATAAAGAAGAACGAAGGTGGCCTTTGGTGCGAACGATCGTTTAGACAGGAGAATCGCCTTGAAGCGCATCCTGGTAATCGGCGCGGGTTTCGCGGGTCTGTGGAGCGCGCTGTCCGCCGCGCGCAAGCTCGATGAAATGGGCCCCGTCGCCGGCGAGACCGAAGTGGCCATCGTCAATCCGGCGCCCTTCCACAGCGTGCGGGTGCGCAACTACGAGCAGCCGCTCGATCCCACGCTCGTCCCGCTCGATACCGTGCTCGGTCCGGCGGGCGTGCGCCTGATCCAGGCGAAGGTGACGGACATCGACAGCCCGAACCGGCGCGTAACCGTCGCGCATGACGGCGCGTCCGAGACGCTCGACTACGACCGGCTGATCCTGGCCGCGGGCAGCGTGCTGGTGCGCCCGCCGATTCCCGGCCTCGACCACCATTCCTTCGATGTCGATACCTACGCCGGCGCGTGCCGTCTGCAGGCGCATCTGCTGACGCTGCCCGCGCTGCCCGATACGCCCGGCCGCTACACGGCGGTGGTGATCGGCGCGGGTCTGACGGGCATCGAACTCGCGGCGGAACTGCCTGCGCGGCTGCGCGAGATCGTCACGGAAGGCGAACGCGGCCGCGTACGCGTGGTGCTCGCGGATCGTTCGACGCGAATCGCCCAGGCGATGGGCGGCGCGCAGCCGGTCATCGAAAACGCGTTGAACACGCTGGAAGTCGAGTTGCGGCCGGGTGTGTCGCTGGAATCAGTCGATGAACGGGGCGTCACGCTCACGCAAGATGGCTCGCGCGAAACCATCGAGACCGCGACGGTCATCTGGTGCGGCGGCATGCATGCGAATGCGCTGGCGGCGCAGCTACCGGTGACGCTCGATCCGCTCGGCCGCGTGCCCGTCGATACCTTCCTGCGCGCGGAAGGCGTGCCCGGCGTGTTCGCGGCGGGCGACTGCGCGCGCGTGCTGATCGACGGCACACGGCCTTCGGTCATGTCGTGCCAGCATGGCCGGCCGATGGGACGCTATGCCGGGCACAACGCCGTGTGCGATCTGTTCGGTGTCGAGATGTTGCCGCTGTCGATCGACTGGTACACGACCATCTGCGATCTCGGGCCGTGGGGCGCGGTCTATACGGAGGGATGGGACAGGCAGCTCGTCTCGCAAGGCGAGGCGGCCAAGCAGACGAAGCGCACGATCAACGGCGAGCGCATTTATCCGCCGAGGAACGGCACGCGCGAGGCGCTGTTTCAGGCGGCGGCGCCCGTGGTGCAGACGCCGCCGCCGACGCATCGCAGCTGACTCGCTGCGATGCGGTGAAGCTGGGAAGCGTCAGACCTTCTGCACGGACGCGTCGTAGATCTCGTTGATCGACTCTTCGAGCGTCTTGTCGAACTCGCTGTCGCTCATCGACTTCTTCAGCTCGTTGATGAGCGCGCGCGAGAAACTCGCGATCATGCCGTGGTTCTCCGCGAGCTTCTTGCAGGCGTCGGTACGCGTATAGCCGCCCGACAGCGCCACCACACGCACGACACGCGGATGCTCGATCAGCGGACGATAGAAGTCCGCTTCGTCCGGGATGGTCAGCTTGATCATCACCTGGCTGGATTCAGGCAGTGCGTCGAGACCCTTGAGCAGTTCGTCGCGCAGGATCTTTTCCGCGCCCTTCTTGTCCGGGCTCTTGATCGAGACTTCGGGTTCGAGGATCGGCACGAGACCATGCTTGATGATTTGTGCGCCAACTTCGAACTGCTGTTTCGACACAGCGGCGATGCCCTTTGCGTCGGCCTGATGGATCACCGAGCGCATCTTCGTGCCGAACACACCCAGCTTCGCCGCGCGCGCGAGCAGTTCATCGAGACCGGGGATCGGCTTCATCACCTGCACGCCGTCCGCTTCCGCTTCCAGACCCTTGTCGACCTTCAGGAACGGCACGATGCCGCGGTCTTCCCACAGGAACGTGGGCACCGGCTTGCCGCCGGCTTCGCCGTCCATCGTGCGCTCGAACAGAATGGCGCCGATCACTTTCTGGCCCGTGAACGAAGGCGCCGTCATGATGCGCACCCGCATTTCGTGCATCAGCTTGAACATTTCGGCGTCGCCGTCATAGGCGTCTTCCGGAATGCCATATTGCTTGAGCGCGCCCGGCGTCGAACCGCCGCTCTGATCCAGAGCGGCGATGAAACCATTCTTCTCAGCCATTTGCGCGAGCATCTTTTCGTTAGCCACGAACATTTCCTCCTCGAAGTTCAAACACCGGGTTCGGCGCATTCGAATTCACGCCTTTACCCGGGCTTATGGTTCAACTTCCTCAAGTGTAATGGTTTTGACGGATGGAAAAGGCGCGCGAAGCCGCCTTTCGTGAGCAAAGCGGCCGCGAAAGGGCCGCTATCGTGCGTTAGCGCACTTGCTTCAGTGATTTTGTCGCGCGATGAGGCTCAGGAGGCGGCCGATTCGAGATCGCTTGCCACGACGGGCTTGACGCCTGTGCGCCAGAATCGCATGGCTCGACGCAGGACCGAAGGCGCGTGCGCGAAATCAGCTGCTTGCGGGAGTTCCGCATGATCGTTCGACGTGACGCTGAGCGTTTCGCTCGATGGCGCCGGTGCCGTCACTTCAGGCTCGGGAACCGGCGCGAGTCTTTCCCTGGCGTCGCCGCAACGCGCGTTGAGCTGGCGGCGTATCTCGGGGTCGTCGATCAAGGCCTGCGCACTCGACATGCCGCGCTCGAATTGCAGCGCATAAGCGATGTCGGTGAAGTTTTCATAGCGGCCGGTATCGGCCAGTTCGAACGCCAGTTCCGCGGTGCGGCGGCGCTTCCATGTTTCGAGATCGTCTTGGCCCGTGCTCACGAATGTCCTCTTATGAGCGATGAGGTGCCGACGATGTTAGCCCGCCGCCAAACGTTTTACCGTTGTCGCGTCACAACAAGCAGACGAAAGACGCTCAACAAATCGCACAAAAAACGCTTGCCTTGCGCATGGGATTCGCTTAGCCCGCGCACAACGTGCGCTTGATGACCGTGTTTCCGCTGCCGGCATGTTGTATTGCTTGCAATTGCGCCAGCCGGAGCGGCATCATCCGGGCACCTCATCAGTTCGCTGCTGTCTTGCGAGCCTTACCCACAGCAACCATCAAGCGAATGGAACACGAGTCGAGAGAATTGATCCTGCGGGATCTTGGCGCGGTGGCCCGCATCAATGCGGTGCCTTCGATGCTCGAGATGATCTGCAGTGAATCCGGCATGGGCTTCGCCGCCGTTGCGCGAGTCAGCGACCTGACCTGGACCGCTTGTGCGGTGAAGGACAACATCAGTTTCGGCTTGCAGCCCGGCGGCCAGCTCGACCTTCACACGACGCTGTGTCATGAGTCCCGTGAGGCTCGTGTCCCGATCATCGTCGACGATTTCGACACCGATACCCGCTATGGCGGGCATCACACGCCGACCCTCTACAAGCTGCGCAGCTATATCTCCGTGCCCATCGTGCTGCCGGACGGCGAGTACTTCGGCAATCTCTGTGCAATCGACAGCCGGCCCATGCACGTGTCCGATCCGCGCGTGGTCCGCATGTTCGAAGTCTTCGCCAATCTCATCGCGTTGCAACTGGACAGCGACAAGCGGCAGTGGTCCACCGAGAAGCTGCTTTCCAGCGAGCGCGAAAGTTCGAAGCTCCGCGAGCAATTCATCGCGGTGCTCGGTCATGACTTGCGCAGTCCGCTGGCGGCGATCAGCGCGAGCGCGGAATACCTGCAACTCAAGGCGGAGTCGCCCGACATGACCGCGGTGGCAAAGCGCCTGAGGTCGAGCGCTTCCCGCATGTCGAAGCTCATCGACGACATCATGGACTTCGCGCGCGGCCGGCTGGGCAACGGCATTCCCGCGCGTATGGAACGGGTGGAGAATCTCGGCCCGTACCTGCAGACGGTCGTCAACGAGATCACGCAGGCCAACGAAGACCGGAAGATCTTCGCGACACTGGCCATCGAGCGTCCCGTCGATTGCGATCCGGCGCGTCTGCAGCAACTCCTCGCGAATCTGCTCGCCAACGCCGTGACCCACGGCAGCTCCGATGCGCCCGTGCGCGTGTCGGCCATCACGGATGCGACCCATCTGGTCATCGAGGTAGCGAATCAAGGCGATTCCATCGCGGAGGAGTCGCTCGCGAAAGTGTTCGAACCGTATTGGCGCGCGGCGAACAAGACGCCCGGCGAAGGTCTGGGTCTCGGGCTGTATATCTGTCAGCAGGTCGTCAACGCACACAAGGGAACGATCGAGGCGTGTTCGTCGCAGGCGAACGGCACGTGTTTCACCGCACGCATCCCGCTGGTTGCATGATGACGGGATCAGGTCCGAACCATGCGCTCATGGACGATAGATTGTTTTTCCAGCCCGACAGTACGATGAGGACGCCACGCAGCATGAACGGCCAGGCAGCAAACCCACAATGCGTCATCTGGACGCGCCGGATAAAAGATGCGCTCGATGCCCCGCGCGTGCTCGTTGTCGACGACTTCACGGATACCGCGGACGCGATCAGCATGGTGCTGGCCATCGGCGGATTCGATTCGAATGCCGTCTACAGCGGACGCCGTGCGATCGACACCATCGGTCAATGGCGCCCGCAGATCGTGCTGCTGGACATCTGGATGCCGGATATGTCGGGACTGGAAGTCGCCGCGCAACTGCGGGCCAACGCGAGCACGTCGGATACCGTATTGATCGCGCACTCGGCGGCGTCATCGGCGTCCGACCTCGAACGCGCGAAGCACGCGGGCTTCGACGCTTTCTGCGCAAAACCGACGGACTCCGCGATCCTTGCGCCGCTGTTACGGCATTTCGTTCCGGACGCTTCGGCGAGTTAGCGAAAGCTACAAATCGACGCGTTCGCGCGGTTCCCGCATCGGACAGCCGTTACGCTCGCCGCGAAAGTCCGACGACACCTCGTACGACATCCGCCGCGCGCGCATCACGCCACCCAGCGGCCGATGCTCCGCCACGCCATGCCACGGACTGAAGGCCATGCCGTCGTCGATGCCGCGCTCGCGCTGCGGGTTCCACGTGCTCTGCGGCGCCACGCGAATGCGCGCCACCGTCACATAGGGACTCTCGTCTTCCGGCCATTGCACCGAGGCATCCTCGATGGGCATCTTCTCGATGTCGGTCGCCAGTTGCACGCGCACTTCCCATTCGGCGCCGTTCGCCATGAAGAACTCGCTGACGGCTTCGCGCAGGCCATCGGGACGGTCCTTCAGATCGACGGGGGCGTCCGTCAGCGCCGTCAGTTCCGCCGATACGGGCGCGACGCTCAGCTTGCCAAAGTACCGGCCATGGAGAAGCGGCACGGCTGTATAGAAGGTCTCGCCCAGAATGTGCGTCTCGGGATGACCGCCCAGGCTCTTGATCATGCCGCTCTCGCCGCCCAGCTTTTCGATCAGCGCTTCCGTGCCGCGCAGCATCGCCGACAGCGCCTTCTTGCCGCCCGGCATCTTGTCGGTGGTTTTTGCGAGCAGCTTGAGATTCGAGAGGAACTTCTTCGGCGTCGCGGCCGTGAAGGCCGGGGCGTTGATCATCACCAGATCCTGCGTGCGATCGCCTTCGCTGCCCGGCAAGCGCTCGCCCTCGACGCCGATGATCTTCACGGCAAGTCCGCGCGGGGTGGAGACGTTGTCGTCGAGCACGTCGCCGGGATTCGTCGACAGACGAAGCACCACGGGAAAGCTCGCAGGCTGCGCGAAGATGCCTTGCGCGAGTTCAGGCGGCAGGCCGGCATTCACCTGCATTTCGCCGGTCAGCAGGCCGTGGCTTTTCGCATGCACGCTGCGGATCGCATGTCCCGAGTCGGCGTAGGTCTTCTCGGTGATGCCGCGCATCGTTTCCGCGAGTTCCCTCGTGGTCTCGGCTTCGTCGTCGGGGATCTGTTCGAACGCGGGATCGAACGGCAGCGCGGGATTGGGCATGGAAGCTCCGGTCTGTGGGTGTTTTGAACAACACCCAGCAACCCCTGTGCCGTCGCGCGTGGACCGGTCAGATTGCGCCGCTCACCACGCTCCGGCAAACGCCAGCACCGCGCGATTGAACGCGCCAGGGCTGGCGACATTCATCCCATGCGACGCCCGCGCGATCGTCTGGCGCTCGGCGAACGCAATCCACTCCGTCAGCTTCTCGACGTTGTTGCGGAACATGCGCGGGCTCTTCTCGCCGTCGATCAGCAGCGTGCGGCATTTGATGTCGCGCGCCAGGTCCCGCGTGTAAGCGGGCAGCGGATCGCGGAATTGCTTCGGCAGCGTCAGCGCGTTGTCGAGCGCCATGCGGCGGAAGCTCTCCGTGCTCTTCCTCCAGAAGCCCGGCATGCTCACCGAATCGACGAACATCTCCAGGCCACGGTCGAATTCGCCCTGTTCGATCAACTCGGCCACGCGCGCGCGCAGCGCATTCGTGGCGGGCGGCAGTGCGGCAGGTGCAGCAGGTGCAGCAGGTGCCGAACGCGACTTCGTTTCCAGTTCGAGCGGACCGCCTGGATCGGCCAGCGTGAGCGTCTTCACGAGGCGCGGATACTCGCGCGCCAGATGAAACGCAATCGCGCCGCCGCGCGAATGCCCGACGAGATGAACGGGTGCCAGTTCCAGCGTCTCGATGAACGCCGCCATTTCCGCCACGTGCGCTTCCCAGCCGAACTCCCCCTGCACGAAGGCATCGACGGCCGGCCAGTAATGCGACAGGCTCGGCACGATCACGCGGAATTGCTTCGCGAGCGGCAGGACTTGCGCCTCCCAGTACCGGTAATCGCACAGCGATCCGTGGATGAGTACCATCGGCTCACCCTCTCCGCACTCGATATACGGCACGGAAATCCCGGACCCGGTCGTGGCGAACGACGGCTCAGGCAGGCCTTGCACGGCGGTGAGGACGGAAAGATCGGTACGGGCGTTCATGGATAGGCTCCTTGACTGCATCATGCGCCCCGCTCAGGTAAAAGAAAAACGCATAATCTTGATAGAATCGTTCAGATTTTCTGATACCGAGCCTGTCCGACCATGAAAGCACTCGACCTCGATGTCCTTGCGATGATCGTCGCCGTGGCCGATACCGGCAACATCAGCCGCGCGGCGGAACTCGTGCATCGTTCGCAATCGGCGGTGAGCATGCAGATCAAGACGCTGGAAACCGCGCTTGGCAAGCCGCTGTTCGTGCGCAAGCCGCGCAGCGTCGTGCCCACGCAGGACGGCGAGGTGCTGCTCACCTACGCGCGCCGCATGATCGCGCTGCGCGACGAGGCGTGGGCGGCCGTCGTGCGGCCAGACGTGACGGGGCGCGTGGTGATCGGCGTGCCGGACGATTACGCGTCGTCGCTTTTCCCGCCCATTCTGAAGAAATTTTCCGCCACCTATCCGAAGGTCGAGATCCAGGTGGTCGGCCTGCCGAGCGTCGCCCTTGCGCCGATGGTGAAGGACGGTTCGGTGGATCTCGTCTGCGCGACGCGGGTCAAGGGACTGTCCGGCGACTTCGTGCGTCACGAGCCGATGGTCTGGGCCGCCGCGCCCGGCGCCACGGACATCTGGAAGGAACGCCCGCTGCCCATCGCGGTGTTCCTGCCGGGCAGCGTCGCGCGGGAGAACGCGATCCGCAGCCTGGAGCATGCGCGCATCGGCTATCGCACGTCGTATGAGAGTCCGAGCCTGCTCGGTCTGCTGACGATGGCCGAAGCCGGCCTCGCCGTGACGCCGCTCGCGAAATGCGCGGTGCCCGCTCACTTCACGCTGCTCGGGCCGCCGCAAGGTTTGCCGGATATCGGCACGCTGGAAGTGGTGCTGGCGAGAAGCGCGGCGTCGAGACGACCGCCGTGCGACTTTCTCGCCGAACGCATCATGGCCGACTTGCGGCGCTGATGCGCGCTTCTATCGCTTGCATGCGCTTCGTGCTCCAGTTGCGCAGCGCCGCGTCCGATACCACCATTGGCAGCGAAGCCGCGATGATGCGATAGACATCGTTGCGGCGCACCTTCGAGATGCGCGCGGGATCGAGCCATGCGTGGTTCTCCGCGAGCAGCACCAGCGTATCGAGGCCGATCATGATCGGCCACAGGCAGGCCAGCCGCAAACGTACGGCGCCCGGCGCAATGGCCAGCGTGTAATCGACGGCGTCCTGGTACAACGCCAGCGAAGTGCGCAGCAGCTCGAACAGCACGGGCCGTGCGCGCACCGACGCCTGCGGGTCCAGCAGATCATGCGGCGCGAGGCCATGACGCGCGAGCATCGTTGCAGGCAGATAGCAGCGTCCGATGCGCAGGTCGCGCGCGCAATCGCGCAGCACGTTGGTCATCTGCAAGGCCTTGCCGAAGCGCACGCCGAGCGCCAGCATGGTGTCGAGCGGCGCCTGAAGCTTGCCCGGCTGATGCGCCGCCGTCATGCGCGTCCAGAATTCACCCACGCACCCCGCTACCAGATACGTATAGCGGTCCAGTTCGTCGAACTCCTTCAGCGCGGCGATCTGCCCGGACGTCTCGTCGGGAAACGTGCGCAGGTCGAATTCCATGCCGGTGCTGAGCGTCGTCACGATGTCGCGCACCGCCGCGCCGTCCCGCGCATCCAGTTGCGGCAGGATCGCCAGCGCCGCGCCGAGCGCTTCGAGCAATGCGCGCTCGTCCGGCTGCGCCTGCTGCCGCGCCACTTCGCCGGCAATCCCCGCGAGCGCGCCGTCATCGGCAGCGCCGTTCACCTGTGCGCGCAACGACAGCAAGAGTTCGAGGCGGCGTTGCGGCGAGATCAGCGAGGTATCGGCGATGGTGTCCGCCGCGCGCGCCAGCAGATACGCGAGCCCGATGGGATCGCGCATGCCGGCGGGCAGGATGCGCAGCGTCAGGTAGAACGAGCGCGACACACTCTTGAGTAGCGGACCGAGCAGGACGGTCCGGGATGAACGGTTCATGAGGCAATGGACGGAAAGACCCGCCGCATTGTATCCGTCCCGACCGGATCGTGAGTCGGTACGCCCCTCACCTCATGTCGACAAAGCCTCCGGCTCGCTGCTTTCCTCCCCGATCAACTCCGGCATCAACGCCCATACTTCCGCGCGCAGATACTGCTCGAAGTCCTTGCGCACTTCGGGATGCTGCAACGCGAACTGGATCGTCGCCTTGAGATAGCCGAGCTTGCTGCCGCAGTCGAAACGCGTGCCGAAATAGCGATACGCGAGCACCTGTTCCTCGCCGAGCAGCGCGCCGATGGCGTCGGTCAGCTGAATCTCGCCGCCCGCATTGGGCCGTGTCTCGCGCAGATGCCGGAAGATGCTCGGCATCAGCACATAGCGTCCGACCACGCCGAGATTCGACGGCGCGAGCGCCGGCTGCGGCTTCTCGACGATGCTCGACATCTTGATGACATCCTCTTCCCATTCGCGCCCTTCGATCACGCCATACGAAGCGCTGTCCTCGCGCGCGATGCGTTCCACGCCGATCACCGAGCTGTGATAGTGATCGAAGACGTCGACGAGCTGCTTCATCACCGGCTGCGGCGCGTGCAGCAGGTCATCGGCGAGCATCACGGCGAAGGGCTGCTGGCCGACGAGCCGTTCCGCGCACAACACCGCGTGACCGAGACCGAGCGCGGACGGCTGGCGCACATAGAAGCAATCGACGTTCGCCGGCTTGATGCTGCGCACGGCGTCGAGCAGGGCTTCCTTGTTGCGTGCCTCGAGTTCGGCTTCAAGTTCATAGGACTTGTCGAAGTGATCTTCGATGGCGCGCTTGCCGCGGCCGGTGACGAAAATCATCTCCGTGATCCCGGCGGCGACGGCCTCTTCCACCGCGTATTGAATCAGCGGCTTGTCGACCACCGGCAGCATTTCCTTGGGACTGGCCTTGGTCGCGGGCAAGAAGCGTGTGCCGAGACCCGCGACAGGAAATACGGCCTTGGTCACCTTGAGCATGAGTCTTTCCTCCAGATCGAAACCCGTGATTGAGATGTCCCCGGACCCGGTGGTCCGCTGCAGCGCTCGGGCGGCGCTTATTCCGCGTCGTCCATCTGAGGCGCCGGGACGCGATTCGAGCCGCGCTTGCGCAACGGGCTCAGGGGGTCGTTGCGCAGTGCGTCCCGATAGGCCGAGGCGGCCACCAGCACGAGCAGCACCGCCACGCCGGCAATCGCATGCATATCCATGATCCGCATCCATTCGACGTTAGACAGGCATCGACCGTAACAGAAAAAAATCGATAAAAAATGAGCGCCCGTGCCGCGAATTATTTCGTTATTCGTGCCATTTCTGCTGCCCTAAGATCGACGCATTCTTTTCTCGCGCGACCTTCCACTCCATGAGCGATTCTTCTCTCTTCACGCCCGCTGCCGCACGTCATGAAGGCCTCCTGTCGGACAGCCAGGATGTCGCCATCGACGCATGGCGCGGCGCGGCGGCCTTGCTCGTTGCGTACTTTCATTGCCGGCAGGTAACGTGGATCGGCATGCAGCAATTTCATCGCAGCCTGCATGGCCTCGACGCGAATGCACTCATCAGCTATCTGACCTTCCCGATTGCCTGGGGCTCGGCGGGCGTGCCGGTGTTCTTCGTCATCAGCGGCTATTGCATCCATCGCGCGATGGCCCGCAAGCTGATCGCCGACCCGCTCGCTCCCTTCGATAGCCGCAACTTCCTGCTGCGTCGTTTCGTCCGCATCTATCCGGTGCTGATCGCCGCGCTGCTGCTGACGCTCGCGCTCGATTCGCTGAGCAGCACGTTCCTGCCTGTCAGCCACAAGATCAATCCCTTCGACCTGAGCGCGTTTCTCGTCAATCTGTTTTCGTTGCAGGGCATCGCGGGGAAGACCTTCGGGTCGAACGGCGCGCTCTGGACGCTTTCAGTGGAGGTGCAGTTCTATCTCGTATATCCGATGCTGATCGCGCTGCGGCGGCGCATCGGCATGGGCGGCGTGATGGCGGGCGTCGGCGTCATCAACGTGCTGTCGGCGCTGGTTTTCGAGCCGCGCGGCATCGTCGTGTTCACGTCCTACTGGTTCGCGTGGATGCTCGGCGCATGGATCGCGGAAGCGAAAGCGCGCGGAATCGAAGCGCGGCCGCGCATGGGAATGCTGGCCGGCGTGCTCACACTGGCCGGATGCGGCGCATTCAGCCTCGCGCAATATGCGGCGTTCCAGTTGTGGGCATTCGCCTTCGCCGTCTACCTGCACGGCGCGCTGGATACGCCGATGCGCGCATCGCCCGTGGTCCGCTTCCTGTCCTGGCTGGGCACGTTCAGCTTCTCGCTGTATGTCGTGCATCTGCCCATTTTCGTGCTGCTGGGATCGGTGCTGTTCAGGTCCGCGCTACAGACCGACATCTGGGCTTCGTTCGGCTTCACTGCCGTTGCGGTGTGCGTGGCGCTGGTCTTCCATGCCGCCGTGGAGAAGCCCGCGATGGCGTGGTCAGCGGCGCTGCGGCGCACGCGCCGCAGGCGCTGACTCAACCGCGTTTGCGCGAACGCTCCGCGACATCGACGAGAATCTTCTCCACGCTCTCGACATAGCGCTCGGTGCCGAAGCGGCTCGTCGCATTCTCATAACCTTGCTCGACAAGTCGCTCGCGCAACGGCTGATTCTTTCTCAGACGGTCGAGAATGCGCGCCAGCTCGGAGGCGTCGCCGGGTGAACAGAGAATGCCGTTCTCGCCGTCCTCGACGATATCCATCACGCCGCCTGCTCGCGTCGCCACGACGGGCCGCTTCGACAGCATCCCTTCGATGATCACGCGCCCGAACGGCTCCGCCATGATCGAGGTATGCGTGACCACGTCCACCGCTTTCATGCAGGCGGCGATATCGTCCTGGAAGCCGAGGAAATGCACGCGGTCCTGCAAGCCATGCTCGTCCACATAGGCGCGCAATTCGGTTTCATAGGCGTCTTCACCGAACAAGGCCGCGCCGACCAGCACCGCATGCATGTCCGGCGACTCCAGCAGCGCCTCCAGCAGCACATGCTGACCCTTCCAGCGCGCGAGCCGGCTGAAGCAGCCGACCAGGAACGCATCGCGCGGCAAGCCGAAACGCGCGCGCAGTTCGTGTTGCGCGACGGCTTCGATATCCGTGAACGGTTCGGCCGAGATGCCGTTGAACACGACATCGAGCCGTTCCTCGCGCAACCGCGTCAGTGCCGTGACGGCGGCGGCCGATGCGGTCGAATTGGCGATCACGTGTTCCAGCATCAGCTTGGTGCACCACTTGATGACCGCTAGTTGCGTGCGGCCGAAGTGTTCCTCGCTGACGATGTCGCGCAGATGCCAGACCACCGGTCTGCGCGAGATCAGTCCCGCAATCGCGCCGATGACCATCGCGCGCTGCGTGTTCACGTAGATCACGTCGGCGTTGCGCGAGCGTTCCAGCGTGCCGCGCAACAGCTTCAGCATGCCGCCCAGCATGTTCATCCCAGGCCGCGCCTTGCCGTCCTTGCGCATGCCGTCGAGCGACTTGCCGTCGAGCACGTCCACTTTCACGCCGACCGCTTCCAGCGCGATGCGGAACGGGCCATCGTCGAACAGGACGGTCTGCACGTCGCCGCGCATGTTCTTCACGACTTCGAGCATCGACAACTCCGCGCCGCCCAGCGCCCCGCTCTGGTCGACGGCGAGCACTTTCAAGCCCGCTTGCTGCATCTCGTCGATGGCAGGCGGCTCGGGCGCCTCCTCCACCGGCAGCGGCGGCAGCACGAACTGCGGCGCGATCCGCGAGATATGCGCATGCAATGCCTCGCGGAAGCGACTGTTCGAAAAACGCTCGGCGTTCGCGCGGCAATCGGCGGGATTGAAGGTGAGCGCGCCGCTGTCGAAGGCATCGATGGCGTCGATGATCGCCTGCGGCGTCTGGCTGTTGAAGAACAGTCCGGTGGGCCGTTCGTGCGAGGCATCGAGCACCGTTTCCAGCGCGCCGCCCTTGCCGTACGCGATCACCGGCGTGCCGCACGCCTGCGCTTCCACGACCGAAATCCCGAAGTCCTCTTCGGCTGCGAACACGAAGGCTTTCGCGCGGCGCATCCGGTCATGCAGCACGGCGAACGGCTGATAGCCCATGATCTCCACATTGGGCGTCGCCTTGGCGCGGATCTTCGCCATGTCCGGGCCTTCGCCGATCACGACCAGCTTGCGCCCCGGCATGCGCGCGAACGCTTCCACGATGAGATCGATTTTCTTGTACGGCACCATGCGCGAGGCGGTCAGATAGAAATCTTCCTTCTGCTCGCACACTTCGAACGAGGCCACATCCACGGGCGGAAAGATGACCTTGGACGTACGCCGATACACCTTGTGAATCCGCCGCGCAATGAAATCCGAATTGGCGATGAAGTGATTCACCGAATTCGACGTGCGGATATCCCAGTTGCGCATGTAGTGCAGGATCAACCGCGCGAACAGTGACTTCGCGCCCGCCGTCAGATTGGATTGCTTGAGGTATTGGTGTTGCAGGTCCCACGCATAGCGGATCGGCGAATGCACGTAGCTCACATGCACCTGGTCGGGTCCGGTCAGCACGCCTTTCGCCACGGCGTGGCTGCTGGAAATGACGAGGTCGTATCCGGAGAGGTCGAGCTGTTCGATCGCGAGCGGCATCAGCGGGAGATAGGCGCGATAGCGCGTCCGGGCGAACGGCAGCTTCTGGATGAACGACGTCGCCGCCTGCTTGCCGCGCAGGAAAGAGCGGTCTTCGAGAAAGTCCACGACGCTGAAGATGTCCGCTTCCGGAAAGCACGCGATGATCTGTTCCAGCACGCGTTCCGCTCCGGCATACGTGACGAGCCAGTCATGCACGATCGCCACGCGCGGCATGCCGGGCTGGCGTGTCACGGCGCGCGGTTGCGGCGCGGGACCGTCATCGCGCAGGAAGTGACGTGTCTTTGCGCGTCCGACAAACGCGTCTTCGAATTCAGTGCTCATGCGTCACGCCTCGCTTTCAGAGGTGAAGGGGTCCTGCCGATGAACTTGCCCGCCAGGGTCAGCGCCAGCGCACGCAACGAAGGACGTGTCGCCACGGACCATGCTGCGTTGACCAAGGCGAAGAGCGCCGCTGCCGTGACGGCCTGGAGGGGATGCGCCATTGCATCGATTGCGCTGCCGACGGCAAGCGCGACGAGCAGAAACGCGAGATGCGCAAGCATGTCGAGCGCGATGGGCCGCGCGCGAATCCGCGACATCCAGAGCAGGACCGCATAGTCCGCGAGCGCGCGCACTGCGACCACGCTTGCTGCGCCCACCGGCCCGTAGCGTTCGATGCCGAACCAGAGCAAGCCGACGAAGAACGGCAATTGCGCCAGTCCCGCACGCGCGGCCTTGGCGGGATCGACCTGTGACTGAATCAGGATGCGCGTCACGCCCGCCTGTCCGACGAGCCACACGGCGATCACGAGAATGCGGCCCACCGGCGCGCTCTCCACGGCGAGGTCCGCGCCGATCCACAGATGCAGGAACGGTTCGAGCACGAGCATCGCGAACAGCGCGAGCGGTGTGAACACGCCGTTCAGGAAGGTGAGCGACGTCGCGGCCATGCCGTTCGCGTCGCTTCGATCGATGGCCGAAAGACGCGGGAACAGCGTGCGCACCATCGCGTTGGGCAGCATGTTCAGGCGCGTGACGAGGTTTTGCGGCACCGTGTAATACGTGACGAAGCGCGCGCCGAGATGCGCGCCGAGCAGCACGCGGTCGAGCGAATCGGTGAGCATCGTGGTGATCGACGACACGAGCATCCAGCCGCCGAAGCGGAACAGGCCGCCCGCGACCTGGCGCGTCGGCCATTCGATGCGGCGGATATCGAGCAGCCTGAGACTCGCGCGGGCGAGCAGCAGCGCCGCAAGCAGACGCGCGACGACCGCGGCCGCGATCACGGTCTGCAGGTTCGGCGCGATCCACCACGCCGCGCCCAGCGGCAAGAGCTGAAACAGGAAGGTGCCGAAAGTCTGGTTCGCGTTATAGACGCCGAAGCGTTCCATCGCGTTGATGGCGCCCGCAAAAACCCAGGAGACGTTCGCGAGCGGTATCGCGAGTGCAAGCCACGGCAACGCGCGATACACCTCCTGCTGCAACGCCGGCGCGGAGTGCGCGACATAGGCCGTATAGGCGAAGGCGCCGGTGTAGATCGCCACGCCGCCGAGTACGCCGGTCGCGAAGTTGAGCCATACAGCGCTCCATAACACGCGCGTGCGCTGCGCGACATCGCCGGCCGCCTGCGCCTTCGCGATCTGATGTTGCGCGGCCATGCTCATGCCGAGATCGAGAATGCTGAAATAGCCGATCAGCGTCCATACGAGACTGATGACGCCATAACGCTCGACGCCCACGAGCCGGATATACGCGGGCACCGTCGCGAGCGACACGAAGGTCGGCAGGATCAACCCGATGAAGTTGATTCCCACGTTGCGCACCATGCTTCTTTCCATTCGTCGTTCCTCGCGCGTTCAGCTTGACGGGGTCCAGCGGTACATCGTCACCTTGCCGCGCGCATCCTCTTCGACGAACACGAGGTATTCGCCGTTGCCGCGCCGGTGTGCGCTGATGCCGTTGGGCACGTCCACCCAGCCGGATGCCCGGCCCACTTCCGGCCCGGGCCGGATGACGCCTGCTTCCTTGCCGGAGTCCTTGTCGTACACGTGCACCTCGCCGACCGGTTCCACCGCGAAGACGTACTGCCCCTCCACGGTCACGCCGATGACCGTCGCCAGCGGTTTCGCCTGCGTGTCCCACGGCAGGTCGATCGCATAGCGCAGGCGCGCGCCATTCGACCAGTTGTCGTAGCGCACCAGACGACGGCCCACTTCCTTCCAGTAACGGCGGTCGAAGGGCGCGTCGGCCGTGTAGCCGGTGAGGTACATGGTGTCGGTCGCGGCGTCGTATACGGCACGGCGCAATTCGGTGAACGGCGCCGGCACCGGATAGGTCTGCATGCGCGCGTAGTCGTAGATGGGATTGCCGTGCGCATCGAGGCCGCCGAAGCGGATGCGGTGAATGCCCTTCACATCGCTGGTGCGCCAGATGTCGCCCTTCGTATCGACCCACCAGCCCCATCCGCCGGTAATGCGCGCGGTGCCCGGATTGCGCTGGAATTCGCCGGCCTCGAAGCGGCCATCGCCATCGAGATCGCGCCAGATCCATTCGCCGCCTTCCGGCCGGTTCGGCACGTTCTGCACCGGACGCGGCCGCCCCGCGATGAAGCCCGAAGGAATCGCCAGTTCGCCGTCGCGTTTCGCGTCGAAGCGATAGATCTTCAGGTGATCCGCGTACATGTCCGTCAGGTACAGGAAGGTGCGGCCTTCGAGCCGGCGCGCGATCGGCAGGCCGGGCCATTGATCGACGTGGAACACCGGATCGTCGGGATACTTGAAGCGGCCCGACAGGAAGCCCGCGTAGCGCCATTCCTGTCCCGGCGGCTTTGACAGGTCCAGCTCGAAGCGCTTGTTGCCCGTGTACACGCTGTCGGGCCGGGCGGGATCGATCCACGCGCCATCGACGAACAGCAGACCTTGCATCTGCCAGCGCAATGCACCGGCCGGGGAATAGCTTTCGAGCGTCGCGCCGAGACCCGCGCCGATGCTGCCGTCGCGCGCACCGATGCCGTTGCCCGACACATAGACGTTGCCCGACGCATCCACGCCCACGCCCGTCAGGCCGTTGAAGCGCTGCGGTCCCGGCTTGCCGGGCACGCCTGAAAAAATGCCGCCGCGTTCGCCCAGCGTGCCGGTTTCGCGATACGCGCCGCCCTGCTTCGAGAACAACAGCACTTGCTGACGCGGGCCGTTGTCGGCGACGAGCAGACGGCCTTGACGGTCGAGCGCGATATCGACGGCGATCGTCTCGTCGGCGAGGTGCGGTGCGTCGTCCAGCAATGCACCCGAAGCACTGAAATGCGCGATCCGCGGATGCACGCCGAGACTCTCGACGATGCCCCACAGCGAGCCGTCCTGCGCCAGCGCGATGCGTCCCGGCTGCGGCGCGCTCCATTGCGACTTCGGTTGCATGGAGCGCGCGTCGTAGCGCTCAATACGATCCCGCGCCGTATTGGCCACATACAAGAGCGCATCGTTCGCCGCCAGCCCGCCGATGTCGCCACGCGCGGCATCGTCCGTGGTGTCGGCGATCTTCAGGAAGCTGCGCGCGAGCGTCGCGGCCGGGTCGTCGGCGCTCACGAGCGCTTTGTCCGCATCGGGCGCGCCATCGAAGGGCATGGCGCGTTTCGGATCGTCGATGTCACGCCGCGACACGCCAATCCAGTGCCGGCCCGCAGGCGGCCACACACCCGACCTGACGAGCCGACCTTTTTCGTTACCTACGCCCACCGCGACGAACACGCTGTGCGCATTCACCGCCACCGCGTTGCCGCCGGATGCGCCCCAGCCATGCGTGCCGCCCGCATACGAGAGCATCTTGCCGTCGCGATACACGCTTGCTTCGGCACCGCTTTCGTCCCACGGCGAATTGGTGAACACGCGGCCGTCGGGCGCGACGGCAATCGCGGTGATATTGATCTGCGTCCAGGTGCCGTCGCCGAAGCCGGAGGTATTGCCGATCCACGACGTCCTGGCGTCGAGCACGCGCGGCGCCGCGGCCGCCGCGTACGATCCCGCCAGTGCGGACGCGACGCAGAGGACCGTGCAGATCAGTTTCGACGACACAATGCGCGGCAATCTTCCCTCCCCTGAGCACGGTCTGGACGACCCGTTTGGACGACTGGAGGTTAGAGGCCAAATAAAGCTAAAAAAACGAAAATATTGTCTGCACGGTGAGGCCTTCTTTAATCGCTCCCGCGTCGTGCCACGTTCAAAAAAGATCTCGCGCATTAAAAAAAGCGCGCATGCCGGAAATGAAAATCCCGCGGATATTTTTTCGATTTCTTTTCCCTAGAATCGGCTCATGACATCTTCAGGAGCGGAACTCATGGCCTCGCAGCTCAAAGCGATCATCACCGGCGTGTCAGGACAGGACGGCGCGTATCTCGCCAAGCTTCTGCTCGACAAGGGATACGAAGTGGTCGGCACGTATCGCCGCACGAGTTCGGTGAACTTCTGGCGCATCGCCGAACTCGGTATCGACCGTCATCCGAAACTGAGCCTCGTCGAACACGACCTGACCGATCTCGGCTCCAACCTGCGGCTGCTCGAAACGGCCGAAGCCAGCGAGTTGTATAACCTCGCCGCGCAGAGCTTCGTCGGCGTGTCCTTCGATCAGCCGTCGACGACAGCGGGCGTCACCGGTCTCGGCGCGCTCAATCTGCTGGAAGCGATCCGCGTGATCGATCCGAAGATCCGCTATTACCAGGCCTCCACGTCGGAAATGTTCGGTAAGGTGCAGGCCATTCCCCAATGCGAGGAAACACCGTTCTATCCGCGCAGCCCGTACGGCGTCGCCAAGCTGTTTGCGCACTGGACCACCATCAATTACCGCGAGTCGTATGGCATCTTTGGTTGCAGCGGCATCCTGTTCAATCACGAGTCGCCGTTGCGCGGCCGTGAGTTCGTGACCCGCAAGATCACCGATACCGTCGCGAAGATCCGCCTCGGCAAGGAAGAACTGCTCGAACTCGGCAATCTCGATGCGAAGCGCGACTGGGGCTTCGCGGCCGAATATGTCGAGGGCATGTGGCGCATGTTGCAGGCCAGCGACCCCGATACCTATGTGCTCGCGACCAACCGCACCGAGACCGTGCGCGACTTCGTGCGCATGGCGTTCGGCGCGGCGGGCTATCAGCTGGAGTGGGCGGGCAAGGGCGAACGCGAGCGCGGCATCGATGTCGCCACCGGCCGCACGCTGGTGCGGGTGAATCCGAAGTTCTATCGCCCGGCTGAAGTGGATCTGCTGATCGGCAGCGCGGACAAGGCGCGGGAGAAGCTCGGCTGGCAGCCGAAGACCACGCTGGAGGAACTGTGCAGGATGATGACCGAGGCGGATCTGAAGCGCAACGAAACCCAGCCCGGCTTCTGACGCGCCATGGCAAGACGCGCACTCATCACCGGCCTCAACGGCTTCACCGGCCGGCACATGGCCGCCGTTCTGACGCAGTCGGGCCATGACGTCTGGGGCACGGTCACGTCCTCTCCTGAGGACGACGTGCCGAACGCTGTCGGCATATCCGTCGATCTGCTCGACATGGAGGCGCTCAAGTCCTTCGTCGCCGATGCCCGTCCGGATGTGGTCGTGCATCTGGCCGCCGCCGCCCATGTCACGGCCAATGCGCCGGGCAAGACGTATATGGTGAACATCGTCGGCACGCGCAATCTGCTTGCCGCGCTCAGCACGCTCGACAAGAAACCGCGCGCCGTGTTGCTCGCGAGCACCGCGAACGTGTACGGCAATGCGGCCGTCGAGACCATCGACGAAGAAGTGCCCATCCAGCCCGCCAACGACTACGCCGTCAGCAAGCTGGCGATGGAGCACGCGGCCCGGCTCTGGCTCGACCGCCTGCCGCTGGTCTTCGTCAGGCCGTTCAACTACACGGGCGTTGGGCAGAGCGAGGACTATGTGCTGCCGAAGATCGTCGGGCATCATGCGCGGCGGGAGGCGCGCATCTCGCTCGGCAATCTCCACGTGAGCCGCGATTTCTCGGATGTGCGGGATGTCGTCGCGACTTACGCGAAGCTGCTCGACGCCGCTCCGGCAGGCCAGACCTTCAACGTCTGCTCCGGCCGCAGCCATTCGCTCGGCGAGATGTTGCAGATGCTCGCGCGCATCGCGGGCTATGAGATCGACGTGTTCGTCGATCCGCGCTTCATGCGGCGCAATGAGATTGCGCGGCTGGTCGGTTCGAATCGCAGGCTGCGGCAGGTGATCGGCCAGGTGCCGCATACGCCCATTCATGACACGCTCGAATGGATGTACGACTCGATGAGCGCACAAGTCGCGGCTTAGTGGGTGCTTCAGACTTCAGGCCGGCCTTTCCCAAGGCCGGCCTGAAGCACGTCAGTGCATCGGTCCTTCCGCAATCGCTTCCTCATAAACCGCTGCCACGCGCTTCGCGATCACCGAGCGGTCGAAGTGCTCCCACGCATAGCGCCGGCAAGCCGCTTCGTCCGGCAGGTCGAGCGTGCCGTCGAAGGCCGCGATCAGGCCGTCCGCAATCGCATCGACGCCCGTCGACGCCAGCACCAGATCCTCCGACAGCCCGCGCACCGCTTCCGGCAGACCGCCCACCGGCGTCACCAGCACCGGCGTTCCCGATGCCAGCGACTCCACCGTAATCAGCCCGAAGCCTTCGAGCGCCACCGTCGGCACGATACTGAGGTCCGCCGCGCGATAGAGCGAAGCCAACTGCTCGTCGGGAACGAAGCCGAGCAGGCGGACGTTGTCGTCGAGACCGGCGGCATCGATACGGGCCTGCAACTCTTCCGCAAGCCGCCCCTTGCCCGCGATCAACAGCAGCACGTCGGGCACCTTCTGCTTGACGCGCGTGATGGCGTCGATCAGCGATTCGAGCCCCATGCGCCGCACCAGCCGCCGCACCGCAAGCACGATCGGCCGCCCCGCCGGCAACTGCAATTTCCGGCGCGCTTCCGAGCGGCTCAGCTTCTGGTCGAACTGCGCGACATCGACACAACCCGGCACCACGCGGATGCGTTCTTCCGGCACGCCGTAACGCGCGCTCAGGATCTGCCCGAACGCTTCCGAGAGCACGATCAGCCGCGACGAACGCGCATACACGCGCCGCTCCAGCATCAGCTTCGCGCGCTGACCGAGCGTGTCCGCGCCTTCGACATGACTCTCGTCGGCCCACGGCCCCTGGAAGTGCGAGACCTGCGCGATGCCGCGCGTCACATCGAGTCCGGGAAACGTGTACAGCGCAAAGTGCGACGAGACGACGTCGGGCCGCTCCATATCGAGGCTGGCGCGCAAGGCGCTGCGTGCGTTCATCAGGCGGCGCGGCAGCGACTGCGCGGCCGGACCGAAACCACGGATGGCGCCGCCCGAATCGACCGCCACGCGCGGCGAACCGGCCACCACGCCGCGCACCTCGACGCCCGCCGCCGGCAGCGCGCCGACCAGCGTGTAGTACATGCGGTCGAGGCCGCCCGCGCGCTCCGGAAACCAGTGCATGCCGATTTGCAGGGACTTGATGGATGGGGTGCTCATGGCTGTTTCCTGTTCGGGTTGATGTCAGACGCGCGATTGCACGGATGCCGCCTTCAGTGTCGTCACGTTGTCGCTGCGCTCATGCCGCGCGAAGCTGCGATAAAGATCGAGATAACGCCGCGCCATGCGCGCCCAGTTGAAGTCCGCCGCGAGCGTGCGCGCCGCCGCGCCCATGCGCACGCAGCGTTCGCGCGACGCCGCCAGTTCGCCGATGGCGCCCGCCAGCGCGACGGCGTCGTCGGGATCGGCGAGCACGATGCCGCAGTCCTCGCCGATGATCTCCGCGCCGCCCGCCGTGCGCGCCGTGATGACCGGCAGGCCGGCGGCGAGCGCTTCCAGCAGCGAAAGGCTCATCGCTTCATAGCGCGACGGGAACACGAAGGCATCGACGGAATGCATCAGCGTCGGCATGTTCTTGACGAGCCCGAGAAAATGCACGCGGTCCGCAATGCCGAGCGCGCGCGCCTGCTCCGGATAAGGACTGCCCGCCAGATACCCCGCGACGACAAGCTGCACATGCGACGGCAGCGATACCAGTGCGTGCAGCACGGTTTGCAGGTTCTTGCGCGGCGTGCGCAGGTCGCCGACGAACAGCAGCAGGAACGCATCGTCCTTCAGGTTGAACGCCGCGCGTTCGGCAGAGGCCGCCGCGAACGCCTGCGTATCCACGCCGTTGTAGACGACCTGCACGCGCTGGCTCTCGATGCCGCCCGCGCGGATCTCGTCCGCCACCTTCTCCGATACCGCCGCGATCACCCGCGAACGCCGGTACGCCCAGCCTTCGAGCCAGGCATTCAGGCGGCTGTAGATGACCTGATACGCCGACCACGCGCCGCCGCGCAGCCGGAACGGGTAATACGGGCTGCGGGTCCAGCCGCCATGCACGAAATGCGCGGTGTTGACCTCGGCGCGCGCCCAGGTGATGAAGCCGTTCACGTGCAGGACGTCGTAGGCATCGCGATGCGCGCGCAGCCACAGTGCGCTCTTGATCGCGAAGACCTGTTGCTTGACGAGGCGCGTCGGCCAGAAGCGGCCGGCAATCACCGGCACCCAGCGCAGCCGCGCGTGATCGCGCAACTCGGGCGCGACGTGCGATGCCACGAGGATCACCTCGTGCCCCTCGGCCAGCGCCGCGCGCGCGATTTCGTAGTTGACGCGGCCCTGGCCGTCGTTATGCCGCACCACGTGGGTGACGATCGCGATTCTCATTGGCTAGCCTTTGATGTTGAAAGAAGAGATTCGCGGCGGCGCACGAGCTTCGCATGATGGCGCGCGGCGATGATCGCAAACAGGCTCGTGAACAACAGCGATCCGCCGGTGCTGACGAAGGTGTTGGCGAACAGCAGGATGCCGATCATCGAAAAGGCCAGGCTCAGCGCGGCCTGCGCGAACTTGTCGTCGCGCAACGAGAACGACGCGCGCCACGCCCGCACCAGCAACAGCGCGACGCCCGCCATGTAGAGCAGGCCGCCCGGCCAGCCCAGCACGAAGGGCACGTTCATCACGCCGCTGTCGAAGCTGCCGTACTTGCCGAGATCGCCGTTCGCGCTCGCCAGTTTCGTCGAGGTGCCGGTGGCGCCGAAGCCCTCGCCCGTGACATCGGTGAAGGCGGTCACCATGAAGTTCGTGTAGAACTCGTTGCGCGCGGCATAGCTGCTGTCGTTGCTCAGGTTGGTCATGGTCTGGAGGCGTGTGCCGAGCTTGTCCGCCACCGGCCCGATGGTCAGCAGCGGCACCGACAGCCCGACGAGCACCACCGCGCCGAGCACGATGCGCAGCCGCACGCGGTTGCTCGCCTTGAGCAGTTGAAGCAGCATCGCGATGATCCAGCCGCCCCACGCCGAACGCACCATCGACAAGGCGAAGGAGACGAAGCCGAGCGCGCCCGCCAGCCAGCGCGCGCGCTGCGTGCCGGCCATCACGAAGGTCAGCCCCGCCATCACGACGAGCGCGAACGGGCCGGACGAGTTCATCGTGCTGAAGACGCGCACGCCGAGCGGCACCGGCTCGCCCTGCGAGGCCATTTGCGAGCCGATCATCCACAGGGCGTCCCAGGCCGGCATGATGAAGAACTGCACGATGCCATAGGCGCCCATCAGCAACAGGCCGTAGACGAAGGTATCCAGCAGCACCTTGCGGTACTTCGGATACTCGTGTGCGTTCACCATGATGTGAAAGCCGATGAGCACCGGATACAGCCAGTTCGCAAGGTCGTAGGTCGCCGCCATCGGGCCGCTGGACGCCACGCCGATCAGGTAGGCATACGCGATGCCGAGCAGCATCAGCAGCATCGGCAGGCCGCGCCGCTGGGCCAGCACCCTGTACTGGCGCAACAGGGTGAGGCCGCAGATCATCGTGACGACGAGCGGTGCGATCTGGATGAGGCTCGTCGGCGTGAACGCGCCGCGGCTCCAGTCCGCGAGACGCCGCACTTCCGGGCTCAGGAACCAGACCCACCACATGAAGCCGATGTACCGCGCCGGGCTGCGGAAGTAGAGGTAGAGCGCCGCGCACGTCGCCAGCAGCGGAAAGGCCAGCGTGAGCACCGTCCCTTGGCGCGCCAGCACCAGCAGCGCGGTCAGCCCCCAGACGACCGCCTGCGCGGTCCATTCCGGCGGACCCTTGCGCGCCCGGCGCACGGTCTTGACCCGGCCGGCGAGGTCGCGTGACATGGGAGGCAGCGGCGCGGCGTTCATCTCGTCAGCTCGCGCGGCGCGAATACCGCCTGCCCGTTCGGCGCGGCATCGTTCGCGCCCTGCGCGTGTTCCAGCGCGGCGCGCGTCAGCCGCACATGCTGGAGCGCGAACTCGCGTGTCGTGTAGTCGCGGGCGATGAAATGGCGCATGGCGGCCTGCGCCCGCGCCAATGCGAGCGCGGGATTGCCGCGCAGTTCATCGAGCGCGCGGCGCAGCGCCGGCGCATCGTGCGCGGGCACGTAGGACACGTGTCCGGTGCCGAAGTAATCGCGCAGACCGCCCACATCCGTGACGATCACCGGCTTGCCGAGCGCGACGGCTTCGAGCAGCACCGTGAGTCCCGAAGCATGCGTGTTCGCGCGCAAGGGCACGACGATCACATCGGCCCAGTCGTACAGTTCGCGCGCCGCGTTCAGCCCGATGGCCGGTGCGATGCACACGTTGTCCGCGTGCAGCGAGGCCGGCACGCGACGGCGCGTCGCGATGCGCACGTCGTAGCGTGCATCGTCGCGCAGCGCCGTGGCGAGCGTACGCCAGTCGCGGTCGCGGTCATTGCCGATCGCCCCGACGCGCAGCGGTGTATGCGGCGTCCATGCGCGCGGCTCGGCGAGCGCGAAGTCCTGCAGGTTCAGGCCGTAGAAGACCTGCTCCGCCTCGCGGCCGAAGTACTCGCGCACCAGCGCGGCATTCACGCTGGAATGCGTGGTGAGGATATCCGCGCGCGCAATCAGCTTGCGATAGATCCAGCGGCGCACCGCGCCATAACCGGGCCATTTGTCGAGCAGCCAGATCGACTGCGCAAGCAGCAGCGGCCTGCCCTGCGCGCGGCCCTTGAGCAGCAGCAACAGCGCGGCGGACAGATACTCCTGCTCCGTGTGCGTCCATACGGCGTCGCAGGCGAGTATGGCCTCGCGATTGCGCCACGTATGAATCAAATCGAAGCCAAGCGCGGCCTTCAACGCGCGGCGCAGGAAGCGCATCGGCTTGCGTTCGTCGGCATCGCGCGAGTAGGTCAGCGTGAATTCCGCCGACTCCGCATGGTGATAGCCATACAGGCAGCCGATGTTGTCGCCCTGCCGATACCGCGCCGGATCGGCGCCATGGAAGAGATGCACATGCACGTTCGTCATAGTGTCCTCGCAGCGGGAAGCGCAGGCGTGTCCGACGTGCGCGCGCGGCGGGCCTCAGAGCGCGCCTCGCGGGCGCCGCTGCGCACCGCGCGCCAGCGCCGCCATGCATGGGCCACGCCGCCGCGCGTCGCGAGCAGCGCCTGCGCCAGGCCCGGATAGACCTTCGTGCCGATCAGCGCATACCACCACCACGCCAGTTCGCGATGACCCGGATCGAGCTGCTCGCTCAGGATCAGATGGAAGTTGTAGGCGGCATCGCTCAGTGCGCCGAAGGTCTGGGCGTCGCGCCGGTCGTCGTCGAAACGCTCGGCCGGAAAGTGATCCACCGCGACCAGCGGGTCATAGCGCACCGTCCAGCCCGCGCGCCGCACGTTCATGCTGAACGCCATGTCGTTGTGAACCTGGGCGCCCGCGCCGCGCAATCGCGTATCGAAACGCAGCGCGCCCACCGCCGCGCGCCGGTAGCTCATGTTCGCGCCCTTCAGCATGCGTACGTCCCGCGCCGGTCCCACGCCGAGGTGATGGTTGCCCACGATCCGGCCCGTGCGGCGCACCACGCCCACTTCGTGGCGCGCGCCGTCCAGCACGCGGCCCTTCTCGTGGACCCAGTCACGCCCGCCGAGCGCGCCGAGGCGTTCATCCTCTTCGAACGCGCCGGCGCTACGCGCAATCCAGTCGGGATGGGGCGCGGCGTCGTCGTCGGTGATCGCGACGATCTCGCCTTGCGCCGCCTCCAGCCCGCGATTGAGCGCCGCCACCTGACCGCCCGCGCCGGTCTCGATCACGCGCAACATGAAGCCTTGCGCGCCCTTCAGTTCGATCGCCAGACGCCGCGCCGTTGCTTCGTCCTCGGGACGCGCGATCACCAGCACTTCCTCCGGCAGGCGCGTCTGCGCCCGCAGCGCCGCCAGGCAGCGCTTCAGGTCCGCCGGCCTGCGATAGGTCGGCACCACCACCGAGACGCTCAAGCTCATGGTCATGGTCTGTTCTCCCTCAGTGGCCCGCATACTCTTCCACCGCTGCGTAATGGGCGCGCCCGTAGCCGCGCGCGCGTTGTGGCGTACCGTTCAGGATCGCGCCCTGCACGACGATGCCCGCCGTACGCAGGCGCCGCGTCGCTTCGCTGATTTCGCCTTCGTTGTGCGCACCGGAGCGCAGCACGAGGAAGTTCGTGCCCGCCATCTTGCCGACGATCAGCGCGTCCGTGACCGCGAGCACCGGCGGCGTGTCGATCAGCACGGCGTCGTATTTGCGGGCGAGCGCCTCGAGCGTGGGCTGGAGTCGCGGCGACATCAGCAGTTCCGACGGATTGCCCGGACGCTTGCCCGCCGCGATGAAATCGAGCGATGGAATCCGGGTCGTGCGGATTGCCTTCTCCAGGCCGATCGTTCCCGCCAGCAGTTCCGCGAGGCCCGGCTCGCGCCCGGCGCTCAACGCGCGTTCGAGCTTGCCGCGCCGCATGTCCGCGTCGATCAGCAGCACGCGCTTGCCGGTAGCCGCGAGCAGCACCGCGAGGTTGGTCGCGAGGAAGCTCTTGCCGACGCCCGACGCCGGCCCGGTCAGCATCACCACGCGATTGCGCGCTTCCATCAGCGAGAACTGGATCGACGTGCGCAGGCTGCGCATGATCTCGACGCAGACGTCGTTGGGACGCAGCATCGCGAGAATCGGCGCTTCGAGGTCGTCGTGACGGCGGCGCTTCACGTCGGTATCGAAACGGGTTTGCTCGGCGCTGTGCGGCACGAGCGCGAAGATCGGCAGCGAGGAGACGCGTTCGAGGCGCTCCGGATCGTCGATGCCCTTGAAGATCGCGCGGCGCGCGAACACGAAGCCCGTGCCGAGGATCAGCCCGAGAATCACCGCCGCCGACATGATGAGCACCTTCTTAGGCTTGACCGGATCGCCGGGTCGCAGCGCGGCATCGACGATATGCACGTTGCCGCCCGTACCGGCCCGCTGCACCGAAAGCTCCTGCACGCGGTTCAGCAGCAGCACGTAGATGTCTTCCGCCACCTTCGCGTCACGCTGCAACGCCACCGCCTTCACTTCCGATTGCGGCAGATCGCGGAAGCGCGACGCATAGCGCTCGCGTTGCGCTTCGAGTTGCGCGAGTTGCTCGCGCGCCGTCGTCAGCGCCGGATGCAGATTGCCGTAGCGCTGTTCGAGCGTCGTGATCTGCAGGCGCAGCGCGGAAATCTGCGCCTCATAGCCGATGCTGCCTTCGAGATAGACCTTGGCTTCGTCGCTTGCGTTGATGACGCCCGCCTGGCGCTGATACTCGGTCAGCGCAGCTTCCGCGTTGTGCAGGTCCGCCTTGAGCCGCGGCTCCTCGGTGCGCAGGAAGTCGAGCATCTTGCCCGCGTCGGCCTGCTTGGTCTCGATGTGCTGGCGCAGATACGACTGCGCGAGCGCATTCGCGATCTCGGCGGCCTTGTCCGGATTCTGGTTTTCGAGCGAGATCTGGATCACGCCGGTCTGCTTGCCCTGCTCGGTCACCGTGATGCCCGACTGGAAGCTTGCAATCGCCGAGAGATCGTTGGCGCGCATCACCTTGAAACGCGTGCCGGGCCGGGCCACGAGCTGCTTCACGAGCAGCGTGACGCCCTGGCCGCTCGCCTCCGCGCCTGCCTGTCCCTGAAGCAGCGCGTGTCCCTGCGGGTCGGCCAGCGCATAGCGCCCGTCGCCGAGCGCGGTGAGCATCAGTTCCTTGCCTTCCCACTGCGGCTCGACCTCGATCGAATCCAGCTGGATGATCTCGCCGCCCCACGCATACGACGCCATGCCGAACCACGGCTTAGCCGGCACGCCGGGCGTCGCGAAGCGTGCCGCGAGACTGCCGAGCAGCGGCAGCGTCACCGGCGCAACCGAGAAGTTGAGCTTGCATTGCGCCACCACCGGCGCCACCACGCCGCGGCTCTTGATGATCTCGATTTCCGCGTCGGTGGGCAGCGCGCTCGATCCCGAGTTGATCGCCTGGCCGGTTTGCGTCTGCGTGAGCGCCTGCGACGTGTTGTCGTTGGTTTCGACGCGCACGTGAGCATCGGCGGAATACACCGGCCTTGCGAGATAGCAATACACGGCCGCGCACAGCACCACGAAGGCGAAGACGCCGATCAGCCAGCCGATGTCGTCGATCACGGCCTGGATCAGATTGCCGAGCACGACGTCTTCCTCGTCGGGCTTCTGCATGAAGGGATGCACTTGCATGTTCACGATTCGACTCCCTTGTTCGATGCCCGCTAGCGCGTCAGCTGCTTCAGATAGAAGAGCGTCTGCAAGGTCGGCAACACCTGGTTGATCAGGCGGTTGAACTGCACCGCGCCCGCCGTGCCCACGTAGACCACGTCCTGCGGACGCAGCTGGAATTGCGTCGAGAGCAGCAGCGAGTCCGGCTGCGACATGTCGAGCCGGAAGATGTCGGGCCGCGCCGGATTGCTGCGCGCGCCGCGCACCACATAGATCTGGCGCACGTTGGCGTCGGTGTCGAGTACGCCGCCGGCAAGCGTCAGCGCATCGGCGATCGACGCGCGGCCGCGCACCATGTTCACCGGCATCGGCGTCTTGACTTCGCCCATCACGAAGATGCGGCTGTCGTAGCGGTCCGGAATGTTGATGATGTCGCCCGACTGCAGCATCACGTTCTGCGAGATGTCGCCGCGATCCAGCACGCTGTTGGCGTCGAGCACATACAGCTTGCCGCCGCGCGTCAGCCGCACGCGCTGGAGATCCGCCTCGGACGTGGTGCCGCCCGAGCGCGTGATGGCGTCCACGAGCGTCAGCGGCACGTCGCTCACGGCGAGCGGGCCGGGCTGCTTCACTTCGCCCGTCATCGCGATCTTCTGGCTGCGATACGCCAGCACGCGCACGTCGAGTTGCGGGTTCTTGATGTACGGCGCCAGCGCGGCGGCCAGCTGGTCGCGGATCTCGCCGGTCGTCTTGCCCGCCACGCGCACGCGGCCGATGAACGGGAAGAAGATCATGCCGTCCGGCGACACGGTCTGGCCGTACGGGTCCGCCTGTCCCGGCAGCGCCTGCGTGTAGGGCTGCCGGAGCGCGCCCGCGACCGTCTGCGTGGTGTTGCCGCCGGTGGAGAGCGTGCTGCCCTGCGGCGTCGTCAGTTCCGGGTGATCCCACAGCGTCACGCCGAGAATGTCCTGCGGTTCGATGCGATACACGTACTGCGCTTCATCGGCGAAACGCGCGGGCGGCAGCGGCTGCGGGGCATCGGGCGCCGCCTGCTCCTGGGCGATCACGTCCGCCGTGATGAGATGCACCGGATAGGTCGCGGTGGGCGTCGGATCCTTGTCTTCGAGCCGCGAGGTATTGAGGAAATTGCCTGGCGCCGTGCTGCACGCCGACAACAACGCCGACATGAAAGACGTCAGCAAGAGAACACGGGGTATCAGCATATTTTGTCGAGCCATCCAAGCACCAGCCGTTCGATCAATCCAAAGCTCTCGCGATAGACCGCGTCATGCGCGCCGTACGGGTCGGCGACTTCCGCGTCTTCCCACTTGCCGAGCAGATGCACCTTGCCGCGCGTGGTCGGCGCGAGCTGCGTGACCGCGCGCATCTGGCTGCGCTCCGGGACGAGGATCAGGTCCGCGCCGCGCGCCATGCCGCGGTCGAAACGCCGGGCGCGATGCTGCGACGAATCGAGCCCCTGCTCCGCCAGCAGCCGCTGCATGGCCGGGTCGATGTCCTCGCCTTCGTGGGCGTAGAGCCCGGCCGACCGAAACTCCATCGGCCGGACGCCGCGCCTCGCCAGATGCGCGCGGAACAGCACCTCCGCAGTCGGGCTGCGGCAGATGTTCGCGTGACAGACGATCAGGACGCTCCCGAACATCGGCGCGTTACGCCACGCCTGCTGGCACGGCAACGTGGCTCACGCGCGTGCCGCGTCCGATCGCGTGATACTCGATGCCCATCTCGCTCAGCGTCTCCGGCTCGTAGAGATTGCGGCCGTCGAAGATGACCGGATGCCGCAGGCGACGCTTGATCGCATCGAAATCCGGGCTCTTGAACACCTTCCATTCGGTGACGATCACGAGCGCATCCGCGCCGTCGAGCGCGTCCTTGTGATTCGCCGCATAGGAGAGCCGCGCGCGCGCTTCGGGCAGGCCCTGAAGGTCGAGTGCGAAGACGCGGCGGGCTTCGTCGGCGGCCACCGGGTCGTACGCGACCACTTTCGCGCCGCGCGCCAGCAACGCCGCCGCGAGCACGCGGCTGGGGGCGTCGCGCATGTCGTCGGTATTCGGCTTGAACGCGAGGCCCCACAGCGCGAAGGTGCGGCCTGTGAGGTCGTCGCCGAAGCGCCGCACGATCTTGTGCGTGAGCGTGTCCTTCTGCGCCTCGTTGACGTCCGACACCGCTCTCAGGATGCTCATGTCATGGCCGAACAGCGACGCCGTCTGGATCAGCGAGCGCACGTCCTTCGGAAAGCACGAGCCGCCGTAGCCGCAGCCCGCATAGAGAAAGTCATAGCCGATGCGCGGGTCCGAGCCGATGCCGCGCCGCACCGCTTCGATATCCGCGCCGACGCGGTCCGCGAAATTCGCCAGCTCGTTCATGAAGGAAATGCGCGTCGCGAGCATGGCGTTGGCGGCGTACTTGGTGAACTCGGCGGACTGCACGTCCATATACAGCGTGCGCTCGTGATTGCGGTTGAACGGCGCATACAGGCGCTTCATGCGTTCGCGCGCGCGTTCGCCGGGCACGTCCTCGTCGCAGCCGATCACGATGCGGTCCGGCCGCGTGAAATCCTCGATCGCCGCGCCTTCCTTGAGGAACTCCGGATTCGATACCACCGAGAACATGTGGTCCACGCCGCGCGCGTCGAGCTCGTACTGGATCGCGGCCTTGACGCGCCGCGCGGTGCCGACGGGCACGGTCGACTTGTCGACGATGGTCTTGAAGCCGTTCATGTAGCGGCCAATGTCGCGCGCCGCCGCGAGCACGTATTGCAGGTCGGCGGAACCGTCTTCATCCGAAGGCGTGCCCACTGCGATGAACAGCATCTCGCCGTGCTCCACGGCCTGCTGCACGTTCGACGTGAACGCGAGACGGCCCGCCTCGCGATTGCGGTCGATCACGTCTTGCAGGCCCGGTTCGTGAATCGGCATGCCGCCGCCGTTGAGAATGGCGATCTTGCGCTGGTCGAGGTCGAGACACAGCACGTCATTGCCGATGTCCGCGAGACACGCGCCCGTCACGAGCCCCACGTAGCCGCTGCCGATGATCGTCAGTTTCATGATCCAACTCCAGGTGTTGATGATTTGGCCGGTTGCATGGACCGGACTCAGTAGGCGTTCGCGCCCGCGAAGCCCTTCCACAGCGTCATCGCGACAATCTTCATGTCGAGACCGAAGGTCCAGTGCTGCATGTAGTAGAGATCGAGCTTCACGCGGCCCGACATCTTCTCGATGCGGTCCGTCTCGCCGCGAAAGCCGTTGACCTGCGCCCAGCCCGTGATGCCCGGCTTGATGCGGTAACGGTGCATGTAACCCTTGACGAGGTCCTTGTAGATGTCGTCGTGCTCCAGCGCGTGCGGGCGCGGACCCACCACCGACATCTCGCCCTTCAGGACGTTGATGAATTGCGGCAGCTCGTCGAGACTCGTGCGGCGCAGGAACGCGCCGATCTTCGTCACGCGCCGGTCGCCGCGTTGCGCCTGCGTGATCTGGCCGGCGGCTTCGTGATGAACCCGCATCGAGCGAAACTTGTAGATCCTGAATTCACGGCCATCGATGCCCTTGCGCCGCTGGCGGAAGAACACCGGTCCCGGCGAAGACAGCTTCACGCCGATGGCGATCGCCGCCAGCAGCGGCGCCAGCGCGACCAGCACGCAGGCGGCGAAAACGCGGTCGAACACGCGCTTGGGCAGGACCTTGACGTCGGTAATGGGCGAGGCGGCGAGGTTGATCGCGGGCACGCCCAGCAGATCGACCACCGCATGACCGAAGAACGACAGGCTGCGCACATCGGGGATGAAGCGCACGTTGACGAAGTCGTCGCGGAACTCGGTCACGATGCGGTGAATCGTCGGCTCCTGCGAGATGGGCAACGCGAGCCACAGTTCGCGGACGGCGCGCTCGCGCACGTGTTCCGCGAGCAGGCTGAAATCGCGTTCGATGCGCACGCCCAAGAGCGCGTCGCCTTCCATCGCGGCATGCGAGGCGGCGGGATCGAACACGCAGACGGGACTGAAGCCCGCATCCGGACGGCCGCGCATCTGCTCGATCAGGAACGTCGCATAAGGCGCCGAGCCGATGATCGCGACCGTCTTCTGGTTGAAGCCTTCGCGCCGCAGCAGCTTGAGCGTGGTATGCACGAGCGCCTTCGAGACGATCAGCAGGCCCACCGTGCAGGCGGCCCAGTACGCGAGCCAGCCGCGCGACAACGAGTCCGCGCGATGAATGCTGAAGGTGAGCAGCACGCCCGCGCTTTCCACCAGCAGCCACGCGAAGGTCGCGCGCAACAGCAGGTCGTAGACGGGCTTGCCGCGCCACGACTGATAGATCCCGAGCGCCGGAAACGTCATGATGGTCAGGACGCAGGAGAAGCCGAGCAGGGTGCGTTCGACGTCGCCGAGCCAGACGAACTCGCCCGCTGCGAGCGCGGCGGCAAGCAGCGCGCCCAGCACCGCCATGGCCAGATCGGCGACTCTCGATATCACACTCAGCATTGCATTCCCCTCGGAACGAAAGCACACGTTTATCTGTTGTGAGCGTCATGCCAGTTCGCATGACGCAGTGCATGGGTGGTATGGAACTGGAATAAATATGGCGCTGCAACACCGAAAATATGCGGCTTCAATCGAGCGGATTTATTTGCGGATTTTTTATCGGCGAGCGCCTTTGTTCGTGCGGGTCCGGGTGGTATCGGGATGGGAGAGAAATAAATCGCGCCTGAGTCGAGGGGCTTGTATGAAGCAGAAACCGCGCGGATTTTTTGATGCGTTTTTTCCTTTTATCACGCGGTTTTCTCCATGCTAAATATGACGGGTCCGCTTTTGCGATCACGCGCCAGGAGGCACACCATGAATGCACCAGACACCGCGCTTGCGAGCGCATCCACGATCGACGCCGGCACCGGCGTACGCCTCAGCATTCAGCCCGTGATTCTCGCGGGCGGTTCCGGCACCCGGCTATGGCCGATGTCGCGCGAACACTTTCCGAAGCAGCTCATCGGGCTGATCGGCGAGCAGTCGCTCTTGCAGGCCACCGTCAGCAGGCTCGACGGTCTCTCCGCCGCCGGACTGCGCGTGGCCGATGCGGTTGTCGTCTGCAACGAGGAACATCGCTTCACCACCGCCGAGCAGTTGCTTGGCCAGGGCCGCCGCGCGCGGCTCGTGCTCGAACCAGTGCCGCGCAATACCGCGCCCGCGCTCACCGTCGCCGCGATGCACGCGCTTCGTGGCGGCGAAGACGCCGTGCTCGTGGTGATGCCGGCGGATCACGTGGTCGCCGATCAGGACGCATTTCATCGCGCGATCCGTGAAGGCGCGCGCTGTGCGGAAGCCGGCGCGATCGTCACGCTGAGCGTCGTGCCGACCCATGCCGAAACCGGCTACGGCTACATCAGGATGGGCGCTGCGTTGCCCGGCCACGGTGCGTGCAGCCTCGACCGCTTCGTGGAAAAGCCGCATCTCGAACTCGCGCAGCACTATCTGGCTTCGGGCGAATACGGCTGGAACGCGGGCATTTTCATCGTGCGCGCGTCGACCTGGATCTCGGCCATCGAGCACTATCAGCCGGCCATGTATGCGGCCTGCGTCGCGGCGTTCGAACACGGCGACGACGACGGCGAATGCCTGCGTCTCGAACGCACGGCGTTTGCGTCGTCGCCGTCGGATTCGATCGACTATGCCGTGATGGAACAGATTGCCGGCGAACGTGGCGACGACCACTTCACCGGCGCGGTCGTGCCGCTGGATGCAGGCTGGTCGGATGTGGGCTCGTGGGACGCGATCTGGAACATCCTGCCGAAGGACGATGCATCGAACGTGGCGCGCGGCCGCGTGATGTTCGAAGGCGCGACGTCCACCTACGCGCATTCGGAAGGGCGTCTGATCGCCTGCGTGGGCACGCGCGATCTGGTGGTCGTGGAAACGGCGGACGCCATTCTCGTCGCCGACAAGTCCTGCGCGCAGGACGTCAAGGCCATCGTGGGACGCATCAAGTCGGAACAGGGCCGCGAGGCCGCCGATCATCGCAAGGTGCACCGGCCGTGGGGACATTACGATTCGGTGGATCAGGGCGACCGGTTCCAGGTCAAGCGCATCGTCGTGAAGCCGGGCGCGCGCCTGTCATTGCAGATGCATCATCATCGCGCGGAGCACTGGATTGTCGTGCGCGGCACCGCGCTCGTCACGCGGGGCGGCGAGACCTTCATCCTCGCGGAGAACGAGTCCACCTATATTCCGATCGGCGTGCAGCACCGGCTGGAGAACCCGGGCAAGATGCCGCTCGAAATCATCGAGGTGCAGTCCGGAACGTATCTCGGCGAAGACGATATCGTGCGCTTCGAGGATACGTACGGGCGTCAGTGAAGTGACTTGCTGAAGACGCGCGGGGCGCGCCGGGCAAAGCGGGTCAATGCCCGCTTTCGGCCGCCACGCGCTCTTCGCCGACATAAGCTTCGCGCGCCGCCCGCGCCACGTCCGCGCGCGTGGCTTGCGCGGCAATCCAGCGCCGCGCCCACTCCAGCGCATAGCTCCTTGCCTCTTCCATCGACTTGAAGCGCGGCCCGATGAGCCCCGAACGCTCGACCCGGCGACCGTCCTTCACGATCTCCGCCCAGCCGCGATACATGCCGCCGGACACGTCGCGCGCGATCGGGTAGATGCTGTAGCCGCGCGGGTCGCCGACCGGCGCGCAGGCCGGCTCGAACGGCGCCGGCGTTTCATACGGCCGCGCGGGGCGCGGCGCACGCACGCGCGGCACGATGACCGGCGACGCACTGGCCTGGGCGACGTCGCGCGCTTCGGGCAGACGGCGCGGCACCGCCGCGCCCCGCCCGGGCGGCAGGACATCGCGCGACTGCCACGATTCAGGGTTCTGCCAGAACACGCCTCGCAGACGGTCGCAGTCGTAAGACGGCGGGACCGGGCGCGGCGCGGTCTCCGCCACGGGCTGACGCGGCACGTAGGCGAAGGAGCGCCCGGCATTGGCCAGCACCTTGACGATCTCGATCAGCGTGCCGTTCATCTGCCAGTCGACAAAGCGGCGCCGGCACGTGGGCACGGTCGGATAGTGGCTGGGCAGCTTCGACCAGGTTTCGCCTGTTGTGAGGATCCACAACACCGCATTGACGATGGTTCGCGGATGCGCCCGGGGCCGGCCGCGACGGTGCTCGCGCACCTCGCTCTCGCCGATCAGAGCCGAGACCATCGCCCATTCGTCATTGCTGAGTTCATTGAAAAACATTGCGTTGCTCCATGCAGTCGGACTTCGCTGCGGATATCGGACGTCGCGCTGATCAAATCAAAGGAAGGCCGGCACACGTCCGGCTCCCTGCACACTCTGCCCAAGGATCTCGAGGTACTCGCAAACGTTTGCTCAAACAACAAAAACGGTGCATCCGGTGAATTGCCAATCTCTCATGGTGCATGAGTTGACTCAATTCGGCGCACGATGCCTGGTCTCGCTCGTGTATGAAGATATAGTGCAGGAAGCATACCATTACTAAGGTTTGCCCGAATATGACAAACCCCTAGGTTCCAGGCGAAGTTAATGATTTTTTGCGCCAAGCAATATTCTTTAGCGAATAAGCGATCCCGGACGGGACTCGGGCGGTCTGTTTTCTTGTGCCGGACGACGATTCTTGAGCCGCAGAACGGGCTCTTCGATGAAACGCCAGGACAATCCGGCAAGCATCAGCGTTAGCAGAAACGAAGCGGCGAAGCTTGCCGCATGCGCCCATGCCGGCATGCCGGACGGACCAAACATCGCGGCCACCCGGGCGTTGCGGGTGAAGTCCGGCATGAAGCCGTGATAAAGATAGAAGCCATAGCTGATCTTCCCCAACGCCGCCAGCGGCTTCCATTCGAGACATGCCAGCAGCATGGCGCTCCGGCTGCACGCGACGGCGCACACCAGGGCCGCGATGCATGCGCCATAGGTCACATAGAGCGCGGTGAAGCGCAGCGGGTCTGTCATGCGCTCCCACGCCGGCTCGACGCCGCACATCAGCGCAATGCCTCCGGCCAGCGCCAGCGCCACCGGCAGCGAGCCCAGGCAGCGCCCGAGCGTGCCGTTACGGCGCACCCATGCCCCGCCGATGCCGCCAAGCGCGAACAGCCAGAAGTTCGCGAGCGGATGCGTGTAGATCACAATGCCCGGCGTCTGCGTCGCCTTCATCCATAACAGCGTGGCGACGCCCGCGACGAAGATCGCGCCGCAGATCCGCGAGTGCCATTTCGCGCCGATGGCCAGCAGCAGCGGCGCGAAGAACAGATAGAACTGCTCTTCGACCGACAGGCTCCACAGATGCGAATAGCGTCCGGGCCAGTACTGCAGAACATCGGCGATCCAGAAATTGGACAGATAAGCGAAATGAAACGGCATGCCGCCCGCCAGTTCGGGACCGGCAAGGCCGACCGTCATCAGGAGCGTCAGCGTGACGAGCAACAGGTAGTAGACGGGGAAGATCCGCAGCGTGCGCCGGAAGAGGAAGCGCTTGAGCTCGGCGATGAACGAACTTGCGCCGGCATCGATGCGCCCCCGTTGCTTCGTCAGGATATCCGCGATCAAAAAGCCACTGAGCGCGAAAAAAATCCACACACCGAGGTGTCCAAGGCCGCTGTCTGCCGCCATGGCCTTGTGGTGGATGAAGACCAGCAGGACGGCAAGCGCGCGCAGGCCGTCGAAGCCGCGAATTCTTTCGTTCATGAGTGCGCCCGGTCGATGATGTCAGACGCGGCCGTCAAGGCCGCTTCGCGAGCGCCCTATGCTAATTCGTGCAAAACGGGAAAAAAATCCTTGGCGAATTTCTTTAGCGCGCAAGGCAAGCGTCTTAGCGCCCGCCTTGAAATATTTTTTAACGCCTTGAGTGATTTTCTTTGCAAAGTTTTTAACGGAGACTCGATCCCCTCAAGCCGGCACGCGCAGGACGCCCGCCATACACTCATTGAAAGGTTTTTTGATGAAAAATCATGTTCAGGAGCTGACCGGATTGCGCTGTGTCGCGGTAATGATGGTGGTCATGGGTCATGCGCAGCACATGATTCCGGGCGGCTATCGCGGCGCGCTCGCGCCTTTGCGCCTTTTCTCGGACGGGCGTCTCGGCGTGATGATTTTTTTCGTGCTCAGCGGCTATCTGATTACCGGCATCCTGAAGGCCGAATGGCAGGCCAGCGGCACCTTGCGCCTGGTGCCGTTCTATATGAAACGCGCGCTGCGCATCTGGCCGGCGTTCTATGCCTACCTTGCCGTCATTGCGCTGCTGTCGTTCGCCGGGCTCGTTGATGTCGATCCCAGCCAGTTCGCGGTCGCCGCGCTGCATGTCTGGAATTTCTCCGGCGTCGCCGGCATGAGTTCGATCAACGCGCTTCACCCCGACGGCGCCTGGTATCTCGGCCACTTCTGGACCCTCGCGCTCGAAGAGCAGTTCTACTGGTTCTGGCCGCCCTTGGTCCTTTTCATTCTCGGACGCGGCAGCCAGCGTGCACTGATCGCCCTGCTCGTGCTCGTGCCGCTCGTCAGGATCGGCACGTACTTCGCGTGGCCGGCCCTGCGCGGGCAGTT
Source organism: Caballeronia sp. LZ032 (assembly GCF_031451315.1). Taxonomy (NCBI): domain Bacteria; kingdom Pseudomonadati; phylum Pseudomonadota; class Betaproteobacteria; order Burkholderiales; family Burkholderiaceae; genus Caballeronia; species Caballeronia sp. LZ032. The sequence continues at coordinate 1,279,835 of NZ_JARUXP010000003.1, forward strand.
GAGCATGATGCTGCACACCGGTATCGATCCGATCCTGATCGGCTGCTTCGTCGCCCTGAATCGCGACGCGCTGAAAGCGCGCGTCGCGGCGCTGCCGTGGGGCGCGCTGCTTCCGTCCGCCGCGGTCCTGCTGCTGCTCTTCGGCATGCCCTTGCTGCATGAGCGGCTCGGCGGGCTCTGGAGCGCAACCTACGGCGCAACGGTGGAAGCGGCGCTGGTCGGCTTCGTGATCGTCGTGCTGATATCGCGCAAGGCGTTCTGGTTCTCGCGCCTGCTGCGCAGCGCACCGTTCGTCTACATCGGCACGATCTCGTTCAGCCTGTATCTGTGGCAGCAATTGTTCAGCGACATCCACTCGCCGGTGGCGTACCGCTTTCCGCTGGGCATCGTCGGCGCGCTGGTTGCGGCGAGCCTCAGTCATGTGCTGATCGAAACACCCTTCCTGCGCCTCAAGGATCGCCTGACGATGCGCAGGCGCGTCGACGTGTATCCGTCCGCGCAGGCCGAGGGATCGAAATGAGTGCTGCGCTCCGACGCCGGCAGGACGTTTCGTGCACAGCCGCTGCCGGCGCCGCTCATGGTCACGATTGCGCTTATTCGCGCGGCCCGTAATCCAGCTTCGGATACCAGTCCTTGCCGCGTCCTTCGGGCGTCATGTCGAGCACGTTCCACAGCGGCATCAGATCCGGCGCGCCGCGCGGATCCTCACCGGGATCGACGGTAGCGAAATCCATCTCGCCGCTCCAGAACTGGCGAATCACGCCTTCGCGCCGGGTGAACACATGGAGCGCGGGTTCATCGCCGCCTTCCTTCGACAGCGCGAAATAATCCCGGCTGAACGCGCCGTTCAGGTCCGAGAAGAGACGCAGCTCGCGCCAGCCGCGCTCCTGCGCGAACGCGGCGAGCCGCGCATACGGCGAACGCGCGATCACCGCGAGCGCGATCCGCTGGCCCATGTCGCGCGCCTCGCCCTCCCACGCGGACAGCAGCGACGTGCACATCGGACAGGGCCGTTCGCGTTGCGGCCCGAACATCCAGCTATAGGTGACGAGCGTGTCCTTGTCGCCGAACAGCGCGGCGAAATCCACGGCGCCTTGCGCGCCTTCGAAGCGATAGTCGCCCTTCACTTCGCCGCCCGGCGGCAATGCCCGGCGCAGCTGCGCGACACGCTCGATCTGCCGCCGCAGCTCGATCTCCTCAGCCAGCAGCGCGGTGCGCGCCCGCCGATACTCGGCGCTTTCGTTGGGAATCCGCATGGTGGCGCGCTGCGCGAGTTCAGCCGCGGGAACGAGTGTGCTTGCCGTGCTCATGTCGCTCATATCGATCTCCTTGTCAGTGAATCAGTCGCGATCCGGCGCGCCGAGCGGGAACAATCCCCGATACGGCCGCGCTTCCTCTACCGCGCGCGCAAACGAAGGCCGCGCCAGCAGCCGCTTGCGATACGCAATGACGTTCGCAAACGCAGCATCGATGCGATGCACCCAGTCTGCGTAGAACAGGAACGGCGCGGCGCCGCAATCGGCGAGAGTGAAAGCATCACCCGCCGCCCATTCGCGCGATGCCATCAGGCGGTCGAGATACGCATACGACGTGTCGAGCATCGCGCGGGCATCGGCGACGCCGCGCGCATCGTGCTCGTCCGCGGCCCGCATGGCGTCGAAGACGATCTTCTGCTGCGGCGTCGCCACGTAGTTGTCGAAGAAACGGTCCAGCCAGCGCACCTCCAGCGCGGCGCGTGGATCGGCGGGAAGCAGCCGCACCGGCCCAGGATGAAAGCATCCCAGATATTCGATGATCACCGTCGCTTCCATGACCGGCCGGCCGTCGTCGACGAGCAGCGGGAAGCGCTTCATCGGCCAGAATTCGACGAGCTCGCGCATGGACTGCGGACGCTCCGGCGTCAACGCGCAATAGTCGAAGGCCGTGCCGTTCTCGTACAGCGCGGTCAGTGCCTTCTGGCAATAAGAAGAGAAAGGATGGGCATACAGTTGCAGGGTCATCGGCTGTGTCTCCAGGCAGTTGGGCATGCTTACTCCTACGACGAGCATGCCGCGCCGCAATCGACATCAATCTGGAATATTTTGTGATGCAGCGCAGCGCTGAAGCTTGCGTTTCGCCGCATCCGCCATGCTGCTCAACGCACATAGCCATTCATGCGTGGCAGCGATCCGGGTTGACCGACGTCATGAGCCGCGACTAGAATCGCCCAACTTCAAAAAGCCCAAGGTGATCCTTTGGATACCTGCAGTAGTCGATCTTCGATCTGTTTCGCCGCCTGACCGCAGGACGCCGCTCCCCGCTTTTCTTCAAGCTCAGCCGCCGTCTTGCCATCAGGCAGACGGTGCGCGTCGCAGTTTTTCTCCTCGTGCACCCATTCGTCAGCGCCACCGGGCGTGATATCGCGACTCGCGCATAACGCGCGTCGCCGTATCGCTTCGCGTGCGCTTGCGTGCGCCGCTCCTGCGTCCGTCGCGGGACTGAGCGCGCGCGCGTAGTCATCCTTCACGGATTGCCGTGCCCAATGCGAGCCGGCGTCCGCGAGGCCGCTCGTCGCGAGCGTTTGCCCTGGCGATCCCTCGGACCGCCGCTACGCGCCAACCATGGCGCCCGGAGAAAACCATGAACCTGCTGCTGCTTTCGGACCTGCCGCGCGTCGAGGAATCCCGTCCGCATTACGACGCCATGCTCAACCTCGAACCCCGGGAAACGCGCTACCGGAAGCTGGCGCGGTTCTTCCGGCGCCTCACATCGCGCCTGTTCCGGCGCGCCTAGTCACGCCACCGACACGCTCCCGTGCGAAGCTTGCCGGTTTGTTCCCGGAAAGCACCCGGCCTTCTGACCGATGCATCTCGATTTCACCCTGCGCCTGCTGGCCGCGTTCGCCTGTGGCGTCGCCATCGGACTCGAACGGCAGCTGCGCCAGCGCACCGCCGGCCTGCGCACGATCACGCTCGTCGCCAGCGGCGCCTGCCTGTTCGTCACGCTCGGCGTGCTGACGGGCAACGGCGTCGCGGGCGTCACGCAGATCGCCGCGTATGTGGTGTCGGGCGTCGGCTTTCTCGGCGGCGGCGTCATCATGCGCGAGAAAGGCTCGGTGCAGGGCATCAACACGGCGGCGACGCTATGGTGTTCGGCGGCCGTCGGCGTGTTGTGCGGCTCGGGGCACTACGGGCCAGCCATCGAAGGCACGGGCATCGTGCTCATCACCAACACCGTGCTGCGCGAAGTCAGCCGCATGATCAACGCGACGCCGGTCTCAAGCGCCGACCTCGTGCGTGAATATGTGCTGACGGTCATCGGACGGCAGGAAGACGAAATTCATATCCGCACCCAGCTGTCGAATGCCATGGACGCGCAGCCGCTCTCCTTCCTGAGCCTGACGAGCGAAGACATCGAAGACGCGCCGCCGCGCGTGCGCGTGACGGCGACCGTGCGCATGCATCCGAAGGATCAGGCCCGGCTCGAACGCATGGCGAGCCGCATGAGCATGGAGCGCGGCGTGTCGAGCATCAGCTGGTCGGGCAAGAGCGTGGAGACGGCGCCCGAATGATCGATTATGGCGAGCGGCTCTGTCCCATGCGTTCGCGCATCGCGTGACAGTGTTCGACGAGCCGCGCCTGCGCAACGACGAAACGCTTGAGCGGCGTATCGATGTCATAGAACAGGATGTTCGCGACAAAGCCGTACACGGCGGCGTCGATGCTGGCGGGCGTGGCGCCGAACATGAAGGGTCCGTCCGCCAGCAGGTTCGTCACCGCCTGCAAGTCGCCGATGCCGCGCGCATACGCATCATCCGGCTCATAGCGGCCGATCCCCTGATACCGATAGCGCTCGAAATTGTATTGCCGCGCGTGCTCCAGCACGTCGGGATCGGCGTCCGGCAGCGCCGCCAGCAGCGCGGCGCGGAACAGCGGCCAGTAACGGTCGTCGCGCCAGCGCGAATAGGACATCACCCAGTAGAGATCGTCGAGCGTGCGGCGGACCAGCAGGTCGAGATCGTGTTGCAGGGGCGTCAGCGGGTCGTCGAGCGTCAGCGCGTAGCGGCGCTTCAGATGCGCGATGATGCTGTCGCTGTCGCCGATGGTTGCGTCGTCGTCAACGAGATACGGCAACTGGCCGCGCGGCGCAACGCTCGTATCGATCACATGACGATGCTCGAAGGGCAGGCCTGAAAGCTTCAGGAACGCGAACACCTTCAGTCCGAACGGGTTGTTGTCTTCCAGGCCGAACAGCCCGGGATACGAATAAAGCGTGATCATCGGCGTCTCCGCATACGGCTCGGGCAGGTGGACGGGCCGCCAGGCGACGCCCTGCACGGACGCGCCAAGTCCGCTACGATGCCTGACTGGCCTTGCCGCTTCCCGTCCCATGGACGCACGGCTCGCGGCATGTTCCGCTCCCCGCGCGCACTACGCACAACACGCTCGAAAAATACTATGCCCACGCCGCCTCATGCCATCGGTTTTACACTCGATCCGCTCGACCGCGTGTCGGAGAAGCGTGACGATGACGCCTTCGTCGCCACCCTGCGCGACGATCCCGCCACGCGCTTCCTGCTGTTCGTGAACAACGTGCCGCTCTTCAAGCGCGCGAACGGCCACGATCCCTTGTTCGATGCCCGCGAAGCCGCGCGGCTGGGCACGCCGCTGCAAAGCGTGTTTCTCGGCCGTGAAGCTGACCGGCGTTCGCTGTTCGCGCTGTCGTTCGAAGAAGGCGCGGCGGGTCTGGCGGGCGACGGCGTCGAAGCGGTCGAACTGCGTCCGGTCGCCATGCAGGGCCTCGTCCCGCCGCCAATGATCAGCGCCCTCGGCGAAGCGCGTTCGATGCTTGACTGGCATCGCCGCCACGGCTTCTGCGCCAACTGCGGCCAGCCGACCGATTCCGCCGGCGCCGGCTGGCGGCGCATCTGCGGCCATTGCCATGCGCAACATTTTCCGCGCGTCGATCCTGTCGTCATCATGCTCGTGACGGACGGCGAACGCTGCCTGCTCGGGCGTCAGCCGCAGTTCCTGCCCGGCATGTATTCGGCGCTGGCGGGTTTTATCGAACCGGGCGAGACCTTCGAGCACGCGGTCTATCGCGAAGTGCTCGAAGAAGCGGGCATCCGCTGCACGGACGTGCGCTATTACGCGTCGCAGCCCTGGCCGTTTCCGTCGTCGCTGATGATCGGCTGCTTCGCGCGCGCGACTGAAACGGAGATCGTCGTCGATCAGAAGGAACTCGAGGACGCGCGCTGGTTCACGCGCGCCGAAGTGGCCGGCATGCTCGACGGCACGCATCCGCAAGGGCTTTCGGCGCCCAAGCCGTTCGCCATCGCGCATCACTTGCTGAAGGCTTTCGCCGCCGGCGAGCTGGACTGAGCGGCGGGCAGGTTCGCGGCGCGCGCCGGGCGTTCGGTGCAGAATGCGCAAGGCTGCGGCGCGCCTGTCAGAGGCGTGCGCGACGATATTAATCAGACACCGGGTGAACGACATGAACGTGAAAGACGGCGTCCAGATCTGGCTGATCAGGCATGGCGAAACAGAATGGAGCAAGTCGGGCCAGCACACCGGCACCACCGATATCGCGCTGACCGACGAAGGCCGCAAACAGGCGGCGGCGCTGGCGCCGGTCCTGGCGTCGCAGCCTTTCGATCTCGTGCTGACCAGTCCGATGAGCCGCGCCATCGAAACCTGCAAGCTTGCCGGGCTCGGCGAGCACGCGCAGGTCGAACCGGAGTTGCACGAGTGGAACTACGGCGTCTACGAAGGCCGCAAGACGCCGGATATCCGCCAGGAGATTCCGGATTGGTCGGTGTGGACCTCGCCCATTCCGCAAGGCGAGAATCTCGCCGATGTCGGCCGGCGCGCGCAGACGCTCATCGACAAGCTGCTCGGCACCGGCGCGCGCCACATCGCGCTGTTCTCGCATGCGCATTTCTCGCGCGTCTTCGGCGCGCAATGGGCGACCGGTTCGCCGTCACTGGGCGCACATCTGACCATGGACACCGCCGCAATGAGCGTGCTCGGCTTCGAGCGCGACGTGCGCGCCATCGTCAAGTGGAATCTGCTGCCCTAGCCGCGCTGTTCACGCCATTCGCGATACGCGGCGAGCGTCTGCTCGTCGGGCGGATAGGTGCCGCGTAACACCGCGCCGTCCGCCACGCGCGCCGCGAGGAATTCTTCCAGAAGTTCCTGCTCGGCCGCATCCCGCGCGACCTCCTCGGCCATGTGACGCGGCACGATCACGACGCCGTCCACATCGCCGACGACGATATCGCCCGGATACACCGCCACGCCGCCGCAGGCCACCGGCACGTTCATGTCCACGGCGTGATGCTTCGCGAGATTGAGCGGCGCGCTCGCGCCCGCGCAGAACAGCGGCAGGCCGATATCGCCGATCGTGCCGCTGTCGCGTACGCAGCCGTCCGACACCATGCCGGCGACGCCGCGCACCTTGAGACGCATCGTGAGGATCGATCCCGTCGACGCAACCGCGCGCTCGCCGCGGCAATCCTGCACCAGCACGCTGCCGGGCGGCGCGCTTTCGACCGCCTTGCGCTGCGGATGATCCGGGTCCTGGAACACGCCGACATGATCCAGATCCTCGCGCGCCGGAATATTGCGCAGCGTGAACGCCGGGCCGACCATGTTCGGCGCGCCGATCGCGGGTTTCACCAGCGGCGCGACGCCTTGCAGGAAGACATTGCGCAGGCCGCGCTTGAAGAGCTGGGTCGTGAGCGTCGCGGTGCTGACATGGCGCAGCAGGTCGAGCGTTTCGTCTGAAATGGCGATGGTCTGGGTCATGGCGGGATCAGTGAATTTCGGGTTCGTCGGGGGTGGCGGGCTGTGATTCGAGGAAGTCGAAGTCGCAGCCCTTGTCGGCCTGGGTCACGTGCAGTTGATGCATCACGCCGAAACCGCGCTCGAACGGCCGCTTCGGCGGCTGCCACGCGGCCCGGCGCGCGGCCAGTTCGTCGTCGCTTACCGCGAGATGCAGGCGCCGCGCCGGCACGTCCAGTTCGATCACGTCGCCGTCGCGCACCAGCGCCAGCGGCCCGCCGACAAACGATTCCGGCGCCACATGCAGCACGCAGGCGCCATAGCTCGTGCCGCTCATGCGCGCATCGGAGATGCGGACCATGTCGCGCACGCCCTGCTTCAACAATTTTTGCGGGATCGGCAGCTGGCCCCACTCCGGCATGCCCGGCGCGCCCACCGGCCCCGCGTGCTGCAGCACGATCACCGAATCGGCGCCGATGTCGAGCGTTTCCTCGTCGATGCGCGCGGCCATGTCGGCGTAATCCGCGAACACCACCGCCGGGCCGCGATGCCTGAGCAGGCGCGCTTCCATCGCCGCCGGCTTGATGACCGCGCCATCCGGCGCGAGGTTGCCCGTCAGCACCGCAAGGCCGTCGCGCGGCACGAGCGGGTTGTCGCGGCGGCGAATCACGTCGTCGTTGAAGATCTCCGCATCCGCGATGTTCTCGCCCAGCGTGCGGCCATTCACCGTGCGCTGCGTGCCGTCGATCAGCGGGCCCAGCTCCGCCAGCAAGGCCCGCAAACCGCCCGCGTAGAAGAAGTCTTCCATCAGGTACGCGCCCGCCGGCCGGATGTTGCCGAGCACCGGCGTCACGCGCGCCAGTTCGTCGAAACGGGCGGTCGTGAGCGGCACGCCCGCGCGCCGCGCCATCGCCACCAGATGCACGATCGCATTGGTCGAGCCGGACAGCGCCAGCACCGTCGTCACGGCGTTGTCGAATGACTTCGGGGTGAGCAGGTCGGACGGCTTCAGGTCGCTCCACACCATCTCGACAATGCGCTGCCCCGTCAGCGACGCGTGCTGCGCATGGCGCGAATCCACCGCCGGTATCGACGCGAAACCCGGCAAGGTCAGGCCGAGCGCTTCGGCGGCGCTGGTCATCGTCGAGGCGGTGCCCATCGTCATGCAATGTCCCGGCGAGCGCGCAATGCCGCTCTCGACGCCCTTCCATTCGTCCTCGCTGATCTTGCCCGCACGCAGTTCGGCCCAGTACTTCCACGTGTCCGAGCCGCTGCCGAGCGTGCGGCCCTGCCAGTCACCACGCAGCATCGGGCCCGCTGGCAGAAAGATGGCCGGCAGGTTCATGCTGATCGCGCCCATCAGCAGGCCGGGCGTGGTCTTGTCGCAGCCGCCCATCAGCACGCAGCCGTCGAACGGATAGGAGCGCAGGACTTCCTCCGCTTCCATCGCCAGGAAGTTGCGGTACAGCATGGTGGTGGGCTTCTGGAACGGTTCGGCGAGCGTCATCACCGGCATTTCGACCGGAAAGCCGCCCGCCTGCCATATGCCGCGCTTCACTTCCTCCACGCGCTGCCGGAAGTGCGTATGGCACGAGTTGATCTCGCTCCACGTATTGAGCACGCCGATGACCGGCTTGCCCAGATAGTCCGACGGGTGATAACCCATCTGCGCGGTGCGCGAGCGATGGCCGAACGACCGCAGATCGTTCACGCCATACCAGCGATGGCTGCGCAGTTCCTCCGGCTTCTTGCGATGCGTGGTCAAGCGCTGTCTCCTTTTGTTGCGGCGAACCTGCGTCTAGTGCAGTTTGAGCGGCACGGAGGCGAGCAGTTCGGAGAGTCCGAGCCAGAGAATCTGCACGCCGATGCAGAAGATCACGAAGGCGAACAGCCGCACGGCCACCTGCGTGCCGACCGTGCCGAGCAGCCGTTCCAGATGCCCGGCGAAGCGCACGCACACGTAGATGCTCGCGCACAGGATCAGCAAGCCGATGCCAACGCCCGCCAGATGCACCGGTTGCAGGCCCTGGCGCGGCGAGCCGGTGCCCAGCGCAATCGCGACGGCGATCGCGCCCGGTCCAACGGTAATCGGCAAGGTCAGCGGATAGAACGCCTTGGCGCGCAGGGACGCGCCGCTGCGCGGCTTGGGTGCGGTGTCGGCGGGATCGTCGGGGTCGGCGTCGGGGGCCTGGAGCAGCGTCCAGCCCGCCATCGCGACGACCAGCCCGCCCGCCACGCGCAGCACCGGTATCGAGATGCCGAAGAACGACAGCACATAAGCGCCGATCGACAGCGAAGCCAGCAGGATCGCAAAGCTGTTGATGGAAATGCGCCGGGCGAGTTCGGCGCGGTCGGCGTCGCCGATGTGCGGCAGCATGCTCAGCACGACGAGCGCGGTCGCCGGCGGGTTGATGATCGGGAACAGCCCGGCGACGATCACGAGAACCGTCTTGGCGAATTCGTTGAGCATGGGCGTCGTGGTCCGCGTGTGTGTTCGTTGTGAATCACGCTCGTGCAAGCCGGGACATTGTGCACGTCGAACCACGCGCTGCGCCAGACAAACGTCCGCCGCCGGAATACTCAGTCGAGATTGAAGGCGGTGATTTTCACGTCGGACTGCTTGCACGCCTTGTCGCGGCAGACGCCGCTGAACCAGATCTCGCCATTGCCGATCATCGCGCCCTGGTCGCGCACGAAGAGCGCCGCGTACTTTTGCTGCGCGACGATGTCGACGAGTTTCGGCGTGAAGATGGACGCATAGTGCGCGATGAACTCGCGCCGGGTGCGCAGCGTCATTTCCGTGCCCGCGCGATGCACCGCGACCGGATACGACACCAGCGCCGCGACGGCTTTGCTGTCGTTGGCCGCGACCGCGCGCTGCAAGCGGTCGAAGAACGCCCGATACGGCTCGTGCGCGCCGAACAGCGCGTCCATGCGGGCATCGACATCGGTTTCGGTCTGTGCGTCTTGCGCGAAGGTGGCGACGGGAAGCGCCAGCGCCGCCGCGAGCCCGATTCCGGCGAGAAGCCTGTTCCAGTTCATCGTGTCTCCGTGGTCAAGCGAACGGCGCCATGAGGACCAGCGCGCATTCGGTGAAAAACGAGCCGAGCCCCACGCCGATCAGCACGCGCGCGATGATCGTCCAGATGCGATTGTTCACGTTGCCGGCACAGCGCCACGCGAGCACGCACCACAGGAGATACAGCGCGGAACAGGCCGCGAACAGGCCCAGCATGCCGGGCCAGAACCAGACTGTGAGCAGCAGGAAGGATTCGGGAGAGAGACCGCCGGCCCAGAGGTCGAGATAGACGAACCACCACGCGAGGTGAATGGGCACGCCCAGCAACCACCAGATTTTCCAGAAGCGCTCTTCTCCGCGCCAGGCTCGACGAAGCATGCGTCGCGTCAGAGTGTAGGAGGCACGCATTTTACCAATGGATGCGTGCGGCGCCCGAAGCGGGACCCGAATGGTCGGATCAATCAGTCGACCAGTCAATCAGGCCGACAAGCTGCGGCGCCGGGCTTCCATGCGCGTGATGAGCCGCTGCAAGACGCTTTCCGCCGCGCCCGAAAGCCGCGTGAAGCGAAAGCCGACGACATAACGCACATCGCCGCGCGGCGTGTTCACACTGCGCGGCGAGACGAGCTCGATGTCGATCGACAGGATGGTGCCCGGTCCCAGATGCAGCACAACGTCCTGGAACACGGTGCCGACCCCGGTTTCCGCGAGACGCGGCGCGTCCATGCGCAACGCGATGCCGCCCAGCGACAGGTCGTGCACTTCGTAGCGGAACGCTTCGCCATCGGCGAACGCGCCTTTGGCGTAGTAGGGATCGAGAATCGGCGTCGGCACGCGGAAGTATTCGCGGCGCTGGAAGTGATAGAGCTTCTCGGGAAACGAGACCTCGAAGGCCTGACGCCCTTCGTAATCGGCGGCGCGCGCCGCCTGCGTCGTGAACTCCACCCGCACGCCTTCAGGCGCGGCCTTGAAATACAGTTGCTTTGCTTCGAGCAGCGCGCGGTTGTCGGACTCGACGCCGCCCCAGTCGAACACGATGCGCGCCTCACGCGCGTCCACTTCGAGCAATTGAGTGACGATCTGCCCGTGTCCGCTGGTGACGGTGAGCATGTCGCGGCGCAACACGAGATTGCGCAGGACCACGGATATTTCGGCGGGGATGTGTCGCGCGAAGCGTTCGTGATCTTCGGCGAATTTCTCGATGTCGGATGTATGCGGCAATGACTCGGCGAGCATGATGATCCAATCTAGTTATCGGTGTTGAGACAGCGGACTGCATGCTACTGTGAAACCCTCATACGGCATATGGTGCACTAAAAAAAACGCGGCCAGAAGGCCGGTAACAAGTAGATTTCCACGCCAATTCAGCGTTTTGCGGCTGGCCAGGTTAGTTTCTTACTATTTGCTTTCCATCAAAAATAGGCTGGGCACCGTGCCCGGCCTTGGCTTCACATCAGCTTGTCGACTTCGCTGGTCAGCGCGCGGCGCCGCAACGGCGCGAGCGCCGCGCCAAGCCGTTCACCGTGCGCTTCGGTGATGACGCGCCCGAGGATTTCGCCGAAACGCGGTTCATCGACGCCCGATATGATGTACTGCCAGCGATACGCGTCGAGCAGACCCGAGTGCACGCGCGCTTCTTCATCGGAGGACAAGGCGCGATCCAGTTGCGCGATGAAGTATTCCGCGTCGGCGGCGGCCTGCGCCTGCAACATGCCGTCGATCGCGCCAACCAGATCGATCAGGTCGCCAATGGCGGCGTCGCGTTCCGCCGCGCCGATGCGCGCGTCCTCGCGCATCCATTCCAGTTCGTCGATGATCGCGTGCTGCGATTCCTCCTTCCAGTGGAACAGGAAGATGTCCTTGAAAAGCGGCGACAGGCTGCTGTCGCTCTCCATGCTCTGCCGGTAATGCACCTGCGTGACGATCTCGATGCAGCACGTCAGCGCCAGGATCGACCAGGTGGGCTTGCCGAGCACGAAGCGCGCGACATCGTCGGCATCCGGGACGAAGCGATAGCCGGGCGGCAGCGCCTCGGCCGCGAGCGCCTCCACGCGGCGGAACAGTTCCTGATGCTTCAGTTCCTCGTCGGTGAAGCGGACGATTGCTTCGAGCGCCGTCTGATCCGACAGCGCATGCTCGCGGCCGACTTCCAGCATCTTCGCGCCGATGAAGCGCTCGATCATGCCGAACATGTTCGCGTAGGTACGGCCCTGCACCTGCGACATCAGCCGGCGTTCGGACGCGCTCAGGAACGGCAGCCGGTACACCTCGCTGAGGCCGTGCGGCATGAAGGTATGGGCGGGATCGAAATGACGGCCGCGCAGCACGTCCTGATCGATATCCCAGCGGATGCGGAGGGACACTTCGATGCACTTCGCATAGCGCTGTTGCGTAGCGGGGTGCATTGCTTGCGGGGACATTTCTTTCATGACGGCGTTCATGTATGCGGACTCCGGATGATTCAGCGTCGATCAGGACAGGCGCGCGGCCTGGGGGAATGAACAGATCGGCTGATGGAATCGTCAATCGTCGCGTCTCCGTTCTGTGGAGCATTCTCGGCAGATGGACGCGGTCGCACATGAGGCGCAAGTCCCGGACGTCGACCGGGAAAGGCTGCACCAGAGGCGGAAACCCGGGACCGGTGTCCCGGAACGGTCAGGCGGAGGGTGCGTCGAAGCCCGCGCGGCGCGCCAGCACGATGGCCTGCGCACGATTCTCGACCTCGAGCTTTGCGAAGATGCTGGTGATGTGATTGCGCACGGTCTTCTCGCTCAGCGTCAGACGCGCGGCAATCTGCGCGTTGTCGCGTCCGCCCGCCAGCAGTTCGACGATATCGCGCTCGCGCGGCGTCAGCGTCGCGAATGCGGGATCAGCCGGTGGCGTTGACGGCAGGAACGCCCGCACTTCGTCGCGCCAGCGTCGCCAGGCGGCATCGGTTTCCAGCACGAGATGGTTCTCGCTCTCCAGCGGCACGAAGCGCGCGCCGGGAATCTGGCCGGCGAGCAGGCGGCTTTCGTCGAAGGGCACGCGCGCGTCGCCGCTCGCATGCAGCACGAGCGTCGGACACTGCACTTGCGGCAGCAGGTCCACCACGTCGATCTCGTTGAAGACGCGCATGATGCGCGCCGCATTGCGCGGCGTGGTCGTGAGCCGTTCGAGTTCGTTGAACCAGTGATGCTGTTCCGGCGTGCCGCCCGGGATGAATTGCGTCGTGAAGAACTGGCGAAACGCGGGATTCTGCTTGCCCCAGCCCAGTTCCGCGAGCTTCACGAGCATTTCGGCTTCCTCTTGCTGCGCCGGATCGCGGGTGCGCTTGAGACGTCCGCGCGCATAACCGCCGTGCAGCACCAGATGCGTGACGCGCTCCGGATGCGCCACCGCATAGGCAATCGCGATGGACGCGCCCTGCGAGATGCCCAGCAGCGGAAAGCGTTCGAGGCCGCTCGCGTCGACCACCGTTTCCAGGTCGCGCAGCCACGCATTGAAGGAGATTTCGCCGACGTCGCGGTCCGACAGGCCGCAGCCGCGCTGGTCGTAGCGGATCAGCGTATGACGGCCACACAGTTCGACCATCAGATGGCTCCAGACCGGACTCGCAAAATCCAGTTCCAGATGACTGAGCCAGTTCGCGGCCTTGACGATCGGCGGACCCGAACCGCACATCGCGTAGGCGATGTGCACGCCGTCGCTCGCAGTGCAAAGGCGGATGTGCTGGCGGGGCGTGGGCGGGCGCGTCACCATCGTTCGAAAGTGTAAGTAGGGACACCATACAAGCACGAACGCCGCGCCGGACGCGCGACTGTTCATGCTTGCGCGTAATGGAATGGAAAGTCAAGAACGTAAGGCAGCGGGCGGCGTGCAACAGGATTCAAGACCTGGCCGCATGCGGCGGGTCATGATCCGGGCTTTATCGATGAAAGAGGACTGTTCGTGACGGAAGCCAATCATTCGGATCAGCCGGTGCGCCCGCAGCGTTGCGTGATCGTGGTCGACCAGGACCTGCCCGCGGGCAAGGCGGCCAATGCAGCGGCCGTGCTGGCGCTGACGGTCGGGCAGCGCCATCCGGCGCTGGTCGGCGAAGCGCTCGTCGATGCCTCGGGCTGCGCGCATCCCGGTCTTATTCCAATCGGCATTGCGGTGCTCGGGGCGGATCAGGACACGTTGTCGGCGATCCGCGACAAGGCGATCGCCGCCGCGTGCGACGTCGTCACCTTCCCGGTGCAGGGACAGCAAACCACCGACTACGGCGCGTTTCGCGATGCCGTCGCCGGTGTCGTCACCGAGGAGCTTCGCTATGTCGGACTCGCGTTGATCGGCGATCGCAAGCCGGTCAGCAAGGCGGTCGCGAATCTCGGCTTGCTCAAATAGCGTCAGGTGCGCGTGGCCGTCTTGTATGCGCCCGGCGTCACGCCGAGCATGCGGCGGAAGGTGCGCGTGAGATGCGCCTGATCCGCAAAACCGGTGGCGGCGGCGATATCCGAGAGCGCGCCGCCGTGACGGATCATCTGCATCGCGCGGCGCACGCGGGCCTGGCGCTGGTATTCGTGCGGCGTCATGCCGGTTTCGCGGCTGAACGCGCGGAACAGCCGGAACGGCGGCAGTCCCGACGCCGCCGCGATCTCCTCCAGATGCAGTTGCTCGCCGATACGCTCGTCCAGGAAACGGCGCGCCGCCGCCACCGCGCGCGGTTCGCGCGGCGTGGCGGCGATTCCCGCGCCTTCTTTCAGATGCCGTCCAACGAGCCGCGCCGCGAACGCCAGATAGCGTTCGTCGCGTTGCAGCGACGGCCCGTGCACCTCGGACGAGCGATGCACGTCGAAGAGCGCCGCGCACAGCGCCGGATCGCGGATGATCGGCCCGACGACGCCGCCTGGACGTCCCGCCGCGCGCGCGTCGCCGGTGAGCGCGCGGAGATGCGCGACATCCACGTACAGCGTGCGCTGCGTCCAGCCGGCGTCGTCGACTGGCCAGCCCGCGTGCGGTTCGTCGGCGTCGATGGCGTACAGGTCGCCGCGCCGCGCGACGAACTCCGTGCCGCGCATGCGGATGCGGATCGCGCCGCCCGTCAGCAGCGCGAAGCAGGCGGTGTCGTGCGCGTGGACGTCGTAGGAAAAGTCAGCGAAGCGCCCGCGCAACAGCTCCGCGCCGAGTTCGGGCGCGCGCCAGATTTGCGTGTCGGCTTTGGGCGTCGGCTTCATGAGGGGTCAGCGCTTCGTGCGCAGCGGCAGCGTTGCGATGAATTGATCGATCGCGGCGAACAGCGCCGGCTTGCGCACGCCGTCCTGCGCCTGAATCGACAAACCGGCGAACAGCGTCATGCACAGCGCGGCGAGCGCCGGGACATCGGTGCGGGCGTCGAGTTCGCCGGATTCGACCGCGTGCGCGAGCCGCGCCGCGACCGTGCTCGCGACCTTGCGCCGGAGCTTCTGCAATTCGGCGCGCAACTGCGCGTGTTCCGCGCCCACCGACATCGCGCCGAGAAAAATCATGCAGCCACGAGGATGCGATGTGCCGGTGAACAATTCGGTGCTGGTGCGGAACATGGCCCGCAGGCCGTCGCGTACGGATTCATGCGCCTGCAGATTCCGCAGCGCCGCGCCGCCCTCTGAGGCGACATAGAGTTCGACGGCCTCGCGGTACAGATCTTCCTTGCTGCCGAACGCCGCGTAGAGACTGGGGGAGTTGATGCCCATGGCGTCCACGAGATCGGCCATGGAACAGGTGTCATAGCCCTTCGACCAGAACACTTCCATCGCGCTTCTGAGCGCCGTTTCACGGTCGAAGCTGCGCGGACGGCCGCGCGTCTTGAGTTGCGTTTGATTAGCCAGTGACGACATGTCTCGCTCCGCCGTATCAACCGGACTGCGCCGCGCGTCATTCCTGCGCACAGCGCAATTCTGAATTATGTGTCGATCATAACAAAATAACTGGACGTCGTCTCATCCGGATGGTCAAATATCTGTGTCGATCGTTACATAATCAGCCGGTTTGAGTTCTCAGGAGTGTGTCGTCATGAAAAAGTCCTTGTCCACGCTTGCCGTCGCGTTGCTGGTTGCAAGCCCGTTCGTTGCTGCGCCCGCTTTTGCCGAGAACAACGGCACCCCCGCGCCTTATTCCGTCTTCGTCGATCAACCGACCGGCTATACCTTCGTCAAGCTGCCCGGCGGATGGAAGTTCGTCGGCGCGGTGTCGCAGGAAGAAGCGCAGCATGTGCCTTCGAACGTGTTGACGTCGGTGCTGCCGGCCGAGTCCGTCCGGTCGATCAATACCGCTTCCTCGAAATAAACCGCGTCGGGGTTGACGCGTCCTTCCCGCGTCCTTCACGCGGCCACAATCGAGACGCTCTCCGGCACGGACGCCCGCTCGGCACTGATCGCATCGACGACATGCTGAGCATCGCGCGCGACGCCCGAGAAGCGTCCCGATCCCCACGTATGCAGCCACGGCAAGCCGACGAAGTAAAGCCCCGGCAGCGCCGTCACCCCGCGCGTGTGTGACGGATAACCGCGGCCGTTGAACACCGGCGCGTCCAGCCAGCCGAAATCCGGCGTAAAGCCGATGCACCAGACAATCGACGTGATGCCGCTTGCCTGAAGGTCGAGTTCCGCGCGCTCTTCATGCGGTTGCCAGAGCGGCACGTACGGCGCGGCAGGCGGCGCCGCGATGCCATGCTTCGCGATGAAGCCGTCGATGCTCGCGTTGATGCGGTTATAGGTATCGTCCGCTTCGTCGAGGTTCTTGCGCAGGTTGGTCGCGAAGCGCAGCGTGCCGTCGCGGAAATCCTCCAGCCGCCCGAACAGTTCCATGCCTTCGAGCGCGAAGCGGCGCAAGTCGATATCGCGACCGCCATCGCGGCCCGTGACGTAGTGATTGGTGTTGTCGCGCACGCCTTCGCGCAGCGGATGATCGGTCACGGGCATGTCGTAATAGCGCATGTCCGCGAGCCAGTCCACCACGTCGCGGCCGCGATGGAAGCGCGCACAGCGCGGCGCTTCTCCCACGGCGAGATGCACCTTGCGGCCCGACAGATGCAGATCCTCGGCGATCTGCGCTCCGGACTGCCCCGAGCCGACGACCAGCACCGCGCCCGGCGGCAAGGCATCCGCATGCCGGTATTTCGACGACTGCACCTGCGCGATGCCCGGCGGCAAGCGCTCCGCCATGCGTGGCACGATCGGCGTGTGATAGCCGCCGGACGCCACCACCAGTTGATCGGCGGTGAAGTCGCCGCGCGTGCTTTTCACGTGATAGCGTCCGCCTGCATCGCGCGTCACGCGCGTGACTCCCGCGCCTTCCAGCACCGGCGCATTGACCTTCGCGATGAAGCCGTCGAGATAGGCGATGATCTCGTCCTTCTTCATGAAGCCGTGCGGATCCGCGCCGTCATACGGATGTCCCGGCAGCGCGCACTGCCAGTTGGGGGTCACGAGGCAGAACGTGTCCCAGCGCTGCGTGCGCCAGGTATGGGTGACGCTGTGCTTTTCCAGCACGAGATGATCGATCTTCGCCTGTTGCAGGAAGTGGCTGACCGACAGCCCGGCCTGCCCGCCGCCGACGACGATCACACTGACATGCTTCGGCGCAGCGCCGCCGGATTCGATGCTGGACATGGTGCGTCCCCTGAACGAAGGTTTAATCGAGCGCGAGCACGGTGACCTGTGCTTCGTGCGCATCGTGGAAACGTCGTGCATCTGCTTCGATGCGTGCAAGCTGATCGAGCGCGGCGGAGCATGCGAATCCGTATTTCTCGCGCACGCGTTCGGAGCCGATGTGCAAGGCTTCGCGGGAACGGGCGACGAAGTCATCGACGGCATAGCGCTCGCCCGCCGTGAAGAACTCGCCGACGACGGTCGAAGGCGAATAGCAGTTGGCTTCCACGCCATCGGGCCAGCGGATCAGAAAATGCATGACGGGCATGGAGTGGCTCCGTTTGAAGGTTGATCGGTTTCGAGCCACGCGCGATAAAGGTCGAGATGACGCGCGGCACTCGCTTGCCACGTGAAGCGCCGCAACAGCGCGGGCACGGCTCGCACGAAGTCGATGCCGCTACTGCCCTCGAGCGCGGCGGCAATCGATGAAGCGTCGTGTGGATCGGCGAACGTGCAGGTGCGCTCGTCGAGATACCCGGTGAAGGGCGCGATGCGTGAGACCACGACTGGCCGTCCGCTCGCCAGCGCTTCGAGCACCACCAGACCGAAGCCTTCGCGAAGCGAGATCATCGACACGACATCAGCGAGACGGAACAGCGCGGGCATCTCAGCGTCCGGCAGCGCGCCCGTGACGATCACCGGCGTGCCGCGCGCGCCGACCTCGAGTTCCAGCGCCGCCGCTCGCGCAAAAAAGCGGCGCGTGTAGTCATCGTGGTCGAGCAGACTGGCGCCGCCCGCCAGCACCAGTTGCGCGCCGGGCCAGCGTGCGCGCAGCAAGGCGAACGCTTCGAGCAGCATCGACGTGTTCTTGCGTTCCTCGATTCCGCCCACCGCCAGCACAACCGGTCCTCCGCTCATGCCAAAGCGGTCGCGCAACGTATGCGTGTCAGAGTCGGCACAAACGCCGTAGCGCGTTCCGTCGATGCCGTTCGACACCGTGTGCGCCGTCACGCCATAGGTCGAGCGCATGATTTGCGTCCATGCGTCGCTGACGCAGAACACGGCATCCGCGTCCTGCCACGCGCGGCGTTGCCAACGGTCGAGTTGCGGGTCGTCGAAGTGGTCGAGGTGGTGCACCGTGCGCACGAAGCCACGAATCGTTCGCTCGTCCTTCAGTTCCGCCAGCGCATTCCCGCCGATGCTGTCCTGCGCATGCAGCACGTCGAAGCCGTCCGGATTGAGGTCTTCAAGCGCGAGCTTCAACGCGCGAAAGCGTTGCGCGACCATGCCAATCAGCCCCTTCGCCTCGCCTTCGATGCGCGCCAACACGATCCGGCACGGCGACGCGCGAAACATCGACTCGCCCGGCCGTGCGGGTGCGAAAACCGTGACTTCGTGCCCGGCGTCGTGCAGCGCGCGCGCCAGTTCGAGCGTATGCACGACGCCGCCGCGCGGATTCACCGAATGCGTCAGCAGTCCAATTCGCAGTGCGTTCAGCGCGCGCATATGAACGGCTCCTCGCGGAGGTTCCACAGCAAGGCCGCTTCGTCGCCGCGCGTCACGACCACTTCGCGCGATGGATCCACCTCGCCGATCACCGCGCTCGCGATATCACGCGATGCAAAGCGCGCGAGCACGTCGCCTACATGCTCCTTATGTACTGAAAGCACAAAGCCGAAGCTCGGAAACGCCGTGAGCCAGCGCTCGAAATCCACCTCCGGAGGACGCGGCACCGCATCGAGATCGATACGCGCGCCGGCATTCGAGCATTCGAGCAGCATCAGCGCCGTGCCGAGCGCGCCCGCCATGCTGATGTCCTTCGCCGCAATGCACAGCCCGTCTTCGGCCAACAATGGCAGCAGTTCGAAATCGCCCCTCGCGCGGCCTTCCGGCGCGCCCACCGATGCATTCCAGAACGGATACGGTTCCTCGAAACGCCCGCGCAGATCGACAGCCATGACGAGCGCATCGCCGGGACGGGCGTCGAAGCTGGTCAAGAGCCTGCGCGCACGCCCGACGATCGCCACCGCAAGCTGCGCGCCTTCGCTGCGCACGTTGCTGTGTCCGCCGACGATGGGCACGCCATATACGCGCGATGCCGCCGTCATGCCCGCGAGCACGTCGCCCGCGGACTGCGCGCTGCCGCTCCACAGCGCATCGACGACGGCGAGCGGGCGGCCGCCCATCGCGTAGATGTCGCTGACGTTCACCATGACGCCGCTGTAGCCGGCGAACCATGGCATCGTCTGGACGAAGTCGCTTACCAGACCTTCGATCGCGAACAGCAGGAAGCCGTCGCCGTCGGGAATGGCGGCGCAATCGTCGCCGATGGCCACATCGCGCGCGCCTGCCGGCAAGTGCGCGAGCACGCGCGAGATATCGCTCTTGTGCTGAAAGCCCCGGCTTTCTCTTAACCGCTCGACCAATCCCGCCAGAGGCTTCACGGCAGCCTCCGCGCGAGCGCGACAAAACCGCTCTGCGGCGTGACGCACGGCGGATAGGCATCGAGTTGCGCGCGCATCAGATGATGAGCGCGGCCGAACAGCGTTTCCTCCTGCTGCGTGTCCCAGTGCAGCCGCCGGAACAGCGGCACGTTCTGCTCCTGGACATGCGCGAGGAACGTCTCGCAGCCGAGCGCATGCGCGCTCGACACGGCCAGCCGGATGAGCGTCGAGCCGATCTTGCCGTGCGAGCGGAATGCCGCATGCACCGCGAGCCGCGAACCGAGCCACACGCCCGGCTCGCGCTCGTGAATGCGCACCGTGCCGACGACCTGATCCGGCATGCCCGCGACACAGCTCAGCGCGACCAGCAACTGCGCACGCGTGTCGATCTCGTCGCGATCGTCGCCGACGAACACGCCCTGCTCGATGCAGAACACCGCGCGCCGCAGCTTGTACGCTTCCTCCGCTTCCCAGGGCAGCGTCGCCCATTTGACGCGGAATTCGACCGGCGTGTAGTCGAGATCGAGTGCATCGCCTTCAATGGCTTCGACGAACATGGTCAGGCCTCGTACGATGACAGCGATGAACACGCGCCGCATTTGCCGCAGCCCGCCTTGATGTCGGCGGAACGCATGCCGGCTTCGCCAAGCATCGCGCCGATGGGCGCCAGCACCGCACGCATGAACTCGGGCGCGGGCGCGGGATGATCTTCGAGCGGTGTGCCGCTGATCGGCACGAAGGGCACGACGAACGGATACACGCCGAGCGCGATCAGCTCGCGCGCCATCCCGACGATGTCCTCCGCGCTGTCGCCCAGTCCCGCCAGGATGTAGGTGCTCACCTGGCCGCGGCCGAACACCGCGACCGCCGCTTCGAACGCTTCCATGTAGCGCGTCACCGGCACCGTCGCCTTGCCCGGCATGATGCGCTCGCGCACGGCCGGCGTGACGGCTTCCAGATGCATGCCGAGCGTATCGATGCCGCTCGCCTTCATGCGCTCGAACCAGCGGTCGTCGTCGGGCGGCTCGCATTGCGCCTGGATCGGCAGATTCACGGCGGCCTTGATCGCGAACGCGCTCTCGCACAGCACCCGCGCGCCGCGATCGGGCGTCGGCGGTGTGCCGGTCGTCAGCACCATGTGCCTGACGCCGTCCAGCAACACCGCCGCGCGCGCCACTTCGGCAAGCTGCTCCGGCGTCTTGTGCGCAATCGTGCGGCCCGCCGCCAGCGACTGGCCGATCGCGCAGAACTTGCACGACTTGCGGCGGCTCTCATAACGGATGCAGGTTTGCAGCACGGTGGTGGCGAGCACATCGGCGCTGTGCAGCGTCGCGATATGCGAGTACGGCACGCCGTCGAGCGTCTGCATCGCGTAGAAACGCGGCGCTTGCGGAAAGCTGATGCTGGCGATCGGAATGGCGTTGCGCGTCAGCGCGCTGATGCCGTGCGCATCCGGCTGACCCGCGACGAACGGCGAATCCCATGCGCTGCTCGTATGCACGGGAACCATGATGGTCACGCCGTCCACCGTCACGGCCTTGTGGTCCGATGGCCCCGCGCCGCCGCGCCGGCTCGACACGCCCGCGCGCGGATCGACCAGCCGCAGGCCGGCCGACTGCAGTTCAGTCATCAATTGCCGGCTCGATGCCGGCAGTTTCTCGCGGGCGTTCATCGTCGTGGGTGTCCTTGAAAGAAGTGACGGGCGATGCCGGGCGATCGTTGATCGCGAGGCTCAGCAACTCGGGCCGCGCATAGTGGCCAACCGAATCCATCATGCGTTTGCGCTTGGTGATGAGCGCCATGTCGAGATCGGCGATCACCATGCCTTCGCCCTCGCGCAGCGGCTCGGCGAGATGCTGGCCTTCCGGCGACACGATCGCCGTGTTGCAGCCGCCGCGCAGCGCGCGTTGCAGGCTGGGATCGGGCGTGATGGCTTCGATCTGCGCGTCGGTCAGCCAGCCGGTCGCGTTGACGACGAAGCAGCCCGACTCCAGCGCGTGGTGGCGGATCGTCACTTCGATCTGTTCCGCGAAGATCGGCCCCACCAGCGAGCCGGGGAACTGGCTGCAATGGATCTCTTCGTGCTGCGTCATCAGCGCGTAGCGCGCGAGCGGGTTGTAGTGTTCCCAGCACGCCAGCGCGCCGACGCGTCCCACGCCGGTGTTCACCACTTTCAGGCCCGCCGCGTCGCCCTGGCCCCAGATCATGCGTTCGTGGAAGGTCGGCGTGATCTTGCGGCGCTTGAGGCGCAGCGTGCCGTCGGTATCGAAGATGAGTTGGGTGTTGTACAGGCTGCCGTGATCGCGTTCGTTCACGCCCAGCACGACGACCATGTTGCACAGCCGCGCGTGCTCGGACACGGCCTGCGTGACCGGGCCGGGCACCACCACGGCCTGCTCGTACAGCTTCATGTGATCCGCGCCCGATGCCACCGGCGCGCGCACGAACGAGAAGTACGGGTAGTACGGCACGAAGGTCTCGGGGAAGACGATCAGCTGCACGCCCTGCGCCGCAGCTTCGTCGATGGCCGTGCAGACGCGGTCGAGCGTGCCGTTCGGGCGCTCGAAGTCCGGTGTGATCTGCACGGCCGCCGCGCGCACGATACGCGGTGTCGAAAGGGCATCGGGCATGATCGTCACACGGTCCAGGTATGGATGATCAGCGCGTTCTCCTTGCGATGGAGCAGCTGGATGTCCAGCACGTCGAGCGGATTGATCGGGCGGATGCCTTCGATGAGCGACGCCTCGCCGTGTCCATACAGCGCCTGCAAAGCGAAGCGGCAGGCGTAGACCTTGCCGCCTTCGGCCATGAACTTCTGCAGTTGCTTGTTGAAGTTGAGATGACCGGGGAAGGCTTCATCGCCGAGCGTCGGAAAGCCGCGCTGCAGACCGAGCGTGACGCCGGGGCCGTACAGCAGCACGGAGGTATCGAAGCCCTTGCGTTGCAGACGCGTGGCCTGCAACAGGTTCACGAAGCCGATCGACCCTTCGAACGCGACCGTGTGAAACGTGACGAGCGCTTTCTCACCAGGCTCGGCCTTCACGTCCTCGAAGACTTTCTCTTCGTAGTCGACCAGATAATCGCCGTTCTTGTGAAGCGGTTGATTGACTGCGGGCATGGCTTTCTCCGATGAGTGTGAGGTTCGATGCCGGTGCGCTCGTCCATGCAGCGCGTCGACGGGTCTTCAAACGCAACGGGTATGCCAATGATTGGCCCGCGAAATGCAATCACTTTGCAATCAAGCAAAACAAACTTGCTCGACGGAACCGAAAAATTTTTGCCTGAGCCTTGCTGGAAGGGCTTTATCGACGCAAGTGGGAGAAGGTGCGTGGATGGCGTTCGCACGATTTCAGCGCAAACGGGCGTGAGCATGGTGCGTCGTACACCGAAGACGTGCATCGATGCGATCAATGCAATCAAGTCCAATCTGCCGATGCGATCTTTTTCCCTTCGATTGTTTTGACATGCCAGGATCGAGCGAACCTGTTGCGAGGATCATCGCGGACATGAATCAGCCGGCACATCACTGGATCAGGAAGCTCGAAGAAAGCAGGAAGCCCGCTTACCTGACGATTCCCGATCTGATCGAGGAAGATCTCGCGAGCGGCCGTCTGCGGCCACGCGACCGGCTGCCCGGCCTGCGCGATCTCGCCGGCCTGCTGAGTCTCAACTACACGACCGTCGCGCGCGCCTATGCGGAAGCACGCAAGCGCGGCCTGCTCGACGCCCGCGCGGGCAGCGGCACCTTCGTGCGCGGCAGGACGCAGACCTTGCCGCTGGCGGGTGGCGGGAGCGTCGAGATGTCGATGAACATGCCGCCGGAGCCGCCCGCGCTCGCCGCGCGGCTGCGGGCTTCGGCGGCGCGGCTGATGGAACGCGCCGATCCGTTCCAGTTGCTGCGCTATCAGGATTTCGGCGGCTTGCCGGTTGATCGGGCGGCGGGACGCGACTGGCTGCGGCCGCGCGTGCCCGCCTGCGACACCGATACGGTGCTCGTGTGCCCGGGCATCCACGGGGCGCTGGTCGCGCTGGTGTCGCAACTTGCGCGGCCGGGCGAGATGATCTGTCTGGACTCGCTCGCCTATCCGGGCATCAAGGCGATTGCCTCGCAATTGGGCGTGCGTCTGCAAGCGCTGCCGCGCGACGACGAAGGGCCGCTGCCGCATGCGTTCGAGGCACTGTGCAGGACTGAGAAGCCGGGCGGCTTCTATTGCAATCCGACCTTGCAGAATCCGAGCACGCTGACGTTGACACGCAGGCGGCGTGAGGCCATCGCCGACGTGGCGCTGCGCTACAACGTGCCGATCATCGAGGACGAGCCTTACGGCATGTTGCCGCCCGATGCGCCGCCGACACTGGCCGAACTCGCGCCCGAACTGACCTATCACGTGACCGGCTTGTCGAAGACGCTGGGCGCGGGCTTGCGCGTGGCTTACCTGAGCGCGCCGACGCCGCGCCAGACGCAGCGGATTGCAGGCGCCTTGCGCGCGACCTCGGTGATGCCGAGTCCGTTCACCGTGCTGCTCGCGACGCACTGGGTCAATGACGGCACCGCCGCCGACGTGCTGAACGCGATCCGCGAGGAAGCGGCCGCACGGCAGGCAATTGCATTGGCGGAACTGCACGAATTCGCCTTCGATGCCAACTCGCACGGTTTCCATCTTTGGCTGCCGGTGCCATCGGTATGCGACTGGAGCGCGCCGGAACTGGCGTTGCAGTTACGCAATCAGGGCATCGGAGCGGTGGCGGGCGCGGCGTTTTCGACCGACGGTAATCCGCCAAATGCGTTGCGTTTGTGTCTTGGTGGCCCGCAGGATCGCGAGGATTGCAGGGAAGCGTTGCGACGCGTGGCGGATATGCTGGGTGATCCGCATCACTTGCATGTGCCGATGTTGTGATGCGGAACGCGTTATTGGAGCGACGGCAGCGCCCACTCATAGATTTCCTGAGCCAAATTCGGTTTCGGACGGCAGGCTGACGACGCGGAAGCCGTCGCGCTTCAGTTTCCACGCCTGTTCCTCGATGACGTCGAGAATGCTCTTGTACTCACGTGCTTCGAGTTGCTGCTTGTCAGGCAGCAGCAGGAAAAGCCCCGTGTCCTTCAAGTTTCGAATCCGCGAATACGTGGTCAGGTCGCGGCTGGATTTGAGCACGTTGAATTCGACGGTACTGGCGTTCTTGTGGACAGCCGACACGACGCTTCCGCACGCTGTGCCGGTTTTCAGGTTGAAGTCGAGGAAGTGCTGCACGCCCCGGTCGTCCACGAACTCACCCGAACCGCTCTCCGTGCCAAGCACGAACTTCTCGTAGTCGAGATGGGCAATTCGCTTCAACTCCTCGTTCACGAGCGCCCGCACGCGTGACGTGTCGAGGGACGCGAAGCCTCGCCGGGCCGCCTTGACCTTCGGCGCCATGACAACGACTTCCTGGAATAGACGGTCTACCGTGGATTCGACGTCGTCGCCGGACGTATAGGCAGGCGCCGACACCTGCAACGTGGCCGAGCCGAACGTGACTGCGTTCATCGCGGTCTGGTGGCGGGCGGCGCGATGCAGCGTTTCCTCGACATGCGTCATGATTTCGCGGAAGGCGCGGCGCGGGAAGGCCTCTCCATAGACGCACTCGAAGCTTTTGTAGTCTTCGAGAAGCTTGAACTTCAGCGCCTTGCCTTCGGGCTGCACGATAACGCCAACGCTGAAGCGTTGCGGAATGAAGACGTCCGGCTGTAGCTCGACGGTGCCCCAGATTCCCGAGAAAGATGGCTTGACGGTTGCCGTGGCCAGACGAGCCAGATGCTCGGGGTTCCCGAGGTCGCGGAAGAGGGATGAAAGATTCATGCGATCACCCCAAGCTTCTGCGCAAGCCAGCCCGGATTGGCACGGTAGGTCAGATAACCCATGATGCCCTGCGGCAGTTCGGGCGCGGCGTCAGGCGAAAGCACGTTGATGAACGTGCTCAATGAAGCCTGCACCGATGACAGCGCGCGTTGGTGCGTGTCCGCGGAAACGGCCATGGCGCTATGGAACGCCTTCAGCTCTTCCGAGGAAAAAGATGCTGCTGCGCTTCGTCGAGCAGACTACGAGAGGTATAGGAGACGCCCATGGATAGCCAGAGTATGTCGTGAAGCAAAGTCTCGTGGTCGATTGCAACGTAACTGCCGTTCGAGCTCCGGATGAGATTGCCGAAGTTGCGGTCACGGTTGTCCGTCCAGACGTCGAAGGCCGCCATGGAGCGGACGTCCTGGCTCCGCAGACAGCCTTTGCGCGAAAGCCAGAAGGCCCACTTGTGCACCTGCTTGACGGACTTCCCCGCAACAATCTCACAGCACCACGCGGCGCACATGTTCAGACCGTTGGTCCAGTTGGGTAACGCCATGTTCTTTCGCAGTTGCTCGACAGGAACGAGCACGACTGCGCCGAATCCCGGCACCGGCACCCCCACCGATGCCGCCAGCACCCATCCCACCGCCTCGCACAAGAGCGCTGGCGTATTGGGCTTGAGAAGTTTCACGAAACAACTGCGCAACTGTCCGAACGCGTCGCGGATAGTGGCGAAATGGATCGTGTGGTTGGCCCCGTCACAGGCGGGAATGCCGCGAAATTCACACCACGCGGAGGCGTCGAGAAGAGGAACTGGCATTGCGGACTAACTCAGACATCCTGAAGGCCAAGGACTGACGTTTAAGGCATGGCATGCGCCATCGGGCTTTTAGAGCGTTCAATCTAACTGGTCGAGTTCAGCCGTCATCAACCATCCGCAACAACTTGAAGAATTCAGACTTTTCACGTCACAACCCGTTATCACCGCTTCCCGTACGCATCAAGCAACTGCTGCACGAGCGTGTTCGACACATAATGCGGACCGTCGAACAGATAAATCCGATAGCCCCGATACGCATCGATCTGCGGCTTCAGCTCCGCCGCCGTAGCCGCGCGAAAACCCTCTCCCACCTGTGGCCGAAACGCCTCCGCGATGATCCTGACCCGCCCGCGCCCCAGCTTCGCCGCCAGCTGATCCGCATACTCCCGCGCCACGCGCGGCTCGCGCGCATACACGCCGCAACCATCCTGCAGCAACACGCCGACATCGCGCGGCAGCCATTCGTCGAGCCACGCGGCCAGCGCCGTGCCGCCCACATTCGCGCGGTCGTAGACGCTGATCCACAACGGCCGGGGCAGCGCATCCAGCGTCGCGCGCAACGCACCCGCGTTCTGCCAGGTCGGATCGATCTCGACAGGAAAGTAGTAGCCCGTGACATGCACCGGCGGACGCGCATCCACGAGCTGCATCGATTCGTTGAACAGCTGTGCCGTGTTCGCGCGCGCGGCAGCTTCGTCGAAACGGCCTGCCAGCCCGATGATGACGTCGCGCGCCCACGGCTCCTGCCCGATGCGCTCCCAGTCCGGCAGCCGTGCCGCCATGCGCAACCCGGTTCCCGGCAGGAAGGAGAGACCGTCCACCGCCGTCCACTGCACGATGAGTTCGTGCGCACCCAGCTTGTCCCAGTCGCCGTGCGGGTCCGCATGGGCGTTGTCGGGTTGCCAGACCATGCCGTGCACCAGCCGTGGCGGCGCGGTATCGGCGCAAGCAACGGAGAAGGCGCAGCACGCGGCCGCCAGCACGGCGCAGCGCGCGGCCATCAGCGGATGAAAATGCAGAAACGGGAACATGGCGCGGCAAGCGGAAGACAGTGGCGTCAGTACGAGAATACCGCACCGAAGAACACGCCTTTCGCGCGGTCGTCGCCCGCGACCCGGAAGCGGTATTGCACCGATACATCGACGAACGAGCGCGGCGCGTCATACCTGCCGCCGCGGAACGCATAACGCGCCGACACGCCCGCGCCGACGCCCACCGGCACGCTGTGATCGATCGCCGAGTCGTAGTCCATACCGACCACCGCATGCGGAAACACGGTCAGGCGCGGACTGAGCGCATCCACGCGATAGCTGCGGCCGAGACGCGCGTTGGCCGTCGCGTAGCTCGAATGATTCGCGATGTAATGCCCCGCTTCGCCGTAGACCGTGCCGGTCCACCAGCTCGGCACATCGAGCCGGCGGGCGTCGCCGAAACCGTTCGAGTAGGCGGCGCGCGCCAGCCAGTCCGAGCGCACGTCCGAGCCGAGCGGCACGATCTTCTCGATGGCGAAGATCGCATTGGCCGACGCAAACGGCTTCACCCGCGCGCCAAACGCCGCCTGCAAGGTCGAGGTTCCCGACGGGCCGCCGCCCTTCACGCCGAAGTTCTCGTAGCTGCGCGCATAGACTTCGAACATGCGGTCGCCGAGACTGCCGAACGGACGCCAGTACGCTTCCACGCCCGCCTGCCAGTTGTTCGACACGCCCGGCACCGGCGAGAACGCCACGCCCTGCTGCGCGCCATTGCCACGATAGTTCACCGCCGCGCTGAAGCCCCAGTTGCGCGTGGCTTCGGCGTGCGCGGCGCGGGCATCGTTCAGCGCCTGCGCGGAGAGCGCTTCGTCGGCGGGACCGTCCGCGCTGCGGTCGATGGCATGCTCCAGATAGCGCGCGCCCTCGCCCGCACGATGCGTCCCGAGCGCCGCGTAACCCGCATCGGCTTGCGCGGATGCAGGCAACGTCCCGTTGCGGTCCGCACGCGCGAAGTAATCCAGCGCGAGCGCATTATCCCCGGCGCGTTGTGCGACGAACGCCGCCTGCACGTCGGTCAGCGCATCGAGCAGCTGTGCGTCGATAACGCCGCGCGCCGCTTCCGACGCCTCACGCGTACGACCCAACGCCACGAGGTCGTCGATCAGCGCGATACGCGGTTGCGGATCGTCCGGCACGGCGGCAATCGCCGTGCGCCATTCGTCCGCCGCAGCACCGCGCTCGCCGCGCTGCTCCGCCAGACGCGCCGCGCGGGTCGCGGCCAGCGCCGGATCGTGCGCGTAGACATCGCACGATGCGCCGAATTCATCGGCGCGGCATTCGAAGGTCGGACGCGCCAGCGGATCGACTTGCACGGCTTGCGTCACGCCGCGCCGCGCCAGCGACTGCGCACGATGGCGGCGCAAGGCGATGGCGGCATCGGTGTCGTCTGCGGCCTTCGAGCGTGGCGGAGGCAGCGCATCGAGCGCGCCTTGCGCATCGCCCCGGGCCAGTCGCACGTCTGCGACGATGGTCCGCGCCACGCGGGCGTCGCGTTCCTGCCGTTCATCATCCGATGCAACCGACGCCGACAGCACCCGCGCGAAGTCGCCATCCGCGCCGCGCGCCGCACGCGCATAGCCGCGCAGCGCCCACGCAAGCGCATCGTCGGGATTCCGCGCGACGGCATCGCCGGCTACCGCTTCCACGCCCGCCAGATCAGCGCGCGCGAACATCGTCTCGATCAGCTGCATGCGGTAATCCGCGCGCCACGGGGCATAGTCCAGCGCCTGCTGCGCGCGCCGCTGCGCTTCATCGAGATCGCCCTTCTCGCGCGCCGCATACGCCGCCCGCGATTCGGCCGGCGCGAGCCGGTCGCCAATGAAACGCCGCCGCGCACGCAAACCGTCGCTGTCGCCGAAGCGCGCCGTCGCATCGACGGCGGCGGTCCACGCGGCGGCATCGTCGCCACTCGCCGCAAGGGAATCGATCAGCAGATCGCGCAGGCGCTCCACGTGTGGCGCGAGCCGCACCGCCTCGCGGCCCGCGCTTGCCGCGACTGCGTAGTCCTTCCGTCCATAAGCCCGATACGCAGCGCGCGCCGCCTCGAGCGCCGGCACCGGCAGATCGCCCGGCACGCCGCCGATGCCGCCCGACGCAATCAGGATCCCGATCTGCCGGCGCCGCGCCGTCACCGCAGGCGTCGGCCCGAACTGTGCGACTGCGTCATCCAGCACGCGCCGCGCCTCTTTCAGACGCCCGCGCGCCGCCAGCGCATTCGCCAGCAGCAGACGCAGTTCGGGCACGTCGGGCCGCTGGCGGATCGCTTCGCGCGCGCCGGCGACGGCAGCGGCGTAACGGTGTTCGTCGTAGGCCGCGAAAGCCTCGCGCGCCACGCGATACGACGCGCCGCTCAAGGGCAGCGGCAAGTTCGCATCGGCTCGGGAAGCGTTCGGCGCGCACAGCGTCGCGGCGGCCCAGGCCGCGACGCCCAAGCGGCGAGAAAGACGCGCCGTCACGACTTAGCGGTCCGCGTGCGATGGCGGCGGCGCTGCTCGCCAATTGCGACGGTCAACGCCTCGTGCGTGATCACCCCTTCCGCCACCAGATAATCGCCGATCCGCCCATGCCGCTCCGGCCGATACTGCTGCAACGCCGTCTCGAACGCGCCGCGCGTGACGAGCCCCATCTCGATCATGAGGTCGCCGAGCAGCGGTACGCCGTCCGCGACGGGTTCATCGCCGGGTTCGGACAAGCGCTCGTCATCCGCCGCGTCCGGATGAACCAGCCGCCCGACCGCGCGCATCATCCGCAGGCCCGCCGTGATCTCGCTTTCGCGCACCACCTGCAAGCTCACCGCGCGCCCCGCCGCCGCGCTCAGTTCGGCGAGCGCGGCATCGTCGAGCAGGCTCGCGCAGACGAACAGCGCGTGACCGTTCGTATCGAAGCCCTGCGGCAGCGCGCGCAACCGCACGAGTGCGTCCGGCTGCGCCACCTGGGTGAGGTCCATGCGCAGCGGATCGAAGCGGCCGCGCGGCAAGTCCGCCTGGAACGCGATCGCCTCCGCGAGCGTCTCTTCGTCGAGCCAGCCGCGCGTGATGAGCACGCGCCCGATCGGCGCCTCGCGCGCATGTTCAGTGCGGCGCGCCTCTTCGAGCCGCTCGGGATCGATCGCCTGCCAGGAGACGAGCAGTTCGCCCAGTTCCTGACGCGTGTCGCGCAGGCCTTCGTTGCTCGGGAAATCGTGCATGGTCTTGTCCCATGCGAGCCTGCGCCCCGTCAACGCATGCACGATGAACAGCCGCCACGCGCGCGACACCGCCATGAAGTTGATGACATTGCCGATCACCATGCGCGGCACCGAAAGCACGCCGTGCTCCCAGCCGTACAGGCGCGTCGTGAAGATGATGCGTTGCGTGACGCGCAGCACGAGCGCAATCGAATTCGCGATCAGCAGCGCCTGAAGCCATCCCGAATCGATGAACGGCGACGGAAAGAAGCGCGTGGCAATGCGAAAGTACGACGCCGCGGCGAACAGCATGAACTGCCCCGCGAGCAGATAAGCAAGCATGCCGACGAAGGCCGTCACGACGCCCTTGCGATCGCGCAGCAGCAGATAGCGGTTCGCCAGCGAGCCGCTCCAGCCCGTCAGCGCCCAGCCTTGCAGGCCGATGCCGAGCGTCCAGCGCGCGCGTTGCCGGTAGGCGGTGCGAAAGGTATCGGGGAAGAACTCGCGCACGCACAGCGGCATGGTCATGCGGATCTCGCGCTCGGGCCCGAGGCCGAACCAGCCCTTGCGGCGCGTCGTGAATTCGACCGGAAACAGCGGAAAGATGGACTGCATGCCGAGCTTGAGAATGCGCGCGCCGATGTCGTAGTCCTCGGTCAGGCTCTCGGTATTGAACGGCTGCTGTTCCGTCTGCTCAACCAGCGCGCGCATGGCGCGACGCGAGAAGCACGTGCCCACGCCCGCCGAAGGCACCGCGCCCGCCAGACTCTCGCGCACCACGAGATCCTTCCCATGCCATTCGGCGAACTCGTCCATGTAGGTGCCCGCGACGAGTTCGAACCAGTGGCGTTCCAGCGACGCCACCGGCAACTGGATCATGTCCTTGCGCGGCAGAAGGTAATTGAAGAACTTCAGCTCGACGGGATGCAGCACGTCTTCGCTGTCATGCATGACGATGCCCGCGAACTCGATGCCCGCCTCGAACTCGTAATGCATGATGGCCTGCACGAGCCAGTTGAGGCAGTCGGCCTTGCAGGTCGGGCCGTCGTGCGGCACTTCCACGCGGTGCAGATGCTTGTAGCGATGCCGCATGCGCTCCACTTCGGCAATCGTCGCGGCATCGTTCTGATAAGTGCCGACGAACACCGTGTACGCGCGGTAATCCAGCACCCGCACGAGGTCCTCGATCATCGCGGCGATCACGTCCTGCTCGTGCCACGCGGGCACCATGATCGCGATGGGCTGTTCATCGCGCGCATAGAGCTGCTCGACCGTGAGCGGCGCGTAACGCCGCTCCACCGTCACGCGCCGCCAGAGCTTGCGCGTCCAGTACCAGACGTCGATGAAGAGATCATCCACGCTCGACAGCAGGATGATGGCCGCAACCGTCGCGGCCATGTACTCCAGTCCCTGGTAGTAATCGGCGAGCAGGATGCCGCCGTACCACCTGAGCGTCTCCAGCATCACGCGCGGTCCTCGTCCTGCGCGCGGCGCTGTTCGGCCCGATGTCTGCGCCGCGCCCGTCCCGCCAGCACGATCAGCGCGAGCAGCAGCACCACCAGCACGCCCGGAATGCCCCAGCGCGCCCAGTGATGCGTGACCCAGTCGGTGCTGCTTGCGGGTTCGTCGGAGAGTTCGTCGGGGTTGACGGTGTTGAACTGCTTGAGCACGCCGCTGCCGTCCACCACGGCGATATTGCCGCGCGAAAGCTGGAGCTTGTCGGTGAGCACGGGCGCCGCGCCTGCCGAGCGATAGACGATGCCGCTCTGCCCGCCCGCGCTCGCCACGCTCACCACCCCGACGCGCGAGAGACCCGACATGTCGAGCAGCGTGTCGCCGGAAGGCGAGCTCAGCGACAGCCGCTGCGCCGAATACAACGCGGGGTTCTTCTCGCCGTCGAAGCTCACGTCCGCGGCGAGGAACGGGCCGTCCGGCTGTGTGGCGGCCTGCGCGGACGCCACGGCGAATTTCGCGGTGGCCGGCGCGATGCCCGCCGCGCCGGTCAGCACGGCCAGACGCGGCACGCTGGCGAGCGCGTCGTCGAGATAGGCGCGCGGCACATACACCGTCGCCGACGACGCATAGCGCGCCGCCATCCCCGCGAAGCTGTCCTCGGGCGTGGCCTTCGCGAGCCGCAGATGGCTGGTCGGCAGGACCGCGACCGGATACGCCTGACGCGCCTGGCATCCGGCATCCGGCTGACGGCGGAACGACACGCGCAACTCGTTGGTGCGCGCAAGCGCGTAGCGCGGGATCGACGCCACCAGCCGCTGGCGCGCGCCATCGACATTGATGAGACGCGCGCCGATCATCACGTCGTTGAAGTAGACCGTGGCGGTCGCGCCGCCGTTGGAGAGCGTCGGCGACGCCGCCAGATCCAGCACCACCTGCGCCGGCAGGCGTCCGTTGCCCGAGGCCGCGGCGAGGTCGAAGCGCGCGACCCACGAAGCGTCGGTCTGCACGTCGATGCTGCGCGGATCGCCGCCGAGATCGGCCAGCGGAATGTCGTCGCCGCGCGCCTGCTGCTCCACGTCGATGCGATGCACGATCACCCGGTCGGATACGTCGATGGGCCGCCAGCCATGCGCCAGCGCGCCGATGCCGCGCGTGTCGCCCACCACGATCAGCGCCCGTCCGCCCACGTGCGCGATGCGCACCTCGCCCGGCGCGAGCGGCGCCGTCAGTTGCGAAGCCGTGCGCTTGCGCCAGGTATCGAACGCGGCGAGCGCGTCGGCGGATGTGCCGGTCACTTGCAGCCGCAACGCATCGAGCGCCGCGCCGAGCGTGCGCCGCAGGGGTTCATCGGCGACCACCACGTCGGGACCGAACGCCGTGCGCGGACCCAGCGCCACCAGCGCGCCCAGTTCCGCCTGGTTCGCGAGCACATGCTTGCCGCCGCCGGCCAGCGCGGCGAATGCGGGGATCGCGCGCAGCGGCGCGGGAACGTCGAGCTCGCCCAGATCCACCGTATCGCCCGGCGCTGGCAGCGCCTGCATCACGGGCCGCTTGCCGTCGCGCTGCAAGAGCGCGTCGGTGCGCCATGCGGCATCGTAGGCGCTGCTCGACAGCTTGCGCCCCGACACCGCCAGCACCGGCGCATACGGCAACGCGCTCCATGCGGTGCGCAGGTCCTGCACGTCGGCCGGATCGAAGCGGAAGGTGAGACGCGTGCCCGGGTCCACGCGCAAGACATTGCCGATGGCCGTCTGGTCCGTGCAGTCGTTCTGATTGATCACCGACGCAAAGCCCAGTCCGAGCCGCACGAAACCGGCGTTGCGCGGCGCGCCGTCCACGCCCAGATTCAGCGACACGCCGCCTGCGTCCTGCGTGAAGGCGCGCGCCAGCACCGGCGAGCCGTCGAGCGAGAGCAGCATGGTCACGCGGCCGCCGTCGCCGCGCACATAGCCGCCGTCGAACTGTAGCGCGGCGTCCTTGAGCGGCACGCCCGCGGGCACGGGCAGGAAGAATTCGCGGCGCGTATCGGGCGCATTGAGCGCGACGCTTTCCAGCAAGCCGAGTTGCCTGAGCGTGACGGTGCGCGTTTCCTGCACATCGGCGGCGAGGTGAGAGAAAGCGTCCGCGAGGCTCGGGTCCGCTGGCGTCGCGGCGGACGCCAGGCGCGGCACGACGCTCGCAAACAAAACGCACGCGGCGATCAAGGTCCTGAAGGTACGTAAGGCGCCTCGTTGATGCCGCTTGAAGTTGTCGTAGATCAAGTTACTTGACTCGCATTTGACGCGATGCGGCGCAGTGGCGAAGTCAATGCGTCACCGGCGCCCGGTAGATACCGGTGGCCGCCGAGCGTGAGTTGACATCGCGAACGCCGCGATAGCGTGAGACCCGAATTCTGACGGGAATGACTCAGTGCTGGATGTTGCTCGACAGAAGCCTCTTGAAAAGCCGCGAAGCGCTTCGATCAATCCGTGAGGGAACGGCGCCCCCGTTGTTCCGGGAAGGCCAGCCGCAGTCGCGCGCACGGACAATCCGCAACGGCCCTGCGTGTCAACGAGATGGACGCCCGGATGGATTTCGGGCGATGACGGCTGGCCGCGCATGCCACGGAACGAATTGCCGACTGCTCGTTCCGCGCCCTCGTGCGCGACTTTGCCTCGACAGCATCGGGCGCTGACCCGAAGCCGGAAAACTGCGTTGTTGGCTTCGTTCTCATTGTCCAGACGACGACACAATCTTTTGACAAAACGGATTGTATTCAGACGTTTAAGGACAGCCAGACAACAAAAATGTAAAAAAGTCTAACGACAGCATCAGGGCGAGTATTGGCTATTTTTTGTCTATCTTCAGACAGAGCTTTTTACCTATTTTGGCCGGGAAAGTTAGTTAGTCCCACGATCTGAAGATGCAATTCGCATGCGTATTCACTATTCATCCGCCCCTCACGCGGGCGCATCGA
Source organism: Caballeronia sp. LZ032 (assembly GCF_031451315.1). Taxonomy (NCBI): domain Bacteria; kingdom Pseudomonadati; phylum Pseudomonadota; class Betaproteobacteria; order Burkholderiales; family Burkholderiaceae; genus Caballeronia; species Caballeronia sp. LZ032. The sequence goes on from NZ_JARUXP010000003.1 coordinate 1,314,895, forward strand.
TTTCAATGTCGAGTAACGCGGCGCTCACCGACTTGCCGTGTGCATCGAGCGCGAGGGAACGCGTGACGCCGCCGCCGAGCGCATGACTCAGCACGAAGTTGAACGCATGCAAATTCGGCAGTTCATGGCGCACGACGGCGCCTTTCACGACGTCCGCGAGATGCGCCTTGACACGTCCCGGCGTGACTTGCTCGCGTACATGCGCGTAGTGTTGCGGGTCGTAGCAGATCACCGAGACATTGAGCGTGTTGCCCTTGTCGCCGGTTCGGCCGTGGGCCAGTTCACGCAGTTTCATCGTTTGTCTCCACGAATTCGAAAGCCGGGTTCACCTGTTCGCACGGCAACAGCACCGACTGCACGGCGATGACTTCACGCGTCGCCTTCGTCACGCCGCCGCCGCCTGCCGGACCGTTGGTATAGAGCGTCTCGACCTCGTTGCCGATGCGCGCCGCTTCGCGCGCGTTCGCAGCGCGTCCCGCCACGCGCACGCGGACTTCGTACGGTTCCGCGTGACCGGCGGCCAGCGTCTCGCCATACAGCGCGTTCACGCCGATCAGGTCGAAGCGCAGTTCGGACGTCTCGACGCCCGTGAGCGCGAGCCGTTCCCGCACGATATCGAGCGCCAGTCGCGCACGTGCCAGCGCGCCCGGTCCGCCATAGGAAATCTGTCCTTCGCCGATGAAGCCGTCCACATACGCCACCGATACCTTGAGCGTCCCGGTGCGTTCATGACCGCGCCCGCCCGTCACGCGCACACGGTCCGGCGCTTCCTGCGCGACGCGGACCTGGGTGAAATCGGCGACGACGTCCGGCTGGAGGTAACGCGCGGGATCGTGGATTTCGTAGAGCAGTTGTTCCTTGCAGGTCGCTTCCGTCACGCTGCCGCCCGCGTGCGGCACCTTGGTCACGACCACCGATCCGTCCGCGCTCACTTCGCCGATCGGAAAGCCCAGACGGGCAAGCCCGTTCACGTCCTTGCAACCGGGATCGGCGAAATAGCCGCCTGTCACCTGGCCCGCGCATTCGAGCAGATGACCCACGACCGTCGCCTGGCCGAGCGTATTCCAGTCGTCCATGCGCCAGCCGAATGCGTGGATCAGCGGCGCGGCGAACAGCGACGGGTCGGCCACTCGCCCGGTCAGAACGATGTCCGCGCCCGCAGCCAGGGCATCGACGATCGGCGCCGCGCCGAGATACGCGTTCGCCGAGACGATACGTTCGGCATAGCCGCCGACCTCGTCGTCCGATTCCTCGAAACGCAGCGGCGCGCTCAGCACGACGTCGAGCACGTCGTCGCCGGTCACGGCCGCGATCTTCAGCGACAAGCCCAGTTCGCGCGCGATCTCCTCTGTCCGACGTGCCGCCGCGCGCGGATGGGCTGCGCCCATGTTCGAGATGATGCGCACGCCGTTCTTCGCCGCGATGGGCAGCACGGCGCGCATGCGCGCGTCGAGCAAGGGGTCGTAGCCGGACGCCGGATCGTGGCGGCGCGACTGTTGCGCGAGCGCGATGGTGCGCTCGGCGAGACACTCGAACACGAGATAGTCGAGCGCGCCGTGCTCCGCGAGTTCGACGGCCGGTTCGATGCGGTCGCCCGAATAGCCCGCCCCTGCGCCAATTCTGATGATGTCCTTCATGACTTCGTCCAGTCCGGATTAAAGCGGAAACACGCCCAGCAGCACGCACGCAAGCGTCATGACGAGCGACGCGCCGAACAGCAGCGGGAAGGTGAATTTCTGATGGTCCGCGAGATCGATGCCGCACAGGCCGACAACGAGAAAGGTCGCGGGCGTGAGCGGACTCACGGGAAAGCCGGTCGTCATCTGTCCGAGCAGCGCCGCCTGGCCGACGTGCACCGGCGCGACGCCCAGTTGCGACGCCACTTCGGCGATCACCGGCAGCACGCCGAAATAGAACGAATCGGGATCGAACAGCATGGAGAGCGGCATCGACAGCACGCCGAGCACGACGGGAATGTGCCCCGCCATCGCGGGCGGCACGAAGCCGACGGCTGCCTGCGCCATCGCCTTGAGCATGCCGCTGCCCTGCATGACGCCGGTGAACACGCCCGCCGCGAGCAGGATGCCGGCCATCATCAGCGCGGCGCGAGCGTGCGCGTCGATGCGTTTGCGCTGCATCTCGACGTTCGGGTAGTTCACCATCAGCGCGATGCACAGGCCCACCATGAACATGATCGCGGGCGGGATCTTCTCGCCCATCACGACCATCGTGCCGAGCACGATGACCGTCAGCACGATATTGAACCAGAAATTCTTCGGCCGGCGCAGCGCCTGTTCCTCGGGCGTCAGTTCGCGCTTCGGCAGCGGCACGGCACCGCTCGCGCCCGAGTAGCCGAGGCGCTTTTCCTCGCGTCGTCCGAGCCACCACGCCATGCCGAACACGAACACGAGACCCACGGCCTGCACCGGAATCAGCGGATTGAACAGCGCCGAAATCGGCAGATGCAGCGAGGCGGACGCGCGGATCATCGGCCCGGTCCAGGGCAGGAAGTTGATGCCCGCCGCCATGGAGACCGCCGCCGCCAGCACGCGCTTGTCCATCTTGAGGCGTTCGTAGAGCGGCAGCATCGCCGGGATCGTGACGAGGAAGCAGACCGCGCCGGAGCCGTCCAGATGGATCAAGAGCGCGAGCAGCGTCGTGCCCATGACGATGCGCGTCGGCTTCGTGCCGACCGCGCGCAGGATGCGGTCGATGATCGGATCGAGCGTGCCGGCGTCGGTAATCGTGCCGAAATACAGGATCGCGAACACGAACATGCCGACGACCGGCGCGAGACTCTTCAGGCCATCGATGACGAACTTGCTGGTCTGCAGGCCGAAGCCGCCGAGCAGCGACGCGGCAATCGGCACGATGATCAGCGCGACGAGCGGCGACATGCGTTTTGAGAGGATCGCCCCGAGCAGGACGACGATGGTGGCCAGGCCGAGCAACGGCAGCATGAACATGTCTCCGAATCTTGTTTTTTGATGCCGTTCAGCGTAAGTTCGCTGCAGCGATAACACAATTGAAATGATTTGATCGCAGCCATCACATCTCATAATGGATCTGAATCTTCGCGACATCCGGGCGCTGGTCGCGGTGGCGGACACCGGCAGTTTCACGCGCGCGGCGCAGCGGCTCAATCTGTCGCAACCGGCGCTGACCGTGCAGATTCGCCGGCTGGAAGAGGCGGTCGGCGCGCGGCTGTTCGATCGCAATAGCCGCAACGTCGCGCTGACGCCCACCGGGCGCGAACTGCTGCCGCTGCTGCGCAAGTCGCTGAACGACATGGAGAACGTGCTGCGCGACGCCCGCGCGCTCGGCGAAGGCGGCAGCGGCACCATTCGCCTGGCGTGCCTGCCCACGTTCGCGGCAAGCGTGCTGCCGGAGCTGATCATCGGCATGAAGCGCGAGGTGCCGCGCGTCGCCTTTCAGATCCGCGATGTCGTGGCGAGCGCCGTCAACGCGCTCGTGCGCAGCGAGGAAGCGGATATCGGGCTGACGGGCGGCGAGGTCGCGGACCCGTTGCTGGAGGTGCTGCACGCGGGCGTCGACCGGCTCGTGGCGGTGTGTCCGCGCGGCCATGCGCTGGCGCGGAAGCGGCGCATCGGTCCGGAAGATCTCGCCCGCGAGCCGCTCGTGCTCACCGCGCCGGGCACCAGCGTGCGCGCGGTCGTCGATGCCGCGCTCGGCGCCACGGGCGAAACGCTGGAGATTGCCTGCGAGCCGACTTACATGATGACCGCCGTCGCGATGGTGCGCGGCGGCCTCGGCGTGACGATCCTGCCCGAGACGGCGCGCGAGGTGCGCGCGGAGCCGGGGCTCGTCGTGAAAGCCATCGATCACCCGGCCTTCGTGCGGCCGGTCGCGCTCATCCGGAAGAAAGGCCGGACCTTGCCGGCGGTGACGGAGCGCTTCGTCGAAAGACTGCGCGCGGCCATCGCGCAGTGATTCATGCTCGTGCAGGCGCGGCAGCCTCCGCCGCGCCTGCCATGGCAACGCTGCTTAGCTCGGCATCGTCGACATGTCGATCACGAAGCGATACTTCACGTCGCTCTTCAGCATGCGCTCGTACGCGTGATTGATTTCGTCCATGCGGATCATCTCGATGTCGGAGGTGATGCCGTGCTTGCCGCAGAAGTCGAGCATCTCCTGCGTCTCCGCGATGCCGCCGATCAGCGACCCGGCCAGCGCGCGCCGCTTGAAGATCATGTTGAACACCGCCGGCGACGGATGCGGATGCTCCGGCACGCCCACCAGCGTCATGGTGCCGTTGCGCTTGAGCAGCACCATGAACGGATCCAGGTCGTGCGACGCGGCCACCGTGTTCAGGATGAAGTCGAAGCTGTTGGCGTGCGCGGCCATCTGGTCCGGGTCCTTCGAGATCACGACTTCATGCGCGCCCAGGCGCTTCGCGTCCTCGATCTTGCCCGGCGACGTCGTGAACAGCACCACGTGCGCGCCCATCGCGGCGGCGATCTTGACGCCCATGTGTCCAAGGCCGCCCAGTCCGACGATGCCGACCTTCTGCCCTTTCTGCACGTTCCAGTGACGCAGCGGCGAGTAAGTCGTGATGCCTGCGCACAGCAACGGTGCGACAGCCGCGAGTTCGAGATTTTCCGGCACGCTCAGCACGTAGGCTTCATCGACGACCATGCTCGTCGAATAGCCGCCGAAGGTCACGCCGCCGGACTGGCGGTCGGGCGAGTTGTAGGTCTGGATGAAGCTGTCCGGACCGTCGCAGAACTGTTCGAGGCCTTCCTTGCAGGCGTCGCAGACGCGGCAGGAATCGACCATGCAGCCGACGCCCGCGAGTTGCCCCACCTTGAACTTCGACACGTCCGCACCGACCTCGACCACCCGGCCGACGATCTCATGCCCCGGCACGATCGGATAGTTCGACGCGCCCCATTCGTTCCTGGCCATGTGCAGGTCCGAGTGGCAGACGCCGCAGAACAGGATGTCGATACGAACGTCGTTCGCCCCGACCTCGCGCCGCTTGATTTCGAGCGGACCGAGCGGTTTGTCGGCTGCGGCGGCGGCATAGGAATACGCTTTGTACATGGTCTGCTTCCCTCCGGTATTTGCATCTTTTGCGAACGAACGAGCATCTTTCCACGACGGAAAAACGTGACCGCTGCAAGGTGACAGGGTGATGTTATGTGCGACAGCGAACGTTCGCCATGACGCTGCGTGCTTCTGGCGAACGCCGTGCGGATCGCGCCGATGTTTCGGCGGCCATCCGCAACGCCAGTACTGTATGCCTATAGGGGAATTTCTGCCGGGACGGTTGGACATTCGCGGCGCCGCTGGAGAATCCGGCAATCGCGCCCCCGGGTCCGATCCCTGCTAAGGCGGGACTGGCCGTTTTCGCACGTTGCGGTTCAGAGTGGTCTGCAACGCGAAAGAAGGCGCGCCGGGCAATGACAAAGCAACGCGACAAAGCAACGCACAGAGAGAGACCAAGAGACCATGAAAGCGAAGGCCATCACGGCGAGCATCGACATGCCGGGCGGCGCGGTGAGCGCCGAATTCCACATCGATACCGGGCGGCTCAGGATTTTCGAGCGCGGCCTGTTGCGTGTCGAACTGTTTCAGCCGCACTCGTGGTTCGCGGTGGCGTCGGTGGCGGGCAACAGCCGCTGGGGCACGCGTCCTTGCGAAGCGGATCTGAAGCTGGTCGTCGAGAGCTTCATCCTGCAACGCTTCGGCATGGCGGCTTACCGGCGCGAGACGCCGTGCGTGCGCGAGGTGCCGGTGTCAGCGTGAACGTGAACGCCGCGTGCGCTGATAGAAGCTGTCCGGCTTGGTCTTCACCCACTCGACAAACCCGCGCACCGCTTCGTGCGCGAGCAGCGCCTCGACGGTCGAATAACGCTGCGCCAGTTCCTTCTCCGTGAAGAGCGCATGCAATTGTCGATGACAGATCCGATGCAGGACGGCGGTCTGCCTGCCGCCTTGCGACTTCGGCACGAGATGATGCAGGTCGCGTTCGGCGGGCGGCACCAAGCGCCCGCACAGCGCGCAGACTTCTTCCTGTGGCGGGCGATACCACGGTTCAGGCAAGCGTCTGGCCATGACGTGACACCCAGCGATCGGTTTGCATGGATCGAGTCTACGCTTCGATGCCTGTTCCTGCGTCCGGCCGTTTTAATTTGCGCGCGCCCGTGGCACCATGAAGACGCTGTGCATTGTTCACTGTTCACCGTCCACGCAGTGCCTGAGCCGGGAGAAGCCATGGAAGTGACCATCAGCGAATTGACGGGCATGCTCGCAGAACTCGAACGCGAAGATCCGGTCGACTACGGCGATCTTCCCTTTGCAGAACCCGAACTGCGCAGCCTCGTGATGACCGCGCTCGTGGACAAGCATCGGAAGCTCCAGTCCAGCGGACTCAATCCCGGCGACGTCAATCTCACCTACATGCTCACCACCGCGCTGCTCGTGCTGGAAAACCTCGTGCTGCATACGCGGTTGTTGCTGCTTCAGGGACAGCGCATCGACGTGAATGCGCTGTTGCGCAAGTATTCGGGCGGCTGACGGCTCAGCAGCCTGCGGGCGTGGCCTGGGTCGCGCCCGTCAGCAGCACCTCGATCAGATCGCGCACGCTGCGAATCGCCGCGCCGAACGGCAGCCGTTCCCTGCCGCGAAAGAACAGCCCGTTGCCCACGTCGCCGCGCAGCGCCGCAGCCAGACGCGTATCGATGCAGAAGTGCCCGAATTTCTCGATGCCGTCGCGCAGGCCGCACGCGCTCAGGCAGTCGAGCGCCGTCGGACAGGCTTGCGGGCGCGTGCCGATCTTCGCCCGGATGCGCTCTTCGTTGCGCAGATAGCGCATGAGCCACGGCGTCTTCACGGCCCGCGCGGGCAGCCCGGTGACGCTGACGAATTCGACGATATCCTCCGGCCGCGCCTCCGCCAGCACGCGCTTGAAGGCCGGATGCGCATCGCCTTCCTCGGTGACCGCGAACGGCGTGCCGAGCTGCACCCCGTTCGCGCCCGCGCCGAGCCATTGACGCACGGCTTCGTGTCCGTCGATACCGCCCGCGACGATCACCGGCACGTCCGCACGCGCCAGCCCGAGCGCGGCGAACGATGCATCCAGTTCCGCCAGCACGCGCTCGAAGCCGAAGCGTTCGTCGTGCATGTCGTCGAGCGCCGCCACGCCCAGATGTCCGCCCGCGTGCGCCGGATGCTCGATCACGACGGCATCGGGCAGCCTGCCCTTCTTCATCCACTTCCGAAGCACGAGCGTAACGCCACGGCTATCGGAAAGAATGGGGATCAGCGCGATGTCATGACCTTGCGTGAGATCGGGCAAGTCGAGCGGCAGACCCGCGCCCATCACGATGGCGTCCGCGCCGTGCTCGCAGGCAGTACGCACATAGTCGGCATGGGCGCTGACGGCCTTCATCACGTTCACCGCGAGCATGCCGCGCCCTTCCGACACGACGCGCGCCGCCTCGATCTCGCGTCCCAGCGCGATCAGGTTGGCGCGTTCCAGCGTGGCGCGCGACGGGTCCGCGCGGCACATCGCGAGCAGGTCTTCATGGTGATGACGCAAGTCGATGCTCGCGATCGTGCCCATTGCGCCCTCGCGCGCCACGCTGCCCGCGAGCCGATGCGCCGAGATGCCGACGCCCATGCCGCCCTGCACGATCGGCAGCAGCCTGCGGCCGCGTATCACGAGCGGGGCGAACGAATGAACATGAGAGGTCGAGGCGGAGTCGGGATGCAGGTTCATGACGAGGCAATGGCGGCAAGATGCTGCGGATCGTAGCCGCGCGGTCTTCGTCACGACAAGCCCGCGCCGGACACATCTCTTGACGTTCATCAGAGGCACGGCGCCTCGGCCAAATATTTTTATTACACCTGCGCGCATCGCGACGCGTTGTAGACTCGCCGCTGTTTCGCGAAACGCCTTGAAGATCCGCGACACCCTGTCGCATCCCATTGATCTGAAACAAAATTTCAACCATTCGCGTCATCACGGGCGACCGTCGGTGGCATGATCCTGACGCGGCGCAATGCCGTTCAACGGCGTTCCTCCAACGCCTCGATCATCGAAACAAGCGAATGCAATGAATGACACTACTCAACGTTCCGCTGTACCCGCGCTGACGGCGTTGATGCTCGCCGCCGGCCTCTCGGGATGCAAGCTGGAAGTCCTCGATTCCAAAGGCGCAATCGGCGTGGCCGAGTCCTCGCTGATCGCCACCGCGACCTACGCGATGCTGCTCGTCGTGATCCCGGTGATCCTGCTCACGCTGTTCGTCGCCTGGCGTTATCGCGCGTCGAACACGAAGGCCACGTATGCGCCGAAGTGGGCGCACTCCACGGCCATCGAAGTGGTCGTGTGGGCCATTCCCGCGCTCATCATCCTGTATCTCGGCATCCTCACGTGGAAGACCACGCACGAGCTCGACCCGTACAAGCCGTTGAACTCGCAGGTCAAGCCGATCAACGTCGAAGTGGTCGCGCTCGACTGGAAATGGCTCTTCATCTATCCGGACCTGGGCGTGGCCTCGGTGAACCAGCTGGCGTTTCCGGTGGGCACGCCGGTGAACTTCCGCATCACGTCGGATTCGGTGATGAACTCGTTCTTCATCCCGCAACTGGGCAGCCAGATCTACGCGATGGCCGGCATGCAGACGCGCCTGCATTTGCAAGCCGACCACGCCGGCGACTACGCAGGCATCTCGGCCAACTACAGCGGCGCGGGCTTCTCCGACATGAAGTTCCGCGCACTCGCCCTGTCTCCCGCCGACTTCGACGCGTGGCTGAACAAGGTCAAAACCGCGCCCGAGACGCTCAGCATGGATGTCTATGCAGGCGTCGCGCGTCCGAGCGAGAAGGTGGCGGTGCGTTACTTCTCCACCGTCGATCCGCGGCTCTTCAACAACATCGTCGCCAAGTACAACGACGGCCGTTTCGACGTGAACGGCAACTACTGCGTAACCAAGGGGTAAGCCATGTTCGGCAAATTAACGCTCGAGGCGGTTCCGTACCACGAGCCCATCATCATGGGGGCGACCGTCTTCATGGCGATCGCGGCGCTCGGCACGGCCGGCCTCATCACCCGGCTCGGCAAGTGGGGCTGGCTGTGGCGCGAGTATCTGACTTCGGTCGATCACAAGCGCATCGGCGTCATGTATCTGGTCGTGGCCGGGCTGATGCTCGTGCGCGGCTTCGCGGACGCCGTCATGATGCGCATCCAGCAGGCCATCGCGCTCGATTCGCCGGGCTACCTGCCACCGCATCATTACGACCAGATCTTCACCGCGCACGGCACCATCATGATCTTCTTCATGGCCATGGCGCTGCTGGTCGCGTTCTTCAACCTGATCGTGCCCTTGCAGATCGGCGCGCGCGACGTGGCCTTTCCGTTCATCAACTCGCTGTCGTTCTGGATGACGGCCGTGGCGGCCATCCTGATCAACCTGTCGCTGTTCGTCGGCGAGTTCTCGGCCACTGGCTGGCTCGCCTATCCGCCGTTGTCGGAGACGCAGTTCAGTCCGGGCGTCGGCGTGGATTACTACATCTGGGCGTTGCAGCTGTCGGGCGTCGGCACGCTGCTGACCGGCGTGAACTTCTTCGTGACCATCGTGAAGATGCGCGCGCCCGGCCTGACGTGGATGAAGCTGCCCGTCTTCACGTGGACCGCGTTCTGCGCGAACGTGCTGATCATGGCGACGTTCCCGATCCTGACCGTCGCGCTCGCGCTGCTCGGCCTCGACCGCTATGCAGGCATGCACTTCTTCACGAACGACGGCGGCGGCAACCCGATGGTCTACCTGAACCTGATCTGGGCCTGGGGGCATCCGGAGGTCTACATCCTGGTTCTGCCGGCGTTCGGGATCTATTCGGAAGTGGTCGCGACGTTCTCGAAGAAGCCCTTGTTCGGCTATCGCATGATGGTGTACGCCACCTGCTGCATCATGGTGCTGTCGTTCCTCGTGTGGCTGCATCACTTCTTCACGATGGGCTCGGGCGCGAACGTCAATGCCTTCTTTGGCATCATGACCATGATCATCTCCATTCCCACCGGCGTGAAGATCTTCAACTGGATCTTCACGATGTACCGCGGCCGCGTGCAGATGACCTCGCAGATCATGTGGACCATCGGCTTCATCGTGACCTTCACGCTGGGCGGGATGACGGGCGTGATGCTCGCGATTCCCGGCGCGGACTTCGTGCTGCACAACAGCCTGTTCCTGATCGCGCACTTCCATAACGCGATCATCGGCGGCGTGGTGTTCGGCTACTTCGCGGGCGTGTCGTACTGGTGGCCGAAGGTCTTCGGCTTCAAGCTCGACGAGAAGCTCGGCAAGAAGGCCTTCTGGTGCTGGTTCGTGGGCTTCTTCGTGGCTTTCGTGCCCATCTACATTCTCGGCTTCATGGGCGCGACGCGCCGCCTGAATCACTACGACAACCCCGCCTGGCAGCCTTACTTCACGGTGGCGGCGATCGGCGTGGGCATCATCGCGCTGGGCGTGGTGTTCCAGGTCGCGCAGATCGTCGTCAGTGTCTTGCGCCGCAATCAGCCCGCCTATCGCGACGTCACCGGCGACCCCTGGGATGGCCGCACGCTCGAATGGACCATGAGTTCGCCGCCGCCCGCGTACAACTTCGCGCGCGTTCCGGCAGTGCGCGCGCTGGACGACTTCGCCCATGCGAAGGAAACCCGACGCGTCGATACCCGTCCGTACGCCGACATCCACATGCCGTCGAACACGAGCGCGGGCTTGTTCATTGGCCTCTTCTCGCTGATGTTCGGCTTTGCGGCGGTCTGGCAGATCGCCTGGCTGGCGGCGGCGGGCCTCGTGGGCGCGGTGGCGATTGTGATCGGCTACAGCTTCCGCGACAACGCCGGCTTCATCATTCCGGCGGCCACGGTCAGGTCGATCGAAGAACCGAACGCGCCGCGACCGCCCGTCAAGGCCGGCGCGGAACGGGAACTGGAAATGGAGGTGCTGTAAATGTCGCAATCGACACTGTCCGCGCACGGCGCGCACGACCACGGGCACGAACATCAGTCGCACTCGGTGTTCGGCTTCTGGGCTTACCTGATGACCGATTGCGTGCTGTTCGCGTCGCTCTTCGCTACCTTCGCGATGTTCGCGATGCAGACCGTGGGCGGGCCTACCGGCAAGGACCTGTTCAACCTGCGCGACGTGGCGCTCGAAACCAGCCTGCTCCTGACGAGCAGCCTGACTTTCGGTTTCGCGATGATCGCCGCGATGCGCCAGCGCACCGGCGCGGTGCTCGGCTGGCTGTTCGTCACGTTCGCGCTCGGCGCGGGTTTCCTGTGGCTTGAGCTTAACGAGTTCGCGCACCTCGTCGCGGAAGGCGCGGGGCCGCAGCGCAGCGCGTTCTGGTCGGCGTTCTTTACGCTCGTCGGCACGCATGGCCTGCACGTGACGGTCGGCTTGCTCTGGCTGGTGGTGCTCGTGATTCAGATGGTGGGCAAGCGCAAGCTGAGCGAACGCGACCTGCGCCGGCTCGCCTGCCTGAGTCTCTTCTGGCACTTCCTGGACATCGTCTGGATCTGCGTGTTTTCCTTCGTCTATCTCGGGAGCATCGTCTGATGGCTCATTCGCACGGCAATTCAAGCGATTTCCCGCACGTCACCGCGCGCGGGTATCTGATCGGCTTCGCGCTGGCGGTCGTGCTGACCGTGGCGTCGTTCTGGGCCGCGACGTCAGGCACGTTCAGCGGGGAGAAGGCGATCGTCATGCTGGCGGTGCTGGCCGCCGCTCAGGTCATCGTGCATGTGGTGTTCTTCCTGCACGTGAATGCGTCGACGGGGCAACGCTGGCATGCGTTGTCCTTTGCCTACACCATTCTGATGTCGCTGATCCTGATCGTCGGCACAGTGTGGGTACTGCATAACGTGCATGCGTTGATGATGGCGCGTTGATTCAGCGCACGACAGCGTTTTCCGAGACATTGTCCCGGAAATCGCTGTTCACAAACCGCTCCGCAACTCCGCGATAAACGCCCCGATCACCTCCTCGTTGCGCGACACGATGATGAACTGGCCCACGTGCCGCGCCACGAGCAACCCGGCCTCGATCATCGCGGCAACATGCGCGGAAATGGTCGACTGCGACAGACCGCTGCGCGCCTGAATCGCGTTGATTGGCAGGCCGCTGCCGAACGCGCCTTCCGGCTCCTTCAGCCACGTCAGAATCTCGCGCCGCACCGGACTGGCGAGCGCCTTGTGGATCAGATCCGCATTCATCATGTCCCTCGCTCCGCGTCAGAACATGTCGCTGGGAGCGCCAGCCGCGATGCTCCCGGAACGCGCCTCCGGATCCGAGCGCGACGGAATGAACGGGCCCGTAATCATGGCTTCATAGGTCTGCCCTGGACCGACCATCGGAAACACATCGGCATTTTCGTCGATCATCACTTCGAGGAACGCGGGACCGTCGAAGGTCACGAAGGCTCTGAGCCTGTCTTCCAATTCATCCTCCCGCTCGACGCGACACGCAAACTCGAAGCCATCCGCCTGCGCCGCCAGCACGAAGTCCTTGCGATGCAGCGCCTTGTCGCTCACGGACATTCGACCGTCGTAGAACAGGCGTTGCCACTGTCGGATCATGCCGTCGCCGCGATTGTTGAGCAGCAGCACCTTCACCGGCACGCCATAAGTACTCGCCGTCTCCAGTTCGCCCATGTTCATGCGGATGCTGCCGTCGCCGTCGATATCGATCACCAGCGCGTCCGGCCGCGCAAACTGGGCGCCGATGGCAGCAGGCAGGCCGAAGCCCATCGTCCCCATGCTGCCCGAGGTGAGGAAACTGCGCGGCTTGACGAAGTCGAAGAACTGCGCAGCCCACATCTGATGCTGCCCGACACCCGTGCTGAAGATCGCGCGCCCGCCCGTGATCTCGCCGAGCATTTCGATCACGCGCTGCGGCTGGAGCGCCGGATTGCTCCTGTCGTAGTTCATGCCGTGCTCGCGCCGCAGCGCATCAACGTGCGCGGCCCAGGCGGACGCCGGACGCGTAGCCGGACCGCCCGACATGAGGGCCAGCAGCGCATCCTTCGCGTCGCCGACGTGACTCCATTCCACGCGCCTGACCTTGTTGATCTCGGCTTCATCGATATCGATATGCGCGACTGCATGCGCCTTCGACGCGAATGCTTCCGGCCGCCCACCCGCCACGCGGTCATCGAAACGCGCGCCCACGGCGATCAGGAAATCGCAGTCCTCGACCGCATAGTTGGCGCACGCCGCACCGTGCATGCCGAGCATGCCGAGGTTCAGCTCATGGCGCGCCGGCAGGTTTCCGAGGCCCATCAACGTGGTGACGACAGGAATGCGGTAACGCTCGGCGAACTGGCGCAGTTCGGCGCTCGCACCCGACGCGATGACGCCGCCGCCCGCATACAACAGCGGCCGCTGGCTGCGCGCGAGAAGCGCGAAGAACGCGGCGCGCTTTTCATCGTCGAGCCGCGCGCCCTTCGCGACCAGCCGAAGCCGGTCCGAATAGCCGCGATAGTGCAAGGTGCCGTGTCCGCGCCAGGCGCCCTTCCAGTTCTGCACGTCCTTCGGCACGTCGATCACGACGGGCCCGGGTCTGCCCGTGCGCGCAATTTCGAAGGCCGTCCGCAGGGTTTCTTCCAGCTTCGCCGGATCGGTGACGAGGAAGACCTGCTTCGCACACGCCGACATGATGTTGAACACCGGCGCTTCCTGAAACGCGTCCGTGCCGATGGCCGCGCGCGGCACCTGTCCGCAGATCAGCACGACGGGCACGGAGTCGCCGTTGCAATCGGCGATCGGTGTGACGGCGTTGGTCGCGCCCGGCCCGGACGTCACCATGAAGACGCCCACCTTCCCGCTGGCCCGTGCATAGCCCGCGGCCATGAAGCCGGCGGCCTGTTCGTTGGCGGGCACGACGAGCTTGATCTGCCGCTCGGGTTGGTCCGCATGCGTTTCGTTGAAGCGAAACACCGCGTCATAGGTCGGAAGGATCGCGCCGCCGCTGTAGCCGAACAAGGTATCGACACCTTCCTCGGCGAGCACGCGCAGGATGATGTCGGCGCCTGATATGAGTTCGCCGTCGCCTTGCACGGGCTCGATCGGGCGCTTCACTGCTGGATTACGAGTCATGTCAGTCTCACTTCGTGAATGCGTGGGTCAGCGCATCCGCTTGTCTTGCCACGTGCGTGGCGTGATGCCCCGGCGCGGTCGATGCCGACGCGTCCGGCCCGACATACGACAGTGCAGCGCCCGAAGGCAGAAGCTCGCGCAACTGCGGCTCGGCATAGCTCCATGCGCCCTGATTGCGCGCTTCTTCCTGACACCAGATCACGCGCTTCACGTTCGGGTAACGCGCAAGCTGCGCGGCGATCGCTGCGGCTGGAAACGGATACAGCTGTTCGACGCGTATCACGCGTGCATCGTCGATGCCGTGCTTGCGGCGATAATCGATCAGGTCGTAGTAGAACTTTCCCGACGTCACGATGACGCGTTCGACCTGTGCGTCATGCGCTGCATCGGCATGGGCGTGGGCGTCAGGCAGCACTTCCCGGAACGCGCCTTGCGACAACTCATCCAGCGTGCTCACGGCTTCCGCATGCCTGAGCAGCGACTTGGGCGTCATCACGACCAGCGGCCTGGCGTCGAACGCAAGCGCCTGCATGCGCAGCAGATGGAACAACTGCGCGGGGGTCGTCGGCTGAACTACGCGCATGTTGTCCTGTGCGCTCAGTTGCAGGTAGCGTTCGAGCCGCGCCGATGCATGCTCCGGCCCGGCGCCATCCTGACCATGCGGCAGGAACAGCGTCAGTCGGCTGCGTTGCCCCCACTTCGCCGCGGCCGCCGCGATGAACTGATCAATCACCACCTGCGCGCCGTTCGCGAAGTCGCCGAACTGCGCTTCCCAGATCACGAGCGCATCGCGCTTCACCGTCGAGTAGCCGTATTCGAACGCAAGCACGGCCGCCTCGGACAGGATGCTGTTCGTTACCGTGAAGCGGCCTTGCACGTCGTGCACGTGATCAAGCGGAATGAACACGCCATCGGCGCGTTGCGTGCGCTTCTGGTTATGCAGCACCGCATGCCGATGATTGAACGTACCGCGCGCGCTGTCCTGCCCGCTCAGGCGCACGTCGATCCCCTTTCCGAGCAGCGACGCGAAGGCAAGATGCTCTCCCATGCCCCAGTCGACGCCCTTCTTGCCGCTCGCCATGTCACGCCGCGCGGCCATCATCTTGTTGACGAGCGGATGAAGCTCGTAACCCTCCGGCACGCTGGCGATGCGCCGTGCCCAGACGCCCACTAGCTCTCGCGTCGGGGCCTGGTAGCGGTCGAGCTTGCCCACGCCCGCTTCAGCTTCAACAGGAAGCGAATCGCCGCCACGCGCGCCGTCGAACGACGCGCGCTGCGCATCGACATAGGCATCGACCTGCTCGGGCGTCATCACGTGTTGCCGGATCAGCGTCTGCGCATAGAGCGTCCGCACGCCCGGATGCGCGGCGATCGCGCGATACATCAGCGGCTGCGTGATGGCCGGCGTGTCCTGTTCCTGATGCCCATGCTTGCGGAAACACACGAGATCGATCACGACACTGCGCCTGAACTGCGTCCGATAGTCGAGCGCAAGATGCACGGCCAGCGCCACAGCTTCGGGATCGTCGCCGTTGACGTGAAGCACCGGCGCCTCGATCATCTTGACGATATCCGTCGCGTAGAACGACGAACGCGTATCACGCGGATCGGACGTCGTGAAGCCGATCTGATTGTTCACCACGACATGCACCGTTCCGCCCGTGCCGTGGCCGCGCGTGTAAGACAGGCTCAAGGTTTCCATCACCACGCCTTGTCCCGACATCGCCGCGTCGCCGTGGATTTCCACCGGCAGCACGCTGCCGGTGTGGTTCGGGCCGAGTGCGTCGGCCTTGGCGCGCGCCATGCCCTGCACCACCGGATTGACGATCTCCAGATGCGACGGATTGAACGCCAGCACGACTTCCACCGGACCCTGCGCGGTTTGCGTCACGGTGCTGTAACCCTTGTGATACTTGACGTCGCCTTCGGGGAGCGGGTCCGCGTGCTTGCCGTCGAATTCATCGAACAACGCATGCACGGGCTTGCCCGCGATGTTCACCAGCACGTTCAGCCGTCCGCGATGCGCCATGCCCATGACGACCGAATGCACGTTCTTCGCGGCGCCATAGCGGACGAGTTCGTCGAGCAAGACGATCAGCGCTTCGCCGCCTTCCAGCGAGAAGCGCTTCTGTCCGACGAACTGCGTGTGCAGATACTTTTCGAGTCCTTCCGCCGCGGTGAGGCGTTCGAGAAAGCGGTGTTTCTCCTCGCGCGAAAACGAGGGCGCGGCGCGCGACGATTCGAGCCGCATCTGCCACCAACGCCGCTCGTTGGCATCGGAAAGATGCATGAACTCCGCGCCCAGCGTGCCCGTATAGGTTTGCTCCAGCGCCGTCACGATCTCGGCGAGGGTCGCGTCTTCGTCGAAGAAGTACGTGTCCGCGGTGCTGAAGCGCGTGGACATGTCGGCCGCCGTGAGACCGTAGTATGCAGGCGTGAGCTCCGGCAGCGCGCGCTGCGGCTCCCGTCGCAACGGGTCGAGACTGGCGCGGCGCGTCCCGATGGTCCGGAACGCAGTGACCAGCGATTGCACGGCCACCTGTTTCCGCGCGAGCGCGCCGTCGGCTTGCACGGCAACCGGCTGCGGATGCCGCGCGAGTTCGACGAAGCCGGAAACGACCGGCGCATGCGGTTCGTCATCGCGGTCGCTGCCGTCGACGGCGGGCGTTTCGCGCAAAGCGTCGAAATAGCCGCGCCATTCGTCCGTCACCGAGGCCGGCTCGGCAAGATAGCGTTCATACTGCTCTTCCACGTAAGGCGCGTTGGCGCCGAACAGGAACGAGTTCTGGCGTTGTTCGATCAACATGATGAAGTTCCTTCTTGCCTCATACGGCGTGGGGGCGCTCAAGCCGCTGCACGCCGTGGTTCATCGGAGACAGACCTGTCTACCTCATGAGATGAAGTCTAGTCAGCCGCGTCGTCAAGAGGACGCGCTTCTGGCGCCGTGGCGGGCCAAACGGCGTCGAATTCGGGCCACGCCGGCGCGAGCGCCTTGCGGAAGGCATGAAACGCGCTTGTTACACGGACGCAAAAGTCATTTACCGGACAAGGTGTCACTCGCGCGCGAGGGCTGGGATAGAGTGGGGCAATCGGTCTCAGTTGATCGCTTTTCCTCAAGAAGGTCAGGGCATGAAAGTCGCCATAGTTCTGTTCGACGGTGTGCAGGCACTCGACGTTGCCGGCCCGCTCGACGTGTTCGCGGAAGCCAATACGCATCTCCCCGCGGACCAGCAATATGAAGTCTCGCTGGTCGGACGCGAGGCGGGCCTGGTCACCTGTTCCAATGGCATGCAACTGGTCGTGCCGGTCGGCTATCTCGACTCGGATGTCCAATACGACCTGTTGCTCGTGGCCGGCGGCCCGCAGCTGCCCGACTGGAATCCGCCTGCCGACTTCCTCGCCTGGCTGCGCAGGCAGGCGCGGGGCGCGGCCCGCTTCGGCGCCGTGTGTAACGGCGCTTTCGTGCTGGGCCATGCCGGCCTGCTCGACGGCAAGCAGGTCACCACGCATTGGGCCGACGCGGGACGCCTCGCCCGAACCTTCCCGCAAGCGCGCGTGCAGCAGGACAAGATCTTCATGCGCGACGAACAGCTCTTCACATCGGCGGGTGTGTCGGCGGGCATCGACCTGTGTCTTGCGCTGGTCGCCGAAGACTGGGGCCACGAACACGCGATGCGCGTGGCGCGGCGCCTCGTCGTCTATATCCAGCGCGAAGGCGGACAGTCGCAGTACAGCCCGTATCTCGCCGAGGTCACGGAGGAAGCGCCGATCATCGCCAGGGTGCATCGTTATGTGACCGAGCATATCGCCGATGCGCTTTCCATCGAGCAACTGGCCAACGCGGTATCGGTGAGCCGCCGGACTTTTTCCCGCGTGTTCGCCCGGTATGCGCAGGTCACGCCTTCGGCGTTTGTTGAACAGGTGCGCGTCGATACCGCGAGAAAGCGTCTCGAATCGAGCGACGCACCCCTCAAGACCATCGCGTTCGAATGCGGCTTCCATAGCGCGACGCACATGCGCACCACCTTCGCCCGTCGTCTGAACGTCACGCCGAAGCAGTATCGTGCGCGCTTCCGGGACGCGCCCATGGCTCAGCACATATCGGCCCGTTCCAATGTGACCGGCTCGGTCTCGTTGCCCGAACTGGAAGAACTGGCGGAGGCCGCATAAGCTTGCCAACGATCCAGCCGCTCCCGGACATACTCGAACCCGGACTGAACGTCGTGTTCTGCGGCATCAATCCGGGCATGCTCGCCGCAGCGACGGGACAGCACTTCGCCGGCCGGGGCAACCGCTTCTGGCGCACGCTTCATCTCGCCGGCTTCACGCCCGAGTTGCTGCGCCCCGAAGACGGGCGCGCGATCCTTCAATACGGATACGGACTCACGACCGCTGTCGAGCGCCCGACTGCGCGTGCAGACGGTTTGTCGCGCGCCGAGATCGCAAGTGCGGCGGCATCGTTCGAACTGAAGATGCGCAGCCTCGCTCCCCGAACCATCGCGTTCCTCGGCAAGATGGCGCTGTCCGCCATGACCGGTCAGCGTGATATCTCGTGGGGCTCGCAACAGCACGGTATCGGCGGCGCACGCGTCTGGGTGCTGCCCAATCCCAGCGGCCTGAATCGCGCATTCAGCCTCGATGCGCTCGTGCGCGCCTATCGCGAGCTGCGTCTCGCCGTGGAATAGCCGAGGGACGTTCAGCGTCGCGCGGCCATCGTCCTGGCCACGCATTGCAGATGCGCGTTGCCGCGCAACTCGTCGGTCACGAATTCGAGGAACGCGCGAATCTTTCCGCTCGCGCCCCGGCGCTCCACATGCAGCAGACTCACCGGCACCGGATCGGGCTCGAAGGCCGACAGGACCGGTGCCAGCGTATGGCCGAGCACTTCCGGCGCCGCCTGATAGGAAAAGAGTTGCGTGATGCCCACGCCGTCGCTGGCAGCAGCGATGGCGGCGGGCGCGAGATCGACGATCATGCGCGGCTGGAGACGCACCGGCAGGCGTGCGCCGCGCTCGGCGAACACCCATTCCAGAGGATGCGTCACACCGGTATAGGACACGCAGTCGTGCTGCGTCAGTTCGCGCGGATGCAGCGGTTCTCCGCGCTCCTTCAGATAAGCAGGCGACGCATAAGTCCTGCGCCTCACGAAACCGAGCGGCACGGCAAACGTCGTCGAGTCGCCGAGATGTCCGATGCGAATCGCGACATCGACGCCTTCTTCCAGCAGCCGCGTCGTGCGGTCGACATACACCGCGTTGATGGTGATGTCCGGATAGCGCTTCGCAAACGCGTTGATCAGCGGCGCCACGAAGCGCTGGCCGAACAGCACGGGTGCCGACACGGTCAACGTGCCGACCGGCCTGACGTGCCACGCACCGAGGCGCGCTTCCGCATCCGCGAGGGCATCGAGCACCTGGCGGCATGCATCGAGGTAGTCGATGCCCGCATCGGTGGGACGCACCGAGCGCGTCGTGCGCGCGAGCAGTTGCGCGCCGGTGCGCGCCTCGAGTGAATTCAGCGCCCGCGATACCGCGGCCGTCGACAACCCCAACCGCTCCGACGCACTGGTAAAGCCACCGCTATCCACGATGGCGACAAAGACTTCCATCTCACGCAACCTGTCCATTTCATTTCCTACGCCGCGAACATCCGCTTCTGAATTCTAGGCGGCGATGCACGACGCGTGAGCGCCCTTGCAGCGCGTTGGCCTGATTCAAGAACGGATTGGCCTATGGAGAGCACAGGACGTGAGCGGATCTTCGACGCCGGTCGCCCTGGCCCGAGCCGCACACTCATTGTCCCGATTCCGGCGCAGCCCGGACTTCAACCACGCAAGTTGCTCGCCGACAATTCAACCACCCCTAAGCACATCGCAACGGAACCAAGGAAGAGCCGTCATGTTCTCTGCAATGCTGGAAGTCAATCCCTATCGCGATCAGTTCGACGCCTATCTCGGCATGGCGAACATGCTGCGCCCCGAACTGCAGAAGATCGACGGCTTCGTCGACAACACGCGTTACGCAAGCCTCACGCGCGAGGGCTGGCTGCTGTCGCTGTCTAGTTGGCGCGATGAAAAGGCGCTGGTGCGCTGGCGCACGACGAGCCGCCATCACAAGATCCAGGAAGCGGCGCGCGACCGGGTGTTCGAGGACTATCGGCTGCGCATCGGCCAGACGGTCGCGGACTCGCAGATTCCGGACGGACACGTTCTGCTCGAACAACGTCTGGATGTGACCGAGGTCGGCGCGAAGGCAGTGACGCTGCACGATGCAAGCCGCAAGCCGGACTGGGTCAAGGAAGCCGGTGCGCAGGCGGTCGCGGCATCGCTGGGCCTGGATATCGCCGCGCCCGGTCTCATCACATGGGATGTCTTCGATGCGCTGCTCACGCCGGGCGATGTCATCGCGATAGCAACATGGCGCGACCAGGCCGCCGCCGATGCCTACGCACGCGAAGCCGCGCTCCCGAGCGACGTTCGCTCCCGCCAGATTCGCGTGATTCGTGAATACGGCATGTTCGACCGCCGCGAGGCGCCGCAATACTTCGAAGAGGCGCATCGAAAGGCATGAGCACGGCAGAGCTTTCCATCGCCGCCGCACAGCCGCATGCAAAAAGCGCCGCGCTCTCGCTTCGTCTCGCCACGGGGCTGGCCGGCATGCTGCTCGCGTCCCTGCTGGCGATCCTGAACGAACAGGTCACGGCGATCGCCATGATTGACGTTCAGGGCGCGCTGTCCATCGGTCACGACGACGGCACATGGCTCACCACGCTCTTCGAAGCGGCCAACGTTGCCACGATGGTTTTCGCGCCCTGGTTCGGCATGACCTTCACGCTCAAGCGCTTCACGATCGGCGCGGTGCTGGCCACGATGTTCTTCGGCGTGCTGTGTCCGTTCGCACCGAACCTGGCTTCGTTGTACGCGTTGCGCGTGTTGCAGGGGATTGCGGGCGGCTGTCTGCCGCCGATGCTGATCATCGTCGCGCTGCGCTATCTGCCGCCGAAGGTCAAGCTGTACGGCCTCGCCGGCTATGCGATGACGGCGACCTTCGGTCCGGCACTGGGCACCCCGCTCGCCGCGCTGTGGACCGAGTACGTCAACTGGAAGATGGCGTTCTGGCAGATCGTCCCGCTGGGCGCGCTCGCGTGCACGGCAATCCAGTACGGCCTTCCCGCCGATACACTGAAACTCGACCGTCTGCGCGCCTTCAACTGGACCGGCTTCCTCACCGGCGCCCCCGCCGTTGCGATGCTCGTAACGGGTCTGCTGCAAGGCGAGCGGCTGGACTGGTTCGAATCGGATGTGATCTGCGCGATGTTCATCGGCGGCGGTGCGCTGCTTGCCGTGTTCCTCGTGAACGAATGGTTTCATCCGCTTCCGTTCTTCAAGCTCCAGCTTCTGTCGCGCCGGAACTTCATGCACGGTCTTTCGACGCTCGCCGGCGCGGTGATCCTGCTGGTCGGCGTCGCCGCGATCCCGGGGCAGTACCTCGCGCGCATCCATGCTTACCGGCCGCTGCAAACCGCGCCGCTTTCCCTGCTGGTGGCGTTGCCGCTGCTGGTCGCGTTGCCGTTGACGGCGGCGGTGCTGAACATGAAGCGGGTCGATTCCCGCTGGGTCATGGCGACCGGACTCACGCTGATGGCCGCAACCTGCCTGATGGGCAGCTCGATGACCTCCGAATGGATCCGCGACAACTTCTACCTGCTGCAAGCCTTGCAGATCGCCGCGCAGCCCATGCTGATCCTCGCCATCCTGATGGGCGTCACCACCGGCCTGCCGCCGACGGAAGGCCCGTTCGCCTCGGCCATGTTCAACTCGCTGAAGACCTTCTCCGCCGCCCTGGCGACCGCGCTCATCGAAGGGCTCGGCACCGCGCGCGAACACTATCACTCGAACGTGCTGGTGGATCAGATCGGCAATCGTTCGCTGGTCGCGAATCAGGGCCTCGATGCCGCCGGCGGCCTCGGCGCACTCGCGCATCGCGTGCATGAGCAGGCGCAGGTGCTGACGTCCGCCGATCTTTATCGCGTCATGGCCTGCATTGCCATTGCGTTGCTGTTACTCATTCCGGTGTTACCCGTGCGCATCTATCCGCCGTGGAGCGCGACACCGCCCTCTCCACGCTAAGGGACGTCTGTCATGTCATCCTCAACCCTTTCCCAAACCCGTTCCCGTTCCGTTCGTATCGCCGTGCCGGTGGTTGCGCTCGCGGTTGTCGCAGGCCTGGGCTTCCGGCTGTCGTCTGATTCAAACACCGAATCCACCAACGATGCCTATGTGCAGGCCGATTTCACCCTCGTCGCGCCGCGTATCGCCGGTCAGATCGCCGATGTCCTGGTGCAGGACAATCAGACCGTCAAGGCGGGGCAACTGCTGCTGCGTATCGACGACCGTGATTTCCACGCCGCCCTGATGAGCGCCCAGGCGGATGTCGTCGCGGCCCACGCCGCCGTTGCGAACTTCGATGCCGAAATCGCGCGGCATCCCTCGCTGGTCGACCAGGCGCGCGCCACGCTGCGCTCCGATGATGCCGCCATCGACTTCGCGCGCGCCAATGCCTCGCGCTATCAGAGCCTTTCGGAAAACGGCGCGGGCACGACGCAGGAACAGCAGCGCGCATCGAGCACGCTGGCGCAGCAACTCGCGCAACAGGCCCGCGACCGCGCCGCGCTCAGCACGACCGAGCAGAATCTCGCCGTACTGCATTCGCAGCGCGACAAGGCAGCCGGTGCGCTCGCGCGTGCCGAAGCCGCGCTGGAACAGGCCACGCTGAACCTGTCGTACACGGAGATCCACGCGCCCGTCGATGGCAAGGTGGGACGCCGCTCGGCGCGCGTCGGCGCGTTCGTGACGCCCGGCGCGCCGGTGCTGGCCATCGTGCCGTTGCGGGACGCCTATGTCGTCGCCAACTTCCAGGAGAACCAGATCGCGCGGATGCGGCCCGGCGAGAGCGTGCGCATCAAGGTGGACAGCGTTCCGGGCCGCGTCATCACGGGCCATGTGGAGAGCCTTGCGCCCGCGACCGGCGTGAGCTTCGCGCCCATCGCGCCCGACAACGCCACCGGCAACTTCACGAAGATCGTCCAGCGGGTGCCGGTCAGGATCGCGATCGATCGTCCGCAGGAAGCCGCCGATGCGTTGAGCGTGGGCTTGTCGGTGGAAGCGGAGGTGTCGGTGGGCAGGCAGCGTGAAGCGCTCGCTCTTGGAGGTGACGCCAGATGAACCCGAATGACATGCCGCTGCGCACGCTGGCGCTCGCCGTCCTTGCAAGCTTCGTGATAACAGGATGCACGGTTGGCCCTGATTTCGAAGCGCCGAAAACCACTACACCTGACGTGTTGGAACGAACGCACAACGCACAGGCCCCAAGCAAGCCCGTGCAGGCCGACTTCAATCCCGACTGGTGGACGCTGTTCGACGACCCGGTGCTGAACGCACTGCAACAGCGTCTCGCCGATGCCAACCTCGACGTGGCCGCGGCATCCGCGCGCTTGCGGCAGAGTCGCGCCGCACAGCGCGTGGCCGGCGCGGCCGCGCTGCCGACCCTCGATGGCGCGGCGTCTTACAACCGCGAGCGCGGCAGCGAGACCGGCGTGCTGTCGCTGCTGGGCGTCACGCCGACGCAAACCCAGCCGCAATCGGCATCGGGCAGCGCGCCGCTCGGCGTGGCGGGCATGCCCGGGTCGAAAGGCTCGCCTGCCTACGATCTCTATCAGGCAGGTTTCGATGCATCGTGGGAACTCGACATCTGGGGCCGCGTGCGGCGCGGCGTCGAAGCGGCGGGTGCGTTGTCGGAGGCGTCGTTCGAGGACCGCAATGCCATCCTGCTGTCGGCGCGCGCGGAACTGGCGCGCGATTACATCGACTTGCGCGACACCGAGTCGCTGCTCGACATTGCCCGGCAGAATCTGAACATTGCCCGCGATGCAGTCAGGCTCACGCAGATCCGGGTGCGCGAGGGCGTCACGACGGACCTCGATGTCGCCAATGCATCGGCGCAGATGGAGACCATCGAAAGCCTGATTCCGACGCTCGAAGCACGGCGCGATACCACCATCAACGCAATCGGCGTACTGCTCGGCGAACAGCCCGGCGCCTTGCGCGACGTACTCGCCGAAGCGCGGGACTTGCCGAAGCTGCCTGAACAGGTGCCGGTCGGCTTTCCGTCGGAACTTGCGCGACGGCGTCCGGACATCAGGAAGGCCGAGGCGCAACTGCATGCGGCGACCGCTTCCATCGGCATGGCGAAAGCGGACTTCTATCCGCGCATTTCGCTCAATGGCAGCGCGGGTTTCCAGAGCCTGCAACTCTCCAGTCTCGCCGATTGGGCGTCGGGACAATTTGTTGTCGGGCCGTCGATCACGTTTCCGATCTTCGAGGGCGGACGGCTCAAAGGCACCTTGCAATTGCGCGAAGCGCAACAGGCGGAAGCCGCAATCGTCTTCAAGCGCACCGTGCTCGAAGCCTGGCGCGAAGTGGACGATGCACTACTGGTCTACGATGCCGAGCAGCGCCGGCGCGAACGGCTCGCGTCCGTGGTGAGCCTCAACCAGCGCGCGCTTTCTGTGGCGGAGCAGCGTTACAAGGCCGGCGCGCTCGACTATCTCGACGTGCTCAACGTGCAGAAGCAATTGCTGGACGCGCAGAGCAATCTGGAACGCAGCAAGGCGACGGCCGCCGAGAATCTGATCACGCTGTGCAAGTCGCTGGGCGGCGGGTGGGAAACGACTTACGATCATCGTTTCGCCAGTCGTTGAGGGATCTGGCACGCCGCGCGTGCCATCCTTGTTGCTTCGTGCGCCCGGGCGGATCGCACCGCCACGCTACGCCTCAAGAATCTTCACGTCATAGTCTTCGTCCACAAACGCGACGATGAACTCCTCCGGCATCAGCCACGAATCGACGCTGACCGTCTTCGCGCCGATATCGACCTGGACCTGCGCGTCGGCATCGACGGTACGCATCGCGCGTTCGAGTGCGGCGATGTCTTCGGAATGGATCTCCTGCTTGACCGAGAATTTCATGATGTTGCTCCAGTGTTGGAAGGATCAGTTGAATCATCCGCATGGCGGATCCTTGAATCGAAACCGGGAACTCAGTGACCACCTGCGCCCGCGGCGCCCGCGCCCGCGCCCGCGCCCTTGCCCGGCTTCGTCAGCCAGATCAGCGGCACGATCGCGATGAAGATCACCCCGGACAACCAGAAGATGTCGTTCAGGCCGAGCATCGCGGCTTGCGTCGTCAGCGAGCGTTCGAAGAACGCCAGCGCCTGCGCTGGACTTCCACCCAGCGCGCGTTGGACCGAACTGATCGCATCGACGAACGTCGGGTTGTGGACGCTCGCCTGCTCGGCGAGTTGCGAGTGATGCAGGATCGTGCGGTCGTTCCAGCCCGTGGTCGCGAGCGAGGTACCGACCGCGCCCGCGAACACGCGCGCGAAGTTCGACAGACCCGCCGCCGCCGGAATCTTCGAAGGCGGCAAGCCCGACAGGATGATGGCCGTCAGCGGCACGAAGAACAGCGCGGTGGGAATGCCTTGCAGCAGGGTCGGCACAACGAGCGTCCAGGTATCGACGCCGGTCGTGTAGTGCGAACGCATGAAGAACACGGCGGCGAAGCCGAGGAACGCCAGCGTGGCGAGCACGCGCGCGTCGGAGCGCGGCATCAGCTTGCCCATGACCGGCGCGAGGATCACCGCGAAGATGCCGAGCGGCGCGGTGGCAAGGCCGGCATCGACGGAACGGTAGTCGAGATATTCCTGCATCCATTGCGGCAGCAGCACGAGGTTCGAGAAGAACACCGCATAGGCGACGGAAATCGCCACCGTCCCGCCAAGGAAATTGCGCCCCATGAAGAGCGTGATGTCGACCACCGGGTTCTTCTCCGTCAGTTCCCAGATGAGGAAGAACACGAAGCTGATAAGCGCGAACACGCCGAGCGCAACGATAACCGGCGAATTGAACCAGTCGAGATCCTTGCCCTTGTCGAGCATGATCTGCAAGGAGGCAACCCATGCGATCAGCGACAGCAGCCCGACCTTGTCGATGGGTATGCGCTTCACCGGCGTCTCGCGTTCGCGATAGATCGCCCAGGTCACGCCCGCCGCGAACAGCCCGACCGGAATGTTGATGTAGAAGATCCACGACCACGAATAGCTGTCCGTGATCCAGCCGCCGAGCGCTGGTCCGGCAATGGGCCCGACCGTTGCCGTCATCGCCCACAGCGCGAGCGCGGTCGAGCTCTTCTCCTTCGGATAGGAGGCCAGCAGGATGGCCTGCGACATCGGGATCAGCGGGCCGGCCACGGCGCCTTGCAGAATGCGCGCGGCAAGCAGCACCGGCAGGTTCGGCGCGATGCCGCACAACCACGACGAAATGACGAACAGGACGATCGCCCAGACGAACAGCCTGATCTGTCCGACGCGCTGCGTGAGCCAGCCGGTCACCGGAATCGAGATGGCATTGGCCGCGGCGAACAGCGTGATGACCCACGTGCCTTCATCGACGGACACGCCGAGATTGCCCGCGATGGTCGGAATCGCGACATTGGCGATCGACGAGTCGAGCACGTTCATGAAGGTCGCGAGCGCCACCGCGAGTGTGGCGAGGACGAGCTTGCCGCCTTGCAGCGGAGCGGGTTGAGATGTCGGGTTCATTGCATAACCTGTCTTGTCTGTCACTGACCGGTCAGATAAATAGCTACAAAAAAGTGCGTCAGCGCGACGTCACGTTGTCCGCGATGATCCGCTCGATCTCCGCGTCCGCTTCCTCGCCGTAGCGGCTGAAGACATCGGTCTTGTATGACGTCGTCGTGGCCGCGCCGAGTTGCGTACCGGACCGGTCGCGTGTTTCGACTTCCGTCTGCATCGAGAGGCCGATGCGCAGCGGGTGGGCGTTCAGTTCACGCTGATCGAGCCGGATCCGCACCGGCAGGCGTTGCACGACCTTGATCCAGTTGCCGGTCGCGTTCTGCGCAGGCAGCACTGCGAAGGCCGCGCCCGTGCCCGCCGAGAACCCTTCGACGTGACCGTGGTACTTCACTTTCGAGCCGTAGGCGTCCGCCGTGAGCGTCACCGGCTGGCCGATGCGCATGTGCGCGAGCTGCACTTCCTTGAAGTTGGCATCGACCCAGACGCCGTCGAGCGGCACGATCGCCATCAGCGGCGCGCCGGGCGCGACGCGTTGACCCACTTGCACCGAACGGCGCGCGACATAGCCGGTGACCGGCGCGGGCAGTGTGTTGCGTGCGTACGCCAGCCACGCGTCGCGCACTTTCGTGGCTGCGGCCCGCACGTTCGGATGTTGCGCGATGGAGGTGCGGTCGGTCAGCGCGTGATTTGCTTCGGATTGCTGGCGCGCGGCGTCGAGCGCAGCCTGTGCGGCGCTCACTGCATCGCGCGCATGGGCGACGTCTTCGCCCGACACTGCACCGGTTTCGGCAATCGAGATACGCCGCTTCAGGTCCGCCTGCGCGCGCGTGAGATCGGACTGGCGCTGGGCAATCGTCGCCCCGTAGTACGCGTTGTTGACGTACAGGCTGCTCACTTGCCGCACCGTCTGTGCAAGGTTCGCCTCGGCGTTGCCGAGCGCGACCTTGGCGTCGGCGGCGTCGAGCGTGACGACGGGCGCGCCCTGATGCACGATCTGCGTGTCGTCTGCGTTCACGGCGATCACGGTGCCGCTCACTTCAGGCGTCAGTTGCACGAGATTGCCGCTGACATAGGCGTCGTCGGTGGCTTCGAAGAAGCGGCCCGTGGTGACGTAATAGCCGCCCCACCCTGCACCCGCCACGGTCACCGTCGCGGCAAGCAGCGTGAGCAGCAGCTTGCGCTTGCTGCGCGGTGTTGTGTCGGCGGCGGAGGCGGATCGTTCCGTCTCGCCGCGTTCCTTGATGATGGTGTCGCTCATGTCCTGCTCCTCTACTGTTCAAGATCTCGCTCAGCGTGCGGCGATGGCGTCCGCCTGCGTGTCCGTATAGCCGCCGCCCAATGCGGCCGCGAGTGCGATCTGCTGATCGCGCCGGTCCATCTTCAGGTCGGCGACCGCGCGTTCGGCCGCGAGCGCGTTGGTTTCGGCGTTCAGCACGGTCAGCTGGTTCGTCAGCCCCGCGCGGTACTGCGTGAGCGCAAGCTGCTGCGCGCTGCGCGCCGCCTCTTGTGCATGAGTGGCGTCGATAAGTTGCGCATCGGTCGAGCGAATCTGCGACAGATCGGTCGCGACATCGCTCAGCGCCGTGACGAGCGTCTGGTTATAGGTGGCCACCGCGTAGTCGAAGTCGGCATAACGGCCCTTCAACTGCGCGCGCAAAGCGCCGCCGTCGAAGATGGGCAGATGAATCGCCGGTCCCGCCGACATCGTGCGGCTCGCCGCCGTCAGCAGTCGGCCGAAGCCGAACGCATCAAGCCCGAGCGACGCGCTCAGGTTGATGTCCGGATAGAACTCGGCCTTTGCTTCCTTGATGTCGTGCGTCATCGAGTCGACACGCCAGCGCGCCGCGACGAGATCGGGGCGACGGCTCACCAGGTCGGCGGGCAGATTACCGGGCAAACGCACTTCATCGCCGATGCCGAGACGCGGACGTTCGATCGACAGCCCGCGATCCGGACCCTTCCCCAGCAGCGCCGCAATCTGATAGCGCGTGGCGAGGATACGGCCATCGAGCGCCGAGAGCGTGGCGCGACTGGTCGCGAGATCGGCGTCCGCCGTCTTGCGCTCGACTTCGGTATCGAGCCCGTTGGCAATGCGGCCCGCCGTGATCCGCACGATCTGCTCGCGCTGAAGCACCTCGCCCTTCACGATGTCACGCAACGCATAGAGCCGCGCAAGCTGGTTGTAAGCGCGTGCAATCGACATATCGAGCGCGAGTCGCACCGCCTCGGCGTCCGCCTGGCTGGCCTGCACCTGCGATACGGCGGCGCGCAAAGCCTCACGATTCTTGCCCCACAGATCGAGTTCGTAGGAGGCGGACAGCAGCCCCTTGTTCTCGGATTGCCACGACCCCGCATATGGTGGCGGCACGAGCGCGTTCTCCGAATAGCGTTGACGCGTCCACGAATACGACGCGCCGAGTTGCGGCAGCGTGTTGGCCTTCGCGGTTTCGCTATACGCCGATGCCGCCGCGATGCGCGCACGCGCCTGTTCCAGTGTCGGACTGCCTGCAAGCGCTTCGGCGAGCAACGCATGCAATTGCGCGTCGCCGAATTGATCGGCCCAGTCGGGCGCGGGCCAGCGGCCATTGTCGGCGGGAAGGCTCTGCTCCGTCGCGTAGCTCTGCGGCTTTGCCATCTCCTCGTCGCCATGGATGCCCGCGTAATTCGCGCACGCCGCCAGCATGGCAGCGAACGTCAGCGTGATACTGGTCTGCACTGCCCGCGAAACAAAGCGGGCACGATTCGATTGCATGAACATTTTCTGACCTGTCAGATAATTGCGCAAAAAAAAGCACGAACGCACAGCGTCGCGTGTTCAGTCTTCAAGAAACTTGCTCAACAGGCGGCGCAGTTCGTTGAATTCGGCGCGCGTGAATTTTCTCAGACGTTTATTGAGGACGGCCGGCGCGATATGCGGCAGTTCATCGGCGATCTTTTCGCCCTCGGGCGTCAGCGTGAGATTGACGACGCGACGGTCTTCCAGACTGCGCGAGCGTTGCAGCAACTCCCGCGCTTCGAGCTTGTCGAGCATGCGCGTCATCAGGCCGGTGTCGATGCCCAGCAGTTTTGAAAGTTCGAACGGCGTCTGCGTCACGCCGCCGCGCATGGACATGAGAATGCCCATTTGCTGCGTGGTGATGCCGAGGTCTTTCAACGCCGCGTCCAACTCCGCGACCAGCAGGTTGCGCGCCTTGTTGACGGCAAAGCCGACGCTCTGGGTCAGCGTGAAGTTCTTGTGCGAGTAGTGGTCCATGGAGATGCTCCGCTGCAGCCAACGTCATTGGACTCTACTTTACTGCAAAGTCAGATTTTGTATAAGTCTGTTTTTGGAATGCTCTTTTGCAGAAGCGCCATGGGCCGGGCGCGACGCGCTTACGGTTGTAATGAACCGCCGAAGGTAATGCGACCCGCTGGAAGAAAGGTCAGCGAGATCACCGCGCCGCCCCTGACCTCCGGGAAATGGCGGCTTCCGGGGTCCGGCGAGGTCCAGCCGCCGTGACACCAGCCGTCGAGACCGCGGAGCGCGGCGCCTTCGTCAAGCGGGAACACCATGTTGAACTCGCCGTAGGGATGCGCGTGATAGTGCCCTCGGAAGCTGTCTTCCGGATTGCCCTGCGTGTTGCCGGTGCTGTCCATCAGCACGACCGTCACACTGAAGAAGAAAGTCTTCTCGCAAGGCGTACTGAGCAAGGAACGGCGATAGCGCGGCCCATCGATCTCGAGGTTTGCTGCCCAGCCCTCTTGTACGCCGCGCTTCACTCCTTGCGCGATCTCCTGGTAAAGCGCGCTCTGCACGCTCAATTCACCGTTGAGCCAATGCTCGACCTCCGCGCTTGCGGTCTTGTCCTTGATTCTCTCGAGCAAGGTGATGAGTCGCGCGAGCAATGCTTCCTGCGGCGGGGGCGCATCGTGTCTTGTTCCGGGCATGGCGATCGGGTTCTCATTCGAAGTCGGCTCCGGATGAAAGCACGGATCGTCTTCGACAGGTACACGATGGCCAGAAGCTGCACGCGAATGGCCAGGAAACACCCTGTCCTTACGGATGACGAAGGTCTGCACGCAAACTGCAACCGCAATTTTCCGCGCGTACACTCGACGCAGCCGAGCCTGACAAGCACGCGTCAGCGCAATATTGCGCGCTCGACCGGGTGCATTAGCAGCATGAAAAAGAGGTTTCGTTCTCCCGGACCCACGATGCCGTGATGCGTGGTCCCGGCATGCGATGTCTGACCGAGCACGCGCAACAGGTCAACCTTCATGATTACCACCGACGTCCACGACAACAGCCGCGCCATCGCGGCCGCCCCCGCGCCGCAAGCTCCGGGGCTGTCGTTGCGCGTTGCGGTGGGGCTGATCGGCATGCTGCTGGCTTCATTGCTCGCGATCCTGAACGAACAGGTCACGGCGGTCGCCATGGTGGATGTCCAGGGCGCCTTGTCCATCGGATATGACGACGGCACCTGGCTCACCACCTTGTTCGAAGCGGCCAACGTCGCCACGATGATCTTCGCACCGTGGTTCGGCATCACGTTCACGCTCAAGCGCTTCACGACAGGCGCCGTGCTCGCCACGATGCTCTTCGGCTTCCTGTGTCCGTTCGCCCCGTCGCTGACGGCGCTATACGTTCTGCGCATCCTGCAGGGGATCTCGGGCGGCTGCCTGCCGCCCATGCTGATCATCGTCGCGTTGCGCTATCTTCCGCCGCAAATCAAGCTATACGGACTCGCCGGCTACGCGCTGACCGCGACCTTCGGACCGGCGCTCGGCACACCGCTCACCGCGCTGTGGACCGAGTACGTCAGCTGGCAGATGGTGTTCTGGCAGATCCTGCCGCTGGGCCTGGTGAGCTGCATCGCGATCGTGTGGGGACTTCCCGAAGATGCGCCGAAGCTCGAACGCTTCCGCTCATTCAACTGGATCGGCCTGCTCACAGGGTTGCCGGCAGCGGCCATGCTCGTGATCGCGGTCTTGCAGGGCGATCGTCTCGACTGGCTCGAATCCGGTTTTATCTGCGCAATGTTTATCGGCGGCAGCGTGCTGCTCGTGGCGTTCCTGATCAACGAGTATTTCCAGCCGATGCCCTTCTTCAAGCTGCAACTCCTTCAACGCCGCAACTTTACACATGGTCTGGTCACGCTCGCCGGCGCCGTCACGCTGCTGGTCGGCGTGGCGGCGATTCCCGGGCAGTTCCTGGCCCGCGTGCACGACTATCGCGCGTTGCAGTCCGCGCCGCTCTCGCTGCTCGTGGCGCTGCCCTTGTTGATCGTGCTCCCGCTCACGGCTGCCACACTCAATCTGCGGCGCGTCGACGTGCGCTGGGTGTTGTCGCTCGGCCTGCTGTTCATGATCGCCACATGCGCGATGGGCAGCGCCATGACGTCCGAATGGATCCGCGACAACTTCTACTGGTTGCAGTCGCTGCAGATCATGGCCCAGCCGATGGTCATTCTCTCCATCCTGATGGGCGTCACCACCGGCTTGCCGCCGACGGAAGGCCCCTTCGCGTCCGCGATGTTCAACACCGTCAAGACCTTTTCAGCCGCCGTGGCGACCGGTCTCATAGAAGGGCTGGGCACCGCCCGCGAGCGCTTTCATTCGAACCTGCTCGTGGATCAGCTCGGCAATCGCGCGCTCGTGACCAGCCAGAGCATCGACGCGACGCACGGCATCGGCGAACTCGCGCATCGCGTGCATGAGCAGGCGCTCGTGCTGGCATCGGCCGAACTGTATCGCGTCATGGCGTGCGTCGCCGTCGCGTTGCTCGTGCTGGTTCCCATCTTGCCCGTGCGAATACACCCGCCCTGGTACGTGAAGCCGACACCCTCCCAATAAGGGACGTCATCATGTTTTCCACTATCCGCGCTCATTCCAGGCTGATCGTCGTTGCGGGACTGGTCGTCGCATTGCTTATCGTGGCCTGGATCTCGTTCAGGCTGCTGGCGAACCCGGACGTCGAGTCCACCAACGATGCCTACGTACAGGCCGATTTCACGCTCGTCGCACCGCGCATCCCTGGCCAGATCTCCGAGGTGCTGGTCAACGACAATCAGACGGTGAAAACCGGGCAGGTGCTGGTGCGCATCGACGACCGGGACTATCGCGCCGCGCTGATGAGCGCCGAAGCCGATGTCAGCGCAGCCCGCGCGGCCGTGGCCAACTTCGATGCCGAGATCGCGCGACAGCCTTCACTCGTCGATCAGGCGCGCGCGACCTTGCGTTCCGACGACGCCGCTATCGAATTCGCACGGGCCAACGCCTCGCGCTATCGAAATCTTTCGGATGCGGGCGCGGGCACCACGCAGGAGCAACAGAGCTCGTCGAGCACGCTGGCGCAACAACTCGCGCAGCAAGCGCATGACCGCGCCGCACTGAAGACCACGGAGCAAAACCTGCAAGTGCTGCGTACGCAACGCGACCGGGCCGCCGGTACGCAAGCCCGTGCGGAAGCGGCGCTGGAGCAGGCGAAGCTCAACCTTTCGTACACGGAGATCCTCGCGCCCGTCGATGGCAAGATCGGCCGACGGTCCGCGCGCGTGGGCGCGTTCGTGACGCCGGGTGCGCCGGTGCTTGCCGTCGTGCCGCTCGCGCAGGCGTACGTGGTCGCGAATTTCCAGGAAAACCAGATCGCGAAGATGCGGCCCGGCGCAAGGGCGCGCATCCGGGTGGACAGCTTTCCCGGCGTCGTGATCCGCGGGCGTGTCGATAGCCTCGCGCCCGCCACGGGCGTCAGCTTCGCGCCCATCGCACCCGACAATGCAACCGGCAACTTCACGAAGATCGTCCAGCGCGTGCCGGTCAAGATCATCATCGATCCGGGACAGGAAGCGGCATCGGACCTGAGCGTGGGTCTTTCAGTCGAGGCGCAAGTCGTCACGGGCCGGCGCAGCGAAGCCGTCGCGCAGGGAGTCGAGTCGAAATGAACGCGAAGATTGTGCTTGCCTTGCCCGCATGCCTTGCGATCGCCGGCTGCATGGTCGGACCGGACTTCGAGCGCCCCGCCGCCGTTACGCCCAAGGTCTTCGACCGCACGCAAACCGCGCAGGCGCCGAGCAAGGCCGTCGAAGCTTCCTTCGTGCAGGACTGGTGGACCCTCTTCGACGATCCCGTGCTGAACGCACTCGAACAGCGTCTCGCCGACGCGAACCTCGACGTGGCCGCTGCATCCGCGCGGCTGCTTCAGAGCCGCGCGCAACGGCGCATCGCGGGCGCCGCGGAACTACCGACGCTCGATGCCGCCGCCTCGTATAACCGCGAGCGCGGCAGCGAGAACGGCATTCTTTCGCTGCTCGGCGTGACGCCCTCGCAGAGTCAGCCGGAATCGGCATCGGGCGGCGCGCCATTGGGTGTATCGGCGATGCCGGGCGCCAAGGGATCGCCGGCCTATAACCTGTTTCAAGCGGGCTTCGATGCATCGTGGGAACTCGACATCTGGGGCCGCGTGCGGCGCACTGTCGAAGCGGCCAACGCGTTGAGCCTTGCGTCGTACGAAGATCGAAGCGCGATCCTTTTGTCCGCGCGCGCGGAACTCGCACGCGACTATATCGATTTGCGCAGCACGCAATCGCTGCTGGAAATCGCACGGCAGAACCTTGCCATCGCACGGGACTCGGTGAAGCTGACGCAAGTGCGCGTGCGGGAAGGCGTCACCACCGACCTCGACGTCGCCAACGCGATGGCGCAGAGCGAGACCATCGAAAGCCTGATCCCCACGCTCGAATCGCATCGTGATACGGACATCAACGCCATCGGCCTGTTGCTTGCCGAGCAACCAGGCGCGTTGCAATCCATGCTCGCCGACACGCACGCGACGCCAACCTTGCCGCGTCAGGTTCCCGTAGGCTTCCCGTCCGAACTCGCGCAGCGCCGTCCTGACATCAGGAAGGCCGAGGCGCAGCTGCATGCCGCGACCGCGTCCATCGGCATGGCCAAAGCCGATTTTTATCCGCGCATTGCCTTGAACGGCAGCGCCGGATTTCAAAGCCTTCAGCTTTCCAACTTCGCCGATTGGACCTCGGGACAGTTCGTGGTCGGGCCTTCCATTACGTTTCCCATCTTCGAAGGCGGAAGGCTCAAGGGCACGCTGCAACTTCGTGAGGCACAGCAGCAGGAAGCAGCCATCGTCTACAAGCACACCGTGCTCGACGCATGGCGTGAAGTCGACGATGCACTGCTCGTCTACGACGCCGAACAGCGGCGGCATGCGCGCCTGACGAACGTCGTCAGCCTGAATCAGCGCGCCCTCGGCATTGCGCAACAACGCTACAAGGCGGGGGCGCTCGACTATCTCGACGTGCTCAACATACAGAAGCAGTTACTGGATGCGCAAAGCAAGCTGGAAGAAAGCAAGGCGACGGCTGCGGAGAATCTCATCACGCTGTGCAAGTCGCTTGGCGGTGGCTGGGAATCGAGCTACGAGGCGTCGCTTACGGTCTTCGGGGAATGAAACCGGGGCTGCCGGTCTTGACGACTTCGTTGAAGCGCAGCCTCGTCTGGATGCCATCGATTTTATCGAACGCTTCGTCCGGCAGCGCGGAGACATTGAAGTTCTCGCGCGCGCGTGCTTCGCTTTTGGGCGTCGTCAGTAACGCGGTGCCGCGTTGCACGGCCCAGGCGAGCAACAATTGCGCGGGCGTCCGGTTCAGTTGCGTGGCAAGCCTGGCGATGACCGGATCATCCAGCGGTCCAGGCTTGATGCCATGTCCCAGAGGCGCGAAGGCCAGAAACACGATGCCGTGTCCTTGGCAGAACTCCAGCAACTCGCGTTCGGGCAGATACGGATGGGCTTCGACCTGCACGACCGCCGGCTTGATGCGCGCGGCTTCGTAGAGCGGGCGCAGCTCATCCAGCCCGATATCCGACAAGCCGATGGCGCGGCATTTGCCGTCATCGACGAGGCGCTCCATCGCCTTCCAGGTATCCAGCAGCGTCACGCCTTCATCGTAAATGACGTCACCGTTGGCATCGCGCGGATCCTGTTCGTCGCCCGCCTGGAACGCGAACGGCGTGTGAATGAGATACAGGTCGATATAGTCGACCTGGAGCCTTGCGCCGCTTGCATCGCAGGCCGCCGCCACCCGGTCCGGCTGGTGATTCGTGTTCCACAACTTGGTGGTGACGAAGATATCGCCACGCGACAGTCCCTCGCTGGCCATGCCTGCTTGTAGCGCCTCGCCGACTTCGCGCTCGTTGCGATAGCGCTCGGCGCAGTCGAAGTGTCGAAAGCCTGCCTGCAACGCGGCGCGGGTCGCGCTCACCGTGATGGCCGGATCGGCAATGAGGGTGCCGAAACCCATCGCGGGCATCTGACCGGCGCCCTGTGCAAGCGGCAACGTCCTCAGCCGGAAATCCTCGAACGTACTCATGAAGGCCTCTCCTGGTTCACGGCATGCGCTGCACCCACCGGCTGCGCCACGCCGGCGCCTCGAACGCTTCCGTGAAGTACTGGGTTTCGTGCGTGACCTTGCCGTTCGCAAACGACATGATGCTCACCGTCAGCGCCGCACGCTTGCCATACGTGATGACGTATTCCGTCACCCACAGGTCGCCGCTTCCCTGTATGCGCCTGACCTCGAAGCCCGACGGCCGGTCCGGATGACCGGAACGCAGCGCCTGCAGATTGGCTTTCCCGTGAATGCGCTCGCCAGATTGAGGATAGTCGCAGATGGCGTCTTCGTCGTAGATATCGTGCTCCGCATCGAGATCACCCGCCGCCGATGCGCGCCAGTGTGCATTCAATGCTTCACGTATCGTCTCATCGTGCATGACAGGCTCCTGTTGTCGCGAGGACCCGGAAGGCCATCAACGCAGCGACTGGAAACTTGCCCGGATTTCCTGGGTGAAAAGCTGAGGCTGCTCCCATGCCGCAAAATGCCCGCCCTTGGGAAGACGATTGTAGTGAATCAGCTTCGGATAGGCGCGTTCGGTCCAGCTGCGGGGCGCGCTATAGATCTCGTCGGGAAAGACGCTGACGGCGACTGGAATCTCCACGTGTTTCGGCGCGAAGAAGTTGAACTTGTTCTCCCAGTACAGCCTTGCCGACGAGATCGATGTCCCCGTCAGCCAGTAAAGCGTGACGTTGTCGAGCACATCGTCGCGCGTCAGTCCTTCCGGCTGGCCTTGAAACACCCGTGCAATCATCTCCTGGCTGCGGGCGTCGTGATCGAGCATCCACGCCGCCGCGCCGACAGGCGAGTCTTCCAGTCCGTAAAGCGTTTGCGGACGGTTCGCCATTTCCAGCGCGTAACCGAGACCATGCTTGTAGAAGTAATCGAGTTGCTCGAACGCATGCTGCTCGTCTTCGGACAGGCCCGCCGGCGCGGGTTTGCCGTATTTCAGATCGTCGGCGATATCGTCGGGAACGGTGGCCGGCATGTTGGTATGCATGGCAAGCAAACCGGACGGCTTCAGCAGCGCCATCTGCTCGGTCACGGCATTGCCCCAGTCGCCGCCCTGCGCCACATAGCGCGTGTAGCCCACGCGCTCCATCAGCGCGACCCAGGCTCGCGCGATGCGGGCGGGATCCCAGCCCGTGGTCGTCGGCGTACCGGAGAAACCGTAGCCCGGCAGCGACGGAATCACGACATCGAACGCATCCGCCGCCGTGCCGCCGTATGCGGTCGGGTTCGTCAGCGGATCGATGATCTTCATCTGTTCGATGACGGACCCGGGCCAGCCATGCGTGACGATCATCGGCAATGCATTGGCATGGCGCGAGCGCACGTGCGTGAAATGAATGTCGACATCATCGATCTCGGTCACGAACTGGGGCCGCGCATTGAGCTTCGCTTCGACCTTGCGCCAGTCATACGCCGTGGTCCAGTAATGCGCGAGGCTTTGCATCGTCGCGAGTTG
This sequence comes from Caballeronia sp. LZ032, assembly GCF_031451315.1. Lineage (NCBI taxonomy): Bacteria > Pseudomonadati > Pseudomonadota > Betaproteobacteria > Burkholderiales > Burkholderiaceae > Caballeronia > Caballeronia sp. LZ032. The sequence goes on from NZ_JARUXP010000003.1 coordinate 1,352,521, forward strand.
CACGCCCTGGGTGTCGTCCGGCACCGTTTCTCGGCTGGGCCATTTGGTCGCCTTCACGCGCCGTCTGAGCTCCGCGAGCTGCGCTTCCGGCGCATGCACGCGCAAGGTCCGTATTGCGGTCTTGTCGCTGCCGGGCGGTCGGGACGTGGTGCTGATCGCGGTATCGGCGAGGACGAATCCGCTTGCGGAACCGGCAGCCGCCGCGGCCACGGCCGTTTGCATGAAGCGCCGACGTGACGACGCGTCGACTTGAGTACTGTCTGCCATGTCATTCCTCTCGGGGTTCGATTTGCCGTTCCCGGCACGCGCTCAACGCCGTGCCGGGATGCCACCGGCGTCATGCCTTGCCGTGCAACACCGCGAGAATTTGCGGCGTGAAGCGAGGATCGTCCGCTTCCACATCCGCCGATAGTCGCGCAGTGATCTCCTGCAGGAACCAGCGGTTGCCGTCCGGGTCGCTGAACGTGGCGAAGGTCGCGTAGCTCTTGCGCTCCGGACTGGCGCCTGCGATGCACCCCGTGCCGTCATGGCGATGGAAGACCCCACCCTCGTCGTGAAAGAGCGGGCCGACCTCCACGCCGCGCCGTTCCAGTTCCGCACGCGTGGCCGCGATGTCGGTGACCACGAGGTAATGCCCGCGAGCGGAGCCCGGCGCGGCATCCGTCATGTTCTGTCCGAACATGACCGAGCATGCGGATTCCGGCGGAGTGAACTGGATCACGCGGTAGCCGTCTTCGCCTTTGAAATCGACGTCCAGACGCCACCCCAGGCCGCTATAGAACGCCTTGGCGCGATCGACATCGGACACCGGCACCACGGCGATTTCCAGTTTCATGCCGAGCGCCCCGGCCCCGGACGTCGCGGATTCCTGCTCGCGCTGCATCGAATCGGTGCTCATGACGTCTCCCGGAAGGATCAGTTGCCCGGTTCATAAATGGTGAGCCGGTTGTCGACCCGCTGGACGCCTGCCACTTTCGCTGCGGCCGCCTGTGCGGTATCGATCTGCGACTGGTCCGGTACGGAGCCTTCCAGCGTGACTGTGCTGCCGCGTGCAAGCACGTTGATGTGCGATGAGTCCAGGCCCTTGGCCTGGGTGAGCGAGTGGCGCACGGAGCGGCCCAGTGCGCGGTTCTCCGCGCGGATCGCCTTTTTGCTGGTCGCGGCCGTGCTGTCAGGCGACGCTTCCGCGGCCGTCGCGCGCGGCAAGGTCACGGTAAAGATGAACATGAATGACGCGGCCGCCGCGACGGTAAGATTCAGCATTCGGGTTCGCATGCCTTGCTCCTTTGGGTAACGAAGTCAGCACCGGCGCAACACGTGACGCCGGTCGCCAAGCTTCATTACAGGACGGCGCGCGCGTTCCTTCAATCGTCGCCGGGTATGTCGAACCTTGCCGCGGGTATAGTCGCGTCAAACGAAGGTCACGCGTCTAGTGCACGGCGCAGGAAATCACGCATGAGGTCGGCGATTTCATCGGCCTTCTCATCGAGCGCGAAATGCCCCGCGTCGAGCAAATGCACCTCCGCATCCGGAACATCGTCCCGGTAGGCGTGCGCTTCGCCGGGCAGGAAGGACGGGTCGTAGCGCCCCCATACCACCAGCATGCGCGGCCGATGACGGCGCAGCCACGCCTGCCACTCTGGATAGGCGGCAACATTGGACTGATAGTCATAGAACAGATCGCTCTGGATGCGCGTCTGGTCCGGGCGCGACAGGAACGCGAACTCGTCGGTCCACAGGTCCGGATCGTATCGATCGACATTCGGGCTCGTGCCGACATGACGCTGCTTCGCGGCCGCGAGCGACATCAGATTCTGTTCGACCGCAGCCTGATACTTCTGCCGATTCGCCCAGAACGCCCGGCGCGTATCCCACAACGGCCCGAGGCCCGACTCGTGCGCCACGGCGTTCTGCACGATCATCGCCTCCACGCGTTCCGGATACGCCAGCGCGAGCCGGAAGCCCACCGGCCCGCCATAGTCCTGCACGAAGAGCGTGTACGAATCGAGGCCGAGCGCGTTGGCGAATCCGCCGATCACCTCGGCGACGTGATCGAAGGTGTAGGCAAACTGCTCCGGCGAGGGCGCGTCGCTATGACCGAAGCCCGGAAAATCTGGTGCAATCAGGTGATATTCGTCGCCGAGTCTGTGCAGCAGCGGTTCGAACATGCGTGAAGACGAGGGAAAGCCATGCAGCAAAAGCACGACGTGTCGATTTTCCCGGCCGGCTTCGCGATAGAAGATCGACACGTCGTCAACAGTAATGGATTGATATCTGACCTGCATGATGAGCGGCTCATGATGTGCCGGACGATGCCAGCGGAAGGTTGAAGGTGAAGCGCGCGCCGCCGTGTACCGATGCGTTGTCGGCATCGATCCGTCCGCCATGCGCCTCGATGATCGACCGGCAGATGGCGAGCCCCACGCCCATGCCGTTCTCGCGCGTCGTGAAGAAGCTTTCGAAGATATGCGTCATGTCCTGGACATCGATTCCGGGGCCGCTGTCTTCCACGCTGCACATGACGCTCGACGGATCGGCGAGTTCGGTGCGTATCGCGACGAACCTGGCGCCTTGGCCGTCTGCCTCCACGGCTTGCATCGCGTTGACGACCAGGTTCACGATGACCTGTTGCAACTGCACGCGATCGACGAGAACCACGGGCTCGGGACGCGCGCACTTGCGCATGATCGTGACGCCGCGCGAGCCGACGTCGTGTTGCAGAAACAGCAGCGCCTCGTCGATCAGTTCATCCAGCGGCGCTTCGGCGCGCGTCAGTCCGCGGCGCATCGCCATCGCCCGGATCCGGTCGACGATGTCTACCGCGCGCTGCGCATCGATCCTGATGCGCTGATTGACGAGCCGCGCCTCGTCCACGTCCGGCGCTTTCCGGTCGAGCCAGCGGGTGCTGAGCGCGCTGTTCATCGTGATCGCGGCGAGCGGCTGCTTCAGCTCATGCGCAATCGACGCGCTCAGTCCGCCGAGCGTGGCAATGCGCGCCGCGTGGGCGAAGTCGGCCTGAAGCCGCTGAAGCATGTCCTGCGCGCGGATGCGCTCCGTCAGGTCGACGAGACTGATCAGCGCAATGCCGAGATCCTCCGCCGCGATGGGACGGGCGATCGTCAGCAGGACGTCGATGATGCGTCCGTCGAGCGTCGGGATTCTGGTCGTTTCCTGAAACACCGATGCCCCGCTGTAACGGCTCTCCAGCGCGCGCCTGAACGTGCCGGGACTTTCGCGCCAGACCCATGGCAACGGACCGAGCAGCATGTGCGCCTCCCGCGCGCCGAACATGCTCGCAGCGTGGTGATTGACTTCCTCGATGACGAGCAGCTCCATCGCCCGGTTCAGCCATCCGGGATGCTCGTCGATATAGTCGGACAGGCTTTCCACGCCCTGTGCGCGCAGATCCGACAGCAATGCGATGAGCGGCTGCGCGTCGATCTGCCAGAGCGCCACGGGCATGTCGAGAAACAGACTGCGATAGCGATGTTCGCTGCGCAGCAACGCGGCATGGGCCTGCTTGCGCGTCGTGATGTCCTTCAGCACGCCGAGCACGCGAATGCCGTCATCGAGGTCTGCCAGCACGTGCGCCACGAGTTGCAGGTGCCGCACGGCGCCGTCCGGCATCAGCAGCCGGTGCTCGATATCGAACGGCTGGCGTTCGCGCATCGCCCGGTCGAGCATCAGGCGCACGAAGGTCACGTCATCGGGATGCACCCGCGCCAGCATCAGTTCGAGGGTCGGCGGCGTGGCGGTGTCGTACTGGAAGATCCGGAAGCTTTGTTTCGACCAGAACAGTTCGCCGCTCGACACATGCCAGTCGAAGCTGCCGGTGTCGCTCAGTCTCTGTGCATCGGCCAGCAGCGCCTCGGCATGTTGCAGATCGGCGTAGAGGCGCGCGGTCTCCAGCGACATCGCCGCCTGCGAGGCAAGCAGCCGCAGGATGGCGCTGCGCGCGGGCGTGAAGACGTTGGACGCGAGCGTGTTCTCCAGGTAGAGCACGCCGATCAGGCGCGTCTGCTTGATGAGCGGCAGGCACAGGATGGAGCGGCAATCGTGCCGCATCACGTACTCGTCGGATGAGTACGGATGGGTGGATGAGGCATCGTGGAGCAGCAGACTGTCGCTGGCGCGCATCACGTAGCGCAGGACCGACCCCGGCAGGTCCACCTGTTCGATGCGCAACTTGAGCGACCGCACGTCGATGCGCTCCGCGCTCGCCGTGGCCTCGGCCTCGACACGCATTTCCTTGCGGCGCCTGAGCAGCAACAGACAGCGATTCGCACCGGCGTGTTCGAGCGCCAGTTTCATCAGCGTATGAATCAGCTGCTCCAGATCGACACCGCTGAAGATGGCGCGCGACACGCTGACCACCGTTTCCAGATCGAGCTGCTCGCTGGTGGTGGCGATGGTTCCGCCGATATCCGTGAGCGCCCGCGAAGCCTGCGCGTGGTCGCGCGCCAATTGGCGCACCTTGCTGTGTGCGCCCCAGCGCTCGTAGCAAGCGCGCGCATTCGCCAGATAGGTGCCCGCGATGGTCTCCAGGCCGCGTCCGGCGAAGAAGCGTGCGGCCAGTTCATGCGCCAGCGCCTGATGCTGGATGAAGCCATGCTCGCGCGCCGAGCGCACCGCCTCTTCGTAGTGGTGCATGGCATCCGACGCGCGGCCTTCGAGATGCGCGGCTTCAGCGGAGATCAGCGCATGACAATGACGGAAATTGCCAGGGCAATGGCTCGACCAGTCCGCGAACTTCGCGCAGATGGCATGCAGCGTGCGGCGCCGCACGATCCGCTGTTCCTCGCTCGCCGACGCATCCAGCGCCGTCAAGGTCAGCGCATGAAAGAAGTGGTACGTCGCTTCTATCGGCAGGGCCATTGCGGCATCGAGATTCGCCTGTGCGTGCCGGGCGGCGTCGAGTGCGTCGTCGTAGCGCCCTTCCAGATACGCCAGCATCAGATCCATGATGTGCCAGAACGCAATGCCGCAACCGAAGTTCGCCTGCATGATGACCGAACACGCGGCGTCGCGATCGAAGCGGGCGTTCGCCGGGGTGTCGTCGGCGGGTTCGCCCAGCAGCGTCGTCACAAAATGCTGTTGCAGGAGAATCGTCTCGTACACGGCGTCGTTGCGGCTCTGCCGTGCAAACGCCGCGTGACGACGGGAGAGCCGCAGCACTTCGGCCAGCGGCGTGCCCTTTTCTATCGTCTGCCAGACGGTGGTGAAGGCCAGATAGCCGGCGAAAGCCAGGTCGCCGACATCGAGACACGCGCTGCTCGCGCGTTCGAGTATCGGCAGGTCGGTCATGATGTGACGACGCCAGAAGTTGATGTGATTGCCGTGCAGATGCAGCAGCTTGCCCTTGAAGCGGCGATTGCCAAACTTCTCGTTCAACGCCAGCGACATCTCCGAGAACTGCACCGCCGAGGCAATATCGCCGATCCGCGAGACCAGCATCAGCGCGTAGTTGCCATAGGCGAAGCTCGACTTGTCGGTATTGCCGGCGCGCAATGACAGGTTCACCGCCTTCAGCGTGATGAGCGGATAGAAAGCCGGCCGGGCGATGAACGCACAAGGCATCGATTCCACGAGCAGGTCGATGATCGTCCGGATGGCGGGATCGGTTGCGACCGGCGCATCGACCAGCCTGTCGATGGCGCGGCCCGCGAGGCCATGGGCAATGTCATGCAGTTCCCGTTCCACTTCGGCGCCGGCGGCGGTGTCATGCGGCGGCAGCAGCACGCCGAATTCGCGCAAGGCGAGCAGGGCGACGTCAAAACTCTCATCGAAGCGGCCCGCAACCTGATACAGCTCCATGCGCAAGCCGAAGACCTTGGCACGGTCCAGGCTCGAAGCGGCGCGTTCGAGCAGCATGTCGAAGAGCGCATCGGCCTCCACAAAGCGGCCGGCGAGATACTCGCATTCGGCAAAGGCCAGACAGAGCGCGAACGTGCGGGCATAGTGCCGGTCCCATGCGTCGCCGGACAAAAGCGCCACGCCTTGCGCGAGATAGTTTCGCGCCGCCGCGAACGCAGCCGAACTCATCGCGCGGCGCCCCGCCTCGTCATTCAGCACGAGGGTGCGTTCGCGTTCGTCGGCATCGGTCATCAAGCCGATCCCGCGATTGAGATGATTGACGATGTCGAAGAGCAGCGCGCCGGTTTCGTCCGGCGCGCTTCCCTCCGCCAGCGCACGGCCGATATGCAGATGCAGCGCGGGCCGCTCATCCTCCCGAATCAGCGCATAAGCGGCTTCCTGCACGCGGTCGTGCACGAACACATAGGCATCGTCGGTCCGACGCACCAGGCCGCTTTTCATGGCCTCCCAAAGCCTCGCATCGATTGCGTCTTCTGGTTCGCCATGAACACGCTTCAATGCGTCGATGCGCGCCACGTTGCCCAGCGCCGCGAGCCGGCTCAACGCTTCGCGCGTCGGCTGCGGCAGGCGGCCGAGCCGGGCGGCCATCAAACTCGCGACGTTCTCAGTGAATCCCTTCGCGCGGATCCGCCCGAGGTCCCACGTCCAGTGGCCGGCGCGATGATCGAATGCAAGCAATCTCTCGTCGGCCAGCATCGTCAGGAACTGGATCAGGAAGAACGGATTGCCGCCGGTCTTTTCGTGCAGCAGTTGCGCGAGCGGCATCGCCTCCTCCGCGGTGCAGCGCAGCGCATCGCCTAGGAGTACCGTCGTGCTGCCGGTCGCGAGGGCTTCGAGATCGACACGCCTTACGTTCATGCCGCTGTCGCTCACCGCATCGATCATGTGAGCCAAGCGATGCCCTGGTTCGACGCCCTCCAAGCGATACGCGCCGATCAGCAGCAGGTGCGTCACGTCAGTATGCGTCGCCAAGTCTTCGATCAGTTCGAGCGTCGCCGCGTCGAGCCATTGCAGATCGTCGATGAACAGTGCAAGCGGATGCTCCGGCCGCGCGAACACGCCCAGCAGGCGGCGAAACACGATATGCAGCCGGTTGCGCGCTTCTTGCGGCGGCAGTGACGGCACCGCCGCATGCTCACCGATGATCAGCGCCAGCTCCGGAATCAGTCCGATCATCAACTGGGCGTTGGGCGCGAGCGCCTCCGTCAGCTCGTGCCGCCAGTGCCGGAGTTCCGCATCGCTCTGGTTGAGCAGGATACGCACGAGCGACTGGAACGCCTGCGTGAGCGGCACGTAGGGCGTATCGCGCTGATACTGGTCGAACTTGCCCGATGCAAACAGGCTGCGCGACGGCGCCAGCGCCTTCTGCAATTCATTGACCAGCGCCGACTTGCCGATGCCCGCATGTCCCGACACCAGCACGATTTCGGCGTCGCCCTGCGTTGCCACGCGATCGAACGCCGCGAGCAGCGTGTCGATTTGCGGAGCACGCCCATAGAGCTTTTCGGGGATGCGCAAGTGGCCGGACGCATCGCACGTCCCGAGCGTGAAGGACGGTATGTCGCCGCTCGCTTCCCACGCCGCGAGGCAGGTTCGCAGGTTTGCGAGAACCCCGAGCGCAGTCTGGTATCGATCCTCCGCGATCTTGGCCAGCAGCCGCTCGACGATGCACGCGACCACGGCAGGCAAGCCCTCGACGCATTCCGTCACTGGCACGGGCCGGCGTGCGATGTGGCAGTGAATCCACTGCATGGCATCGGATGCGGCGAAGGGCGGCGCACCCGTCAACATCTCGTAGAGCAGCGCGCCGAACGAATACAGGTCGCTGCGCGCGTCGACCGGCCGGTTCATGCGTCCCGTCTGCTCGGGAGACATATAGGCCAGCGTTCCCGCGATGACCTCAGGCGGCGCCGGCGGCGGCTGTTCGCGCGGCAGCAGCGACGCGATCCCGAAGCCGGTCAGGCGGACATGCTCGTCGGTGCCGACCAGCACGTTCGCGGGCTTGATGTCCTTGTGCACGATGCCGAGCGCATGCATTTCGACCATGGCCTGCGCCAGATTCACGGCGATGCGCAAACAGCGCGCCAGTGCAAGCGGCTTGCCCAGCGCGCGGACGAGCGGGTCACCGCCGCTGTCGTCGAGGATCAGCACGGGCGGCACGCGTCCGAGATCGAGCGCGAGCGGCTGCGCGGACCACTCGGGCGCGAGCAACGAAGCCAGGCCGTATTCGTGTTCCAGCCGCATGATGGTCTGCGACGCAGGCTGATTCGCTACGCGCACGAGCAGCGTGACCGGCGAGTCCGGGCGATGCGCGCGGACCGTGAGCAGGTCGCCGTCGTTGTGCAGCGGTTCGAGCGCAAAGCCGGTGAGGTCCATGTGATGCTCCCTTTCGCCGCTCTCTTCCGACGAAACCGGTACGCATCCCACCACCCGTACCGCTTCCGAGGCGAAGAGCAGCCTATCACGCGAGGAGCCCGCCTTACCTTCCGCAGCTTGCGCCGCTGTCCGGCCGCAGCACTAGCGCCACAGCGATCCCGTGTAGTGCGCGAGTCTCGCCTCCACATCCGGATCCTTCTGCAAGCCCATCTCCATCAACCGAGCGATCTTTTCGCGCGCGGCCGGCCGCTGCACGGCGGCGATGAAGGCGTCCCACTCGGGTGCGACCGACGTATCGGGCGGCAACGTCTCCGCATTGACATGCCGCTTGATGACCGCGAGCGATTGCTTGTCGAAGGACGCGATGCGCGTGGCGAGCGCCTCGACGAAATCGTCGAGTTCGTCGTCGGGCAACGCGCGGTTGACGTAGCCGTAGCGTTCCGCGAGGGCGCCGTCGAAGTCGTTTCCGCTCGTCAGCACTTCGAGCGCGCGGCCCCGGCCGATCAAGCGCGACAGCCGCGTCATGGGTCCGCCGCCGGGCACCAGCGCGGCGCCGATTTCCCATTGCGACAGCAACGCCTTGTCGCGGCTGGCGAAGCGCATGTCGCTCGCAAGCGCCAGCTCGCTGCCGACACCGGTTGCACGACCGCGTATCTTCGCAATCGAGATCACCGGCATGCGGCCAATGCGCACCAGCATGTCGGGCAACGGCGGCAGGCCCGTGGGGCCGGGCGCCATGCTCGTCGTTGCTTCGAGCGGCGGTTCGAAATCGTAGTGCGTGAGGAAGAAGCCCGGCACCGCGCTCTCGAATACCACGACTTTCACCTGCGGGTCCGTTTCGAGCGCGGTGACCACGGCGTTGAGCTGCGGCAGCATATCGGGACCGAAGATATTGAAAGGCGGTTGGTCGATGATGACGCGCCAGCAAGACGGGCTACGAGGTTCGATCCTGATCTGCTTGTGGGTGCTATCAGAGGTCATGTCACTCTCCATTACCGTTGTCTTCGGTCGTGTGATGCAGCAACTATAGTGGCCGAAACCTCTGCCCGGCGGCGCGTTCATACCAACGTATAGCGCTCTATACGAGGTGTCACGCACCGGTGTGGACGTCGCAGCATATTTGCCCCGCGTCGTGGCGCCGGAGGCCGGATGGCAACCCACATCGCGCGTAACTCGGCAGAATTTTTTCAGTAAATCCTGCTAGAGTGTTTCGCATCGCTATGTAACGTCTATCCGCGCAAGGTCCCTGCACAGGAGCAAAGATGAACTCCATGATGCAATCCACGTCCGGCGGCAGCAAGCCGGACGATCAGACTCCGGTGGTCTATGTGGTCGATGACGACGAGTCGATCCGCTTCACATTGCAGAGCCTGATTCGTTCGGTCAGGCTGCGGGTCCAGACCTTCGATTCACCCGCCGAATTTCTCGCGTTTCCCAAGTACGCCGTGCCGAGCTGTCTTGTCCTCGACGTGCGCCTGCGCGGCGCGAGCGGCCTTGCGTTCCAGACCGATCTCGCACGCCATGGCGTGCACATGCCGATACTCTTCATGACCGCCTACGGCGACATCGAAATGACCGTCAAGGCGATGAAGGCCGGCGCGCTCGACTTCTTCGAAAAGCCTTTCCGTGACCAGGACATGCTCGACGCCATCGCTGACGCATTGAAGCGCGACGCAGCGCGCCGCGCGGCCGACGCGGCGCTCGCCGTCGTATTCTCGTCGTTCGAGTCACTCACCCTGCGCGAGAAGGACGTCATGCAGCGTGTTGTCGCCGGGATGCTGAACAAGCAGATCGCCTACGACATGAACCTGAGCGAAGTCACCGTAAAGATCTATCGCGGGCAGGTCATGAGGAAGATGGCTTCGCGCAATCTGCCCGATCTGGTCAGGAAAGCAGAAGTGCTCGGCATCGGGACTGCGCGCGATTCGCAAACGGTCGTGCCGTTCGTCGCCCCGGATTCGATAGGCCGCGTTGCCGCGCCGCTGACGGCGCATCACGGCACGGTGTAGCCGCGTTTCACGCCAGCGTGTATTGCTCGATCACCGACGCAAGGATCATCGCGTGCCCGTTGCACACGCTGGTGGTGCGGATCGGTGCATAGACGAAATCGCCTGCCGCGATCGACTCGCCGCTGATCGCACATCGCCCTCGCTTGCGCGCGCGCCGGATTCTCCACGACTGGTCGCCATAGCTGCAGCGGGTCGGGTCGCGCCAGTAGATCGTGGCGGTCGTCGGCGTGGGGCGTTCTATCACGCTCACCACGAGGCCGGCGCCGCAGGGATCGGCACTCTGGTCCGGCAGACCGCCCGCCGCGTGGCGCGACGCCGCGAGGCCAGCCGGGTTCATGCACGATCTCATCATCACGATGGTCCGTTCCCACGCATCCACCGTCTTCATCAGGTCCGACATAACCAGGCTCCTTGAGCGCGCAGCCATGTTGATGAACGGCCGTCACAGACCGGCGGCCTGAAGAATCGCGTCCGCAAACGCACGGGGCGCCTCCTGCGGCAGGTTATGGCCGACGCCGCCCTCTATCGTGTGGTGAAGGTACTTGCCGCTGAACTTCCGTGCGTAAGCCGCCGGTTCCGGATGCGGCGCGCCGTTCGCGTCGCCTTCCAGCGTCACGGTGGGCACCGCAATGGCGGGCGCGGCGGCCAGCCGCTGTTCGAGCGCGTCGTATTGCGGCTCGCCTTGCGCGAGGCCGAGACGCCATCGATAGTTGTGAATCACGATGGCGACGTGATCGGAATTGTGGAACGCGGCGGCCGAGCGCCGATAAGTCGCGTCGTCGAACGACCATCGCGGCGAGGCGAGTTGCCAGATCAGGCGGTTGAAGGCATCGAGGTTCGCCGCATAGCCCAGCGCGCCGCGCTCGGTCGCGAAATAGTACTGATACCACCATTGAAGTTCGGCCGATGGCGGCAGAGGCTTGCGGTTCGCGTCCTGACTGCCGATCAGATATCCGCTGACCGAAACCAGCGCCTTGACGCGCTCGGGCCAGAGCGCGGCGACGATGTCCGCGGTGCGCGCGCCCCAGTCGTAGCCGCCGAGCACGGACTGGCCGATGCCGAGCGCGTCCATCAGCGCGACGAGATCGAGTGCCGTGACGACTTGCTGGCCGTTGCGCGGCGTGTCGGACGAGCGGAAGCGCGTGGAGCCATAGCCTCGCAGATAAGGCACGATGACGCGATAGCCCTCCGAGGCGAGCAGCGGCGCGACCTCGACATAGCTGTGAATATCGTAGGGCCAGCCGTGGATCAGGATCACCGCAGGCCCCTCACGCGGACCGACCTCCGCATAGCCGACGTTCAGCACGCCTGCATCGATCTGGCGCATCGCTTCAAACGTTCCGGATGCCCTTGTTTGCGCCGGCTGTGCGCTTGTCCTTGACGCCATGCCACATGCCGCCGCGCCCACCATGGCGACAGCCGCACGAAGCGTCCGGCGGCGTTGCCTGCTGATGATGTCGTCCATGTCCGGCTCTCCGCATCGACCTGTTTAACAGTCTATGAAGAGCGGCCCGCATTGACATCCTGCTATTGGTATTCCCGCATCGTCGGTTGATATGCCCGACGCATCCCATGGTATTTCGCCCGTTCACTGAGACGCCGGTTCGCGTTGCGGCAGCACGGCGCCGGCGCTTTCCATCGTCTTTCGAAAGCTCATCCGGCGCGTATCGGCAATCGCTCGCGGATCGAAATGTTCGTCCAGCATGACACCCCAGATCTTCCGCATCTGCATGCCTATGTTGCCCGCATCGTACAGCGGGAACACGGCGGCCTCGCGCAGGAACTTTTCCATTGGATGTTGCCGGTCGAGCGCATTGACACCCATCACCTGAAGCGCCCGGAACACCGCGCCGAACAGCGCTTCGCCGCAGAACACCTTCGCCATCGCAGCGACGGCATGGCCGTCCGAATCGAACTGGTCGAGGTAATGCGCCGCTTTCCACGAGAACGCACGGCACGCCTCGATCTTCATCGCAATCTCCGCGAGCATGTAGCCGACTGCCTGATGATGAATCATCGGTACGCCGCCGCCCGCGCTGCGCGTCTTCGACCAGTTCAACGCGAACTCGTATGCCGATCGCGCCACACCCACCGCCGCAATCGCCGCCACCGGTCCCGACCACGTGAATGCCTTGCTGATGACGAGGTCGCCGTCTCCCGCGGCGAACACGTTCTCTTCGGACACGCGGCAGTCCGAGAACCTCATCGCATTGTTCTGGCACAGGCGATGCCCCAGCTTGGAGATGGGCGGGGCATAACTGACGCCCGCTGTTCCGCGCGGGACGATGATCGCGCTGAGTCCCTCGCGGCCGCCTTTCGAAGCGTCGGTGCGTACGATGCAGACGTTCACATCCGCGCCCTTCAGATCCCAGCCGCCCGCATTGCACGGCCAGTACTTGGTGCCGTTCAGCACATACTCGCCGCGCCCCTTGTCATGCGTTGCGATCAGGCCGATGCCTGCCGGACTCGCGGCCGGGTGATCGAAGTTCGCCGTGCCGCCGGTTTCACTGACCGCCTCACTGACCGTCCATCCCGCGATGTATTCCCCACGCGGATCGCTGGTTGCCCGTGTCAGCCACTTCTGCTTCTGTACATCCGACCCGAACCAGACGAGCGGCATGAGCGCAAGCCCATTCACCAGCAGCACGGTGGCGAAGCCCGGGTCCACGGCCGTGATTTCCTCCGCGACGATCTGCAAGTCCAGATTGCTGATGCCGCCGCCGCCGTATTCCCGCGGCAGGAAGCCCATTGCAAAGCCGAGCTTGTAGCACTCGAGGTAAGCGCTCTTCGTGATGGCGAACGCCTTTTGCGTGTCAGGCTCCTCGTCCGCCCGCCTGACCACCGGCTGAAGAATCTCGATGGCGAATTCGCGGGCGTTTTTCTGCAACTTGCGTTGCGCGCCCGTCAGTGTGAAGTCGATTGGCATGAGATGAGCCCCTGACGTCTGCATCGTTCCAGGCATGGCGAGCGTTCGCTCGCTCCGTTAATTTCGATGACATGGCAGGCCGCGCGCTTCATCCGACGCCTTCGGCAAGGGACAGGGAATAGACGGCCTCATCGTCGAGGGCGGCGCGCGGGTTGAAGCGTTCGTGCGCCATGATGCCTCGCACACGGCGCCGTTGCGCAGCCATGTTGCCGCTGTCATGGATGGGCAGCAGCGCCGCATCGTGCAAATGTCTGCTGAAACTGAATTCATCGTCGCCCACGCGCGTGCCCACGAGTTGCATGCACTTGAACACGCAATCGAACATCATCTCCGTGACGTTGATCTTGCACATTGCGCCGAAGATCTCACCATGCTGATCATGCTTGTCCAGATAGTCGGCGGCGCGCCACGCGAAGTAGCGAGCCGATTCGATCCTGGCCGCGACCTCGCCCAGAACATTGCCCACGTTATCGAACCGGCTGATGGGCGCAAGCGAGCTGCCTGCATGGCGTTTCGCGAAGCGCAGGGACACCTCATAAGCCGCGCGCGCCACGCCGGCCGCTGCAATGGCCGCCATCGGTCCGAACCATGCAAAGTTCCGGTCGATGACCCGATCTCCATTGCTCTGGCTACCCGGAAGCAGATTCTCGACGGCGACTTCGGCATCGTGAAACTCGATGGTCGCGCTCGTTCCCATTCGATACTCGTCTCGCGGCGACGCATGACACGCAATGCCCGATGTGCCGCGTTCCACGACGATCGCGGAAAGCCCTCTTGCGCCCACAGTTTGAGTGTCGGTGCGGACGATGACGGTCTGGGCATTGGCGCCGAGTCCGTCCCACCCGGCAGCCGACGACCACTTCTTGCGTCCGTTGAGTACGTAATGGTCGCCGCGCAGCGTTGCGGTGAGGGTGATATCGGAGAGCGAACGCGGATCGTCGATGTCATTCACCGCGAGCGCCGACCGATGCGGCTCGGCTGCCGTCCAGGCGCCGAGATACTGCTCGCTCGGATCCGACGTGGCCGCACCGACGAAGCGTCGCTTCTGGTCCTCCGTCCCGTACCAGATGACCGGCATCAGGCCAAGGCCATTGCAGAGCACGGTGCACGCGAAACCAGGATCGATGGCGGCGATTTCTTCCGTCGCGATGGTGAAGTCGAGACAGGAATAGCCGCCGCCTCCATAGGCGGCGGGCAGCATCGCGGTGGCAATGCCTTGCCGATAGGCTTCGATATACGCCGGCTTCTTCTTCCCGAATGCCGTGGTCAGATCGGATTCCTGTTCGGCTTTGCAGAGCAAGGGGGCAAGGACGTTCTCGGCGAACGCCCGTGCTCTCGATTGCACCGCCTTTTGCTCGCACGACATGGTGAAGTCAATGGCCATCTTGAGCCTCTTGATAGATGCAGATCACGCGTGTCACTGGGCGAGTCACACGCGGCCTGTGGGATCAAGATAGGCACAGCTTTTGGCAGGCGCAATAGTCAAAAGTGTTGAAAGCCCCGACTGTTACAACTTCGTCGTGCAAGCGGGATTGCGACTGATCAATCGCTCTGCAAGCTCAGGGAAATGGCTTGAAGCGAAAGCGGCAGGCTTCGCCGCCGCGCTGCATGCAGGCCTGATGTTCAACCTCGGTGCCCATCAGCCCGGTGAGAAAGCCGATATCGAAACGACACACCTCGGGATAGTCTTTCGTCAGATCATGGTAGACGCAGTTGGTGCACTCCACGCGCGATAGCGTGGACACACGGTCCGGACCAATCTCCATGGCCCGGAAGCCTGCCTCGTTCATGATCTTCACAGTTTCGGTGACGCGCTCGGAACGCGTCTTCCCGACCAGACGCGGAATCATGCCCGCCGACGTCCTGACGCCCAGATCGAACATATAGTGGTCGAGGCGCTCGGGGCCGAGCTCATCGCGCAGCGTCGACACGAGCAACGCGGAGAACCACGAATATTGTTTGGGAAACTGATTGGTGCCCTCTTGAGTGAGGACATAGACCTGAACCGGCCGTCCGCCGGTTTTTCTGGGAGCGCCCTTCTCGATGAAGTTGCGGCGTTCCAGCGCAATCAGATGCTGATTGACCGCTGTCCTGCTCAAGCCGATAGCCTCGATGATTTCATCGACCGTCAAACCGCTCTTGCGCTGGAGCAGGATGTCCAGAATGCCCTGACGGGTGCTGGACAACGGATCGGTAGCCATGTCGATCGGAGGTTGTTTGGAAGGGGCCGTGGGACTTGCACAAGGATATACCCTTCTTTTAAACCACATCAATGCGGCGTGGCCTGATGGGCCATTGCGACGCTGTCGGCCGAGCACACTTCGTCCCGGCAGCGTCATCATGTCATGAACGCGCGTGACCACAGTGAATGCCTTCCGGAAGCTTCGCTCAGGCGTTGAGCAGCTTCAGCAATTCCCTCGCGGTCGGTCCGGACGATGCAGGGTTTTGCCCCGTGATCAGCCGCCCGTCGGTCACGGTGAGGACGTCCCAGTTCCTGACCTTTTCGAAGCGTCCGCCCAGACGCTTCAATTCATCTTCGACCAGGAACGGCATGACCTTCGTCAAGCCGACCGCTTCTTCTTCGTCGTTGGTGAAGCAGGTAACGCGCTTGTCCTTCACGAGCGGCTGCCCCTGAAAGGTCGTGTGACGGAATACGCACGGCCCGTGACAGACGGCGGCAACCGGCTTGCCGGCGTTGTAGAAACTTTCGATCAACGCAATCGAAACGGGATCCTCCGTGAGATCCCACATCGGCCCGTGGCCGCCCGCGTAGAAGATCGTGTCGTGATCTTCTGCCCGCACATCGGAGAGCTTGACGGAGTTGGCGAGAACCTTCTGCGTATCGGGATCCTTCTTGAAGCGCTGCATCGTGTCCGTCTGATTGTCGGGATCGTCGCTTCTCGGGTCGATCGGCGGGTGGCCGCCCTTCGGCGATGCAACGGTGACCTCCACACCCGCATCCTTGAACGTGTAATACGGCGCGGTGAATTCTTCGAGCCAGAAGCCCGTTGGCTTGCCCGTGTTGCCAAGAATATTGTGTGACGTAAGAACGATGACGGTCTTCATGTCCGATCCTTCAAAGGAAGCGTTACGAAGGCAAACGCGTCGTGTCGACGCGGCCGACGCCTCCATTAAAGGCGAAGCAACAGCCAGCACCATCAGACGATGGTTTCGCGGCGGCATCTGCTGGTATAGCGGCGGTGCGACGGGGTCATCACGCAAACCACTCAACGCATCGACACCGGCTCCCCCGCCCTACGCGCCGACACCCCACCCGCCCCCGCGCTTCTCGCGCGTGCATCCTGCTTCAACCCCCAGATCCACGTCACCGCGAGACACGGCAGCAGCGAGGCAATCGAATACCCGACGCCCGCAAGCGAATTACCCGTGAACTTGACGAGCGAAAGACTGATGAGCGGCAGAAAGCCGCCGAACACCACATTGCCGAGTTGCTGCGCGAGGCCGAATCCGGTCGTGCGGCTTTGCGGCGGGAAGCACTCGGCGATGAACGCGGGCAGCGGCGCCATGATCATCGCGGTGAGAATGGCGAGCACCGCGATCAGCAGCGAGACCGACACCCACTGCATCGAAGCCACGCTCGACCGGATGCCCGCAAACGCCGGATAAGCCGCCGCGATCCACAGCACGATGCCGATCAACATCACGCGCGCCCGCCCGATCGCATCCGACAGCTTGCCGAAGACGGGATACAGCGGCGCCGCGATCAGTATGCCAAAGCCGAGACACAGGTTGGCCTGCATCGGCTCGACCTTGAGTACGTTCTGCAGGAAATACAGCATGTAGACGATCGACGTGTAGAGCGAGACCGACGTACCGCCCTGCGCGCCGAACATGGCGACGAGAATGGCCTTCCACGACGTGCGGCTCGACAGCGTCTCCTGCAATGGCCGCTTCGAAAGACGCCCCGCTTCCTTCATCTCGGCGAAGACCGGCGTCTCGGTCATGCCGAGCCGGATCCACGTCGCGACGGCCACGATCGGCGCGGAAATCACGAACGGCACGCGCCATCCCCATGAAACGAAGCTTGCCGCATCGAGCGACAGCCGCAACGCACCCACGATGACCAGTGCAAGCAGCAGGCCGATGCTCGCCGTGCTTTGCAGCACGCTGGTTGCCGTGCCCTTGCTGCCTTCCGGCGCATGCTCCATGACATAGACGACGGCCGACCCGTACTCGCCGCCGAGCGCGACGCCCTGCACGATGCGCAGCGTGAGCAGCGCGATCGGCGCGGCGACGCCCGCCACGGCGTAAGTCGGCAGGCAACCGATACCCACCGTCGCAATCCCCATGATCGCCAGCGTGATGACGAAGGTCTTCTTCCGGCCGATGCGGTCCGACATGGGACTGAAGATGACCGTGCCAAGCGGCCGCGCGACATAGGCGATGCCGAACGTCGCGACACCGGCGAGCGCGGCGACGGTGCTGTCGGTGGAAGGCAGGAAGAGCTGCGTCAGGGTCGCCGTGAGCGCGACATAGACGAAGAAGTCGTAGTACTCGAGCATCGTGCCGAGACTCGATGTCGCGATGATCCGCAACATGCCGGGGCCACGATGATGCGCGTGAGGTCGGGATGTCATGCCTGTCTCCATCGTTGATTGTGTGCGTCCGCTTCAGAGCCTGGACGCCTTCTGTCGTGCCTGTTGCTCCAGAAAGCCGGACACTGCCTGCTTGTGCTCGCTGCCGCACAGGAGGATGGCCTGCATGTTCGCCGCCAGTTCGAGCGACGCGGACAGCGTGCCGTGCGCCGACTCCTGCACGAGCTTCTTGGCCATGCGCAACGCACGCGGCGGATTCGCGGCGATGCGCCTGGCAAGCGCACGCGTTTCGTCGTCGAGCGCGGCATCCGGATGAACGTGGGCGACGATACCCAGCTGCTGCGCCGTTCCGGCATCGATGAACTCGCTGGTGAGCGTCAATTCGAGCGCCTTCGCGGGTCCGACGATGCGCGACAGGAACCACGCGCCGCCGATCCCCGACACGAGACCGAGGCGCAGAAAGCTTTCCGCGAACACGGCCCGCTCGCCGGCCAGCCGGATGTCGCACATCAGCGCGAGGTCGCAGCCCGCCCCCACTGCCGCGCCATTCACGGCGCAGAGCGACGGCACATCCATCGAGCTCAGTGCCCGCGTGATCCGGTGCAGACCGTGGCGCAGACGCTCGCGCACCGCCTCGATGCCACCGTCCATCAGATCCTTGCCGCTCTGCATGTCCTTCACGTTGCCGCCCGTGCAGAAGTGCTTCGACGATGAACGCAGCACGACGCACTGCACGTCGTCCCTGCCGTTGACGCTTTCGAGCACGTCAGAAAGCGCCGTGGTCATGGCGAGCGTGAGCGCGTTGCCGTTCGAAGGTTCGTCGAGCGTGATGGTCATCACGCCCGCTTCCACTGCATGGCGCACCAGCGGCTTCGCGCTTGGGTTGGCTTCGTTGTCATTCACGGTTCGTCTCCTCTTTGTTTCATCGATTGACGAAGTTGGCGGTGCGCCGCTCGAGAAACGCGGCCATGCCTTCTTTCTGGTCCGCCAGCGAAAAGCCCGCATGAAACAGGCGCCGCTCGAACAACAGCCCTTCGGCCAGCGACGACTCGAAGGACCGGTCCACCGCCTCCTTGACGGCCACGATCACCGGCAGAGAATGCCGCGCGATCTGCTGTCCGATCCGCAACGCTTCCTCGATCAGCGCGTCCGGCTCGACCACGCTCGATATCAGGCCGCACGCCAGCGCGTCGGAGGCCGAAAGCGCTTCGCCTGTGAGGCACGCGAGCATCGCGGTCGACTTGCCGGCAGCGCGTGGCAGACGCTGCGTGCCACCCGCGCCCGGCACGATCCCGAGCCTGATTTCCGGCTGGCCGAACAGCGCATCGCTGGCTGCAATGGCGATGTCGCACATCATCGCCAGCTCGCAGCCGCCGCCGAGCGCATAGCCCCTGACCGCCGCAATGAGCGGCTTGCGCAGCCTGCGCAGGCGGTCCCAGTTGCGGCCGATGAGGTCTTCCGAGAACGCCGTCGCGTAATCGAGCGGCGCCATCGCGACGATATCCGCGCCCGCCGCAAACGCCTTCTCCGATCCGGTCAGCACGGTCGCATGCACGGCGGGGTCCGCCTCGATGCGCTGCATTTCGCCGACGAGCGCGTCGATCAGCGCATCGGTCAGCGGGTTCAACGGGTTGTCGGAAGCAAGCCGCACGAGCGCGACGCGACCATGCATTTCCCTGTGTACGATGGGTTGTTCCATGCGGGATCTCCTAAACCGTTCCGGCATGTGCCGCGGCGGCACGGATCACGCCGGCATTGAGCAAGGCGGCGATGGCGTCTTCATCGAACCCGTACAGGCCGAGCATGTCGAGCGTGTGCTGGCCGGTCATCGGCGCGGGCGTTTCATCGCCTGCGGGAGGATCCGACGGCCCGAGCGCAAAACCATGGGTCCTGATGGAACCCGCTACCGGATGCTCGACAGTGCGCGCAATGCCGCTCTGCCGATACTCCACCGTCTCCATCACCTCGCGATACGTCGTGACGGGCGCGCAGAGAATGTCCCTCGCCGAGAGCAGCCCGATCCACTCGGCCGTGGTCCGCTTCTCGAAGCGCGCCGCGAGAATCTCATGGAGTTCGGCGCGATGCCGCACGCGCGCGTCGTTGCCGGCGAAGCGCGTATCGGCTTCGAGTTCCGGCGCGTCGAGCAGCTCGCACAGCGCGCTCCAGCGTGCCGCGTGATAGGCGACGACCATCATCCAGCCATCGCGTGTGGGAAAGGCTTCGTTCGGGCAGGCATAAGGCGCCGCGCTGCCGACCTTCTCCGGTTCCGAACCCGAAGCGAAGAACGCGGCGAAGCCGATCTGCTGCAACATCAGCGTCGCGTTATAGAGGCTCACGTCGAGGTGCTGGCCCTTGCGCTGCGTGCGCGCCGCGTGCAGCGCGCCCAGCACGGCGATGGCGGCGAGATAGCCGCCCATCATGTCGGCGACGGGCACCGGCACCTTCAGCGGATCGCCCTGCGCCGTGCCGAGCGTGCTCATGAGTCCGCTCACGGCCTGGATCACGCCGTCGACACCCGGCCGGCGCGTGCTCTCGCCACGCTGCCCGAACGCCGAGATCGAGCAGTAGACCAGTTGCGGATTGAGCGTGCGAAGCGTCTCGTAGCCGAGTCCCATCGACGCCATCACGCCGGGACGGAAGTTCTCGACCACCACATCCGCCTGGCGCGTCATCTCGGTGACGGTGCGGCGTCCAGCGTCGGTCTTGAGATCGATCGCCACGCTGTACTTGCCGCGATTGACGCTCATGAAAGCCGGGCTCACGCCGTTCACCCACGGCGGGCCGATCTGCCGGCCTATTTCGCCGCCCGGCGGCTCGATCTTCACCACGTGCGCGCCGAGATCGGCGAGCGTCATCGAACATACGGGGCCGGCCAGCACGTGCGAAAAATCGAGCACGCGAACGCCTTTCAAGCTGTCTCGGATCATGTCGTTGTCCTGTCTCCGGGTTCGACGCTGCATCGAACCATGGCCGCAGATTAGAGTTGCGCGACCGGCGGAACAATCGACTTTTTGGAAACGGGGCTTTGACTTTTTGTTAAAGGGTGTTTAAAGGGTGGCGTCCGTCTTCACCAGCGACACCAGCCAGTCACGGAAGGTCGTGAGCGCCTCGGAGGCGTGCCGGGCCGGCCAGGCGAAGTAGTAGGTATAAGCGCCCCGGTCCAGCTCGAAACGGAACGGCGCGACCAGTTGCCCGCTGTCGAGTTCGGCACGCACGAGCGCCTTCTGCGCGACGGCGACGCCATGTCCTTCGATGGCCGCCTGATACGCCAGCAACGACGTCTCGTAACGCATCTCGCGGCGGCGCGGATCGCGTGCGAAGCCGGCCGCTTCCATCCAGATGGCCCAGTCGTCGGCGCGCGCGAGCGAATGCAGGAGCGTCTCGCCGGTCAGCTTGCTGCGCGCGCGGATCTTGCGCGATGGCGCCGCGACCGGCACGAGTTCGTTGGGAATCAGCCGCTGCACCGAGAGGCCGGGCCAGCGGCCATCGCCAAGCTGGATCCCGCCGTCGATGTCCTCGCGCCTGAAATCCAGCGGCGCCGATGACGTGGTGACCTGCACGTCGATTTCGGGGAACTGCCGATGAAAGCTCGCGAGCCGCGGAATCAGCCAGCGCACGGCGAAGGTGGCGGGCGAGCGGATCTTGAGGACATGGGAGCGTCGGCCTGCCGTGCGAATGCTGTCGGTGGCCTGGCGCAGGCCGGCGAACAGCGGCATCAGTTCGGCGAGATAGCGCGCGCCCGCCGACGTCAGTTCGAGCCGTCCCCTGACGCGCTCGAAGAGTTGCAGTCCGAGGAAGCCTTCGAGGGCCTTGACCTGGCGGCTTACCGCTGCCGGCGTGACCGCAAGCTCGCTTGCCGCTTTGGACACGCTCAGCGTGCGGCCCGTCGCTTCGAATGCCCGGATCGCGTTGAGCGAAGGAAGAGTGACGGCACGGTTCATGGCGGTTTGCGCGGGGTCTGACGTGACTTTTCGGAAAGTTTTTAGCGGGCGTGACGGGGCGAGGGAGCGATCGCGTCCAGACGTTACCACGGCGGCCGCGCAACGCCTGATTGCGCCTGATGCTCAAAAGCCCGCGTCTTCGGGTCTCGATCTTGCTGCAGTCCAGCGTCTGAGAAAGCGCTTGAATGCGCTAATGTCGGCGGCCGCCGTACTTTAAAGGTGACGCTGAGCGAGGTGCTCGAACACGCTGAGATCGGTCTGGACTTCGTCATGACGCAGAAGAACCAGATTGCGACGTCGATCATCCTGCCGTTACGAGCACGGGTGCGCAACCTGACCGGATAAACGGACGGGTTACGAGTTTCAATGACGCCGACTTCAACGAAGCGGACTTGCTCGTCGAGGCAAACGGCAACGACACGACTACAGGGATGATTACGTCGGCGGAACACATGTTCTATACGATTCTGTCGCTGACCGCGTCGCACGACGCAAACAGCGGCGAAGCGCGTCCGCCCGTCACGGCGATGCAGCAGCAACGCGCGATCCGGGCCATGCACTGTCCGCAGCGCTTCGGCCACAAGCTGGCAGTAATCGATGCCGAACCGCCCGCCGCGACGGCGAGGTCCAACGCGCGTTACAGCTTTATCGTGCGGCTATCGAAGGCGCGGAACGCGAGGGCTTTCTTCAGGACGAGGCCATCGTCAAATGGCAACGGCGATGAAAGCCGGGCTGATCGCATTTCACCGAGCCAGCCGATATTCCGAAGCTGGAGGCGTTTGTGGATGAGGTGAGCGATTTCAGCCAAGTTTTGACGACACGTTGCCGCCGGTCGAGCGTTCGTCCGACGGCTTCGACTGCACCAACCAGCATTTCTGGAAAACAAGAGGACCCGTGACACATCCTGCGCGCATTGTCATTGTTGGCGGCGGCATCGCCGGAATTCTGCTGGCGACCAAGCTCGGCAGGGAAATCCGCAACGGCCTGGCTGCGACGGTCACGCTGGTCGACATGAGCGCGACCCACATCTGGAAACCCATGCTGCATACCATTGCCGCAGGCACCCGTGATGTGAACCTTCAGCAAGTCAGTTTCATCGCTCACGCCGCCGCGCATGGCTATGCCTATCAGCCCGGCGCAATGTGTGGTCTCGACCGCGAGCGAAAGCAGGTCCAGGTCGCGGAAATACGTGCGGCCAACGGGGAAAAGGTGCTGGACGCGCGGACCATCGACTACGACGTCCTGGTACTCGCTCTTGGCAGCCGCGCCAATGACTTCGGCACTCAAGGCGTGGCGCAGCATGCGCATTTCATCGACAGTCAGGCGCAGGCCGAGGCATTCAACGAAATCCTGCGGGCTCGCCTCTTCAGGAGCATTGCGCGTGATCAACGGTTCCGTGTCGCGATTGTCGGCGGCGGCGCAACCGGCGTCGAACTGGCGGCGGAACTCAGCTCGCTGCTGGATATCGCGTCGGGCTACGGCGATCCCACGGTGCGTCAGCGGCTGGAACTGACCCTGATCGAAAGCAGCCCGCGCATTCTTGCAAGCTTTCCGCCCAACATCTCGGCCTCCAGCGAAACCTTGCTCACGCGAATGGGCTTCAGTGTGCTCACGCAAACGCGCGTGACCGGTGCGACGGCAGACGGCTTCCTCCATGGGTCCGGCGACCTCGTTCCTGCCGACTTGATGGTCTGGGCCGCAGGCGTCAAGGCGCCCGAGTTCCTGGCCGGTCTGGCAGGGCTGGAGACCACGCATTCCAACCAGCTCGTCACGCGCGCCACGTTGCAAGCTAGTCGCGATGACCAGATCTTCGCGCTCGGCGATTGTTCCAGCCTCACCTTGCGGAATGCCGAACGGGCGCTGCCGCCCACCGCACAGGTCGCCACGCAACAGGCAGAGCATCTTGCGAAGACGCTACCCGCGTGGTTGACGGGAGCGCCGCTTCGGGACTTCGCGTATCACGACTTCGGCTCGCTGGTATCGCTCGCGAACTACGATGCCTTCGGCACACTCGGCAAATTCGGCTTCTTCAAGGGTGGTTTCATCAAAGGGCGGCTTGCTCAACTCAGCCACGCGATGCTCTATCGACGTCATCAACAGGCGATACACGGCGTCGGCAAGGCCACCCTTCTCCTGGCCGCCGATGGATTGAACCGGCTGACGCAACCGCCCATCCGTCTCGCCTGAGACGGTCGGACAACCCATTCCCGATACGGCTCATTCGGCGAAAGGCAGACCGGTTTGCCCTTCGGCGCGCATGTCGAAGGTGTTGAGCGTCATCGCGACGAGCGCGTAATACCCGAGCAGGCCGACCAGATTCACCACCACCGCATGGCCGAAGCGCGCGACCGCTGCGTCATACGTCGCATCGCTCACGCGCTTCGTTTCGTAGAGCTCGGTTGCGAAGTCGAAGATCAGCTTGTCATCGGCATCGGCGAAAACCGGCGGCTGGCACGTGCGCAGCGCTTCGGCGAGATCGGCGGGCACGCCTGCATCGAGCGCGATTGGAAGGTGTATGTGCCATTCCGCCTGCGAGCGCCAGCGCGCCGCCGTCACCAGAATCGCGAGTTCGGACTGGCGCAGCGGCAGGCCCGTCTTGTAGCGGCAGAACGCGCCAAGTGCCTGCGCATTCTGCGCAAGCTCCGGACTGAAGATCCAGCCGAGGAACGGACCGTTGAGGTTGCCGCGCGGACCGCTCAGGATGCTCTGCAACACGGCTTTTTGTTCGTCCGATGCGCTAGCCATGTCGAAGTCGGGAAGTCTCTTGCTCATGTTTCGATCGCTGTTCCTGATGAGTTGCTGGAGCCGCGCTCGATGCGCCGCGCTGCTGCGAAGCACGCGGTTTCATCGAACGCAGCGCCGATGATCTGCACGCCCAGCGGCATGGCGCCTTCGCGCAAAACGGGCGCGACGATGACGGGAAGACCCGCGAAGGAAACAGGTTGCGTCAACATGCCTAGGTGCTTCGCGGGTTCGAGTGCGTGATCGCCTACCGCGATGGTCGCGTCGGTGAAGCGCGGCGCCGGGAAAGGTGTGCACGTTGCGAGCAGGATATCGAATCGGTCGAAGAGCCGTGACATGCGTGCGCGAAAACGCTGCTGGTAACGCAGCGCCCGCGCGTGCCAGGTGCCCGGACTCAACGCGCCGGCCAGCAGGCGCGTACGCAGGCGTGGCGATAGGTGTTCCTCGGGCGCTTGAAGAAGATTGCCATGCGCCTCGGCAACTTCGACGTTCGAGATGATCGTCGCCGCGCTGCGGACGCGTTGCATCTCGTCTTCCGGCATATCGATGATCTCATGCGGTCCGAAGACCCACGCGCTTTCGATGACGGCGTCCCACGCGTCGCGCGAGGCGTAGGTACGAAAATACCCGCCGAGCACGGCGACCTTTGGAACCGCGCGTGAGTCATCTGCCACGCCGCCGTCGAGCGCCGCATACAGGGCGGCAAGGTCATCGACATTGCGCGCAAAGCCGCCGATGCAGTCGAGTGAATCGGCATAGGGCAGCACGCCGCGTCGCGACAGCCGTCCGAAGGTCGGTTTCACGCCCCACACGCCGCACAACGCGGCGGGCGCGCGGATCGAGCCGTTCGTGTCACTGCCGAGCGAAAGCGGGACGCAGCCCGCCGCGACAGCCGCCGCCGATCCGCCCGACGATCCACCCGTCATGCGCTCGATGGCGCGCGGATTGCGCACGTTGCCGAAGAAGGGATTTTCGCCGGTCGCGCCGCACGCGAGTTCGTCCATATGCGTGGTGCCGACCAGTACGGCGCCCGCCTGTTTCAGACGCGCGATCGCGTCTGCATCGCGCGTTGCGGCAGGGATATCGAGCCGCGCGCACGAGCCGGCAATCGTCGCGCGGCCTTCGACATCGAACAGGCTTTTGGCGGCGAACGGCACGCCTGCGAGCGGACCCGGATCGATGCCGCCTGCGATGCGTTCATCAATGCGCGTTGCCTGGGCAAGCGCTTCGTCGTGGAACACGTGATGAAACGCGTTGATTGCAGCATCTTCGCGTGCGATGGCCGCAAGCGTGTCGCGCGTCACGTCGATCGCCCGGCGTCGCTGCGCCCGCACGTCGGCGGCGATGTCAAGCGCGCGCTTCATCGCAGTCGGGTTCCGCTGGGTCTGGTGCCACGTCGAGTTGCCGCGCGCTCGCGTGCATGGTGTCGAGCAGCGCGGCGACATCGCCCAGCAACGCGTCAGGCAGGGCGATGCCGAGTGTCGTCGCCCATGCCTGCAACGAGGCCTCGTTCATGCCGCCTTCGCGCCGATTGCGGCAAGCGCGCCGTCGATCGCGTCCGAAAGACGCTCGACGATGATCTCGATCTGCTCGCCTGTCGTGATGAAAGGCGGTGCGATCAGGACGTGATCGCCCATCCGGCCATCGACGGTGCCGCCCATCGGATACACCATCAGGCCGCGCTTCATCGCCTCGCTCTTGATGACGCTGTGCAACTTGTGCTTCGGATCGAAGGGCGTCTTGAGCTCGCAATCCTGCACGAGTTCGACTCCGGTGAAAAGGCCACGCCCGCGCACGTCGCCAATGAACGGATGCTGTGCGTGCCGCTCGCGCAAGGCTGCGCGCAGTTGCTCGCCGCGCGCCTTCACGTTGTCGAGCAGCCTGTCTTCGACGATGACCTTCTGGACTTCGAGCGCAGCCGCGCACGCCGTGGCGTGGCCGATATACGTGTGACCGTGCTGGAAGAATCCCGAACCGCCGACGATCGCATTGAAGATCTCGTCGCTCACGAGCGTCGCGCCGATCGCCTGATAGCCCGCGCCGAGCCCCTTCGCGATGGCGATAATGTCGGGGGAGACACCGTCCTCCTCACAGGCGAAGAGATAGCCCGTGCGGCCCATGCCCGACATCACTTCGTCGAGGATCAGCAACACGCCGTACTTGTCGCAAACCGCGCGGATCTTGCGGAAGTACTCGCGCACCGGAGGCACGGCACCCGCCGTCGCGCCGACGACCGTCTCCGCGACGAACGCGGCCACCGACTCCGGCCCGAGTTCGAGAATCTTCGCTTCGAGTTCGTCGGCGAGCCGTTGTGCAAAGGCTTCGTCCGATTCGCCCGCGTGCTGCTCGCGATACGCAAAACACGGCGTGACGTGATGCGCTTCGATCAGGATCGGCAGGAACGGTTCGCGACGCCATGCGTTGCCGCCGATCGCAAGCGCACCGAGCGTATTGCCGTGATAGCTCTGCCGCCGCGCGATGAAGTGTCGGCGCGCCGGCTGTCCCTTCTCGACGAAGTACTGGCGCGCGAGCTTGAGCGCGGCTTCCATCGCTTCTGAGCCGCCCGAGACGAAATAGACATGGGCGAGATGCTTCGGCGCGGCATCGACGAGCAGGTCGGCGAGTGCTTCGGCAGGCTCCGTCGTGAAGAACGACGTGTGCGCATAGGGCAATTGCTGCACCTGACGCTGAATGGCTTCTATCACGCGGGGATGGCTGTGGCCGAGACATGAAACGGCTGCGCCGCCGCATGCATCGATATAGCGTTTGCCGGTCGAATCGACGATTTCGATGCCGTCACCGCGCACGGCGACGGGAAGCCTGGCGCGCGGCGCGCGATGAAATACCGTGGTCATGGTTCTGCCTTTCAGGTTCGATCAGATGCAAAGAGCGAGGTCTGTGTGCAACTCAGTGCGCCGTCTTGATGTAGCGCGCCGGAATGGCGAGGATCAGCAAGGCGGCAAGAAACAGCGTGATGGCGAGCAGCGCGACGCCGGCGGTCGTGCTGCCGGTGATCTGCTTGAGAAAGCCCATGATCGACGGCCCGACGAATCCGGCGACGGCCGCGCCCACGTTGACCAGACCCGCGCCGCCTGCCGCTGCCGTGCCTGCGAGTATGCGCGAGGGCAAGCTCCAGAACATCGCCAGCGTGCTCATGATGCCGGCGACAGCAACCGTCAGGCACGCAACCGCCGCCACCGGCGCACCCGACCCCGCCACGCTGCCGATCAGCGCGATGCCGCCGATGAACACCGGCGCGGCCGTGTGCCAGCGGCGCTCGCGGGTCTTCACGGAATGCTGCGCGTTGATGACCATCGCGGCCGCCGCGACCAGATAGGGAATCGCGCTCACCACGCCGATCTCGAAGTTGGAACGATGGCCGAGCGCCTTGATCATCGTCGGCATCCAGAAGACGAGGCCGTAATTGCCGACGTTGTAGAGAAAGGAGATCGCACACAAGAGCCACAGCGTCGGCTCTTTCAACGCGGGAAGCAGCGACTGCTTCTTGTCCGACGACTCCCGCGCGAGCTCGCTCTTCACGACCGCGAGTTCCTCGGGCGTGAGCCAGCTTGCGTTCTCGATGCGATTCACGACCATCGCGAACAGCACGAAACCGAGCACGACGGCAGGCAGGCCTTCGATCAGGAACATCCACTGCCAGCCGTTCATGCCCCAGCCGCCGTGCGTCGCGTCCATGATCCAGCCCGACAGCGGACCGCCGACGATCACGCCCAGCGGCATCGCGAGAAACAGCAGGGACATCACCTTGCTCAGCCGGTACGACGGAAACCACACGCTGAAATACGCGATGACGGCCGGGAAGAAGCTTGCTTCCGTCAAGCCGAGCAGGAAGCGCAGTGCATAGAAGGTGGTCTGGCTGCGCGTCGCCAGGGTCGCGATGGAGACGATGCCCCACGCGACCAGCGAGCCGCCGAGACAGGCGCGCACGCCGATACGCCTGACGAGATACCCCGCGGGCACCTGAAGCAGCAGATAGCCGACGAAGAACAAGCCCGCGCCGACGCCGTACGCGGCTTCGGTCAGGTTCAGGTCGGTCATCATCTGCAGCTTGGCGAAGCCGACGTTCACGCGGTCCAGATAGCCGAAGAAATAGCACAGCAGGATGATCGGCACGACGTGCAGCGTCACCTTGCGATACACGGTGTCGGCTGACAGCGCGAGCGGCGCGGCGGCGTGCGGGCTTGCCTGATGGGGAGTGGCCATGTCGGTCTCGTGTTTAGCGGCGGTTCTTGCGCAACGCGCGGCCGGGTCGCGCGCCGGTCGGCTTGCCGTGAGCGATGACGGGCGCGCCGTTCACGATCACGTGCTCGATCCCTTCCGGCGCGAGCCGGGGTGCTTCGAACGTCGCGCGGTCGATGACTTCGGCGGGATCGAACACGACGAGATCCGCGTAGCTGCCGACGGCGACATGACCACGCTCCTCGATGCCGAATTGCTCGGCCGTGAGGCCCGTCATCTTGCGCACGGCGGTTTCGAGCGGAAACAGCTTCAGTTCGCGCGAGTAGTGGCCGAGCACGCGTGGGAACGTGCCCCACAGGCGCGGATGCGGCGCGCTGTCGTTGGGCAGTCCATCAGAGCCGACCATCGTCTTTTCATGACGGAAGATGCGCTGCACGTCCTGCTCATCCATGACGAAATAGATGGCGCCGGCCGGCTTCAGGTCTTCGATGGCCGCCTCGACCGAACCGTCGTAGAGCGGCAGGATCTCGCTGAAATCCTTGCCCGCGAGTTCCGGCCGCTTCGCCGACCATGCGAGCATCACACGCGAGGACTGGCGGATGCGGTCCGCGCGCAGCATCGTCGAGGTCGCCGGATACGGATGGCAGTCGAGGCAGAGCGGCTGGCGTTCGCCCTGCGCGTCGATGAGCGCGAGCGTTTCGGCCGAGCGTCCGTGATTCTCCTTGCCCGCGACCTTGTGATGCGAGAGCACGAGATTCGCGCCCACCGCCTGGCCGATCGCGAACGCTTCCTCCATCGAGGGGACGATGTCGGCGGTTTCGTCGCGCAGGTGCGTGGCAAAGACGCCGGGATAACGCGCGAGCGGTGCGCAGACGTCGATCAGTTCCTGCGTGCTTGCCGCTGCCGCCGGCGGATAAAACGTTCCCGACGATACGCCGAACGCCCCTGCTTGCATCGCGGCTTCGACATCGGCCGCCATGTGTGCGCGTTCCCCTGCCGTGGCTTCGCGCGCGAGATCGTCCATGTGACGTACGCGCAAGGTCGAATGTCCGATCAGCGCCGCCACGTTCACGGCGGCAGGCGACCGGTCGAGCGCATCGAGATAGTCGGCGAAGCTGTCGTAGGCGAAGCGCTCGGGCACGCCGAGAAGATCGAGCGGCTGGGGAACGGCGTCGGCGCGCAAGGGCGCGAGGCTGATGCCGCAATTG
Organism: Caballeronia sp. LZ032; assembly: GCF_031451315.1. NCBI lineage: Bacteria > Pseudomonadati > Pseudomonadota > Betaproteobacteria > Burkholderiales > Burkholderiaceae > Caballeronia > Caballeronia sp. LZ032. The sequence goes on from NZ_JARUXP010000003.1 coordinate 1,382,353, forward strand.
CCGGCGATCACGGTGGTCACGCCCTGCACGATCTTGGGCATGACGTCCGGATGCGTAAGCACGAAGGCATCATCGTGCGTGTGGCTGTCGATGAAGCCCGGCGCGACGATCTTTCCCGTGGCGTCGATGGACCTGTCCGCGCTCGCCGCCGACAGATCGCCGATTGCATCGATGCGCTCGCCGTTCACGCCGACATCGGCGCTGAAGCGCGCGCTGCCGGTGCCGTCGATGACTTCGCCGTTTCGAATGATCAATTGAAAATGCATGAGCCCTGCCCGCTTGGTGATGACTTTTTGTTTCGGTCACAATGCTCGTCGTCCAAAATAGCGGCGTCCAATGCCGGTTTCTCACGGATTCATGCGAAACAGTTATGAAAGTCGAAAACTCGGAACTCGAAGCATTTGTCGCGGTGGCGGAGCTTGGCAGCTTTCAGAAAGCCGCCGACAAGCTGCACCTCACGCAACCCGGCTTGTCCCGGCGTATTCAGAAGCTGGAGCAGGCGCTTGGCGTGGAGTTGTTTCACCGGACCACGCGGAGTGTTGCGCTGACGGGCGTCGGCCGCCAGTTCCTGCCGATGGCGCGCCAGCAAATCTCGCAGTTGGGCACGATGCTGTCGTCGATCCGTGAGATCGCCGAGAAGCGCTTCGGCAAGGTGCGGCTGGCGAGCATCCCGACGGTCGTCAGTCGCGTGCTGCCGGATGTGTTGCGGCAATATGCCCGGAAGTATCCGCACATCGGCGTGCAGATCTTCGACGGCAATCACGACTTCGTGCTTGGCCAGGTGCGGGCGGGGCTCGCGGAATTCGGCATCAGTCTCGATCCCGGCGACGACGAAGACCTCACCTTCGAGCCCTTGCTCGCGGACCGATACGTGCTGGCGGTGCATCGCGAACACGAATGGGCGTCGCGCGAGAGCGTGTCGCTGCGCGACCTGCCGAACCTGCGCGAGGCGCGCTTCGTCATTGGCGGACGTGACAGCGGGAACCGGCTCTTGCTAGAACTGCTGCTCGGACACGAGTCGATCAGCCTGCGCTGGTTCTACGAAGTCGAGCACATCTCATGCGTCGTCGCGCTCGTCGATGCAGGGCTCGGCTGCGCGATCGTGCCGTCGCTTGCGGTGTCGGCGCACTTCGCGCCGAACATTCGCGCGATCACGATCGCCAGTCCGGAAGTGCAGCGTGCCATCGGCATCGTGAAGCACCGGCATGTGTCGATGTCGTCCATCGCCGCCGATCTCTGCGGACTGCTGCAGAGGTCGCTTGGCTAGCTTGCGGGACTCACTCCGCCTCAGGCACTGATCGATGCTGCTGGAAGTTTCACGCAGAGCGGACCACATCATCAGGTTTTCCAATGGTCGTCGCGGGCCGTATTGGAGCGCCCGGCGACTTACTACACTGGGCCCATCGGAACCCGTCCGTCGGACGACCGGGGTTTCCCACGCCCTCCCTCTATCCCGATCGGTTCCGATTCAACCGACCGCGTCAACCGATGACGCGCAGGTGATCCTTGAACCTCGATGCGGGAGTCCGCCGTGAAAGACGCATGCGCTCAATTGAGCCCGGGCAGGTCCAGACTCAGCAACAGGCGCCGCTACCCCACGTTGCCGTGCTGGCCACGGGGGGAACGATCGCCGGAACCGCGGCGACCGAAACGCGGACGACGGGCTACAAACCCGGCGAGCTCACTGCGGATGCGCTTCTCAATGGCAGTGTTTCTCGCCGCAGGCCAGTCGCTCGGCGCCAGTTCGCTCGGCGCCAGTTCGCTCGACCCCGTCGCCCAGCAAGTCGCGATGGTCGCCGCGAGCCGCGCGAACGCCGCGGATTACGGCATCGCGGTGCGTGCAACGCTTGCGGCGAAACTGGGCGCATCGGCGGAAATCGTCGAGGCTCTGCGGAACGGAAGCATGATCGACGACCCCAGGCTCGAAGCAGTACGCCGCTTTGCCGCCGCCGTCGCGACGAATCGGACGCAGGTATCCGACAGTGACGTCAATGCCTTGAAAGCGGCAGGCTTCGATCGCTGCGCGATGGTCGCCATCGCGTCGGCCGCGGCAGCAAAGACACTCGTCAATACCGTGGCTCAGCTGTCGCGGCCAGAAATCGACGCTGCTTTCCGGGCCGGCCAGGCTTGGTCATCTGACTCGCGGAACGACATCTCACATGCCGTTCCACAATTGCGCATCGCGAGCAGCATGATGCATGAACAGCGCCTGCTTCGAACGGGTCAAAGAGCGCGCCCCTCCCCAAGGAACCTCCCCATGATCACTCCCGCCGTCTGCGTAAATACCTCGGCAAGTTCCAGATCCATCGAAGTGGGCAATCTCGGCTCTCTGGAATACATGGCCAGCGCCCCAATCAGCCCTCCCTCCGGCGTCTCCACCGGAAACGACCAGCATCCTCGATACCCGAACTTCTCCGCCAGCCAGATCCACGACTGCCAACGCGGTTCATCGAACACGTCTGCCGTGATAACCGGCTTCCCCGTTGCAACCGCCAGCCCGCAGGCAAGCGACTCCGGCGAAATCTCGAACCCGTCGACACACCGCGCATACTCATCCGACATGCCCACGACATGTCGCAACACGCTTCCCTCCGCGACAAAAAAAGCGCATTGGCCCCGTTCGGGCAACTGATTCGACAGCGTGCGCACCAGGATGCCCAACGAGGTATCGAGTGAAGCCCCGTTCATGGCTGCCTGAAACGCGTCCTTCTGCGCCGAGAGCCAGGCCCGGCTGCGCGCGATCACGGCCTCCGCGCGAGCATGATCGCTGATGTCCATGAACGTGATGGCCACCCCGGTAATCGCGTTGGTCTCCGACACATACGGATAGATCTTGCGCACAAAGGTATGGTCGTGGCTGTCGCGAATGATCGCTTCGCGCGGGTCACTCGCGCACAGCACGGCATGAATATCCGTGTAGAAGGCAGCGTCCGGAAACTTCGTCACAAGGTCCGCGATATTCCGGCCTGTGTCGCCCGGCATCAGCGGGAACACATCCCGCATCGAAGGCGTGAACCAGCGAAGCCTCAAATCCGGATCCAGGAACATCGTCATCACGGCGCCCGAAGACAACACGCGGCTCTGCATCGCAAGCTGTTCGATGTTCTTCTGCAAAGCGACGTTTGCCACGTTGAGATCGCCGTTGCTGCGATTGAGCTGTTCGTTCGATGCCTTGAGCTCTTCATTGAGCGCCTGCAATTCCTCGCGCGATGCTTCCAGCTCGTCGCGCGAAACCCGGGCCTTGTCTTTCCAGTCGACCGACTCGGCAACATCGAGATCACCCCGCATGAGCGGCGTACCCTCCGCCTCGGATGCATCGGCCGCATCCTGCTCCCTGACGAACGACACCAGCACACGGTCGCACGCGGCACCGGCCGACGTTTGCAACGGAGTGAGCCGTACGCGCATCGGCATGTTTTCCGCGCCGTCGAGTTTCAGGCCTTCCAGCGTGATGGGTTGCTGGTCAGCCAGTATCTGTCGGATGGAATGCCGCAGGCGCGCCTCCCACTGCTTGGGCACGAGATCCGTGATCCTGAGCGACGGTTCGCCCGCAGCAAGCCGCAGCACGTCCTTTGTGTCGCCGTACACCCGCAGGATGCTGCCATCTTCGTCGATCAACACTGACGGAACATCGAACTGTTCGTAGGCGAGCCGCAGCGCGAGCTTGGCCAGTCTTTCCTCATCCGATGCCACTCTGCGCACAACACTGCGCGGCACCTCGTGCATCGGCCCGACCTTGCGATAAATGTTCCACTTCCGGGAAACGACTTCGAAGCCCTGCTTGTCAAGAGGATAAGCCTCGCTTCGGCCAAGAAGAAGATAACCGCCCATGCGCAGTGAGCCGTGAAGCGAGAACAGTACGTCGCAGACCGTTTCCCGCTCGAGGTAGATAAAGAGGTTGCGGCAAGTGACGAGGTCGAGCCCTGAAAGCGGTGGATCCGAGATCAGATCCTGCGGAGCGAACACCAGCTTTTCACGCAGGAACCGCTTCACGCGAAAAGTGGCGTCGACCTTGTAGAAGTAACGTCCCTGACGCGCCGGCGACAAACCGGTCAGCGACCTCGCATTGAACTGACCGAGGCTTGCGCTTGCGACCACTTCGGGAGCGGCATCGGTGGCGAAGATCTGGAAGTCGAATGGCTCGGCCGCGTCGCGTGCAAGTTCATCAAGCAGCATCGCAATGGAAAACGCTTCTTCGCCGGTCGCGCATGCAGGCGTCCAGACCCTCAGGATGCGCTCCTTCCCCGCCTCCGCAATGAGACGCTGAAGCACATCGGCTTGCAGGACCGCCCAGGCATCCGGATCGCGAAAGAATCCGGTCACGTGAATCGAGATGCCGCGCGCCAGCGCTTCCAGTTCGACAGGATCATCCCTGAGCAGCGAAGCGTAATCCTCCAGTGACCAGACCTTGCGCATATCCATGCGCTGCTGGATGCGCCATAACAAAGGCGAAGGCTTGTATCCGCCCAGGTTGAAGCCCGCACGTTGCCGGACCAGCCCGACGATATGAGCGAGCGTCTGCGACGTGATGCTGGACCAGTCGGCAGGCGGCACGGGACGTTCGTAGGCCGGATCGGCGCAGGCCATCAATTGCCGGCCGATGGCCCCCGCATGCAGGACGTGATCGTGCACATGCCGTTGGATGACCGAGTTCGGCATGGCGTCATGCAGCGCCGTCAGCGGATCCTGAACGATGACGATGCCGCCGGCCTGCCGGACGAGCGTGGCGCCCGCGGTTCCATCCATGCCGGTGCCTGAGAGTATGACCGCGACCGGTGGCGGCTCCGTGCGCAACGCAAGGCTTTCGAGAAAGCAGTCGATCGTATCGATGCCGGGACGCCGTCCGCCTCCTTCGAGCGGTCTCGTTTCGAACACGTCGTGTTCGAGCGTCAGGATGTCATCCGGCGAGGGAATGTAGATGGTTCCGGCCTTGGGACGCGCCCCGCCGATAGCGCGCTGAACCGGCATGCGCGTCCATCTCGCGATCAGGCCGGGAAGCCCGCTGGGCAGACCGGCAGGCAGGTGCTGGAGCACGACGAGTGCATAAGGCAGGTTGCCGGGAAGCCCTTCGAAGAGCCGCTGCAACGCCGTAATGCCGCCGGCCGACGCACCGACAGCAACGATCCGCACATGGGTTTGTCTTTCGTCCGCGTTCAATGATTCGGCCATGGCTGTCTGTACGAAGGCCTCCCGGTTGGAGAGAAGACATGTGCGTACCAGCACGACCGATGAGGATGCAGACCAACCGGTTCTGCGATCGGGACTCGATGCCAACCCGGTTGCATACAAGGTCCTTGACTCCACTTCGCGTGAAGGACGGTGCGCAGCTATCGACGCCTGCCCTTCATGGTAGGTTAAATCCGCAGCAGGCGCTCACTGCATCCTGCATGGACCGCAACGAACTGGGCATGCAGCACCCGTATGGTTCAGGCACCCTTGCCGCCCGAGCAATATTCGCCGCATCGATCGGCGGGACGGGCACGCGCCGGGAACGCAAGGCGTTCCTTGATCCAATGCCAGTGGTTCCTCATGCGCGACAAGGCGCTGGCTCGTTCTGTGCTCGACGATGCAAGCTCTGCGGTGTCGGGTTGCGAATCGAAACAGGAGTGCAAGGCCGCACTGTCAGTTAAGCGCCCTTTTCGTCCCGCTTCGATCACATTCGGGGCACTCTTTTTGATCCTGCATCATTGGCAAAGCACGTGATGAACCTACAAGCAAGTTGGCCGGAGCATGCATACGACTGTAGCGGCTGGCGAGCCAGCCGCCGCATCGGGCGGCCGTGGTGTTCGCATCGGGCTATACGCGCGATGTCATCTTCCACGAAGGACGCATCGACGAAGGCATTACCTTGCTGAACAAGCCGTACAGCCGTTCCTAACTCGCGGGCGCGATCCGGCAGGCGTTGGACGCGCGGTCGGGGGCGCTGGCTGCGTCGGAGGGCAGCGACGGCGCCGCGATGACAGTCATGTTTCTGAACTCCGCTCGCCAGGAACGTCGTCAGCGCATTCGCAGCGGTCATCGGCATCAGTCTCATGGCATGATTCTGGACATCATGCCTTCAGACACCCCTTCCTCCGACGCCGCCAAGGCCACCGGCACCGCTGCCTTCTCGAAGTTCATGGCGGTCCTGCAACTCGTGGCCGATGCCGCCGATCCCCCCACCATCGCCCAGCTCGCGGCAGAGAGCGGCTATCCGCGCCCGACCGTGTATCGCATCGTCGGCGCGCTGATCGCTGAAGGGCTCGTCGTGGAAGGCGAGCGCGGCGGCTACGCGCTCGGCCCGCGCCTGATGTCGCTCGCCAGCCGCAGTTGGGAACGCTCCGACCTGCGCATCGCGGCCACCGACGCCTTGCAGGCGCTGCGCGACGCCACCCAGGAAACGGTCCACCTCGCCGTGCGCAGCGGTTCGGAAATGGTGTACGTGGAGAAGCTGGAAAGTCCGCACGCCGTGCGCATGACGTCGCGCATCGGCACGCGTGTCACGCTCTATTCGAGTTCCGTCGGCAAGGCCTATCTCTCGATGCAAACGCCCGCCGAACGCGACGCGCTGCTGCACGGCATCGTCCTGCAACGCTTCACGCCGCATACGGTCACCGATCGCAACACGCTCGACGCCGAACTCGACGCCACCCGCGCACGCGGCTATGCCGAAGACCGCGAGGAAAACGAGGCGCAGATCTTCTGCTACGGCAGCGCGATCGTCGGGACGAACGGCGCCACGCTCGGCTGCGTGAGCGTCAGCATTCCGCTGTTCAGGAAGAGCGCGACGCCGCTCGAAACCTATGTCGAACCGCTCAAGGAAGCGTGCCGCGCAATCGCGCAACGCATGAGTCCGGGCACGCGCTAACGCAGCACGGAATCGCTGGTGCGCTGCGTCGCCGCTGCGCGTTTCGCGATGAGCGTCGGCAGGCGCGGCAGCATCTGCGGCCAGTGCGTCGCCTCGTGCGCGAGCCGGGTCGCCATGCTGCGGAGACTGAAGCGGTCAGCGGCGAGCCGGAGAATCACCTTGCGCGCGATGGTCCAGACATCGACATCGGGCGCAATCTCCCGCGCCACGCGCTCGATCCGTTCCGCCGACCTCGCCAGCAGCACCGCCCGCGACGCAATGCGTCCGTGCGCCGCGCTGAACATGTGCTCGGCGGGCGCCTTGCCGATGGCGCCGAACAGATGCGCAACGCCCACATTGCGCCGCGCGTGCGGCGAGGCGAAACGCTCGGCCTCGCGCCGATAGGTGGACTCGACGCGCATTTCATGATGATTCGACTGCGCGTCCGGACGGCCCTGTTCGAGATGCGCGCGCGCCGCTGCCTTGTGATCGCCCTGGATCAGCGCATGCGACACGCCCACGAGAAAATCGCGTTCGTGCGCGGCGAACAACATCATCGGGTTGTCGGCTTCCAGCACGATCTGGCCGCACGTGCCCTCTTCGATGCTGACCCGCGCGCCCGCTGCATCGAGCCCCGCGTGATACAGCCCGATTCCCAGCGCCATCTCGAAGAACGCTTCGATCAGCGTCGCGACGACATCGGCCGGATCGAGTCCATGCGCCGCCAGTGTTGGCGTATCGCGCAGCGCCGCCGTTTCGATGGCACGCGTCGTGAGCACTGCATCGTTGCAGTAGTCCCACAGCACTTCAGGCACCGCGATACGCGGGTCCTCGCGCAGACGGAAACGCAGGTAGCTTTGATCGGCGGCGCGCTGGCGCAGGTCGATCATCGCGTCGATGCTCTCCCGTGCCCGCTGCACCCACTCCACCGGATGCATGTCGCGCGCCTTCGCCGAACGCCGTTCGGCGAAGCGCGCCGCCGCGAGCGCGAGGTCGAGATCGTCGGCCAGTTCGGCGCGTGCGTCCGCGCGCAGCAGCGTGACGCGCACCGGTGTCCCGCCGAGGCGCGCCGTATGCGTCTGCTCCGCGACGCCCGAGCGCAGCGGCGCGTCCTGCAAGTCCGTCATTTCGAAGGCCAGCGTGGCGGGAAACGCCTCGGCGCAAGCCTTGCGAAAACGCGCGGCATCGTAGGGCGTGAAAAGCGCGTCCATTTCGGCCAGCGCGACGCGCACGGCCGTTTCCGCCAGCGCGGGATGGCTGGCGAGCGCATCCGACGCGTTCTCCAGCACGCGCGACAGCTGCGACAGCGCGGGCACGCCCGCCGCGAGCGGCGCCGCCCGCGCGCCATGCGTGGCGAAGAAGCGCGCGACGCGCGTCATCGCAGCGCCGTCATCGACGTGATGACTTTCCCGGACGAAAGCTCGGCCAAGGCGCCACAAGGTGGCGAGTCGTCGGACAGGCAAGTTGAGGCTCGCTGAAAGTGAGTTGAAACTGCTGTAAGACTGCGCAGCCGCCACGGATGGCAACGGCCGCGTCAATGTGTAACACGATTCGCCAGGCCGTGCACGCGGATGGTTCAATGCCGCCCTTTGCATCACGCTGTGTGATTTGTTTCGTGATCCCTAGCAAACCGCGTCTGAACGAGCTCCCGGCAGCACGCGAAAATAACGCCGTCAAGGCCATCTTCGCGCGACAAATGCGCCTGCGTTTCCGTTTGTGGATTTTTGTCGATCATCATTTCGGATTAATCTCAGTGCGGTATCTTGTAAAAGCGTCGCGGCTGGAGACCTGCCGGCCGGGCGTCGACCGCTTCGTGCTGCCACGCGCGAAGACCAATAACGATAAAGCTGAGAGCCCCCATGCCACTCCATTCCGCAGTGCCGTTGGCGAAGGTCATGTACATCCTCGGGCAGATTGGCGCGATCATCTGTCATGAACGCGGTCCGAGCCCGCAGACGAGCGTGCTGACGCGCATGGCGTCGCGGCCCGCGGAAGGCCTGGCGGACGCGCTGGCGGAGATGAATGGGCTGGGCACGCCGCGCCGCGGGCATCGTCGCGCGCTGCTGCAATGGAAGCATGGGGAGATTCGACGTCTGCGCCGCATGCTGCCCGAAGCCCTGCCGGCAGCGGCCTCGGCGCACACCCAAATGCCTTTCTGGGCGGGCTATTGCCAGTACTGGGAAGAGATCCTCAAAGCGCACGCCGAATCCGACACTGAGCGCCCCGTGCTCCGGCTCGTCGATACCTCGCGCAAGCATCCGGACGCCTGATTCTCCGCCTGTCAGCCGCGCAAAAGCACGGCTGCACTGTCGTCGCCTTGCGCGGAGAAATACGTCCGGATCACCTCGATCATGCGGTCGAGTTCCGCCGGCTTCAGGAAGTAGCCGTTGAAGCCGGTGCGCTGGGCGCGCGACCAGTCGTCCGGATTGGCGCGGCCGGTATGCGCGATCAGCAGCATCGTGATGTCGATGGCGCGAATCGCTTCCGCCGCCTCCCAGCCGTCGCCGAGCGGCATCGACAGATCGAGCAGCACCACGCCTGGCCGCCACTTGCGCGCCAGCGAAACCGCATCGAGCCCTGTGTGCACCGCGCGCACGGAGAAGTCGGCGTCCTCGAGCGCAAGCGCGATGGCGCGCGTGGCGTCGGGATCGTCGTCGGCGATCAGCACGCGCGGCTCGTCGGGAGCCGTCGCGCGCATTGGCATCTGCCAGAGCGATTGATGCGGAACAGGAACGGGTCGTTGCATCTTGATGGCCTCGGAACGAGCGAATCAGAAAGCAACCCTCGTTCCCTGCCCGAAGCGACAAGCGTTGAAGCAGACGCCATGCGCCTCGCCAACGTTACACTCCGGGAATACCCGCTGGCCGGCTCGACGTGCCGATGCACGCACTTCGTGCAGCTTTTGCATCGACCTTGCGCGCGTTCGCCGGAACCGTGCGGACGTGCGTCCCAAAACGTGAGGAGAGTCGATGTTCGTCGTCTACTGGCTCGACGGCAATCCGGATGCCGAAGGCGCGGCGCGCTTCCGGCGTTTCGATCCCGCTTCGCTCGCTGAGGCGTTGCGCTTTGCCGAAGCGCTGAGAAAGCGCCAGGCCGATGGCGATGACCTGAGCTTCATCACGCTGTGCAGCGAGAATCCGCAGTCGGTGGGCAAGCCGGGCGCCGCTGACCCACCCGCGGACTACGCCTGGAAGAAGCGCAGGCGCTAGTTCTGCGCGGTCGCGGCGGCGTCCTCTTGCCAGCCGCCGCCGAGCGACTTGTACACGGCGATGAGATTCGTCGTCACGTTCACCGTCGATTGCGCCAGTTGCTCGCGTGTCTGGGCAAGCTGGCGCTCGGCATCGAGCACGGTCACGAACGCCGTCAGCCCCTTGCGATAGCTGTCCGTCGCGAGTTGCAGGCTGATGCGGTTGGCCTCGACGGTGCGCACCAGCGCCGCGCGCCGGTCCTGCTCGGTGCGATAGTTGACCAGCGCGTTATCGACGTCCTGCAACGCGCTCAGCACCGTCTGCCGGTATTGCAGCGCCGCCGCGCCCGCTTCGGCCTTGGCGACGCGCACGTTCGCCCGCAACTGGCCGCCCTCGAAAATCGGCAGCGAGATGCTCGGCCCCACCGACCAGAACAGGCTCGACCAGTGAGCGAGGTAACTGGCCTTCGAGGCGCGCATGCCGACCTGTCCGGTCAGCGAGATATCCGGATACAACTGCGCCACCGCGACGCCCACTTCCGCCGTGGCCGCGTGCAACTGCGCCTCGGCACGGCGAATGTCCGGACGCCGCCGCGCAAGCGTCGACGGCAAGCCGACCGGCACGGTGGGCGGCACCGGCGGTACGGCTGCGCTGCCGGTGGTATCGGCGAGTTCGGCGTCGAGCGTGCCGGGCGGACTGCCGCTCAGCACGGCAAGGCCGTTCATGGCCTGCGCGATCTGCGCATCGAGCGTCGGCAGTTGCGCCTGGAGCGTGCCGACCTGCGCACTCGCGCTCTGCACGTCCTGCTGGCTCGTCAGGCCGACCCGCGCCTGCTCGCGCGTGAGATCGAGAATCTGCTGTTCGGCGTCGATCTCGGCCAGCGTGATCCGCTTGATCGCCTGCGCGCCGCGCAATTGCGCGTAAGTGCGCGCCACTTCCGATTCGAGCGACACCAGCGCGTCGTTGCGGCTCTCGATCTGCGCCTGTGTCTGGGCATCGGCGGATTCCACCGAGCGCCGCACGCGCCCGAACAAGTCCAGTTCCCACGACGCATCGAAGCCATATTGATAAAGCGTGGTGGGCTGCGTCGCCGAGTCGAGTCCCTGGCGGATCTGCGCGCCATTGCTGCCGCCGATGTTGTTGATCTGATCGTAGACGCCCTGCGATTCGAGGAAGCCTTTCACGCCGAGCTGCTCGCGCTTGACGCTCGCGTTCGCGCCGATCTGCGGCAGACCGGCCGCGCCCGCCGCAATCGACTGTTCGCGCGCTTCCGTGATGCGCAGCACCGCGGCCTGCAAGTCGAGGTTCCCGGCGACGGCGCGCTCGATCAGCGAGTCGAGCATCGGATCGTGAAACTGCTTCCACCAGCGCGGATCGGGATCCGCCGAGGTCTGCGCCACCGAAGGCGCATCCGCATGCGGCGCGCGCGGATCGTTCGGCGCGTTCTGCACGCGCTGCATGTCGTTCCAGTCGGCGGGGGTATCGGCGGTCGGGGCCTTGAAATCCGGGCCCACGGCGCATGCGCCCAGCAAGAGCGCCGGCAAGAGAGCAAGAAGACGCGGCTTCATTTCAATGTCCTCCCGCCTGACCGGACGCCTTGACCGGTGAAAAGAACAACGACAACGGAATGAACATGAACGAGAAGATGGCGCACGCGAGGAATACGTCGAGATAGGCGAGGATGGTCGCCTGCGAAACAAGGGTCTTGTACATCTGTCCGGTGGCGGCGGTCATGGCCTGCGACATCGACTGTCCCGTGTCCATCAGCGTGCGGGCGATGCGATTGACGGAGTCCGTATAAGGTTGGTTCAACGGTGTCAGGTGTTCGACCATGTGCGCCATGTTGGCCTGCGTGCGCTCGCGGATCGCCGCTGTGGCGAGCGATATGCCGATGGACCCCGCCACGTTGCGGAACATCGTGAACAGCGCGGAGGCGTCGTTGTTGAGCGACTTGGGCAGGGAGAGATAGGCGAGCGTCGTCACGGGCACGAACAGGAAGCCGATCCCTATCGACTGCGCGCTGCGCATCTTGGTCAGCGTCACATAGTCGACGTTGGGCACGAGATGATGCGAATAGAGCAGCGCGCAGCCCATCAGGAAGAAGCCGAACGCGACGAGAAAGCGCGTCTGTATCACGTTCATCAGCTTGCTTACTACTGGAATCAGAAACACGATGCAGATCGCCCCGGGCGACAGCACGAGGCCCGCGAGCGTCGCGGTATAGCCGAGCTGCTGTTGGGCAAGCTGCGGAATCAGCACGGCGCTGCCGTACAGCACCGACGCAAAGCCGAAGATCGCCGCCGAGCCCAGCGCGAAGTTGCGGTCCTTCATCACGCGCAGGTCCACCACGGGTTTCTTCGCGTACAGCAGCCAGACCGTCGCGCCGATGATGCCCACCGCCGCAAGCACCGCGAACAGCACGATGAAGTTCGACGAGAACCAGTCGTCGTCCTCGCCGCGATCGAGGAACACTTGCAGACAGCCTAGACCCAGCGCGATCAGGCTGATGCCTATTACGTCGATGCCCACTTTCTTCGGGTCCTGACGCTTCTCCCACGGCGGATCCTCGACGAACTGCATGACCGCGAAAGTGGTCAGCACGCCCACCGGCACGTTGATGAGGAACACCCAGCGCCACGTGAAGTTGTCTGTGATCCAGCCGCCGAGCGTCGGCCCGAGCACCGGCGCGACGACGATTGCCACCGCCGAGATCGAAAACGCGCGGCCGCGCTGTTCGGGCGGGAAGGTGTCGAGGATGATCGATTGCTGGCTCGGCTGCAGGCCGCCGCCGAAGAAGCCTTGCAAAATGCGGAAGACGATCAGCTCGCCGAGATTGGTCGCGACGCCGCACATGAACGAGCACACCGTGAACGCGCCGATGCAGATCAGGAAGTAGCGCTTGCGCCCGAGGATCTTCGAGAAATAGGCGGACAGCGGCAGCACGATGCCGTTCGCGACGAGATAGGACGTGAGCGTCCAGGTGGATTCGTCGTAGCTCGCGGACATCGTGCCCGAGATGTGCGGCAGCGCGACGTTGACGATGGTCGTGTCGAGCACTTCCATGAACGCCGCGAGCGTGACGACGACGGCAATCAGCCATGGATTCGACCGGGGCTTCCAGCCGCTGTGGTCGTGTTCTGCGGTGGTATCGCTCATGGCGTCAATGCTTGAGCATCACGGTCGGCACCACGGACAGCCCGAGCGGCAGCGGCGCGCCCGGCTTCAGGCCATCGTCGATGACGATCTTCACCGGCACACGCTGCACGATCTTCACGAAGTTGCCGGTGGCGTTCTCGGCGGGGAACGCGGAAAAGCGCGAGCCGCTGCCGAGCTGCACACTGTCCACGTGGCCGTGCAGCTTCATGTCCGGATAGGCGTCCACTTCGATATCGACCTTGTCGCCGGGCTGCATGCGGTCGAGCTGCGATTCCTTGAAGTTGGCCGTCACCCAGAAGCGCGTCGTGACGAGCGTGAAGATCGACGTGCCTGCCTGGAGGAAGGTGCCGTACTGCACGTTGCGCTTGGTGATCCAGCCGTCCGACGGGGCGCGCAGTTCCGTGTACGAGAGGTTCAGCTGCGCGGATTCGACCTGCGCTTCCGCCTGACGCACCTGCTGGCGTCTTTCTTCGACAGCGGCAATCACGGTCGCGATCTGCTGCGGCACGAGCGCGGCGGTACGCACTTGCGCCCGCGCCTGCGCGACGTTCGCCTGCGCGCTCTTTTGTTGCGCGGTGGCTGTGTCGATGTTCTGCTGCGACGTCGCGCGGACATCCACCGTCTTCTGACGGTCGTATGCGGCGCTGGCCTGCGCGAGATTGGCGCGCGCCGTCTGTTCCTGCGCCTGCGCCTGGGCGAGTTGCGCCGGGTACTGCACGCGCGCGACTTCGAGCTGGGTTTCCTGGGCGTGCAGTTGCGCCTGGGCGAGGCCCAGCGATGCATTGGCCTGATCGAGTTGCGCCTGATAGTCGCGCGGATCGATCTTGATGAGCAGATCGCCTTTGTGGACGAACTGGTTGTCGTTGATGTTCATTTCCACGACATAGCCCGATACCTTTGGCGCGATGGTGACGGCGTCGCCATCGGTATAGGCGTCGTCGGTGCTTTGCTGGTTGCGCGTCATGAACCACCAGATGAATGCGCCTATCGCGATCACCACCACGGCGACGCCGAGAATGATCAACGGCTTCTTGCCGGACTTCTTGCGGCCGTTCTTTTCGTCGCCGCTTTTCTCGTCGCCGTTTTTCTCGTCGCCCTTGTCATTGCCGTCATTACTCTTGCCGTTCGACTTGGCTTTCAGGCGTGGCTTGGCTTCGCCTGTGTCGTCGGCATGCGGGCCGTTGCGTGCTGGGTTCTGGGTATCGTCTGAATCTGGCATTGCCGCTCACTCGGTGTCGAAACTCGGCGCTGAATCCCGGACGAATGCCGGGCGGAACCGCTGGGTGGACCTGCGCGTGCAATCACGTCGATGGCCAGCGGGCACAGGACTACCCGCGCCAGCCCTCCGTGGCGGTGTCGTTGAGCAAGCGCCGTTCCCTTGCCGCGCGAAAGCGCGTCGATCCGGCGCGGAGCGAACGTGCGTGCGGCTTGGCACGGAATTGTTCTGCCTGTCCGGACGCACATGGGCGCGCGGCTTTTTAAGCCTGTGAGTAAAACTTTCAGCGGCCTGGCGGCATGAGCGCTCATCTCGCTCTAAGTCTCGTGGCACAGGATGGCGCCTGTACTCGACCGGAGATGCACCATGTACAAGCACATTCTCGTAGCCGTCGGCACCAGCCTCAGCGATACCGCCCTCACGGCCGCGATCCACTGCGCACGCGAATCCAACGCGCGCCTGACCGCGATGCACGTCGTCGATCAGACGCCGTGGTGGGCCGTCGTGACCGCGGATTGCAGCACGGCGGAAACCCTGGCGGTCATCGACCAGCACGCCCGCGCCGTCGCGCGGCATTGCATGCGGCGGATCAACGAGGCGGGCATCGAGGGCAGCGCGTTCACGCTCACCTTGCCGCTCAACGCGAATCTGGGCGAGACAATCGCGAAGGCGTCGACGGAACTGGGCGCGGACCTGATCGTGCTCGGCGGCGAGGCGGACATCGGCTGGAGTCATGGCGACCAGCGGCTGCGCGATGTCGTCCGTGCGCACGTGAAATGCAACGTGCTGATCGCGTCACATCTGGCGACGCACGCGGAAAGCGTGATGTAGCGTTCGCGATGCAAGCGCGTCAGAGCGTGCCGCGCAGTTGCGTTGCGAGCTGCACGATGCCGATGCAGATACGCCGCTCGCGCTTCGCATCGAGCCGGCCGATGGGCACGCTCGTCGACACGGCGATGCGTTTGCCGGCCGGCGTCATCCCGACATAGGCGGCGAAGCACGCGAGCCCTTCGGCGACTTCCTCGCGTTCGACGGCCAGACCGCTCGTGCGGATGGCGGCGAGTTCGCGGAGCAAGGCAGTACGTCGCGTGATGGTGCGCGGCGTGACGGCTTCGAGCCGTTCGGGCAGGCGCTCGATGACGGCTTCATCGGACAGTCCCGCCAGCAGCGCCTTGCCGAGCGCGCAGCAATGCGCGGGCAGCCGCGAACCGGGATCCGACACGAGCCGCACCGGCCGATGCGCATCTTCGCGCGCCACATACACGACATGGATGCCGTCGAGCACGGCGAGCTGCACGACCTCGTTATGCTGGTGGATGAACGCACCCGCGCCTTCGCGGAACGCCGCCTGCAGCGTGTCATGGCGCACGTAGGCATTGCCGAGCTCGAACAGGCCGACGCCGATCACATAGCCATCGTCGCGCTTCTCGATCCATTGCATGCGCGCGAGCGTTTCCAGCATCAGGTAGAGCGTGCTGCGCGACAGCCCCGTCCGTTCCGCGAGCGTCGCGGCGCGCACCGGCTTCGCAGCGGCCGCGAGGGCTTCGAGAATGTCGCTCGCGCGCCGCAGCGCAGGGACATCGTAGGTTTTTTCCATGCTGCGGTGTGGCCGATTCAGGGCACACAGTTTCCAACAGGTTGGATAAACAATCAACCCAATGGACACTTCAGGGTGGTGCGGGCTACGATCGGCTTTCCTTTTTCAGCCTGTCAGGCAAAGCCATGCAAACCGTCACCGTGACCTCCTGTCTGCCCGAAGATTTCGCCGATGCCGTATTGATCGGCCGCGTCTGGCGTCCCGCACCCGTGAACGGGCCGAGCGTCGTGGCGGTGCGTCAGGGCGAAGTGTTCGACATCACGCGCGCCGCGCCGACTACCGCCGATCTCTTCGATCACCCCGAGATGATCGACATTGCCCGCCATGCGGAAGGCGAGCATCTCGGCAATGTGCAAGACCTGCTGCAAGCGACGCTCGATGCCACGCCCGACAGCGTGCGGCTACTCGCCCCGTGCGATGTGCAGGCGGTGAAGGCATGCGGCGTGACCTTCGCGGTGAGTTTGCTGGAGCGCGTCATCGAGGAACACGCGGGCGGCGACGCCAGCAAGGCGCAGGAAGTGCGCGACACCATCAATACGCTGATCGGCGCCGATCTGTCGAAGATCAAGCCGGGTTCGGAAGGCGCGGCCAAGTTGAAGGCCGAACTTGAACGTCGCGGCGCGTGGTCGCAATACATGGAAGTGGGCATCGGGCCTGATGCCGAAGTGTTCTCGAAGTCGCAGCCGATGTCGTCGGTCGGTTTCGCGGCGGAAGTCGGGCTGTATCCGACATCGCAATGGAACAATCCTGAGCCGGAGATCGTGTTGGCCGTGAATGCGCGTGGCGAGATCGTCGGCGCGGCGCTCGGCAACGATGTGAATCTGCGCGACATCGAAGGCCGCAGCGCGCTGCTGCTCGGCAAGGCGAAGGACAACAATGCGTCGTGCGCGATCGGTCCGTTCGTGCGCCTGTTCGACGGACGCTTCACGCTGGATTCAGTGCGCCAGACGAGCGTGTCGCTGCGCATCGAAGGCGCGGACGACGGCTTCGTGCTGGAAGGCGTGAGCCACATGAGCGAAATCAGCCGCGATCCGGCGGATCTGGTGAAGCAGACGCATGGCGCGCACCATCAGTATCCGGACGGCTTCATGCTGTTCCTCGGCACGATGTTCTCGCCGATCAAGGACCGCGACACGCAGGGCGGCGGCTTCACGCATCATCTCGGCGATGTCGTGACCATCTCGACGCCGAGTCTCGGTGCGCTGGTGAATACGGTCAGGCTTTCGACGGAAATCGAACCGTGGACGTTCGGCGTCAGGGCGCTGTATCAGAGTCTCGCCGCGCGGGGGTTGATGGGGGCGGCGGGGGGGTGAGGGCGTCGGTTGTCTTGACGGGTGTAAAAGCTGAGCCGTCGAAACGATAGTAGTAGGTGCCTTGCCCCTGCTCGTTCCGGCTGCCATGCACGGTCAGCAGCGCACCGTCTTTTCGATAGGCAAGCGGCTCGGTGATATCCAGTGGCCAGTCGGACACGGTGAAGGGCAGCATCACGACCTTTCCCGTGTTCGAATCGATTGCGGCAGCCATCACGCAACCCGCGCCGCAGCCCCATTCCGCAAGGATGTAGTGACCCGCGAAGTTGATCTTGCCTCTGGCGGCTGTGCTGATCTGCGTTGCGTAGCGGCGGCTCTGACTAGAGTTCAGTTTGGGTTTGATCGGTCGAGATGACGGTTCGACCACCGTTGGATAGTCCGCGAAAACCGGCGCGACAGGCTCGGCGCGGCAATTGCCCGCAACGAACAGGAAGAGAACGCAAGCCGCGAAATGCTTCCGCATGGTGACAGTCTTCCCGATGAATTCATCGAAGACATTACGCGGACGCCACCACGCGCGCTACGCGACTACTCTTAAACCCCTCACGACGCCCCCAGCCGAAACCCCTTCGGCTGTCCCTTGGTCACGAGTTGCACCGGCGTCTCCATATAGGGCGAAAGATCCCGCTGCCTGCGTTTTTCCAGCAGCGCTTTCACCGCGACATCCACGCCGAATACCGCCTGCCTCGCGCCGAACTGCTCCACGGTAGCGAGCAGGCGGCCGTCCTCGAGCATCGGCTGGACGGCCTCGATGTTGTTGTAGCCCGTCACGAGCACCCGGCCCTTCTTGCCCGCGATGCGCAGTGCATCGATCGCGCCCATCGCGATGTTGTCGTTGGCGCACATCAGGCCGCGCACCATCGGATGCCCCGACAGAATCTGCAGCGCGGCGACCTTGCCGCTTGCGGCGTTCCAGTCACCGCCGTCAATGGCGCTCACCCGCATGCCTGCCGCGTTCATCGCGTCCTTGAAACC
The DNA here is from genome assembly GCF_031451315.1 of Caballeronia sp. LZ032. Taxonomy (NCBI): domain Bacteria; kingdom Pseudomonadati; phylum Pseudomonadota; class Betaproteobacteria; order Burkholderiales; family Burkholderiaceae; genus Caballeronia; species Caballeronia sp. LZ032. Next base: position 1,400,621 of record NZ_JARUXP010000003.1, read on the forward strand.
CGCCGAGCGCTGCTGCGAATTGCGGTCGTTCGAAGGGCCTTCGATGATCCCCACTTCATCGCCCGGCTTCAGCTTCGACGCGAGATACGTGCCGACGAGCTTCGCCCCGCGCCGGCTGTCCGGCCCGACGAACGGAATCACGACTTTCGCGTCGTCCTGCGCGCGTTCGTCGAAAGGATTGTCGATCGCGATCACGATGATGCCCTCCACGATGGCCCTCGCCGTCACCGGCAGCAACGCCCGGGAATCCGCCGGCGCGATGACGATGGCATTCGCCTTCGCATCGATCAGCGACTCGACGATGCGGATCTGTCCGGCGACGTCGTTGTCCGTGTCCGTGCCGCGCGTTTCCAGATTGAGTTGCGATGCGAAGTGACGCTGGTAGTTCTTTGCGCCTTCGATCATCGACATGACGAACGGGTCTTCCAGCGACTTCATCACCAGCGCGATGGTCGCCGTGTCGGTCGCGGCGAGCGCATCGCGTTCGCGCGCCAGACCGCATGCGCTGAGAGCGCAGGCGGCGAGCAGGCGGCGGCGGACAAGGCTCGTCATGAAATGAAAGAGTGAGGCCGATGGATCGCCTCATTGTAGACGCAGCCGTCCGCGCTCTGGCCAAGTCCCGCAGCGACGCGGGCCTTTCGACTCAGCGCGCCGCCGCCTCCACGAGCGCGGGCAGGCCGCTGACAGGTTGCATCAGGCCGGCATCGAGCCCATGGCGCGCGCGCAGATAGTCGGTTGCGTTCCAGGAAAGCCACGAGCCGCCCTGCGCGTCCTCCCAGGCCAGCACCTTGAGCGGCAGGTCGAGCGCGGCGGTGGGAACGGCCTGCATCAGCGGCGTGCCAGCCTGCGGATTGCCGAACACGAGCAACTGGCTGGGCGGCATCGCGAGGCCGGCGCGCGCGGCGTCGCCGCTGAAGTCGATGCGCGCGAACAGCATCAGCCCGCGTGCGCGGATCAGTGCTTCGAGCTTGTCGGCAGTGGCGAGTGCGCCGTGCGCGCTCGCCATCGTCTCGACGCCGTTTCCGGCGCTTGCGTCGGGCATCGACATGAGGCCTCCGAGGTTCAAGGCGCCGCGCGGTTCTTCCAGGCCAGCGAGACAAAGGCCCTGCACAGCGCTTCCATGCCGAGCGCGTCTTCGTCGTCGAAGCGGTTGGGCACGGGACTATCCACATCCCATACGCCGATCAGCGTGCCATCGGCGGCAATCAAGGGCACGACGATCTCGGAACGCGACGCCGCATCGCAAGCAATGTGGCCGGGAAACGCATGCACATCGGGCACGACCTGGGTCCGGCGCTGCTGCGCCGCCGTGCCGCACACGCCGCGTCCGAGCGCAATGCGCACACAAGCCGGCTTGCCCTGAAACGGACCGACGACGAGTTCCGTGCCGTCGAAGAGATAGAAGCCGGCCCAGTTCAGATCCGGCAGCGAGTGATAGAGCAGCGCCGAGAAATTCGCTGCATTGGCGATGAAGTCCGGTTCGTCGCTGACGAGTGCGCGGGCTTGCTGAAGCAGGTCGTCGTATTGGGCCGCCTTGCTGGCGTGACTGGTCGGGGAGATCGAAAACATGATGGCGACGAAGTTGGGCCGCAGCGCGAGCGCGTCCGCGACATCGAAAAAGTGTCGCCGACGATAGCACAACGGTCAGCGTCTCGCTGTCGATGCCGGAAAGCCCTTTGCAAGCAAGCTCCGCGTGCTTTGGCACCGCGCGAGACTCGCGACGCCACTGAAAAGAACGCTTAAAACCCCCTCCGGGATTTCCCTCCTTTACTTCGCTTCGCCGGCAGCATTAAATCAACCAACTTGATTTAATTAATGGCCACGCCAAGATGGCCCTCTGACGGAGACATCGAGTGAAATCCCCGAGCGGCAAAGGAAGCAACTCCGCGAACGTGCGCCGGTACAACGAGCGCCTGCTGCTGCAGGCGCTCAGGCGTACCGAACCCGCGTCGAAGGCCGACCTCGCGCGTCACGCGAACCTGACCAGCACGGCTGTCGGCAGCATCGTCGATTCGCTCCAGCAATCGGGTCTGATCGAATATTCGGGACGCCGTCTCGGAGGCCAGCGCGGCCAGCCGGCGTCGCTGCTGCGGCTCGATCCGCGCGGCGCATTCGGGATCGGCGTGCGGCTGGACCGCACGGGCATCGAGACGGTGCTCGTCAATTTCGCCGGCGACGTGCTCGCCCGCAGCGCGCTCGATTCCGTCCTGCCGCATCCCTCCACGGTGCTGAAGATCGTGCAGCGCGACGTCGGCAAGATGCTCTCGCTGCTGAGCGAGGCCGAGCGCGAGCGTCTGACGGGCATCGGCGTCGCGCAGCCGTTCAATCTCGGCAGCTGGCTGCGCGAACTCACGCTGCCCGCCGACACCTTCCGCGCCTGGGACGAAATCGACTTCGCCGACGAACTCGGCCGCGCGCTCTCCCTGCCCGTCTTCAGCGAGAACGACGGCAACGCCGCCGCCACCGCCGAACTGTTCTACGGCCACGGCCGCCGCTGCGACGATTTCGTCTATCTGTTCCTCGGCTCGGCGATCGGCGGCGGCATCGCGATTCATGGCGACTGCCTGCGCGGCGCCTCGGGCAATGCGGGCGACATCGGCGTGATTCCGGTGCCGCCGAGCCGCCTGCCGTCCGCGCCGCAGCCGGCCGGCCAGTGGGACATCCTGCTGTCGCGCGCATCGCTGAATGCGCTGGTGCGGCATCTCAGCTACTGCGGCGCGGCCGCCGACAACCGCGTCGATCTTCAATCGTGCATCGAGCGTGCTCTGCCCGCCGTCGACGAATGGATCGACGACTGCATCGAGGCGCTCGCGCCCGCATTGCGCGCCACGCTCTGCGTACTCGATGTGCCGATGGTCGTGATCGATTCCGACATCGACGGCGGCCTGCTCGACAAGCTCGTCGCGCGCCTGGCCGCGACGCTCGCCGCCAACGCGCCCGAAGCGCGCGGCACCCCGACGCTCGTGCGCGGCACCTTCGGCCCGGATGCGGGTGCGATCGGTGCGGCCACGCTGCCGCTGTTCTTCAACTTCTCACCGCGCGCGGCGATCCGCCACGCGGGCATCAAACCGCAAGAGGTGAACCATGCCGCATGACGTATCCAGCCGGCCGCCGCTTCTCGAAATGCGCGGCATCAGCAAGACTTTCCCCGGCGTCCGCGCGCTCAACGACGTGCGGCTCTCGGTCTATCCCGGCGAAGTGCATTCGCTGATGGGCGAAAACGGCGCGGGCAAATCCACGCTGATGAAGATTCTGTCCGGCGCCTATCAGGCCGATGCGGGCGGCCAGATCCTGATCGACGGCGCGCCCGTCACGATCGACGGTCCGCTCGCCGCGCGCTCGCTCGGCGTCGCGGTGATCTATCAGGAACTGAGCCTCGCGCCGAATCTCTCGGTCGCCGAGAACATCTACGCGGGGCGCGAGCTGCGGCGCGGCCGTCTGGTGGATCGCGCGGGCATGGAGCGCGGCTGCGCCGACGTGCTCACGCGGCTCGGTGCCAACTTCAGGCCGCATACGCTGGTGGGCGATCTGTCGATCGCGGAGCGTCAGCTGGTCGAGATCGCGCGCGCCGTGCATGCGCAGGCGCGCATTCTCGTGATGGACGAGCCGACCACGCCGCTGTCCTCGCGCGAAACCGACCGCCTGTTCGCGCTCGTGCGCCAGTTGCGCGAGGAAGGCATCGCGATCATCTATATCAGTCACCGGATGGCGGAGATCTATGAACTCTCCGACCGCGTGTCCGTGCTGCGCGACGGCTCCTATGTCGGCACGCTGATGCGCGAGGAACTGTCCGCCGAAAGCCTCGTGAAGATGATGGTGGGACGCGACATCTCGGGCTTCTACAAGAAGGAACACGCGGCCTACGATCCCGGCAACGTGGTGCTCTCCGTGCGCGATCTCGCCGATGGCAAGCGCGTGCGCGGTTGCAGTCTCGACCTGCACGCGGGTGAGGTACTGGGCATCGCGGGGCTGGTCGGCGCGGGGCGCACCGAGTTCGCGCGTCTGATCTTCGGCGCGGAGCCGGCCGTGCGCGGCGACGTGACGATGCACGGCAAGCCGCTGAAGCTGCGCACGCCGCGCGATGCGATCGACGCCGGTCTCGTCTATCTCACCGAGGACCGCAAGCATCAGGGCCTGTTCCTCGACATGAGCGTGCGCGACAACATCAACATCACGATCGCCGGGCGCGACGCGAAGATGGGCGTGATGGACCTGCCGCGCGGCAACTCGCGCGCGAAGGACGCCATCGCCGCGCTCACGATCCGCGTGCCGAACATGCGGGTGAACGTCGGCGCGCTGTCGGGCGGCAACCAGCAGAAGGTGCTGCTGTCGCGCCTGCTGGAGACGAAACCCGAAGTCCTGATCCTCGACGAGCCGACGCGCGGCGTGGACATCGGCGCCAAGTCGGAGATCTACCGGATCATCAACGATCTGGCGCGCTCGGGCGTCGGGATCATCGTGATTTCGAGTGAACTGCCGGAAGTGATCGGCGTTGCGGATCGCGTGCTCGTGATGCGCGAAGGCGAGATTGCGGGCGAACTCGGCGGCCATTCCGGCAAGCCGATTTCACAGGAAAGCATCATCGAACTGGCGACCGGCTCGAAGGCCGCGCTCGGCCAGGCGGCTTGAGCCTATCTGGACTGGAGAGAGACATGGCTAACACGACGAAACCCCACGACACCGCGCCGGCTTCCAAGGCGGACAACCCGGCAGAACGGCAGACGCGCATCGAGCACAAGGAACGCATGCAGGTGCTGATGCGCACGGCGGGCATGCTGCCGGTGCTGATCCTGCTGTGCATCGGCTTCGGCATTGTGACGGACGGCTTCTTCAGCCTCCAGAACCTGTCGATCGTCACGCAGCAGGCGTCGATCAACATCGTGCTCGCAGCCGGCATGACCTTCGTGATCCTGACGGGCGGTATCGACTTGTCCGTGGGCTCGGTGCTTTCGGCGGCCGCCGTCACCGCGCTGCTTGCCTCGAACCTGCCGGGCCTGGGCTGGCTCGGCATTCCGGCGGCGCTTGCGGTCGGACTGGGCTTCGGCGTCGTCAACGGGCTGCTGATCGCGCTGCTCAAGCTGCCGCCGTTCATCGTGACGCTCGGCTCGCTGACCGCCGTGCGCGGCATCGCGCGGCTCATCGGACACGATACGACCATCTTCAATCCGCAACTGTCGTTCGCGTTCATCGGCAACGATTCGCTGTTCGGCGTGCCCTGGCTCGTCATCATCGCGATTGCCGTGGTCATCATCTCGTGGTTCATCCTGCGGCGCACCGTGCTCGGCCTGCGCATCTATTCGGTCGGCGGCAATCCGGAAGCGGCGCGGCTCTCGGGCATCAAGGTGTGGGGCATCGAGCTGTTCGTCTACGCGATCTCCGGCCTGCTCGCGGGACTCGGCGCGGTGATGTCGGCGGCGCGTTTGTACGCGGCGAACGGCCTGCAACTCGGCCAGTCCTATGAACTCGATGCGATCGCCGCCGTGATTCTCGGCGGGACGAGCTTCGTGGGCGGCGTCGGGTCGATTGTCGGCACGCTGGTGGGCGCGCTCATCATCGCGGTGCTGTCCAACGGTCTCGTGCTGCTCGGCGTGTCGGACATCTGGCAGTACATCATCAAGGGCCTGGTGATCATCGGCGCCGTCGCGCTCGACCGTTACCGCCAGCGCGGCTCGGCCCGCACCTGATCAACTCTCTTATCCTCCATCCGGGCGCTCGCAGGGTCCGCTTGCGCCCGACTCAAACACGAACGGACCAACCTGGAGACAACACCATGCGCAAGCACACCCCGCTGTTCGCCGGCGTCGCACTCGCCCTGGGAATCGGCCTGTCGATCTCGGCCCATGCCGCCGACAAGCAACTGAAATCGATCGGCGTCACGGTCGGTTCGCTCGGCAACCCGTACTTCGTGACGATTTCGAAAGGCGCGGAAGCGAAAGCCAAGGCCATCAATCCGGCCGCGAAGATAACAGCCGTGTCGGCGGATTACGACATGAACAAGCAGTTCACGCAGATCGACAATTTCATCTCGGCGCATGTGGACATGATCCTCATCAATGCCGTGGATCCGAAGGCGATCGAGCCAGCCGTGAAGAAGGCCAAGGCGGCGGGTATCGTCGTGGTCGCGGTGGACGTCGCGGCGGCCGGCGCCGATGCCACCGTGCAGACCAACAACGTGCAGGCCGGCGAACTCGCGTGCGACTTCCTCGCGAAGAAGCTGAACGGCAAGGGCAACGTGGTGATCGAGAACGGGCCGCAGGTATCGGCGGTGATCGACCGGGTGAACGGCTGCAAGAGCGTGTTTGCGAAGAACCCGGGCATCAAGGTCCTGTCCGACGATCAGGACGCGAAGGGCTCGCGCGAAGGCGGCATGAACGCGATGCAGGGTTATCTGACGCGCTTCCCGAAACTCGACGGCGTGTTCGCGATCAACGATCCGCAAGCCATCGGCACGGATCTGGCGGCCAAGCAATTGCATCGCAACAACATTGTGATTACGTCGGTGGACGGCGCGCCCGACATCGAATCCGCGCTCAAATCCGACACCATGATCCAGGCGTCCGCGAGCCAGGACCCGTGGTCGATGGCGCAGCAGGCGGTGAGCGTCGGCTACGACCTGATGAACGGCAAGAAGCCCAGCAGCACGATGATCCTGATGCCCTCCACGCTCATCACGCGTGAGAACGTCGGTAACTACAAGGGCTGGTCGTCGCCGCGCTGAGCGCGGTGGTTACCTGAGCGGCAGCACGCGGAGGGCGCTCGGCCGGCTGGGCGAAGTCGAGCGATCCACCGCGACCAGCCGCTTGCGCGCCACGTCCACGGCGACGCCGCGCGGCGCGTCCAGATCGTCGGCGATGACGGTGGGGCGGCCGCGCTTCGAGAAGCTGCAGACGGCGTGCGCGCCGCATTTCGTGTAGAGCGTGCCGTCGGGCGCCGCGGCCAGCAGGTCGGGCGCTTCGACGGTCGCGAAGACATCGCTGGCCGCAAGCGGCGCGTCGGCGGTGCGCGCCGCCGGCAAATCCACCCGGTAGATGCGGTTCGCGGCCTGATCGCTGATATAGAGCGTGTCGCCGGCCAGCGCGAGTCCGACCGGCTTCTTCAGGCCCGTGACGATATCCTGCTCGATCACCTGCCGTGGCGCCGCGCCGCGCGTGATGATGCTGACGCCGCCCGTCGCGGGCGCGTCGCCTTCCTTCGAGAACCAGCTCGACAGGAACGTGCCGCCATCGAGCACCAGCAGACCCAGGCGACGTCGCGCGGCATTCGTGTCGGACGCGAGGTTGACCTGACCGCTCGGTGCGACATCGAATACGGCGCTTGACGAACCAAAGCCGAAGCGCTCAACCAGCAGATGCCCGTTCGGCGCAAACGCGATCTGGCTCAGGCTCACGCGCTGACCGTCCGCCGCCGGCAGGCGCGCGTAGGGCGAAAACGCGGGCGCTTCCGCTTCGCCGATATGCTGCGTCATCTGGATGCCGTTACTGTCGTCATCGGTGACGAACACGGCGCCGTCCGAATCGCGCACGGCTACGCTGTTTGGCGTGCCCGTCAGCGGCACCTTCTGCGCCGTCGTCGTCACCGGGGCGACCGAGCCGCAGGCTGCCAGAAGCATCGTTGCGGCAAACGCCGTCATCAGTTGCCGGTTCATCGCGATGCCTCCCATCGAGTGGATGTCCATCCTTTCCTCCAGCTCAGATGATAGTGGCCCGCTTCAACATGCGCCCACTTGGCAAGCCTTCGACCCGCCTTTCAATTGTTTTGCGGATGATGCGGATCCGTGTCGTCCGTATGATGGCTGCCGGGAATGCCGCCTCCTCCGCCCCCAAGCCCTGCACCACCGCCACCGCCGCCGCCGCCTCCTCCTCCGCCGCCGCCCTTGCCTCCCTGACCCTCGCCCTGCTTGCCCTTGGCTCCGGACGGCCGCGCCGGACCCTGTGCCGGAATGCGGACCGTCATAGGCACCGCATCCAGATCGAGCGCGTCGCGGATGAAATCGCGCAGCGAGATCACGAGTTCAGCCGTATGAATCGGCCGCCCCTGCACCATCTCGGTCGCGGCATGAGCGGCCAGACGCACCTGTTCTTCCGTGCCGAGCAAGATGATGTCGGCCAGCGCGGCCTCCACCGAGTCGCGTATGCGCCGCGACCTTTCCGTTTTGCCCGGATCGTGAGCATCGCGTGCCGCACCGGAATCATCCAGCGCGGCAAGGGCGTCATCGACGGCGGGCGGCACGGCCATCGAAGCGCGCCTGAGATCCTTGAGATGGGTCGGATCGACGGCAAGATTGCCGGTGAACGATCCTCCCAGCGTCTTGTACGCGGCGATCAGCGTACGCAGCCGTTCGTTGATCTGCCGGTTGGCGCGCTCGCGCCGCTGCTGGACCGTCTGCATCAGCAGCAAGCGGACACCGACGCCGATCAGCGTGACGACGGCCAGCGTGAAGAGCGTCGAAAGAAGGGTTTGCCAGGAACTGAAGTTCAGGTCGCGCATGGGGGGACGTCAGGAAAGATGGGGATGAATGACGCGCTTTCACAACTGCACCTGATGCAGTTGAACAGACAGGCATTGCTGTCGCTGATGGCCGCTGCGGGACCGTACTGAAACGCCTACGCCCTGAGCTTCATTCGCCGCCGGGCTGCATCAGCGGCAGGCGGACGGTGAAGGTCGAGCCGAGGCCGGCGCCGTCGCTCGCGCCATCCAGCATGCCGCCGTGCAGATCCACGATCTGTCTGGCAAGCCATAGCCCCAGTCCCAGCCCGCCGACGCGCCCGCTGGTGCGCGGCGCAATCTGTTCGAAGCGGTCGAAGATGCGCGGCAGGGCTTCCGGCTCGATGCCGCGCCCGGTATCGCGCACCTGGATGCTGACGTGATCGTCCAGCACGTTCATCGACACGGTGACGCTGCCGGCATCGGTGAACTTGATCGCGTTGGTCAGCAGGTTCGACACGACCTGTCCGAGGCGGTTTTCATCGGCCAGCACGACGCAGGAACCCAGTTCCGCGATATCGAGTTGCAGGCCCTTGTGCTCGGCGAGCTTGCGCATGTCCTCGACCACGATGGCGACCAGCGGACCGATATCGATGGGTTTCAGGTTTGCCGAGAGCTTGCCGGTCACGACGGCGCCGCTGTCGAGCAGGTCATCGACCATTCTCGACAACTGCCGACCGTTGCGGCGAATGGCATCGCCGGCCTTGGCGACGTGATTCGGATCCGCGACGAGTTGCAGCAACTCGGCCCACGACACGATGGCATTCAGCGGCGAGCGCAATTCGTGGCTCACCGCCGCGATGAAGCGGTCCATGGTGGCCGCCAGCGCCTCGCTCCGCTCGCGCCCCGAGCGCTCTTCGCCCGCGACGGCATGCGCCTCGATCTCCCGCTCCTTGCGCCCCGTGATGTCGAGCGTGAAGCCCACCACCGAGCGCACGGTCACGTCATCATCGAAACGCGCCATGCCGCGGACCAGCACCCAGCGACGGCCCGTCTGCCTTTCCACAAGACGCTCGAACTCGAAAGGCTGTCCGGACTGAAGCAGGCGCCAGTGGGCCGCGAACTGCTCGGTGGTGTCGCCGAGGAAAGACGCATGCATGAGTTCGTCGGCGTGAACCTGACCCAGGTCGCGGCGGCATCGTTCACTGCACTTCACCGTGCCCGCCATCAGATCGAGTTCCCAGGCGCCGACGCCCGCGAACGCCAGCGCTTCCTCGAAATGGCCGAGGTGATCCGCGAGCTGCTTCTGCGTCTCCTGCACGAGGATTTTGCGCAGACGCGCATTCGACCGCATCTGCGCCTTCTCGCGCCGTTCGCCCTCGCCGGCCAGCGTGCGGGCGGTCACGTCCTCGAAGCGCAGGACGACATGGGACGGAAGGTCCTGCGTCGCCGGCACCCGCTGCGCGAAGATCTGCCAATGACGCGCAGCCGGCGCGGTGCTCCCGGTGGTTTCATCGGTGGATCGGCCGCCATCGAGACGGAACACCGGCGAGGACCGGCGTTGCCCGGCCCGCAGACTGGCCGCGATATTGACGATCAGATGCTCGCAATTGCGGCGCTGCTCGGCCAGCAGGCCGTCCGGCGCCGCGCCTTCAGGGAACGCGAACAGCGTCCGCCATGCAGCGTTCGCGCTGACGACCGCGCCGTCGGAATCGAGGATCAGGTAAGGGTCGAGCAGCCGTTCGAAGATGCGCAGATCACCCGCCGCCGCCCAGACGTTCGAACCGTCCTTTCGCGTAGCCTGATCCATCAGGGGCTTCGCCTGTCGCGAGCGCTGCGTTCGAAGCGGTGCATCGTCAGCCACCTTCGGAAAGTCTGGCGACGGTCGCCAGGAAGTCGTCCATGCGCGCGGGCTTGCGCAAAACCGCGTTCCATAGCGCCGTGCCGGCAGACGCATCGACATGAGCCGACGTGTGCAGCACGATCGGAATATGCGTCCATTCAGGGTTTTGACGCAGCGCGCGGCTCAGTTCCTCGCCGTTCATGCCAGGCATCATCAGGTCGGTGATGACCAGGTTGGGCGGCCGGCGCTGCATCGCGAGCAATGCTTCCTGCGCGCCGTTCGCGCGTTCGACCTCGTAACCGACATGCTCCAGCGCGAAACTCCACGCTTCGAGCAAGTCCGGTTCATCATCAACGAGAAGGATACGCGTCATTTGGCGCTCATAGCGACGATAGGTGCCACCCTGGCCTTCGGCGTCCGGACCGTTTTTCCATGGTTCGGCTCGGCGTCATTCCGTTGCTCCGCGCTGGACCTGGACGTAACGCGCGACCGCTCCAATCAGGTCAGCCGGCGCGCACGGCTTGCGCAACAAGGCAGCGAACCGGTGAACCTCGTCCGGCGGGATCGCGTGCGGCACCGCGCTGCACAGGATGATGGGCATCGCCGGGCCGTCTTTCTGAAGGGCCCTCGCAAGCTCCAGGCCCGACATGACGGGCATCATGAAATCGGTCACGACGAGCGCCGGACGGACACGCGCGATCAGGCTCAGCGCCTCTTTTCCGTTGGGCGCGGCGTGAACCGTATATCCCTCGTCTTGCAGGAGAAACGTGAGGGAATCGGTAATCAGGGATTCGTCATCGACGACGACCAGAGTAGACATGCAGACCGGCGACGGCTATCGGCCGCGCGCTTTGATGTTCCCTCCCGCTGCGACGACGACGTCGCTCAGCGGCAGCGTTCCGATCACGTGTACGCCCTTGCCCGAAGTGGAAATGCCGACTTCGGCCACGGTGGTGTCGAAGAGACTGTCGCGCACCTTGAGCACGGCGATGGCCCGCTTCATGACGCCGTCGACCAGTTCATGCTGCATGCCGATCACGTTGTCCAGCTGGCTCAGGATTTCCGGCGACGGATTCTCGATCCACGGGCCCGACAGTTCCTTCACTTCCCAGGTACAGACCGTGGTGACGCCCAGACCGCGCAGTTCGTTGGTGAGCGCCGCGAAGAACTCGACCATGCGATGCGGGTCCACGGTGGCGCGCTCGAAGCCGGCCAGCCCGTCGATGAAAACCCGTTTGGCGCCGCTCGCCCGCACGACGTCGAGCAGGTCGTAGGCGAGTTTATCGAGCAGGTTCTCGGTCATCGGCCGCCAGATGACCTTGAGCGCGCCCGATGAACAGCGTTGCTCCCAGTCCAGGCCGAGTGCGTGCGCTTTGGTCTCCAGGCGTTTTGGCGTTTCGTAGAAGCCGAAATGCACCGCCGGTTCCTCGGGCGTGCCGAGTTGCAGGAAATTCAGTCCGAAGGTTGTCTTGCCGCTGCCGGCCGGGCCCACGAGAACGGAGACCGAACTTGCCGGAATGCCGCCGCCGAGACGGGCGTCCAGTCCGTCGATGCCGGTGGGGATCCTGTAGGGCGGCGCAGGGTCGCTCCGGGTTGGAAGCCCCAGCGCGACTTCGAGCCGCGGATAGACGACGATGCCGCGATTGCCGATCTCGAACAGATGCAGCCCGCCCATCGCGCGGCTGCCGCGCGACTTGGCGACGCGGATCTGACGCACCGTGCGCGACGCAGCGAGGATCTCCTCGATCTGCAGCACGCCGTCGACCATCGTGTGTTCGGGGCTGGATTCGTCGATGCGCGCGCTCGTCAGGAACAGCACGGTACAGCCGGTGAAGGCCGCGTGTCCCTGGAGTTCGGCGACGAAGGTCTTGACGTCGAGATTGCTTTCGCCGCTTTCACGCGCGTTGAGCAGGCCGTCGAGCACGAGAATGCTGGCTTTCTGCCGGGCAAGCTCGGTGCGCAGCGTGGCGACCAGCGCCGAGAGTCCCTCTTCGCGCAGCGTGCGGAACAGACTGATGTACGTGATGCCGTTTCCGACGCGTTGCGCGTCGTAGAAGTCGAGCGTCGAGAGCGACTGGAACAGTCTGTCGTGCGACTCGGCCAGCAGCGTCACGTACAGCACCTTGCGGCCCTGGCGAGCCTGCGCGAACGCGATCTGATTCGCAAGAATCGTTTTGCCCGCGCCAGGGCGACCCTGAATGATGTAGGACGAGCCTGCCACGAGGCCGCCGCCACAGATTTCGTCGAGTCCGGTGACGCCGCTGCGTAAGCGCGCAAGCGTGTTGTCCATTGCCTGGGTCCATGAAAGCGAAGATGTGGAGCAACCGAATGTCACCGGCTTACTCGCGTACCCGGCAGTCTAACCGATAACCGTCTCCGTCCGATCCGTATCCGCTTGTGCGCATCAACCGGAGAGCCTTTGCGGACGCGGCTCGCAGGGCTTCCTACCGCGCGAAAAAATTGCTCGGTGACACGTTCGCGGTCGGTAAATCAGGGAGCGCGATAAAAAATATTTGCTACGCACCAGTTCGCCAACGTTTGCCATGACCGTCGACTAGTTGTCCACCGTTCAGTCCTGTCCCAACACGCCGTAAGGCCGCCTAGAAAGCTTAAGCGACCACTAAAAAAACGCCTTCGGACAACTCGAACAAGGAAGAACAACCATGTCAGGCAACCTGCGAGTCAAGACCAAACTCGCGCTCGGATTCGGCATGCTCACTGCGGCCGTGCTGATCGTAGCGGCGCTCTCGATCGAGGCGCTGCGGGAAAGCAACACGCGCTTCATGTCCTACGTGCACGGCATCAATGCGCGCGCGACGCTGGCCGAACACATCCGGACCGATGTCGACCGGCGGGCCATCGCGGCGCGCAATCTCGTGCTGGCCACCCGGCCCGAGGATATCGAACTCGAGAAAGCCGCGGTCATGCAAGCGCACGAAGACGTGCAGCGAGACTTGCGTATCTTCAAGGACAGGGTGGCCGGCGCGCAGGATGTCACGCCGGAAGTGCGGGCCCGCGTGGCGGAGATCGACCGCGTCGAGGCGCTCTACGGGCCAGTGGCATTGCATATCGTCGATCTCGCGCTGAAGGGGCAACGGGAGGAAGCCATCGCGCGCATCAACGACGACTGCCGTCCGCTGCTCGCCGCGCTCGTCAAGGCGACGCAAGATTATTCGGAACTGACGCAGCGACGCGAGGAACAGCTCGTCACCGAATCCGAACGCCATTACGCCACCGCGCGCCTCCTGCTGAGCGGCGTCTGCGCGCTGGCGGCGCTGGGCGCCGTGCTGGCGGGCTTCGTCATCACGCGCGGCGTGATGCGCGCGCTGGGCGCGGAACCGGATGCGCTGAGCGCCGTCGCGCAACGCGTCGCGAGCGGCGATCTCGCGCCGGTCGCCCACGCCGATGCCGCCCCACGCGACAGCGTGCTTGCCTCGATGAGCACCATGCAGAAAAATCTCGTGCAACTCATCGGCAATGTGCGGGCATCCGCCGATCACATCGCCACGGGTTCGAGCCAGATTGCATCGGGCAATGTCGATCTTTCGACCCGCACCGAACAGCAGGCGGCATCGCTCGAAGAAACCGCATCCAGCGTCGAGGAACTCACCACGACCGTGCGCCAGAACGCCGAGCACGCGCAGCAGGCCAACGCGCTCTCGGCCAGTGCGAGCGCCGTCGCCAGCGACGGCAGCGTGGCCGTCACCCGCATGATCGAAACCATGTCCGAGATCAGCGCGCGTTCGAGCCAGATTGCGAACATCACGGGCATCATCGACAGCATTGCCTTCCAGACGAACATCCTGGCGCTCAATGCCGCCGTCGAAGCTGCACGCGCGGGCGAGGAAGGACGCGGATTCGCCGTCGTCGCCGCGGAAGTGCGCAGCCTCGCGCAGCGCTCGTCCAGTGCCGCGAAGGAAATCAAGGCGCTGATCGATACCTCGGTGGAGCGCATTGCCGAAGGCTCCTCGCTGGCGGGCAAGGCCGGCGTGACCATGACGGACGTCACGCAGGCCGTGTCCAAGGTGCGCGACATCATGGGCGAAATCGCCGCCGCGTCCAGCGAACAGAGCCGGGGCATCGAGCAATTGAGTCACGCCATCTTGCAGATGGATCAAGTCACGCAGCAAAACGCGGCGCTGGTGGAAGAGGCCGCGGCGGCGGCGCAGTCGCTCGATGACCAGGGACGCCGCCTGACGGATGCCGTGTCCACCTTCCGCGTAGCCTGATCAACGTATGAACGACGAAGACTTCCTGACTTGCGGCAACGCGGACGCGTCCAGCGAACTCGTGTATCGACGGCTCGTGCAGAGCATCACCGGCTATGCCATCTATATGCTCGACGTGGACGGCATCATCACGACCTGGAACGCGGGCGCGCAGAAGGCGAAGGGCTATGCCGCCGATGAGATCATCGGCCGCCATTACGGCTGTTTCTATTCCGTCGAGGAACGGCTGGACGACCTGCCCGGCCGCAATCTGGAAACCGCGCGCACCACCGGCAAGTACGAAGCCGAAGGCTGGCGCGTGCGCAAGGACGGCAGCCGCTTCTGGGCGCACGTGGTCATCGACGCATTGCGCGACGAACACGGCGTCCTGTTCGGCTTCGCGAAGATCACGCGCGACTGCACCGAACAACGGCGCGTCAGCGAATACGCGTTCGATCAGGAACGGCGCTTCCGCTTCCTCGTGCAAAGCGTGACCGACTATGCCATCTACATGCTCGACATCAATGGCATCGTGTCGAACTGGAATGCCGGCGCGCAACGCACGAAAGGCTATAGCGCGGATGAGATCGTCGGACGGCATTTCAGCTGCTTCTACACGCCCGACGATCAGGCCGCGGGCCTGCCCGCCCGCAGTCTCGCGACGGCGCTCGCGCAGGGCAAGTACGAGACCGAGAGCTGGCGCGTGCGCAAGGACGGCACGCACTTCTGGGCGCATGTCGTCATCGACCCGATCTACGACGACAACGGCGAGCTGTTCGGCTTCGCCAAGGTCACGCGCGACCGCACCGAAGCCCGCGCATTGCAGAAGCAGACGCGCGATCACGAGCGCAGCTTCCGGCTCCTGATAGAAGGCGTCACCGACTACGCGATCTACATGCTCGATGCGAACGGCATCGTGTCGAACTGGAACGCCGGGGCGCAGCGCGCGAAGGGTTACAAGGCGAGCGAGATCGTCGGCAAGCATTTTTCCTGTTTCTACGATCCGCGCGACCAGGAACAAGGGCTGCCGCAACACGGACTCGACACCGCGCGCGCCCATGGCAAGTTCGAGGCACTGGGCTGGCGCTTCCGCAAGGACGGCACGAAGTTCTGGGCGCACGTGCTGATCCAGCCGATCTACGACGATCGTGGCGACCTGTTCGGCTTTGCCAAGATCACGCGCGACTGCACCGAGCAGCGCGAGACCTCGCTGGCGCTGGAAGAGACCACGCGCAATCTCGACCTCGCGCTGGAAAACATGCTGCAAGGCTTGTGTCTGTTCAACCGGCGCGGCCGTCTGGTGCTATGCAACGACCAGTTCGCGCGCATCCTCTCGATTCCCGCCGACAGCCTGCCCGCCGGCATCTCGTTGCGCACCGTGCTGCGCCGCATCTGCGACCGCAAGTCCGGCGCGCGCGACGATGCGGTCAATGCAGTCGACGAACTGCGCCGCAATCTGCTGCGCGGCTCCGCGCCGGGAACAGAGCAGACCACCATCGAATTCCAGCACCTCGGCCGCAGCATCGGGGTCGTGACGCGGCTGCTGTCGCATGGCGGCTGGGTATCGACGATCGAGGATGTCACCGAGCGCCGCGCCGCCGAACGGCGCATCTCGCATCTGGCGCATCACGATCACCTGACGGACCTGCCGAATCGCGTGAGCTTCAAGGAACGCCTGGAGCATCTCGTCGATGCGGTCACGCCCGAGCATCCGTTCGCCCTGCTCTATCTCGATCTCGACCGCTTCAAGGTGGTCAACGACACGCTGGGCCACCACGCGGGCGACGAACTGCTCAAGGCGGTGTCGCAGCGGCTGGGCTCGCTGTTGCGCGCAAGCGATCAGCTGGCGCGCCTGAGCGGCGACGAGTTCACCATCCTGCAGACGTGGGCCCGCACACCGGACGATGCCGCCGCCCTCGCGCAGCGTTGCATCGACGCGCTGGTGACGCCGTTCGAGATCGTCGGCAATGAGGTGACGGTGGGGGTGAGCATCGGCATCGTGTGCTGCACGGTAGGAAGCGTCGATGCCGACAATGTCCTGCAGCAAGCCGATCTCGCGCTCTACAAGGCCAAGCGCGAGGGCCGCAACTGCTTTCGCATCTACGAGCGCGGCATGAACGATCCGCTGCGCCTGCGTAACGAACTCGAAGACGACCTGCGCCGCACGCTGCGCGCGGACGAACTCGAAGTGCATTACCAGCCGATCGTCGATGCCCGCAGCGGCCGCACCACCGCCTGCGAAGCGCTGCTGCGCTGGCATCATCCGAAGCGCGGGCTGATCTCGCCGGCCGAATTCATTCCGATTGCGGAAGAGCGCGGCCTGATGCCGGAAATCGGCGCGTGGGTCATGCAGCGCGCGTGCCGCGATGCCGCGAAATGGCCCGCCCATGTGCGGCTCAGCATCAACGTTTCGCCGGCGCAATTGCTCTATGAAGACTTCACGCGGGTGCTGCTGCGTTCGCTCAACACGGCGGGCTTGCAGGCGCACAGGCTCGAGATCGAGATCACCGAGACCGCGCTGCTCGAAACCTCGGGCACGCCGCACCGCATTCTCAACGAGATCCGTACGCTTGGCGTGGGCGTCGCGATGGACGACTTCGGCACGGGCTATTCATCGCTGAGCATCCTGCAAAGCTTTCCGTTCACGCGGGTGAAGATCGATCGCGGCTTCGTCAACGGTCTTGGACGCAATCCGAAGTCGGCGGCGATCGTGCGCGCCATCAGCGAACTATGCCGCAGTCTCGGCCTGCCGATCACGGCGGAAGGCGTGGAGACGGCCGAGCAACGGCAAGCGCTGCTCGGCGAGCATTGCGATGAACTGCAGGGCTTTCTGCTGTCGCGCGCGCTGACGACGCGGGCCGTCGAGTCGTGGCTGATCAAGGAATCTCTCCCGCAATAGGCCGAGCGCCATTCGTTTCGCTCTCGTTGGATCTTCCAGAAAGTTACCGCATTTGACGGCGCTTGAATGCGGCTGACTGCGATTGACGCATGGCCCCGCGCGAACACTTTGTTTCAAAACGCGTTTTCTCTTTAGTGCCGCGTCTGAAGCCGCGCACGCCCAACATTCCGTAACGAATGCACGAACGAACGGCGTCGGAGCCCGTGATTTAATCCGGCCTCCGACGCGTCGACCGGTCGATCGGACGGGCTGTTCGCGCGAGGCATGCATGTCTTGCGCAACACAGGCACATCCTCAAGCTCTCTTGGAGAAACACAGTGAAGAAATCCTTATTCGCGCTGACCGTGCTCGGCACCGTCGCGGGCACGGCGCATGCACAGAGCAGCGTGACGCTCTACGGCCTCATCGACGCGGGGCTGACCTATACGAACAACCAGGGCGGCTCGCACAACATCCAGGCGACGAGCGGCGCCGTCAACGGCAGCCGCTGGGGCCTGCGCGGCGCGGAAGATCTCGGCGGCGGGCTGAAGGCGATCTTCACCCTCGAAAACGGCTTCAACATCATGAACGGCAATCTCGGGCAGAACAGCCGCGAGTTCGGCCGGCAGGCGTTCGTCGGTTTGTCGAGCAACCAGCTGGGCGCGCTCACGCTCGGCCGGCAGTACGATTCCGTCGTCGATTATCTCGGCCCGCTCGCGCTCACCGGCACGCAATTTGGCGGAACGCAGGCCGCGCATCCGTTCGACAACGACAACCTCGACAACTCGTTCCGCGTCAGCAACGCCGTCAAGTATCAGAGCGTGAACTACGGCGGCTTCAAGTTCGGCGGCCTGTATGGTTTCTCGAACGAGGCCGGCGGCTTCGCGACGAATCGCGCTTATAGCGTCGGTGCGTCGTATGCGTTCGGGCCGTTGAACGTGGCAGCGAGCTACATGCAGTTGAACAACGCAGGCGCGACGCTGAACGCGAGCGGCGCGGTCAGCGACGACGCAACCTTCGCGGCAAGCCGTCAACGCACCTTCGGCGCCGGCGTCAGCTATGCGTTCGGCCCGGCGCAGGCAGGCTTCGTCTTCACGCAGACGCGGCTCGACGGCGCGACCGGCATCGGTGCATCGGCATCGGGCGTGACGGGCGGCATCACGCTCGACGGCGGCAGCGCGCGCTTCACCAACTACGAAGTCAACGGCCGCTATAACCTGACGCCCGCGTGGTCGCTGTCCGGCGCCTATACCTTCACCGACAGCCATCTGCAGGGCGTCGATCCGAAGTGGAATCAGATCAGCCTGCAAACGGCGTACGCGCTCTCGAAGCGCACCGACGTCTATCTGCAAGGCGTGTATCAGCACGTGAGCGATACGGGCGACTCGGGCATCACGGCGGCGATCAACGGTCTGTCGGCGTCATCGACGAACAGCCAGGTTTCGGCGACGGTGGGCTTGCGGCATCGTTTCTGAGTACGACGGGCTTGGCGTGGGCACGGCGTTCGCGGCGGTGCTTCAATGTGCCGCGAACAGTTCCACCATGCTCTGCGGCGCGTGTTCGCCGAAGAATCGCTCGTGGTTGCGAGCGGTTCGATCGGCGAATGCGGCGCTGCGTGGGAACAGCGCGTTTTCGTAGGCTTCGAGCGCTTTTTCGATGTTGTCGCGATGTTCGCACAGCGCCAGGCCCAGTGCGGCGCCGTCCTGGATGGCAAGGTTGGCGCCTTCGCCGGCGAACGGCGACATCAGGTGCGCCGCATCGCCCACGAGGGTCACGCCTTCAGTTTCAGTGCGTGCCCAGTGATGATGGGGCGGCAGGGCGTGGATCGGGCGGATCACGAGGTCCGTCTCGCTATCCAGTATCAAGGCTCGAAGCTCGGCAGCCCATCCTTCGAATTCATGCGCGAGTCGGGCCAGCGAGGACGAGCGCTTGGCGAAGTCGATCGTGTCGAACCAGTCTTCCGGCTTCTGCAACGCGACGTACACACGCACCGTGCCATCCGCGTAGCGGTGCGCAAGGATGCCCTTCCCCGGTTCTACCGCCATCAGCGTTCCCGTTTCGATTGCAGTCGATACTGTCGAGCCGGACGGATGGCTGGTCTCCATGAAGGTCGTGCCAGTGTAGGCCGGCTTTGCAGCGGACACGAGCGGCCGAACCCGGGACCATGCGCCATCGGCACCGATCAATAACGCTGTGCGCTCGGTTACGCCGTTCTTGAATGCGATCTCGTGGTTGCCCTCTTGCAGACGGCTCACACGGGTCAGTTTGTGGCCCCAGCGGATCGTATCGGCCGGTAGCGAATCGATCAGCATGCGACGCAACGCGCCTCGGTCGACTTCAGGCCGCGTGGGTGCGGCGGAGGCGGGCTGGTCGAACAGGATGGTCGCGTGTCTGTCGACCACACGCTTGGCGTCCTCGCCTGGAAGCACGAGATCGAGAAAGCGATCGTAGAGGCCCGCGGCTTTCAGGCCTGCCTGGCCGTTGTATTCGTGGATGTCGAGCAGGCCGCCCTGTGAGCGCGCGTCGGGAGAGGGTTCGGCTTCGTAGATCGTCGAACGAAATCCGTTGATGTGCAGGACGCGAGCGAGCGTCAGGCCGCCCAGGCCAGCACCGATGATTGCAATGCGGGCCGCTGCGACGTTCGAGGAAACGAGGGGTGGGTTCATGGCGCGTTCCGATAAGTACGAGCGAATCGCGCGGAAACACGACGGCTCGTAACGGTTCCGACGGGATGTCGGAGGAAACGCTGGTCAGCCCGAACCGAGTGGTTTGAGTGACGTGTGCGCGGTCTTTCGATCAGCGGTTTAGGGCGCTTGCGCGCTCAGGCTGATTTGGACGACCGTTTTTCGCGAATGTCAGACCGGGAGTATTGCATGGAAGGGCGTTGCGAGGGGAGAAGAACCGGGCGCTGATTGGGGTCCGCGCCCGGGTCTTGAGTCGATCGTGGGTGTGTCGATGGCACGAGGCCGGCCGGAACGTGCGAGTCCGGTCGATCTCGTGCTTTCTTGGCTTGTAGTTAGCGTTCTTGTGCTGGGGTTAGTGGTTGCCGCCGCCGCCGCCACCACCGCCGCCGCCGCCACCGCCGCCGCCGCCGCCATTGCCGTGGCCGCCGCCGCCATTGCCGTGACCACCACCACCGTTGCCGTGGCCGCCACCACCGTTGCCGTGGCCTCCATCGCCATGGCCACCACCGCTGCCGGCTCCATGGCCACCATCGCCGTGACCGCCGCTGCTGCCGCTGCCGCCGCCAACGCCGTGGCCACCGTCGCCATGGCCTCCATCGCCGTGACCACCGCTGCCGTTACCGCCGCCAACGCCGTGGCCGCCATCGCCATGGCCGCCGTCACCGTGACCACCGCTGCCGTTGCCGCCGCCAACGCCGTGGCCGCCATCACCATGGCCGCCGTCACCGTGACCACCGCTGCCGTTGCCGCCGCCAACGCCGTGGCCGCCATCGCCATGGCCGCCGTCACCGTGACCACCATCGCCGTGACCGCCGCTGCCATTGCCGCCGCCGCCAACACCATGACCGCCGTCGCCATGACCACCGCTGCCGTTGGCACCGCCGACACCGTGGCCGCCATCACCATGACCGCCGTCGCCGTGGCCACCATCGCCGTGACCGCCGCTGCTGCCGGTGCCACCGCCGACGCCGTGGCCGCCGTCGCCATGACCTCCGTCACCGTGGCCACCATCGCCGTGACCGCTGCTGCCATTGCCGCCGCCAACGCCGTGACCGCCATCGCCGTGGCCGCCGTCACCGTGACCGCCGTCACCATGACCGCTGCTGCCATTGCCGCCACCAACGCCGTGACCGCCATCGCCGTGACCGCCATCACCATGGCCGCCGTCGCCATGACCGCCGTCACCATGACCACCGTCACCATGACCGCCATCACCATGGCCGCCGTCGCCATGACCGCCGTCACCATGACCGCCGTCACCATGGCCACCATCGCCGTGACCGCCGTCACCATGTCCGCCATCGCCATGGCCGCCATCACCATGACCGCCGTCACCATGGCCACCGTCGCCATGACCACCATCACCATGGCCGCCATCACCGTGACCGCCGTCACCATGGCCGCCATCACCATGACCGCCGTCACCATGGCCACCGTCGCCATGACCACCATCACCATGGCCGCCATCACCGTGACCGCCGTCACCATGGCCACCGTCGCCATGACCACCATCACCATGGCCGCCGTCACCGTGACCGCCGTCACCATGGCCACCGTCGCCATGACCACCATCACCATGGCCGCCGTCACCATGGCCGCCGTCGCCGTGACCGCCATCGCCATGACCACCATCGCCATGACCGCCGTCGCCATGGCCATGACCGTCACCGCCGTGACCGTGACCATGACCGTTGCCGCCGCCATCACCCGTGCTGCCCCCTCCTGTACTACCTCCGCCTGTACTGCCTCCTCCCGTACTACCCCCTCCCGTGGTACCCCCTCCTGTACTACCCCCTCCCGTACTACCCCCTCCCGTACTACCCCCGCTCGTGCTACCCCCTCCACCCGTCCCACCCGAACCGCCACTCGATCCACCCACACCCGAACTCGAACCGCCCCCTTGCCCACCGGCTGACACAGCGCCGCCTCCCGACGTCGCGCCGCCTCCCTGACCGGATGCCCCGTTCCCGGCGCTACCGCTGCCGCTGCCCGTACCGGTGCTGCTGCCGGCGGTGCCGGTGCCCGACGTACCGTTGCTCCGGCTACCGCTCCTCAACGCAACCGAGCGTCCCGGCAACACCGCCGCCTGCGCCACAGACTGCGTGGCCGGCACAGCCGCGGCCATGGTCTGCGTCCCGACCACACAACCCGTCGATGTCAGGTTATTGCAAGCATCCTGTGAGGAAGCTGCATGTGAAAGATTCGACACCGCCGCAGCAATGACGAGCACGCTAAGCCTGAGTGCCGTCCTCAATTCATATTTGTTCGAGTTCCTCATGTTTTCCCCGTATGAGCAGTCGCGCCGCCTCTGGTGATGCGGATAACGCGATGTGGGGCAAGAATGGCAGTCTGGAAATGTTGTTCTGTGCGCTACTCAACCGAGCGCCCGGCGGCTGCGAGCAAGCACGTGCGCGTCCGCGCAGAAAACGTTTGCAGAAGACTCAAAAGCAACTGTCGCAATTACTTGGGACGAAGACTAACCAGCGCAAGCTTTACCTTGAAATGATCCCGAAGCACGCCGTTGGCGATCCAGATACCTCGTCGATTAATACGCCATCCGAACTAAAGCTCTCAGGCAAGAATCCGTACAAATTGCTTTCTTTCCGATCAACACAGAATGGATTACGAAAGAAACTCGCTGGCGCCTGCCGATGTCATGCTGACAACCAGCACACGCAGCGCCTTTCAAGAATCGAACACCGAAACCCTGAAAAGGCAGATACACGACATTTCCCGAAGAAGATGTCATGAGCGACGATCCCGTAATATATTCAGTGATACAGCGATGTCCGGCCCAAGCCGTCTTGAGCAGCCACGCCAACCCGTGCGCAGCTTTCGATGTCCTTTCGCTCATTCCAACCAGAAGCCCTGCTCACATGCTTTCACTCAGCCAGGAAATTCGCAGCCCGCACGTGGAGATCGGTGGCGCGGTGCAAATGCCTCTCAGGCTCGATGTTTCCGCGTTGCGCGAGTTCGCCTGCACGCGCATCGAGCCGTTCGATCTGATCTGCTTTTCGACCGGCCGTTATATCCGTCCGATGGGAAGCTATCGCGGCGTCCCGTTACGCACGCTGCTGGACGCGGCGGGCGTGCGTCGGCCGGACAATACGGATTTCAAGCGCACGGTGTTCCTCGCGCAGGCGCACGACGGCTATGCCGTCACCTTCTCATGGCATGAGCTGTTCAACACGCCGATCGGCGCGCAAGTGATCGTCGCCTACGAATGCGCGGATCGCGAACTGGGTGTCGAAGACGGCCTGCCGGTGCTCGTATCCGGCGCGGACACGGTGCATGCGCCGCGGCACATGAAACGCCTCGTGCGCGTCGATGCTCACATTCTGGGAACCTCGCATCCATGAACGATGCCACGCGCGCGTTGCTGACTCACGCCGTCGCGCCCCCTTCCGCCGATACCGTGCTGTTCGCGCGGCTGATCGGCGCGCGCATCGAAGCGGGCGATACGGCCCTGCTGGGCCTCGATCGCATCGCACTCGCCGCATTGCTCGACCGTCATTTCCCGCACGCGTCGAATACCCCGGAAGCCCCGCGGCAGATCGTGCTGACGCCCCATCATGCGTTCGTCCGCCGTCTGCACGGCCTGCTGATGTGGCACGACCGCACCGCGACACACGCATGGCACGACGCACTGTGTCTCGCGACCATCATCTCGGCCGCGACCTTGCGTCCGGATCATCTCTGGCGCGACCTCGGTCTCGACGGCCGCGACGACGTCACCGACATGCTGCAGCGTCACTATCCCGCGCTGGTCGCGCGGAACACGGCGAATCTGCGCTGGAAGAAGTTTCTGGCTCAGGAAGTGGCCTGCGCGGAAGGCGTCGCGCCTACGTGCGCGCCGGGTTGTCCGGGCTGCGAGGATTACGCGTTCTGTTATCCGGGGCAGTCATAGCCCATCGCGCCGATGTCGTTCGTGTATTCTCTCGGGCATGGCGACGACCCTCAAATCCAAGGACAGCGCAAAGGAAGCGGACACGGCAAAGCAGCCGGCCGAAGTGCGCTTTCGCATGCGCATCACCAAAGGCGAAACCATCGCGCTCGGTCCGGGCAAGGTTGCGCTGCTCGAAGCGATCCGCGAGCAAGGTTCGATATCGGCGGCCGCACGCAGCCTTGACATGTCGTACCGGCGCGCGTGGCTGCTCGTCGACGAACTGAACCGCTCGCTCAAGTCACCCGCGACGCTCTCCGAGCAAGGCGGCCAAAGCGGCGGCGGCTGCGTGCTCACGCCGGTCGGCGAACGCATCATCAAGCTGTATCGCGATGTCGAAGCTCAGGCCGAGGCAGCCTGCGCCCGGCAGATCGCTTCTCTCACGCAATTGCTCAAACCCTGAGCCCCGAAGCTTTCCTGCTAGCCGTGACGCAGACAGAAGGCCGATGGTGGCGGTGACGCCGGGCTCACATCCCGCGCGCCCGCGCCAAGCCGCCCGACGAACTCCACGAAACTCGCCACGCTCGCCGTACGCAGCGGTGAATACGGCACGCCGTGACGCTCGCAAACACGCTTGAGCATGTTCATCGAATCGTGATCGATGCAATCGACGGGAAACAGCACCGCGTCGGCATTCGGCAGCGCCGCCGCAAGCAAGCCCTTGCGATCTTCGATGCCGCCATCGTGCACAACCAGTTCGCCGCCCGCCGCAGCCGTCAGCGACCTGAGCAGCGCATTCGAATTCGGCCTCCCGCCCACATAGACGATGCGCTTCCCTTCCAGCCATTCGACCGCGCGCCGGCGTGTCTCAGGCTCATCGCCGGCGGCGAGCGTCGCGCGTTCGAGCGCCGCGCATTCCGCCTGCACCACCTTCAATAACGCCTGCGTCTCGCCCAGGCTGTTGCGCAATGCGCGCGACTGTTCCTCTTCCTGCAGCACGCGCTGCTCGACACTTTCACGACGGCTCGTATGCAGCGCCAGGCGCCGCTCGCCGTCCTCGACCTTCTCGCGCAGACGCTCGATTTCGTCTTCGAGTTCGATGGTCGAGCGTTCCGGCTTGCGCGCGGCCAACTGCAAGGCAAGCTCATGCGCCTGCCTGACGGCGGCATCGCGTTCGGCGCTCAATTCCAGCACCCGCGCCTGCTGGCGCTCCAGCTTGTCGCCGAGTTCCTGGTTCTCGGCTTCGAGCGCGACCAGACGCCGAATGTCCGCGCGATTCGCCGCGCCGACCAGATGCGACAGCATGTGCAGTTCGCCGAACGCGTACTGACGCACTTCGATGCTCGCGTGCGGATGCGACATCACGGCCCAGTAAGCAGGCGGAATGTCGCCGGATTTGAGCGCTTCGTTCCACAGATCGAGCAGCGCCTGGGTATCGCGCGCGCTGTCGAAGCGGCGGATCGCGCCTGAATACCGTTCGTCGAGCGCCTTGTGCAGCGCCTTCGCACCCGCGCCGCCGGCAATGGCCAGCTCGACCGCCGCGTGATGGATCTCCAGATCGCTCGCGTGATAGCGGTCGAGGTCGGTGAACTTCGGCACGAGCTTGCGCAGCTCGCCCGTCGAAAGACACGTACCGATGACCGAGCAGTGCAGTTGCGAGTCCAGTTCCGCGAGGCGCGCGCGACGGCGCACCGGACGCGGAACGGCCTCGCCCGGTTGGCAGCAGGCGTCGCCATGCGCATGGGCATGCGTGCGCGCGAGTTGGAACGGCGGGGTTTGCATGATCACCTCGGGCTCGATCGGCAGGGCCAGGACGAGCGCGGATGCCGCGCGCAGACGCGACATGGCGCCCCGGCAAGATCAGTCGAAAGCTTTTTCGCAATATACCACCGAATATAGCGACGACGAAAACGCACCGGCCGTCCGTGCCTTGCCGCGCGCGGGCTACGGACACGGCGTATCCTACGACTTCGGCGCGCCGGGCCGGCCGTGCAAGGTCGCGTCCGCAAGGCGCCGCGCCGGACGTTTCCAATCGCGAACAACGCGCTCGCTCACAAGGAGAATCTGAATGGCCAGGGTTGAAGTCAAGGTTCCGCAGCTTTCCGAATCCGTCACTGAAGCGACGATGCTGCCGTGGAAGAAAAATGCGGGCGACGCCGTGGCACAAGACGAAACGCTCGTCGAACTGGAAACTGACAAGGTTGTGCTCGAAGTGCCCGCGCCCGGCGCCGGCACGCTCGTGGAAGTGCTGAAGAAAGCAGGCGACATCGTTCACGCCGATGAAGTGCTCGCCGTGATCGATACCGAAGCGAAGGCATCGGCGGCCCCTGCGGCAGCTGAAAAGCCGGCAGCAGCCGCTGCACCCGCAACGCCTGAGAAGCCCGCAGCACCCGCGCAAGCCGCCGCACCCGCGCCCGCACCCGCCCCGGCCGGTCAGAAAGCCGATTTCGACGTCATCGTGATCGGCTCCGGGCCGGGCGGCTATATCGCCGCGATCCGCGCCGCGCAACTCGGCCGCAAGGTCGCCTGCGTCGAGGAATGGATCAATCCGGCGGGCAAGCCGAAACTCGGCGGCACCTGCCTGAACGTCGGCTGCATTCCGTCTAAAGCGTTGCTGGCATCGTCGGAGGAATTCGAGAAGGCCAGCCTTCACTTCGGCGACTTCGGCATCAAGATTGACAACCTGTCCGTCGATGTCGAGAAGATGGTCGGACGCAAGGAAGCGATCGTCGAAAAGATCACCGGCGGCGTGGAATTCCTGTTCCGCAAGAACAAGATCACCTGGCTCAAAGGTCACGGCAAGCTCGCCGGCAAGGATGGCGGCAACTTCAAGATCGAAGTGAGCGGCGACGGCAAGAGCGAAAGCCGCACCGCGCAGCACGTGATCATCGCGACGGGCTCGAAGGCGCGGCATCTGCCGAACGTGCCGGTGGACAACAAGATCGTCTCCGACAACGAAGGCGCCCTCGCCTTCACCTCCGTGCCGAAGAAGCTCGCGGTGATCGGCGCGGGCGTGATCGGGCTGGAACTCGGCTCGGTGTGGCGTCGGCTCGGCGCGGAAGTGACGATTCTCGAAGCGCTGCCCGAATTCCTCGGCACCACGGATACCGCGCTGCAAAAGGAAGCCGCCAAGCTGTTCAAGAAGCAGGGCCTGGCCATTCATCTCGGCGTCAAGATTGACGGCGTGAAGACGACGGATTCGAGCGTGTCGATTTCCTACCAGGACAAGGACGGCAACGCGCAGACGCTGGACGCGGACCGGCTGATCGTGTCGATTGGCCGCGTGCCCAACACCGACAATCTCGGCCTCGATTCAATCGGTCTGGCGGCCGATGAGCGCGGCTTCATTCCCGTCGACGGTCATTGCGCGACGAAGGTACCGAACGTGTACGCGATCGGCGATGTCGTGCGCGGCCCGATGCTCGCCCACAAGGCCGAGGACGAAGGCGTGCTGGTGGCGGAGATCATCGACGGTCAGAAGCCGCATATCGACTACAACTGCATTCCGTGGGTGATCTACACGCACCCGGAGATCGCGTGGGTCGGGCAGACTGAGCAGGCGCTGAAGGCGGAGGGCCGCGAGATCAAGGCAGGGCAGTTTCCGATGCTCGCCAATGGCCGCGCAATGGGCATCGGCGAGACCGATGGCTTCATCAAGATCATCGCCGATGCCAAGACCGACGAGATTCTCGGCGTGCATATCATTTCGGCGAACGCGTCGGATCTGATCGCGGAAGCCGTTGTCGCGATGGAGTTCAAGGCGGCGGCGGAGGATATCGGACGGATTTGCCATCCGCATCCTTCGCTTTCGGAGGTGATGCGCGAAGCGGCGCTCGCGGTGGACAAGCGGGCGTTGAATATTTAAACGCGCCGCGCCATCCACACCCTCAACAACGAGTAAAGCCGGTCGATGTCGATCGGCTTTGCCAGATAGTCACTCGCCCCCGCCGCGAGACACTGTTCCTGATCGTCCTTCATCGCCTTCGCCGTGATCGCGATGACCGGCAGCTTCCTGAAGCGCGCATCCTCGCGGATGCGCCGCGTCGCCTCCAGTCCGTCCATGCCCGGCATCATCACATCCATCAGCACGACGTCGATGCCCGGATTCTTGTTGAGCGCCTCGATCGCCTCGAAGCCGTTGCGGCCGATCTCCACCTTCAGCCCCTGATGCTCCAGCGCGCTCGACAGCGAGAAAATGTTGCGGATGTCGTCGTCCACCAGCAGCACGCGCCGGCCATCCAGCACGCGATCCCGCGAACGCGACACATGCAGCATCGCCTGGCGGTCCGCCGACAGATCCGTTTCCACCTTGTGCAGGAACAGCGTCACTTCATCGAGCAGACGTTCCGGCGAGCGCGCGCCCTTGATGATGATCGACTGCGAATAGCGCAACAACTCCGCTTCCTCGTCATGCGTCAGGTTGCGGCCCGTGTAGACGATCACCGGCGGGAACGAATAGGCGTCGATCGCGGCCATCTGGCGCAGCAGGTCGCCGCCCTGCATGTCCGGCAGTTTCAGGTCGATGATCATGCAGTCGAAGATCGTCGTCTTCAGCATGTCGAGCGCTTCGCGTCCGTATTCGACCGGCGTGATCTCCACGTCCGCATCGCTGATCAGTTCGACGATGCTCTGGCGCTGACGCGCATCGTCTTCCACCAGCAGCACGCGCTTGATCTTCTGGCTGCTCTTTTCCTCGAGCCGCTGGAAAATCTCCAGCAACTGCTCGCGTGTGGTCGGCTTGACCGCATGGCCGATCGCTCCGAGATGCAGCGCCGCTTCGCTGCGGTCCGTCGCCGACACCACATGCACGGGAATATGCCGCGTCCGCGCATTCGCCTTCAGTTCCTGCAACAGCACCAGGCCCGAGCGGTCCGGCAAGCCGATGTCGAGCAGAATGGCGCTCGGCGCGCTCTCCTGCGCGAGCCGCAACGCCTCGCCTGCCGTGCCGCTCACGATGCAGCGATAGTCCAGCTCGTGCGCGAGATCGAACAGCACCTGGGCGAAGCGCGCGTCGTCCTCGACCACCAGCACGAGGCGACGGCCAGGCGCGGGATCCTCGTGGCGATCGTCGTCGATCACGCGGGCGGGCTCGACTGCTGCCATCGGTTCCACCACTTCAACTTCATCCACGGATTCCACCGGCTCCAAAGCTTGCGGAACTTCAACAGCCGCGTCATACGCAAGCGGCATCGTCAACGTAAAGGTGCTGCCCGTGCCTGGGACGCTGCGCACCGCAATCGTGCCGCCGAGCAAGTGCGCCAGGCTGCGTGAAATCGACAGGCCCAAGCCCGTGCCGCCGTAATGACGGCTCGTGGTGCCATCGGCTTGCTGGAACGCCTCGAAGATCGCATCGAGCTGATCCGTCGCGATGCCGATACCCGTGTCCTTTACTTCGAACTCCACCGCACGCGAGGAATCCGCGTTCCGCAGCGTCAGCGAAACGACGCCGGCATCCGTGAACTTGATCGCGTTCGACAGCAGATTCTTCAACACCTGTTCGAGCCGCCGCGCGTCGGTTTCGAGCGTCGGATAGCCGGCCATCTCGTTGCGCAGTTCGAGCGTGAGCTGCTTCTGCCGCGCGAGCGGTTCGAACGTGCGCCGCAGCGTTTCCACGATGCGTTGCAGCGGCACGTCCTCGATATGCAGATCCAGCTTGCCCGCCTCGACCTTCGAAAGATCGAGGATGTCGTTGATCAGGTTCAGCAGGTCGTTGCCCGCGGAATAGATGGTCTGCGCATACTTGATCTGATCGCCGTTCAGGTTGCCGCTCTTGTTCTCGGAAAGCAGCTTCGCGAGAATCAGCGAGCTGTTCAACGGCGTGCGCAGTTCGTGCGACATGTTCGCCAGGAACTCCGACTTGTAGCGGCTCGCGCGCTGCAACGCATCGGCGCGCGTTTCGAGTTCGCCCTGCGCCGCGTTGAGCGCCGAATTGCGCTCGTCGAGCACGCGCGCCTGCTCCGCCAGTTGATCGTTGGTCTGCTCCAGCTCGGCCTTCTGGTTCGCAAGATAAGCCTGTGCCTGGGAAAGCGCGGTCGTCTGCTGCTCCAGTTCTTCGTTGGTGGTGCGCAGTTCTTCCTGCTGCATCTGCAATTCTTCGTTCAGTTGCTGCGTTTCCTCCAGCACGCGCTGCAAGCGCTCGCGATACTGCGCCGCATCGACGAAATCGCCGATGTTCCGCGCCACCAACTCCAGGAACTGCCGGTCGCGCGGACTGAGCGCGTGCATCGCGCCGAGTTCGAGTGCGCCGTTCGCGCGCCCTTCGTTTTCGATCGGCACGATCACGAGACTCGCCGGCGCGCTCCCGCCGAGCGCCGAGGTGACCTTCCAGTAACCGGACGGCACCTCGGCGACGCTCGTCAGCTTGCGCGCATGCACCGCTTGCCCGACCAGACTCGTCACGCCCGCCAGCGATCCCGGCACCGCCGCGCTGGCCGGATCGAAGCCGAAGCTGGCGGTGCGCTTGAGCGTGCCGTCGGCTTCGCGCACATAGAACGTGCCGAGCGAAATCTTCAGGTAATCGGAGAGGAAATCGAGAATGGACTGGCACAGCTGATCCAGCGTTTGCCGTCCGATGACCGTCTCCGCAAGCTGCCGCTGGCCGTCGCGCAGCCACGCCTGCTCCTGGAGCGCTTTCGTCTGCCGTTCCTGTTCGTCGATCGCCGCGCCGAACGCGCCCGACAGGCCCATCAGCTCGCGCCGGCCGAACACCGCCAGCACGACCGAAAGCGCCAGGCTCAGGATCATGAACACGGCGACGGTAATCGTCGTCAGTTGCCTGGCGGATTCAATACGCTGCAAGCGCAGCGTCTGCTCGATGTTGAGAAAGGCGTCGAGCTCACGCCCGGATTCCGCGCGTTCCGCGGAACCGCGTCCGGCACGCACGAGCGCGGCGGAATCCTGCTGGCGGCGGCGCGCGTCGATCAGCGCGTCGGCCACCTTGTCCCATTGCGCCTGCAACGCGCGGATGCGGATCAGGCGGTCCACCTGCGGCGTGTTGTCGGACACGAGGCCCGCGAGCGTGTCGATATCCGCCGACAGCTTCGGCTTCGCCGTCTCATAGGGCGCGAGGAAGGACTCGTCGCCGGTCAGCAGGAAGCCGCGAACCGCGCTCTCCTTGTCGCTGACCAGCCGGCCGATCTCCTGCGCATTGCCGATTACGCGCTCGGAATGCTCGACCCAGTTGATGCCCGAAAGCAGATACAGCACGAGCGCCAGGAAGGCGACCGCCGTGACGATGCCCGTCGCGAGCGGCAGCGTGATGTTGCGCAGAAGAATCCGACGAAAGCTGGCCTCGTCGACACCGGACCGCAAGGGCATAAACAGCTCCGATTAAGCGTGGCGGCCGCCCGGCGAGAACCGGCTGTCTGGATGACGCCAATCGCCGCGGCCGTTTCTAAAGTTGTAATTGTGGTTCCAGCCGGTGCGCATCATAACCGCTTTGAATCCGCCGCGCGGGAGCCGCCGGACGGGTGGGCGAAGGGTACATCGTATCGGCTTCCGAAACGGACGCGGCCATCCTTGCGCCTCCCTGAATATTTGCGCGCGCCGCCTTACAATCGACGCACGGCATACAGCCGCCACGGCCACGAGGAAAGCGTCATCGGCCCGGAGAAAGTGCTTGCGAGTTGTTTCACCGGTTTTCGCGGCCCATTCCGGCCGCGCGACGTTCAACCGATCTCTCTGGAGAGGCTATGAAAGCAACGCTCGGCAGCAGACTTGCCGTTTCCCTGATGGCGGCCGTATTCGGGCTGTCGGTCGCGCCGCTCGCCAGCGCCCAGGACAGCGCCGCCACCAATGGCGCCACGCAGGCCGCGCCCACCACCAAGGCCGACCAGAAAGCGGCGCGCAAGGCCGCCCGCAAGCAGGCCCGCGCCAAGAAGAACGCCGAACTCAAGAAGCTCGAGGACGCCGGCTACAACCCGGCCGTGCGCGACGACGCCAAATATCCGCAGGACATCCAGGACGCGCAGAAGAAGGCCGGCATCGGCCGGGGCGCGAGTCAGTAAGCGGTTTTTCCGGCGCTGCCCGCGTCCTGTGACGCAGCAGCGCCCTCTTCCCGCTTGTCCGGCACGGCGGGTTCCTCATGCAGCCATTCGACCAGGCCGTCGATGGACGAGGTAATCGACCGTCCGTGCGGAACCACGATGTAGTACGCGTCGGCGGGCTTGCATGAGGCCGTATGCAGCCGCACCAGTTCGCCCGACGCCAGGAAGTCCGTCACGAGCCGCGCCCAGCCGAGCGACACGCCCTGCCCGCAGCGCGCCGCCAGCACGGCATCGGAATAAATGCTGCAGCGAAGCGCGTAATTCAGGCGCGCCGGGCGATGCCCCACCGACGCAAACCACGCCTCCCAACCCATCCAGCCTTCCGAAGTCGAATCCGAGCCGATCAGCGGCATCTGCGCGAGCGCTTCGAGCGTCTCCGGCGCCTCGTGTTCGCGCAGCCAGTCGGGCGAGCACACGGGGAACACTTCTTCGTCGAACAGATAGGTCGAGGTGCCGTCCGTCCAGGAACCGTCGCCGAAACGCACCGCGACATCGACTTCGTTGTGACGCAGGTCCGCGATGAACATCGGATCGGTCAGGCGCAACTGCAGCTTCGGTTGCAGCCGCTTCAGGCTGGCCAGACGGGGAACGAGGCGCAGCTGCGAGAAGGCGGCGGTGGACGCCAGCACGAGTTCGCGCTGCTCGAAACCGGTGGAAAGACGGTCGAACACGCCCGCGATCTTCTGCATCGACTCCGCGACCACCAGATAAAGCGACTCGCCTTCGCCCGTCAGCGAGATGGAGCGGTGCAGGCGATGGAACAGCCTCACGCCGAGCGTCTCTTCCAGCACCTTCACCTGCCGGCTGACGGCCGCCTGACTGACGCCCAGTTCGCTCGCCGCATGCGTGAAGCTGCCGAGCCGCGCGACGGCTTCGAACTCGACCAGCGCGGTCATGGAAGGAATGATCCGCCTGTAACCTTTGGGGCCTCTTGCATTCTTCATCTGACGACGGTTCCTGTCCGGTGAATACAGCGTTCGAAGACTGCGGCAGGCGCGATTCTGCCTCAATTTTCACGGCTCGATACGCATAACATAGAGTAATGCGAGACGGAGATTAAAGGACATTGACGCTCACAGGCGGCACTCCAATACTGCGCGTACGGCGGCTGGGAACGCCCGCCGGAAACACATTCCTCTGGAGCGCATCGTGTCAGCCACTCCCCACAAGACCCATCGCGAACTGCTCGACAGCCGGGAGCCCGGCTGCGGCTTTCCGGGCGAAGTATTCAGTCGGCAGGACGTGTTCGAGAACGATCTCGACGTCTTCTTCAGCAAGCTCTGGATTCTCGCCGGCGTGACAGCGGACATTCCCGAGCCGGGCGATGTCTCCACGGTCGAAGTGGGCCGGGCATCGATCATGATCGTGCGCGACGACGACGACAACATCCGCACCTATCGCAACGTCTGCCGTCATCGCGGTTCGCGGATCATGAAGGAGGCGGGCAAGGCGAGTGTCGGCATGCTGGTGTGTCCGTATCACCAATGGACCTACGATCTCGACGGCAGTCTCAAGCACGCCGCGCACATGGGCAAGGATTTCGACGCCAAGTGCAAGAGCCTGATCCCGGTCCATACGAAGGTGATCGGCAGCCATATCTACGTGTGTCTCGCCGATGATCCGCCGGAAGACGTCATGAAGCTCGATCAGGCGATGACGCCGCGCTTCGCGCCGCATCAGATGCAGCGCACGAAGATTGCGTTCGAGGCGGAGATCATCGAGAACGGCAACTGGAAGCTCGTGATCGAGAACAATCGCGAGTGCTATCACTGCGAAGGCACGCACCCCGAGCTGTCCAATTCGTTCCTGCCGGAAGACTTCGGCTACTGTCTCGACGGTCTCGGCGAGGAAGCCGTCAGGGACTACGAAGCCTATACGGCGCGCAACGAGAAAAGCCGCGAAGACTGGGAGCGGGACGGCTTCATCTGCGAGCTGGTGGAAGCCGTCGATGAAAGCGCGCAGACCAATTTCCGCACGCAGCGGCTCGTTATTGCGGGCAGCAACGAATCGCAGACGATCTCGACCCGCGTGGCCAGCACGAAACTCCTCGGCGATCTGCAACGCCGCGACCTCGGCGACGTGCATCTGTGGGGACACAATTCGTGGACCCACGTGATGAGCGATCACGCGGTCGTCGCCTTCATTCTGCCGATCGCGCCGGACAAGACCGTCGTGCGCACCAAGTGGCTGGTTCATGAGGATGCGGTGGAAGGCGTGGACTACGACGTGCCGACGCTCACGGAAGTCTGGCTCGCCACCACGCGCCAGGACGCCGATCTCGTCGCGAACACGCACAGCGGCACGCAGGATCCGGCCTATGTGCCGGGCCCGTATTCGCGCTACACCGAAACCGCGCTCGACCAGTTCTGCCGCTGGTATGACGCGCGTCTGAGCGAGCACGGCATCTGAAACTCCATTGACGTGCATGGTTCACATGCACGTTTATGCACGTTTACATTCTTGTTTGTGCACACTAGAATGCACACTCATGAATGAAGACATCCCACTCGCCCGCCGCGATGAGATCGCGGCGCGGCTCGCACAAGGCCAGCCGGTCGTCGCGGCGGCGCTCGCCACGGAATTCCATGTCTCGGAAGACGCCATCCGGCGCGATCTCCGCGCGCTGGCGGCGGAAGGCCGCTGCCGCCGGGTGTACGGCGGCGCGTTGCCGATCACGCCGGCATCGGCGCCCATGGCCAGCCGGATCGACCAGGCCCAGGAACGCAAGGCAGCGCTGGCGCGTGCGGCGGTGCCGCTGATCGGACCGGGCGAACTTCTGTTCCTCGACAGCGGCAGCACCAATCTCTCGCTGGTCGCCCTGCTTCCGGAAGACTTCGGCCTCACGGTCGCGACCAACTCCGTCGATATCGCCGCCGCCGTACTGCGCCGCGCCGACCTGCCGCTCATCATGACCGGCGGCGGCGTCGACCCGGCGGTCGGCGGGTGTGTCGATGCGCAAGCCATGCAGCAGGTCGCGCAGATGAACATCGACCGCTGTTTCATCGGCTCGTGCGCCATTTCGTCGAAGGCGGGCATCAGCGCCTTCTCGCTCGCCGACGCAAGCTTCAAACGCGCAGTGCTGGCCGCCAGCCGGCATGGCATCGTGCTCGCGCTCAACGACAAGTTCGACGCCCGCGCGCCGCATCGCATCGCCGCCGTCAAAGCGATCGGCAGCATTGTCGTCGAGCATGATCTGCCTCGTGCGGAACGTGCGGCGTTGTCGAAAGGCGGCGCGTCCGTTCTGGCGGCTGCGGAGGCTGTCGGATCATGAACGCGCGTTCCCTTCCCGAGCAGCGTGCTTCAGAAGCGGCGCATCCGGCCGCGCGTCTCGCGACACGGCTTGCCTTCCTCGTCGCGGGCTTCGGCGTCGCGTGCTGGGCGCCGCTCGTGCCGTTCGCGAAGCAGCGTCTCGGCGTCGATGACGGCGTGCTCGGCATGCTGCTGCTCTGCATCGGTCTCGGTTCCGTCTTCGCGATGATGATGACCGGCGCGCTCAGCGCCCGCTACGGCAGCAAGCCGATCATCGTGGCGGGCGGGATCGGGCTGGCCGCCATTCTGCCGCTGCTCACGGTGGCCGACACGCCCGTCGCGCTCGGCATTGCCCTGCTCGGATTCGGCGCGTGTCTCGGCTCGCTCGATGTCGCGATGAACATCCATGCAGTCGAAGTCGAGCGCGCCGCGCAGCAACCGCTGATGTCCGGTTTTCACGCGCTGTTCAGCGTCGGTGGATTCGCCGGTTCGCTGCTCATGACGTTCCTGCTGTCGATGCACATCGGCATGTTACTGAGCGCGTCGTTGTGCGCGGGGCTCATGTTCGGCGCGATGATCGTGGCGCGTCCTCGACTGATCGAAACCGCCAGCGCGAACGACGCACCCTTGTTCGCCGTGCCGCGCGGCATCGTGCTGTTGCTGGCGGCGCTGGCTGCGATCACCTTTCTCGTGGAAGGCGCGTTGCTCGACTGGAGCGCGCTGCTGCTCACCAGCACCGGAATCGTCGCGGCCGCGCAGGGCGGACTGGGCTACATGGGCTTCTCGATCGCGATGACCGCAGGCCGTTTCGGCGGCGATGCATTGACGGCCCGCATCGGTGATCGCGCGATGGTGTTCTGGGGCGGGCTGCTTGCCATCGCGGGCTTCGTCGTGCTGCTGACCGCGCCGTCCGCCGTTGGCGCGATGAGCGGCTTCGTGCTGATCGGGCTTGGCGCTTCGAACGTGGTGCCGGTGTTGTTTCGACGCGCGGGCACCCAGCATGCGATGCCGTCCACGCTGGCCGTCGCGGCCATCACGATGACGGGCTATGCCGGGCATCTGCTCGGACCGGCGGGCGTAGGTTTTGTCGCGAAGGAAGTGGGCTTGCCCGGCGCGTTCTGGCTCCTGGCTGGTTTGCTTTGTTTCGTGCCCGTCTGTGCGCGGAGGGTGACCGCACGCGAGCCCAATGAGGTGCGTCAATGAACGTTGCGCACGTGGCGCTCTGGACGCGCGATCTAAAAACAGCGGCAGCATTCTGGCGCGCGCACTTCGGCGCGAAGATCGGAGAGCCGTATCGCAGCGAGCGCCGGCCAGGATTCGTGTCCTGCTTCGTCACGTTGCCTGACGGCGGCGCGCAGATCGAGCTGATGACGGCGCCGTGGCTCGCAAATGCCGACATCGCCGATCACGTGGGCTGGGATCATCTCGCGATCGCACTCGGCAGCCGCGCGGCAGTCGACACGATGGCGCAGCGCTGCGGTGCGGAGGGCTTGCTGATCGCGGCGCCCCGCATCACGGGCGACGGTTTTTACGAAGCTGTCATAGCCGCGCCGGACGGCACGCGCATTGAAATTACGGCATAGCTGCGCACGGCGTTTCGCCATTCACGCTGTTGCGCTGCCCGCCGGGTGCCCCGCTGAAAACCAACTATAGTGGGAGTTCACCCAGCGGAGGCTCCATGATCTTTTCAAAACGACAGGTGGGCGCGGGCAGCATTCTCGTTGCGACCTTGCTCTGTTCATCCATCGCGCAGGCGCAGCTCGGCAACCTTCTCAATCAGGGAAAGAGCAGCGGTGGCGGTGGACTGGGTAGTCTGAGCGGCCTGGGAAACGGTTTGTCGATGGACTCGCTGACATCCAGTAGCACGGGCAATGTCGCCGGCGTGCTCGAGTTCTGCGTGAAGAACAACTATCTCGGCGGCAGTGCGTCGTCCGTCAAGGACGGCTTGATGAGCAAGCTCGGCGGCTCGCCTTCCACGGACAGCGGTTATACCGATGGCGCGAAAGGCGTGCTCGACAGCGGCGGCGGCAAGACGCTCGATCTCAGCGGCGGCGGACTCAAGGAGCAGATCACGAAGCAGGTCTGCGACAAGATTCTTGCTCAGGGCAAGTCGCTTCTGTAGTTCGCTGATGAGCTGACTTGCTTCGGCACCCGTGCTGTGATCGAGGTGTCTCAGCCCGATCCCCGCAAATCACTCGTCCCGCGCCGGCGCGACACCGCCCGAAGCCGTCGTCGCGTCCGGCACGCAGGTGAACGACACCTTCGCCGTCTGCTCTTCCAGCGAGCGCACGCCGCTCGTCGCTTCGGACTTCACCGAGACGCGTTGCGAGCGTTGCTTGCAATAGTCCGTTGCGGCATCCATCGCGGCCTTGCGCGCGGTGGCCCAGGACATGCGCGTGCCTGTAGCCTTGCCCGTGACGGTGTAGCTGTTCGGTTGCGGCCCGGCGGTGATATCGCTGGTCGTGCCGCATGCAGCGAGCAGAAGCGAGAGCGCGGATGCGCCGAGTACGTGACGCAAACGTAAGAGGGATTGAAGTGGATTCGACATGCGCTTGTGAACCGTGATGAATGAGGACGGCCCGAATGGTACAAGCGCCCGCGAATTTCTTCACGGATCAGAGGAAACAAAGTGCATCATCAAGCCGAAGGCAGCCGCCGCGCACGAGTGTCCGCGCGGCTCTCGTGGATTGACCGCTCACACCCCCGGCTGTTCTTGCGCATTGCTCAGACTTCGGCGATCCGCTCCAGCAAACGTTGCAGACGGGCGTATTGACAGGGCGCAAGCCCCGGCGTCGCCAGCGCCTGCACGACGCGCGCACGCCAGTACGTCTGCGAAAACAGCGAATTTGCGCCTTCGAGACTCAATACCTGTTCGAGATGCTCGATCGCCGCATCCAGATGACCGACGCTATATGAAGGTGTGCCTTTGTAGAAATCATTCATGGGCACGATTGCTCTGGCGAGCGGTTGTTTCAGATGAGGAAACGCGCTGCTTCGGCAGCAGGGCGGCGCACGTGCGACCGTGCGCCGCCGGCCATCCTTAGTTCATGTGCTGGCCGCCGTTGATCGCGATGTTCGAACCGGTCACGAAACCCGCATCGTCCGAACACAGGAATGCGACGAGCGCCGCGACTTCTTCCGGCTTGCCGAGACGGCCGGCCGGGATCTGCGGCAGGATCTTCGTGTCGAGGATCTCTTGCGGAATCGCCGTCACCATCTTGGTGGCGAGATAGCCTGGCGAGATCGTGTTGACGGTGACGCCCTTCTTCGCGACTTCGAGCGCGAGCGACTTCGTGAAGCCATGCATGCCGGCCTTGGCGGCCGAGTAGTTGGTTTGCCCAATCTGGCCTTTCGAACCATTCACCGACGAAATGTTGATGATGCGGCCCCAGCCGCGCGACACCATTTCCTCGCACACCGGCTTGGTCATGTTGAAGACCGAGTCGAGATTGGTGCGCAGCACGGCGTCCCAGTTCACCTTGGTCATTTTCTTGAAGGTGGTGTCCTGCGTGATGCCCGCATTGTTCACGAGGATGTCGATCGGACCGACTTCGGCCTGGATCTGCGCCACGCAGTGTTGGGCGGAATCATAGTCGGCGACGTCCACGGCGAATGCGCGGATGTTGCGGCCCCGGCGGTCCATGTCGGCGAGCCATTCATTCACCTTGGCGTTGCCCGGCGAATGCGTCACGACGACCGCATAGCCCGCGTCGTGCAGCTTGATGCTGATGGCCTCGCCCAGACCGCCCATGCCGCCCGTCACCACTGCGATTCGCTTAGTCATGCTGATACTCCTCTCGAACAGATCTCTCAGATTGATGAAACTCGGAATGGCACCGGCGCCTTCCCTTTATCCCGACGCTTGTAATGATCTTGATGGTGCGTCGGGTCGCGTCTTCGCGGCGCCGGTGTGTACTTCGTGCTGCGTTGATACGTTGCGTGGACTTACGGCCGTTCCACCGCCAGCGCCACGCCCATGCCGCCGCCGATGCACAGCGACGCCAGACCCTTCTTCGCATCGCGCTTCTGCATTTCGTGCAGCA